>NZ_CP154260.1:4316000-5753000 GCF_039545795.1 Chitinophaga niabensis | reverse complement strand
ATTTCCGGTACTACCTTTTTTGCCTGTTCTGCTGTGCCACCGCCGGCATATTTTACATGTACATCTGTAAAGGAGATGTTCTCTAAATAATGCGAACCCATGGCATTCAAGGTGATACAGGAATTCTTCTCTCCTTCTTTAAAGTTCAACTCAAAATGAATATCCGGATGCGGAACGGGTTGTGCTACTACTGTGGCGCGTATGTTGGAAAAAGTCACATTCCTGATAAAAGCCCCTTCCCCTCCGCTGAATCCAATACCAATGGGGCCGGTTACATTCCGCATGGTGATATTGGAGAAATTAAGGTTTTCTATACCTGCCTTTCCTGCGCCGATCTTAATGGCACAGCCATAGGTTTCATAGATCAGGCAGTTGGTGATGGTGATGTTCTGGCTCTGGCCTCCTCCGAAACGGAAAATGGCCCAGCGGGTACTGAAGGAACAATTGGTGATGGTCACAAATTTATTGCTGCCAAAAAGCGCGCAGGCATCATCCTGGCAGAGCACATCACAGTTGATCATGTGTACGTATTCACAACTGTTGAAATGGAAACCATCGTTGTTTTTGTTGACGCGGTTGTAAATGTAGATGCCGTCTATGTGTATATGTTTACACTGGAGTAACCTTACGCAGTGATAAGCACTGGCGAGTAGTTTTGTGTCTCTAAGTGTAAGATCTGTACACTGATAGAATACAGCGAGGTGCGGGCGATCGAAGTTTCCGCCGATGCCTCTTTGCCCAGGGCCGGTATTATCCCCTTTACCATTATAGAAGGCGAGGCCGTTTCCGTCTATGATACCTTTCCCTTCTATGGAAACATTGCTGGCGTTCACGGCATAGAGAAATACAATGTTACCATTGCCTGGCGGTACACCTTTACCTGCGGTGTAATCTTCGCGTTTGGGGCTTCCGAGCAATTTCCCTCCGGCAGTTACATGCAGTGTAACGTTGGATTTCAACTCCAGCGTGGAGCAGATAAACACACCTGCAGGAATAATAACTGTGCCGCCGTTTTGCTGGTGGCAGGCATCGATGGCTTTCTGGATGGCTTTGGTGTTCAGGGTTTTACCGTCCCCGATGGCACCATAATCTTTGATGTTAAAGGTGTCTGTTTTTGCTTTGTCAGCAGCGCTGGCGCTGGAAGTATTCAGTACACCTGCGCCTACGGCAGCAGTAGTGAATACGCCCAACCATTTGCGGCGGGAGATCTCTTTCATAATGTGGAATTGTGTTTACAATTACGCTAAAAGATGTTTCATAAGCCGATAGTATTTTGTCCATTACTTGTATGATCCTGTGCGATTTATGAACTACGGTCCGGAAATAGTATTTTAGGAAAGTTTGTATGTAAATTCTACTTATGGCTCTTCCACGCAGGCATTTTCTCCGGAACATGGGCATCATGGCATCCGGCTTTCTACTCAGTAAATTACCGGCTTCCGGTATCGGCGGTTTTCAATCTGCGCCGCATAATATTCCGGTTTCTAAAAACCTTGATCCCCGTTGGGTGCGTTCTTTGTATCAGCGAGGTAAAGCTACTACTTATACTAAAAGCCGCGATGAGTTAAAATACATCGGCATGCCGGTGGGCGGGATCGGTTGTGGTACTTTGTATCTTGGGGGAGATGGGCGTTTGTGGTTATGGGATATTTTCAATGAAAACCAGGAAGGGGTTGATCCCCGGCAGATCCCATGGCCGGATGCTTTGCATGAAGGGGCGAAAGTGCGTTCCAGGGATGGGGCGAATTATATTGCACCTACTGTGGCTTCTTCGAAATTTATTTTAGATCAGGGGTTTTCTGTGGAGGTATTGGTGAATGGTGTTGCTACTGTTAAACAATTACGTGCGGAAGATTGGAAGGAGGTTACATTTGAAGCTACTTATCCGGTGGCTACGGTTACTTATGCTGATCCTTCCTTTCCGGTGGCTGTGGAGATGAAGGCTTACTCTCCTTTTATTCCGCTGGATGCGGATAATTCAGGGTTGCCGGCTACGGTGTTTTCTTTTTCTGTGCGGAATGTCTCGGGAGCTGCGCTGGAAGTTAAGATACTCGGGTGGCTGGAGAACGGCGTGCGGAAGTTTACGGATAGCGGGGATTTTCGCCGGAATGAAATTGTGCGGAATAGTGTTTCTTCTGGCAATGGCTACCTGCAGCAAAAAGAGTGGGATACTGCTATTACGGCTATCCATTCTTCTTATACTGTTCCTTCTGCGGACAGAGATGCCGGTACAATGTGTTTTGCAGTACTGGATGCTGCTGCTGTTGCTGTTAATGATTTCAGGCATGCTTCTTCTACTGTTGCCTATTCCCATGAGACTGCTACAAGAGCTCAGCTTACGGGGGCATTGCATGTTTACCGGAATATTGCTCCGAAGGCTTCTGCTACTACGACTTTTATTATTGCCTGGCATTTCAAAAACGCCGGTACATTGGAAAAACTGGTAACCGATGCAACTTCCGGTAATTATTATGCTGCCACTTTCAAGGATGCTCTTTCTGTTGCTGAATATATCGCTAAACATTTCAATTACCTCTCTTCTAAAACGCTTGCCTGGCATCGTACCTGGTATGATAGTACACTGCCCTGGTGGTTCATGGAGCGGACGTTTGTGAATATCTCTTGTCTTGCTACTACAACTGCACACCGTTTTGCGACCGGGCGTTTCTGGGCATGGGAAGGTGTGGGAGCTTGTGAGGGTACCTGTACGCATGTTTGGCAATATGCACAAGCCATGGGGCGGATATTCCCTTCCATTGAGAAAGATCTGCGGGAGAGAGTAGATCTCGGGGTTGGCTTTGTTCCTGAAACCGGGATGATCTGGTTCCGGGCAGAGAATGCGAAACATCCTGCTATTGATGGACAGGCGGGTACCGTGCTTCGGTTTTACAGGGAGCATACGATGTCTGCAGACTCTTCTTTCTTAAAACGCAACTGGGCTTCTATTAAAAAAGCGATCACCTTCATTTTTAACCAGGATAAAAATGGGGATGGCATGGAGGATACACCTTTGGAGAATACCCTCGATGCTGTATGGGATGGGGAGATCGCATGGATTGTAGGATTGTGCATTGCTGCTGTACGTGCGGGTGAGGTGATGGCACTTGAAATGAACGATGCTGCATTTGCTGCTCTTTGTGCTAAGTATGTTGCTTTGGGCCGGGGGAATATGGAATCCAGGCTATTCAACGGGAAGTACTTTATTCATCGGCCGGATGCCGTTCTTGGCCGTCAGAAATTAGGTTCTTATAATACCAGTCATATTGATCAGGTATATGGGCAAGCCTGGGCTCACCAGGTTGGGTTGGGGAGAGTGCTGGATAAATCTCAAACTATTTCAGCATTAAAGGCACTCTGGAAGTATAATTTCACGCCGGATGTAGGGCCTTATATCAAAACACATAAAGGTGGCCGGCCTTATGCGCTTGCTGGTGAGGGAGGGATGATCATGAATACGAATCCGGCTAATGAGCCTAAGCCTTATGGGGAAAGTGTTACCTGGCAGCTGGGATACTTCCATGAATGCATGAGTGGCTTTGAGCATCAGGTGGCTGCGCATATGATGGCTGAGGGCATGATTCAGGAAGCATTGGTTCTTACGCGTGCTGTGCATGACAGATACCATGCAGCCAAGCGGAATCCCTTCAATGAGATTGAGTGCAGTGATCACTATGCTCGTGCCATGGCGAGTTATGGGACTTTTATTACGGCTTGTGGGTTTGAGTATCATGGGCCTTCTGGGTTTATCTCTTTTGCTCCGCGAATTTCTGCCTCAGACTTTAAAGCTCCGTTTACGGCTGCTGAGGGTTGGGGGACTTATTCGCAGAAGAGTTCTGCGGTTTCTTTAGCCTCGGAGCTTTCTGTTGGCTATGGGCATTTGGATCTTCAGCGGATTGCGTTAGCTGTTGGGTTTGCTGTGCGCAAGGTATCTGTGACTTTGGATGGGAAGGCGGTAGCCGCTGCTTTTTCGCAGAAGGATGGTAAGATAGATATCGTTTTTTCTGAGAGGTTGCGGGTTGAGGGGGTGTTGGGGGTGAAGGTTTCATAGGAGTATTTGTTGTTTTTGTTGCCATATCTGTTTGTATCATTCCTTTTCTGCTAGTCCCAGGAAGGATGAATCAATAGTTGCTGTGTGTTCGTTTATTGCTTAACGGTCGATTCTCTAAAGTTTGGTCTTAGTGAAATCTGGAAACTTCTGTGTTAATTTTTCATCGCTGGAGGGTGTAGTTATCTTTGTACCTCTGTCTATCAAATCAGCCATTATATTTAAAGAAAGTTTGAGTCTGGCCAATACTTCTGGGTCATTGTGAGAATAATGACTTGATTGAATGGTTTGTGCTTCAGCGGTCAGCATGTTTGATATTTGTTTTTTTTGTGCTTCTATTAGCATCAGCAAGGCGTTATTTTTCAGGTTCAATGTTTTTGCGTGATTTTCCAATATTTTAGCTTCCGCTCTCTTTTTTCTTATAACTGCAACAGTCCAGCTGATTGCGCCAATCAATTTTACCAAGGCAATGCAACTTAAGGATATAATTAGCCAGATAGAACTAGGTTGTGTGGAGGCTATTTGGGTATTTCCGTCAGATCCAAAATCATGAATGGGAATTCCTATGGTTTTTTCTAACTCGTTGGGAATTTTGGTTAACGCCTCAAAGGAAGGCATACCTAATAATCTTATATATCTTATATCATTGGGGCCATTTAGTTCCTTCTGTTTCCTTTTCTTGTTCCTCATAGGGATTTAAATTTGAGAGTAATAGATAAGAAAATTGTGCTACAGCGTTGCAGAGCAAGTGTGTAGCAAACATTTTGTCTGTAGTCATGAACAATCCACTATACAGATAAAATGCATTCGCTAGATGGCGATAAATCTTAGTTGGGATAAATGTTACTCTCGAACACAAAGGAAAAGACGATTGGCAATGTTATTCTATATTCGTTTTCTCTCAAAGGAAAAGCAATGGTATTTTTCTGTCATTAACAAATGGTTAAGAAATTGGAGCTCGCTGCTATAAAGTTAATAAGACAATTTAAACGCATATTTGTAAGCAACTAGTTTTGATAATGCATAAACATGTTTGTCGCCCTTTAATATTATAATATTGTAAATCCATACTATGAAGAATACCATTATTATTTTCTTTTTGGTGATGTCAACAAACTGTTTGTCACAATCAACTACTCAATACCTACTTGATGTTCTTCCGATAATTGAAGGAAGCGTAAAGTATATTGGCATTGAGAAATTAGATAGCCTAAATAGAAACATTATATATGATAGAGGGAAAAGGTGGGTCGTTGATAGTTATAAATCTGCAAATGATGTCATTCAGCTTGATGATAAAGAAAATGGAGAAATAGTACTAAAAGGATATTTCAAGGAAAATTGGGAAGCGACATTTATGACTATAATTGCAGTTGATATATACCAAACTGTTAAGCTTCAATTCAAAGATGGGCGCTATAGATATGAAATAGGAAATATTCGATTTAAGTATAGAACAAGTGGGACAACTATTGGAACAACTTATATTTCTGGAGGATCTTTCGATGTATCTCCTGAAGAGTTCGCTAAGGGGAGGAAAAAGAATGCCCAGAAATTTTTTGTAAAAATTAATAACCATTTGCTTTCTATAATTAACTCTATTACTAATCATATGAAAGAGGATATAAAAGTTAAACAAGATTGGTAACCCCATTTGAATTAATATTAATTTCATACTTTAATTTGTTTGATAACATTTATTTATGAGACAGAAGTTATTACAGGAAATAAATGCTTTGAAAGAGAAGGCAAAATCTAAAGGGAAGAAGGATTTAAAATTTAAAGTGGCTTCTGGAAATGCTTCTTCTTTAACCGAGGTAATCACTACAGAAGAACAGGCCAATACTTTCATGAAATTTCTGAAGGCTTTGTAATCTTGTTCACAAATTCAGCCTGTTCACTGTCAGTGAACAGGTTGAATTTGTGAACAGTGTCTATATAGACTGAAGGTTCTTTATACATACCCAACCGAGCTGAACTTTTTTGCTAAATATCCAATTTTCCCTACATTCGCTCCTTCAGCGAATTGAACCCCTAAGCCCCATAATTCGATACAAACATATTTGTATCCCTGATCTAGCAACCAAAATCCACCGGATGAAAAACTTTGACCCTGAGGATGCATATCCTACATTATTCAAAACCTTTCGTGAAATTCTCCCCGTACTCCTTATGCTTGTCCGGGACTTCATACAACGATCTGTTGCCATTGAATTCAAACAGCATGATGTGATCACTGACGGTGAACAGTTATCTGAATACAGCTATTTCATTATTAGCGGATTGGTGATGTGTTATACTTCGCATGAAAGCAGGAACCTGGTCAGATGGATAAGAGCTGAGAATGATTATGCTTATAGCATGGATATGTTCAGACTCAGGTTTGGCTATGATCCCAGGCTGATCGGTAATATCCTTGTTGCATTGGAGGATACGCTGGTTATCCGGATCAGGCATGAAGATATTAACTGGTTGCAGGATAATAGCGTAGAAATGGGACTCATTGTAAATACCCTTATGACAGCCCATTCGATATTGGATCAGGCGATCCCGCATATTCACATGCTTGCACCTTTGGATAGGTATAAGCAGATGCAAAAGCGGGTATCCTATGATTTAAGCAGGGTGCCTGATATTTATCTGGCGTCCTACCTGGACATTACATTATCTGAATTGAAGACAGTTCGAGAAAGTATACAACAATAATCTAAAAACCCACATTTTATGAAGAAAATCAACCCCGACGAGGCATATTTACAGTTACTTTTTGCGTTCCTGGAAATTGAAATGATACCGGAAGCTATTATGCTGGAGTTGGAGAGACGATCTGAAATTGACCAGTTTAAAAAGAATGAAGTGGTTCATGAAGCAGAGCAGGAGTCCACTCATGCTTATTTCATCGTTAGTGGAATAATGATGTGTTATGTGAAAAAAGAAGCAGGAAATGTTGTTAAATGGTTCAGAAGCACAGGTGACTATGCATATAGCATGGACATGTACAAAACATTTCTGGGTGCTGAATACAAACCGGCCGGTAATACACTGATTGCCCTGGAGGACCTTGTAGTTGTTAAGATCCTCCATGAGGATGTAAAATGGCTGGAGGATAATAGCCCTGCAATGAAATCTTTGCTGCATAAGCATTTAATACATTATAACCAGGTGGGGCTGGTGAGGCGGGCTTTTGAAGACATGGACCCTGATAACAGGTATCAGTTTATGCAACGTCATATGAAGCTAAGTCTTGACCGGATACCGGACGTTTATCTGAGCTCATTTCTGGACCTTACGCTTCCGGAGGTGAAAAAGGCGAAGGAATACTTCAATAACAATAGTAATTAACCCAATAGTATATCTGCATGAAACCTAAAGATATTTCAGACGAAATTTATAACAACCTGTTCGCAGGTATAGGGCGGGCCGGGTATGTATCTCCTAAAGCAAAGCGCATGATCCGGAGCAAAGCGGAAATTGTAAAGTTTCTCAGGAATCAGATCGTTCTTGAGAAAGGGGAAGTATGCCGGTATTGTTATTTTTTGATCAGTGGAGCATTGAGAGCTTATTTCGAAAAGAGAGGGAAAGATGTTACTGCCTGGTTTATGGTTACCGGGGATGTGGCAATTGGCGTTACCAGCTTTTATACGCAAAAGCCCAGCAAGGAATTTATCGTGGCGATGGAAGATACCATTTGTGTGCGGCTTTCTTATGAGGACCTGCAGTTGATCCCGGAGAGTAGCAGTGGCACGGAGAAAAGTTTACATTCCCCCTCAAAGAGACATGGCTCTTGGTTAATGGTTCCTTTTAGCCCAAAGAGGAAAGGAATATATGCGGCATTACCATCCAACACTCTAAATTTCAAATCCTGTTTAATCTGCAGCACATGATAAAGAACAGTGAAATGATCAAATGTTACCTGTTGTGTAAGAATAACTCCAAAATCTCCTTTTATAGTAGTAGCGGAAGCAACTGGTATTTCATATTCCTTCATAGACGGTATTACGCCTGGAAGAATAGAAACATTCAGTAGATCCGGATTTTCAATTAGCATGTTCATGGGCAGCACAATGTTAAAGTATGAACAATGGGGTTATATGATCTTTTGGGTTTGTAAAGGTTTATGGATATCCTATATCCGCCGTATGAGACATGGAATAGTGCATCTTGGCATATCCTTCCTGCACATGGGATCGAATAGCAACAGGACAGATCTGCTGGCTCAGATAAATTAACATGGGCGCATTCAATTTGATGTGAATAGTCAATTGCTGGTTATGGGTTGCCGTCTCCTTGGTAAAGGAGGGATTGTGTCTATAGCTATGCCGTTAATAGTTAGTACCAGTCAATGATTTACAACTAATGGAATAACATGTAAAAATTGCATAATGTAGTAATTAGACTTTCCTCGTTTCTAATTAGGTCTTTTTAACGATAAGGGTCATCGTAGATATTGTCTTAAGCTGTGTCTTCTGCAAAATGCGAAGATAGCAATGAAATGTGGCCGCAGTAGCGGATTTAAATTGTTAAATGTGGATTGGTCGGTGAAGATGAATGATTTCACAGAAGGCAGCATAAGTTAATGAAATGTTTAGAAATCGATTGCATAGTTAGGATAACTATTTTTTATTCACCCTTTTTTCCTTTAACCTACTCTTGTTTAGGTGAGGCTATTGGCCGGAATATTTGAAATTATGATAACAAAGCTAACCATACATAAAACGGCGAGTTATGCCAATCGGATTGAAATTAGTCCAGCTCCGATTAATTATTTTTACGGTAATAATGGAAGCGGGAAAACATCCCTGTCTAAGGTGATAGCAGATGCTGCTTCCTACAGGGATTGTGGTCTACAGTGGAAAGCATCTCCTCTTGAAACACTGGTCTACAACAGGGATTTTGTTAAAGCGAATTTTGGCCAGGGTACTACCTTAAAGGGGATTTTTACCCTTGGAAAGGATGCCACCGAAGCTCGAAAATTCATTGACGACAAAAGGACAGAGATAGAAGTGCTAAATACGGGTATTCTTGGACTAAGCGCTACTCTTGAGAGCAAGAAGGATGAAATGACTGCCAAAGACAAAGAAACTGCGGAAAAAGCCTGGGCTGTTAAAGTGAAGTATGAAGAGTTTTTTAAAGAAGCTTACAAGGGTTTCATGGGAAGTACCAGGGCATTTTTTGATAAATGTCTGGCGGAGGTCTCCAATACCACGAAGCTGTTAGATGAAGAACGCATAAAGGATAAATGTAAAAGGGTATATAGTACATCTTTGCAGGAGTATACCCCTATTAGGCCATTTGATTATTCCAGGTACAGCGCATTGGAGAATGCTGAAATCCTTTCCGCCAAGATAATCGGGAAGGAAGATGTTGAAATCGGGAGATTGATTAAGCAGCTGAATAATAGTGATTGGGTGAAGGAAGGGGTTGGATATATGGAGAAGTCAGAGGGCAAATGTCCGTTTTGCCAGCAGTATATAAGTTCTCAGCTGCAGGTGGAAATAGAGTCTTTTTTCGATGAAACATATAATAGAAAGATAAAAGAACTAAACCAGTTCAAAGGTGCCTATATATCGTACGTGGATGGTTTGATATCGTTTGTGAAGGAAATTGCCGGGAGGGAAATCGGAATAATTGATTTTGGGGATCTTCGTGAAAAGATCAGACTGCTGGAAGAGCAATATAGACACAATGTTAGTATTATAGACAGCAAGATCAAGAGCCCAAGTAACCCGGTGAAACTTGGTTCGCTGGAAGATGTTCTGAAAGACATACATGTACTTATAAACGGACATATTCAATCCATCGAAACCAATAATTCGATGGTGAAAAATATTGGTACGGAGAAAAATACCCTAAAAGCAGAGATCTGGAGATTTATTGTTGCTGAGCTGGAAGTGGATCTGACGCAGTACAGAGATGCAAAAGCCAATAATGTAAAAGCTCAGGAGAAAATATCTACCGGGATCAGGGACAGGTTAATTACTAAGAAAGCCTTCGAAACGGAGATCACAGAAAAGGAAAAACAGGTTACCAGCATTTCACATACTGTAAATGAAATAAACAAAATATTGTCATTATTTGGTTTTACGAACTTCAGGCTTGCAGAAGCTGATGTAAAGGGCTATTACAGGATAATCAGGGAGGACGGCTCTGAAGCAAAGGATACGTTAAGTGAGGGAGAATACACATTTATAACATTCCTTTATTTCTATCAGTTATTGAAAGGTAGTACAGACAGTTCGGGATCAACGAAAGAGAAAGTTGTAGTGATAGATGATCCTGTCTCCAGTCTGGACAGCAGTATTTTGTTTGTTGTAAGTAACCTGATTAAGAGTATTATCAGGTATGCTTCTGAAGGCATTGATGGAATAAAGCAATGCTTCATATTGACGCATAATGTATATTTTTTTAAAGAGGTTACTTTTAAGGGGAGCAGAGATAAGAAATTGAGCGAAGAGAAATACTGGCTAGTGCAAAAACTAAATAATCAGACCAGGATTATCTCGCATGAAAGTAATCCTATTCAGACAACTTATGAATTACTGTGGAGAGAGCTGGATGATCTCGGGAATGTAAACAGGGTTACCATATTTAATACCCTCCGGCGAATCCTGGAATATTACTTCAATATCCTTGGCGGTCTTAAATACGAAGACGTTATTAAAGAGTTTGAAGGAGAAGAACAGATAATCTGCAAATCACTTATTTCATGGATAAATGATGGCTCTCACTTTATTAACGATGATCTGGTAGTGTATACGGAGCCGGAAAGTATTGAAAAGTATTTGCGCGTTTTCCACCTGATCTTTGTTAAGATGAAGCAAGAGGAACACTATAATATGATGAGAAAAGTTCATAAGAATTGATAAGGAAAAGAGTGCATTGTAAGGCCTCTTTTCTTAATCAGATGTTAATGCAGTAATATTTCCCATGAAAATCTTCACCCTATGCTACAATTTATGCCGTCTTAAGAAAGTAGCAGTATAAATAGCGATCACTATTTATGATGAATACCAACCAAATCATCCGTTTCCTGATCTCCGGGAAACTTAACTATTCAAAGCAATGACATCATTACATGCTTATTTTGTTAATGTATTATTTGAATCTTCTTGTTGAGAAAGCTATCCCGTTACTAGTACTCTATGTTCCTATGGATACGCCTTTGCCAGTCAGCTTACCTGCTAACATGTACCCGCTATAGCTACAGTATAACATTCAACCACCCGATCCCTTTGAAATAGGGATTAAAAACTTACAACCCAAATGATCTTAATCCAATCTATGAATGCGCTCAATGAATACCTGAATGGCGTTATGAACAGAGCCAACCATCATGCGAAAAATGTAAATGAAGTAGCCCTAACTATTGCAGGTGCCATTGTTTGGCGTGGCACGGAAGACATCAAAGTCCGCGGAGAGAAAAGCCGCGGAGCTGGTAACAAGTTATGGTTCTATGTGAAGGACCGCAGGTATGTATTATCCTATAATCAGTATACGGAAACAATAGACCTGTTGGATGGATCTATAGATGGTGTAGTGCTTCATTCTTTTGATAACAGCTGGAGTGCGATTGATGTAAAGAACATCTTTGAGAAATTATAAACGAGGCTTAGAAACCATTCCGTATTTATCAGCTGCTTCCAGATCCCGGGTACCTTGAGGACCCTTAAGATTGATGGGAAGAACTGAAAAGTTAAAATTAGTTTAATGGAGGAATCAATTCTGGCACCGGCGATGCCCGAAACTAAACATGAAATAGCGGTTGAAATATTTTCGGAAATTGCAAAAGGGGTTGCTTTTAATCCGTCTGAGTGGTGTTATGGTAAAACTGGAAAAGAACCAAAAGAGGACGGAGTGTTTAATCATCTTCAGCTAAAGGACGAGCAATACTACCTAATATTACAGGAAACGCATTGTGTATCCCAGAACGAAACTGCTTTATTCCTGAATGAATTGAAAGGAATTCATTATAAGCCTGCATTTATTTTCACTGATTGTATCCTTCCTGGTATTTTTCTGACTAGATGTATTACAGATGACTGGATATTTATTCGTACGCTTGTGAATTGTGGTATGGTGGTTGATGATCAGAGCCAGGTTGGATACCTGAGGGCTGAGCAAGGTAGCCAGTGTGAATACTTACATATAAATAGAAGCAGTAAAAGTAAAGGCCTCCTAATAAGAGAAAATTGCCTGGTGAGTAATATTGGGGCTGATCATGAGAGCGAGTACGGCAGCATTCATATTGCCTCCAGCCAATGTGCGTTGATGAAGTTCGATAATAAGAGTAAATGTGGCGTTATTTCGGTTGAACAGAATTGTGAATTTGGGTATCTGGAGGTTTTTAATGAAGGACGGGTTGAAGATTTGATGATTACTGCTAACTGTAAGGTTAAAAATATCAAGGTGGATAGCAGTGGCCAATGTGGAAATGTTAGCATCTATGGAAAGAGCCGATGTGGAGATATAAGCGTTATGAATGGCCGGATAAAATCCATTTTAACAGAAGGAGAAAGCCAATGTGGGAGTATTAATGTGAGCCATAATAGCAGTTGTGAAACGATTAAAATTAGAAGTAATAGTGAGGCCGGGAATATCTGGATTTTTGACAAAAGCCGGGTGGAGGATATTTTAGTTTCTGAGAACAGTAAATGCGGAGATATAAGAATAAGTAATAATAGTCAGGGAGGGGATATTCGGGTGGAGAATGGCAGCGGAAGCGGGGCTATTATGCTGGAGGACGACAGTACTGCAATGTCCATAGGTATTTATCAGAATAGTTATTGCCAGTTAATAAGGCTCATAAGTAATGGTATAAGTAAGCGTATCGATGTTTTTGATAATAGCTTGGCTGAATATATTATGATTTTTTCAGGTAGCCATGTGCAAGACCTTTATATCTCTCATGACGCCCAATGCGGAAATATTCTGATCGATCAGGGGAAAGTCAATAGGATTAGAATTGACGACAATTGCTGCAGCTTTTTTTTCCGGAATGCCGATGTATCTTTTATGCATCTGTTTCGTTGTAACATTGACCGTCTGAGTTGGGAAGCTGGTGCAAAGGTTGAATTATACATAAACAGTTGTACTATTAATTGTTTTCAACTGATTAGCACGTCCTTGTTAAAGGATGCAGTAGTTTCAATTATTAATACTCAAATTTATATTATCCGATTACAAGGATTGATAGTACAGGGGCAGCTTATTTTTCGGAATATTGGGATAGCACAGAATGTTTTTATTTGGCAGCCACAGGTTAGATCCCATATTGAAAAGCATATACCCAATAGAAATGATAGTAAGATCATATGGGATATTTATATTGCCAAGGGGAAATTATTGCAGCGGCAAGAAGAAATATACAACACGCAAACTAAAGCACTTAGTAATGACCCCTCATTGAAAGATCATATCAAACCTCTTTTCAGAATTGTTAACTGTTCTTTAGGTGAAACGGAAATTACCGGCAGTGATCTGACTAAGTTTAATTTTGAGTATAGAGACAGTAAATTGCTGAAGGTGTTTTTTAGCGGAACACAATTGCCCAAGGAAAGGATAGACATATATAATGGAACACCTTTAGGGCGTTTGCCAGACAGAGTTTATTTTGAGCAGAAGATATCTGTATATAACCAGCTGAAACGGATTTTTGAGAACCAGGGTGATGTTGTGGAAGCCACCTGGTACCACGCTAAAGCCATGGCTAATCAGCAGCGTTTGTTGTCGTTGCAGTATCATGAGAAAGCTGATAAATGGTGGAGCGAAGAGGCTTTTGAACTGTTCAACTTCCGGCTCAATAAGATCTCCAATAACCATGGTGAAAGCTGGCGTATGGCACTATGTTTTTCATTTTCAGTACTTCTTGTAATCTATACCTTATACTTTACTGCTATTAATTTTGAAAAACCCTTTGCATTGGACGGAATCGATGATTTTATAGGAAACTTCTTTTCATTCCTGGATATTACCCATAAGATCGATTTTATGGTAGAGAAAGAAGTTTTAAATGGATGGGCGAAGTTCCTGGATTTTTTTGGACGTGTGGCTACTGGTTATTGTATTTATCAGTTTATTGCTGCTTTCAGGCGGCATGGGAAGAAATGAGGATTTTACAATCTTATCAAGCCTAATATAGTAAGGACACCTGTCAAAAAAAATATTGCAAATCAATTGTTAATTCATATTACGTTCTTCTCAATACGGAAACACGAGGAAACATGAATTTACAGTGGATGTATCAGGCCCCTCTTTATTCAGGAACGGACTGCTCATGCTTAAATTATAAATCAATTGTTAACCTAAATAATTCTTCATCTGCGGCATATTTTCTCAAATGGATTGTTCTTCACCCGTTATGCAAATAATTTAATCATATAAGCATTATCAGGAGATACAAATCATATTCTGAATTATGGATACACCAAAAAAATCAAGACGCACTGAGGAGTTAAATATGCTCCAGGAGATAAGATACAGGGCTAAAATAGAAGAGGCTATAGTGAATGACATCCCGGTTTCAGTATTGATCTGGGGGCCTTCTGCCTCAACCATCGATGCCATTTCCTCCTTACGGATAAAAATAAGAACTGTGTTAACGCAAAGGGGGCATCTCGCCAGGTTTAGTGAAGAATTGGTGGACGCAGAAAGCTCCGGTGATGCAGGATCGCAGCAACTAATGCACGGAGAGCTTTTTGATCTGATCGTTTCCCTGCCAAATACATATGCTTCAATTATAGCGATCAATAATTTTATGAGCGACAATAGGCTGAATAAAAAAATGATCATCTTCCTTGACGCAACAATCGACTATGGCCGGGATTTTCAGAATCTGCTGGAAAGCTCAACCCAGCGTACCTATGGTAGTGCCATTACCTATAAGGGCGAAGGTGAATTTGGTATAGTTGAAGCAACAGTATATGAGACTGTCAAAAGGATCGGTGAAATTAAATTCTTAAATGAAAGAATATAGCTATGAAGAATAAGATGCAATTTAACTTAAATGATTATCCTCACAGTGTTTTGGATGAGAATAGCATAGCTGTTCTTACCTGGGTTGAAAAATTGGGGCTGGCGACATGTGCAGAACTGAGTGTTGAGATGGGTATAGAGGAATTGGTGATAGGTAATGTCGTTAGCAAGCTACTGGAGAACCAACTGCTTCAGTTCTATAATGGATTTGTGCAACCTTCGGAGAAAGGGAAACATGTCATTGATAAGTTTGAAACATTTCATAAAATTATTGCACATACCTTTTTATTTGAGGAGATGTTGCCTGCTGAAAATGCGGCCATACGGGATATACTAAAACTTTACAGGCAGGATTACTATACCAATTATTTGTTCACATTAAATTCATTAAAGTTCTGGAGGCGAATGTGTGAAGAAAAGAATATGGTGCTGGATTGCGGGAACAACTGGAAGGAGTTTCTATTAGCAATATTTATCTATGATCTGAAAAGGATTTCCCAGGGAAAAGATGCGCTGAACGAAAAACCACTTTACTTCTCCTTATCGTATAATAGTAGTGCTTTGTCGGAAATGTCTTTAGTTAGTAAAGCCGTATTACATTTAAATTCGTTTAATGCGTTAATGTCATCCAGCGATTTCAGGAAATTTCCTGCTCCCGTGAAGGATTTCTATGAGTATCTCTATTGCAAAGATTATTTTTTTGCAGACAAGATTCAATCCAGGCTTATTGACGCATTGGGAGCACGAAAGAGTATAAATATCAGTCATATATTTTATAGTTATTTCAATATATGGAAGATAGATTTTTTAGGCGGGAGCAATAAGGATGATCGTTTAAACCAGATTACCACTTCTTCTTTACAGAAAGAAACTGATGAGAAGGATAGCATGATAATAGATTCCTCAAGGATGGTGATTAAATTAAATACTTCACTTTCAGAGGCTGAACTAGCGTTGATGGTACGTTTATATATTGATGCTGGGATTATCACTAATACTTCCTTAAAGGATGTGATGGAGTTTATAACGAAGTTCCTTAATACAAAGGATCCGGATTCGATTAACCCTCCTGGTTTTAAAGTCAAATACGATAGAATAGATGTGGCTACCATTGAAAAATGCAGATACTGGTTTAAAAAACTACTGGATAAATTGGAAAAACATAAAAGGGCTGCTGCGCCCCGGTTTTAATACCAACTTAGTGACCCTGCTTACTAGGTATTAAACTATTATATGGTGCCTTAACTCAATAAAATGGATAAGAATTCTGAATTTTTTACGCCTCCTGAGGCCAAATACGAGATTGCTGCCGAAGAAATTATTAAAGCTGCAAAGGGAGAACCATTTATGCAGACTGATTGGTTCTACCGGAAAAAGGGGATGGAAATTAAAGACAGGGTAGCTTTTGGTGATTATAAGCTGGAGAATGATCAGTTTTATATAGTAGTGACAGGGGTGCGTTGTTTGTCTGGCATGAGTGCTGCTTTATTGTTGGATGGATTAAGGGGCAGTAGCTACAGTCCTTCGTTTATTTTCATTAACTGTATACTTCCCGGCATAATTTTAAAAGGAAGTTATACGAATGACTGGATATTTATTTCTACGCATGTAAATGATGGCGTCATGGTTGATGATTCCCAACTGCGAAATATCAGGATTGAAAACAGCCGGTGTGGGTACATCCATATCGATAGAAGTGGCAGGAGCAACGGCGTTGTCATTAGAAAAAATAGCCGGGTAGGAAATCTTAAGATCAATAATAGCAGCGAATGTGGCGGTATCAGTATAAATGCATACAGCCAATGCGGGGATATTGAAATTTATTATAAGGGGGAATGCAAGTATATAGATGTTCATGATGATAGTGAAATGGGGGATCTTAAGATCGGTAACAAAGGGGTGGTTGGGAAAATTAGTATTGGGAAGAAATGCCAGGCTGGAGATCTAAAATTGTGTGATGAGGGAAGATGCGGTAACATTACGATTGTATCTAATGGTAGATGTAAAGACATTAGGGCGGAGATAAATGGGGAGATCGGGTCCATTTGGGTGCATGTCAATAGCCAATGTGGTTACATTAACATAGAGCGTAAGAGCAGGTGTCAGAATATATGGTTGGATAACAGAAGTCAAAGTGAGTACATCCGTATTTGCGAGGAAAGCGAATGCAAGCAAATATTAGTTGAGGAAAACAGCCGATGTGGATATATCCATATCGATCGGAAAAGCCAGAGTGGCCGTATTACTATTACGCAGAATAGCCGAAGCGATTCTATTCTAATAGAGAATAGTAGCGAGGCCAGTCATATTTGCATAAATGACAGCAGCCAGTGTGAATCGGTAACGTTAGACAATATTGGCAAGTGCAGATCAATTGAAATTGACAACCGCAGCTTGAGCGGGCCTGTTACTGTTTGCCGGAACAGTCATCTTGAATCGCTTGAAATTCAAGGCGAAAGCCAGAGCGGAGACATTGTAATTGATGAGGGAGATGTAAAGAAAGTGGATATAAGGGACAATTATTGTAATATCTTATTACGTAATGCTACAGCAAGTATTATGAAATTTTATAATTGTTGTTTGCATCAATTGAGCTGGCAGCCGGGTACAAAAGTTGAATTATACATTGATTCCTGTATGATCAATTATCTCAATCTGCATAAGACTTCTATATTGAAGGATGCGGTAATGTCCATCACCAATAGTAAGATCTATATTGCTCAATTACAGGAACTATTGGTGCAGGGCCAGATTATATTTAGGAACATAAGAACTTCCAGGGAACCTTTTATATGGCAGCCCTCTATCCTGGCATATGTGAATGAAAACATGCTCAAAAAGGAAGATTCTACTTCGGTAGCTGACATTAATGATTTCAAAAGGGAAATGTTGCAGAAGCAAGAAAGTGCATATGAAACGCAATTGGAAAAGATCAAAACTGACTGCATGTTGGCAGGGCATAAAAAACCACTTTTTAGAATTGTTAACAGTTCATTGGGTAGAACAGAAATTACAGGAGGTGATTTGACTGGTTTTAATTTTGAGTATAAGGATAGCAGGCTGCTGGAAGTATTTATCAATGGCGCTAAACTTCCTAAGGATAAAATAGGTATCTATAATAGTAAACCAGGAAATGATCTGCCGGACGAGATTTACTTCGAACAGAAGATCTCTGTTTATAACCAATTGAAAAGAATATTTTCAAATCAGGGAGATGTTGTTACGTCAACATGGTACCATTCAAAAGCCATGGCTAACCAGGAGCGCTTATTGTCTTTAAGAGATGCAGGAAGAACAGGCACGCCTTTTAGTAAATGGTGGAACGAAGATTTTTTCAATCTGCTCAATTTTCGCCTCAATAAAATGTCTAATAACCATGGGGAAAGCTGGAAGAGGGCGTTAGGCTTTTCTTTTTTCGTACTATTCTCTATTTATACCTTATATTTTATCAGTATTAATGCTGATAGACCTTTTTCATGGAGTGGGTTGGATTTTTTTGTGGGAAATTTCTTTTCATTCATCAATATATCGCATAAGATGGATTTTATAGCGGATGAAGAAAAGCTGAATAGCATTGCTATGTTCCTGGATTTCTTTGGCCGTGTTGCTACTGGTTATTGCATTTATCAGTTTGTTTCAGCTTTCAGGCGGCATGGAAGAATGGGGTGAAATGATCCGGACAGGGAACAAAGAAAGTCCTTAGACCTGCTTTGTTACTTTCCCGTATTTTCGTTCAAGAAAATCGCGGTTTTCTTTGCTGAAGGATGCACTGTTAGCATTTAGGAAAGGCATCCATTTCTGTTCAATCACATCTCTCTTAATACTAATTGGTATGATTTAGAATTTCATAATTTCTTTGTGTTAATATAGGAGTGTATTTAGTGAAGCCATTAATACCTGATTGCCCAAAATCGTTACTCATGCCGAGATATTTCTTCAAATTTGATGGCGGCATAAGTTTAACCCATTCATCTTTTGAAGCCATGGTATTATATACGCTCCCAACACTAAGCCCTCTATACTTTTCCCAATCAAAGTTTTCATTGAGAATAGAGCCTGTTAGAATGATGCTATTAAATGTTACAGGAGTGCCTTCCTCTTCAGTTGTAAATCCTTTTAGGTATGAACCAAGGAGAAATGTACCATAAGGGTAGGCGATGACTGAGATCTCTTCCTGATGTCTTTGTTTTAAATCATATATCCACATTCTAAAACGCTCCAGGGTTTCAGCCCTTTTTTCAGGCAGGATTAGTAGCCCAGGGGAATTAGTATCGTAGAAATAAGGGGCCACGATCCAATCCTGGCTACTGGCAATAAGCACAACGTCACTATTCCATTCAGCACGACTTAATAGTCCATGGATCGTTACCAGTATCCCCTTTTTTTCTTTTAGATCCACCACACTTCTATCATTATAGGATCTTTGAATGATTTCAAATTCCTTTGCATCTGGTACATATCTGGGTTCCCATACTTCATTTTGGGAATAGAGATCTACCTGAATGACACCAACATTCTGACCACCACGTTTGGAATTGGAAAACAATTTTATATATGAGTCAATTACCTCAGGGGCTTCTAGAGACGCAAATAAAATATCAAACTTCAATCCTTTTATTAGAAGTTTCTCCGTATTACGGGGGATGTATTTGTCTTCGCGGAAAACAATTATACAATCAAGGTCATCGGGGTTTTGATTATCAGTTATAAATGAGCCGCCGATGAATAATGCTGCCGCCTCTGCTCTTTTTGCATAGCTGAATATTTCATGAATCCGTGTTATGTATTTTTCGCGTGTTTCACCAATGCAAAATCTGGTGATGAACGCTTCGGTTGTACAGATGTGTAGCCCTTCAGGTAGTTTTCCTTCGGCTGTAAATGCTGGTATATCCATTATTATGTTAGTTGTGTCAGCTAAAATTAATAAAAAAGAGGGGCCTGAACCCCTCTTTTATTATGCTGTAAATAGAAATTAGTTCGCGATTAGTTTTCTTTTAATGTCAGGCTTCTGACCATTCTGAGATCTTCTTTAATCCCCAGTCCATACTTACTCAGGTCCTGATCTAGTTTTTCGATTGACCGGTCGCCTACCCCAAAGTCAACGTCTATGGGGCCTTCATATCCCGTCTCATTGATAATGGGATATTCTCCGGAATAAGCCAGGAAATAACCTTCAATTATGGCGGTTAATGTTGAAATTGAATAGTTTCTTATTCGGATAACATTTTTCTCGGTTTTTTCCTGGAGGGGCTCTCCTCCTTTTGCTTTGAAATTTTCCGTTTTATCTCTTCTGTATATAACAAGGCATTTTTCATTGGCATTTCGGATACTGGAGCTAATAGTAAAGTATCTCTCTAAATCCATTATTACCAGAGAGTCCTGAACTCTGGCTCTTTTTGAAGGAGGCAGCTTCATTATGGAAGGTTCAAACACCTTTTCATAACAATAAATATTTTCGTTTAACCAGGCATCGTAACCGGGAGAACTGCGTTTAGGATAAAAGTATTTTGCTCTTGCTTCCGGTGTTTTTGCAATTACAGTTACCTTGACCGGTACCTTATGGGCATATTGGGTGGCTACTTCTTCAATACCAGCATTTAAATAGTTATTTCCATATGCAGCTCTGAAAAGGTCCACAATGGAGAAGTTCAGAATTCTTTTGGAGGCAGTATCTATCAGCATCATAGATCCGGAGTTATAGAGATTGAGTTTTGTGAATAATGTATATGCCTGAATTTGTTGCATCTGATTATAATCAGTGCCTTTTAATTGATTCAGAAGTGAACCGTATTTAATTTCATGGCTGAAAATATCCTGCCGCTTAGTAAAATCAGCCTTACCCTCATTAATGTATTTCTGTATGGTACTTGAGTTTGTATTGTAGTCTGACAAAGTAGCTTTTACAAAGCCTTCTTTATCTATCCAAACGTGATAGGGAACTGCGGTGTGAGGAAACAATTTATTCAGGACCGTATCGGCAGTAATAATAGGTAGTTTGGTGTTCTTAATTATTTCCGAATTCTGAAAAAGGGACTGAAGTTGTTGATCCTTGTCGCTGGTGACCAACAGGATTTGAATATTATCCCCGAATTTGTTTTGTAGTTCTTCCATTTTCGGGAAGGCGGAAATACAGGGAATGCACCACTTATTCCAAAAGTCGATAATCAGGAGTTTTCCTTTGAAATCTGAGAGTTTTATTGTTTTGCCAGGATGATTTTTTACATGCATGAATGTTATATCGGGAACCTTGTCTCCAATATTTAATCTGACGAATGGAGAGGAAGTTTCCTTTGGCTGCTGCGCAATTCCCTTTTGTTCATTCAGATTTCCTGTAAAGGGCTTACCAGGTTCTATTTGTTCTCCATCTTTTGCATTTTCATATGGTTGCGATTTCTGACCAACACTCACGATAGAAGTGGTGGATAGAATTATTGAAACCACAAAAGTTGTCTTGAGAAAAAATAATGAACGTAGCCTTTCCATATTTAATTTATTAAATAATATAATATATTAATGTTTGCACACTCGAACTGCTATATTTTCGCAGTTGATAATCAGATTGAACCGAAGCCTTAGTAAACGATACTATATTATAAGAGCATATTTATGGCCCGAAGGGTTAACGGCATGATAATATTTTATTAATCAAGCTATTAAATGATTGATATTCAATAATATAGAAGTGAAAGAAAATATAAGAGACTATGAAAGAGCAGGTTGGACCTTTTATTTACAATGCAGTTGGCCATCTTTCCAATAAAATAGCACATCCCCGGTCAGATTCATTTGATCGATAAATGTCTGCAGTCCTTTGTAGCGGTATATTCTACCCCGGAATTGCCTTTGAGCAACTTTGGGATTATCAATAATTAATGGGGTATCAAACCAGCGTTCAAGCATTGTTGCTACTGCTGTAATTGGTGCATCATTGAAATAATGAAGCCCCTGTCGCCAGCTAAGTGTAATTGAAGGGTCGAATTTTTGGACGGAGATGTTTTGCTTTGCCTCAATTGTTGCTTCATATCCTGGCTCCAGCTCTTTTCTGTTAGCACCTTCTTTAACTGCTATTTTACCATTTACCAGTGATGCTACTACCTGCTCATTATTGTAGGCATTTATATTAAACTCCGTGCCCAATACCTGGATATCTCCCTGATTTGTATGTACAACAAAAGGTTGGTTGGGCTTAGGGGATATTTTGAAATAGGCTTCGCCGGATAATATAAATACCTCTCTGGTTTTACCCGAGAAGGAAAAGGGGAAACGGAATTTTGTAGTGCTATTTAACCAGACGGTACTGCCATCAGATAGTTCTATCTGATAGTCAAGCCGGGTAGGTACTGTTAATGTATTCCAGCCTTCCATGCCATCAGGCGGCAGGTCAAATTTTAACAGGCGGTTATTATTGTTTACGCTTGCATTGCCTGCCAGGATTTGCTGATACCCTGAATCGTTGAGGTTAATGGTTTGGCCATTTGATAAGGTTAAGGTTGCCTGACCTTTTCCAATGTTATGGGCAAGCTGATCATTCTTTGGCGCGCTGGTCTTGTGGGTCGGACTGATGTAATTAAAGATCGCCCAAAGAAGTGCTGCAGCTGCGGCGGAGGCAGTTATCCATTTTATCAACGGGTTAGACTTTCTGGCAACAAAATCACTTTCTTCTTCCAATACTTTCGTTAAGCCCGCTTCTACATCAAGATCATTTGCCAGACAGGCCAGTTCTTCTCTAGGAATGGCTTGGATCTCCTTCTGGATTTCCTGTGCTTCTTTGCTGCTGGCAAGAAATGCATCCAAAATAGACTTTTCTTCAGGAGTAATATTTCCTAAATGTTCTTTAATTGATAGAATTCGAATGTAGATGTTCTCTTGCATGGGTAATTGTCTATTAATCTATAAGATGCATATTGGTATGGGGCAGGGTTAAGTTATGCAAAAAAAATAATCCAGACTTTACTTTTATGGATGAGGGAAAAGAACGGATATTACGTAAGCATAATTTATAAGGGCGAGGAATGGATGCCCCATGATGGTATTATTCTCCTGTTTTACAAACATGTTTGCGCGTATTTTGATTGCGTTTCCTTCTTATTTAAATTTTTATACTGTATGTTAAGACATTTTTTCATTTTCTGCCACATAAATTTCGGTTTAAAACTCTTTTTTGCCAGATGTCCGAATTAACAAATAAGTGTTAATCATTTTCGGGTTATTTTTGAAAACTCCTTAAAATTCTCATAACAAAATATTGAATCCAAAATTAGCTGATATTATAGTATAACTCTTTACTGGCTTGGCTTGGAAAGATTTCATGAATTATGCGTCTTAACATATAAATAACGATTCTATTATGACAAATTAACAATTAATTTTGCACCTTTAAAGCATCAAGATGAGACCATTAGCACAATAGACAACCATTAAATATGTTTTTCATTGCCGTTTTTTCCTCACTTTTAGCTTCTCGCAATAATCACCTGCCATTATTTGAAAGTTAATTAGTAGTGTACATAAAACTGAGAATTATAGTTAGTAATTGAAATGGAAGAGAAGCAAATATTTAAAGAATTTAGAAAGGGAAATAAAGAGGCCTTCAAGGAATTTTACAGAAGGTACTCTTTAGAGATGACGCAATTTGCTTATTCGTTTCTGAAGGATAAAAAAGATTCGGAGGATGCGGTTCATGACGCCTTCCTTATTGTATTGAAGAATTACAATACCTGGTCTTCTATCAGCGATATACGATACTATACATTTAAAGTGATCCAGAATCTGTGTTTGGCCAAGATCAGGAAAAACGAAACGCTGGCAAAAAAGGAGAATGCATATACTTATTACCAAAAGTCAGCTAACAATGGGCTAAGTACTCCTCCGGATATCATACAGTCCATTAATCACCAGGAGATCAAAAGGAAAGTGGAATGGCTATTCTCTTTTCTCTCCCCTCAGCGGAAAAGAGCCATTGAGTTGGTATATATGGAAGGCAATTCCTACGATGAAGCTGCAAAGATTATGGGAATAGGTACTGAGAGCATAAGAACACACTTACGACTAGCACGAAATATTCTTAAAGATAATTTAGGTTCCTTTATCTACTTCATTGTACTTTATGTAATAAGGTAGCACCGGACTTATTAATACACCAGCACACATCTTATTGCGATTTTGTGAATGTTCTTCCTTTATTCTTAAGGGAATATTACAGGGATCAATTATTTTTTATCAGTTTGAAGCGAATGCATTCACCCATACAGGTGATGGGGTACAGTATTGTCTACTAGACAGAAAATTAAACAGTCTAACTCAAACAAACAATCGATTATGATCAAAATTTACTGCTCGGCGTCATGGCGGTTTAAATGGTTATTTCTTGCCGCTATATTTTTTTCTATTGATAGCAAGGCTTTTATGCAGGATAGTGCAACGATAACTATTCAGTCATCTAATACTTCTATTGAAATGGCGCTCCGGCAGATTGAAAAACAAACTGGATATGCATTTTTCTACTCAAAGGTTACGCTTGATGGAAGTGAGATCATACCTTCTATCAGTCTTTCCCAGGTACGTTTACCGGAAGCGCTTAATATCATTCTTAAAGGAAAGAATGTAGCATGGAGAATAAAAGACGGTGCAGTTATCATCTCTAAGAAATCATCAGGCAATGAAAAGGTAGATCCTGCGGAAGGAACTATAGACAGCATTCCGAAAATGAATGTCTCTGGTATAGTTACCGATAAATCGGGCAATCCAATATCAGGGGCAACAGTTTCTTTTCGCGGGCAATCCAGGGGGCAGGGGACGAATGAACTGGGCCGATTTAGCTTTGTGAATATTCCTGCCAATACAACAATTTTGGTTTCTTCCATAGGGTATAAAACAAAGCAGTTAAAATTATCAGGTCAATCTGAACTACGGATCTCTCTTGACTCACTTATTCAGGAAATACAGGCAGTAGAAATAGTTTCTACGGGATATCAGGACATCCCAAAGGAAAGGGTTACCGGATCTTTCGCTCATATAAATAATGAACTGTACAACAGGCAAATGGGGACTAATGTCCTGGAAAGGGTTTTAAATGTTACCAGTGGATTGAATTTTGAATCCAGAAATCAAAGCTTAGACAAAAGAAGCGCTATCACCATCCGTGGGATAAGTACTATAAATGCCAGTATGCAGCCGTTGATTGTGGTGGATAACTTCCCTTATGAAGGAAATATTAATAACCTTAACCCGAATGACATTGAGTCTGTAACAGTCTTAAAAGATGCATCGGCAGCGTCTATATGGGGTGTGAAAGCCGGCAATGGTGTTATAGTTATTACTACTAAGAGAGGGAAGTATAACCAACGATCAAACATGCAGTTTGTTTCAAATGTAACTATCTCCGAAAAACCGAGATTGTTTACCTCACCAATAATGTCTGTAGGTGAAGTGGTGGATTTTCAGAAAAAACTGTTTGCCTCTGGTTATTATAATGACTATGACGACTCCTATCCATCAAACAATGAATTCCCGGCTATTCCGGAAGTGGCTGAAATATTACTTGCCCAAAGACGGAACGAGATCACCCAACAGGAAGCAGATGCCAGAATTTCAGCTTTACAGGGGAATGATATACGCAGAGATATGAACAGGTATTTAAACCAGAATAGTATTAATCAACAATATGCAGTTAATTTCTCCGGAGGCAGCTCTATTTATAAATATTATGGATCTATTGGGTATGATAGGAATAGGAGCACAGCAGTAGGCGACAATTTTAAGCGCTTAACTGTACGTTTCGACAATACGTATATCCCGATCAGGAATTTGGAGGTAAATGGCTTTGTTGTGTACACCTCATCAATAAATGAGAATAATTCAGTTAGCTTAAATGGCCTTGCAGCTTCACCATATACTAAACTTGCTGATAAAGATGGTAATCATTTAACTGCGATCAGAACAATCAGGCAGGCTTTTATTGACACTGCAAGGTTTCCTGCCTTACTAAACTGGAACTATACGCCGCTGGATGAACTCGAGAATCAGGATAATACATTAAGGAGGCAGGAAGTGAGATTAGGGGCTGGATTGAAGTATACGATATTTTCAGGTTTGACAGTTGAAGCTAAATATCAGTATCAAAATGAAGCTTCTACTTTAAGGAATTTGAATAATTTGAATACCTACTTTACCCGGGACCTGATAAACAGATATATGTCGGGCTCAGCTGCGAATCCTTTTTATGCAATACCATTGGGGAGCATATTGGACTTGCAGAATGGAACGATTAAATCCTGGAATGTTCGCGGGCAGATCAATTATAATAAAAATTGGGAACGCGGTAACCTGGTTGCTTTAGCGGGTGTTGAAATGCGGGAATCAAATACTGATTTCAATCAAACAAGAAGATATGGTTTTGATGAACAAACAAATCAGATCTCAATTGTAGATTACAAAAACCAGTATCCCTATTTTTCGGGCAATGGATTTGGATCAGCCAATGTCCCTTACCTGGATAATATATCCGGCCGGATCAGCCGCTATCGGAGTGTTTATGTGAATGGAGCATATACTTATGACCGTAGGTATACCATTACAGCAAGTGGAAGGATTGATGGTTCAAATTTCTTTGGCGTTAAAGCAAACCAGCGGCAGGTGCCGTTATGGTCAAGCGGCTTGGGATGGAATATTTCAGAAGAGGCATTTTACAAGAGCCGGTGGTTGCCTTATCTGAACCTTAGGGCGACATATGGGTTTAATGGTAATACAAACAATAGCGCTGCTGCATATCCACTTGTTTCATATGCGATTCAGTCGTTAACGGGAGCAAAATCAGCTACGTTGATCAGCCCCCCGAATCCCAACTTAAAATGGGAAAGGGTTAAAATGATAAATTTTGGTGGAGATTTCAGGGCTTTGGATAACAGGCTTTGGGGATCAATAGAGTATTATATCAAGAATGGGGTAGATTTAATCAGCGATGTTCAGATTGATCCTACTACGGGATTTGTGAAATATACTGGTAATAATGCAAGGATAAAAGGGAATGGGATAGATGTGATCCTTAATTCTATGAATGTTCAAACTAATAATTTGAGCTGGCAGAGTAATTTGCTCTTTAGTTATAATAAGGACAGAGTAACAACTTTTAATGTAAAACCTACTACTGTAAGTCAATACTTTACGGAGGGAACCCCCATAGTCGGAGATCCCTTATTTAAGCTCTATAGTTATCGTTGGGCCGGATTAGACCCGGTTTCAGGAACTCCACGTGTATATACAGGCGATACTATCACTTCATACCAAACTGCTGCATCCAAAGCTAAGATAGAGGACCTTGTATATTCTGGACCTACGCTACCTGTATTTTATGGTTCACTTAGAAATACGGTAACTGTAAAGAGTATTTCTTTATCCTTTAATATAACCTATAAATTTGGTCATTACTTCAGAAGGAATTCAGTCAGCTACTATAATTTATATAATGGTCTGGGTGATCATGCTGATTATTCACAAAGATGGCAAAAGCCCGGAGATGAAGCCAGGACAAATATTCCAGCTATACCTAATGCGAATGATGCGAGCCTGACCTATAGCGTTTATTCACAATCAGATATTTTAGTACAAAAGGCAGATCATATAAGGTTTCAGGATATAAGACTGAGTTATGATTTCGGTAAGTATAGTACGAAAAATGTAATGATCAAGAATGCACAGGTATTTATTTATGCCACCAACTTGGGACTTATCTGGAAAGCAAATAAGTATAACATTGATCCGGAAAGTCAGTTTCAAAAGATTTCAAGGTCTATTGCTATTGGTTTAAATGCAAATTTTTAACTGCTCTTTTGGGTTGAAATCGGCTTAGTTCCCTGAGCGTTAGAAATAGCCGTGTTAATAATAAAAATTTTAAGATTTATGGCAAAAGGTATAACATATGTCGCACCAGTATATAAAGTGATTGTAGTATTATCCATGCTTTGTCTATCTACGTCCTGCGATAAAGATTGGCTAGATGAAAAGCCGGATAAGAACTTAACTGTCCCAGAGACATTGAATGATTTTGAAGCAATGTTGGATAATACTGCGATAAATGGAAGAAGCGCTTTAAGCATTGGGGAGGTAGCAAGTGATGGCCATTACGTATTGGAATCAAGATGGGCTTCAGGGTTTGACAATAACCTTGTTAATGCATATACGTGGACAAAAAACAGACCTAACATAGCAATCGTTGATTGGAATTCACCATATAATTTTATTATTGTATCTAATGTAATCCTGGAAGGGGCAGAGAAGATTGAATCAACAGCTAGTATCAGTGAACAGAGAAATAGGATAATAGGAGGAGCTTTATTTAACAGATCTAGGCAGCTCTTCGAATTGGCCCAGGTTTTCATCCCTCCATTTAATACAGCTACCGCCAGTTCCGATATTGGGTTGCCCATAAGGACAGAAGCGGATATTACAATTCCAACAGTGCGGTCAACGGTTAAAGAAACGTATGATAGAATTATAGCCGATCTGTTGATTGCAAAAGATCTATTGCCGACAACTCCCCGATATAAAACCAGGGCTTCAAAACCTGCTGTATTTGCTCAGTTGGCAAGAGTTTATTTGAGCATGAAAGATTATAGTAATGCAGGTAAATATGCAGACTCATGTCTTAAGATCTATAGCACTTTGTTGGATTATAGTAAAATTAACTTAAATGCCAATTTTATAGGAGTATTCAACGATGAAGTTATTTTTCACAGCCTGGGAAGTGCTTATAACATTCTTACATCCTCTGCCAAAATTGATAAATCCCTGTTTGATACCTATGCGGCTAACGATTTGAGAAAAAAGGCTTTCTTCAGGACGGAGAGCGCAGGGACAATTATATTCAAGGGTAATTATAGCAATAATAGTACCTCCTATTTCTTTGGGCTTGCAACTGATGAAGTTTATCTTATCCGCGCGGAAGCTTTAGCCCGATCTGGTGCAAAAGAAGATGCACTAAAGTATTTAAATTTACTTCTTAAAAGGAGATATGATATGACATTTGCGCCCGTAACTGCAGTGGATGCAAATGACGCTTTAGTGAAAATTCTTAAAGAACGAAAGAAGGAGTTATTTCTTAGAGGACAACGATGGACTGATTTAAGGCGCCTTAATACTGAACAACAGTTTTCTGAGATATTAACGAGAACGATCGGAGGAAATACTTATACACTTGAGCCTAATAGTTATAAATATACTTTCCCTATACCAGATGATGTAGTGCAGTTATCCGGTATTCAACAGAATTCTGGATGGGCGAAATGATAACACCTATATACTGACAAGAATTTATAGAAACAGGAATGTCCGGCTTAAACCGGACATTCCTGTTTCTTTTTTTTTAGTTTTTTATTTCAAGTCAGTATAATCTATTTTGTATTTGGATAAATTTCCTTTGCTTAGTGCAACTAAGTATGGGGGAGTGACAACAGCAGACAGTATTCTGCTTTTTCCCTCCCTGGGTAAGTGAAAGCTGCCAACATATTTCCCATTAATAGTTTTGTAAATATCTATGGTGTTATTGTTATTATATAGAGGTGGTGATTCATTATCAGCTTTAAGGTTTGACAACACATAAAACAGACCATTCTCTGAATCTACTATACAATTCCTATTAACTATAAGCCTGGATTCGGACGTGGTTATTTTCTCACTTCCAGCTTTGTTTAGTTTTGTATAGTTAGTATGATTGTACTTTATGGTGTCAATTGTTTTAGATTTATAAACCACATTTAAATTACTATCAAAGCAATAAACCTCATTCCTGTAATATTGAACGTATAAGAGCAGTTTATTTTTTGAATCATAGTTTAGCGTACCATCACTATCAAATCCCATAAAACTGTCATCGTCTTCAATAATTTTTGATTCTTTCAGAACTTCTCCTGTTCGGGTATTAACTTTTTTGAATTTTTGCCTTGTTTGATTTTCTGAAAGGGCTCTGACAATAATTTGTGAATCTGATAATTGAGAGAATCGGGTGTAAATGTCAGATTGGAATTTTGAGGAATCAAATTTATTTTCGGTAAAGGAGCTATATAAGGAAAGTGCTAAGTTTGGCAGGTATATCCTAATATCAGTTGAATCAACATTTAGTATATTAGGAGTATATGATCCGTTAATCTTTGGAAGGTTTAGAAAGATTGTATCCTGCGCTTTAAGGTCAAGTGAAAATGTAGTAATTACATCCGGCTTTAGCGTTGAAAGGAAAAATTTCGAGTTAGATATCCCGCTTATTCTTTGAAATGAAGTGTTGATTTCTTCCGTAGCATCAAGGGCAATAGCTTTGTCAAGCCATTTACGACTGAATCCATTATTCTGTGTATTGGGTAAACTCGCTGCATTTTTTAGATATACTAAAAAAAGAGTTATGAATACTAATATACTTATAATGGCAAAAGAATGTCTGGTGTTCATGGGCGGAAAAATGTATTAAAAAAATAAAAAGCACCAACTGAATTTCAGTTGATGCTTTTATATAATTACGGATTTTGACGATAGATCAATACAACGCCTGATCCAGAAGCTTTGGTAGCGCAGCAGAATTGTTCGGGAGTTCCGAGGCAATCTTCTGTGTCATAAGCAGCACCGCTAAGAACGGCATCAGTTCTACCTTGGTATTGGTTTACATCAGCAAAAGCAGCACCTTGACTGAAAACAACATCAGGGTTAGGATTAGTGATTGTAACAGTTTGAGAACAAGCTTCGAAAATGCTTCTTGCATTTGTAGACAGGGTTAAAGCTACGGCGCCAACAGCAACCAGAATTGCAAAACTCAATTTTAAATTTTTCATAAAAATGTGTTTTTTAATGTTAGAAATAAAGATTAACAAATATCCTGTTTTATGCAGGACAGGATCCTGCTTATTGATCAATAATATTTTTAGATAATTATATTCTAGCGATATCCTTTTGTGAAGGAATTACTTTTTCAAATTTTCGATTTGAAAATTTTGAACGGTTTACCTGTAGGAATATACCAGCTATTCCCAACACTGTAAACAGCGCATTGAAAATAAGATGATCTTCCCATGACAGTTTTTCTAATACTCCTCCGCAACTACATGGCAGATCATAGCTATAAGTAAGCATAATATATACATATCCCGTGAATAGCGCCATTAGTGAGAAGGATAAGTAAAGGCCTATCAGGCGGGTTTTCTTTATAATAAGCAGTATCGCTAATATTATTTCTCCGATAGGGAGGGCGATAGCAATGAATGATGTCCAATGTTGAATGAATGGAGATCTTCCTAATTGAACTTTGAAATTTGCAAAATCTATTATTTTGTTTAAACCCGTATAGATCCATAACAGAATAAATAGACCTATTATTATTTCAAAAGCTATGGTCAATAGTTTACTCCTTCGCAGAACAGGGTTGAACATAATTTGAGTTTTGATATTGAAGTATCGTGGTTCTTTTAAATTGATATCTGAGGATTGTTTGCGTATTAAAACGTTTTGCTAAATTGACTTTTGCTTAATATGGTTATGTTGGGTTTGTTTTTATAGAAATATTATATCTTATTTTCTTACCAGAATTCAAATATCAACAAACTCTTCAACACAATCCTAATCAAATCGGACAAAAAAAATCGATCAAATCGGCCGGGTTATTTTCTCTCTGTAGGTAGCCGGTGTCAGGCCGGTTTGATTCTTAAATACACGTGTAAAGTTTGTGGCCTCGGGGTATCCCACTTTTTCAGCCACCTCGGTTATAGTCTCTCCTTCTTCTAATAGCAACTTTGCCATTTCTATTTTTTTATCTATTATATAGGAGTGTATTGTTTTATCGAAAAGACGCCTGAAGTTCTCTTTAAGAGAGGTTTTCGCAATCCCGAACTGCTTTCCCAACCGTTCAATGGTTAGCTTCCCCTCGAGGTTATTGGTAATATATGACCGTACCGCTTCCAGCTTTTGTTTCTCCTTTAATGGAAGCAAAACTCCGTTTATTCGTTTCCGGGTAAGTTCTTCAATGGTGTAAAGGAGTATCTGCTTAACAGTAGCTTCCATGATCAGTTTTCCTGTCATTTCCTCTGCTTCATTTTTAAGCAGAGAATGAATACGCAACAAGGCCTTTACAGGTATAACCGCTCGATAATCGGACAGCATATTGCTTTTGACCTTTTGAATGTCCTCTTTGAGCTGGGGAAAGATGTCTGTTAACCCAGCAAGATACCCGGTTTTTATATCCACATGAAGGAACTCATATTCACCTGGTTCAATGATAGTTCCTTCGCAGGATTGAAAGGAAGCAATAATACACTGCCCTTCGCTGATATAGCACTTTTCTGCATTCAGCAATGAGGGGATAGACCCTTTTAGCGAAAAAACAAATGGAACTTCCGTATCATGCACATGTGCATAAACTTTCACGGGATTTTGAATATTGAATACGTAATGCCAGACAGTGAATTCATCAAACGCGATATGCTGTGAGAGGATCTGGCCAAAGTTCCCTTTAGTAGTTGTTGCTGCTGCGAGATTGATCTGCTGCAGCCGGAAAGTTTTATCTACACAATCCTGCACAACCACCTGTTCTGATTCCGGATTTTCAATTACTATTTTCATGGACTCCACAAGGTTAAAAAAATGGACAATTGAATTGTCTAGAAAGCGATATCATAATAATGTTCCCGTAACAAGGTTACTACATAGTCCCGGTTATTAAGAATGGATTTATGCTGTTCGTCCACTGTTACATGGAGGGATCTGTATATGCCTTCAGAAAATATACCATAGTGGCGGCAGGGCGCCAGTTCCAGGATGCGAAATTCCTGTGGCGCCACCTCAATTACTTTGTCGTAGCTGAGGAACCTGGCCATATTCTCCATGCTGTAATACAGGGAGTACGTAAGGTCGTCCGGCAGTACATCCAGTATCAGCGGCTTATGAATGAAGAAATTATTGACCCATAGGCTATAGCCATTCTCTTCTACGGATTGATGAATAAGGGTGCAGCAATTGGCGATGGTGACATCTGCAGTGTGATCCGATAGTTTGAGGTTTGCGTATTCCTCCGGGATAACGGACGTGTGGATAGCATCAGGGAAGTTCTGTTGACTTAAATGGAATAACATGTCTAAGTGCCTTTTAATGTAATGGCCTGAGGCCTGCTGAAATATATCTCTACTATTGAAAAAATGGCGTTCAGATGTCAATCTGTAGTGTGAGGGCTTATGTCTTAAGCTGCGCCTTATGCAATTGGTTCAATCTGTGAATTACGCCAAATGGTTTTCCTGGACTAATTAAAACTATAAGTAAATTAATTACATAACTGAATGTTTAAAATTTAGGTCAACATGGTAAATTTTCGGGATTAATTTAAATGTGTAAACGAAATTGAGAAATGCTACTGTAATATGTCCGCAGTTAAAAAATTACCATTGCTGTTCCTGGAATTTTAACATTTCATACGTTTTGGGATACCCGTTAGTTTCATACGTATATTCGATGACGTTTTAAATTTAGATGATTATACTGCATTATTATTGCAGTTGGTATCAATGGCGAGGAGGAATCCTAACGAATGTGAAAAGAGGTAGTTCTACTACTACAAATGGGTAGCTATTCAGGGGGATAAATGTTAACGAAAAATTCGTTTAGGTGATATTCTGCATTGAAATGTTAACGCGCAGGCTCCTCCAGCCGGATGATATGCACCAGGTCATTCTTTACTTCATAACCAATACCATAATACTTTAGCTGCTCCAGGTTCTCCTCCAGGGTCTTATTTCTGTCAAAGTCTCCCGTATAGAGGCCTTTATCTGCTTTCGGCTGATCAATAACGACCTTTCTCGCAAACCAGCGGGGGATCAACTTGCATAGATCTTCCAATGATGCGTCCCGGAATTTGAAAAGGCCTTGCTGCCAGCCAAGCAGGTCCTGTGCATTAAAGTTAGCGGTGTCTATTCCTTTGCCGTTATATGTTCCTGCCTGCCCTGGTCTCAATGCCTGCGATTTCTTTCCTGCATGAAAATTCACGCCTCCGGAAACTAATGCTACTACCGGATGTTTTTTGTCGTAGCTATTTACATTGAATGACGTTCCTACTACTTCCACTTTCGCGTTCTGCATCGAAACCGTAAATGGGCGGTTAGGATCCCTGGTTACCTCAAAATAAGCTTCTCCATGAAGGGTCACGTTTCTGGAAGTAGCACTGAAGGATAAGGGAAAGCTGATGCTACTGGCAGAGTTAAGGCGGACCTTTGTACCATCAGGTAGTGTGATGCTATAATCTTTACCATCCGGTACAGAAAGTGTTGCCTGTTCTGTGCTGGAGGAACTAAAGGTGAGGATGGTATCCTGGATATTTAAAGAAATGAGATCTCCCTCCTCTTTTCGTGCATTGCTCAGATCAAATACTTTTCCGCTTTCCAGTCTGAGTTCAATGGTAGGAGGCGGTAGGAAAACCGTTTCGGGAGTAGGGCGGCTAATAAGATAAGTGACAAAAATAGGTAATATTACAGCTGCTACGAGTAATACACGTTTATACCGTTTCATGACAGGTCTGTTGGAAACTACCGGCGGCATCATTTTCTGTTCGGCCCATTTCTGCACTTCGGCCCTGGTTAAAACGGCATGTTTTGCCTCCCAGAGTTCATTTACCTCGGGAAACACCGCTTTGGCTTCGTCTAATGCAGCCTGGTCCTCTGGGGTAATGATCCCGGCAAGCTCTTCGGCGATGAGCTGGTCGTAACGGGCTAATGATCGTAACATATCTTTTTAGCAATAATTGAGAAAAGGTAACAATAATGGAATGATTTTTTACCAGTACTTCTTGAGAAGTGGCCTGACTATCTTCAGTGCACGGCTGATCATCTGCCTGACATTAGAAGGATCCAGATTCATTAATTCGGCGATCTCTTTAGGCGATTTGTTGTGTATGAACTGCAGTTCAAAGGCTCTTTTGCTTTTGGGATTTGCGATATGTGCAATGGCATCAATGATCTGTTGACCTAGTTCTTTGTTTTCCATAATACCAGGATCGAACCCATGATCAATGTCTGTTTCTATCTCTTTCACATGGTTCATGACGTTTTTATGTGATTTCATACTTCTCTTCCTGCAAACACATTTGTTTTTCACGGACCTGAACAGGTATTGTTTAAATGAAAACTTTATATGGATGTCCAGGCGCATCATCCATACGTTGTAGAACACATCGTTTACCACCTCTTCAGCTAACTCAGTATCCCGAAGCCGGTAATAGGCCTCCAGTTTAAGGAAACGGCTGTATTTATGAAATAGTGCAGCAAAGGCCAGTTTATCGCCTTTTTTAATCTCCTGCAACAGCATGAGATCATTGTATTCCGAATAATCTGTCATTTGAATACTTATTGTTTTGGTGTTTTTTAATAGAATGGTCTTCATCAAAACTGATGAAATTCTTCCAGATAAAAATTGAAATATGGTTAATTGCGAGTTAAGATAAACACGCAAAAAAATAGTTGAAGAATATTGTCACTAAATGAAGTGAAATTCCGTCTTAAGAGTGTAGGATTTCCAATTTAGCCCGTAGATCAGCCAAATAGAATAGGACAAACTAGTTAGTGAGCCTAACATTAATCGATGTCAAATTAGACCCCAAAAGCCCCTTCTGACTATGTTAGGAAGGAAGGGGCCATTTTTAAACAAAAGAACAATGAAACAAATCTATCAATTTTTTATTTTTTCTGTAGTTTTTATTTTTCATGCAAGCGCTGTTGTAAGGGCGCAGGGAATAGTATCTGAAAAGCCGATGATGGAGCGGGAAATTACCATAGAGGCGAAAGGCATACCACTGCGTGTATTGTTCGATAGTATTACAAGCCAAACCGGTGTCCGCTTTTTCTACAAAAGCACTATTATTAATGATAAGAAGCTGATCACCGGAACTTTCCGCAATAAATCTATTGAGCAGGCCCTGCAATGGTTATTTGCCGGCGATACGGTTGGTTGGAAATGCACGGAAAAGAATAAAGTGCAGTTTATACCAAGCAAGGAAGTACAAGGCTGGGAGAATGTACCGGAAGTAGTTTCACCGAAAAAGCCTCCGGAGCCCATTCCGGAAATTACCATCAGGGGGCAGGTATTGGATAAGAAGGGGGAACCCATTGAAAAAGCAACGGTGGTGTTAAAAGACGGGATCCGTGGAGTGATTACGGATAAAGAAGGACGGTTTACCTTTCCCGGTATTTCCGGTAGTATCACTTTAATTGTTTCTTCTGTCAGCTATAGAACAAGAGAAAAAAAGATTGCCGCCGGGCAAACGGAAACCACGATCGTGCTGCAAAATATCATCCAGGAAATGACCGGTGTGGAGATAGTATCTAATGGATACCAGAAGATCAGGAAAGATAGTTCTGCCGGTTCTTTTAGCAGGATTGACCATAAACGGGCAAATGAGCAGGTAAGTACAGACATCTTATCCAGGCTTCCGTTTATTACAAGCGGGATGTCTTCCATACCCAAACATCTTGAACCAACTGGTACCGGCCTGATGATTCGTGGCCCCAGTACTTTTTCTGGAGATAAGGAACCGCTCATTATTCTGAATAACTTCCCCTTCCATGGCAGGCAGGAGAATATAAACCCCAATGATATAGAAAGTATCACCCTGTTAAAGGATGCCGCTGCGGCTTCTATCTGGGGTGTGAAAGCTGGTAATGGCGTAATAGTTATTACTACAAAGAAGGGTACATATGACACTCCCCTCTGTGTAACATTTAATGCAAACGTAACGATTGGCAGGAAACCAGACCTGTTCTCCATAAATACCATGTCCTCTGCTGACCTCATCAATGAGGAAATGAATTTGTTTAGAAAAGGGTACTATGATAGTAAACTACCTCATCTCGCCTATTATTCACCAACACCGGTGGGAAGTATACTTTTGAAAGAGCGGCAGGGCTTGCTCTCAACCCCGGAAACCAATGCGCAACTTGATAAGCTAAGGGCCTCGGATGTCCGAAATGAGTTCCAGCGATATCTCTTAGAAAACAAACTGAATCAGCAATATGCGGTTAGTTTGAATGGCGGCACGCGCAAACATGCATGGCTGTTTTCCCTGGGCTTGGACAGGAATAAAGGCACACTGGGTGAAAGATACGAACGCTATACCAGCCGGTTGTCACATGCTTTCAGGCCAACAAAAAAACTTGAATTCACCACCAATGCATTTTTTACCCATAGCAACAGCAGGAGCGGTAAACCCGCATACAAAGATTTCAAAGGACCGCAGTACACACAGCTCCTGGGTCAAAATGGAGAAGAAAATCCCCTATATACCTACAATAACTACCGCAAAGAATATATTGATACATTCGGTGGAGGACGGCTCCTGGACTGGCGGTACTATCCACTACAGGACTATAAGCATAGTATAGACAGAACAAATGTTCGCGGCCTGAATGTGGAGTGGAACCTTGATTATAAATTCAGCAGCAGCTTTTTTGTTTCATTGAAATATAACTACCAACATCAGAAAATGGAAAGACGTCTTGATCAGGATATGCAGAGCTACTTTACCCGGGACCTGATCAACAGTTTCTCACAGATTGACTATACAAAGGACACAGTAAGGAATTTTATACCGAAAGGCGGAATAAGAGACCGTTATGCGGATGACCAGACGGGACACGATGGTCGTGTACAATTGAATTTTGAACGGAAATACAATAAACATCAGATTGTAGCCATAGCCGGAGGGGCAGTGAGCAGCTTTGCCACAGATGTAAGGTCGTCCAGAACGTATGGAATAGGTAATGATGCCGCTAACATACAGGAGATGGACTTTGAAAAGTATTATCCCCATTTAGCCACTAAAGCACCAACGAAAATTCCGAATACTTCCATATTTGAGAAAAAAGAGATCCATTACATCTCTACCTATGGAAACGCCACTTATACATGGGACGGCAGGTATACATTTTACATTAGTGGAAAGCGTGATGCCACTAATTCGTTTGGGGAAAATACGAAGAACAGATGGAAGCCCCTGTTGGCTTCGGGCGCCGCATGGTTTATTTCAAAGGAACGTTTTTATCGTTCCAAATGGCTGTCCGATCTGAAGCTGAGGTTTTCCTATGGTGAGAGTGGAGGAGTTGACGCGGACAACATAGGAGAAACAACCATCCGGTACATGGGCATGAACGATCCGGCAAATTCAAGGTATGCCGTGATCGATAATAATAATAATCCGGACCTGAAGTGGGAGGTGATCAAAATGTTGAATGCAGGAATTGACTTTCGCATAAAGAACGGAAGGCTTTCAGGGAGTATTGAATTCTATAGCAAACGCATGCAGGACCTATATGGCGGAGGCCCTGTTGATATTACAGCAGGACTCGGGAGGAACACTGTTTTAAGGAATTTTGGGGAGATGAAAGGAAGAGGCATGGATATCGAACTCAATTCAGAGAATAAAATAGGTGCGTTTAACCTGAACTTCAATCTGGTCGCCAATTATTATTCCGACAGGGTTACCAGGCTTATGAGTAAAGATATGCTGGCCGCCCTGACAGCGGCAAGTGGAAAGCCAATGGGCCTGGAGGGATTTACACTGTATCCGTTGTTCTCTTTCCGGTCAGCAAAACTTGATCCTGCTACGGGAGATCCAAGAGGTTATCTGGACCAACAGATCAGTATGGACTATGACAAGATCCTGGGGGGTAGAGTAGAAGACCTTGATTTTGCCGGGAGCACACTGCCTAAATTATCAGGCTCATTTAGTACCGCTATCAAATTTGAAAACCTGACGATCACAACCTGTCTTATATACAAGCTGGGATATTATTTCAGAAGATCGTCCATCAATTATGATGACCTGGCCAATAAACAAACCAGCCATGGGGATTATTATCAGCGTTGGAAGAAAAAGGGAGATGAGCGTTTTACAACTGTTCCTTCTCTTATTATACCTAATGGAAGTAACAGAGGGCTTTTCTACGCCATGTCAAACGATCTGGTGACAAAGGGTGACCATGTAAGGGTCGGGTACGTGAATGTGAACTACGAATTTGTGCGGAAGAAGATCGCCGGAGCGCTCATTGATAACATTCAGATCTATGCTACGTTGACCAATCCGGGAATCATCTGGAAAAAAAATAAGCATGACATTGATCCGGATAGCCAACTAATGCGCGCAGATGCCAGCGTTTCATTTGGTGCCAGGTTTTTCTTCTAGATAAACTAATTCATTTTTATGAGGACTACGATCGCAATACTACTAGCCATGTTTCTTGTTCTTCAATATATGAGCTGCAAGAAATATTTGGACGCAACTACCGACCAGAAAAAGATAATACCTTCCAAAGTGGAGGACCTTCAGGCAATACTCAATAATGAGCAGGTACTTAATCAGAAAAGCCCCAAGGCGATGGACCTGAGTGCAGACGAGTTTTTTCTGACAGATAATGATTGGGCCGCGTTAGAAGAATGCAACAGAAGGATGTATGTATGGGAAAAGGGTCAGATGTTTGAAAAAGGAAGTAATAATGACTGGGGAAATATTTACACCAATGTATATATAGCAAACACTGTACTGGCCTATGCAAATGAAGTAGAGGGCCGGCCTGACGATATAAAGAACGTAAAAGGGCAAGCTTTATTCTTACGTGCGCAGGCGTTTCTTCAGGCAACTTTTATTTGGACCACCATGTATGCTGAACGCACTGCTGGTACAGATCCCGGTATCCCTTTGAGATTAACTCCGGATATGAATGAGAAGACGGTTCGCGCCACGCTCAAACAAACATATGAACGGATCATAGATGATCTGAAACTGGCAGCAGAATTATTGCCTATGCAGCCTGTGCCTTCTTTACGCCCTTCAAAACCTGCCGCCTATGCATTATTGGCCCGCTGTTACATGTCTATGGGTGATTACAGGAATATGGGCTCCTATGCTGATTTATGTTTACAGTTTAGAAATACATTAATCGATTACAATACATTAGACCAGAATCCTACCGTTCAACTTCCCTTTGCTCCCAGATTCAGTAATTCGGAGATTATTACCGGTTCAAGTGTAATGGCAACTCAGGCATTTAACATACATACTGCAAAAGTAAATCCTGAGTTGTATAATTCTTATAGCAATAATGATCTAAGGAAATGGATACTGTTTAAGGATAACCAGAATGGTACGTTTGGCTTTCGTGGAAATTATTCAGGGACCGTTAGTCTTTATAGTGGTATCGCCACAAATGAAGTTTACCTGATGCGTGCTGAATATTATGCCAGGGAAGGAATTACGCATGCTGCAATGGCAGACCTGAACAAGTTGCTTGAAAAACGTTTTGTGGCTGGCACCTTTGTTCAATTGACAGCACGCAATCCGGCAGAGGCATTGGACCTGATATTGAGGGAGCGAAAAAAGGAATTGGTACTGCGTGGGTTAAGATGGATAGATCTTAAGCGTTTAAACAAAGCTGGTGCGAACATTGAATTGAAAAGGTTGGTGAATGGACGTACCTATCTGCTACCTCCTAATGATCGGAGGTATGCATTGCAGATCCCGGAGGATGAAGTTAAAATGTCCGGCATGGTACAGAACCCATAATAATCAATATATTATTTAATAAGGAGACATGAAAAAAAGCATCATAAAATCAGATATCGATCATATCGTAAAAGAAGCGTTACAGAATTTTAAACTTCACTACCGTCAGATCAAAGGAAAAGCAGGCTGGCATCAATACCTGGGAGCAGATAAGATAGGAACTGTAGCCACTGCGCAGGTATTGCTGGCATTCAAATACTTCAAAGAGGACTTTAATGACAAACTAAAAATAGTAGACAGCTTACTGAAAAGCCAGATAAAGAGTGCGGATAGCACCAAAAATGGAGGATGGGAATATGTGACCAACTTCCCAGGTGTAGCTACCCTGGAAGCAACCTGCTGGGCATTGCTGGCTTTACATGAAGAATATGGAGATCATCCGGTTGTAGTGGCTGGTCTGAACTGGCTATTACGAAATGCCATTAAAGGCGAAGCAGATGAAGGATGGGGTATGATGCCCGGAGATATTTCCCGTGTGTATACAACCTGCCTGGCACTTAAAACATTAAAAGTATATGGCAAGGTGAACACCGAGCAATACGAAAGGGGGCTTAACTGGCTGATCAAGGCACAGAATACAGATAAAGGCTGGGGAAGCACTGTCGGCCATCCTTCCAGTATTGTTTATACTTCGCGGGTGATCATTACCCTGGCAGCAAACGGGCACGATATCATTGAGTTGAAATCAGGTACTCAGTGGTTGAGGCAACGTGCACAGAATTTACAATTGGCAAAGATTAATATTGAGTTGGAATACCATGAGACCATAGAGTTTGGGAGCAGGAAATTGAAATTTCATCATATGCCGCTGCAGCTTCTTCTGACAGCGCTGATACTTTCGGGGAATACAAAAAGTATCACGGTGTTTGATGGGGTAAATGACCTGATCACCAATAATAATAACTATTACTGGTGGCATCCCTCCTTTGAAGATGGCAAACGGAAGCCCCTGTGGGCCATCTTTGATACCCTCGTTGTGTGCAAAGCACTGCAGGAAAATACCTATAATTGGCAGTCCATCATCATGATCCAATATCAGGGGAAAGACCTGATCTTGAAGGAACGCTCCAATCCATTTAGCTGGAAGCGGTTTAAGGAGCGGTTCATCTTTGATATATGGGGGAAGGTGTTTATTGTCATCTGCTTATGTTTACTCCTGAACAGTATTATAGGCGCATTTCCGGAATTGGGAACGACTGCTTATTCTACAATGATCATCATTCCCTTACTGATTGAACTGTTGGGATATTATTTAACGGAAACAAGAAAGAGCAAGCGAAGGCTGGATGTTTGATAGAAAAGCGGTTGTATCTTTTGATACAACCGCTTTTGCCTTTAGGGCTTTGTGGAGTAGCTCAGATAAATGACCGCGTGTGTTGCACTGGTGTAGTCCCAGGACCCAAATCCCTGATCGGAAAGATAACCCGCGAGTTGCTGGGTTGGCGACCCTGAATAATAATAAAGTTTGTCTTCCGGTACCCGCAGGATACAACAATCAGTTCCCATATCATCGCATTCGTAGTGGGAAGTGGCCAGCTCCCAATGGGAAGCATTTTCGTAATAGAATTCAGCACCATTTGCCGGAATAAAATGAAAGCTGATCAATTCGGTTTTTGGAGCAGTGTAGGCGCTTAATGCAATGGCCGCTGCTAAGGCACATAGGCCCAGGAGATAATTTTTCATACATGTCTTTTTAAAAGTTAAGAGATGATCTGTTTATAAGGGGTTAGTAAAATAGCAGTTAATGCGAGCAGTGTAAATACCACATTAAAGAGCAGATGCTGTGTCCAGGTCATTTTTTCTATCACCCCGCCGCAGGTACATGGGAGCTGGGGGGTAAAAATGATCATATATCCTATGTATAATGTAAAAACAAACATCAGGACAAAAGTGCTATACAAGCCTGGTCGCCTGGTACGTGGGAGGAATAAAAGCAGCGATATCATTAATTCAATGATGGGAATAGCAATGGCAATATAGTCAGCTATGCCTCCTATTATCGGTGTTTCTTTTAATGTCTGTGCAAAAAGATGAAATGTAAATATTTTACTTAAAGCGGTATAGACAAATAGAAAAATAAATACTGCTGAGATGATCTCAGGTATGGTACTCCTCTTCATATGCAATTTTTAATGGCTACTGAGGCTGATAAGCGCTGGCAAAGTAGTGCTCCCTTAAAAGTGCTGCAATGTATTCCCGGTCCTTTAATATAGACTTGTTGTACTCGTCTACTGTAATATGTAATGATCTGTAAGTGCCTTTCTCAAATTTGCCATAATGAAAGCCGGGTGACAGTTCTAACATACAAAACTCCTTTGGCTCAATTTTCTTTATTTTATCTGCTGTTCCGAATTTTACAACGTTCTCAATACTATAATACAGGGAATACATTTTTTGCATGGATAATACATACAATGAAAGCGGTTTGTTGATGAAAAAATTATTTATCCAAAGACTGTACCCTTGCTCTTGGATGGTTTGATGAATAAGGGTACAGGCGTCATCAATCGTTACATTTCTTATGTGATCCGGCAGGGTAATGTCGGCATATTCACGGGGTATTTCAGTTGTTCGGATAGCGTTCGGAAAATGCTGTGTACTTAAATGGAATAACATAGCTAATGGTCTTTTTAGTTAATAACAAACGTGCGTGTAACATCCGGCATTACTGAAGGATCTCAGTAATGCCGGCTTTGTTGAATTGTATCAGCTTTTTTCAATTCGTGGAATGGCAATTTCTTCTGGTGGTTCGTTACATGCAGGGCATAAGAATCCCCTTCCTATTTTTCATATGGATAATGGCTAGTTGAATGCGTTAAATTGGGAGGGGTAAACGGTACTCTTGTTATTAAGACGCAAAAAAAAGGGGAGCAGGGTGTAATGGGATGGGTTTTTCTTTAAAGCGTATCGGTTTGAGGCTCCTTTACAAGCCCCAAACCGATGAATAACTTATTGATAGATAGGATCTCCCTGTTTCTCAGGGTCTCCCTTCATCTCTACTGCATTAAACTCCGGCAGTCCAAAATGGGCATCCACTTCTACAAACTTCGGCCTTCCCCAGAAAGCCCCCATTTTTATACTGCACTTCACGAAATACACCTTGCCAGGCTGTACATCTATGGTGAGCTCTTCTTTTGTTTCTGTCTTTGCCCAGATAGTAAACGGCCCGGGTTTAAGTATTTTTACGGAATACTTGCTGCCATTCCACATGCGGCAATCTGCAGAATCTCCTACATTCAGGTTGTAGTGTACCAGCATGCCGGTCCCTCCTTTCGGTCTGTAAACACATACTACGGCATAATCCGCATCAGGTGGCACGATGGCACTCAGCGATGAATCAAAAGCACTGCTGGAAACAGGTGTGTAACCTGTGATGTTTTCCGCATAATACACATCGCCTCTCAGGCGGTAACAGGTACTTTTGGAATCGGGGGCTTTGAGCTCTGTGATCAGAACGATGTTAGCCCCTTTCTTACGGGCTTTTTCTTTGGCCTGTTCAATGGTGCGGTCGTAACCACATTTGATCTTGAAACCACCATCCAGAACTTTGACATCCCCCATCGGTTTGGCATCTTCTGGCAATAGTTCGCCGGTTTTGAGGATCAGTACTTCGGCAGTATCATGGAGTGCCTGGGCAAAGGCAGTTGTGCAAAAGCTACATACGCACAATAAGGTAAAAAGCCCCTTAAGTGAGAATTGCATAGGTATTGATATTTACCTGCAATATAAGCGGTATCTGCGTTGCTGCAAAGCGGCCAGGGGAACTAGATAAAATGATGACATTCATTGTTTTAGGCTTTCTGGAGCTCCAGTTTATGCAGGTACGAGGCAAACCAGATCAGCAAAGCCAATACGGTGAGCGGTTCTATCACCCCGATCACAGGATACCCTGTATTCAACTTTGCCAGGAAAGCCGAGAACAAATTAATGCTGAAAGCCACATAGATCCACTCTTTTATCCTCACCGGCACCTGTGGGAAAAGCAATGCCACTGCGCCGATCACTTTGGCTGTGGTGAGTTCTATCCTGAAATAGTTCGGGAAACCCATGTTTGCGAATTCAGTGGCATGGGTGCCGGAATAATAAGCGCTGAACAGCATGAAGAAACTGATGGCACAGGTGAGTGACCAGTAGATAATTCTTTCTCTTTTCATGTTAGTTAAATTTGAAAGTGCTTAACAGGTAAATGATGGCGAAAAACACCAGCTGGGTAATGTGGAAGGTGTTCAGGTTTTTACGAATGCCGGAGAGGGATGGCGTTTCCTGTAACAGCAGCTTGTTAAGTTTTGCATTTTGCCGCCGGCCGAAGATAATAGCATTGAGGATCACCAGCAGTACTACTCCCATTTTGATCCTGAACCACAGGAAAGTATCAAAAACGCCGCGCGTGGCAATCATCATTCCTACGCCGGATAACAGGATGAGTGCAGTGCCGGCAATGATCAGCACTGGCAGCCGGTTGGTGATCCTTCTTACCAGGATCCCTTCCTGTGGGTTATGTGCATATAATGACCAGAATTTCCTGGTGAGTACAAAATCCGCTACCGTAACACCTGCCATCAGGCTGATGCCGATGATATGGAGCCATAAAGAAGTGTTGAAAAGCATGTGGCTGTGATTTATTTATACATAAGACAGGCCACCTGCTTTTTCTGTGACGGTGAGATCAGGTTTTTTTAAAATGCTTTAGTTTATCAGGGTTAATCTGGAGGTAAATGTTCCTGATATGATCTCCTTCCAGCTCAAAGGAAATAAGGCTGAAGGGCATTCCGCCGGAATAAGAGATAATGGAGGGCAATCCGTTAGCCACAATGATCTCCCTGTCCAGGCCATTGATGTAATCCAGTTTGGATACGGCGCTGAGCAATAGTTTGCTGACATTTTCCCTTCCATAGATCGGTTTGGGTGGAGCGGCGAGGCGCTGATTGTTGGTAGAGAACAATCGTCCTCCCCCATCAGCGAACAATACGATATCTTCTTTGAGAGTATGGATCAGTTCTTCCATACTGCCTTCTGAAATGGCCTGTAAAAATTTATGCAGGATCTTTTCATGCACTTTGAGATCTACCTCAAAACGCCGGGTATCTTTGCCCAGGTTATCTTTTGCCCGTTTCAGGATCTGGCGGCAGTTGTCTTCTGTTTTCTCAAACATCTCCGCCAGCTCGTAATAGTCATATGAGAACACCTCTTTTAACAGGAATATAGCTCTCTCCTGGGGAGTTAGCTTTTCCAGCAGGACGAGGAACCCGATAGACAGTGCATGATAAGATTCGATCTTAGGGTTTTCATAGTTCAGCAGAGGCTCCGGGAGCCATAGACCAATATATTCCTCCCTCCGCTGCCGGGCGCTGTGGAGGTAATTAATGGACTTATTGGTGACGATCTTTACCAGGTAGGCCTTTGTATGGCGTACATCGATGGCGTCAATTTCCATCCATTTCAGGTAAGCGTCCTGCACCATGTCTTCTGCCGCGTCTACATTGCCCAGCATGTTGTAGGCAATGGAGAAGAGCAGCGCTTTGTATTCCAGGAAGGTGGCGGTTTTGTCTGTCATATTGTATAAGACAAATTAGCCTTTTTATTTGTGACAGGATGGGACTAAAATATCTCAAATCCTGCTCCCAGCCCGATCCAGGGTTTACCTTTGAATGCCCAATGTTCCCCTTTGCTACTTAGCGGAAAGTCAAATCCGATAGCCGTAAAAAGGGTAAAGCTTTTATAGTGAAAGCCTGGAGAAATACCGGCACTTAATGAAGCAATACTTCCTTTAAATTTCTTACCTGCGTCTTTTGTATTCTTTTCATCAAGATCTAATTTATTCAGGCCAAGTAACACGTTCAATGAATAGGCTGTTTGATAAGTGGTGAATTCTTTCTCATTCGGCAACTTGATATATTGGGTCCTGCTCCATTTCTTACCTACATACAGCCCGGCGCTAACACCAGCCTGTACTGCACTCACAGAGTCCGGGCCACCAATATATATTTTGATGGGAAGGGTCATTGCACCTGCATGCAGGGAGGAGGAAGGAAATGATAGCGTTGTTCTGTCTTCCAGTGCAATAGAAAACATATGATCTTCAAAAAAGGCATTGTTTTGCACTATTTCAGTGGAGGGAGTACCGCTTGTGATGTAGGGCCAGAAGTAAATCAACAACCGGTCTTCATCGGGTTTGATATCCGCATATAAATAGCTTTTTTGGCTTAAGCTACCTGGTAATGTGAGACTGTCTTTATGAAAGGGTAAGGCCTTATTCCAGTTCAGTGTTTTGGTAAGCTGGTAATTTAGTAACTGACCATTGGGTGCAAATACTTCCATAGACCGTTTCATCAGGGTGTCCTTTTTGGGATCAATAAACCTCACCTGGTAAAGAGGATTAGCGGCAGCATTAACCTGTACTTTAAGTTTTTTCTTAAATTCAATTTTTTGTGCGAATACGTGGGTGGATAGCATTAAAAGCATCAAGGTAAAGGGGGAGCGCATAATAAAAGATTTAGGTTAGGGAACAGTATAAATATAGTATAACATTTTCTGATCAAATACTTAAATCCGCTTAAAGGCATCCTCAATGGTGTGGTTGGATCTTTCCTCTACGGTAGGGATACTGGTGATAGGGTACTCCAGGATGCGGCAGATCTCTAAGACAATATCTTCCATCTTTATCAGTACCTCCTCTATTTCACTGCGGCTAATGAAAACCTGGCAGGTTTCTTCATCATTGACGTAGTAGACTTTCCTGTCCCGTAGCAATTTGATCTTTTCAATGGTTTGGTAACTGGTAAGGAGAAGTTCCCGCCAGCGGATAATATCTGAGAGGGTGATCTTGTTCCTCCCGTATTTCCCTCTTTCCAGGCGGTTGAAAACCTGCCAGAAAGTGATCTTGATGTTCTTGGAGAGGCTAAGCATAGTATTCATGTCCACCAGCAACAGGCGGAAGTAGTCATTGGCAATGGTATCAAAATGAACAGAAAGTGTCGCATCCTTCACGTTAAAGAAAGTCCAGTTAGCATAATCCTGCTTGCACTTGGAAGTTACCTCCAGTAAAATCCCAAGGTCCAGGGTGATGGTTGCACTCATAGTGGAATGTTGTGGTGAATGATGGCCCTTTGTCTTAATCTGCACGATGTCCCGCATATTCTAAGACTTATTTTTGAGGTAGGAAGGGGTAATTGGAGGTGAAATTTAAGTAGTAATACGTGCAGCCCTTGCTGGTGGGTCATTTGAGGGGTAAAGGGCCTGTTGTATATGGAGATTTTTCTACCCTGCGGGCGGTTTTTTGGAAATCCTTTAAGGAGGTACGGGGAAATTTGGATGGGAGCTAATGGGTGCTGGGGAGTAGCCCAATTAATGGGTATTTTGCCGGTAGACAAAGTTATCGGAGGTCTGGCCCAGGGGCTTTGCCATCATATTGAAGTAGTTCTCAGTGGCGTTAACCCAGGTTATTTCCAGGATTTCTTTCTCTGAATAGAATTTTTTCAACTGTAAAAAAAACGTTCTCTGCTGGCCTCTTTGGTAAAATTCACTTCTTCCAGGTAGGTCAGATTTCCCTAATGGTATCATTGCGGGATATGAAACTTTAGCCTGATATTCATCCATTGGGAGCTTATCTGGTAGCCATGGGCTTCCATTTTAGAAAAATTGCCATTTACACCAAAAAAGAGAGTACACCATCGAACCGGCTGACTTTCTATCCCGACTGATATTCCCGGCTTCCATTCATTGTATGTGAACCTGTTCAAGGGAACTTCCGATTCCACAGTAAACAGGGTGTAACCTGCGCCAACGACAAGCGCCATTGAGTGATATTTTACCCATTTTTTAAAATACAAATGCCCCTGCAACGTTCTGGACATTGTAACCCTGCGGGGGGTATTTGCGGAAAAACCTACAGTTGCATCTGCCTCTAATGCTATACCTGTCTGTTCTGATCTGTACAGGCTTAAAGCAATACCAAATCGCGCTTCGTGAATAACGGCGTCTATGGTGTCTTCTATGCTTTTATTGAGAGCGCCGAATTCCAGATGGTTATAGTTCAGGATAAATGAATACATTGGATAGGCTCTATGTTCCACCGTTAGGTTCACAGAATTGCTGCTTACATTTAATTCCTGTTCTTCAATAAAATAATTTACATAAAAATCATGGTTGGCATCATTATCAAAATTGATATCATATCCATCTTCTGTTTTTTCCACTTTTAGGTTGATCTGGTCTTCCCGGGGCAACAGGGCCTCTTCCATGGATAAATTTATCCAATCCTTATAAGTGGACCTGCGCTTATACCTCTTCCCACTGTAATATTCCTTTTTTACATTAAAAGTATCTATCCTCCTGTCCCAAACGTATAGTTGCAATTTGCTGACATCACTTCGGGAAAGACTTGAGCTTAATATATGTGCATAAGCTTGTATGCGGTCCTTGCTTTTAAAAAGGGATCTATGGTAGTAGGTGGAAATAACAGTATCCACCAGGTATATTTCTGGTTTTGCTTTGATATGTATATCCACAGAATCAAAATTCGAATAATGTACGCCATCGAATACTTTCAGGAAGAAGCGGTTGTCGCTTAATCTGTCTGAGGGCAATTCCAGTGAAGGCTTTTCGCTTACCAGGATCTTATGGCCACCGGTATCAGGAGAAAGTATTTCGCGATACCAGTAATACTGTAGTTTCCGGGCAGATACTTCATGGTCATTCGATAGAACGGATCCGTCTAAACGAATGGTATCTTTTATACCTATAAATGTTTCCTGTGCTTTTTTTGATCCGCTGGAGATTACGGCTACTGGAGCTTGTTCTGTTTCGGGGAACATTTTGGCAACTTCGCGATCGATGCGCTCACTGTAATCCGGCGAAGAAACATCTATAAAGAAGCTGTTCAGATACCGTGGTTTTAAGAGGTTTTTAGTGGGCCAGTGCGCTGTTGAGTCTTGCTGTGTTTTTTCTTTGGTAGTTGTATCCGTACTATATAAATAGAACTGGTATTCCAGCAGCGCATTGACCTTATTAATATTGACACTCAGCAGGAGTTCATATTGAGAGACGGTTGTTGCCAGTTCTTTCAAGTTCTTTTCCTGTTCCGGGGTCAATTTAAAATTGATGTAAGGGCCACGATCAATAAGAGTTCTGACGATGGTGTCTATCATGGCGGTATTGTAGATCTGATTCAAGTTGGTTACATGTTCAAAACGAAGGGAATCGCCTACCCGTAAACGGCCCAACGATTTTTCGATCAGGGTCACCAACGTTCTGTCGCCATGCGTGTGGATCATGATCGTTCTTTTGGGCGCCTGTTGAGCGTCACCGATAAAAGGGATAAGGAGTAGTAGAAAACTTAATCGAAACATGAGGCAATAGTTTTCGCAATAGATGAGGTATTATTATCTATGATAGAATCAATATCACGCTGTATGTCTGCTTTTACACCTTCCATCCTGTTGCCTATCCTGAACGTTTCCCCGATCCGGAAAGGCAGTTCTTTTTCACAGTGATGTTCTTTTACCCGAACCAGCAGATGGCCACCCGGGTAATAATACAGGCTGCGAGTAACCGCAGGTAATATTTCGCCGGAATAAGTGATCTCTACCAGGCGCGGAGAAGATCTGCGGTATACCAGGTTTTTTGCTTTGCTGATGGCGGCAATTAAACCCTTGTGCTCGTAATTGATGTTAAAGGTTACAGGTTGAGCAGCAGTTACAGGGATCGGGTTTACACGATCTTCCTGTGTAAGATGCACTTCCCCGATATTGACACTGCATTGGGAGCTATCCCATTTAGATGCATTTAATTCAATCCGTTTCTTATACAGGATCTTCCCTTCCCGCTCTATCCTGAGCTGAATGGCAGGGTTATTCCTGCTCAGTTTAACATCCCTTATCAGGAATTCTCCATTCGTGATCATCTCTTCTTTAGTATAAGGGCTGATCTCCGGCAGCACAATGGTAACAGACCGCATTTTTGTTTCCGTACCATCTCTGTTTTCCAATATGATACCGGTTATGCTGTACGCGATGCAGGGTTCTTTATCTGTTGCTGCTTTAACGGAGTCATAGTCCTTGTAGATGTAAAGCGCCCCACCGGTAATGATCAGCATCAGGATCAGCACGGCGAAGAATGCCCTGGTTTTGTGGGGCAAATGTTTCAGTAAGTTATCTATAGTGTTGCCTGACATAACGGATTGCACTTTATCAGAAGGCACGAACCTGATCAGTTCACGCTCCAGGAGATGTTGAATTTTCCGGAACCTTGCCGGATCAGTATGATAGATGTTCTTTATTTCACGGAGAAGGTCTTCAGGATATAAAATATCCTTTTCTGCATGGAAAGAAGGGTGGATGTTAGCAGGATCGTTCTTTTTGCCGAAACTTATTTTGGTTTGCTGGTTGAGGATGAAGAATTTGACAGCGGAAGGAAAATCATCTTTTACCTTCTGTAAGGTTTCAATCACTTTGGCTGCATCAGTACGGGAAGTGATCTGAAAGGCCACTTTTGCTTTGTGGTCTGCAAGATCAAGCCCCGGGAAATTCCGCTTTGTGTAATTGAGGTCTTCCAGCTCATAATTGTAAACGAGGTTCAGCAACTGCATGCATACGCCTTCGGCAGACTTATTGATATCCTGGAAGTCAATAGCATTGTTCAACCGGATGTCAGCTATCCAACATGCAAGTAAGAAAGAAATATTTCCCAGTTTTTGGCGCTCGTTGGACATCGTTTGGTTGACTAAGATTAGGGTTAATAGAAAAAACCGGAACTGCTGAATGGTTTTTCAGAAATTCCGGTTTTATTTTTTCGTAGCCTCGCCAGGAATCGAACCTGGATCATCAGCTTCGGAGACTAATGTACTATCCATTGTACGACGAGGCCAAATCCTCAAAAGGTCTGCAAAGCTAAGTTAATTAATAGGAAATTACAAAGTCCCGATATTGCTTTTAAAGATCCGTACGGCAATGGCCAGCAGGATCACCCCGAAAAACTTCCGTATCACCATCAGTCCAGCTTTTCCCAGTATCCGCTCAATCCTGTTCAGGGACTTTAATACCACAAAAATGATCAGGAGGTTCACCAGGATGCCCGCCAGGATGTTATAATCCCCGAAATCAGCCTTGAGGGACATGATGGTGGTGAGCGTACCGGAACCTGCAATCAGCGGAAAGGCAATAGGAACAAGACTTCCCGTTTTGGTGTCATTATCACTTTTAAAGAATTCAATGCCCAGGATCATTTCCAGCCCGATGATGAAGATCACAATAGAACCCGCCACGGCAAAGGATTGAAGGTCTACACTCATGAGTTTCAGGAAGGCTTCTCCTATCAGCAGGAATGCTACCATCAGTATGCCGGAAGCCAGTGTGGCTTTCCAGGCGCTGATCTCCCCAAGTTTTTCTTTCAGGGAAAGCAGGATGGGAATGGAACCAAGGATATCTATCACAGCAAAGAGTGTGAAGCCTACGGTGATCATCTGGTCGATACTGAACATATCTTGAATTTTTGCAAAAGTAGGGTATTCTTTACCCGGGATGATGGTTAGCTAAGCTAAAATATCTAATTTGTTGCGGATTAGAACGGAACCTCCCAATAAATCAAAGGCATGCAAGAAGATATCATTATCCAGATCAGCACTAAGATCAAGGAAAAGCGCAAGGCCAAAGGCATTACCGTGCAGGAACTGGCAGACAAAGCGGAAGTGAGCAAGGGCCTCATCTCCCAGATAGAAAATAACCGCACCGTACCATCTCTGTTGGTACTGATCAATATTATCCGGGCACTCAACCTGGATATGAATGAGTTCTTTAACGACATCAATCAGCAGACGCAAACCGCCCGGGTATTGATCAAAAGGAAAGATGAATACCAATCCTTTGAAAAGGAGAATGCCAAAGGTTTCCTGTACAAACGGGTGCTTACCCGCAATATCAAGGGAGGCCCCACGGATTTTGTGCTGCTGGAGCTGAAGCAGGGCGCCAAACGTAACCAGATCGTGAAAACGGATGCTTATGAATATAAGTATGTGATCAAAGGCACGGTGGAATACCTCATCAATAATGAAAAGTACATCCTCGAAAGCGGGGATTCCATCTTTTTCGATGGCCGCCTGGGCCACAAACCGGCTAATGTAGGAGCAGATGATGCACTGCTGTTGGTGGTTTACTTCTTCCAGGACGCAGAGAAATAGCGGTTTTTTAGCCCGATCAACCAATTTTTTGCCCCAATTCATAAAAAATTAACAGCTCTGGAACTGAATATTTGTTTACTTTTACTACTCAATCTATTAGTATTTATAAACAAATATACATGTCAATATCCACCCAATCCTTTACTGTAAATGGCAAAACCTATACTCCGCCTGCCTCTCCAGTGGTGGTGATTTGCCTGGATGGCTCTGCCGATGAATATCTAGACGCTACAATGGCACACGACAGGATGCCGAACCTTAAAAAAATGACATTGGCCGGTTACCGGGGTATGGTGAGAGGGGCTTTGCCTTCCTTTACCAATGTAAACAACTCCTCTATTGTAACAGGTGTTACCCCGGCGGTGCATGGCATCTGCGGGAATTTCTTCTATGACACCAACCGCAAGGAAGAGGTGATGATGAACTCTTCAGAATACCTCCGTGCAGAAACGATCCTTGCCGCTGCAGCCAACGCAGGCCGCAAAGTAGCGGTAGTAACAGCGAAAGAAAAACTGCGGGATATCCTCAGCCATAAAATGACAGGCATCGCCTTCTCTGCGGAAAAGGCCAACCAGGCTCAGGAAGCCACGCATGGTATTGGCAATGTGGAAACAACATTGAACCTTAAAACCCCGGCTATATATAGTGCAGATGCCAGTCTTTTTGTATTACGTGCAGGCGTGGCATTGATAGAACAGGGGCTGGGAGATTTCCTGTATCTCTCCCTCACGGATTATATGCAACATACTTACGCTCCTGAAGATGAGCCGTCACTGGCATTCTACGAAGCTATTGATCATGAGCTGGGCCGCTTGCTGGCATTGGGTGCAGTGATCGGGGCTACTGCTGATCATGGTATGAATGCTAAACAGAAAGCAGATGGTTCTCCCAATGTGCTCTTTATAGAAACCATGCTTACAGAACAGTTTGGAAACGGTTTCCGGGTGATCTGCCCTATTACGGACCCATATGTAAAACACCATGGTGCACTGGGTTCTTATGTGGCGGTACATTTACCGGAAGGGGTGGATGAAACGGTTGTCAGCAATTGGTTACAGGGGCAGCCGGGTATTACGGAAGTACATAACAAAGCACGCGCTGTGCATTTGCTGGAACAACCGGAAGACCGTATCGGGGATCTGATCGTTCTCAGTGCAAGGGATGTAGTGGTGGGCCGTACGCCGGCACATCATGATCTCAGTGCATTGGATAGCGGGCTGCGTTCTCATGGCGGCCGTTATGAAGAAATGGTGCCACTGCTGATCTCACATCCGCTGACAGCTGCTTACAAAAGCAAAGCCCTGGGCGATCCGCGCAACTTTGATGTTTTTGATTTCACCGTGAATGGAACTCACCATAATTAGTCTTTATGCTTGTATTAGATGAGGTCACTTCTTTAACCGGCTATATTGCCGGAACACCATTACAATCTGGGGCATTGCTGGAAGTAAAAAGCCCTTACGATGGACGTTTAGTAGGCACCGTTACATTGGGTAATCGCAAAGATACTGAGGCGGCTATTGCAGCAGGTTTGAAAGGCGGCCCCCTATTAACCAGGTATGATCGTTTTGCTGTGCTGGATAAAGCACGCCAACTGCTGGAGGAGCGAAAAGAGGAATTTGCACAGCTGATCATGTCTGAATCGGGGCTTTGTCTCCGTGAAACCCGCTACGAGGTTGGGCGTGCAAGAGATGTATTACATTTTGCGGCTATTGAAGCCCTGAAGGATGACGGGCAGGTTTTTTCCTGTGATATTTCTCCGCAGGGTAAAGCGCGTAAGATCTTTACATTGCGGGAACCTTTGTCCCTTGCAGTGGCTATCACACCATTTAATCATCCGCTGAACCAGGTGGCGCATAAAATTGCACCTGCCATTGCTACCGGTACCCCGGTGATCTTAAAACCTTCAGAGAAAACTCCCCTTACGGCTATACGTTTAGTGGAACTGCTGTATGAAGCGGGACTGCCGCATCATATGCTGAGTGTGTTGTTAGGGCCTACTGCTGAAGTGGCGGAGGTATTGGTGCAGGATCCCCGGGTAGAGTTAGTGTCTTTTACAGGGAGTGTGGCAGTGGGGAAACATATTGCTAAACAGGCAGGGTATAAAAAAGTGATCCTGGAATTGGGGGGCAATGATCCTTTGATCATTCTCGAAGATGCGGATATGGACCTTGCGGTTACATTGGCTGCGGAAGGGGCTTACAGGAATTCCGGACAGCGTTGTACAGCAGTGAAACGGATCCTTGTACAGGAGAGCATCCACGATGAATTTGTAAAACGTTTTGTGGAGAAAACGAAAGAATATATCTGTGGAGATCCTGCAGATGCTGGTACCCGTGTGGGCACTGTTATTGATGAACCTGCTGCTGTTTACCTGGAAGATGTGGTGAAAAAGGCAGTTGCGCAAGGGGCTAAAGTATTGTATGGCGGCCATCGTAAAGGGGCATTGCTGGAACCTACGGTGATCGTGGATGTTCCAAGGGATGCGCAGATGGTGGTGCAGGAGTCTTTTGGGCCACTCGCGCCGATCATGAAAGTGAAGGACCTGGAAGATGCGATTGCATTGGCGAATGGAACGGCTTATGGGCTTTCTTCCGGTATTGTGACGAAGGATATGGAAAAGGCGGTCTATGCCGTGAAGCATTTGCGTATGGGCACAGTGAATATTAATGAAGTGCCTGGTTATAGGATTGAGAATTCTCCTTTTGGTGGTGTGAAGGATTCAGGGTTGGGGATTAAGGAAGGAGTGATTGAAGCGATGAAGTGTTTTACCTATGTGAAGACGTTTTCAATGCCCTGGTAGTTGGTACTCTTTATTGTATAATTACAGTGTGACCTCCCGTTGGAACGGGAGGTTTTTTTATTTTTCTGTGGGAGGGGTTATTTTTTCTTTGAAAAAATATAAAGAAGACTGTGGAGCGTTTTTTTTAAATAAAACAACGGTATTTTTTATCTTCCCTAAAACAAAAAGCTCCCGATAAATATCAGGGGCCTGTTGCTTCAAAGCTATGTTATATGGAAATATTTTCTTCCTGTAAGATCTCTCCGATCGCTTTCACAAGGGCTGTTACATCTTCCGGGAAGATCTGGCCTATGTTGCCTATACGGAAGGCATTGGTTTTGCTGAGCTTGCCGGGATAGATCACAAAATTCCTGTCACTCAGTTTGCGGTAGAATGTTTCGAAGTTGAATGAAGGATGCGCCGGGTATAAAAAGGAGGTGATGATATGGCCTTGTATCTCTGGCTTTAGGTATTGTTTAAAACCTAAGGTAACTTGTGGATCAGCGCCATTTTTACAATCCGTTCGCCATAAGCGCCATTACTCAGGATCAATAAATGATCATCAGGTCCAATGGTACTGCTGATCACACTCTCCACTCCAAAGGTACCGGAGCCTTGTACAATGACGGTTTCATAACCTTCTTCTTTGGTTACATGGCCCAGTTGTAATAATGCATTCCGGATGTATTGGATAGTGGCAATGAATGCTTCGTCCCGGGAGCCCATATCTTCTAAGGCTGCCTCCTTTACTGTGCGGGACGTGGATAATGGCCTGGGTGTAAATAATAATTTCTTCATGTATGCTATTGATGTAAAGTAATATTCTTCATATTCACAGGTGGTTCTGGTTCTGCACCTGGCGACTGAAACAATTTACTGATCCCGTATTTACGGTTGAAGAATATCACGGAGATCAGGAGCAATGTGAGGCAGACGAAACACATCACATAACTGAACTGCATCAACACCCTGCTCCAGCGAAGATCTTTCATGAAAAATTCCCGGTATAATAATAAACCCACGCTGCCCAGGTAACCGGTAGCATCGCAGCCGTATACAAAGAACCCTGCATTTGCCTTCATTTTAAACAAGCCTATCAGTCTTTCAAATAATGCGATCTGTATGGGGATGTAGGCTAAGAACAAACCGGTGCCTAATAATAACATCCACATAAAAGGGCTGATCAACTCCTGGTAAAATAAAAAAGTGCTCAGGCCTGACACGAGTATACCTGCGATGATCAAACCCTGTGTGGCCCAGAATCCGCGGATATTACTGCGGATAAGTGACAGTGGCGCCACACAGCAGACTACGATCAGGGTGCTGAGTAATTCTGTTTGCGAGAATACCGCTTTATTCCAATGTGTACCGGAAATATCGTTCCATATTTCCACGGCAAAGTTATCCCGGAAATCGCGCAGGGTGGTGAGCATGCAATAGCTCAGCAGGATGCACAGCAGGCCGGGGCCGTATTTCCGGAGAACCGTACGTTTGTCTTCAGTATTCATAGGCTGCCGTTCTGCCCTTAATAGTTTATCTGTATCGTTTGGTGCGGGTATTACGGAAAGCATCCATACAAAAAAGCAGAACAGGGGCAGGAATACGAGACCGATGGTGAAGGGCATCCAGAATTCAGAGATAAAAGGAAAGAGATCATGTACCTCCATGTAGGCAGTTTTCAATACTCCGGAAGCTGCTATCATACTGATGCTCAGCCCCATGCCCAATATTTCCGTGAACCGGCGGCCTTCCAGGAAACTGAAGATCACTCCCCAGACCATCCCTAAGGGCAGGCCATTCAGGAAAAGGAAGAAAAAGTTATAGGGATAAGGTACCAGGCCAAAACCCAGCAAGGAGATCTCAGCAAAAAGGATCAGGCCAATGATCAGCCGGATGCGCCGGGAAGGCTGCAATTCGGAGATCACTTTTATACCGATGAACTTGGACAGCATATATCCCATCACCTGTGCAATGATCAGTACGCTCTTGTAGCCAATACCAAATAATTCCAGGTTTGCATACAAACCCGTATTGAAAGGTTTACGGAATGCATACATACAGAAATAGGTGCCGAACGAAGCGAGCAGACACCAAACAATAAAGAAAATCCCGGAGGAATCCTGTAGCCGTTTCTTAAACATGACCGATTTTCAATGTTTAGTATTACAATAGCTGGCCAGTATATTTTGTTTAATATTTGTAAATTATGAAAATTCCTTAACTTACAAGGGATAAGCAGAAGTTTTTTCTTAAAAAATCCCTTAAACCCTTTATTATGGCCGATTTTAAATTCTCCAAACGAAGATCGACAGTTTAGAATTAGTAAAAAACCGCCCCATGTTAAGTTATTATTATTTTAATATTTCTATACTGTTAATTTAGTATTGCTTAACATTTAGGTCATATAGACTGAACAACTTTACATTGCTAAATCGCTTAATCCTACTACTATGCAACACAGTTTTCAACCTAACTTGCGGGCAGCATTCCTCATGCTGGCCCTGCTGCTCACGTGCACGGCTACGTGGGCACAACAAATCTCCGGCAAGATCCAGTCGGAAGATCTGCAACCGGTGCCTGGCGCCTCCGTGAAAGTAAAAGGTACTAATACTGGTACGGTTACAGACGGACAGGGTGCTTTTTCCATCAAAGCTGCCAATGGCGCAGTGCTCCAGGTTTCTTTCATTGGTTTCCTCAGCCAGGAGATCAAAGTGGACGGTCAATCTTCTATTATCATCACCCTGCAAACAGACAAAAAGAATTTAGGCGAAGTAGTAGTAACAGCACTCGGCATTAAAAAAGATAAAAAGGCCCTGGGTTATTCTGTGCAGGAAGTAAAGGGCGCTGACCTGATCAAAGCTCGCGAACCGAATCCTATCAATGGTTTGGTAGGTAAGGTAGCTGGTCTTACTGTAGGTGCTTCCCCTGAATTGCTCGCATCTCCGCAACTCCTGTTACGTGGTAGCAAGATCGGGTTGTTTGTAGTAGATGGTGTACCCATCAACTCAGATACCTGGAACATTTCTCCGGATGATATTGAAAGTTATACTATCCTGAAAGGTGCTACTGCTTCTGCTTTGTACGGTTCGCGCGGTTTGAACGGTGCTATCATGATCACTACTAAAAGAGGCTCTAAAGATAAAAGGGGCTTTTCTGTAGAGTTCAATTCCAGCACTATGTTCGACAAAGGTTTCCTGGCTATTCCTAAAACACAGAATGAGTATGGCCCCGGCGACCATGGTAAATATGCATTCAAAGATGGCCGCGGTGGCGGAACCAATGATGGTGACTATGATGTATGGGGCCCTAAGTTTGAAGGTCAGCCCATTCCGCAGTATGATAGTCCTGTTGACCCTGTTACAGGTGTTCGTACACCTACTCCCTGGCTGGCGCGCGGAAAGGATAACCTGAACCGATTCATGCAAACAGGTGTACTCAGTACCAACAACCTTTCTGTTTCTGCAAGAGGTGATAATTACGATCTGCGTTTCTCTCTCTCGCATTCAGAACAAAAAAGCATTATCCCCAACAACAAATTAAGCATCACCAATTTCAACATCTCTGCTGGTTACAACCTGTCTGACAGGTTACGTTTAGATGGTTACCTGAATTACAACCGCCAGTACACACCCAATTTCCCGGATGTGCAATATGGACCTAACAGTCTTATTTATAACATCACTATCTGGACGGGTGCAGACTGGGATGTGGATGCCATGCGCAATTACTGGCAGCCAGGTAAAGAAGGTATTCAATCCATCTTTGCAGAGTATCAGCGTTATACCAACCCATGGTTCCAGGTGATGGAGTGGAAACGTGGTCACTATAAAACAGATATCAACGGGTACATGAAGCTTTCTTACAAGATCTCTGACAACCTGGATATCCTGGCCCGTTCACAAGTGACTTCTTATGATATGTTGCGGAACGAAAAACTGCCTTATTCTGCACACCCTTATGGAAGAGAAGCCGGTTTGGGTGATTACAGGGAAGATAAACGTTCCATGTTTGAGAACAATACAGATGTGCTGCTCACTTATCATGACGAGATTGCCAAAAACATCAGCCTGAAAGCTTCAGTTGGTGCTAATGCGCGTTCTTTCACCTATAATTCCAGCTTTACCAGTACAGATTACCTGAACGTTCCGGGCTGGTATGCATTTGCAAATACATTAAACCCGCTGAAGGCCAGTAACTTCAAATCTGATATGCTGGTATTGAGCGGATATGGTTATGCAGACCTTTCTTTCTCCAAATACGCTACTTTATCTTTAACCGGCCGTTATGATAAATTATCTACGCTTCCTAAAGGCAATGATGTTTATTTCTATCCATCTGTTTCTCTTAGTACGGTGGTATCTGATTACGTGAAACTGCCCGAGGTGATAGATCTGTTGAAATTCAGAGGTTCTTATGCTAACGTAAAAGGTGGTTTGACCATGGCTACCATTGGTGCAACCCCTCAGGCTACATTCCCGGTTGGTTATGGAACAGAGTATCAATCTTCTTATGATGGCCCTTCTTTTGAAAACTCCGCCGGATACGATGTACGCCCTATATACGATTCCAAAGTAGGCGCTATCTATTCCAGGACTATTGCTAATCCTGATCTGAAACCTTTCTCCAGTACCGCTTATGAAACAGGTATGGACCTGCGTTTGTTCCGTAATCGTTTAGGTTTGGACGTTACTTATTTCGTTACAAAAGATGGCCCACGGATCTATAACTTCCCGATCACAGATGCAACCGGTGCAGAAAGATACCTGGTGAATGGTGTGGTAACCCGCAAGAAAGGCTGGGAAGTATCATTGACTGGTTCTCCGCTGCGCAGCACTACAGGTTTGAACTGGGATGTGATGTTTAACTGGTCTACTTTCAAAGAACGTTATGTGGATTTCTATCCTGGTGTAAATACACTCAATACTTTCTATAAAGCAGGTGACAGGGTAGATGGTATCTACGGTCAGGCTTTTGTGAGAACACCGGATGGTAAACTGATCAACGATGGAAGCGGCAGGCCTATCAAAGCTCCGGTAAATCAGTTCCTGGGTTATGCCAATCCTGATTGGGTATGGGCAGTGAACAATACCTTCCGTTACAAATCTATCTCCTTCAACTTCCAGTTCGATGGCCGTGTAGGTGGAAAGATGAACAACTACATCCAGCAACAGACTTTCCGCGGTGGCCGTCACATCAGTACAGTACAGGGTAAAATGGGAGAAGCCCGTTTCCAGGACTACAAAGGTGTGAAATCATGGGTAGGAGATGGTGTTGTGATCAACAACGGTGCAGCTATTCAGTATGATAACGATGGTAAGGTAACTAACTATAAAGACCTGCAATACGCGCCTAACACTACCAAAACCTTCCTGCAGGACTATATCAGCTTCTACTACAATACCATGGAGGCTAACATGATCAGCAAAACCTTCATGAAACTCAGGGAAGTGGTGATTGGTTATACAGTGCCACAAAGTATCCTCAGCCGGTCTTTCATCCGTCAGGCTAATATTTCCCTGGTGGGCAGGAACCTGTTGTATTTCGCGAAATATAAAGATGTGGATATTGATCAGTATGCCGGTGACCAAAGCGGTTCCGGTCTGCAATCTCCCAGCACCCGCCGTTATGGGGTGAATCTCAATATTACCTTCTAAATCTTACTATCATGAAAGCGATCAAAATATTAACCTTCGTTACAGTACTTGGCCTTGGCACTACAGGTTGCAGCAAGCAGTTCTCGGATTATGAAATGAATAACAACAAGCCGCTGCAAACGCCTCCCGGCCTTGTGTTAACAGGGATCCTCAGTAGCATCAATATCAATTCTCCCTGGAGTGATGTAATGCGCTGGAACCAGTTCGATGCCTGTAACTATAACTATTATGGTAACCAACGTTACGATTGGGGCGGTGCAAAATCCAACGATTACTACTCGCTGGCCAATGTGCTGAAAATGGAATCAGAGGCCAAACGTTTGGGTGGTGCTACGGTGAACCCTTATGCAGCATTGGGTAAATTCTTCAAAGCCTTCCTCTTTTACCGCATGACGGTAATGGTAGGTGATCTGCCGATGACAGAGGCTTTGAAAGGAAAAGATAACCTCTATCCTGTGTATGATGATCAGAAAGCGATCTTCCTCCAGATACTGAAATGGCTGGATGAAGCCAATACAGATCTTACACAGCTCATCGTGAACCCGGATAAAAGTAATACCAGCGTAGGCCAGATCTTATCCAACGATTTCTACTTTGGTAACAATCTTGAAAACTGGCAGCGTACGGTAAACACTTTGCGTTTGCGTGTGCTGATCAGCCTGAGTATGAAAACAGCAGATGCTGAATTGAAGGTAGGGCAGCAGTTTGCGGATGTAGTGAATAATCCTGCCAAGTATCCTTTGATGACGAGTGTGCAGCAGAACATGCAGTATACCTATAACAACATCAATAAATATCCCATCAACCCGGATAACCTGGGGAACGATGCAACCCGTTATAACATGTCTGCCACCTATCTGAACAAGCTGGTGAGCTTGAATGACCCACGTGCTTACATCACTGCGGAGCCTGCCACGCAACAATTGAAGAATGGTAAAACGCCTGCTGATATTACAGCGTATGTGGGTGCGCCTTCCGGTGAAAGCCTGGATGACATGTCCTCTAAAATGGCGGATGTGGTGAATGCGGCTTACTCTCTCAGAAGCAGGAGCCGTTATTATTCAGGGTATTCTCCAGAACCACAGGTGTATATCGGGTATGCTGAAATGTGTTTCAATATTGCCGAAGCGATCAACCGTAGCTGGATCACAGGTAATGCGGAAGACTGGTATAAAAAAGGTATCCGTGCTTCTCTTTCATTTTATGGTGTTCCTGTTGATGCACCGGGCAATGTCACCAAAGCGTATGCAGGTACCAATTATACCATTCCCTTCAATTTTGAAGGTGTGTATTATCAACAGCCGGATGTAAAGTATGCAGGAAATAATGCTACCGGTCTGGCACAGATATTAACGCAAAAGTACCTGGCGTTTTTCCAGGGTTCGGACTTTGAAGCTTACCTGAACTGGAGAAGAACGGGCGTGCCGGTCTTCAGTGTAGGTGCAGGGACTGGGAATAATGGAGTGATACCCATGCGGTTTAAATATCCTGATAGTCATCGTTCTTCTAATGAAAAGAATTGGAAGGATGCGGTGCAGAAACAGTTTGGTTCTGCGGTGGATGATATTAATGCGAAGATGTGGTTGATAAAGTAATGATCTTAAAAAGCCCCGATTGTATCGGGGCTTTTTTATGCTATTTCTTTTAAGGCGTAGTTGGTGCTTCTGCCGCCGGAGTCTTCTTTTTCGAGGATGCCTTTTGTTATGAGGTCCTGTATATCTCTGGTGGCGGTGTCCTGAGAGCATTTATTCATTTTAGCCCATTTGGAGGAAGTGAGCTTTCCTTCGAAATCATCCAATAGTTTACTAAGCATTTTTTTCTGTCGTTCATTGAGCGGCTCGGTTGCAAAATTGTCCCAGAATTTCTTTCTCTTCATTATCATTGCCAGTGTATTATCAGTAGCGGCGATAGAGCGGTCAAAACATTGAAGGAACCAGGCCAGCCATTCGGTGATATCCAGCTCGCTTCTTTGTGTTTCCTGCAGCATATGATAATAGGTATTCCTTTCAGCTCTGATCTGTGCAGACATACTGTAGAACCTGTATGGTGTTTCATCTGCACGAGCCATTGCCATATCTGCAATAGCACGGCCTATGCGGCCATTGCCGTCATCAAATGGATGAATGGTTACAAACCAAAGATGTGCCATGGCTGCTTTTATAACCGGGTCCAACATCGGATCGGTATCATTGAACCAGTCGAGGAACTTTTGCATTTCAGCATCCAGTTTATCTGAGTCCGGTGCCTGAAAGTGAACTTTCTCATAGCCTATGGGGCCTGATACTACTTGCATGGGGGCATCTTTTGCATTTGTCCGCCATGCGCCAATGGTCATTTTGTATTTGTTTGCAGGAAATAATGAGGTATGCCAGCGGAAGAGCCGTTCAGCCGTTAGTGGCTCTTTGTAGTGTTGTGTGGCATCTACCATCATATCCACGATGCCTTCCACGTCCCGGTCTGCCGGAACGAAGCCACCAATATCTATTCCTAATCTTCGTGCAATGGAAGAACGTACCTGTTCTGGGTTAAGGATCTCACCTTCTATTTCGCTGGATTTGATTACATCTAATGTAAGGTTCTGCAATCCGGCTTGTTTTTGCAGATTGAACCCAAGACTTTCCATTCGGCCTAACAGCTTACCCTGATTATGGCGAACGTCTACAAGAGCCCAGTAGGTTTTGGGGAAATCAAAATAGAAGTCAGGCCATTTTGGTAATTGGTGTAAGTACATACTCCGCATTTTATGCGGTAAATATACGGCTTATTCTCCGCAAATAGTGCGTAAAATAGATCATTTATTCTCCGCAAAGCTCCCTTACAAATTCAGTCCCTTCACCTCAAATCCTTCCTCATTTGCCCTCAAATGCGCCACCCGCCCATATTCCACCCTGATCCCATAAGAATCTTCCAGGGCTGTATTGGTTGCGTAGGCTAAAATGGAACGGATCACGCCGCCGTGGGTGACGATAACGGTATCTTCTTTGGTTTTTAGTATTTCCTGGAAAGCGGCTACGCTGCGTTCGTAGAGAGCGGCATAACTTTCGCCGTTGGGCATGGGGTTGTAGAGGTAATCTGCCATCCAGGTTTTGGGAGTGGTGATAGCAATGTCTGTCCAGGTTTGCATTTCCCAGTCGCCGAAATTCACTTCGCGTAAACGTTCATCGGTTACAAAGGGAGCGCCAAACAGGAACTCGGCCAGTTTGCTGCATCGTTGTAGGGGACTGGCGAAAACGGTAAAGTCTTTTGCCGGTAAGATGTTCTGCACGCGGGTAGCTTCTGTATGAAAAGTGCTGGCCAGGTCTAGGTCGGTAAATCCGTAGCAGGTGCCGTAAATTACATCAGGCGTAGTATGCCTTATTAAAAATATATCCCTCATTCCGGCGCAAAGATACTATAATTCTATTACGCAGGTTGAAGGTCCAGTGTTCTGAACTTGTGTTGCAGCTCAATGGGCGTGGGAAATATTTCTGGATGGAAAAGATGGGAAAGCACAGTGATACCATCTACCAATGTGCTGGCACTGGGTTGGGTGAAGAGATCGTAGTCAGCCAGAAATACATGGTTATTGCGTACAGCTTGTAATTGCTCCCAACCGGGCACGCGGGTTACGAGATGTAATTCCTGTGCGGAACGTTCTGTGAGAAAACCGCAGGGTGCAATTACTAATACTTCGGGGTCATAACGTAGTATCTTTTCCCAGGGGGTAACGATGGAATCGCCGGCGGGATTGGATAACATGTCTACCCCACCAGCATAAGCAACCTGGTAAGGGATCCAGTGACCGCAGTTATACACAGGGGCCATCCATTCCATGATCATCACACGGCGTAAGGGAGCACGGTGTGCACGTAGAGTATCTACAGTAAAGTCCAAACGTTCCTGTAAACGGGCGAGGTAACGGTAAGCGGCTTCTTCTTCTCCCAATGCTTTACCTATGGTGATAGCACAATTAAAAACATCCTGGAGGTTATTGGGGCTGAGGCTTACCAGCTCGGGGAGCTTTGGTAATTTATAAACGGCCTGTTGCGTGCAATGGGTATCTATCTGGCATACTTCGCAAACATCCTGTGTAAAGATCACATCCGGTGCAATGGCTCCCAGTACGGCATCATCCACATAATACAAACTCTTGCCCTGTGCTTTGGACGCAGAAAAGATGCGGTCTATTTCCTCACTGCTGTAAGTATTTCCTTCCAATACGTAGCGTACTACCCGTTGTTTTTCAGCAAGTGCAATGGGCGGGCATTCAAATGTAACGCCATGCAACAGGTGTTGCAGGCCCATATCGTAGATCATTTGTGTGGCAGCGGGGAGAAAGGAACAGGCGACCATGTTTGTATTTTTTATAAAGGGGCTGACCATGCAGCCAGCCCCTTTGTGATATTATCTTGGAATAGACAGTGCTGGTATTTTGTTCTGCATCCACTCGAATAAACCGAAGAAGATAGCACTGAACACTAGGTTACTCAGTATGGTATTCTTTACTAACGGCAACCCTTGTATGTAACATTTCACGAGACCTTGTGCATCTTTTGTGAAGGGAAGACCGGTTGTCATGTCAATATTATGTGTGGTGGTCCATGTACCGAAATCGGCCAGCAGCCAGAATACGATGGCAGCGATCATGCTGGCAGCCACCACATTGGTGATCCGCACTTTTTTGATGATGAGCTGTCCGGTTAATACCATAGCGGCAAAGCCCAGGTACGTCCAGATCCATCCTTCATACAGGATGCCGGTGGCATATGCTTTATAGATGGTTTGGCTCATGATCACATCACCGAGGAAAAGGGTGAGCAGCGGGAACACATAACTTTTCCATTTATCTGCAAAGTAAGCGCCGCCAAATAAGGCCATGGCTCCTACAGGAGAAAAATTGGAGAAGGGGGTGATCTCACCTGCTGCGGTGATCCGCAGTACACCTGCTACTACGATGAATAATAACAGCACTAAAAAGCGGGGCTGTAAGTTTTTAATTGACATGACGGGTATAGTATTTAGATATTACAAACTGAAAGATATTCCGGCCTGCATGTTAAAGCCTTGCACGGAGTATCCGTAAATTTCCCAATATTTTTTGTTATTGGTGATATTATTTGCATTAAAAAATAAACGGCCATTGTCAGAGAAGCGGTATTCTGCATACATATCCCAGATGGTGTAGGCTTTCAGCTCAACATTCTGAGAAGGATTTGGCCATGGCGGAAAGTACAGATCGTTCCTGGTACCTACCTGGCGGATATTGGTGCTTACTAATACTTTCGGTAATACCTGGTAAGCAATGTTCAAACCACCACTGTGGTTAGGACGGCGTACGAGGTTATTGTAGGTGGTATCTTTTGTACCGGCCCTGGTAGTTACCTGTCCTTCCACATAAGCGTAGAATACTTTCACATCCAGGCCTTTTGCAGGATGTACAGCCAGTTCCACTTCTATTCCTTTATCGTTCTGCTTGTTAAAGTTCATGTACTTGTTGCCGATGTAGGCGATCACATCTTTAATATCACGTTTGAATCCTACTACGCGGAGATCCAGTTTATCTTTTATGAGGAAGGTCTGGAAGCCGGCTTCGTAGCTGGTGGCTTTTTCTGCTTTCAGGTTCTCATCTCCGTAAGAAGCATAGAGCGCAGTTAAAGTAGGTGCCTTGAATCCGGAAGAGATGTTCACAAACAGTTTCAGCTTATCAGACACCAGGTAAGAAGGGTTGAGGCTGTAAGTGAAGTTGTTGCCGAACTTGGAATGCAGGGTATAACGGCCGCCAGCTTCAAAGCTGAAGCCATGCAGGTTTTTAATGAATACAGACACGTAAGGGCTGGTGTTGAATAGCGAGCGTGCACTGAATTTGTTGACAAGGAAATTAACTGTGTCTATCAGTTCCGCTTTACGATATTCCACTCCTGCCAGTACCTGGAACCAGTCATTGATGCTATAGTGACCATACACATCCGCGAAGTAAGAACGGCCGTCCAGGGGAAGTACTCCCCACTGGCTTTCATCCACGCGTGTTACTTTCTGGTAGCCGAAATTGGCGCGTATTTCTCCTTTACCGTTCAGGTCATAGATACCACGGATACCGGTATGGATGAGATCTGATTTGTTAGTGTTCTTCAGGGCATCCACAAATGGGCCGCCATCGTAAGAGCTTTTGTAATCAGAGTATACGAAGAAGGGTTGCAGTTTCAGCTGTTCTGTAGCCTGGATGCCGAGGTTTACCATCACGGCATTCTGTTTGTAACCATCCTTGTCGAATTGCGGATTGGTCACCGTATCATGCGGTGCGGCTTCAGAGATACCATCTGTTTCAAAGTGGGTGAAGCTCACGTTGTAGTCAACATTCTCCTGGTGGCCGCGCAGACCAACTGTTCCTTTCAGGCTGCGGTTGCTGCCCCAGGTAAGGTTGCCGAAACCACTGATGGGTTTTACGCCGCCTTTTTTAGTGATGATGTTGATCACACCGGCGATGGCATCTGCACCATACAATGTAGATTGTGTGCCGCGCAGGATCTCAATTCTTTCGATGAGGTCTACCGGCATAAAGCGGAGGTCGATGGCATTACCGGTAAGGCCGGTAGCATCTGCAGCGGGGATACCATCTAAGAGGATAGTGGTATATTGAGAAGTGGCACCGCGGAAATACAGTTCTTTGTTTTTACCGGGGTTGGAACCTACGCCATTGATCACGATGCCGGCTTGTTCATTCAGTACATCACTTACAGAGCGGCCGATGTTCCTTTCAATTTGTTCACGGCCAATAACGGTGAGCACCTTACCGGTTTCACTTTGTTTTTTGGCGAATTTGGTAGCAGTAACTACTACGGTGTTGAGTTGCGATACGCGCGAAGAATCCTGCGCGAAGCCAGCGTGGCCCATTGCCAGCATGGCAATTGCGATTGGTGTGTAGATGTTTTTTTTCATGTAATTGTTTTAATTACACGCAAGGGAGATACTGAAAAGTATAGAATGCCGTTTCGAACAGGCAATTACACCCTCCGCTTTTCACCCGAAAGCGCGGACTGATAAAATGGGTATACGGCAGGTCTTCTGGCTTTCCTGCTTTCCGGATTGACCTTCCCTCCCGTTATGAGAAGTGGTTGAAGCGTCCGAAAAACATTCCTTATGGAGAAAGATAAGGAAGCAGGATCACAGCTACGGGGATAGCTCCGGAATTGAACCGGATTCCCTATTAATGCCTGATAGAAGAAGGATATCTTCTAAGGGCAACCGTTTACCGGGGGCAAACCTACGATATTTTGTAATATCTTGTAGATATGAGTATTAAACCTAAGCTGGGGCCCTTTGACCTGACGATGATAGTGGTGGGATTAGTGATTGGTATGGGCATCTTCAAAACCCCTGTGAGCGTGGCCCGGGAAACCGGTACGCCAACATTGTTCTATGCTGTATGGGCATTGGCAGGACTTGTTTCCTTATGCGGGGCGCTTACTTATGCAGAGATCGGTTCCCGTTATCCTGTTGCAGGGGGCTTTTATAAAGTATGCTCCTATGGTTACCATCCTGCTTATTCTTTTATGATCAACTGGACGCTGGTGATCTCTAATGCGGCTTCCATTGCAGCTGTTTGTATTGTTGGGGCGGAATATATAGGGCCAGTGCTTTTACCCGAAACCGTTCAACATGAAGGAGGGCGGAAAGCCATTGCCATCGGGGCTGTGCTATTCCTGTATGTGATCAATATGATGGGCATCCGTATGAGTGCCAACTGGCAGAATATACTTACGGTGGTGAAGATAGGGATGGTATTACTGCTTTGTTTAACCGTATTCAGCAATCATGTGGCCCCGCCCAGTACAGCTACCACCACCAGCAGCCATGGCTGGTTTTATATTTTTGGTGCTGCCCTGGTACCGGTATTCTTTACCTATGGCGGTTATCAGCAGACCATCAACTTTGGAAGTGATGTACGGGAGCCGGCTAAAAATACACCCAGGGCTATTTTCATTGGCATCAGCATTATCCTTTTCTTATACCTGACGGTGAACTATGCTTATGTGAAAGTGATAGGTTTTGAGCAGCTGAAAACAACAGATGCCCTGGCAGCCCGTATGGCAGGCGTATTTTTTGGAGAGAACGGATTTAAGATCACCTCTATTTTATTGTTCTTATCCGTGCTGGGGTATTCTAACGTGAACCTCATTTCCAATCCCCGCATGTATTACGCCATGGCGGAAGACGGGGTATTACCTTCGGTCTTTAAAAGGGTGAACAGCAAAACGCAGGTGCAGGAAGTGGCCCTTACCACCTTTACTGTATTGATCATAGGGCTGCTGTATTTCCTGAGCAATTTTGACAAGATCATCCAGTACGTAATGCTGTTTGATTCCATCGGCCTGGCTTCTGCGGCGGCCACTATATTTATCCTGAGGAAGAAAACGGCGCACCTGGACAATACAGGTATCTATAAAATGCGTTTATACCCCTGGTTACCGGTATTTTTTATTGGAACTTATCTCTTTGTAACAGTCAATATCTTTATAAGTGACTGGCAGCAGGCCCTTAGTGGAATGTTCTGGTTCGTAGCGGGCCTGCCGATCTACTTTTTTATGAAAAGAGCCGTACGCCGGACCGTCACGGAGAAATGAAGTTTATGTACTTTGCGTCTTTTTTGGATAGTGCAAAGGGAATACAACTGACTATGGATCTATCGTTTATTATCAATGAATTGGGGGAAGACAGAGAGCAATATTTTAATGCCATTGCTCCTCCAATTATGCAAAGCAGCAATTTTGCGTTCGAGACAGTCGCAGCTATGAGAGACCTGCTGCTGGATGAGTACAAGGGTTTCCTGTACTCCCGGGGGCATAATCCAACCATTGACATCCTTCGGCAGAAGCTGGCCGCATTGGATGGAGCGGAGGATGCGCTTGTATTTGGAAGCGGCGCCGCAGCTATTTTTACGGGGGTACTTTCTGTTGTGCAACAGGGGGACCATGTGATCTGTGTACGCGACCCTTACAATTGGGCAAGACAACTATTTGAGATCATCCTGCCGAAATTCGGGGTGGAAACCACTTTTGTGGACGGAACGGACACCGCCAATTTTGAAAAGGCGATCCGGCCCAATACCCGTCTCATTTACCTGGAATCTCCCAACTCCTTTACGTTTGAGTTACAGGATATAAAGGCCGTAGCCCAATTAGGTCGCAGCCGGAATATCACCACCATGATCGATAACAGTTACTGTACACCTTTGTACCAGCAACCGCATCTGATGGGGATAGATCTCTGCCTGCAATCTGCTACCAAATTCATCAGTGGTCATAGTGATACCATGGCGGGTGTATTGACCGGTTCCCAGGAAAAGATCCGCCGGATCTTTGTATCTGAATACCTGAATATCGGCAGTGGTATTGCGCCTTTTAATGCATGGCTTTTACTGAGAGGGTTGCGTACCCTGGAGATCAGGCTGCAACGCAGTGCGGATAGTACCCGGCAGGTATTGGCATGGCTGAAAAAACATCCCCTGATCCATAAAGTATTCTTTCCGCTGGACCCGGATTTTCCGCAGTTTGAACTGGCTTCCAGCCAGATGAAGGGAGCAGCGGGGTTGCTGACCATTCAATTAAAAGTGGAACGCCGGGAGCAGGTGGAATTGTTCTGCAATTCCCTGAAACATTTTCTCATGGCTGTTTCCTGGGGTGGGCATGAGTCTTTGGCTTTCCCTGCCTGTGCTTCCCTGGAGGCGGATAGTTTTGATCCTAAGGAGCCGAAACATAAGATGGTGCGGTTGTATATAGGGCTGGAGGACCCGGGATATTTAATTAAAGACCTGGAGCAGGCTTTAAATAAGATCTAGATATAGGCGGCCGGAGTTCCGGCCTGCAAGCATAAAAAATCCCGGTAAGCATGGCCTACCGGGATTTCTTTTATAAAGGAATTTATCATCAACCAGGCATCCGGCTGATGTATTTGTCCATTTCTTTAATCTGACTTTTGATCTGCTCGGTAGTAGGCTTCTGCTCTTTTGCACGGCGGAAATACTCTTTGGCAGCTTTAAAATCCCGGCGACCCATAGAAATAGAGCAGAGCTGCAATAAAGCGGCGGCGGTATTTTCTTTGTCTGGCAGGCCCAGCTTGAGGGCTTTACGCAGGTTTTCGCTGGCTGTTTTGGTATCATTCTTCTGAGAAGCGATGATGCCCAGTTGGAAATACTGCATGCCTTCATGTTCCCTGGTAGGACTGCCGGATTTGATACTGGCCCTTACGGCAGATTCCGCTTTGTCCAGATCTTCATTCTGCATGGCCAGGTTACTTTGCATCAGGTAATACCCGGAACGGATGGGTTTGTACAGCAGTTTCGGGAACTGGATACTATTCAGGATGCGCATGGCTCCATCCACATCTCCAGCCTCCACAGCTTCCTGTACCAGGCGCATAGGCCCAAACAGGAAATGCGTAACGATACAAACAACGGCTATCAGCAATACAATAGCAGCTTCCCACCAGCCAAAAGCAAGGCCCAGCGCAATACCCCCTATCAAAAGCAGGATGCCCAGGGGTAAACGATATTTGATAAATAAATTAAATGCTTTCATAATTCTTTCAACGAGGGGCAAAGATACAATAACTAAAAAGGAAAAAGCAGGACAAAATTGCCCTGCTTTTCCCTTTTTTAAGCCGGTTTCCCGTTAATTATTTCCTTGTAAAAGAATATACGATATAAGCGGTTTTGCCATCATAAGTAACCGGTGCGCGCCATACCATGGAGGTATTGTTAACAGAAGTCAGTTCCACCCGGTACCCGTCTGAGATATTTTTGGCTTTCACCCCTTCCAGCAGTTCCTTGAACTGGATCATCACCACGCCGCCCTGGTTGAGGGTAGACCATACGATGTTCTGGGAAACGGGTGTACAGCCATTAGCAGAAGAAGTGGTAGCGAAACTGCCGTATTTATTGGATGGCAGGTTCCAGTCACTGCCCTCGAGGCATTTGGGTGGAATATTGGAAAAAACAGTGGTCACCTTGGCCGTGGAAGGCAAACCGTCATAACTTACATTGTTCAGCGTCCATTTTCCTTTTGCGTCTTTGCCCATACTGGCGGCAGTTGGGGTACCCTGCTGTGAAGCACAGGCACTCAGCAGCAGGGAGGCTGCTCCAAATACTGTAAAGAGGCGGATCAATTGCTTTGTCATTTTTTGGATGTTTTGATGCATAGGTAACAAAAAACCGGCCAAAAGTGTTGTAAAAAAATATGGGCACACGCGTGGTGTGCCCTTTTTGCTTTTTTGGGGCTACGAACAAATGTTTTTGGGGATAAACATTACAAGGAATAAATGTTTCCGGGGCTAATTAGCATATGAATAAAAAACAGTGTACCTGGCCAATACATTATTATCCGGGTTGCGGGAGATCGTTTCTCTTTTCAGGGGGTATCCTTTTGCATCATATTCATAAGTGTATTCCGTTGTCCATTCAATATTCCCCCATCCATCATAATGAATTTCTTTCTCTACACATCGGGGCAGCCCCTTTGTGTATTTTTGTTGTATGATACCCTCTAACGGATCCGGATGATCACTGTAACGGGCATATTCGATCGTTCCCTGAAGATCCGGCCCGAGGTATGTATCTATCTTATGAACATTTCCTTTTGCATCATAGTCGTACGTTCTTTTCTGCTGCGGTACCCATTGGCCATTTTCCCGGTGATATGTTTGTTCTTCATCCAGCTTGCCGTTCCGGTAGCTGTATGTTACATAGTTTGTTACCCCATCGTTGACATCGCTGATCTCCATTTTTTTCAGGGTATCTCCTGCATAGAAGTATTCAGAGAACTCTGCGTTGTAATGGATTATTTTATGCAGGCGGTTGTTCTTGTATGTATACTCCTGGTGAGCAGTGTCTCCATAACCACGGTAATAGAAAAACCTGATCACCTGGCCTTGCGCGTCATACTGGAATTTATCAACCTTGTTGTTATCCGCTGCTGCCACTCTCAGCAATAACCTATTGTTATTTGGCTGCAAGGGTTTGGGGTCCTTCCTGCAAGAAATGATCATGGCGATGCATAGCACTGCCACAAGGGGGGTGTTAAAAAGCATGTCATTAGGTTTCCGTTGCTGTAAAATTGCAACAGTTGGGGGTAGCATACAATCACATATCGATGTGGTTTACAACGAACGTGTGAGGATGAGTGGTTGTAACTAGATGGGAATGTGAAAACCAGATCGGTGTTTAAAAGCCTTGACTATGGTTTTTGAAGCATGTTGCTTACACCAGCTTGTCCCTGAAGGCCTTGGCTACAGCTTCCGATTTTGAGTTAACATGTAATTTCTCGTAGATCTTTTTAATATGTGAGCGTACGGTATCTATAGAAATGAAGATCTCTCCCGCGATCATTTTATAACTGTAACCATTTACCAGTAATTGCAGCACTTCTTTTTCCCGCTCTGAAAGATGATAGGTATCATTCTTGTCAGAAGGCTGGCGGGCAAAGAGATGTAATACCTGCCGGGCGATAGAAGAGGTCATGGGGGCACCGCCTTCATATACTTCGTGTATGTATTCCAGTAATTTTTCGGGGGATGTTTTTTTCAGGAGGTATCCATCTGCACCCGCTTTGATGGCATCAAAAACATGCTGGTTATCATCAAACACCGTGAGCATGAGAATGGGAAGATCGGGGTATTGTGAACGGATGATCCGTAGGCCCTGAATGCCATTGGTACCCGGCATATCGATGTCCATTAATATTACGTCAGGAAGCAGCTCTTGCGTTTGTTGCAGAATATGGTCGCAGTTCTTGAATGCGCCGCATACTATAAAGTCGTTTGCTCCATCGATCAGTAATGTTAAGTTCTCTCGCAGTTTGGTGTTATCCTCGTATAACACAATTCGAATCATGGTAATGGAATGTTCGGTAAAGGTAACATGCCTGACCGGTTCTGCCAACCACATGGTTATGTGGTTGGGAACATGAGCGTGATCACGGTGCCTTTTCCGGGTTGTGACTGAATATTAAGATGGCCTTTCATGCGGTGTGCCCTGCGTTGCATATTCATCAATCCATCTCCTTCATTTGCATCATTCACATCAAAGCCTACGCCGTTATCCTGTACACGTAGTACCAGTTTGCCTTTGCGTAACTGAATGCGGATGTCTACAAAAGTACATTGGGCATATTTGGCGATATTGGTGATGGTTTCTTTATAGATCATGAAGAAGTCGTGCCGGCTTTCCAGTTGCAGCCTGCGGTTGAAGATCTTATCATCGATGGAAAATGTGAATGCTATCTGCCGGCCTTCCAGTACACCTGTTGTGAATTCACGCATCCTGGCAATCACTCTTTGCAGGTTATCGTTCATGGGGTTGATGCTCCACACAATATCGTCCATGCTTTCCATCATGCGGGTGGTACTGTCGCCGATCTTCACCAGGAATTCCTGTGTTTTACTGAGGTCTGCCAGGGCTGCGTTCCTCCTGGCCATGGCACTCATGATATTAATGGAAGTGAGCGTGGAGCCCATATCATCATGTAAGTCCCGTGCAATGCGACGCCTTACTTTTTCGGTGGACATGATACGATTCACACGGATGCGGTGAATGAGATAAATGATGCCGGCGATGAGTAATATGATCAGCCCGTAAAACCATCCTTTCTGCCAGATAGGCGAAGCCAGTACAATACGGATGGAAGTGATGTGCTGGCTTTGCATGCCTTCTCCGTTCTCGCAATATACCTGGAAGGTATAAGTGCCGGGAGCAAGATTGGTGTAGGTCACATACCTGCGGTTGCCTGCTTTTACCCAGCCATTGTCTATTCCTTCTAAACGGTAAGAATAACTGAGATTATCCTGTTCGAGATAGGCGAGGGAAATATAACCGATGGTGAAATTGCAATCCTGGTACCGCAGGTTTATTTCGGGATCAGCATTCTCCATCATGGGCTGATAAGGCGTCACCAGGTCCCCGTCTGTTTTAAAATAATGGATGCGTACATCAGGAGGCGGAACAGGGTCCTGCAGGCTATCCGGTTCAAAGAAGATAATGTTTTTGGTACTGCCCAACACTACGCGGCCATCCCGCAGTTTGTAACTGGCGGGGGATTCAAAGGTTTCATCTGCAATCCCGTATTTCCTGCCGTAGTGCACTACTTTGCGTTTGGTGAGATTAGCTTTGCCTGCGCTGAAGTTTGTAGTGAACAGGATGTTCTGATCATTGAGGGGCTGCACATTGGTGATGGCGCCAACGGGCAATCCATCTTCCTGCGTAATAGTTGAAAGCACTTTATCCTTTTTCGTATCCAGCAGTACGATGCCGCCTGCTGCGATCAGGAGTTTGTGATCTCCCATGGGGAAGATGTTGCGGATATCGCTGGTGGGTAAGAGGTGAGCGCGTTCATCAGCTGCATAACGTTGCATTACATGGCCGGCGGTATCCATTTTCAACAGGCCATTGTACATGGTACCTACCCAGATGAAATTATCCTCGTCTGCATAAATATCCTGAATATGGTTCCAGAGATAACGGCCCTGCGTATAAAAACTATCTGTGAAAGTGCGGATGTTATTACGTTGGAGGTCCCATTTTGCTACGATACCTCTTTGTGTGCCCAGCCATACCTTCCCCTGTTTGTCCAGCGTCATGCAACGGATGGAGCGGTTATCCAGTTCTTTCAATACACGGTATTCCACTTTCCATGTTTTGGGATCTACGATCCATAGGTTAGCATGCTGTGCGCCGATCAGTACTTTTCCATCCGGCAGGGGCAACATGCAAAAGGCCATGTTGATGGTAGTATTGGAGGGGTGGAACAGGCGTTTTTTTAACCGGGTGATGGAACTGTCGAATACCAGTACCCCATATCCCCAGCTGCTCACCCATACGTCTCCATTAGGATGTTGCCAGATATCAGTGGCTTCCAGTAAAGGGGGCGAGTGTTTGTAACTCTCCGGCCAGTAGATCACTGTATGGAATTGCTGTTTGGCATAATTGAAGATGAACAGGCCATTGCTGGTACCTATCCAGAGGTTCTGCATATTGTCTTCTGCGAGGGCGAACATCTCTGAATAGTCCAGGCCATTGCGGGCGAACTGGTTACGTTCGAATATCTCCAGCTGGTGGCCATCCGGGGTGAATCGAAGTAAGCGGTCTCCTGCAGCCCAAATATTCCCGCGGCTATCTTCTATCAACTGGGACATATGGCCCTGGTCTTTATGCTGTTCTGTGAGCACCCCGGTTTGCAGATCATAATGATAGAAACGGGGCCTTTCTGCATTGCGAAGCCAGGTATTAATGAACAGGCCACGTTTGGAACTGCCGAATAAACGGGTAACGTTTACCTGTAGCTGCGGGGTATTCAGGAGCGGAATGTTACGGGGATTGTTCTGTGGCGTATAACAGATCTTCTGCGCATAGTCCAGCATACAGATCCCGATATTGGTACCCAGCCAGTAATTATGCGTAACAGGGTCCTCTGCTACATTGACGATATTGAAACCGGCGGGGGCGAAGAATTTAGAGAAGGGGATGAATGCCAGTGCTTTTTCTTCATACAAAAAAGTACCGTGGTCTGTAGTGCAGAGCCAGGTGTTACCACGACTGTCTATAAAGAACTGCGTGGCCTGGAAGTTCTTTTCAATATGCTGGTGCAGAACCAGTATTTTGCGTGCTTTGCCTGTTACATAATTATAGGTGACGATGCAGGAGTTATAAGCGATCCAGAGGGTATTGTTCTTTCCTTCCAGGATGCGCTGTACCTTTTCATGATAGATCTCCGGTATGCCCTCAAAGGGGAAGTATTCAAATTGTTTGCCATCGTAGCGTTGGAGCCCTCCTTCCGTACCTATCCACATAAAACCTTTGGTATCCTGGAAAATGGCCGTCACATAATTGCTGCGCAAACCGTCTTCCACATTGAGGCGGGAGAAGAGATAAGATTGGGATTGGGGCTTTGCAGCCAGTTGAAAAAGCAGGAACAACACAGAGAGTAGCAGCTGCTTTTCCTTGCGGATCATGTACATAGATTAATGCTCTCCTCAAAAATAATTGCTTAATTCCATTAATTCAGCAATTGAAGCATTAAAAAAGACATTTCACATCTTTATGTGGTTGGCTTTAGATCAAAGCCTTCTACCTTTGCTGCAAGGAAACTAATTGCGAAGTAAACGACCCCGGAGTAAGCCCCCAATTGCCTGATCCGATAAATAGCAATACCCGTGCATGCTGCCGCCAGCATGGTAATGGCGTACACGCTATGTTTACTGAGAACTGAGATCTTTTAGATTGACAAACCTCCCCGCTACACGCAAGCGGAGGTGCGGATGCAGGGCACTTTTTTTCCGTGTTCTGCTTCCCGCATCATTCAAAAACGCCTTATAGGAATATGCTGCTAATATAACGGGCGCAAGCTTCAGCTTGTGCCTTTTCCTTTTTATTTCGATGAGATTCGTTATTTTACATGAAGTGACAGCGATTCCACATTCCAATAAAAAACCCAAGCTCACCCATGCCGGATGCCTATGAACAGGGTGAAGACCTGACCAGTTCCTGGCAACTTGTGCTCCAGGGAGATGCAAGAGCGTATGCCGGCATTCACGGTCAATTACATCCGGTATTATACCGGTATGCACTCGCCATGCTTGGTAATGAAGATGTTGCGCAGGATGCGGTGCAGGAAGTGTTTATTCGTATATGGTATAAAAAAGAAAACATTGGCCTGCTACAGAATGTGCGGGCTTTTTTCTTCACGGCCCTCCGGCGGCAGGCACTCAACCAGTTACGCGGGTTACGTACCCTCCAGATCTTACCCCCCAGCGAACCCGATATCGCATTTTCGCCGGAGGACATTATTATAGAACAGGAGCAAACCACAGAACGGCAGTCCAGGATCAGCCAGTACCTCAATCAGTTACCCCGGCGGCAGAAAGAAGTGATCTATTTGCGCTTTTATGAAGAGCTTTCTTATACAGAAATAGCGGAGATCATGAAAGTGAATTACCAGTCCGTGATCAATTTAGCCCATAAGGCCCTCACCCAGCTCAGGGGAATGATGGGGCATATCCCTTTATGGTGGCTGTTCCTGCATTTATTTTAAAAAAAGTTCCCTGAAAAGGAGTATCCCGGTGCCTGTTTGCGTGTCTTCTAATAAAACACGCTATGGAAGATCCATCCGTACCGCAAGATCCAGGCAGTTCTCCTATCCGCTTCCGGCGTAAAGCAGTGCCGGAAGAAAAAACAAAAGAAAGCTGGCAGCAGATTGAAACGGCTATTTCCCGGAAAAAGTCCGGGATGGTAAGGCGTATTGTTGTAAGGGCCCTGGCAGCAGCCGTGTTGTTGCCATTACTGGGGTATGCAGCCTATAATATCTATTGTACGATTGTTTCCAATAGCACCAAGAGTTACCATACTGCCTATGGGGAGATCAAACAGGTGGTACTTCCGGACAGTTCGATCGTCTACCTTAATGCGAACTCCACATTGCGTATACCCATGGAGTGGGATCCTGCGGAAAGCCGTAGTGTTTGGCTGGATGGGGAGGCTTACTTTGAGATCACCAAAAAGCCCGGTGCGGGGAATGCACAGTTCATTGTACATACGGATGAAATTGACGTAGCGGTATTGGGTACAAAGTTCAATGTGAATATGTTAGGCGCGCGCACCACCGTTTCCCTGAAAGAGGGAAAGGTACAGCTGACAGCCAGTGATAAGGTGTTTATGATGAAACCGGGAGATGAAGTGCAGGTGGAAAAACATCAATCCAAACTCCGGGAAGCCGTGAATACAGAGTTAATAGCAGACTGGCGGAATCACCGGTATCATTTTGAAAATACTTCTATTGCAGAGATATCATCCATCATCTTAACAAAATTCGGCTATGAAGTGTTGGTCTTAGACGACGAGATCAACCACAAAAAGATCAGCGGGGATCTTTACGCAGAGGATATCACGCAGCTTTCGCGGGCATTGTCCATCACTATGAACATCCAAATTGAAGCAAAGGACGGCCAGCTGGTATTTAAGAATAAAGAATAACCTAACAATAATTTAAAAACAGCGCTAAATCGGGGTTTACTGACAGCTTGTAACAAGACTGAAGGCCCAAAGTGTATCTACCAAAATCGTTTACCCACAATTAACATTCCATATTATGAAAGCTAAACTATTGTTGCGAAGCGCCTTACTGGTTGCGGTATCAACAGCCACTTCGAGCTGGTCTGTAGCAGGCCCCTGGCAGGAACTGGCTGTTATCCGCCAACCAGAATTCTGGCAGCAACCCACGTCTGAAAAAGCCAGGGAGAAAACACTGGTACAGTTGCTAAAAGAGATCCACAAGGAGTACAAAATTGATCTGCTGTATGAAGCAAAAAAGTTACCCAATGTAAAAGTGAATTTTTCTACGGAAGGATTCAACAATGTAGAAGAGATGCTCAAAGCCCTGCTGACGCCGCATGGTTTGCAGGCCCAATCTGTTCAGCCCAATACCTGGGCCATCGTTCCGTTACCAGAAGATAAAGCTCCCCGCCCAAAGTCATCCGGCCCCGCAAAACAGGACACTAACGGCGATGAGTCTACGAACACTATGCCCATGATGAAACTCAATGGCGCTTCTGCCATGATGATCACAGGCGTAGCAGCAGACACGGTACGTAAAGTGAAAGTGACCGGCCGCATTACAGATGGAGAGAATGGAACACCATTACCCGGTGTATCCGTTCAGATCAAAGGGGAAACGCGGGGCGCCCAGGCTGATGGAGAAGGTAAATATTCGCTGGATGTTTCCACGGGTAAAACACTGGTATTTTCCCTGCTGGGGTACGAAGGGAAAGAAGTGGTTGTTGCCGGAGACCGTTCCATTGATGTAACCCTGGATGTAAGCAACCGCGCACTGAATGAAGTAGTGGTAGTGGGTTATGGTACACAACGCAAAAGCCTGGTGACCGGTGCCATTTCTTCTGTAAGAGCAGCAGATATTGCTTCTGTTTCTTCCAGCAGAATTGAACAGGCATTACAGGGACGTACAGCAGGTGTAACCGTATTACCGGTTTCCGGTTCTCCCGGAAGCGGCATGCGGGTACGGATCCGTGGTACAGGTTCCAATGGTTCTTCAGAACCCTTGTATATTATTGATGGTATGCGTGCCGGTGGCATTGAATACCTCGATCCTTCTGAAATAGCTTCCATGGAGGTTTTGAAGGACGCAGCTTCCGCAGCTATCTATGGAGCGGAAGGAGCAAACGGTGTAGTGATCATCACCACAAAATCAGGACCAAAAGACGGGTCCACCAGAGTTGATTACAGCATGCAGTACGGCCGGCAATCCATTAAGAACCCGATGAAGATGATGAATGCGGAGCAATACACCCAGTACGTAAAAGATGCCGGAACGCCCGGCACCATTCCTGATCCGGCAGCCTGGAAAGGGAAAACAGGTACAGAGTGGTTTGAAGAAATTGCACAAACAGCTCCATTACAAAGACATGCACTCACCATCAGCGGAGGTTCTGAAAAATCCTCTTACCTCATTGGCGGAACCTTGTTCCGGCAGGATGGTGTAATTGGTGGTGACCGTGCACGTTTTGATCGTTACACTGTAAGGATCAATACAGATCACAAAGTAAAACCCTGGTTAACAGTGGGCAATCGTCTTTCCTATGCTTACCATAAAAGAAATGGTGTAACGGAAGATGATGAATTTGGTTCGGTGATCAGTAATGCTATTCTGCTGGACCCCCTCATGCCTACTGTATTTACAGGGCCATTGAGCACAAGAGCGCAGAATGCATTGAACGCTGGTTTTAACCTGGTGAAAGATCCCAATGGCCGTTACTATGGTGTGTCTGATTACGTGTTTGGAGAAGCAGGTAACCCATTGGCACAAATGGCTATTACCAGGGACGGTACTGCGCAGCATAAGATAGTAGGTAGTTTGTATGCAGAAGCGGAACTCATGAAAGGATTAAAGCTTACTTCCCGCTTTGGATTGGATGCGGCATTCCTTCGCAACCATGGCTGGCATCCCACTTTCTGGTTCTCTGCTGAAAGAATGAATACAGTGCCCGGTTCTTTTGACAAGAATGAGAACTGGTACAATTGGCAGTGGGAAAACTACCTGACCTATAATAAAAAAGTTGGTCAGCATGATTTCACCGTGATGGCTGGTATGAGTTCCCTGAAGCGTGGTTACGATCGTTTGGAAGGTACTGCTTCCGGTATGTTCAAGGAAAGAGACAACTTCAGTTATCCTGATTTCATGCCGGATGACCAGGACCGTATTGCAGGTACACAAACATCTACTACCATGGTTTCTTACTATGGCCGTTTGCTGTATGATTATAAAGGCAAATATCTTTTCAATGCTACCCTTAGAAGGGATGGCTCTTCTCTTTTACCACCTGAGAATACATGGGGTACTTTCCCTTCCGTATCTGCAGGATGGATTGTTTCCAACGAAGCTTTCTTCCCCAATATCCCGCTGAACTATCTGAAGCTGAGAGCCAGCTGGGGCAGGAATGGTAGTATTGCCAATATCAATATTGGAGACTGGCAGGCATTGATCACTACACAGAATATCAGCTATCCGGATGTGAACGATAATTTCTTTGTAGGTGCAGAACCTGCCAACCTGGAGAACAGGCACCTGAAATGGGAAGCCAGTGAACAGTTTGATGTGGGAGCAGATATGGGCTTCTTCGATAACCGCCTGAGCTTTACTGTCGACTATTATAATAAGATCACAAGAGGTTTGCTTACCCCGGGCAGCGCACCTAACGTTGTAGGGAACGTACTCCGCATTGTGAATGGTGGTACAGTTTCTAACAAGGGTATTGAACTGGAACTAAGTTACCGCAACGATCAGAAAAATGCCTTCACATATGAGATCGGTGCTAACATGACCACGATTAAAAATGAGGTGACCAGCTCCAATGAGTTCGTGGACCGTATTGCAGGATCTGGTGTTGGTGTGGGTTGGACGGCTTCCTGGTTTGAAAAGGGATTACCGATCTGGTACTTCCGCGGGTATAAAACAGCCGGTATTTTCCAGAACCAGAAACAGGTGGATGATTATCTCGCAAAGACAACTATGACGGTGAACCCTAAACCCGGCGATCCTATTATTGTAGATACAGATGGTGACGGCGTGATCTCTAACAGTGATCATACCAATATTGGCAGCCCGCATCCGGATGTGATCTTTGGTGGCCGTGTAAATCTTGCCTTCAAAGGATTTGACCTGCTGGTATTTGTGCAGGGCCAGATCGGAAATGAAGTGCTGATGGGCTTCAACCGGGTAGACAGGCCAACCGGTAACCGTCCTGCTTTCTTCTATACGGACAGGTGGACAGGTGAGGGTAGTACCAATACATGGTTTGCTCCCAATACCAGCAGCGAGTTTGTATATAACAGCGACTTCATGTTATTCGATGGTTCGTATACCCGTATCCGTCAGTTACAGTTAGGGTATACTTTGCCGGCATCCTTACTGAAACGCGCAAAGATCCGCAATGCCAGGATCTATGCTTCGCTGGATAATTACTTCACATTCACCAAATACAAAGGAATGGACCCTGAAGCAGGTAGTGAAGATAATAACAGCTTAGGGATAGACAGAGGAGTATATCCTATTCCCCGTACCGCATTGGTGGGCCTTTCATTTAGTTTCTAACCAGCAAACCCAGTACAATGAAGCATTCAATTATCCGATATACATTCCTTAGCCTCACTGCCTTGTTCTTAGGCAGTGGATGTGCAAAAAGTTTCCTGGACCAGGAAATACCGGGCCGGTCTCCGGACCAGGAATTCTACGCAACAGATGCAGATGCCCAGGCTGCTACATTTGCCGCGTATGATTTCCTGCAAGCAGATTATAACTGGGGATGGGCCAGCATATTGCTGGTGAAAACTTTCCCTTCAGATGAAAGCAATGCCGGGGGCAGCGGTCCTGCTGACCAGCCTTCTTACCAGGCATTGGATAATTTCACCTTTGAATCACAGAACGAAGCTGTGTTATGGACATGGCGGGTTTGTTACTTTGGTGCTTACCGTTGCAACCAGGTGATCAACCGTGTGAAAGGGGAAACCGATCTGCAAAAACGCCTCATTGCAGAGAGTAAAGTGTTACGTGCACATTTCTATTTTGATCTCGTAGGCTTATGGGGAGATGTACCCTTAATCCTCAAGGACCTTACTTCTGCGGAATACAGCAAAATACCCCGTGCTAAAAAAGCAGAGGTGTACGCACAGATGGAAAAAGACCTGAAAGAAGCAATCCCTCTACTGCCAGTTAAATCTGCTTACCCTGCCAGTGAACGTTTCAGGGTGAGCAAAGGAGCTGCGCAGGCTTTATTGGGTAAGGTGTACCTCTATCAGCAAAAATGGCCGGAAGCTGCCGCTGCTTTTAATGATGTGATCACTTCTCATGAATACGACCTGGAAGCAGATTTTGCGAAAGTATTTTCCAATGCCGGAGAGTTTGGTATAGAAAGTGTTTTTGAAGTACCGTTCTCTTCCCGCAAAGGATTTGACTGGGGCAATTTCCCCTGGGCTACTTTCCGCCTGATAGAAAGCAATATCCATGTGCAACTGCAGGGACCCCGCAGTGATTTTTATACCAAAGCACCGAATGATTCCTTACAGGCAGGCTGGGGCTTTAATTTACCCAAACCCAAATTGTACAATGCTTACGTGGCAGCAGGAGATGTGAAAAGAAGGCAGAACACCGTAATGTCTGTTGGTGAACTTGTGGCTAACGGTGGTGCCTGGACGGCTCCAACGGCCTGGGATTATGAAGGGTTCTTCCAGCGTAAATATGGATCTTTTGAAGGGCAGACCAGTTCAGAGGGCGGTGCTGTACCTGATCTGAACTATGGGAATAATATCCGCCTGATCCGTTATGCGGATGTTTTACTCATGGCCGCCGAGGCTTATTACAGAGCTGGTAATGAAGGCCGTGCAAGGGAAGAACTGAAGAAGGTGAGGGTACGTGCAGGGCTGGGTGAGATCACTGCTACCGGCGATGCATTGTTCAATGCGATAGTCAATGAACGTTTCCTGGAACTGGCGTTTGAGGGTTTCCGTTATATGGACCTTGTGCGTTGGGGGAAAGCAGAAGCAGAACTGGGGGCTTTAGGTTATAAGGCTAATAAACATGAATTATTACCTATCCCCAATGAAGATGTGCGTATTGGGAATATTGAACAGAACAAAGGATATAATTAAGCATTTTTTGATAAAAGCGATATATCAAAAGTAGATGTTAGGAAAAAGGGCCGCCTGTTTAGGCAGCCCTTTTGTATTTTTTTTAAGGAAATCACAGTTGGTCTTTGATCAGATCGTATCTATTTCTTCCTGGCCTTTCAGGAGGAAAGCAGGAAAGGGCTGACGATGCACATATTCATCATCCGTATTAGCGGTTTGAAGGAAAAGTAATTGTGGATCATGCGTTTCCATTTTGGTAGCAGGCCTGTCTGTTTCCGGAATTGCAACCGGTTGCTGCAGGTTTCCGCACAGCATTTCACCATGACCGGTGATCAGCCATCGCAGATTCAGCTCTTCAAAATGTTTCCCGATATCTTCCAGTATATCCACACTGGGCTTTGCTCCCGGCACCCGGAACAAGCGGGCTACTTTTTCACAACTATTGTACTCAAGGGTCCTGGTGAAGGCAGTTGTAGTGAGTCCCTTGAACTGTAAAAAACTTTTTAGTCTCTTGGCGATTGGTTCCATAACTCTGTTTGTAGACTTACAAATTGAAGAGTCTAAATCCATCCGGAGAGGGTGAAGCGGAGTTCCATATTTTTTTTCTTTTTTGATTCACCCTTGGAAATCAGAAAAGCACTCTTATGTATATTATAAACATTTTCGCGCAGGCCGGCCTTTCATCGTCCAGCCCCAAAGCACCAAAATCACCTTGCAGCCTTCTATTGGGCCGCATTTGTTAATTTTTCTGAATCATTACTCCGGGAATCATAAATGGATTGTTTTAATTATTGGGTTGATATGTGTTGTAGTACCGGATCCAAATAAGTCTCATGTCTAATGTATGCATATACCGGAGGGTGAATTCTTTCACCCTCTTTTTTATGAAACATAGGCAAAGAGATATAACTCATTGAATACTATATACTTTTTGAGTAACCTAACCCCCGATCTAGAAAACTTGAGTAAACTGAAACCCGGGCCCTCTGATACCAGAGGGCTTTTTTGTGTATACAAGTGTAAAAGGAATAGCCTATGTCGACCCTATGTGAAGCCTATCTAAGATATACAAGTGTAAATAAAAAACCGTTCCAGAACGGATCTGAAACGGCCTCTTTTTATGGTTGATCAAAGGATCTGATTGTTATCTGTTAAATGTATAACAACAATAACAAACACAGACCAGGTGAAAGATATATTTGTTGGGATAAAGTATGAATATTCATTATGTAATTGAAAAGATGTTAAATGTGATGGATAATTTTATGATTTGATGGATGATCTTATCGTGGGGATTGTAAACGTATCGGCTTTTTTGTACTTTGAGAGAAGTATACGATAAGCACGTCTATTTTACTTTATGCATTACTCTACCACGTTCCGAATATTGTCCGGCATCTGTGTTGTGCTGGTTGCTGGAATATTGACCATTGGTTGCGGGAAACGCAAGCCCGTTGACTTTAGCACAGAGGTAAAACCCATCCTTAATAAACATTGTATCAGTTGCCATGGTGGTGTAAAGCAAAATGGTGGCTTTAGTGTGCTATTCCGGGAGGAAGCTTTGGGCAATACTAAAAGCGGGCATCCTGCCATTATCCCCGGCAGTGCCAAACGCAGTGAATTTATTCGCCGCCTGCACAGCAAGGATCCCAAAGAAAGAATGCCTTATAAATCGGCTCCCCTCAAAAAGGAAGAGATTGAGATCCTGACCCGCTGGGTAGAGGAAGGTGCGCAATGGGGAGAACATTGGGCCTATATTCCTCCTGAGAAGCCTAAGGATACTTCCGCGGATATCGACTTCTATATTAATACCAAACTGGAAGAAGAGGGCTTACAACCAGCTCCGCAGGCTGATAAACTCACCCTGTTACGCAGGGTTAGTCTTGATCTTACAGGTTTGCCTCCTACCGCTGCCATGCAGGCATCTTTTATGGCAGACAGCAGTGACAAGGGTTATGAAAAAGTAGTGGACAGTTTGCTGGCTTCTCCTCATTACGGAGAACGCTGGGCAGCCATGTGGCTGGACCTTGCCCGTTTTGCAGATTCCAAAGGATATGAAAAAGATGCACAACGCCAGATCTGGCGGTACAGGGATTGGGTGATCGATGCATTTAATAACGACATGCCTTATGATCAGTTCACGATAGAACAACTCGGGGGCGATCTTTTGCCGGATGCTACAGAATCACAGATAACGGCTACCGCCTTCCACCGTAACACCATGAATAATGATGAAGGCGGAACACAGGATGAAGAATTCCGTACAGCGGCTATTATTGACCGGGTGAATACTACGATGGAAGTTTTCCAGGGTACTACCATTGCCTGTGTGCAATGCCATAGCCATCCTTATGATCCATTCCGTTTTGAGGATTATTATAAACTGATGGCCTTCCTCAATAATACAAGAGATGAAGATACACCGGGAGAATATCCCACACTGCGGTTGTATGACAGTATAGGAAGGAAACAGGTGGACACGGTGATCGGCTGGATCAGCCGGCATGGCAACAAAGCGGAGGAAAAAGAAATGCATGATTTCCTGCGTACACTGGAACCTAAGATCCATGCGCATGATTGTGACGAGTTCATCAATGGTAACCTGGCAGATACCAAATATTTAGGTATCAGGAATGGTGGCAGCTGCCGTTTAAAGAATGTTCCTTTGAATGGCCGTACGCATTTATATATGTATTACTGGACCGGCAATAAAGGTAGTTCCATAGAGATACGGATAGATAGTTTGAACGGGCCTGTTATTGCCAGGCATCCTCTTCCGGACCCCAAAGGTGCCATGGTAGCAGATGTTCCTATTCCTGCTATTGAAGGAAGGCATCACCTGTATTTTATTTTTAAGAACAGTACTATCAAACCTGACCAGACAGTGTGCAGTGTGGAATGGATGGCTTTACGCGGAGACCTTCCGGGAAAAAGTGCTCCGGGTTATAAACAAATGGAAAATGCTTACTGGAGAGTAGTGAATAGTCATCCTGAAAGTGTGCCGGTGATGGTGGAAAATCCGAAAGAGATGTTCCGCGAAACCTATACTTTCGAAAGGGGTAACTGGTTAGTGAAAGGAGTGCTGGTACAACCTGATGTACCTAAAGTATTGAATCCTTTCCCTGCCAATGCACAACGCAACAGGCTGGGGCTGGGTCAGTGGATGGCCAGCAAACAGAATCCGCTTACTGCACGTGTAATGGTGAATCGTTTATGGGAACAATTGTTTGGAACAGGTATCGTGGAAACACAGGAGGATTTTGGCACGCAGGGTTTCCTGCCTTCGCATCCTGCTTTGTTGGATCATCTTGCTTACCAATTTATGAATAAACACCAATGGCGGATGAAGGCAGCTTTAAAAGAAATGGTGATGTCTGCCGCCTACCGCCGTGATTCCCGCAGCTCGCTTGAGTTGCAACAAAAAGATCCGGCCAACAGATGGCTGGCGCATGGCCCGCGTTTCCGTTTAACAGCTGAGCAGGTGCGTGACCAGGTATTGGCTGTAAGCGGATTACTGAGTGAAAAAATGCATGGCCCGAGTGTGATGCCTTATCAGCCGGAAGGGATCTGGCAGGCAGTATATAATGGGCAGCGTTGGAAACTCAGTGAGGATGGTGATCAATACAGGAGAGGTGTGTATACTTATATCCGGAGGACTAGTCCTTATCCTTCCGTTGTTACTTTTGATGGTTCCAGCAGAGAGGTATGTTTACAACGCAGGATCCGTACCAATACGCCATTGCAGGCATTGGTCACCTTAAATGATCCGGTGTTTGTAGAGGCGGCGCGTAATCTTGCGCTCTGGATGAGATCGTCTGGTGGCAAAGACCAGAAGGCATGGATCAGTGAGGGATACAAACTGGCGATGTATAAGGAGATCACACCTGCTAAACTCGCTATTCTATCTAAATTATATACACAGGCTTTCGATAAGTTTAAGGGTGATCCGGCGGCTGCAGCGTCTTTAGCAAATTGCAAAGATGATATGCCGGCGGTGGGAGAACTGGCTGCATTAACTGTAGTGGCCAATGCGATCATGAACCTGGATGAATTTTTATCAAAATCTTAATTGTCTCCATATGTCTGAGAAATTGATCAGGGAAGCAAATGAAAGAGCCGCGAAATATTTTTCACGCCGTCATTTTTTGCAGGACTTTGCTGCTGGTATTGGTGCTACGGCTCTGGGTTCTTTAATTGGAGGATGTAATATCTTTTCTTCTTCCGGGAGCCCTGCCGGTGCAGGCATGCCGCAAAGCCTGAATCCGCTGGCCCCTAAGGCTCCGCAGTTTCCTGCAAGGGCTAAGAATGTGATCTATCTGCATATGGCAGGAGCACCTTCGCAACTGGAAATGTTTGATTACAAACCAGACCTGCAAAAACTGCATAACCAGCTTTGCCCGCAATCTTTATTGCAGGGAAAGAAATTTGCGTTCATCCGTGGCGTACCTAAAATGCTGGGGCCGCAGGCGAAATTTCAGCAGTATGGAGAATCCCGCCAATGGGTATCTGATTACATGCCGCATTTTTCTACCATGGTGGATGAGGTGAGTTTTCTGAAAGGTGTACATACAGACCAGTTCAATCATGGCCCTGCGCAATTATTTATGCATACGGGCAGTGCACGTTTGGGAAGACCGAGTATCGGGGCCTGGGTAACATATGGTTTAGGGTCAGAGAACAGCAACCTGCCAGGTTTTGTGGTATTGACCTCTGGCGGCAAAACACCCGATGCCGGTAAAAGTGTTTGGGGCAGCGGTTTCCTTCCTTCTGTTTACCAGGGGGTACAATGCCGCTCCAAAGGAGATCCGGTATTATATATCACAGATCCGGAAGGGATGGACCGTGATATGCGTTACCAATCCATCCAGGCGATCAATGAAGTGAACAAACTGGAATATGAAACATTTGCGGATGCGGAAACATTGTCCCGCATTTCTCAATATGAATTGGCCTACAAGATGCAGATCTCTGTACCGGGCGTAATGGATATCAGCGATGAGCCGGAATACATTCAACAATTATATGGAACCAAACCTGGCCAGGAATCCTTTGCCAACAACTGTTTGCTGGCACGCAAACTGGTAGAGAAAGGGGTTCGTTTTGTGCAGTTGTTTGACTGGGGATGGGATGCACATGGTACAGGAGAAGATACGGCCATTGATCTGGGCATGCGTAATAAATGCACCGAGATCGACAAACCGATCACAGCTTTATTAATGGACCTGAAACAACGTGGGTTGTTAGATGAAACATTGGTAGTATGGGGTGGAGAATTTGGCCGTACGCCGATGCAGGAAAACCGTGAAGGTAAAGAAATGCCTTTCCTTGGCCGTGATCACCATGCGGAGGCATTTACGATGTGGATGGCAGGAGGTGGTATCCGTAAAGGATATACCTGGGGAGAAACAGATGAGATTGGTTTCAGTGTAGTGAAAGGAAAAGTAGCGGTGCATGATATCCATGCCACTATGCTGCAACAACTGGGGTTTGACCACGAAAAATTAATTTATAATTTCCAGGGCCGTCCATTCAGATTAACGGATGTAGAAGGGCACGTTATACATGAAATACTAGGTTGATCTATATGCATCTTGACAGAAGGAATTTTCTTAAACAATCCGCCATGCTTGGCACCGTTTCTCTTTTACCGGCATTTGCAAAAGCAGCGCATACGGCGCCTGGTTTCAAGTTGCTTATAATGGCTACCAACTGGGGTTTCCCCGGAACTATCGATGAATTCTGCAAAAAGTCAAAGGGTGCAGGATACGATGGTATTGAAGTGTGGTGGCCCAATGATGGGAAAGCGGCGGACGAACTTTTTGCAGCTCTGAAAAAGCATGAACTGGAAGTAGGTTTTTTATGTGGCGGTAACGGATCTGATTATACGAAACATGCCGAGCAGTTTGAAGCAGCTATTAATGCAGCTACCAGCCAGAAAATAAAACGCCCTGTGTATATCAATTGCCATTCCGGCAAGGATTACTTTTCTTTTGAACAGAACTGTAAACTGATAGACATGACCACACGTGTTTCACAGCTCTCCGGCATCCCGGTATACCATGAAACACATCGTTCGCGCATGTTGTTTGCAGCACATGTGGCACGCCGTTTTATAGAAGCCATGCCTGCGTTACGTTTAACGCTGGATATTTCCCACTGGTGTAATGTGCATGAGTCCCTTTTGCAGGACCAGGCAGAAACAGTGGCGATCGCTTTGTCCCGCGCAGGACATATCCATGCGCGCATAGGCCATCCGGAAGGGCCGCAGGTGAATGATCCGCGTGCGCCGGAATGGGAAGGTGTTGTAAAAGCACACTTTGCCTGGTGGGATGAGATTATAAAACATAAACAGGCTACCGGCGAAGTGCTCACTATACTTACTGAATTCGGTCCGCCGGACTACATGCCCACGTTGCCCTATACGCGTCAGCCGGTGGCTAATCAATGGGATATCAATGTGCATATGATGAAACTTTTAAAATCGCGATACGGCAAGTGATCAATTTATTACAGTCTGCTCCACAGGGGAGCTGGAGTTTATTTATAGGCCGCTTTCACCCGCTGCTGGTACATCTTCCAATAGGAATACTGATCGTAGCTTTTATCCTGGAATGGATGAGCCGCCATCGCCGCCTGGCTTTTGTGGGGGCTTCCGTATTACCGGTACTGATCTTTGGTGCAGCGTCTGCCATCGCAGCCTGTATTGCAGGTTACCTCTTATCGCTTTCCGGCGGATATGAAGAACGTGCATTAGACCTGCATATGTGGATGGGGATAGGCGTTGCCGTTATTTCCACTTTGCTTTGCGTTTTAAGAAGATATTCCATTTTCAGGAAAAGCTGGTTGTGGGTTTCCTCTGGTATGATCATCCTGCTTTCAATAGCAGGGCACCTTGGTGGCAATCTTACACATGGAGAAGATTATCTCTCTGCGGCTATGCCATTCGGTCAACGTGCTGCGGTTGCAACTGGTATTGCTAATATTGAAGAGGCGAAAGTATATGATGAACTGATCAAACCGATATTAGAACAGAAATGTATGAGCTGCCATAACGTTGGCAAGCTGAAAGGCGGGCTGCGGTTGGATAGCATGACGCATATCCTGAAAGGCGGAGAGAACGGGCCTGTGCTGAAAGACAGTATGCCGGAACTGAGTGAAATGTATAAGCGCCTGGTGCTTTCTGATAATGATGATAAACGGATGCCGCCGAAAGGCAAGCCACAACTGAGTCCTAACCAGGTAGAATTAATTTACTGGTGGATTGAGCAGGGGGCGTCTGCTACTGCGAAAGTAAAAGAGCTTCGTAAATCTCCGAGGATAGAACTGGTGCTGGAATCCATGCAACCTTCTTCAGGGCCGGGGAATCATCCTTTCCTCCCAAAAGAAGCCATCAGCAAAGCGGCTGCTTCCAAAGATGTAGATACCTTAGAGACCTTGGGCCTGAAAGTGATGCCTGTAGCGGCAGGGAATGGATTTGTGATGGTGAATGCAGTGAATGCATCCGGCTTTGATAATAAACAGGCAGCTTTGTTGCTGCCCCTGAAATCACAGATCGTATGGCTGAAATTATCCAATACGCAGGTGGGTGATTCTGCGATGAAGATCATTGCACAATTGCCTGAACTGACGCGTTTGCAATTGGAGAACACTGCGATTACAGATGCAGGTTTACAGGAACTGGCTAAATGTAAACAGTTGAAGTACCTGAACCTTGTAGGCACAAAGGTGAGTGATAAAGGACTGCTGGCTTTGCAGAAGAACAAAGGCTTGCAGGAATTATTTGTGTATAAGACGGCCGTAACAGCAGCAGTGTTTAAAGCATTCCCGGATACGAAAATAGATACGGGAGGTTATAAGATGCCGGTGTTGGAAACGGATACGATGGTGTTTAGGAAGAAGAAGTGATGTACTTCGGCTGTATGTGCATGAAAAGCCGGCGTCTGGTTTGGTGTTAAATAAACACAGGTATACATGATTCCGGAAAGCAGAGTTTGATACAGCATTAAATAACCACAGGCACATTAATATACTTCTGAAATAATCTGTCCAGCGGTTCGATGCTTTCCTGTGTGGAGGGTATCGCAGCCGCTTTTTCTTTGCAGAACGCAATCGTCTCTTTTAACCATGCATGCAGGAAAGGCACTACAGGAACAATTGTTTTTTCAGAAGCAGATTGTTTGATCTCCAGTAAACGTTCCACTTCATTCTGCCAAACCTGATCACCAACAAGTGTGCGCAGCAAGCGGAATTCCATGGGTGGCAATACTTCGTTCTCTATGATCCAAAGGCAGGCCAGGATGGACCGCAGGGCATAGAAATATCTTTTCAGTTTCACCTCGTTACCGCTGAGATCATTTTCAAAAGTACTGAGTGCTATATTCAGATAATGATGGCAACCCGGGCGGCTGGCAAAATAGACGGGCATCAGGTATTCCATTTCTTTCAGGAAAGCAGGGTCCGCTTTATAGCAGATGGGAGACTGGAGCCATTCGTATAAATGAGGATTGGATTTAAGGAAAAGCTGTAAAGCTTTGCGGATATCCCATCCGCTAACGTCCAGCACTTCATTTACAGGGAGTTCTATCACATCGCGGCGGTCGCGGATACTGAGGTAGTGCTGAATGGGGGCTGCGTAAATAAAACGCACATCATAGTCACTGTCCGTTCCGGGAAATCCCCAGGCCCGGCTGCCGGATTCGCAGGCGTATAAAATCTTTACGCCATGTTCCTGTTCAATCCGGTTTAATTGTTCTTTGATGATCTCTTCCATAGTGAAATTTATAACGCGCCCATACCTGTTACAGTATGAGCGCTATAAATTTAACTATATTGTTTGTTTTGCGGGCGATTATTCCACTTGCGGTTACTATTGTGGTGTTTCTTTTTCGCCTGTACCTGTTGGGAGGAAGACTGACGGAGGTTCACCCCTTGCGCTGATTTTACGGGAGCAGGGGACTGACTCATCGGGAATGGATGGTCTGTGACTACCGGAATGCTTTGTGCAATCAGTTTGGTGATATCCTTCAGGTAAGCCTTTTCCTCATCATCACAGAAAGAAATGGCAATACCACTGGCGCCGGCACGGCCTGTTCGTCCAATACGGTGAACATAAGTTTCCGGTACGTTGGGTATTTCAAAATTGAATACATACGCGAGGTTATCTACATCAATACCTCTTGCTGCAATATCAGTAGCAACGAGGATGCGGATCTTGCCTGCTTTAAAGTCTGTCAGTGCCCGCTGGCGGGAGTTCTGGGACTTATCACCATGAATGGCGTTGGCGGAGATATTCACTTTGTTCAGTTCTTTCGCCACTCTGTCTGCCCCGTGTTTTGTTCTGGTGAATACCAAAGCGCTGGTGATGTCCGGGTTTTTCAGCAGATGGATCAGTAAGGAACGTTTGGAGTTCTTATCTACAAAATACATGCGTTGCTCTACCTTTTCCGCTGTAGAAGAAACCGGCGTTACCGATACTTTTAAAGGGTTGGTGAGGATAGAATTGGCCAGGTGGGCAATTTCTTCCGGCATGGTAGCTGAGAAGAACAGGGTTTGGCGTTTCTCTGGTAATTTGGTGATCACTCTTTTTACATCATGAATAAAACCCATGTCCAGCATACGGTCTGCTTCATCCAGTACAAACTGGTGAATGTAACGGAGATTGATATGCCCCTGCTGCCAGAGGTCCAGTAAACGGCCTGGTGTAGCGATCAGGATGTCTGGTCCATTCCTCAGGGCTTGTACCTGTGGGCCGGCGGAAACACCACCAAAGATCACGAGGTGTTTAAGGCCGGTATGGGCACCATATTCCGAGAAGTTCTCAGCTATCTGGATAGCGAGTTCACGCGTAGGCGTTAAGATCAATGTTTTAATATGCCTGCTGGGCGTTTGCTCCGTTTGCTTTTGTTTGTATAACAATTGCAGAATGGGAATAGCAAATGCTGCGGTTTTACCGGTACCTGTTTGTGAACAGGCCAGGAGGTCTTTCTGCCCTAATACCACCGGAATGGCCTGGGACTGGATAGGCGTAGGCGTAGTATAGCCTTGTGTTTCAAGCGCACGCAAAATAGGTGCGATGAGACCTAAATTCTCGAATGACAATATGTTTTTAGTTTAAGTTTAAAATGATGCTAACAACCCTGACCTTATAAGAAGAGAAGGATGGCTAGATTGTATATCCACACATCATTTTAAGTGAACCAAATTGCGGAGGGAATTACCTTACTGCAAGGAGGGGATATAAAAATATGACGCAAAGGTACGCTTTATTGGTTAAACGAGCAAAACCCACCTTTTCTGGTGGGTTTTGTAACTGTTAAAGTATTTTAACAGATCAGTTGAAGTTGGTGGAAGTAGCCAGTTCCTGCCATGTGTTCATATCCTCTTCCAGTGCGCCTATCTTCAGTTTGGCAAACTCATAGGCATCAGGGCCGAGGAATAAATGCAGGGGAGGATTTTCCGCTTTGCTCACTTCTATCAGTACATCGATTCCTTTTTCCGGATCACCTGCCTGCTGGCCATTGATACCATTTTGGTGTTGTGCCTGTGATTCACGTACATCCTTATAGGCATCTATCGGATGAGCCGGTACTGCCAGGGAAGTGGATGTAAGGAAGTTCGTACGGAAATAACCAGGGCCAACGATCACCACTTTCACACCAAATGCTTTTACTTCTGCTGCCAGTGATTCCGTTAAACCATCCAATGCAAATTTGGTAGCGCAGTAACTGCCGAAGCCGGGGAAGTTACCAGTGAAACCCGCGATGGAAGAGATGTTGAAAATGAAACCACTGTTCTTTTCACGGAAGTGCGGCATCACGTGGCGGATCACATTCAATACACCAAATACATTCACATCAAAGTTGCTGCGCACTTCTTTGTCTGACAATTCTTCCAGGCTGCCGATGAGGCCATACCCGGCATTGTTCACTACCACATCTATACCACCTAATGTTTGGATCGTTTGCTGAATGGATTGCTGCACGCTGGCTTCATTAGCTACGTCAGACTGAATAGGCAGGAAGTTTTCATGCTCACCTACGGCACTTTTGAGGGCATCCAGTTTACGGGAAGTACCTGCTACTTTCTGACCGGCGGCGAGTAATTTTTTTACGAGTATCAGGCCAAAACCTTGTGAGGCGCCTGTAACATACCATACTTTTTGTTGTTCCATTGTAGTGTTTGTTTTGATAGAACAAAGCTACGCCGGGGAGGAACCATGGCTGTTAATGATATCAAATCAAAAATTGCAAAAATCAAACGCTGCATCAAACGCTGCGGAAAGAACGGGGGGTAAGCTGGGTTTTTTTCTTGAAAAAGTTGTTAAAGTGGGCTGGTTCCTGGAATCCCAGGCAGTAACCGATCTCGGATACATTCCAGTCTGTATGCATTAATAAAGCCTTGGCTTCCTGCACGATCCTCTCTGCAATGAGTTCTGAGGTGGATTTGCCGGTAGTGTCTTTCAGGGCCTTGTTTAAATGGTTCACGTGAACGGAGAGCTGGGATGCAAAGTCGGTTGCAGAGCGGAAATTTACCTGTTGCACAGGGGATTCTATCGGGAATTGCCTTTCCAGAAGGTCCGTGAACAGGGAAGAGATCCGGGTGGACGCATTGGAATGGGAAGGAGATACCTCTATCGGTTGCATTTTCAAACCCATGTGGATCAGCTCCATTACATAGTTCCGGCAGAGGTCCAGTTTATATTGGTAATCGGAAGCCATTTCGGCCAGCATCTTTTCAAAGATCTCTCTCACGGGGGCTACCTGTGCATCTGGTAAATACACAATGGGCTGGCCTCCGGGTTTGAAGATCGGGTACTCCTGTAATTTCAGGGTAGTGTACTGATGAAAGAAAGCCTCCGTAAAAATGCAGAATAAGCCGGACTGCTCTTCAGACAGGGGTTCGCATTGATAGGGTACCTGTGGGTTGGCAAAAAAGAGGCCGTGTGTTTCCACGTCCATGGTCTTATCTGCATAATAGTAACGGTTCCGGCCACTGACCAGGGCTATTTTGTAAAAGTCCTTACGGCTGTAAGGTAGCTGCCTGGCATGATGGCCCAGGAATTCTTCGGAATTGAACACATTGAAATGCCCATTCTCCCTTCCAAGATTAGCAGGCATCCTCAACTCCTTGGCACGGTAAAATTCTTCCAGTGACTGTATCTTTTCCATGTAACAAAATTAAGGATTGCCGGGTATTTTGACCTTTTTTCATTAATTTTTAACAGTAGGGGTGATATCCGGGCCGTTTTGGATACTATACTGTAAAACCCAAGTTCAATGGAAAACATTACAGCATTATACAGGGATACCTTTCCGGATGTTGCGCGGGTAATAAAGCAACTGGGAGGAGACCTGGAGATGGCCAAAGACCTGTTCCATGACGCCATGATCATTTACATGGAAAAAGCACCTGCGGAGATCAGGGTATCTGCCAAAGCTTACCTCATTGGCATTACACGGATACTATGGATGAAGCAGCAGAAGTTGCGCATGCGGGAACAAGTGTTTTTTTTTAAAGATTTTCATGTGCCTGAGGAAGAGCAGCCCCTGCTGGAATATTTGCGCACAGCCGGTGAAAAGTGCATGCAATTGTTACAGGCATTCTACTATGAGCAAATGGACCTCCAGGAAATGGCGGATACTTTTCATTACAGTAATGTTCGTTCGGTAACCGTGCAGAAACATAAGTGCCTGCAGAAAGTTCGTGCCACTGTTAAAAATGCAAAGCTTTATGAAGGAGCACTTAACTGAAACAGAAGCATACCTGCTGGGCAATATGCCGGAACCGGAGCGATTGCTTTTTGAAGCAAAGATGCTGGCGGACCCTGCATTACAGGAAGCCGTGCAACAGCAGCGCAGGGCCTTTCAAATGATCCGCTGGTACGGCCGCGATCTGCAAAGGAAAAGATTGTCTGCCATCTATGATGGGCTGGGCGAGGAATTCCATTTTACCATCACTTCCATATTCAAATAACATGACTATTATACCAACAGTAATTGACGGCGCCACGCGTGGTGCGTATGATATTTACAGCCTGCTCCTCAAAGAAAGGATCATTTTCCTGGGTACTGCTATTGATGAACATGTAGCCAATCTTATAGTGGCCCAACTGCTTTACCTGGACAGTGAAAATCATTATCCGATCCGGTTGTATATTAATTGTCCGGGTGGCGGTGTGTATGCCGGATTAGCCATTTACGATACCATGAAGATGTGTAAATCTCCTATCGCTACGGTTTCAGTTGGCTTTACCGGGAGTATGGGTACCTTTTTACTGAGCAGTGGTACAAAAGGACAACGGTATGCACTTTCACATACAACGGTACATATGCATCCTACAGGTGGTGGAGCAAGAGGGTATACGGAAGATGTGCGGATTGCTTACCAGGAGCAGGAGCGCTTGCAGAATCAGATCTTTTACCTCATGGGGCGTAGTTCCAATCATAAACGGGAGGAAATTGAAGAGATGTTCCGCAGGGATAAGTTTTTGAATGCGGTGGAGGCGAAGGAATATGGGTTAGTGGATGAGGTGCTGGGGGATGTGAGTGATCTGGTAACGGTAATGAGACCCTTGTTGCAGCAGGGATAACCTGTTGCTGATTTGCCGCGGTCATGAATGAATCGCGCTGCTATGAAACGATCATTAAGGATGGTTATAGATGATGACGCTGATAGAATATTCTTGCTACGGATGGTCATGTATAAACTGAAAAGCCCTTCTCTCAGACCAGTAATGTTTTCCCGTAAACGTTACAAACCCAACATGCCCGCCGGTTTCCGGTGTTTCCAGGTATAAGTAGGGATTGTTATCTGCTTCCTTGTATGGGAAACTGCCTTTGCCTAAAAAAGGATCGTCCAGTGCATTGATCAGCAAGGTGGGGATGCGGATATTTTCGAGGAATTGTTTGGAGCTGTTCCTTGCCCAGTATTCCTCAGCATCCTTGAATCCATGCATGGGAGCCGTGTACCGGTCATCGAACTGTTTAAAGTTTTTGATGATGCCGAAATTGTCCAGTGATATTTCGTTGGGATATTGTTTGGCTTTGGTTTCCAGTTTCAGGCCGAGCGAGCGGATGAAACGTTTCATGTAGATGAAGTTATGCCTTTTCTCCAGTTCAATGGAACTGTCTTTCAGATCGCAGGGAACGGAGATGGCCACGGCAGATCTTATGATAGCGGGAATAGCTGCGCCTCTTTCTCCCACATACTTGAGTGTTACATTTCCACCCAGGGAAAAGCCTACCAGGTGAATACGTTTGTAATGATGGGAGGCTTCCAGGTGTTCTATGACTGTTTGTAGATCGCCTGTTTCGCCACTGTGATAAAAGCGCAGGGCTTTGTTACTTTCTCCGCTGCAGCCTCTGAAGTTCATAGACACCGTATCATATCCTCCTTCATTAAAGATATGTACCATGCCGGTGATGTATTGCCGTTGGGAATTGCCTTCCAGGCCATGGAGGATCACTACCAGCTGATCGCTGCCTGTTTTGCTGAAATCAAGATCGAGAAAATCGTTATCCTGTGTGGAGATGCGGGTGCGGGTATAATTAGCCGGTTTGATCTTTCTGAAAAGGGAAGGAAAGATCGTTAGCAGATGGCGGTTCCTTAGGAGGATCGGCGCTTTATAATCTGGTGTTTTAATAACCGGCATATTGCAAAGGTAGCCAATATGCCGGTTATTGATTTACTGCTTCTTTCTTTCAATATTGGGCAGGAAACCTGTTAATAATCCTATTAAGGGAAGGTATGCACATACCTGGTATACATAATTAATGCTGGTACGGTCTGCCAGTTCTCCCAGCAGTGCAGATCCCACTCCGGCCATGCCAAAGGCAAATCCAAAGAACAGACCGGCAATCATGCCTACTTTCCCCGGCACCAGTTCCTGCGCATATACAAGGATGGCAGAGAACGCAGAAGAAAGGATCACACCAATGAACACACTCAGGATGGCCGTCCAGAAAAGATTGGCATGTGGCATCAGCAATGCAAAAGGTGCTACACCGAGGATGGAGATCCAGATCACATATTTTCTGCCGATACGGTCTCCCACAGGCCCTCCGATGAAAGTTCCAGCTGCAATGGCAAAGAGGAAGATGAAGAGGTATACCTGTGCACTTTGCACGGATACATTGAATTTATCGATCAGGTAGAAAGTATAATAGCTGGTAAGGCTTGCCATGTAGAAGTACTTGGAGAAGATCAGGATCATGAGGATGAACAGCGCAAAGATCACCCGGCCTCTCGATAATTTGATGGTTTCTACCTGTAGCTTTTGTTTTTTAGGTTTGATGCGATGGGTATTGCTGAGGTACCATTTGCTGATACGGAGCATTACCACAATGGCTATCAGCGCTACGATAGAAAACCAGGCGATGTGCGTTTGGCCCAAGGGCACAATGATAGCAGCAGCCAATAGCGGGCCGAGGGAACTTCCTGTATTACCTCCTACCTGGAATAAAGATTGCGCCATGCCATGCTGGCCGCCGGAAGCCATATAAGCCAGCCGGGATGCTTCAGGATGAAAAACCGCAGAGCCGATCCCGATCAATCCTACGGAAACCAATACCATGGGGAAGGTGTGTACGAAAGCCAGGCATAACAGGCCCATCAGTGTGAAAGACATACCAATGGCCAGTGAATAAGGCTGCGGCCTTTTGTCTGTATACATTCCAACCAGGGGCTGCAGAATAGATGCAGAGAGTTGGAAAGTTAAGGTGATCAATCCCACCTGCGAGAAGCTCAGGTGCAGGGAATCCTTCACCATCGGGTAGATGGCAGGAATGATAGATTGAATTGTGTCGTTCAGCAGGTGTGTAAAGCTGAGGGCCAGCAATACGGAGAATACGGTTTTTTCGGCCAGGTTCTGCGTCGCCTTTTTCTCTTCGCCTTCAAGTACAGTTTCCATTGTTGTCAGATCATCTGATGTTTAGAATTCAAAAAAATATCTCATTTCGCATGGGTGCTGATGCGGGTTGCCCACAGCAGCGCTTGTGCGGAGTCTTTATCTATAATGCTTTGCAGGAGCGACTTGTGCAGGTCCTGCGATTCCAGGAAAGGTTTGGTATCTGCGTACCTTTCACGGAAAGATTGTTTCAGGTGCGTGGCGATGGTTTTATAAAGATCTACCATGATCTCATTCTTGGATGCCATGGCTATGCTGGTATGGAAGTCGATGTCCGCCTGCATACAGGCGTCCACGTTCTGTGCTTTTGCATGTTCGCCTCTCTTTTTAAGGAAGGCCTTCATTTGTGTGATGTCGTCTTTTGTGCGGTGGAGGGCTGCTTTCTCTGCAATCTTAACTTCCAGTAACAGCCGTACTTCGTTGAGGTCCTGGAAGTGAGCGCGGTGAAAACGTTGGGCGAGGGGTTCTCCCATGGTCTGGTGAGAGATGATGAAAGTGCCCAGGCCCTGTTGCACTCTTACCAATCCTGCATTCACCAGCAGTCTTACTGCTTCACGGATAGTGGAGCGGCCTACACCAAACTGGGCCATGAGATCAGGTTCCGTGGGGAGTTGCTGGCCAATGGCATATTTGCCTGAACAGATCTGCTGCTGCAGGTGGCCGGCTACTTCGTCCGCCAGGTTTTTGCGTTTTACGTATGTTACGGGTGTAGTCATCATATCATCAGATGTTTGCAAAGCTACATTTTTTTCTGAAAGTTTATATGTGTTAATTAATTCGAAAAGGGGGGATATCTTAATCAGATATTGCATATTTTTGTAGTCCTTTAGTTATCAATTAAAATTTTGACCAATGGCATTACCTAAATTCATGATTGCAGATGATCCCGTTACAGATCCGGATAATGAATACATCTTCCATACGGAGAAACCGCGGTTCTTTGCCAAACGTGTAGAAGAAGACGAAGAGATGGCTTATATCGATATTGTGGAAGAAATTGATAACGTGGAAGAATACTTTCATGGAGAGCCGGAAAAAAAGCAGGAGTTATTAGACGAATTGGAAGACTGGTATTACTCTTACATGGAGTGGCTGGAAGAAGATGAGGATGATGATGACGATGATGAGGAATAACATTCCCTCTTGATACTTTGATTAAAATACCTGGTGAATGGATTAGTGTTCACCAGGTATTTTAGTGTTGAGGAAATTATCTATAAGCGTTAATACCTCATCGAAGTTTGTTTCCAATGCCCAGTGGCCACCATCGACCATATGGATCTCGGCATCGGGCAGGTCTCTCTTGTAACAGGGAGGTTCATTTATACTAAAGAAAACATCATACTTACCCCATATGATCAGGGCAGGTGGTTGGTGAGTACGGAAGTATTCCTGGAAGACCGGGAACATTTTAATATTATCCCTATAATCACAGTTCAACTCAAACTGCATTTCACGGTTACCGGGCCGTTTAATGAAAGCCCAGTCAAGCATCCACAATTCAGGACTCACGGTGGGTAATAATTCTTCAGGTAAGCCCCAGGTATATTGGCCCTTCACACCTTTTGCACTAATGAATTCGGAGAGTTTTTTCTTCTTTTCAGCTGTGGGGTTTTCCCAGTATTCTTTATACTCATCCCATTCCGGGCCAATCCCTTCCTCATATGCATTGCCGTTTTGGACAATGATCCGCTCTATCTTTTCCGGATGGTTCACGCACATTCGGAGGCCAATAACAGATCCGTAGTCATGGAGAAAGATAGTAAAGCGTTTCAGGTTGATGGCATCCGTGAATTTATCCATGTATGCTGCTATATTCCTGAAGGTATATTCAAAGAATTCCCTGTCCGGGAAGGCACTGAACCCAAATCCGGGGAAATCCGGCGCAACGAGATAAAACCTGTCCGATAGTGCTGTCATCAGATTTTTAAACATGATCGATGTAGTGGGGAATCCAGGGAGCAGTAGTAATGCCGGATTCTTTTTGTCTCCGGCTTCCCGGTAGAAAATATCAATGCCGTCAACTTTAACTGTTTTATTTAAAATTTGCCTTGACATATTTCCGTTATTTGTTGAGCTATATAGTTAGGTGAGATGGCGCAACCACCATTTTTCACAGCGGTTGCGCCCGGGTATTTTCAATTTTCAAGATGGATTTTCTTATTTCTTTTTGGCAGCCCGTTTAGCAGTTGCTCTTTTAGCGGTGGCTTTCTTTGCAGTTGCTTTCTTGCCGGTTGCTCTTTTAGCTGTAGCTTTCTTTGCAGTTGCCCTTTTAGCTGTAGCTCTTTTTCCTGTCGCTTTTTTAGCCGTAGCTTTTTTGCTTGTTGCTTTCTTCGCCGTTGCCTTTTTACCTGTTGCTTTTTTGCCAGTTGCTTTTTTTGCAGTGGCCTTTTTAGCCACCGCTTTTTTACCAGTAGCTTTCTTCGCTGCAGCTTTCTTTGGGACCTTGGCTCCTTCTTCTCTTGCTTCAGACAATCCGATTGCAATAGCCTGTTTACGGCTGGTTACTTTCGGGCCTTTCTTGCTACCACTCCTCAGTTTCCCTTCATGCATTTCGTGCATGGCCCTTTCCACCTTGTCTCCTGCTTTTTTTGAATACTTTGCCATGATACTTTTTTTAATGGGTTTATAAATAAAAACATTTAAAACATCCAGCAAATTATACTCCACTTCATTTTTCTTCGTTTTCATGGTTGTTACTGTTTAAGTGTAGAAATATTACCCCAATAGTTTGAGAAATGCCCCCAATACCGAATTCACATAATACAGCTGCACTTCCTTTGCCGTACCTTTTCCTTCCTGCATTTTTCCGGACGCGATCACTTTGTCTTTCTGCGCGATGGCATAATAGGCAAACAACTGATTGCCTGATTCCGGAACGGGCGTAGCATATCCGGTAATGCTGATACCCCAGTGGCTGGAGAATAATTGCGTAACATTTACGGCCATTTCAGCCGCTACTTTCCCATCTGCACAGTTACAGCGGGCAGCATGGATGGGTTCAATATGTAGTTGTCTTGCTTTCTGGCCAAGGTTATAGGCCGTGAGACCACCCTGGAAGAAATGAAGGGCATCGTCTGCGCTTGAGAGGGCAAACTGCAACAATCCAGAGGTAACACTTTCCGCTACAGCAACGGTTTGTTGATGCTGCAACAGGTAATCTTTGATCAGCCTGATCTTTTCTTCGTTAAATTCCATGGTGGGCACAATTCACCATATAAGGCTAAAATATTGTGCCAAAGGGTTTGCTTAGCCGCAATGGCCCAGCGCGAGATAGATAATAATGAAGACCACCACCGTACCAAGACAACCACCACCTAATTTCTTTGCGCCATATCCGGCAATCAATGCTCTGATAAATTTGTTCATGGGTTACAGTTTGTACCCTAATTTACTGAATTTTTGCGCAGGTTAAAAATAAACCCGCCCATCAGCATCCTGCCTGGTTGTGAAGGCATGAGGTAATCTGTATGATCGGTGATATTATCTACCGTGAAACGGAGGGTTAACATATCGCGGAACAATGTTTTCTGAATGGAGGCATTCAGGAGCGTATATCCGTTCACAAATACATCGTACCGATCGATGTATCCGTTATTGTCGATGTCCAGGAAACCATACTTACCTCTGTATCCGGCACGTACAGAAGCTGAGAGGCCCCAGGGTTTGTATGCGTAATATGCCTGTACATTGAACATGTGTTTACTTCTGTTGGGTAATCCAAAGTAATCACTGCTGCGGGCGGGGCGGATACCTTCAGGGCTTCTTACGGTGGTATGGCCAATGTTATCTTCCATCTCCCTGTTTTTAGCAATGAGGTATTGGTAACCTGCGCTCAGTACTAAATGTTTCAGCGGGCTGTATTTGATACCAGCTTCCACACCGCTGGTATAAATATCTTTCAGGTTGAAATAGGAAAAGATCTGTTGTCCGTTTTTACTGATCCCCACCTGTTCCGTATTTATGAGGTTATCGATCTTGTTGTAGAAACCGTTAACGTCCAGCTCCACTGTTTTAGCGAAAGAGAATTTAGCGCCCAAATTGAATGAGGTGGAAGTTTCCGGTTCCAGGTCACGGATGCCGGCAGCATTGGCCCATACCTGTTGTACGAGCCCTGCCTTTTGCAGTTCTGCTATTTTCTCTTCAAAATTATTGGCGCCGATCACCGTGTATCCCTGTGTGATATTGGTGAACACCTGGTACATCTGCGCATAGGTAGGAGATTTAAAACCTCTGCCCAAAGAAGTTTTGATCTTTACCCAGGCAGCAGGAGACCAGGTGGCACCAAGACTAGGATTCAACTTCCCGCCATATACATTATTCCCATCGTACCGTAATCCGGCAATGAAACTATAGGCGGGTTTGGGATTATAATTCAGTTGCGCATAACCGAAGTAGTTATACATGTTATAGATCATTTGCTGATGGTCTCCTCCCAGGCCCCCGGTGAAAGCGAGTTTCCCAGGGAGCAGGTCTTTTGCTGCCTGTATTTCCAGGCGGTTGATCACCTGCGAGAAAACATTCCGCTGTAGTTCCTTTCCGGTTTCCACAATATGTACCGCCTGTTCTGTTTTATAGTGGGTGATATAGTAACGGCTTAATAAACGCCAGCCGTTTTTTAAATTGGTGTTGAGTGAAAGGGCGGTATTGAAATCTTTTTCATCCAGCAGATCGGAAAAGGGCTGGGCACCATAGGAACGGTCCATTACAGAATGCCGGTCTGCCAGCCTGCTGCTGAGGTAGAGGGAACTTTTATCACTTAGTTTATAATGCGCACGCCCCTGCAGGTTAATGCTGTGATAGGGAGGAGATGTCTGCCCTTCTTTTAGGTATTGGGTGTTGACGTTGAAACCCTCTGTTTTATAATAATTACCGGAGATGTTCACGGAGCCGCGGGTAAAAGGAGCTTCTCCCTGCAGGGTGGCATCCAGTGTATTATAAGTACCATATAGCAGGCTGGCAGTAGCCTGCGGATCTGTAACCGTTTGTTTGGTGATAATATTGATCACGCCCCCCATGGCTTCACTTCCATATAAACTACTGGCGGCGCCTTTGATCACTTCTATCCTTTCAATATCCGATACACTGATGCGGGAGAGATCAAAGTTGCCATTGAAACGGCCTGTCATGGGCTGGCCATTAATGAGTATCAGGATGTATTCAGAACTGAACCCCTGCATTTGTATGCCCAGGCTGCGGTTCCCCGAACCGAGGTCATTTACCATAGCCATGCCCGTTTGTTCACGTAATACTTCATCCAGTCTGCGGCTGCCCATCATCCGGATGGTTTTTTTATCAATGATGGTAATGGGATTCGCTACCTTTTTTATATCGATCACATCATCCTGCTTTTTATATAATTGATGGGTGATGGTAACGGTTTGAAGGGACTTAATGTTGGTATCTTGCGCCTGAGCGGTAACAACAGGGAATAATAGTAGCAGGATGATCCTTTTCATAAAAAGCAAAGTTCCGCTTTCCGCTACACCTGCTACGGAGAAAAGCTTACCTGAGAAGGAGAAGCAAGCCCTCAGATGCGGAAAAGAATTTACCACATCCGGAAACATTTTATGCGCAAACATCCGATGGCAAAGGATTGTATATTCCTGCGCTTTCAATTGTAATCTGCGTGCAATATTTTCCAGCGGGAATGACATAATATTGCCGTATAGTAAAATCAAAGACCTTGTGTGCCCTTGTTTCCAATGATATAAAATGCGCTTTTGACATAAGCGGTTCCGGTAACCTGAGAGAGCGGCGAAAAGCGCTGACAGAGAACGGCCATTCCGGTTCTGTTTATGAAATGCTGAGTCCGGATGGTATTAACCTGGGATATTATAATATTAAGTCCAGCCAGGAAGGAGAAGTAGTGTTTAATAACATGCACCCTTTTCTGCAGATCAGTTATACGCTGAGCGGGAATAAAAGTTATACCACCGGCAGCGACCTTACTAAACTAGCTTCTTTTCAGAAACATCAATATAATTACCTTTTCCTCCCGGAGCAGGAGATCCATCTCAACTGGCAGGCAGATGAACAGCTGGAAATATTTGAATTGGGTGTAACACCGGAACTGGTATTTAATTTCCTGCCGGAAGAACATCCTTTGTTTCCTGTTCTTACAAAAAGCATTGCCAATAATACCCCTGCCAGGCTGAGCGAAGTGAATCTTCCCCTGGTCTCCAATATCAGCGCCATTCTGTACGATATGCTCAATTGTCCGCTGGACGGTCGTTACAAGCAGTTGTACCTCAAAGCCAAAACCACCGAACTGCTGGCCATCCAGTTATCCCAATATGAACAGATCAGCGGAATGGCTAAAAGTGATACGCGTGCATTGAAGAAAGAAGACATAGAGCGGATGCATATGGCGCGGGATATTATTATCAAGAACATCAACAGCCCCTGTACATTAATTGACCTGAGCCACCAGGTGGGTACAAACGATGCTTATCTGAAGAGTCATTTTAAACAGGTATTTGGCACTACCGTATACGGCTATCTGCAAAATATCAAGATGACGCATGCGCGGGAATTACTGTCGCAGGGAAAAGCCGTATCTGAGGTGGCTTATTTATCAGGCTACAAACATACTGCCCATTTCACGAGGGCTTTTAAGAAACATTTTGGTTTTTCTCCGGGTATCATGAAAAGGTAAAGTTGCCGGCCACTCTACCGTTTTCAATTATTTAGCCAACCAGTATATAAATACAAGCCAAAGCAATCCCTTTATTAAAAAGAAGAGAAATCCCCAGAAGCCGATGCGCTTCAGCCATTTCATTAACTTTTGCTTAGTGGTGGTTGTTTCCATTATTCACTAATTACCTGATAAATTTTAAAGTCGCTGGTCATAGGAGCCGGCCTGCCTTCCGCTTTTGCTTTGGCAATTTCTTCAAACCCACGTTTGTGCCCGCTGATAAATGCTTCTGATTTCATCCAGTCTTTAAACGATTGTTCCGTTTCCCAATAGCTCACGATCAGGTAAGCATCTCCCTCTTTGGCAGGACGCAGCACATGCATGTTGATAAAGCCTGGCATGGTGTCTATTGCATGCGCACGGGTAGCAAAAAGTTGTTCAAACCGCTCCTGGAAATCGGTGTTGCATTGGATGTAGTTAATGGCTACGAAATTCTTGTTCATAAAAAAATGTGATTTAATTATGACAAAAGTATGACTGTCACACCAATGTCATGCGCCTATCCGGGAATAACAATTACCTCAAACGGAATAATGGTGAAATTCCGCGGAAGGTTGCTATTTCTCCCAAAGTGGTGAACGCGCCTCTGCAATTTTGCAGCATGAAATACACGGTCGTATTAAGTGCTGTTATCCTTTTGATGACAGCCTGCAGCAAAGATAAGACTTCACCCAATGTCACTGATACCAGGAGTGTGACGGTGCTGGACATGCCGGGAGACCTTGGTGCTTCCATGGGAGATGATGTGGATGGTAAAGAAAAACGTCCTTTCTACAGCATCACTTTCCGCTTTTCCGATAAACAAACCCGCATGATCAAAACCACGGCGGACTCTCTGCAATACCTCAAAAATGCAGATTGGGACCTTGCTTTCACCAAAGAGTATAACTCCTATGTGGTTACCAATAACGGAACAATAGCCGGTACGCCGGGATATGGCGGGCCGGGTGTTGGCAGGATGATGATCATAGAAAAACCATATGACCAGGTATTTGAAGCGCCTTCGGATGCTGAGTTTGCACAGAAAGGTTTAGCCGGTGTTGGCTGGGACAGTGGTAATGGTTATGGCTGGTATTTTTATTCCCTCAGCAATCACATCTGTGTGCCCGTACGCAACAGAACATTTATTGTAAAAACAGCCAGTGGCAAATTCGCCAAACTGGCTTTATTAAATATCTACAAAGGCAATCCGCCTGTTGTAACAGACCTTTTCTGGCCAGCTCCCTACCTCACGTTCAAATACTTCGTGCAGGAAGATGGCAGCCGGAATTTGAGAACCAATTAATTCGCGCATATATGAACTTCAAAGTGTTACTCGTTACCTGCTTTGTATTTACCGCCTGCTCAAAAAGCAAAACGGAAGATAAACCGGATGAAGGTACTTCTTTACGTACAGGTGTTTACAGGATAGAGAACCTGGTAGCGGACACTACTGCCACCTCTGCCGGTAATGCCGTATCCATGTATTATAGTCTTGAAGAAAATAAAGTGATACCTGAATCCCAAAGGCAAACAGGCAGATGGGATATTGTATTCTATGGTATATATAACAGCAGTGTATACCCCAATAACGGGGCATCCATTGGTTCCCCTTCTTTTGGTGGCCCCGGTAATGCGAGGATCTATGTGGTGGTAGACAGAAAGTTTGACGCACAGTTCTACGATACCATCAGCTTTAAACCCAAAACGCTCCCAATCCCCCGCTCACTTTTCAATGCTGCTTTTGATGCAGTGAAAACGGCGGACGACAGTAAGTTAGGCATCCGTGATGTAGGACTGGACCATTTCCAGGGAGAAGCAGACGGCTGGGGGTATTATGATTTCTATGGTGCGCTCTTCCCGGGCAATGCCAAGAAATCGCATATCGTGTACACCATGCCGCGCGTGATGATCGTGAAAACGCATAAAGGGCATTACGCCAAAGTAATGATCGAAAATATTTATAAGGACAATCCTGAAGACCCTACGAGAGACAACAAGCCAGGATTCGTAACATTCAAATACGCTATCCAGATGGATGGCAGCAAAAACTTAGATATCAAGTAACATGAACAGAATTTTAAAGGTATTGATGCTCCTTGCCATAGCAGGGTGCACCAAAACGGATACTATTGCCCCACCGGCAGCATCCGATAGCAGGATCACGGAATACAAGATCGTGAATGTTCAGGGCGATCCCATCTATGGCACTGTGAATGATGCTGATTCCAGCATTACGGTTTACCTGCCTTTTTATAAACAACTGGTGGTACTGGAGCCGGAGATCAAAGTAAGCACCGGCGCTACTGTACAACCGGGTACAGGTACTTTGATAGAAAATCTTCTGGACGTTTTCCAGAAAGGGCGCGACATCAAATATGCCGTTACCGGTAAAAGCGGGAAGAAGAAAACCTATACCCTGAAGATTGTGGTACAACAGCCTCCATTAACCCTGAAGGAAGTAAGTACCAGCGCTACTGATATCAGATCCTTCGATATTAAAATGAGCGTTAATTTTTCTAGTATAAACATCAACCTGTTGGGGACAGGCTTTCATGAGAACCGCGAACTGATGAAAGTAGTACTGGTGGATGAAACCGGGAAAGAATATCCGCCATTCACGATGTCCATCACTAATACGAATGATCTGAATTCGGTGGGCATTTCACTGATTAACTACCAGCAGGATCCCAGTCCATTGCTGACGGCTTTGCCAGCCACAGGTTTATATAAGGTGCGTGTATATTCCTATGCCAAGGTTGTTACCACCACATTTCCCATCCGTATCAATAAACTGCCATAGATCATGTATAGAATTATATCCTGCATTTTAATACTGGCGGCATTTGTTTCCTGCAAAAAGGAAACGGAATATGCGCCTTATCCATATAACAGTATCGAATTACTAAGTGTTTCCACCGGAGGAGATGAAAAGATCAATGCTTCTTTTAATAACGACAGCATTATCATTTACTGGCCTTCTTATCTTCCCAAACCCGCTAAGATCAGCCCTCAGATCAAGGTGTCAGAGCATGCTACTATTACGCCGGCTTCCGGAACAGAAGTAACATTTGCCACCGGAACAAAGTTTACGGTGAAAGCCCAGAACGGTGCAGTGAAGGATTACTTCCTGAAAGTGGTTTACAATCAGCCGGATATCCAGGTGTTTGAAATGACCTATGCCACTACCAAAGGAGGAACGATCACCGTGAACAATGGCCGTGAGATCCGTTACCTGGCCCGCGATGTGAACCTCACCCGTTTTTATATTGTAGATAATGCCAATAAAGAAACACAGATCCCCATTGAGTTTGCCGATCAGGCAGACGGTACGCCCATTATGCGGATAAAGGTGCCTAATACGGATGATGTAAAGATCGGTGCTTACAAAGTAAAGATCGTCAGTGAAGAGCGTACGTTCATTTCTCCCAATGCCATCTTCGGTGTGTTGTACCCTGCGAGTGCAAAACCTGTTGTAAATGAAATCAAAGCACCGGTTACTGTAAAACAGGGTGAAACTATCACTTTCAATGGTACCGGCTTCTTTGATATGAAAGAAGCAAGGGTATATGCCTACGATGCCAACTGGAATGAGATAGAAGTGGCTACACTGGCACTGGTGAGTTCTACTGCTACTTCTGCCACTTACCGCATTCCAACTACGTTCAAAGCAGGTACTTATCAGCTGGGAGGATATGATGCGGACGGCATCGGCATTCAATTGCGGATAACAGACTTCATCGGATTCTGGAACTGGAACAAACAAACGAAAGTATATGTAAATGTGGACGGTGCTACATCGTTTACTGTTACACCATCATAAATGCATTACAGCACATCCCAAACCCTTATTGTTTATTATTAATCCAATATTACTATGACACAAATCAAAACCCTTTCGCGCCTTGCGCTGTTGTTAACCACTGCCAGCACTTTGTTCGTTGCTTCCTGCTCCAAGAACAAAGATGCGGAATCAATAACCCTTCGCGATCAGACATTGTCTGTAAGCATTACTGACGGCACCTGTCAAAGTATAACAGGGCCTGGTGTAACATCAGGAACAATCTGTCGTGCCGGTAGCTTGTATACCGTAACGAATTTCAAACAAGCTTATACAACTGGCCCCGGACAGCCAGCTGATGGTAATCTCTACTGGCGCTTTACTGTGAACGAAGCTGGTACCCCTGCTAACTTTAATATTAAGTTCACTGGCATTGCTACAGGAGATATTACCTCCAACGATTCCATCCGTTTCATCAATAAGGCGTTTGCTTCCGTGGTGTATGCAGACTGGGCAACGGCATCAAACCCAGCCAGCTCACCAGCAGGTTCTAACGTGATCGGTATGGACCAGGTAACAGGTACAGGAATTCCTCCAGCCGTTGCAGCGTATGCAAATGGAGCCGGCTGGTATATTTACAACTGGAGTGGCGGCCATACCGTTACCCCTGTTTCCGGCAGAGTGCTTTTCTGGAAGAGCGGTACTACCATCTACAAATTTGATATTCAGTCTATTTATCTCAATGGTGTGACCGGTGGTTCTTTCCCTTATTACAATTTCAGATACGAGGAGTTGATCCCGTAAACCATTAAAAGATGCTGCTGTAAAAGAGAACGGTTACTCTATGGAGTAACCGTTTTTCTATTTTATCCGAACCTTACTGAAGTCATCGTTAGCGATCCCGCCACGGCCTTATCATTAAAGATCTCCACATCGTCTTTTGTTCCTTTTAATCCAAGCGTATACATTAATGGATAATAATGGTCCGGGGTGGGGATGGCTAGTCTTATATCCTTACTGATGGTTTCATATTTGATCAGGGAAGCATGATCGCCGTTATAGATGAGTTGTTTGAATTTCGAATTGATGTCTAATGCCCAGTCATACCCATACTCTGGTTTATCCATCTTATCCCATGCTATCATGCCCAGGTTGTGTACCATGTTGCCGCTTCCGATGATCAAGATGCCTTTCCTGCGTAGTTCGTGTAATTCTTTTGCCAGGTTGTAGTGATACGCCGGGCCTTTGGAATAATCGATGCTTAATTGTAATACGGGAATGTTGGCTTTGGGGTACATGTGGCGTATGATCGTCCAGGTACCATGGTCCAATCCCCAATCGTGTGCCAGTTCCACTTTGGTGGAATGTATGAGTGATGCTGTTTCTTTTGCAATAGCAGGGCTTCCCGGTGCGGGATATTGTACAGCAAAAAGTTCCGGAGGAAACCCACCAAAGTCGTGGATAGTTTCCGGGAAATCCATGGCGGTGATCTTTGTTCCTTTGCTCAGCCAGTGGGCAGAAACAACCAGTACCGCTGCGGGTGTTGGAATGGTCTCTGCCATTTTTACCCAGTGTTGGGTGAAGCTGTTGTGTTCAATACCATTCATGGGAGAGCCGTGGCCGATGAATAACACCGGCATCAGCACACCATTGTCTGATAAATTAGCAGTGAACTTATTGAAGGCGGTGAGGCCGCTTAGTGCTATCATTTTAAGGAAATCTTTTCGTTCCATTATAATTGCTGGAGGAATGATTTGATGTTTACCGGTTTACGGCCGAGTAGTTTTTCCAGATCATCTCCCGCATAACTTAATGCACCGGTAGAGAAAGTAACCCCGATCCCTGCGATTACAACAATCTGTTCCTGTGGCAGTCCGGCTTTAGCCAGGATCTCTTTGAATTCTTGTACGGTAACGTCCTGGTATTTGATGTCCAGAATGTCTGCCATTTCCGTTAAGGTGAAAGATGGGGAAGAGGTGATCTCGTAGATCTGGTTACGATGTTTTTCCGGTGCGGATAAAACTTTCGCCAGTGCTTCTGCCATTTCACTGCGCAAAGCAAGATTTATTTTGGCACCATTGCTGGGATACGTCCAGGTACCCGTTTCTATTGCATTGCCCAGGAACCAGGGCATGTATTCCATGTAAAAAGTATTCCTGAAAATGGTATAATCTATACCGGACGTGATCAGCAGTTTTTCTGTTTCTGCGTGATCAGGTGCCAGCGGGCCTGGAGAACCTGCTGCCTGAACATGGCTGGTGTAGATAATATGTTGCACACCGGCAGCTTTGGCGGCATCGATCACATTGGCATGTTGTTCTACCCTGTTGCCGAAAGTACTGGTAGATACCAGGAGCAGTACCTCAATTCCTTTTAAGGCAGTTTGCAAAGCCGGTTTATCGTTGTAGTCGCCAATCCTTATTTCAACAGGAAGGTCTTTGCCTTTCTCTGCTGTTCTGACCAGGCCGGCTACTTTAGCCGCCGGGTTTTCTTTCAGTAAGGCATTAATGGTTAATTGCCCTAGATGTCCGTTTGCACCGGTAATAAGTATCATAGTCTATTTCTTTTAAGTTGAATGTCAGGAAAAAAGCCGACTGACCTGAGCAGTTCAGCGGTAGTGTAAAGTGCTTCTCCGTCATCACCGGAGATATTGATAACACGCTGCGCCGGGGAAAGGTTGGAGAACGCCACCACTTTGGAATGAGGCAGCAGGGTTTGCCATGTTTCCAGGGAGCCATTGCTGAGTACGATCTTTTGCACGGCCACTGCCCTGATCTTTTCTGCCATTTCTTCTGGCTGGGCGGCCAGTACAATAATGTCTGCCTCCCAGCTCGCTTCAATGGGGCAATCCATCAATTCCCCTTCTTTACATTCCCCGCCAAACAGCAGTATACGGTACCCGCCTTTGGACAGTGTTTGTGCAAGGGGTGTTTTGCCAATGATCGCTATGGTGGTTGTGGTGGTCATGCTTTGCAAAGGTACGCATGGCCCATGCCCCGATCCATTGATCTCAGATAAGAAATTTACTTTTTATGCAGCAGTTGTTTGCGGATCCGGCTCAGGGTTTCCGGGGTAAGGCCGATGTAAGTGGCAATAATATGCTGGGGTACGCGGTTAACAATATCCGGGTAGGCTTTGGTGAAGCGGGTATATTTTTCTTCCGTGGAATCGCTCAGTACGCCCGTGATCCTTCTTTGCAGGGCTACCAGGTTATTCTGCATGAGGATCCTTAAATAACGTTCCATCTTGGGCACTTTGCTCACCATTTCCTCAAAGGTGGCGTTGCTTAACATCAGGGCTTCCGTATCTTCCAGTGCAGTGATATTATATAGGGAGGGTTCGTTGGTGAGAAAGCTGTACATGTCTGAGATCCACCAGTTCTCCGGGGCAAATTGTACCGTATGTTCGCCACCGTTATCGTCTGTATAATGTGTGCGGAGTAACCCTTTTTCTACAAAGAGGATGTACTTGCATACCTCGCCGGCCTGTAGTACGTATTGTTTTTTGCGGATCTTTTTGGGGACGAAGCAGGTTTTGATCACTTCCTGTTCTTCAGCAGAGAGTGGTACCTTTCTGTTAATGTTATCCAGCAATACTTCGTACATAATTGCTAAGATAGGAATAATATGGCGGGCACCGTTTGATGCCCGCCATAGATTTTACCAGCCTTCGTTCTGAGGATATTTTGGTCCTGTAGTCACTGCATCTATCTGTGCTTGCGGGATCGGGCGTAACAGGTGTTTGGGACTGATGAAATTTGCACGGCTGTCCGGTGTATGCAAATTCAGCCTTTTCTGTAACTGGCCTGTTCTGATCAGGTCCAGCCACCTGGTGTTTTCACCTGCCAGTTCGCGGGAACGTTCATCCAGGATGAAATCGAGGTTCACATCAGCTACTGTAATAGTCATGGCTGCTTTGTTACCTGTAGGGAATGCTGCCCTTTCGCGTACGGCATTCAGGTAAGGTACTGCATCTGCGGGCCGGCCATCCATCAATGCAGCTTCTGCTGCTACCAGGTATGTTTCCGCTAAGCGGTAAGCGATCACTGGCCTGATGGAAGGCGCATTCATGTCCGAACGTTTGGTGTCCACATATTTCGTTAATGCAGGAGAGAGCCGCGGATTATATAAACGGGAAGGGATCAGTGTATAAGGCGCTGCTGCGATCTGGGCTGCTGTTCTGTTTCCCTGTGGCATGTAAATAGCGGTATCGCCCAGTTTGAATTTAGGGCCGTTGGGAACTGCACCAGCCGGAGCCCCGGGAGGTAAGGTAGCAGGCCATTTTGGAATACTCGCCGCGTTGTTGCAATACCAAACTGTTTGGAAGGATTTGTGGAACCGGGTATCATTCACCCTTTCTTTGAACACAGTATCTATCAGCCACAAAGTGGGGATGGTACGGATATAAGGTCGGCCATCACGAATATTACGGGCCATGCCATCTACTTTTTCATACAGGGGAGAAAAAAGATGCACGAGCATATTATCTGGCGTACGGCTATCCTGTTTCGGTGATCCGTTATAAGCCAGGCTGGCGGTATGTTGTACAGACCAGAGTACTTCTATGTTTGCTTCGTTGCCTTCTGCAAAAACATCTCCGAAATTAGGCAGCATAGCCAAACCTAATCCAGGCGCTGTGTTGATCAGGTCTACCGCAGTGGTGTAAGCATCCCTGTAATCAGTGGCTACTTTTGCTTTACCACCTGCACGGGCCAGGTATACTTTTGCCAGCACATGTTTGGCTGCGGCAGCATTGGCTCTTCCCGGGTCCAGTCCTTTTGTGGTGGGAGCAGGTTGCAGATCAGGAATAGCATCTTTCAGATCTTTGATAATAGCATTGAATACATCTGCCTGCGGATGCCTTGTGGCAGAGGTGATCGCTTTGTCCTGGAATTTATCCAGCAACGTTACATCTCCCCAGAATTGCACCAGTACAAAATTGTAGGTGGCGCGTAAAAATTTGGCTTCTGCAATGTAACGTTTCTTTGATTCAGCAGGGATGCCGGCTACTTCCGGTGCAAAGTCTATCACTGCATTGCAGGTATTGATATAGGTATAGCAGTTTTTCCATAACGCTTCCACTTTTCCATCATTGGTCTGATAAGTTGGTGCATAGAGGAAGAGGTTACTGTTGGCATCATTGCCTCTCATCCATTCATCCGTAGCAACGGTGGCCAAAGAAAAATAATCTTCACAACCCCAAACAGTGCGCATACCTGCGTAAGAGGCATCCAGCGCAGCATTAACACCCTGAACAGTTTTGTAGAAATCCGGCGTGAGCACGTAGTTTGGTTTCTCTTCCAGCATCTTGGCACAGCTGGAAAGGAGTAAACATAATATGATGATCTTTTTCATAACAAAGCAATTAAAAGATTATAAAGTAAGGTTAATACCGAATACCATAGACCATGTAGCCGGGGTGTCCGCATTGATATTTCCTGCGGATTCAGGATCTATGCCGTGGTATTTATTACGGTATTCAGAGAAAAGGATGAAAGGGTCCTGCGCGGTAGCATACACACGAACAGAACGGGCCCTCAGCTTTTGTACAAAAGAAGCAGGCAGATTGTAACCCAGGCTCATGCTCCTTATTTTCAGGAAGCTGCCGTCAATATATCCCAGTGTGGAATTGTATTGCGTTTGGGTGGAACTATTATTAGGTTTAGGGAAATAGGTCTCTCCGTTTGTGGGCGTCCAGTAGTTCACATTCAGGTTGTTGTAGTTACCCTGGAAGGTATTGGCAAAACCTCCGCCATATAATTTACTGTTCAGCATGCCGCCCATACGTGCAAATACTACTACGGTAAGGTCCACTCCTTTATAAGAAAAGCGGTTGGTCATACCACCTTCCCATTTAGGCTGGTTGGAACCAATGATCGTTCTGTCTGCTGTAGTGAAAGCCGTATCGCCATTGACATCCCTCACCCGGATGTTACCGATCACAGAAGTAGGGCCTGTTACTTTTTGTTTATGCGCCAATGCGGTAAGGGAATCTTGTTTTGTATTCTGCCAGATGCCGATGCGATCATAGTCGTAATAAACACCAATAGGCTGACCCACGAACCAACCGTTATTGATATCCTGTTTGATACCATCATACAGTTCCGTGATCTTTCCGCGGTTGATGTAGAAGTTCAAATTGGAAGTCCAGGTGAAATCATTGACGCCTTTACCCTGAATATTCACCGTAGATAATTGTACTTCAATACCCTTGTTTTCTGTTTTACCCACATTCACCAGTACATCACTGGGAATACCTGTGGTGAAAGGTAATTTCTGGGGCAGCAACAGGTTGTTGGTATATTGTTTATACACTTCCACGCTACCCGTGATGCGATTATTGAAGAAACCGAAGTCAAGCCCTGCGTTGATAGTAGAAGTATATTCCCAGGTAAGTTTGTTGTTGGATGCGGAGTTGAAATAAACGCCGGTAACGTTAGTTGATCCGTAGTTATAAGTGACCGGAGCCAATGAGCCCAATGTCTGATAAGGATTGATAGCGGTATTACCTACACGCCCGATACTTGCACGGAGTTTAAGGTTTGATACATTGGCAACAGACTTCAGGAAGTTCTCCCTGCTGATATTCCAGCCAACGGCAGCAGAAGGGAAGCCCTGGTATTTGTTACCAGGAGCAAGACGGGAACTACCATCTGTACGCATGGTTAAAGTGAGCAGGTAACGGTCATCGAAATTATAGTTCAACCGGCCCATATAAGAAATGATATTCCATTTACTTTCGGTACCACTACCTGCAAGGTTCAAACCATACTGGGCGTTGAAGTATTGCAGGTTATCAGATAAGAGAGAGTTGTTGTTGTACTTATTGGTCTGGTTGTTTGATTGCTGCACGCTGTACAATCCTGTAAGATTGAAACGGTGTTTACGGATGGTCTTATCATACGTGAGCAGGTGTTCCAGTGTAAAGTTGGAACTCAGCACATAATCATTATTACTGGTGTTCAGGTTGCCCTGGTTGTTGGTGGTTTTTGCGGAATAGAAACTACCATAGGTGTCGTTCTTGATCTCCGCGCCACCATTAAAGCGGTATTTCAGGCCAGGCAGGATGTTCACATCCAGGTAAACGGTTGTGAAGGTACCTGTACGTTTCCTTTTTTCTACTGATGCACCTGGAACAAAGTTGGCGAGTGGGTTCCAGATCTGTTTAGCGCTTCCTGCAACGAAGGCATTGAGGATAGCACCCGTGCTGTCGTAAGCTGCCGCCATAGGGCTGGCTCTTAAAGCCTGGCCCATGGGGTTGGCGCTTTCACCATTGGTAGTAGAGTAGTTGTTCAGAGAACTTACGCCTATTTTAAAGATCTTGTTGATCTCATGATCTACGCTGGCTTTCACGGTGAACCTTTCAAACGACTGGCCAAAGTAAACACCGGTTTCTTTAAAGTATCCGCCGGAGGCACTGAATTGTGTTCTTTCATTACCACCGGAAATGCCGATCTGGTGATTGGTCATCAGCCCGGTACGGTAGATGAGGTCCTGCCAGTCTGTATTTCTACCGGCGGCAAGGCCTGCTCTTTCTTCTGCATCAAAAGCATCCAGCATGATCTGTGGGTCTTCGGGGGTTGGGTATTTAACGTTATCACTATTATGATAAGCCCATTTTTTCAGGCCGGCATATTGCTGTGAATTCATCAGATCATATTTGGCAGAGGGTTTTACAAAACCGCCATAACCGCTGTAAGTGATCTGAGCTTGTCCGCTGCGGCCACGTTTAGTAGAAACAAGGATCACCCCGTTGGCGCCTCTTGATCCGTAAATGGCAGTGGCAGATGCATCTTTTAATACTTCCACGGAGGTAACATCATCCGGGTTCAGGTCATTGATATCACCATTATAGGGAATGCCATCTACTACAAAAAGCGGATCGTTAGTAGCTCTGAGCGATCTGCTGCCACGGATAAGGATAACAGGTTTTGCACCGGGTTTACTATTGCCGCCATTCTTTTGAATGTCGATACCTGCGCCTTGTCCTTTTAAGGCAGAACTCAGGTTGGAAGAAGGTACATCCCTTAAGGCCTGTGAGTTGATGGAAGCAATGGAGCCCGTTACATCCGATCTTTTCTGGGAACCATATCCTACCACCACTACTTCATTCAGTTCCCCTTTATTTGTGGCCAGCAGTATTGTTACATTATTCATGTCTGAAGCGGCCACGTTTAATTCGCGAGTGATAAAACCCGTGTAAGTGATCCTGAGTGTACCATTGGCCGGCGCTTTCAGTTGGAAATTACCATTGGCATCAGTGGCAGTGCCGCTGGTGGTTCCTTTGATGCCAATGTTGGCACCGGGTAAGGGATCGCCGGTTTGTGAAGCTACTTTTCCTTTTACCGTCACCAGTTTCTCCTGCGCAAATACTGCAGTGGAAGAAAACAGCAGGCATAACACAGTTAGTTTAAATAGTAATCTGCCAGGTGGAACGGCCGGCATAACTGAAATGATCCAGTTTCTCATAACGTTGATTTTAATAATGAAGGAGGGAATGTGAATAATGGAGTGGGTTTGCTCAGTACTACCCATGCAGAGTAGCATAAGCAGACAATAGCTTATGTTTTCATAAAAGTGGAATTGAATTAACTGTTTTGTCTTGATGCAAACGTTTGCAAAAACCAGGTTAAAAATGAGTGCCTTCGCACTCTGGTAATTGTAAACGGGCCACCACCGGTATTTATACCCGATGGAAAACTTATTTAAAGTTGCTCATTTTTATTATACCAGAATGGACTGATTTTAACAGATACAGGTGTTTTTTTAACACTTCTTACTTTCCTGTTTCCGCATGAGGTGCATCTACAGGTTTGGATTCAGGCGAGCCCCATTGCCGGAGATAAATGGATAGGAATACAATAGCGGCAACGGAGAGGAACTCGCTTTGCCAGTTCTGAAAGGATTCAAACCAGAACTTTGAATTACCCAGATATTCACTCACCGATGCCAGTGGTTTATGGAGAGCGGTTTGTTCTATATTATAATGTGCCCTGCTGCCTATAAAATGCAATACAAAGGAGAAGAGGAATAAGAGGAAAAAAGCGATCGAGAGGGAATTGCGGTAGATCTTCAGCCACCATCCACCTTTGTTAACAGCCCAGGGAGCGTCCGGCCCTGGTTTTGGTTCCCTGTCCACCTCTTCTTTTTTATCCAGGGCTTTTGATTCAGAGGAGCCTTTTTGTCTTAGCCAGACTGTTAATAAAACATACATGCCCATTTGCAGGAATTCGCTTTCCCAGTTTTCGAAAGTAGCTTCCATGAAATGCGGACTAATGAGGTAAGCAGCGAAGCTTAGGGTTGCCATGCCCTTTTCTTCCAGTTCCGCATTGAATTGCCGGTGCCCGGTAAATGCCTGTGCTCCCCATGTAATAAGCAGCATGGTTACGAAGGCGATGGTTAGCCCGTTTCGATATAAGAATTTCATTTTAAATGAGGTATAAAAACAATGCCATCTTCTACCGCTGTTTAAAAGGCATATGTTTTGACGGGGTATGATTAAAACGGAACTATGATAAAGCGAGACGGACATCTTACCAGCCTTTGGCAGGACACAAAACAGCCATATACAACACAGCCGTTTCCCGAAAGGGATGAATGGGACGTGATTGTTGTTGGCGGAGGTATAACAGGTATCAGCACAGCTTTACGTTTACAGGAAGCCGGAAAGCGCTGCCTTGTTATAGAAGCGGAGAACCTTTGCTTTGGTACAACCGGTGGAACCACGGCACATATCAATACATTGCTGGATACACCGTATACAACCATTGCACAGAATTTTGGGGATGATAATGCCCGATTGGTGGCGAATGCTGCAAAGGAAGCAGTGGAAAGTATCAGCACTAACATCCGTAAATACAACATAAGTTGTGGATTTTCCGAAGCGGATGCGTATTTATTTGCGCAGGATGATTCCCAGGAAAAGGAATTGGAAGAAATCCTGACAGCCACCAAGGCAGCAGGGCTATCTGCTGCATTTACAGAGAATATTCCCGTTCCTATCTCATTTACAAAAGCCATCAGGGTGAAAGCACAGGCTAAATTCCAGCCGCTGGATTATGTAATAGGACTGGCAGAAGCGTATGAAAAATTGGGAGGTGCCATCATGCAGCATTGCAGGGTAACCGGTGTGGAGAATAATGAATTGGTAGAAGTAGAAACCGCACAAGGTATTTTTAAAGCACGCGATCTGATCTATGCTACGCATATCCCTCCCGGCGTGAACCTTGTACATCTCCGTTGTCTTCCTTATCGCAGTTATGCGATGGCTGTTCTGCTGGATGATGGAAAATATCCGGAAGACCTGAGTTACGATATGTACGACCCTTATCATTATTACCGCACACAGGTGGTGGATGGGCAACCTTACCTGATTGCAGGTGGTAAGGATCATAGAACAGGGGATGCGGAGAATACGGAGCAATGTCTTCTGCAACTGGAAGCCACTATCCGCAAACATTTTGCAGTAGCGGAGGTTAAGTATAAATGGTCTTCCCAGTATTATGAATCTTCAGACGGGCTGCCATATATTGGTTCCCTGCCGGGGCAGGCTGAGCATATTTATGTGGCTACAGGTTTTGGTGGTAATGGTATGACCTATAGTCATGTGGCGGCAGCCATCCTGGAGAAACTGATCCTCAATGAAGGCTCTCCTTATATTCCATTATTCGATCCTAATCGTTTGAAACCGGTAGCAGGATTTAAGAATTTCATGAAGCATAATCTTACGGTGGTGAAGGACCTGGTATCAGGACTGTTCCCTGCTGATAAGTTGGAATCTTTATCTGGCATGGCCCACGGAGAAGGGCGCATTGTGGATTATGAAGATGATAAAGTGGCGATCTATAAAGATGAAGAGGGAAATATTCATGCGTTACATTCCCTGTGTACCCACCTGAAGTGTGAAGTGCAATGGAATGGCGCAGAGCGTTCATGGGATTGCCCCTGCCATGGCGCGCGGTATGATATTGATGGGAATGTATTGAATGGGCCGGCAGACAAGGGGCTTGAAAAACGTTGATCATGCCATCTACTGTTATCAAAAATTTTTCCTATGATAACAAAAAATCCAGGCTGTATGTAACCTTCCTGTCGGGCAAGGTGTATGCATACCTCAATGTGCCGGAGCATGTATATGAAGAAATGAAAATGGCGCTTTCTAAAGGGAAGTATTTAAATGAATATATTAAGGGGAAGTATGCATTTAAAGCCGTTTAGGCAACGCCCTGTAATTCTTCGTCAATGCGGGTGATCAGTTCCCGTCTTTCCTCTCCCCATGCATCCATGGCATCAATAATAGGCAGGATGCTCTGGCCCAGGTCCGTGAGATAGTATTCTACTTTAAGTGGTATTTCATCATACACCTTTTTGGAAACCATGCAATATTCTTCCAGTTCCCGCAGCTGCATATTGAGCACACGGGGGCTGGCATGGCTGATATACCTGTGCATTTCACTGGGTCTCCTGTACCCGCGGTTGATGGCATCTAAAATGCAGGGTTTCCATTTGCCACCTAATACCTTGATGGCTATTTCAATACCACATTCCGGGTTCTCCGGGATTTTTTTCACGTACATAATGGAAAGGTTTAGAAGATAAAGGTAAAGATCATCGTTTTATTAACCATATGGCAGGATAGGGAATTATTTGTCCCTACCTTCTGGCATTGATGTTGTGGCAATTAGTTGCAATAAATCTTGTCTTATGAGTAATACAAATCAACCCAAACCCCAGGACTATTTATCCGACCCCCATCTTAGCCCTGCCGTAAAAGAATTCCTAAAACCCTTGAATGCCGGAGGCCCTCCTGTAGAAAGCCTGCCGGTACCGGATGCGCGGAAAGTGCTGGTGGATGCACAGGCAGCTGTGAAAGTGGATGTTTCCGGGATTGATGTGTCCGAAAAGACCATTACGACAGACGGGTTTACCATCAAGCTGCACATTGTGCGGCCGGAAGGAGTTTCTGAAAAGCTGCCGGTGTTTATTTTTATTCACGGTGGCGGATGGGTACTTGGGGATTTTCCTACCCACAAAAGACTGGTGCGTGACCTGGTAGTGGCATCTGGTTATGCTTCCGTATTTGTTAATTATACCCCCTCGCCGGATGCCAAATATCCGCAGGCCGTGAATGAGATCTTTGCGGTTACGAAGTGGGTAGCAGAAAATGGGGACGAAATAAATGTAGATGGTAAGAACCTGGCCGTAGTAGGAAATAGTGTAGGCGGAAATATGACAGCCGTTACCACGCTGAAAGCAAAAGAGCATGGCGGGCCTGCTATCAAATTACAAATACTGTTATGGCCTATCGTAGATGCGGGTTTCGATACAGAATCTTACCGCCTCTTTGGTGAACAGCGTTTTCTGACCACTTCCCTGATGAAATGGCTGTATGATCAGTATACAAAAGATCCAAAGCAGCGGAAGGAAATATATGCCTCTCCGTTACAGGCTACTGTTGAACAATTAAAGGGATTACCACCGGCATTGATACAGGTAGCAGAAAATGATATTTTGCGGGACGAAGGCGAAGCCTATGGCCGTAAACTGGATGAAGCCGGCGTAACGGTAACCACTATCCGTTATAACGGTGTGATCCATGACTGGGGAATGTTGAACGGCATGGCTGAAATTCCCGGTACGCGTTCTTTAATACTACATGCGGCAGCAGAACTAAAGAAGTATTTAGGATAGCAGGTATTTGCGGGACTTTCTACGTTCCGCAAATATTTTTTGCACAAATGTGTTTGCAAGCTATATAGCAGTTTGTTTTTTGCCATATTCGCTAAAATCCGTATTTTCAGGACACTATTTGAATATTACGTAACCATAAATCCGAATTACACAACTGTAACACATTATTTGAACCCCGCCTAAGCAGCAAATTTTAATAACTAAACCAGTGACTTACAAGTAAGCGGATGTGCTATGTAGGCATGTTTAGAAAAGATTATCTCACAATTTGACAGGCTGCTTTTTCCAAACTTGAAATATTCAAATCTAATACCATGAAGAACATTGCATTTGCAGTGCTATTGCTGTTATTCAGCAGTATTGCCTCTGCACAGCTAAAGGTTGGCTCTAACCCGAGCCAGATCAACAAATCATCCATTCTTGAACTTGAATCTGACAGGCAGGGTCTGTTGCTTCCCAGGATACCCGGAGCAAATCTTACCACCTCACCCCTCAACACAGCCCCGGATGGGATGATCATTTATGTAACAGATTCCACCAGTCTGTTTGTCAGAAAGAATAATTTATGGCAGCGCATGTCTGCAGACAGTGTTGGCAATAGTAGTAACTGGAATACAAAAGGCAATGCCGGTCTGGACTCTGCCATTAATTTCCTGGGTACACTCAATCAGCAACCCCTCATCTTCAAAACCAATAATGCAGAACGTTTACGCGTAACCGGTAGTGGTAGTTTAACGGTAGCACCGGGTACTATTGGTACCGGTACTGACCAGGTACAGGTATTGGTGATAGATCCTGCTACAGGTACTTTATTACAAAGGACCATGGCTGCATCTGCTTTCAGCAATGCCATTGTGTCTCTCAACGGGCTGCGGGATTCTGTGCAGACTTTTAGGATAGACAGTGCCGTTACGACAGACGTTGCGATTAACTCAGCAGCGGGTGTACATACTTTTAATGTACCTACACAGAATGGAAACGGTACCACTTCCCGTGGTTTGCTATCGCTGAGTGACTGGACGCGTTTTGATTCTGCTGCACGTTTCCGGATATTGAAAACAGGTTTTGCCACACTCACCAATGCAAATGGTATCAGCATCGCCAGTGATTCCATTAAACTCCATCCTGCCGATGCTACCAATCCCGGCGGCGTATCTGTTGTAACACAAACATTCGGCGGAGCCAAGAATTTCCGGGACTCACTGACGGTAGGGCTTGCTCAGGGAACTGCTGCGAACTCTACTTTCCAGGTGAATGGTTCCATGGCCACCAATATTACCAACACTGCAGCTAACTATACGGCTACAGCAGGAGACAATACCATCCTGGCAAATGCTTCCACCGGCGCCATTACCATTACACTGCCCAGCCCCAGCGGATTGAACGGAAGAATGTATACGATCAAAAAGATCGGTACCGGCGGCATTGATAATGCGGTTACTATCAGTCCTACTTCCGGTAGCATCGATGGCGGAACAAATTATATTATCTATAACGACTGGACCTTTGTAACCCTGCAAACAGACGGCACGAACTGGTATGTGATAAAGAAATAAGTAATGACCATGAATAAAGCACGCTACCTGTTTTTCATGTGGATGCTGCTGTTACTGGCACCAGTTGCGCAAGCCCAATTGAAATTAGGTTCTAACCCTGCTATCATCAATAAATCTTCTGTACTTGAACTGGAAAGCAATGTACAGGGATTGTTGTTGCCCCGTATCCCGGATACGGCTGCTGCCACACTTACCACTGCTCCTAATGGCATGATCATTTTCTTTACACCGGATAATAGTTTGATGGTGCGTAAAAATGGTTTCTGGCGAAGGGTGGCAGATTCCGCCAACTTCACCGGTTTACTGGCAGCCAGTGGTTGGGCTTTAGGCGGAAATTCCGTTTCCAGCATACGGAATTTTGGCACTACCAGCAATTTTGACCTGCCTGTGATCACCAATAACCTTGAAAGGATGCGTGTTACCAATGCAGGAAATGTAGGTATAGGTAATACCGCGCCTTCTACTAAGCTGCATGTGCAGGGAGCAAATCCATTGACACTTACAGGAGTGCAAAATGGCACAAGTACGACTGCGGACAGCTTGTTAACGCTCACCAGCGGCCTGGTGAGAAAGATACCGATGTCTACATTTGCAACCGGCACAGGAATATGGAACACTTCAGGAAACAGCGGATTGAACAGCGGCGTTAATTTCCTGGGAACTACAGATAATGTGAGCCTGCGGTTCCGCACCAATAATGTACAGCGGATGTATATTGATAGTGCACGTGGGCTTGTAGGTATTGGCTCAAGTACTTTTGATGCTACAAATCCGGAGAAAGTATTGATCGATGCAGGAACTACTACTTCTGTGAATGCATTGTATCTCAAAGGGAGCATTGATAGCTACTTCCAGGTGAACATCAGGAACCTGGGCACCGGCAGCCAATCCAGCTCAGATTTTGTAGCTACGGCAGATAATGGTACGGAGACCACCAATTTTATGAACGTGGGGATCAATGGGTCACAATATGTTTACCAGGCTGGTAATCCTATCGAAACAGGTAAGGCGAATGACTGCTATATTATTGGTTCAGGCAATGATCTTTACATGGTGAATAATAATGCGGCAAAAGATATCATCTTCCTGGTAGGGGGAACAGCATCCACTAATGAAGCCATGAGAATGACCCCATCAGAAAGGGTAGGCATTGCCACCACAACTCCTCAGGCCAAATTGGATGTAGGCGGGAATTTTAAAATGGGCGCAACGGGCACCGTGCTGACAGCGATCACTAAAACAAGTTTTAGCCTGACAGATAATACCAATATTACTTATTCGTCCAGTCTCACAAGAACAGTGACCATATCAGGGCTGACCCCAAACTCTTCTGTGATTGTTAATCCAAGGACCAGCCTGGCGAATGGGGTTGCTATTGCCTATGCATATGTAAGCAGTGCAAATACGCTGACCATCAATTTCACAAATTCCGGTGCTGGCTTTTTAGGTAATCAAACATTGGGCACAGTCACGTTCGATCTCACTATTATTAAATGAGACTATTTCTTTTACATATCATTATGCTATTCTTTGCTGTGAATGAATGTTATGCCCAAACCGGTGTGTCCATTCCAGCCAACGCAGATATCATGGCCCATAAAACAGATACCATCGCTATCTTCAGCGATGTACAAAATCACGGCCGCTTCGGTTCTATGAAAGGCGCTGTAGTGATGTTCTTCGGGCAAAAATGGAAGAATGATGAAACAGCACTTTTAACAGATGAGCATGATTATAATGATACGGTAGCCGGTTATGGCGGGATTTTCCGTTTCATGCAGCAGGGTACAACCCCGCAATACATTTATGGTGCCTACAATGCCAGCACCCGCAATGGCCCGAGTTTTCCGAATGTTAGTATCAACAATCCCTTTGGTGTATACCTTGATGATCTCAGCGATCTGAAGATCCGAAATACCTTGAATTTCGAAAACGGGCACCTTCACCTGAATGGCTGGAACCTTGTAGTGGGCAACCTTTCACCGGGTATCATTTCAGGATATTCGGATAAACGTTTTATTGTAACAGGGCAGAATGTGGGCGGCGGCTTTTTATACCGGGAACATATTACCCCGCAGGATAAACAGGTGGTATTCCCGATAGGTACTAAAGAAGGTAGTTACAGCCCGCTTGCATTACAGAACCTGGAATTCGCCTCTGAAAATTTCAGGGCACGTGTGTTCGACAATGTATACAGGAATGCCACATCGGGTAGTATCCTTTCCGGCAACAATGTATTAAAAACATGGAACCTCGCACATGGCGGGAACAGCAGCAATGTATTCGTATGGCTGCAACATGAAGCAAAAGATGAAGGCCCTGCATTTACCCTGCTCCGGGAATTCAGTTATATTTCCCTGTACAGAAACCCCGGCGGCTGGGATACCATTCCTCCCGGCACAGTAGAAAATCCGGGCAGGTTAACCGCTGGTCCGCTTAACTTAAGTTCCTATACCAACACAAGAACTTTCCCCGGCGGCCTGGGGAACAATGTGTACTTTACCAAATCCGCGCTTTTTGTTCCCAGGGCTATCAGCAGCCTTGGCTTTAATGCATTTCGTGTAAGCCTGCGTATGGTGGAAACCAACTGGGCAGCATCCAGGGAAGTGAACATCCTGCAATATGAAGTGCAACGCAGAAAGGAAAATGAAGATAGTTTCTACACCGTAAAGGTACTTCCTCCTAAAACTCCCCGGGGCATAGTGAACACGAGCGTACAATATTACACGGTGCCGGATGATAATTTCTATGATAACTGGACCTATTACCGCCTGAAGGTCCTGGGACTGGATGGCCTGATCACTTATTCGGAGATCAGAAAAGTGCCCTGGTTCTATGAGATCAAAGTATCGCCCAATCCCAACAACGGTCTTTTCTACGTAAGCTTATACGGTTTGCACAAAGCGGTGAGGATGGAAATGTATGATATTGCCGGCAGGCTGCACAATACACGGATATTAACGGAAAGCAATACACGTATACAAATGAGCAGACTCCCGGCAGGTAGTTATGTTTTGGTGTTCTATGATATGGAAGACAGAAGCAAACTGCTGGACAGGAAACAGATCATCATCCTGAAATAGTAAAAAGTATCCATTCTTTCAAACGTAACAGCAACACATTGCCTTACCCCTTCAATTGCAACACCGAAGGTTTTGGTTTCTTCAAGCCCGCTTTCAACATGCCGCCGATCAGTTCTTCCAGCAAGAGCAATGCATCATAAATGCTGACACTCATCAGCACCCGCCTTTGCGCGAGTGCCAGGTTACCATCAGTAGACAATAACTTCCATAACTTTTGCAGTTCTGATTCCGTGTTGGTGGAATCCAGTAAATTATCTGTAAGCAGGCCACCCTGCAAACCTGCCAGTAAGATCTGGGAGATCATATCGCGGGCTTCCTGTAATTTATCCGTACAATAAGTATAATCATTCCGGAGCAACTGCTCCAGTGATTGCAGTACTTTCAGGCATATGCTCGTCCTCATTTCCCCTTTGCGTACCAGCACCTTTTCGTAGGTGAGGGGGTGAATGTTTTTTTCTACAGAGGTCAGTTCCGCCCTCAATACCTGCAACTGGCTTTCCTTATCAGAGAACCCGCCATCCTTGTATATTTTGATGGCATTATCCAGCAACTGCCTCAACGCTTTATCTGTATCGTAATCCTTTTTACTGAATTTTTCAGACACATTGTTGAAGGATACCAGGAGTTGGGCGAACTGTTGTTTATCATTAAAATAAAATCGCTGCATAACGCTGGTTTATTCAAATTCCACCAATAATTCCTCTTTGCCGGTTTCTTCATTTTTCACCGTTTTTACAAAAAGCCCTTCTTCCATGATCTTGGCTTTAATGGTAAATACCGTGGTGTCACTACTGCCGCTCTTCACGAGATTGGTTTCCGGGTTAACGAGTAAGTTTTCCATTTTACTTGCAGAAACCATGGTGTTTTCCTTGATCTTCTGGATCACCTCGGTGAGCATCGTCTGGAACAATTCATTGTTGGGGTAGTGTGATCTGTAAGCACTCTGAAGGCCATATTCATTTATCTTGGCATTGAAGATCTCTGCCAGTGCCAGCAGTGCAATGTTGTCCGGTTTGGCGGGGTCCTGGTTGGAGACCAGTTGCTGATAGAACCTGGGCAGTGCCGGATGGTCCATTACATTTATGGCAGTGGGTTGCGGGGAGCCGCCCGGTAGCCGGGCTACTTTTTTGTTTTTGGAAAGCCTGGAGGTTTGCTGCGGTGGTGTAGACAAAGCTGTTTCGTAATAAACGGGTTTGGTGAAAACTTCATTATTGATTCCGGTATAGTCGGTTTCAACATTGTTGCTTTTGATCAGGAGGGTTTGGATAGCGGCGTTCACTTTACCGGCTACATACTTTTTGAATTCTTCCTCCTGCATGTTGAATAACATAGTGGTGGAGAATTTAGCAGAAGAGATGAGCACGGGAATGGTGAGTTCCATTTCTGGTATTTTGAAACGTGGAACAGCAAAATGCTTCAGCACTTCATCTTTCGAGTAAGCGATGGCGAGGTCTTTGGATACTTTGTCTGCATGGTCTCTTGCCCTTGTGATCTCAGAGAAGATAAAGCCTACATAATCTGCCAGTGTAATATTAGACATATCGGTGATTGTTACAGGAATAATAAAATGGTATCTGAATGCTCCTCAGCATCCAGATACCAGTATGTACTTATGCGGAAAGCATCCCAAGGATCTTTTCCAGTCCGGCAGGCATTTCATCCTGCACAGCTTTTACATTTACGTTGAGTGCAAACTCTTTTTTCACTTCAACGCCGGTAACGGACTTACGTTGATAGGAGGCCGATGCTTTAAAGCTTACAGGGCCCCAGCCAACTGCTAATTCCGCTTTGATGCCCAGCTCGTCAGATACGCTGGAAGTTTCAACGGAGTTCAGTTTTGCGTTGAAATCGATCACTACGTGTTCGATGCGCAGGCTTGGGATAGGCAGCATGGCCAGCAGGGGAACTTTTAAATAGGTCTTCTTGTTGATGGGAGAGCCATCATCTTTTACATCTACCCTTTCATGTGTGAAATCCACCATAACCAGCTCTTTCTTACCCATGTCGCTTGTTACAAAACCAACGGAATTGATGAAGTTAATGGTAGCCAGGGAGCTTTGTACCTGTGCATCCACACAAGCCTGCAAGGGTGCACCGATCATTTTTTTGAAATCGATGTTGTTCAGTTCTGAAACGAGGCCTGCAGGGTTTGGACCAGCTTTGGATACCATCCCTCTGCCTGCGGTTACAGCTTTGGATAATTTTTGGGCTGTGCTGGCTGCAAGTTCTGTAGCAGCTTCAACACTTGGAACGGGAGAAGCAACAGTAGTTCTCCGCGCTACTTTTGGCCGTGGGGTGCGGCTTTTAGGATTAATCTTTGCCATTGTTTGGACATTTAAGTATGAGAAAAAAAAGATAGGTTTTTATGGATTGGGGATCTTGAGTTGTTGTATTAATTCCGGGGGAAGTTCGTCCTGCACTGCTTTCATCTCTAAGGTAAAATGGAAGGATGCCCTGGTTTTTTCTTTGCCGGACTGACGTTGATAGCCTGCGGACATTTTCATGCTGGAACCTGTGGACCTTGCATTGGGGGCGGTTTTTTCAATACCCGTCAGCTTAACATTGAAATTGATATTTACTTCTGCTATGCGTAAACAACTAACAGGCACTAAGGATACCAGCGGCACTTTGAGTTCTATCTTTTTTCCTTCCCGGTAATGAGAAAAGTCTACCGTAGCCACCTGTGCATCACCGGTGAAACTTAACTTTTTAACAAGCTCCACAGCAGCCAGTGCAGAGGCGGTTTGTGCATCCATCATCGCCTGCAGGGGACCTGCTATCATGCGTTGAAGGCTCATCTGGTCCAGCGAAGGCTGTGACACTGATGCTTCTTTCTTTTGGGGCATACATACAAGTTTACTTGCCTAAATGGGAGGCCATTTATGCATGTTGAATCTAATAAGTCTTTTAGGAGTGTGCTGCTATTATATGGTAACGGGGCATCGGGGTATTAAACAGTTCAAAGCAAATTACAATAATATATCGATGCTTTATAAATTGAAAAACAATATTATAAAACAATTGGGAATCAGGCAAATAAATTTTCCGTGTCACAATTCCCCCGAAGATTGCCTTTTTAGCCCCCCATGATTTGAATGGATCAATGTAAGTTTGAATCACGGTAGTCATCGTCCAATACTATACGTCAAACGGTGGCACAGGCTAAACCATATTTTACACTATTTTGCACAGGTCAAGATACACGCTTATGAAGGTCTTTTATGCTGTATTAGCGAACTCGCTCGTTGCTTCCGTTACCAATACATTCGTCTGGTTTGCCGTTACTTTCTGGGTTTTTCTGCAAACGAAATCTGTATTGGCCACTTCCGTGATGGCGGGCATTTATTTTGGAACAGTAGCCCTTTCCGGTTTTTTTCTCGGATCACTGGTAGACAGGTACCGGAAGAAAACAGCCATGCTCATTTCCAGCATCGGCTCACTCTCTTTGTACACCATTGCTTTTATATTATATCTCCTGGCACCGGAGGATGCTTTTACCAAAGATGCCAGTGTATTGTTATGGGTATTTGTTTTGCTGACGTTATTCGGGGCTATCATCGGAAACATCCGGTCGATAGCCCTTTCTACTGCTGTAACGTTCCTCATTCCGGAAGATAGCCGTGATAAAGCAAACGGCCTGGTAGGCAGTACTACGGGTACGGCCTTTCTCATCTCTTCCATCATGAGCGGTATGGCTATTGGTTTCCTGGGCATGTTCTGGACACTTGTAGTAGCTGTAGTGTTAATGTTCCTGGCCATCCTGCATTTATGGACCATTCCCATGAAGGAGAATGAGATTGTTCACACCGTACATGAAGAACCTAAAACAGTAGACGTTAAAGGAACCATCAAAGTTATTAAACTCATTCCCGGTCTTTTCGGACTTATATTTTTCAACTGCTTTAATAATTTCCTCGGTGGCGTATTCATGTCATTGATGGATGCATACGGCCTCTCCATGGTATCCGTGCAGGTATGGGGAGTGCTCTGGGGTGTACTGAGTTTAGGTTTCATTATCGGTGGCCTGGTAGTAGCGAAAAGAGGTTTGGGAAAATCACCCCTGAAAGTACTTTTCCAATGTAACATGCTGATGTGGTTTATCTGCATCTTCTTCACTATTCAGGCCTCCATTGTTCTGCTCTCTGTAGGCATGTTTATATACCTCTGCCTGATCCCCGTAGTGGAGGCAGCAGAGCAAACCATCATTCAAAAGGCCATTCCACCGGAGCGGCAGGGCCGGGTGTTTGGTTTTGCACAAAGTATTGAACAGGCCGCATCTCCTGTAACCGCTTTTATGATAGGCCCCATTGCGCAATACGTTTTCATTCCGTTTATGACTACGGGCGCAGGAGCTGACCTTATCGGGGATTGGTTCGGTACCGGTATGGCCAGAGGGCTTGCACTGCTGTTTACTGTTACAGGATTAATAGGTTTCATTGTCACCATCCTGGCTAAACAAACGCGTTCTTACAAAGAGCTGCTGGCTTTGAAATAAATTATTCTGCTTTTAAACTATGAACAGGATTAGCTACTACTGCCCTGATAGTTTGGTAACTGATCGTGAGCAAAGTGATCAGCAGGGTTATAATACCCGCCGCGAGAAATATGCCTGGCCCTACCGGAGTACGGTAGGCAAAGCCCTGTAACCAATGGCTTATAGCCCACCAGGATACAGGTAACGCTATCACAATAGCAATGAATACCAGTTTCAGGAAATCTTTCGATAACATCAGGTAGAGATTGTTGGCAGTGGCGCCTACTACTTTCCGGATGCCTATTTCCTTCTGTCTTCTGTGTGCTGTAAAAGCCGCCAGCCCAAAAAGCCCGAGGCAGGAAATGAGAATGGCCAGCCCTGCAAAATACCGGGAGAGGATAGATACTCTTTTTTCTGAAGTATACATCCGCTGGAAGGTATCATCCATGAAGGTGTAGTTGAAAGTGAAATCAGGATTGAACTGCTTGTATATTTTTTCGATCCCTGCAATGGCTTCTTTTTCTTTTCCTGTTGTTATCCTCGCAACTATTCTTTTGGAACTTGTGTTCAACCGCAGGAATACTGGCTTAAGGGGCTCATGCAGTGATTCATAATGGAAGTCTTTCACTACACCAATGATCGTTCTGTCCTCTCCCCAGAGTTTTACTTTTTTGCCCAGCGGGTCTTTCATGCCCATGAACTTTATAGCAGTTTCATTAAAGATTATGGCATTACTGTCCGAACCGAATTCCGGGGAATAACTTCGTCCTTCTTTCATCTCAAATCCAAGCGTTTCTATCATATCATAATTCGCACCTACATTTTCAAATTCTGTCCTATCCTCAGGGTCTTTGCCTGTCCAGACCACACCGGAAGTACCACCATCATGACCAGTTAAAGTATGCCCTATGCTGGAAGCCTTCACTACTCCCGGTACTTTCCTGACTTCATCAAGAAAGCTCTGGAGCTGGTCGCTGTTATTCAGCTTCCCTTCCTTATTAAAACTGAGCACGTTCTCTTTATTATATCCCAGTGGCCTGGATTGTACATAAGCGATCTGTTTATACACTACCAATACAGATACGATCAGGATAACAGATAAGGAGAACTGGAATACTACTAATCCTTTCCGCACCAATACTTCTCCCATGGAATTCCGGAGTTTTCCTTTCAGGATAACGGCAGGATTAAAACCCGAAAGATAAAAAGCCGGATAACTGCCTGCAATGAGCCCTGTAAGTAAAGTAATACCTAAACAGGAGAGGATAAGCCTCGCATTGGGAACGAGTGTTAATTGTTTATCTGTAATAGTATTAAAAGATGGCAGGAAAATGAGCACGAGTGCAAAAGCCAGGAGGAACGCCAGAAAGGTCATCAGCATGGACTGCCCCAGGTACTGTATGATCAGTGATCTCCTGTTGGCGCCCATCACTTTTTTAACGCCAACTTCTTTTAACCGCTGGGCTGCTTTAGCTGTTGAAAGGTTCATGAAATTGATACAGGCGATGATGAGGATAAAAATAGCAATCAGAGAAAACATCCGCACATAATCTATCCGTCCGCCTTTTAATACACCGTTTTCATATTCACCATATAAATAGAGCTCTGAGTATCTTTTGAGGAAGGGGGTTCTGTGTTTAGCTTCATTATTGGTTTTGGACATAATGAACGCAGGGAGTTTCTGATCAACACGGGCCGGGTCTGTTCCCGGCTTTAATAATACATAGGTGCGCGGGCCGGTGTTGAACCAGCTGTTATTAGAACTGTTCTGCTCCTTCAGAATATCCGTGGAGAGCACACAATCAAACTGTTCTGATGCATTTACAGGAGGCCTTCTGAAAACAGCAGAGACAGTGTATTTTTTGTCATGCTGGTAGATAAGTGTTTTCCCGATCACACCTTCTGTGGTGTTAAAAAGTTTAAGGGCCAGCTCATCAGAGATGGCGATTGCATTTTTGTCCGGCAATACCTGTTGCGGGTTCCCCTGTAAAATTTCGTAGCTGAACACATGGAAAAAATCCTTGCTCACGTACCTTCGTGCGCTTTGTATTTCGCTGGTCCCATCCACGGAAAGAGAGATGTCATCTGCTTCGCTCGTAGCGGTAGCATATTCTACTTCAGGCATTTCTGCAACCAGTGCTTCAGCAGTAGGCAGGGATGAGCTGTGAGCCGTCCAGATCCCATCTGCTTTTTTGCGATGCTCCATGTATTTATATAACCTGCTGTCATTCTTGTTGAATTTGTCAACACTCAATTCATCACTTACCCACAGGTAGATAAAGAGTACACAGGCTAAACCGGTAGAAAGGCCTACAAGGTTCAGCAAGGTAAACTGGCGGTCCTTCTTTAAACTGCGCCAGGCGATCTTGATGTTGTTTTTCAGCATAAGGGGAAATTAGTGCAAAAGCAACTGCCAATTCAATACCATACTATCGAAGCATTGATAACCAATGTATAATGTTTGCGCGTTATCACCAAATTGTCCGTTTTTGATACATGATGCGTTCGTATGCGAACATGACGCATACGCCCCTTTTTTTGGCGGGATAAGCCCCTGCATGAGCCGGTGAATTGAAGTAAATTGCCTGTAAATAATTTTACCATGGGAACAACAACAACAGAAAGCACCAGGATGATCGGCATATTAGCCATGTATGATCTGCAGACACCTTTCCTGAACAGCGTGCTGGAAGGTATTTCAGATGAAGATGCACACAAGCGTTTGCATCCAAAAGCAAATCACGTTGCGTGGCTGGCCGGCACGCTTGTGCAGCAACGTTACGACATGGCAGGGTTATTAGGAGGCAGTGAACACCGCCAGGCAGCTCATGATCTTTTTAAGGATAACCAGGGCATAAAGGATGGCGTTACCTATCCTTCGCTGGAATCTTTCAAAAAGGACTGGGCATTTATCACACCTATCAGCAGGGAAGTGCTCACAAAGGTTACAGATGAAAAGCTGAACAGTATGTTTGAAGTGCCGGGTATGAGTTTTCCTTTCTTTGACCTGATCACTTTTACCAGCTACAGGGAAGCAAACTGTATCGGACAGATCGCATTACTACGCAGATTGCTGGGTTACGAAGCAATGAAATACATGTAAGCATTATGGATGTGAATGAATTCATGCAAAAGCTGGAGCATCCGCTCAAAGCAGAAGTAGAAGCGCTCCGCAGCATTATCAGAGAAGCAGACCCCAGAATTGCAGAACGGGTTAAATGGAACGCACCCAGTTATTATTATAAATTAGACATGGCGGCCTTTAATCTGCGCCAGACTAAGTTCGTGCAACTCATCCTTATCTTCCCGAAGGGCTTGATCAAAGATGCATCCGGACTCCTTTTAGGAGATTGGAAAGACAGAAGGGAAGCGCGTTTCACCAATATGGAAGAAGTGCGCGCAAAAACACCTGCATTACAGAAGGTAGTACGGGAATGGATAAAACTGGTAGAAAAAGATCAATAGGAGTCCTTATGTAATATATACAACAAAAACCTCTTTTTGTGGGTTGACCCCAGCTTTGACTGCGCCTAACTTTGTAGACATAATAAAACAGTATCCAATGTCTACCGCAGAATTCGACACATTGTTAGTAAACAGTAGTGACTTCCTGTATCCATATGCGCTCAAGCTTACACGGAATCACGATGAAGGAAAAGACCTCTACCAGGAAACTATCTGCAAAGCATTATCCAACCGGGATAAGTACAAGGCTGGTACCAATATCAAAGCCTGGTTGTACATCATCATGCGCAATACCTTCATTAACGGCTATCGCCGGAAGTATAAAATGATGCTGCATATTGAATACGGCCTTGATCATGTGGACCATCATCCCACAGAAAAAGATGTAAGCCTGTTCGTAAAAGATATCCAGCAAGCCATCGGGCAATTACCGATAACACTGAGAAGGCCTTTCATGTTATATTATGAAGGATACAAGTACCAGGAAATAGTTAAGATACTGGCAGAGCCATTGGGCACTATTAAGAGTAAGATCTTCGGAGCGAGGAGAATGCTGAAGGCAAGTGTGAAGCGGTATTAATTATTTTTTTATTCATTCCTGCACCTGGCTCATATAACTATCTCCAATTGGCAGTTCAATATCCGCAAGGGGAGGGTTTGCTGGAAGCTGGGCAGGTGCAATTGCTGAAAGGCGCGGCGGTTATCAGCAATCCCTATGAGCACGAACTGGCGAATTACCTGCAACTCATATTCAGTGATACTAATGAAGAACCGGCATTATATTCCTTCCATCTGCAAAATAAACTCACAGACCTTTTTGTTGCCAGTATGCAGCATGGATTATTGTTTGCATCCATCGGGAAGTTCAAAGGAAGGGAAAAGCTGGTGGAGTTGCCTGCATAAAGGAATATTGTTTGGCGCGAAATGGTAACCCTTTGTCGTAAGATGATAATAATGGCGCAGGGCCATGGGTCTACCTTTACATCATCATCAAACAATAAACCTTAAAAATATGATACAGTTAACAACCACTATGCAGATCAACGCTATTACTTCAGGCGCCACCGGAATAGGCCTTATTGCAGCAGCTTCTCCCATTGCCGGTTTATTCGGCGTAACGCAAACGATGCCTTTTATTGCTACCGGTATCTTCCTGGTTTTATTTGCGATCTATGTTTTTGCTGTAAGTAAGGGGAAGCCCATCAATGCGGCCGGGGTTCGTTTTGTGATAATCATGGATGTTTTGTGGGTATTGGCCAGCGTGATTGCTATTATCGCGCTCTTTCCCCTGATCTCAGGAATTGGCAGTTTTGCCATTGGAGCCGTGGCCGTTTGGGTAGCCGGAATGGCTTACCTGCAATCCGCGGGCCTTAAAGTGATGGCTTAACTACTCGCAGGGGTGTATCCAAAGGGTACACCCCTGTTTAGTCTTTCTAAAATCTCTCCCGTTCTTCACATAGGGTGATCCTCTAAGATTACCGTAAGGATCCTCTAGCCATCCCGGCTTTAGTCCCCCTAAACTCACTTGCCATGGATATTAAAGAAATTATAATCTGTCATGGGGGCATCGGTAAATCCAAGGTTACGGCCTATTGTGGTGATCTGCCCCCTGTGGTAGGTGCCATGGTTCACAACATGCATGATATATTCAAAATTGGCGAAGTCTGATTGGAACCAGGGGCTCACTACCATTGTTTTTTCATCGATCTGGTCTGCGGTCATACTGTCCAGGAAAGCTACAAATTCTTCTGATTGCGCCACGATAGCGGAAAACACTTCTTCCAGGGTTTTGCTTTCTTCCCAATTGATATTTGGGGTTTCGTCCCTTCTGATAATGGATAACCAGTATTGCTGCGCCTGCAGGATATGGAAAAGGGTTTTTCGCACACTGGGAAAGCTGGAAGCTACTTCTTGTTCCAATACGCTTTCCTCTTTGGTCCTGAGCCAGTTAACCAGGGTTGTATTAGCCCAGGCGTTATACCGGATGTAGTTCTTAGCTAAATAAACGATAGATGTTTCAGTTGCTTGGGTGACAGTTGCAGTGTGTTCCATAATGTTGTAGTTTTTAATTGTAATACAAAGTAAATGGGGGTTAGTGACAAGAGTATGTCAGTAGCTTTTAAAGAAATTCAGATTTTTTTTCAGATCGGGGAATAATTTAACTAAAATTGTTCCGGGATGCCGCTGATAACTGACAAACACCTGTTAATAAAACTGAAGGAGGGCGATGAGCAAGCTTTCCGGGAATTATATGTGCGGCATCACCGGCAGGTATTGGCTTTTGCGATCCATTTAACCCATTCCGCCGTAGATGCGGAAGACATTCTGCAGGACACTTTCCTCCGGATCTGGACCAACCGCTCCCAGTTACCTGACATTGAGCGCTTCGACAGCTACATTTTCATGATAGCCCGGAACCGCACCCTGGACCATTTACGCAAAGTGGCCCTCCAGCAAAGACTGATAGACCAGGTTTGGGCCAATATCTCTGATACTTCAGAAGAAAACCCGGCCGTAGAACTGGATGCCCGGGAAAGTAAACACCTCATCCACCAGGCCCTGGAGGCGCTGTCTCCTCAAAAACAGACGGTTTTCCAGCTCAGCCGGCAACAGGGGCTGAGCCATGAAGAGATTGCCCAACAGCTGGGCCTTTCCAAAAGCAGGGTAAAGAACCTGCTGGTGGAAACCCTCAAACATCTGCGAGTATTTTTGGCCAGGCATTCCAGCCTCCTGATATTTTTCTAAAAATTCCGGTCCTTCCCTTCCTCCCGTACGTCTTTATTTAAACACACCCTCCCATATGCCGTACGATCCGTCAAGAATTACATACCTGCTTCAACGCTATACAGCTAAATCCTGTACAAAGGAAGAGCTGGAAGAATTGTTTGCTGTGATCGCGGCGGCAGAAAACGATGATACCCTGCACCAGTTCATGGAAGCTGAATTTCACCGGTTTAACGGGGAGGAGGCATTCCCGCAGATAGATACGGAAAGCGTTTACGCCAGCATCGTTAAAAAGGAACCCAGGCGGATATTTACACTACCAAGAGTGGCAGCGGCGGCTGCGGTTTTATTATTGGCCACATGGTGGTTTACCCAGCAGCCCAAGAAATCAGCCCCTCAAATAGTAGAACAACAAAAACGCCCCATCCTCCCCGGCAGCAACAAAGCCACCCTCACTTTAGCAGATGGTTCCACCGTAACGCTGGACAGTACCGGCAACCAGGTGATCAGCCGCGGCGATACAAAGATCTCCCAGCAGAACGGACAGTTATTATATAGTAGTGCAGGAAAAACAGCAGAAGGTTACAATAAATTATCTACTCCCCGTGGTGGCCAGTTCCGTGTGGTATTGCCGGACGGTACCAAAGTATGGCTGAATTCCGCCTCCTCTCTCCGCTACCCTATGGCCTTTACAGGAAAAGAAAGGATCGTGGAGCTGGAGGGGCAGGGATATTTTGAGGTGGCGCAGAACGCAGAACAGCCCTTTAAAGTAAAAGCGCACGAGATGGAAGTACAGGTACTCGGCACCCATTTCGATATCATGGCCTATGCAGATGAAAACACCGTGAACACCACTTTGCTGGAAGGCGCCGTACAGGTGAAAGAAGGAAATACCGCCCGTTTGCTGAAACCCGGTCAGCAGGCCATTTTAAAAAGCCATGCTTTCACCGTACAGGAAGCGGACGTAAAAAGAGTGATCGCCTGGAAGAACGGGCTGTTTGTGTTTAACGACATGGCCCTGCCGGCTATCTTAAGAGAAGTGGCCCGCTGGTATGATGTAGAGATCGTTTATGAAACAACACCAGGAACAGAACTCTATGGCGGGGGGCTTGCCCGGAACCTGCATTTATCCAATGTGCTCACCCTGCTGGAAGGGAGCGGATTCAACCATTTCAGGGTAGAAGGAAGAAAAGTGATCGTATTACCATAAAACTAAAAACACACGTTATCGTCAACCAAAAATAAAAAACCGGATTCCGATTGCAGTCGGGACCCGGTGTACATCTGGCATTTTAATAAATCTCTGTAGGATCAATCAAAATTATTACCAAACACCACAAAAGTATGCAATTCAGTTGTAATGCAATGGCCCGCCATTCATGCGGGCTGTCAACCAAAATGTTAAGGGTTATGAAACTAACCACATTCCTGATGCTTATTACCTGCCTGCACGTCTCGGCCGCCGGTTACTCCCAAAAAGTAACCATGACGGTGAAAGACATGCCACTACGGAAGGTTTTCGCAGAAGTGATCACGCAAACCGGCGTTTCCATTGTGTATTCGGAAAAAGTATTGTCCAACACCCGCCCGGTTTCCCTCCATGTAAAGGACGTAACCGTTCAACAGTTGCTGGAGCTTTGCCTGAAAGACCAACAGGTGATGTACGCACTGGAAGGCAACAGTTTCGTGATCAAAAAAATACCGGATGCGGGCATTGAAACAACCGCACCGAAAGCAGCAGATACTACCATTACACAAACCGGGAAAATTACGGCTTCAGACAATTCCCCACTCCCAGGTGCTACTATTTTAATAAAAGGAACAGCAAGAGGTACCCAATCAAATGAGCAAGGCCTCTTTATGTTAAAAGATGTCCGTCCCGGTGCAATCCTCACCATCAGCAGTATTGGTTTTGTTACAAGAGAAGTGAGCGCCACGGGCCAGCCACTGAGCCTGGTGTTGCAGGAAGACACCAAGAATTTCAATGAGATCGTAGTGGTTGGCTACAGTGACAAAAGGAAGAGCGAACTCACCAGTTCTGTAACCACCGTTTCTTCAGAAAAACTGAAAGATGTAACCACGAATGATGTGGGTTCCATGTTACAGGGAAAGGTAGCCGGTTTACAGGTAGTAAATAGTTCCGGTGTACCCGGCAGCGTTTCCGAAATAAGACTGAGAGGTGTTTCTTCTGTGAATGCATCTCAAACACCCCTCTATGTGGTAGATGGTATCATCGGCGGCAATTTCGATCCCAATGATGTGGAAAGTATTTCTGTATTGAAGGATGCCGGTGCTACAGCCATGTATGGTTCACAGGCTAACGCCGGTGTGATCATTGTTACCACTAAAAAAGGTCGTGGTGATAAAGTAAGGTTCGAAGCGAGGGCTGTAACAGGTTTCCGCCAACCGGATTTTGGTAAGATAGATATGATGAATGGCGCGCAGTTATACGAACGCCACAAAGAGTTATACCGCGATTACATTCCCGGTACTGCCAATAGCTCGCACAAGATCGACCTGCTCAAATTCTACAGCGAACGCCCAAGGGAACTGAGGAACCAGCATTACAACTGGCTCACTACCATGTTCCCCACAGCACCTGTGCAGAATTACTTCATTTCCGCCAGCGGCGCCAATGAAAAGAATGAATACTATACCAGTATCTCCTATTATAATGAAAAAGGTACTTTCCTGAATACCAATTTCCAGCGGATCAATCTTCGCGGTAATTCCACGCATCACTTCTCTAAAAAGGTAAGCGTTACCAATAACATCAACCTCAGTGCAGCCAGCGGTAAGAGCTTCAATTATGAAGATGTGTTCTATGCTTACCTGAATATGCCCTGGGATAATCCCTATGATGCAAACGGCCAGCCGGTTTATGTAGATGGTAATACTACTGCCAAATGGTGGTCCAGGGATAAAACGAACCCGGTGCATACGATCCGGAATTCCAATCATCCTTATAAGAGCTTCAACGCTAACTATGATCTGAACCTGAACATCCAGATCACAGACTGGCTCTCCTTCTCCAGTACCAACCGCGGCGCTGTGAATTATAACAAGTCAACAGATTTCTATTCTCCTGTGGTAGCGGGTTTATATCACGGCACCGGTTTCCTGAATGAACTGGGTACATTGAATTATGGCGTGATCTCCACAGACCTCCTGAAATTCAATTTCCGCAAAGGAGATCATTCAATCAGCGGTCTTGCAGGTGTGGCTATTGAGAACAGCAAAACAGAGATCGTAGGGGCATCCGGTAAAGGATTACCCACTGGCCTCTCTGTTTTGAATGTAGTATCCAATAATCAATTGGTTACCGGCCGTAACGATCAGGGCATTTTGCAATCCCTTATCTCACAGGTGAACTACGGTTTCCGTGATAAATATTTCCTCACGGCTTCTTACCGCATAGATGGTTCTTCTGCTTTCCCTTCCAGTAAAAGATATGGTTCCTTCCCGGCAGTGTCAGCAGCCTGGATGATGAGCAAGGAATCTTTCCTGCAAGGCGTGGAATGGCTGGATGAATTAAAACTCCGCGGCAGCTATGGCGTAACGGGTACACAGGATATCGGTTCTTCCCGTTACCTGGGATTGTACTCCTTGAGCAGCCAGTATAATGGTGGTACAGCGGCAGTTCCCTTACAATTGCCCAGCCCTGATCTTACCTGGGAAAGTAAACACCAGCTGAATGCCGGTATCGATGTGGGATTATTCAAACGCGTGAACTTTACAGTAGATGTATATAATAACGTAACGAAGAACCTCCTGTTACAGGTATCCCAGCCACTCTCCGTTGGTTTTGAACAACGTTGGGAGAATGCAGGCGAGATCGTAAACAATGGTGTTGAATTCGGCATCAGCAGTGTGAATATTAAAACGAAGGATTTTGAGTGGAGCACAGATTTCAACATCAACTTCAATTCCAATAAATTACAGAAACTGCCCAGCGACATCATCCGCACACAACCTACCTGGAGTATTTCACAGATCTACCGCAACGGTGGTAACCTCTATGAATTCTACATGCCTAAATGGTTAGGTGTAGATAAAGAAACAGGTGCGCCACAATGGGAAGTGCTGGAGAAAGATGCAGACGGAAAAGTAGTGTCCCGCGAAGTAACGAACGATTATGCTGCCGCTACTTACCAGGAAGTGGGATCTGCATTGCCTAAGTTCCAGGGCGGTATCACTTCTCAATGGAAGTATAAAAACTTTACCCTGAGTGTAAATGGTTACTTTATTTCCGGTAACAAGGTATTCTCCAACTCGCTGCGTTTTGTGATGAATGATGGTATGGAACCATACTACAACCAGATCGTATTGCCTTCCGGTTATAAAACCTGGACGAAACCAGGAGACATTGCCACAGAGCCCAGCCCGCAGAATGCGGCCAATGCTACGGAAACATCCACGCGTTACCTGAAGGATGGCAGCTTCTTATCTATCAGAAATATTTCACTGTCCTATACTTTGCCAAAAACATGGATCAGCCCGCTCCGTTTGGATGGGGTTACACTTTCATTAACGGCGGATAATGTTTACACGTTCACGAAATTCCTGGGGCAAGACCCTGCCACCACGATCTCTTCCGGCAGTTATGTGATGCCTGGTCTGTCCGACTTCAAGTATCCCAATAATCGCCAGTACCTGTTTAACGTTAACATCCGGTTTTAGGAAAAAATTATAAGATCATGAAGACAAAATTCATTTTACAACTATTAATTATACCGCTGTTAATGACCGGCTGCCTGAAAGATGTGGATCCCAGCGATTCCATCACCACCGGCACTTTAACAGGAACCAAAGAAGGATTGCAACAGGGATTGAATGGTGCCTACGCTTTGTTCAAAGACCATGTGTCTTTCAATGGAACGGTAGACGGGAACAACATGTACCTGCGCCAGTATTTCCAGATGAGTGATTTTGCAGGAGATGATATCGTATGTGGCCAAACCACTACGGACCCGCTGTTTTATAGTTTCTCCGGCGATCATACTGCTACACAAACTAACAGCCGCTATTTCTGGTATATCTCTTATAAGATCATTAATGATGTGAACACGGTATTGGAGTCCGCAGAGAAGATCGCGAACCCGGATGAAAGCATCAAACAACTGATCGGCGAATGTTATTTCTTAAGGGCCTTCTGTCATTTTAACCTCGTAAGGTTATATGCCAAACCCTATACACACGACCCCGCTGCTGCGGGTATCATCTTACGTACTTCTGTAAGTGACCCCGGACAGAAAGGAAGGGCCACCGTAGCGGAAGTATACAATGCTGTTGTAGCCGATGCAGAAAAAGGTGCCAGCCTGATGGCGCAACCCCGTGGTGTACAGTTTGCTTCCAAAGAAGCTGCATGGGCTTTGCTCTCCAGGGCGTACCTCTATAAAGATGTGAACGACAGTACCATTTATTATGCAGACAAAGTGATCAGCTCCGGCCGTTTTACACTGGAAACCGCTGCCAGTTTTCCTACCCTGTTTGCCAATGCGCTCACCGGAAAAGAAACCATCTTCTGTGTAGCATTCACCGCCGCGGATGATTACGGAAAGGCCGGTTCCATTGCTTCTATGTTGTATTCAGATGGTAACTCCGGATGGGGAGAAGAATATGCTTCCCAATCTTTACGTGATACCATGTCTGCCCATATGGAAGATGTAAGATGGTCTTACATCAAACCCCTGAAAGTGGGTAATGTGATCCAAAAGAAAAATGGCATCGATATCTACTATATCAGCAAATTCTCTTTCCAGGGAGGAAGCCCTACGCTGAGTTCTCCCATTATGTTCCGCCTTGCGGAAATGTACCTTAACAAAGCGGAGGCCATGGCTAAATCCAATAATACTGCCGGCGCGCTGGCGGCTGTGGATATGGTCCGCCAGAACCGTGGTTTGGAAAATTCATTGTACAATGGTGTAGTGCCTGCCGGTAAAACAGTACTGCAAACCGTACTGAAGGAAAGACGGATAGAACTGGCTTTTGAAGGTCACCGTAATTATGATGTATACCGCAATAAACAGGACCTGAATAGAACATACTGGGGTTATCATTTGCCGGGGTTGAAGGAGTCAGATATCAATCTGTCCGTAAATCCTGCCAATTACGCCAATATGATCACGAAATGGGATAATAACCGCATCATCTATTACATTCCGATAGATGAGATACAGACCAATAAACTCTGTGGACAGAATCCCTGATTGCTAACTTTAATGCCGCATTATCATGAAGATCATTAAATATATTCTCCTGCTGCCACTGATAGCCGGTTGTAAAAAGGACGAGGTAAAACCGGAAGCAGATATTTTTTATACTGTGAACATAGAAGATAAAACGGTGACCTTCACCAACGAAACCAGTGGTGCCGTTTCCTACCGCTGGGAATTTGGGGATGGGGCTACTTCCACGGAACAAAGTCCTGTGCACACGTACCCTGAAAAAGGTAAGTACGTGCCCACCTTATATGCCACTACCAAAGATGGCCGTGTATCTGAAGGTTCCACGGTGATCTACATCGCCAAAACATCACCCGTGAAGCTGAATGATAATTCACTGGCAGACTGGGATAACGTATCACAATACGTACTTACTTCCGGCGCCGGAGAAAAATTCTTCCGCAAAGCGAAGTTCGATTACGATGCATCCTATGTATATGTATATATAGAAGTGAACAGCACAGAAGCCAACGGAGATATCTACGACTTTTACCTGGATACAGATAACGATGCCACTACAGGTTTGCTCACCGGTAGTGTTCCAGGTGGCGGATACGATGTGCTGCTGGAAGGAAATATTTTGGGTGACTGGCTGGATGCCTTCAATCATAAAGGTGCACAGAATGCTTTCTCATTTGATCCCAGCGGTGCCACAGAACATTACCAGGTAGGCGCCAAAGTACAAAGCGGCGGCGTACTGAAGTTTGAAATGCGCATCGTTCGTTCCAAGATCAAAAACTTAGCTGCCACCACGGCCTTCCGTGTAGGGATCGTGGCTACAAAAAGCGACTGGTCTGCCGGATTAGGTCAGATACCTGATGCGGGGCAATCTTCTCTACTGATCAACTTTGAGTAATACAAAAACCGGGGCGCTATTGCCCCGGTTATTTTTTTGCTATTTTGTATGGATATGACCACTACCTTAAAACCGGAAGGAAGATTATTATCCCTGGACGTTATGCGGGGCATGATCATGATATTCCTCGCTGCTGAAAGTGCTAATCTCTACCACGCTATAGAAGACTTGCAACCGGGTGTACTGATAGACCAGTTCTTTCACCATCCCTGGCATGGCCTGCGTTTCTGGGACCTCATACAACCAGCCTTTATGTTCATGGCCGGCACCGCGATGTACATTGCCGTAGAACGTAAAAGAAACAAAGGTGTATCCGAACGGGATAATTTTAAACACATTGCCATACGGAGTTTGAAGTTATTTCTGCTGGGTACCGGTTTACATTGCATTTATGCGGGGAAGCTGGTATGGGAACTTTGGAATGTGCTTACCCAATTATCCTTTACCACATTGGTAGCTTATTTCCTGATCAGGAGATCTTTTACCGTACAAATAAGTGCCGCACTGTTCATGATCATCCTCAACGATGTGTTGTACAGAACGATCCTGATGCCGGGTTTTGATCAGCCATTTATACAGGGTCATAACTTCGGTGCCTATATGGATACCCTGTTCATGGGTAAGATCAATAACGGAGGATGGGTAACCATCAACTGCATCCCCACCGCAGCGCATACCATTTTAGGGGTATCCGCAGGAAAACTATTAATGAGTTCCCGGTCTTCCGCCTTTAAAATCAAAACCCTCATTATATCCGGGCTGATTGCTTTGGCGCTGGGTTATGCGGTTGACCTGGGTGGTATTTCTCCTATTATCAAACGCATCAGTACCGGCGGATTTGTATTAACCTCCCTGGGTTATGTAACCCTCATCCTCGCAGCCCTGTACTGGTGGATAGATATAAAAGACCATCAAAAATATACCTGGATCGCTGTGGTAGTGGGCATGAACTCTATCTTCATTTATATCTTCTTTGAAACCGTAGGGTATCAATGGGTAAATGGGGCAGTGGGCATCTTTGTGAAAGGAGGTTTGGGCTTTTTAAGTGTATCCGAAAACTGGCAGGCCCTGGTTTCCGCAGTGGCCGTATTGCTGTTAGAATGGTACGTTTGTTACTGGCTGTATCAGAAAAAGATCTTTTTTAAGTTGTAACTTTACAGGGTAACCAATATCCCTATATTCATGACCTATCAGCCAATAGAGCCAACTGGCGCTGCCTACTCACAGGCTTACGCCGTAAGCGGTCCAAAACGATTTGTATTTGTAAGCGGCCAGGTGCCGGAAGATGAACGGGGCTACATACCCGATACTTTCCGGGAGCAGTGTTTCCTTACCTGGCAGAACATTGAAACCCGCCTGAAAAATGCCGGCATGACGTTGAGGAACATCGTCAAGATCACTATTTTCCTGGCCGGCCGCCAATACAGAAATGAGAATTTTGATGTAAGGAATGAAGTGCTGGGCAATCACCAGCCTGCTATGACCATTGTAATTGCAGGGATCTATGATGATCAGTGGTTGCTGGAGATTGAGGTGGTTGCCGCGGATTGATGCTGCGGCTGCGAAAATAACCCGTGCCTGCTGCGGCTGCGAAAATAACCCGTGCCTGCTGTGGTTGCGAAAATAACCTGCGGCTGCTGCGGTTGCGAAAATAACCCATGCCTGCTGTGTTTTCGAAAATAACCCATGCCTGCTGTGTCCGCAGAAACAGCCTGTAGCTGGGATGAGCCCGCTCCGCGAATAACTGCACCTATTCCACTAATAAAAACTCCCCTGTTATTTTCTCCTGCCCGTTGATGATAACAGACATCTCATGTTTACCCTTATAGAACGTTCGTGTAGTGATCAGGATAAATTTCTGCTTCCTGAGTATTTCCGCCTGCTCACCGGGCCCATACGGTTTCTCGCTGATCTTAAATACTTTTTTAGATAGCTGCCCATTGGCCTTCCTGTAATAGATGGCATATTCCAGCCGCACAGTCTGTGTGGTCGTATTATTATTACGGATCGAAAATGAGAACGCGAGTGCATCACCTATTTTCACTTTCGGCGTGAGGATCTTAAAGTTGCTGAGTTGCATATTACCCCCATCCAGTCCGTAGTACTGCAATATCTCCGCATGCCCTTGTTTCAGTAAAGTACGGCTGCCGTGTTTGATGATCGCATCCGTTTCCTTCCCGATCCCCTTCCACTTTTTAGCAATGTCCAGCACCAGGTGGGGATGATCTTTCGAAATATCATTCAGGTTATTGGCCACACTGCGCCTTACCCATTCTGAAGGATCGTTCTTCAGGTTTTCCAATAAGGCCAATACCGGCAGCGGATCTTTCTTTAATGCAGGCACTGCCATGGCCCAGGGTAATTTCGGCCGCATACCTTCACTGCTTAAGCGCCTTACTTTATGATTCTTGTGTAAAGACCATTTCGTCATCTGCTGCATCATCTTCTCTCCATATTGTAAGAGGAAGGGCCTTACCGCAAATTCACAACTTACAAACTGCGTCACCTGTTCCAGTGCTTTTACGGAATGCTGATAATGTTCCAGGCCATATACCTCTATATAATCCGGCAGGATCATAAATGCCAGGCTGTCTTCCCCGAAATCGTTTTCCCGCAGGGAGCTGATGATCTTTCCTAAAAGCTGGGTGGTAGCAGCATAATCTTCCGGAAAGAAAGAATGAAGCACCGTAGTAGTGTGCCTCATTCTTTCTTTTAATTCCTTTGACTCAAAATCTTTCGTGAAAATGCGTTTCAGAAATTCCTTTTTGGAAAAGGAAGGAATATGTTGTGTGAGTATAGTTGAAAACCCTTCGTAGAATTCTTTGGAGTAAATATCTTTCAGTAAACTGGCCATACGCAAATTTATAACTTCTGCCGCAGGATCACAAAATCACCCGGTTTGATCAACTCCACCGGATCATTTTCTGCATTAAAAGTTAACGTCTGCGTATCACCTGGTTGCATAACCGGAAGGTCCGATGTCTGCCCACCATGTTTCACTTTATATCCCTTTAGGGTATAAGCGGGGAAATCTGCTCTCGATTTAATTTTTACGGTTAGTTTACCTCCCTGATTGCTGACTATTTCTATCAATGCCGGAGAGAATTCTTTCTGTATGATGTAATAGGATTCCCGTGGTTGCCTGTCTGGCGTTACTATTCCCCATGACCTGTATCCATCCGGGTTGGTCTGCGGGTACCGGCTGAGATAATCGTTGAAGGTCCAGATGGAAGCGCCTACCACATAATCTGCTTTGCGGAAAACGGCAATGGCATCCTGCAGATATTTGATCCTGTCCTGTTCCGTTTTATTGCTGGTGGCCATGATGCCAAATTCACTGATGTATACCGGTTTAGAAGGATATAGTTCATGAATGCGCGCCACCCATTCCGCATGTTTGGCATATACATTCGCACTCACGAAATCAACATATTGAGAGGCCTCGTCTTCCGGTTTTTTGATGTAATCCCTGAAAACAATATTGCTCGCAAAGGTGATCAGGCGGGTAGGGTCCAGTTCCCTGGTGAACTGTGCCATATCTTTCACCCATGCCTGTCCCTCTGCACGCTGGGAGTAGAATTCATTCCCTAATGAATACGCGACCACGGAAGGATGATTCCAATCCCTTTCCACCATTTCTTTCATTTGTGATCTGAACTTTTCCCGGATCAGGGGATCTGCCATTTGTTTCGGAGAAAGTTGCCAGTTACCGGCTTCTGTGATGATGAGCATGCCGTGTTTATCTGCCCAGTCCAGCAGGTCTTTGGAAACGGCATGGTGTGCAATGCGCGAAAGTTCCATGCCGGAAGATTTGATCAATGTAAGGTCTTGCTGTAATACATTGTTGGGGTCAAGTGATCCCTGGCCAGGGTAATCAGCTGGCCTGTTGCAACCTCCCATTTTTATGGGCTGCCCGTTCAAGAGCAACTGCGCATTCTTTACTTCAATTTTCCGGATACCGAAATTGCTTCTTACCGTATCTTCTCCGTTTATTACTTCTGCTGTGTACAGGTAGGGATTGTCGTGGCTCCACAGCTGTACATCTTTTGCAGGAAGGATAGTTTGCCATCCTCCGTTTGCCGGTTTAAAACTGGCAGGCAATTTTTTGCCTCCGCTGTAGAGGTTTACCAAAACGCCATCTGTACGAATAAAGATCCGTGCAGTACCTTTTTTCAGATCGGGCTCCGCTTCTATTTTCAGATGATGAATATAGGTGGAAGGCCTTATCTGTAATGCCACTGGTTTAGTGATCCCGCCGTAATTGATCCAGGGATATAACTGTGCACTAATGGCATTATAGTTGGAATCCCTTGTTTTAGAACCGGGGATAGTAGTGCTATCCCATGAATTATCTACTTTAATGGATAAGGTGTTCTTTTGCTGAAGATGTTGTGTTACATCAATAGCGAAAGGAGTATACCCTCCTTCATGACTACCTACTTTATGGCCATTGAGCCAGATATCACATTTATAAAACACCGCATCAAAATTGATGAAGGCTTTATAGCTTGGTTTCAGCGGCTGTGCATCAAACTTCCTGAAATACCATGCATTGCCGGTATAGAAAAAGAACCTTTTATCAACGGAGTAAGAATGGGGTACGGTTACTTTGTCCAGCTTGTTATCCGGAAATGTTGGTGTCGTCCATCCATCCTGTTCTCCTATTTTGAGCGGGTCCAGGGCAAAGGACCAGTCGCCGTTTAACGACTGGGCATAAGTAGAAACAGTCAGCATGAGCACCGTCACCAAAAGAACAATTCTCTTCATTATCATTGCTTAAAGACTTAAATCTTACCGTTAATTCAGTTATCTTCTTAGAAACGTTATTGCTTAAGAAACTTATCATCCAATTTCTCCGCCCCCGTTTGATACGAGGTAATTTCTTAGAAACGTTATTGCTTAAAAAACTTATCATCCAATTTCTCCGCACCCGTTTGATACGAGGCAATGTACAACCCCGCTGTGCGGTCTTTAATTCTTACTGTATAATTAGATCTCCCCTTCTCCGCAGTGATCGCCTGCACATACACAATCTTTCCGCTCCCAATATTAACGATCTGCAGGAAACCCTGCATCTTTTCTTTTGCCTGAATGATCACCTGTAAAGTTTGCCGGTCACCCTGCGGGATTACTTGTAAAGAGGAAGAAGGAGCTGTTCTAACCGGAGCCATAACAGCCAACCCGCTACCCATTAAAACAATACTTGTATCCGGTGCTAACGCAATCCCCCTGATAAGTGTATTAGTAGCCGTAGTAGCTAACAAGGTAACCGGCATACCTGCAAAACTGGTATTATACCCCGTAGTATCTAAAACAGCAACTATCTCACTATTCTTGCGGGTTGCATATAATACAACATCCCCACCGGATTGTTCGCCTGTAAGCCCTCTGTAAGTATCCGCAATACTACCGATCTTTCCATTCAATACCCAACTGCCTGATACCAATGAGTATTTAGATAATGCATTCGTCCCTTCCTCCGCTACATACATTACATCCAAACCCGCCACGGAAGTACTAAGGTCTGCAAAGTAAATGCCATAAGGGCTCCCCGAAGCAGTCGCAAAGCCCGGCAGGTTCGTTAGTGTCTGCCCTGCTGTTTTCGGAAGCCCAGTTCCTATTTTTGCGATGCGGTAATTGGTGGCAGTAGTAGAAGCATATAACTGATTATCGAAGATCTGCAGGCAACGGCCTGTTTGAGCCGCCAGTGCAACAGAAGCAGAGGAACCAAGCGTAGTATATCTGATGCCATTATTTCCGCCGGTTGTCCAGATATCCGTACCATCGCTGGTTACAGCAGACCGGACCACCACACCGCTGAAAGTATTCAAACTGGTGGTAGTGTTAATTGTGCCTGCGGCATTGACAATGCCAATAACCCTGTTCAGTGTGGAAGTGCTTACGCTGGCTAATCCCGGAGCTGCATCATATCCTGCCAGTGCAAGGAAACGGCCATCCGGGGAACGGCTGAGATAGCCTTCTGTATGATCTGTTGTGGATACTGATAAGGTAAGTTTTTTGTTCAGGCCGATAGCCGTAACCGGCATGGGGATACTTCTTACCAACACACCCGCAGGTGTATATTCATCCAGGAAAACAGGATGCGCATTCCCTGTCACTAAAGCCGCTGCACCATCTCCGATCCTTGTTACCACTATGTTACCCGCAGTGAAAGGAGGGAAATCCAGCAAAGGTTCCACATGCAGCACATTGGAATTGCCGCCACTGCCAACAGGTACAAAAGCAGTATCTGTGGTCAGCAATAATTTATCGCAGCGGGCAAAGTTCTGTGAGCTGTCAAATATTTTGATCGTTACATTGCCTTTGGGGAGATAGAAGGTGCCACCGTTCTGCCAGGCATAACCATTGATGCCATGTGTACCAAATTCTCCTGCCACCAATTGTCCGTTTACAAACACTTTGAATTTCCGGGTACCGGGGCCGGTGGTAAAATCTCTTGCTCTTACCCATAACTTATAAGTACCTGCGGAATCTATGCGGATAGTGGTAGTGGCAGTAAGCTCACTGCTATCCCTTCCCACCACGCGGGATGTGAAACCCTTCAGTACGGTGGCATTTTCATCGAACTCTTTTGTCCAGTTCTTTGGATCTTTAAAATCTTCTGCTTCAATCCAGAGATCATGGCCCGCAGATTGTATCGGGAGTTTCAGAGAATCCAGGTAAGCAATGAAAGCAGTTTTGCGGGTGTTGTAATTGGCAGGAGATATTTCATAACAGCGGAGGTAATCAAAGAACACCGCACCGGAATCTGCAGCATTGGTTTTGGTGGCAATGCCAGATAACCATAGATAGAGATCATGTGTGGGTAAAGTTCTCGTGTCTATCGTTTTTACCAGTGTGCCGTTATAAAAGTAATTGAGATAGTCCGGTGTATATTCAAAACCGAAGGTATTGTAGGAGGTGGTAAGATTTTCCGCAACCGTTCTGTAATCCCTGTTGGCATTACCTTGTATGGGATACCACTGAATAGTGCCATAGGTGTAATAATTACCGGCATAATCAGGGTAGTGCTCAAAGCAGTCTATTTCTATCCTGTTCATCGTCTGGCTGCTGCCGGCATTGGGGTCATCGAAACCACTCAGCCAGGAAGTCCAGAAGGCCTCATGCCATCCATAACTGGCATCTAATTTTACACGTACTTCGTAGTACCCATATCGCCGGGGTGTTTTTGTGATGATGCCGCCTCCGGTGAGTTCCTTCCCCATAAAAGGTTCTCTTTTCAGATCGATCCTGATCTTTCCACTATCCGGCACTACATTCTCAGATCGCTGATAACTGGTGCCACTGGACCCGATGCGGTATTTCCACATGGTAGTGTCAAGCGTGGAGGTATTGAATTCATCTGACCAGGTGAGTGTATAACCTGAAGGAGCCTGCGCCTGGCTTTGCAATGCAAAAAGCAGCAACAGCGCGATTGCGTGTACAGTTTTTCTCATGGAAGTTCATAATGTGGTTAATTAAATTTGAACATTTAATTCCTTTAAATACCACATATGCCCACTGAAATGGCCATGGGAGCATTCCCATTCTGTGGGAACATTCCCATTATACAATGTGCAGCGCTTCTTCCGGAGCTTTGGAGATAGCATGCTCCAGTGCAAAACGGATCAGCACCTGGGTGCCATCCACTTCGCCGTTTGTAAGTATATCTTCTTTGGATACGGAGATACTGCCGGGCACATCTTCATTCATGATATGTACCCTTTCTGTTGTGAGGTCGCTATGCGGCGTTGGGCTAACACCTGCTTTCTGGTCCATGATCCGTTTGGCAGCTGTTCTGCCGATACCATTATCCCGGATGCTGCAGATCAGTTGGGTAGCCGTGCAGGAGAATTGAATATGGATCTCTCCATGCCGATCGCTGTTCATGATGCCATGATACAATGAGTTCTCTACGTAATGATATAACAATAAAGGGGGAATCCTGATCTCATTAACGGGCACATCTTCAGCTACCTGGAGATCGTAACTGAACTTACCCGTAAACCGTATCTGTTCCATGCCCAGGTACTGTTCCAGCATCAGTACTTCCTCCGCAACACTCACCGTGCTTACGTTGGCCTGTTGAATGATCAGCCGCATAAAGCGGGAGAACCTTGACACGTATTTCAACGCAATGGATTTGTCTCCCTGGTTGATGTAGTACTGCATGTGATTGAGGGAATTGAAAATGAAGTGCGGGTTCATTTGTGCCTGCAATACTTTCATTTGCAGTTTCCGGTTCATCAGTGCAATTTCTTCATGTTGCCGGGTGATGATACTGTTGCGCTGGATCAGCTGATCGCTCAGCCTTTTCTTTGTTCTGTAACGGTTGTATAACAGGATGGCGATGATCACAATCACCAACGCGCCACCGATGGAAATGTTACGCATCATTTTCTGATGTTCCACCTGTAAAGCCGTTTCAATTAAGCGCTGGGATACGAGCTCCCTTTCCTTTGTTAACAGTTCTATATCTGCGCTCTGCTGTTCTGTTTCATTCGTACCCGGTCCATCCATAATGATCCGGCCTATTTCAGTCCCCAGGTATTTGGCCAGCAGCGAATCCGTTTTCCGCTTACAGGCAAAACTCTGGAAGTATTCATTCACAACGGGTCCCCAGTCGCTGTTCTTAGAAAAGATCCCTGCAAAACCGGGCCGCTCTGTTACCAGGATGTGCTGGCGTTTTACTTTGATCCCCTTCTGCAAAGCCACTACATAAATAGTGAGTGGAATATATCCGAAACCATTCTGCCTGCCGGCTATCTTCCGCAATACTTCATAATCATCATACTCGCTGTAGATGGTAAAATTCCTGCGGGCCTGTAGTTTTTTGAGATCATCTTCCATGGTGGTATGTGCCATGGTATAACCCTGTAACATCTGGAGATGATCAAAAAAAGGCTGGGGAGTAGTGTAGAGCGGTAATTCATTACTGGTAACAAGGATGTTGAGGTCTGGCATGTAAGGAGGGGTGAAATTCACTTCATGCCTGCGTTCCGGGGTAATGGAGAAAAAAGACCAGCCAAACACACCAGGTGCTGTATGGTCTTTTACTTTGCGGTAAATGCTCTCGAAGCTACCTGCATTTTCCCATTGGATACGGAGATCGTAATTGTATTTCTGTTTTACATACTGCACAAAGGACTGCATCAGCTCAAATTCCACGCCCTGTAACTGTCCTTTATTGCCTGTGTAAATGAATGGGTCTATATCATACCAGTAAGCTGTGATAGTACCTTTACCGGCTTTTTGCACCTGCGCCCAACTATCAGCTCCGTTAGTGCTATCCGCAAAAACCGGGGAGCAGGTAAAGAGCAGGATAATTATTGTACGCAGCAGCCTCATCATATACAGTAAAAGTACTGAATAGCAGGAGATTTAGCCTACCCGGTTTAATGTTTTTGGCCCCCGGATTAATGAAATAGGCTTCCGGCTTAACGGATTCAGGCCCTTTTGTCCAGCCTGGAGGGAGCAATCCCATAGGCTTTTTTGAAGGCGAAGGAGAAATGGGAGAGGTCTTTGAACCCTACTTCCAGGTATACATCAGAGGAGCGCCAGCCTTTTTCCTTGATCAGGTGGTAGGCATCGTCCAGCCTTTTTTGCTGTAACCAGCGGTTGGGGGAAGTATGGAAGATCTTCTCAAAATCCCTTTTGAAAGAAGCCAGGCTTCTGCCGGTGAGGTAGGCAAAACGACTGATATCCACATTGAACTTATAGTGTTCGTTCATATAAGCTTCCAGGTCAATTTTGCCGGGAGCACTGAAATCAAACAGTACATCCTGCAATACCGGGTTGGTTTCCAGGAGGATCATGATCGCCTCTTTGACCTTTAAACCCATAAGGATGGGACTACCTTCCATATAAGGTTTGAGAGAATCGATGAAGTTTTTAAAGAGCGGGTTTGGTTTCAGCAGGAGGGCATTTTCTCCTGTGTATGTTTTTTTCATTTTCAGGCCATGTTCTTCGCTGATGGCATGCAGGGTTTCCTGGTCCATGTATACGGAAATAGACCTGAACTCTTCGCCCGGAGGAGGTTTCTTCAGGAACCGCGCCAATTGGTTCTTTCTGAAAAAGAAGTAATCTCCCGGGTTGATATTGTATGTTTTGCCGCTCACCGTTATTTCCAGCGTGCCGGACAATTGGTACCCGAACACATGTCCGGGTACAAACTGTTCGCCTTCCCTGTTCTTCTCTGTATAACAGGAGTATAGAATAGGTGGTCTGTTATCTTTTTCCTGCGTAGGCATATGCCTTCAAAGTTAATTGTTTTTGTTGTTGGTGAGTGTTTTGCCCATCTCTGTTTCCAGGAAGTTAACAGCTTCATCATGGTCTGTAGAAAGGCTCACCGGCAACCAGTTTTCCATTTCTGCGTCCCTGTCTGCATTCGCTTTTTTAAGCAGGCCGATAGCCTCACTGCCCAAAACCAGGTGTACCGGCGGAGCAGGATTATCTGCCAGGTTGATCATGGCTTTTGCTGCTTTTACCGGATCGCCCATTGGCACAAAACCTCCTTTCCTGACGTATTCAATTACCCAGTCCACCGTGGTTTCATATCCTTCTACTTTTTCAGCATAGGTCATGGAATCGCCGGCCCAGTCTGTTCTGAATCCACCGGGTTCTACAGAAGTAACGTAAATACCTAATGGTGCTACTTCTTTTGCCAGTGCTTCGGAAAATCCGCTTACACCGAATTTTGCTGCCTGGTAAATAGAAATTCCCGGATTACCAACACGTCCGCCAATGGAGCTGATCTGTAAAATGCGTCCGGAACGTTGTTTGCGCATGTAAGGTAAAACCGCGCGGGTCACTTCAATGGGAGCGTAGAGATTTGTTTCGAGCTGACTGCGTACCTGCTCATCCGTAAAAGCTTCTGTAGCGCCTGTGATGCCAAAACCTGCATTGTTCACCAGCACATCTATCTTCCCGAAATGGGCAACGGTATCTGCCACTGCCTGGTGTACTTGTTTTTGCTGGGTCACATCCAGTTGGAGCGTGAGGAGTTGTGTAGGATATTTTTCTTTTAAATCGTTTAATTGCTCAGGTTTTCTGGCAGTTGCGGCTACCATGTCGCCTTTTGCCAGTACTGCTTCTGTGAGGCTGCGTCCCAGCCCTCTTGAACTACCTGTGATAAACCAGATCTTTGCCATGTTTTTATGTTTTTATAACACAAAGGTCGGGCGATTATCGGCAGGGGATTTTGCTGTAGAGCTCAGATTTGTTTGTTGAGGGGCTCAGGGTTGTACTGTTTTACCAAAACCCATCGGGGTCATTTGTTCATCATAGGTTCGCCACGTGTTTTACCAGGGTTCACCCGGCCTACAGGCTAAAATAATATCGGCTCCCTTAACTTATAAGTAAAGGGAGCCGAAGAGGGGCTATTAAGTTGTAGGGTAACCTTAGAAATAGAAAGTAGCACTGGCACCAAATGAAGTACCGCCCGTAGCGGTGCTTTCTTTTTTCACCACACCATCCACAATGATCTGCACTTTCATAGTAGCAGATGTATTGGCAGATGTGCCAACTACAGCAAGGGAAACAGCACCTGTACTTGCAGGAAGATTAAACTCCTGGCTTTCCCAGGTGCCTACGTTCAGGTTAGAAAGGGTTGTGTTTTCTCCACTCGCAGCTATATATATTACAGTGTGAATAGTGGAGCCGGAAGAAACCTCTGCTCTGTATTTGATCTTGTGACTGGTTGGTTTAGGATTATCTCCTTTACCTGAACATCCTGCAAATGCCAGCATGCATAACAATGCGGGGAATAACAAAAGTCTCAATGATAATTTCATGATCGATGATTTACGTTAAATGGTGATTCAGTTTAAATCTCTGCGATGTAAAGGTACTCCCACTTATGGCTGCCGGTCAATCCTGATATCAGGGATTTATTTCTACTGGTTTTTCGGTATATTTTTACTTTATTCGCGTAATTATCAATTGTTAAGTACCTTGTTTCCATGACCCGTTTCCTACTGATTATTTGTTTCTTCGTTTGCCTGGCGACGTTATGCTCCGCCCAGCTGCCTTTATTAAAGAAAGGATATGTAGATAGTATTGAACAGGTACTGCAAAAGGAGAAGAACGACAGCCTCAAATCCAAGCTCCACTTTATACTGGTTTACAGCTATCTCGCCAAAGGCGATACCGTCAAAGTATTACACCACCTTATGGAAGGCCGGAAGTTTGGCCGGAAGTACCCGCTCATGTTTGCACAATCCTACGCACATGAAGGATACTATTATATTAATAAAGACATTCCCAGGAGCCAGGCTGCTTACATGAAAGCAGATTCGATCCTCATCGGGCAAACATCAAAAGACGCCTACCGCGTCCGTTCAAATGCATGGCAGAACTACGCCGTAATGCAACAGATCCAGGATGATGATGCAGGGTATGTGGAAATTGTTCTGAACAAAGCTATACCGCTGGCCAAACTGTCGGAAGACAGTTCGCTGCTGGGCTCTGAATACGGAAACGTGGCCGTGGCATTCACCAATACGGAGCAGTATGAGAAAGCAGAAGAATATTTCAACGAAGCCCTCGCTATATTGAAACCATCTGCCAAAGAGCCTACCCGCTTGTTGATGGTATATTACAGAGCAGGAGAGAACTATATCAACTTAGGCAAATACGCCGAAGCCAAAAAAGTACTGGGTGAAATGAAGGTGCTGCTCGAGCCTTACCCGGAACTTGAGCTGAATGCAGGTTATTACCTGGTAGAGGGCCTTTACCGTCACAAGATGAAACAGTATGATTCCGCACTGGTGAGCTATGATAAAGGGATTGCCTCAGCAGGTGGCGTGAATGGAAAATACAGGATAGATGAACTGGAGATCCTTAAAACAGAAACACTCGTAGCACAAAAAAGTTTCGCAAAAGCAAGGGATCTGTTGCTGCGCTTATCGAAAGATGAAGACCTGATGTCAACAGACCTCAACCGCTTGAAGGTCTACGAAGGGCTGGCTGCTTCCTACGAAGGATTGGGCAACTACTCCCAGGCGCATAGTTTATTAAAACAATACAGCGAGCTAAATGATAGCCTGCACAAAGTAAGGATGGCGAGGGATATCAATGCATTGGAAGTAAAATACAAAAACGCAGAAAGCCAGAAAGAGATCATATCACTGAAAGCAAAGAATGAGCAAACTGCGCTCTCTTCCAAAAACGCCTGGCTCCTCACTACTTTGCTGGCTTCTATAAGTATCTTTCTGCTGGTAGTGATCATATTCGCCCTGTTATATTACCGGAGCCAGAAAAAACTGGCCGCCAGGAAACTACAGGAGATCGAGCAACAAAAGGAACTGGAAATAGCCAAAGCCATGCTGGACGGGGAAGAAAGCGAACGCCGCAGATTGGCACGTGACCTGCATGATGGATTAGGCGGCATGCTGGCCGGTGTGAAAATGAACCTCTCTGGTACAGCCAATATCACGCAGGACGAAAAGTTATTCCAGGTCATTCACCAGTTAGATAACTCCGTAAGTGAACTGAGAAGGATCGCCCGTAACATGATGCCGGAATCCCTGCTGAACTTCGGATTGGAAACTGCGCTGAAAGACATGTGTGAACTGAACTTTGCACCCGGGTTAGAAATACATTTTGAATCATTAGGGGTGCAGCCAGACCTGCCGGAAAAAACACAGATCATCATCTATCGCATCGCACAGGAACTGTTAGCCAATGCCATCAAACACTCCGGCGCTAACAGGATCATGCTGCAATGCAGCCAGAATGAAAATATGTTTTACCTCTCTATTGAAGATAACGGAAAAGGTTTCGATCCAAAAGCAGACAGGCGAAAAGGACTGGGCTGGGAAAATATCAGGAACCGCATTGAATTCCTGAAAGGCAAAATTGAAATAGACTCCGTAATAGGAGAAGGCACCACCATTAATATCGAGTTAAATGTCAGCGAATAGACTAGTTATTGTAGATGATCATCCTATTGTGATACAGGGATTATCCGCCTTATTACAGGCGGAAGAAGATCTGCATATCGCAGGAACCTTCACCACCGGCAATGCTTTCCTTACTTTCCTGAAAGAAGCGGAACGGGTGGATATTGTATTACTCGATATCACATTACCGGACATAAACGGCGTAGAGGTATGCAAAGAAATAAAGAAGATCTCACCGGAAACAAAAGTACTGATCATCAGCAACCACAGTGAACGCAGCATTATTATGCAAATGCTGCAACAGGGCGCCAGTGGTTACCTGCTGAAAAACGCCTCATCAGAAGAACTCGTGCGATGTGTGTATGATGTACTCGCCGGAAAGATTGCCCTCAGTGCAGAAGTAACTGCTATCATGACACGCCCTTTGCAGAATGAATTAAAAGACATCCCCCACTTAACCAAAAGAGAGATCCAGGTATTAGGCATGATCGCTGAAGGAAGAACATCCGCCAGTATTGCGGAAGAACTTTGTGTAAGCCAGTTCACGGTAGAAACCCACCGCCGCAATCTGATGCAGAAGTTCGATGCGAGTAATACAGCAGCGCTTATCAAGATGGCAGCAGCGCAAAAGCTTTTGTAATTTTTATAATGGCGTGTTAAGCGGTGATTGTGCTCCTGTTACACTATTGCCCTTTACAGCCTGAAGGTATAACCTGTACAGGGCTGGATCTTCAGGAATGCTTACAGTAACATCAGGCCCGGTCCCCAGGCTTTTTAAGAAAACGAAGCGCCCTTTGCCATCGCCTTTCACGAGATGCCATTCAAATTTCAGGCTGTCCCTTGCATTTGCAAGCACCCATTCATTTTGACGGTAAACAAGTGCGTGATAAGTTAAACGATCGTTTACAAAAGTAGTTTTGGCAGGCCTTAAGATCTTAATCCGGGGGAATTCAGCTGTGGGAGCACCACCACCTAATTCATAAAAAGCAGGTTTAAATCGTCCCCAATGATCTTTAAGGCCATCAAAGGTCACATAATCCCTGCTTTCCTGGTCCTGCCAGTTAGTGATAAAAACAGGCCGCCCGGTATATTGTTCCTTTGCATATTGAGCAGCTGATAACTGGTTGAAAAAATAAGGTTGAGGAAGATCGTGTAGCTGTAGCGAGTCATCATTTGCAATGATACCAAATGCATCGACCCCGGGCAGGGACCTATGGAGGAAGCTCAAAGTAGCTGCAGTATTTTCTGTGAGTCGTACATCTATCGTTAGCGGTTTTCCGGGATCAATCTGTTTGATCGCAGCCACAAGGCCCTGTAGCCATTTGACATAGGCATCCTGTTGGTATAACAGAGCGGGTTTGTAATAACGCTGCGCCAGCTGCTGTAAATTGGAATTTCCTATATTCCAGGCTATTATGTCAGGGTTGTTTTTCAGTTCTCTAATCCTTTGTAGAATACTAACTTCCAACCTTGCCAGTTTTTTACGATCGCGGTTCATATCTGTTATATCAGGTACCCAGAACCCGTATTGTATATGCATGTGCTTTTTTCGCGCAGTGGCCAGGATATTACGGTCATATACACCAGGTCCGTAACGGAGAATAGTATTGATCCCCAGGGATTTCATCTCATCAAAGTCCCTGTTGATCTCCCGCCTGGTAAGCGTATGCAGGTTCCGGAACCATTGTTCTCCTTTATGATAACCAACACCCCTTATAGTATCAGGCATTTTCAGGGAAGAGGAAGAAGCCACTTGTTTTACATCGGGGAGCAATGCATACTGTTCCTCATCTCCCTTCCAATCGGATAATATCTGCGGCTGTTGGATCTTCCAGTTCAATAATGTGTCAATATCGGGCCTGAGAACGTTTTTATCATAACTGCTGTTGAATAATATGGCAGCATGAATTTCCCGGAATTCCTGCCGGATAGTGCTGAAAGCATCCTGCAACCACTGGCCCTGACGGCTGGCATTGGTGAGTGAACCCATCTCGGACACCATAACAGGCAAACCTGATTGGAAGATGGATAATTGATGAAAAGGTGTATACAAGGATTTAAAGGAAAGCCATCTGGTATCTTTTCTTTGTGGACCATAATTGAGCACGTTTACGCTTAACCAGTCAACATACGCATAACCGGGAAAGTAAGCTGCTGCTGCTGAAGGGCTCCAGGGGTTCCATACCCATATAACATTGTTCACATCATTTTTTGCGAAGAATTGATGCACATACTTCCAGGCAGCTTTAAATTCTTCCGGGGTATTGTTCCCTACTGGGGACCATGGGTACGCAGGATTATCAGCCTCATGCGCAAACCGCAGGAATACGGGCCTGTGTAATGCCTTAACCTGGTTAGCAAATTGAAGGAGATATTCATCAAACACCCCTGCACTTATTTGTGAAAAGACCTTCTGTTCCTTTTGTTGTGCAGGCGCTTTGAACAAAGAGGTCCATGGCTCCCAGGTGATCATTGGCAGGGAGCCGTTCTTATAAATGTCCTTTATTAAAACATCCGGCAAATAACAATGCGCGGCATTTCCCCAGGGAATGTATAACGATACGATGCTGAAATGCGCATTGTATTGCTGCTGGTAATGTTTTACATCCCGCATGGAAGTGAGTCCATTGCTGGTATCCGGACTAAATATTCCATTATAGAATACCTGTTTCCCGTTAACCTGATCAGATGCCGGGGAGGAAGGTTCCGTATCTGTGTTCAGAAGGAACAAAGTAAGGCATCCGACAGCGATGAGCAAAGGCAGGCCAAGTTTACGGAAGCCGGCGTAAAGATGAAGATGCCTGAAGAGCCAGAATTTCTTCTTTAATAACAAGGGGTATACAAGTACCACTTTTATCCAGTTGTGCCGTTGCAACCTGCCCGGCTTGTAGCTGGCGATGATATTAAAGAGCATGATCCCGCAATTGATCGCTGCAATGCCCGCCATTATCAGGGTGTAAGGGTTCCAGTCATAATAAAGCCCATATACGATCGCTGAAAGGGATGCGAGCAGTACAAGGATATTTGGGATGTTCAGCTTCCAGTTATCTGGTACTGAATCATCTTTAGGTGTTGGGATATAAGGTACTTTTTTGCGGATGATCGTATAATAGAGGGCCAGGATATAGACCCACCAGGTTCCTATAAATAACAGGCCGCCTACAACATGGAAACCCCTTTCTTCCTCTTCCATTACCCATCGCTGCACGAAATGCCGGATCAGCACAATAGACGTAACTACCGGCAAACCCAATAATGCAAAGTCCAGGATATCCAATTGGAAAGGGATAACACCAAGGAACAAACAGAGGATGGGGATCAGGAAATTAATGAGAAAAATAACACCGGAAAAGTAGTGAAAAGGAATTGTACCGTAATGTAAACGTTGCCGCCATGTAAAGTGCCGAAAGAGCGTGGGATAAGCAGTGACCAGCAATTCAAACGTACCCCTGGCCCATTTCAATTGTTGCGCATAATAAGCAGACATACTGGTTGGAACAAGGCCGCGTGCCAGCACTGCGGGTACATAAACAGACTGCCACTTTTTAGCATGCAACTGCATGGCGGTATGCATATCTTCTGCCAGGCCATTTGCGTGCCCTCCGATAGAATCCAGGGCTGCTCTGCGGAAAGTACAGTTGGCACCTATTGCCATAACAGTACCATAACTATTCATAGTAGCCATGATAGGCCCATAGAACTGAAAGGTCTGTTGCGCTGCACCTTTGGCCACCAGGCTTGCCCCCAGGTTGCTGTATGATTGTACGATCTGTACAAAACCTACAGCAGGATCATTGAAATGAGATATAATAGGATCCAGGAAATCAGGGGAGGGAACATGGTCCGGGTCTAATATTACACAAAGCTCACCGGTAGCATATTGTAAGGCATTATTGATATTGCCTGCCTTGGCATCTTTCCTGTTATCACGTGTAACATGCCGGACACCGAGCCGTTTGCAGACTTCTATAAGATAAGGATCGTTGGCCTCATCACACAGATAGGATGTATGCGGATACCTGATGGCCTGTATAGCTGTAAGGGTCTCCACGATCATGTCATAGGGTTCCCCGGGGCAGAATGTGGTGAAGATATCTACGGTAAAAGGATGTTGCTGTTTTGGAACAGAAGGAATAGCAATGGAAAAGTAATGATACCATTCATGAAGTATGCGTAAACAGGTGAATGTGATGCCGGCCATTAATATCCAGTAGAAGGGCGCATATCCTATCTGCGAACGATTGAACAAACAATAAAGCATATAACCCATGCTGGCAGTGCCAAGCAGGATCATCAGCCGCAATGTAAGCTGCTCTGACAATGATGGTGGAGAAACTGGATCTAATGGTTTCTTCATTGTTCAATTACATAAAAAGGGATGTTAGCGGAAGCAAAATATCCCCTGGTATCAGAAAAAGTGGCAAATATCCTATACGGGCCTTCTTTTTCCGGTGTACGGAAAAACGCTTTGTGTCCTTGTAAACGAACCAACAGGCTATCATGCCCCGAGGGCTTTTTTGTGTTGGGCTCATACCAGTTCCTGGCATACCAGTCTTCTTTCAGTATTTCCCAACGTACACTGGTGGTATCAGCAGGAGTATGCTGCAGGAATACTTCCGCAGTATGCACGGTTTTCGAATTCAGTATGATGTTATCCTTCGCCGCCTTCCCGTCCAGTAAGATATTTTTAATCTGGGGTGCTTTGTGCGCAGGCCATTTGCCCGTCCAGATATATTGCATCACATTCACTGTTTCTGAAGCATCACCGTTGGCGCTGAAGAGATTGAACCATGTGTGCGTCACTTCTTGTTTATAACCCCACAGGAAAACAAAAGCTCCCAGGAAACGCGGGTCTTTTACCGGCATTGAATGTTCATAGAGATGAAGATGTTGTGCGGCCTTTACCGTACTGTTAGATTCTATCGGTGCCCACCATGCTGTGGCATCTGATTCCCATGGCCCTTTCACTCCCCATTCTGTTATCAGGAAAGGGCCATCCCAGAACCAGGAGAATTGGTCGAGGTCCTTTTGCAGGGTATGTAAAGAACCGAAGGTATTGATCGAGATCAGGTCCAGCTCTGGTATCTTCATTCGGATATTATAAATACACCTCCGTTCAAAATTTATCAATGCGGTAGTTACAGGATGATCAGGATCTTCTTCATGGATCATTTTCAGCAGGTTCCTGTAAACCTGGTAAAAATGGGTAAACCTGGGGCTATAAGGAAAATCCACTTCGTTACCCAGGCACCACATCAATAACGCCGGATGCGTACTATACCTTTTTACAATGGAACGAAAGCCATTTAGCTGAGCGCTCACCTTCGACCTGTCATTATAAAAAGAAAATATACCGCTGACAGGCATTGGCAGGCCGGCAATCACTGCAATGTTATTAGCATAGGCCTCATCCAGCACCTGTTTTAAGTTGGAAGTATCCCAGACACGGATCGTATTGCCGCCGGAAAGCTGCAAGCGGTGCAGATTTTCGGAGCCTGCTGCTCCTTTAATTAAATAGGGTTTACTATTACGGTATAGCACATATTTCCCTCCTTCATGACTGATAAAAACTTTTCTGTTATGGCTGTGTTTGTTGTGAGACCGGCAATTTGTAAAAGTACAGGAGGCAGCAATAGCCATTATCCAGATAACATATCTGAAAAGAGTAGATAGTGCCGGATATGGCATGATAAGTTTTTCCCGGGATATGAGCATAGCATTCTATCGGATGGCTAAATATAATCAATTATAGTTTGAATTGTTCTGGTGATGGCGCATCATATTTCCCGGATATGTATCTTTGTTATACAGACCATAAACTACACCTATGAAACAACGTTATATATTCCTATGCCTCCTGCTATTGCTGGCATCCGGAGTTTACGCCCAACCCGCACTTATTCCCTACAGGTTATATACAAAATGGGGTTTTGCTGATATGACGGGGAAACTCGTAATTCCTGCTAAGTATGACCAGGCCACCGAATACCATGGCAATTGTGCGATTGCAAAGCTGAATGGAAAATATGGGCTGATAGACAGTACCGGCAAACAAGTCCTGCCGTTTATCTATAGCGGGATTGAGCATGAGAAATGGAATAACAAAATATGGTTTACCCTGGAAGCCGGTAAAAAAAGCGGCCTGGCAGATCAAACCGGCAAACTGCTCCTTCCTGCAAAATATGATGAACTGAGGCTGATAAGCGAAGGCCCTTATGCTGCTGCATTTACAGGAGGTACTTATGTAAAAGTAAAGCCGGATGGCACAGTGGAGAAAGCTATCCTGGCTGATTGGCAGAAACTGGAAAGTTTGGGTGAAAGAAAGATATCCGTAGAACCTTATACAGCTTTTGCCGGCCCCTACACCCTGAACGGCAAAAAGGGATACCTGGTGAAAAGGTTAAGACCGGGATATGATTCTATACCTGCTATATATGATGCTACGGATGAGATCAATGTTTATGACAATATAATGTGGGTTAAAAAAGACAGCCTCTGGGGAGTGATAGGCCCGAAGAATAATATTATATTTCCCTTGCTGTATGAAGAATTGGGTTCAGTCAGCGTTAAATACAATTTGTATTCAGGTAAGAAGAATGGGAAATTTGGCATACTGAAACCCAATGGAGATGTATTGGTCCCTTTTGAGTGGGATAGATTGTACTTTCCCCTTGACCAATTCTGGTGTATAGCAACCAAAGGCGATAAAGACGGAATTATTATATTGGATGGTAATGAGCCTGTATTTATTCCGGCCAGATATAAAGATGTGTCGCCTTATCCGGTAACAGTGATTGAGCATGAGGGTCGGAAGATCCGGTTCTTTGCTGTGGAAACCCCCAAGGGATATGGATATGTGCGTGAAGATGGCATGGAATATTTTAAAGATGCTAAATAAAAAATCATGCCTGTGAAGAAACATCATTTACTCGCATGCCTCCTGCTGTTACTCACATCCGCGTTCTATGCCCAACCCGCACTTGTGCCCTATAGGTTAAATACAAAATGGGGTTTTGCTGATATGACGGGTAAACTTGTAATTCCTGCTAAGTACCCGCCAGGTACAAAACAGTAGCGGACAATCATGCACTTGTTGTTGAGTATAAAGGCCGGCAGGTGAGATTCTTTAGCGTGGAAACCGAACAGGAAGCCGGATATGTGCGGGAGGATGGCATGGAATATTTTAAGGATGCCAAATAAAGGAAATGGTGCTCAAAAGGCGCCATTTTTTATTTTATGAGCAATTTTCATCTTCGCTTCATCTTCGGGGTCTAGCTTTGTGATGTAATTATTGATAAACCTTAAAATCGAGATTATGAAAACAAGAGGATTAATGCTCATCGCCTTTTTATGCTCTGGTACTGTATTTGCTCAGAAGGCTACTGTGAAAACAGAACAAACCACTAGTGTAACAACCACTAAAGGAAATGCCACGGTGAAATCTGATATTGCCGCAGACCATCAGGATGGAACAGACGCAAATGCAAACAGCCAAAGCGCAATCACACTGGAAAAAGATCTCTCCGGTACTACTTCGGAAGTAAAAGGTACAGCTTCAGAAGTAAAAGGTATAGCAGATGAACACATCAACACTGCTATTGAAGCAGGTAAACAATCAACAGTACAGGTGACACAGGGCATAAAAAATACCCTGAACACCTCAGCCGGGATTGGCGGAAGTTTATTGAAAACAACGAACCTGAAGATCGCACCTGTAAGGATCAATTCTCAAATAATCAGCAGAACAGGGCTGTTTATCAGGTAATTTTAATAGGAATAACCGATTTTTGTGCTGGAAAGCACAAAGATCGGTTACCATTATAACAATGCTGAAACTACTCGCAATATTCTTTACATTGGTTCTGGTAAAGCCACTGGCTGGCCTTGCAAGAGAGCACGTACCTACAGATACAGTACCTGCAGTGAAAAAACCTGTTACAGAGCCGCCGGACGTAAAGAAACCCCTTGAAGAGCTTCCGGATGTAAAAAAGCTTGATCTGATTAAAGAAGTACCAAAGTCGCGCCGGAAAATGAAACCTATTGCTGTTCCTGCGCCGGTACCCATTCAACCGATCAGGATCATCAAACCGAAGATCATCCGGAAGGTAATTTAAAAGCTTCGATATGAGATATGTATTGCTCTTATCCATCACATGGTTATGCAGCCTGCCTGCGTTCGCACAAACGGACAGCACGCAGGATAATGATAAAAGAACAACGCTCACCCTGGGCGCCATGTATGCTAATAACGCTAATTATTACGGACAAAAGGCAGAAGAAAAAATGCCTTATGTTGCTGCCAGCGCTACCTTGAAATTACGCAGCGGCATCTACTTCTCCGGAACAGGCTATAAATTACTGAACGATTCCGGTTCTATTGTTTCTGCCGGCAGTGCGGGGGCAGGCATAGCCTTTAACATGGGCAAAAAATGGACGGCAGATCTGGGTTACAGCCATACCTTCTTTCCTGATAATTCCCCTTTTTTACAGGCAGCCAATCCTGATAACATAAGCGCCTCCCTGAATTATGCATATTGGATGACCACAGGCGTGAATGTAGATTATGCCTTTGGTCAGCAACAGGATGTATTTGTTACGCTAAGCACGGAAAAACTCATTAGCCTGGGTTCCATTTTCAAAGGGAAAGACCTGGTCACCCTAACACCATCAATAGAAGTAACAGGAGGTACGCAACGGTTTTATGAAACGTATATCACAGCCAAGAATCTGAGGGATAGCTTGCTGGGCATACTATTGCCGCCACTGGGGAATGATCCGGAACCCGCTTCCACTACCACAACTACTACGAGTTTCGATCTCCTGTCCTATAACCTGAGAGTTCCGCTGGCTTACAATAGGGCCCACTATATGATAGAAGTGGCTTACCAGCTTTCCATACTGGGTAAAAAGGCCGCATCCGGTGCAGGAACATCCAATTCATTTCTTAATTTTAGTATCTACTACCAGTTCTGATAATATGAAAGTATTGATCGTAGAAGATGAAAGGTCCATGGCTGCTGAAATGGAGAGCTTCCTGAAAAAAGCCTACCTGTGCGACCTTGCTTATACGGCAAAACAGGGACTAGAAAAAATGGAAGAGAACCAGTATGACTTTATCCTGCTGGACCTGGGATTGCCTGATAAAGACGGCTTGCACCTGTTGCAGGAAGCAAAAAAGAATTGCCCGGATGCCTCTTACATCATACTGACCGCCAGGGGGCATTTGGAAGACAGGATCAAAGGGCTGGACCTTGGAGCAGATGATTATCTCCCTAAGCCGTTCTCCCTTCTGGAATTGCAATCCAGGATGCAGGCTATTGCAAGAAGGAAATTTGGATTCAACGATGCCACTGTAGCCATAGGGGACTTCAAAGTAGATCTTAATAAAAGGACAGTAGCTTTCGAAAAAGAAGAAGTTGAATTATCCCGGAAAGAGTTTGACCTGCTGAGTTACCTGTTATTACATAAGAACAGGCCGCTTACCAGGATGCAGCTGAGCGAACACATCTGGGGTAATTTTTCGGATGATGATTATGACTCTAATTACATCGATGTACATATCAAAAACATCCGGAAGAAATTATCTGCCTATTCTTCCGTAGAATGGCTCCAGACGATCAGGAGCGTAGGTTATAAAATAAAAACGGACGGGTGAAGCTATTTACCAAACTAACGTTATTCATCACACTTTCAAAAACGGCGATCGTTTTACTGTTTGTTATGCTGTTACCTTTTCTGGTAGACCGCATTGCTTATCAATACAACGACTATTACCTGAAAGAACAAAAGAAAAAAGTGCTGAACGTTATCAGGAAAAATGGTGTGGAAGCTTATTTCCAGGGAGAAGAGAACTATGGAAGTTATACGATGCTGAAGGAAGAATACATTTCCCTGGAGCCCGCAGGTAAGATCATTCTGCCTGATACGATAGCCACTGTTCGCCGTGTGGTAGAAGAAGATACACTTACTTACCGGGTACTAAGCCACGTTTTCTTGTATGACAGCAGCAGGTACATACTTGAAATTGGAAAAACCACCGCCAGCATCGGGCAGTATAATCGCCCACTGCAAAAAGTGGCGTTGTATGTGCTGGCCGGATTGATCATCGTCACCATATTAATAGACCTTGTATTTACCCGTTTGATCCTCCGTCCGCTGGGAGTGATCATTAAAACAAAGCTGGTAGACAGGAAGTTTCCCTTTAAAGAAGATATTCCACCTATTCAAACATCCACTTCCGATTTTAAATACCTGGACGATTCTCTTATCGAACTGACCGGCCGGGTCAAGGATGCTTTTGAAAAGGAAAGGGAATTCACGTCCAATGCATCTCATGAGTTGATGACCCCGATCAGTATCCTTCAGAATAAAATGGAGAACCTGATGATGGAGCCCGGGATGGATGAAGAATTACATCATAAGATCGCTGGTATGATGAAAACCCTGAACCGGCTTAAAAAGATCGTTAACTCCCTGTTGTTTATTTCACGGATAGAGAATGATCAATTTGCAAAATCGGATGTTTTCTCTATTCACACCATCATAACAGAAATTATGGAGGAGCTGGGGCATCGTTTGGAAGATAAACAGCTTTCTTTCAGCAGCCAGCTTTCAGAAAATATAGAATTGCAGGGACTGAACCATGATCTGATCTTTCAACTCTTCTATAATCTGCTGAATAATGCGATCAGGTATAACAGGCCGGAAGGGCAGATCACTATCACAGAGCAATTAACAACAGGTGATGTTTATAAAGTGATCATCAGGGATACGGGAATAGGCATACCTCCCCAGGAGATCGGCACTATCTTCAACCGCTTTAAGAAAGTGGTCAGAACGGAGAATGAGGGATATGGATTGGGGCTTTCCATTGTAAAAACAATTGCGGATTATCATGATATACAATTAGAAGTACATTCTGAGCTGGGTAAGGGAACAGCCTTTGTTGTGATTTTTTCACCTGCAGTACGTATCAGGGGGCCGCAACACCATAACTAGTTGGGAAAAGTTTCCTTTATAGTGTAAATTCAGGCAGCAATTAATAAATGATATGTTCAATAAATCATCACTGATAGCTGCCCTTTGTGGTATCATCCTCTGTTCCTGTTCCTCAACAAAACCAGTTACCAAACAGCTGGACCCAGCTCCTGCGCTGAAAGCCTCCGCTGAATTCAGAGCTGCCTGGGTAGCCACCGTAGCAAATATCAACTGGCCTAGCAAACCCGGTCTCAGTATTGCAGAACAGCAGGCTGAAGCCATCCGCCTGATAGATTCCCTGAAAGATCTTCATTTCAATGCCATTGTTTTTCAGGTACGCCCGCAGGCAGATGCTTTATACAAAAGCGACCTGGAGCCCTGGTCCTATTATCTCACCGGTACGCAGGGAAAAGCTCCCGAACCTTTCTACGACCCGCTGGATTTCTGGATCACTGCAGCCCATGACCGAGGTCTTGAATTACATGTATGGCTGAATCCATACCGCGCACATCACATAACAGGAGGCCCGGTTACAGAAAGTTCCGTAGTAAAGAAAATGCCTAACCTGGTGATGAAACTAAAAGAAGGTTATTGGTGGATGGATCCTGCACAGAAAGGAACACAGGATCATGGCGTAGCTGTAGTAATGGACCTCGTAAAAAGATATGATATAGACGGCGTGCACTTTGATGATTACTTCTACCCATATCCTTCTTACAACGGCAATGCAGACTTCCCCGACAGCACCAGCTGGAAAGAATATCAACAAAAAGGCGGAACCCTCTCCCGTGGCGATTGGCGCAGAGAAGCCGTGAACGTTTTCATAGAACGTTTATACAAAGAAATTAAAGCGGTAAAACCTTATGTGAAATTCGGCCTCAGTCCCTTTGGCATGTACCGTCCCGGTCATCCTGTGCCCATTCCCACAGGTTTTGATCAGTACGCAGAATTATATGCTGATGCAAAACTATGGTTGAATAAAGGATGGATAGATTACTTCTCCCCGCAATTATACTGGACGATCAGGTCTGCCTACAGCTATCCAGTATTATTAGGCTGGTGGGAACAAGAAAACACCTTACACCGCCATCTTTGGCCCGGCATCAGTTTAGGAACAGATACCAGTGCCAGGAACACAGATGAAACCCTGAACAAGATCATGATATCGCGGGGTATGTTACCACAAAGCCCCGGCGTGGTACATTGGCACATCTCTTCTATTACCCGCAGTCCGAATATGGCCAAAGCATTGATCACCGGCCCTTATAAACAGGATGCACTGGTACCTGCCAGTCCCTGGCTGGATAAAACCCCACCCATTTTGCCCGATGTGCAAACCGCAGTGGAAGCAGACAGTTTGATCCGGATCACCTGGTCGCACACCAATGCAGCAGATGTTTTCAGGTGGGTAGTATATTACCAGCATGGCAACCAGTGGAATTACCAGATCTTCAATCGCCATGATCGTTTTGCAATATTGAAATTGAAGGAAAACGGAAGGAGCCTGAGCCATGTTGCTGTCACTGCAGTAGATCGTACCGGCAATGAAAGTTTACGCAAAGAATTACCGGTACAGCTTACCACTGCAGGTATCGTTCCCCGCTCCGGCTGGAATGCTGTGGAAGCAAAAGCCTACAAGCCACATAAACCCGTAAAGATCACCATCCACCACGAAGGCTCCCGTGCTAACATAAATGATGATGCCGCAAAACATCTCAGGAATGTACAGATCTGGGGCATGGGAAAAGACAGGAACTGGAGTGATATTCCCTATCATTTTCTGATAGCACTGGATGGAACAATCTATGAAGGAAGGAATGTATCCACTGCCGGTGAAACGGCCACGGAGTATGATCCTTCCGGGCATTTGCTGATCTGCTGCATTGGGAACTTTCAGGAACAGGAGGTGCCGCCTGCACAGCTGGATGCCCTGGTTCGCCTGATCGCTTACGTGAGCAAAAAATACCAGATCCCTTATGAAACCATCGCTTCACACAGGGACCATTCCAAACAAACCACCTGCCCCGGTAAAAACTTATATGCCTACCTGGAGAATGGATATATTAAGGAGCAGGTGAAGGCATTGTTGCTTTGATGAAAAAGCCCCGTGAATGAACTCCACGGGGCAATGATAACTGATCTCACATGTTTATATCTGTTTAGCTGACATGGTATACCACCTCATGCGCTTCCCATAATGCAGGCACCTCCATTTTACGTACCAGCTTTTCCAGAGCTGATGCAGGTATCGCCGCTTCCCTGCTTTTATTCTGAGGATGTAGCTTCGCATATGAAACCTCAACATATACGATCTGTACTTCCGCTTTATAGGTAAGGAAGAGATCGATCAACTGACTCCGCATCTGACGGGTGATGTTCGTAGCATTCCACACAAAGCTTTTTTTGTTACGCAGATACTCCTTTGCTTTTTCTTTGGCAGCCTGTATAGCATGCCCGTTCCCGGTTTTGTCTGTCGCTGCCGTTCCCTGTTTCTGCCTGATATCATCCAGTGAGATCACTGGCAGGTCTGAAAAATGCTTTCTGATATAGGTATCCTTGCCGGCACCTGGTAATCCGCTCATCAGTACCACTTTGGGTTCCGGATGATCAAAAGGTACATAGTCCGGATAGGCATCCTCCTTTTGCAGATAATGCAGGCGTGCGTGCCCGGAAGCAAAAGACCGGGGAGTACCCCAGCAGCCATGCTCCTTGCAGAATTCTACAAAGCAGTCTATGCGATAAAGCAAGTCTGCCTTATCATGACAGGTCCTGCCCAGCACATCAGCCCTTGCAAGTAACGCCAGCCATTCCGTATTCACTTCCAGGCTAGCTGTGATAATTGTTTTCAACGGATCACGTTTTTCCAGTAACCACAACGGCAAACTATGATGTTTAACGAGTCCGAAGATCTGTTCCCGGATAGAAAAAGGGGTGGGGATATCACGATAGAGGATCACCCTGGCCGTCTGCGCACCTTTACGTGCATGCCCTTTGGAAGTGATCCTGCCATCTTCTTCCGTAACAGTTGTACTACGCTTCTCTACATCATGCAATAAAGCTGATGCCCAGAGGATCTCTTTATCCTGTGGGGAGAGATGCTGGTAAACTACATCACCTTCCAGCGCTGCCAGTACCATACGCGTATGCACATCTACATTACCTTCCGCATGATGGATACTATCCTGCGGGATTTCCTTCATCACCCGTACCCAATCGAACTGCTCCTCCAGGTAATCCCATGATTTATTATTACTTATGGTCCACATGATCACCTCCTTCGTAATTTAAACGTGCCCGCTTCCAGTTGCGCGTCCAATGCGCATCTGTTTGCACGTGTCCTTTTCTTACATATTTGAATACATTCAGCGCAAAGTCTTCCTGCGCGTAACCATTTGTGTTACGGGTAACAATACCTTCTCTGATAGTAGGCTGCCCGCTTCCTGCGTTATAAGGATCGAAATTACCCCGTTCTGCCGCGATCGCTTTCACTTCTTTTTCAAACAGCCCCTTTTCTGCCGGTGGGCTGAAAACACTGATCTCAGGTACTGCCGGTAACTCAAGCATTGCAGCATAGAATTTAGTTTCCTCCCAGCTTAGCCATCTGCCATTCTCCCTTATACCGAACACAAAAAAGTGATGGTGCAGCTGACGATATTCGATGGAATGAATGGCGTACAAATTCTCCAGGAAAACTTCCATTTCGCCCAGGTCGTTTTTGATACTTTGCCAGAACCGCCGGAGACTTTCCGTCCATGGTGAAACAGTAGGCGCTGCATGAGAACGTGCAAACACACCGTACCTGGACAAACAATTGTTTTCTCCGTCTAGTTTTTCCGTATGCACCAGCTGCGGGATCTTTTTAAGATGATCCCAATAATCATGCTGGATCCGGTCATCACTGGTTGTGCCCGGTGAGAAAGGGTAATGATATGTACGGCCGTATTTTTGAGAAATAGCCATGTAAATAATTATTTAATCAACAATAAGTTTCCACACAGCGGCATGAGATGCCGCTGCAATAAACAGTTTTAATATGTTGATCCGATTACATGACCCAAAGGATTGCAGTTTTTGCGAATTGATGCAAAGGTAAATAATTTATTCACTTATATTGTTGTATGAATAAGCTGCGCTACTTTTTATTAATACTTCCGTTTTTAGCAGAAAGTAGGGGAGACAGTAAGCCCCAAAACTGGAAACTGATCTGGGAAGATCAGTTCAATGGCCCTGAACTGGATACCACCAAATGGACGAAGATCCCGCCCAATAAAGCTGATTGGGGCCGTCATATGTCATCAGACCCGGCCTGTTTCGCATTAAAGAATGGGCATCTGTACCTGAGGGGTATCAATAATCCTGACACCCTCAAAGACCCACGTCCTTTCCTGACAGGAGGGGTTTACACCAAAGGAAAATTCGCTTTTCAATACGGCAGGATCGAGATCCGCGCGAAACTTGAATGTGCCCAGGGAGCCTGGCCTGCCATGTGGATGCTTGCGGAGCATGATAAATACGGAAAGTATCCCCGGAACGGAGAGATAGACATCATGGAACATCTTAACTACGATAGTATCATTTATCAAACCACACATTCCTGGTATACATTGGAGCTCAAGCAAAAGGAGAATCCACCGCATCACGGAACTGCAGCATTGAACATTAAAGACTTCAATACCTTCGGCCTGGAATGGTACCCGGATAAACTCGTGTTCACAGTCAACGGCAAAGAAACCTTTCGCTATCCGCGTGTTAAAAATGTAGACCCATCACAGTGGCCTTATGATCAGCCTTTTTATGTCCTGATAGATCAGCAGCTGGGCGGTAACTGGGTTGGTAAAGTAGATCCCGCACAATTACCCGTTCAGATGATTGTAGATTGGGTGAGGGTGTATCAGTAAGAGCATTTAAGAAGCCCTATACATCACATCACTGCGCAAGGCATATTTATTCCCTGCAATCAATATCTTCCCTTCATGCCGCAGCGGATGCGCTTAGTTTTTCCGCATTTCAGCATTTACAAGCTGTAATAATTGTTCCAGCCGGCCTTTAATGATGAAGGTTTTTAATGCAAGGGTTTTTGTTTGACCGGGTTTAAGATCAACAGCGGGATCTGCGTGTTGGCAGCTACGTTCAGGGTTAGTCCATAAGTTGCCTGTTTCCTTCGTATAGGTAGCTGCGATCCATTGCTTATCATGCGAGAGGGTTGCAATGAATGGCTTATCCGCTTTGCGGGATTTATAATATCGTTGAATGCCATCTTCAACACGATTGGAAGAAATGGGCCAGGTATAGGAAACTAAATACCGGCAAGGTATCCATTTTAATAACGGCATTTTGAGCCGTTGAGGCGTTTCCGAAGCCAGTAGATCAAAACCGTTCGAATGATGAACATATGTTCGCTGTAACAAAGTGTCTGAGAAAAGAGAATATAGTTTAACACAGGTCACGGCCTGCAGGTTCTGATAAGAAAGGTTGGAGTGATTAGAGAGCGTATACGTATACCGCAGTCCATCTGCTTCAAGATGCGCTGTTGCAGTCATCTTTATCTTGTTGTCTAATTCTGTTTCGTAGATAAGTGAATTGTTTTCAACACGCCAGGCTGGCAATGTTCTTTTATTCCTGTTGCCGTTGGTTACAAGATAGAGGTGCTCAATTTTATTGTTTGCTTTATTTAACCCGGTCACATGTTCAGGAAATTCGATCTCAATTCCGCGATCATTAGTTGATTGGCCGGGTAAGAGCATCTTTAACAAGGGGTAGTCTTTCTGAACAACCATTACTTTTAAACCTGTTGGCAGTGTAACAGACTGCGCAGTAGCTGTAAGACTTGTCATCAGGAACAGTATTGTAAAGCACTTCATAGAACAATATTAAATTGATTATCCCTGTATTGCACTTTTGTAATTCCTGTCTTGCTTGTTATATCCCAGTTGTGAAGTAATGAAAATTCGATCACCTTTCTGATGAATCCCGGAGTTATTATGCTGAGTTTCTGCTTAGGTTGTACGTCTGACTTATCATTAATACTTAGCCAGGGATCAAACCATCCAAAATCTACTAATAATTTGTTGTCCTTGCAAGAGGCTGGGCATATTTCTATTTGCGAACTGAGCCGCCAGTTAAACGTTTCCCCATTAACGATTATTTCCCTGAATCCTCTTTTCTTTTTCGGGAGTGACATAGGTAGCGTTTGGATGTAAGATGATCTACTTAATAATTTTCTCCACCCAACTCTTTGTTTCTGCTACTAACAACGACATTACATCTTTTTTACCTGCCTTAAAAGAGTGATCTGCTCCTTCAAATTTCACCAGTGTAGCTTTCTTCAAAGAGCTGCTTACTGCTTCAATCAGTTCCCAGGTGGCCAGGGTATCTTTACTTCCCTGAAGGAAAAGCATAGGTATCTTCAGTTCTTTTAGATGATCTGCACGTTCTATGGACGGCTTGCCGGAAGGATGAAGTGGAAACCCGTAGAAAACTAAACCTTTTGCCGGATTCTCCGGATGTGCCGCCAGGTATTGCGAACTCATTCTCCCGCCAAAAGATTTGCCTGAAGCAAATAACGGCAGTTTGGGATGTAGTTCCTGTGCTTTTGCAATAGCCGCTTCTATTGTCGCATGAGCAACCGCCGGGCTATCAGGCCTGCCTTTTTTGTTTTCAGCAAAGGGGAAATTAAACCGAAGCGTAGCTATGCCCACTTTCGCCAGCGAATCAGCGAGTGTTTCCATAAACACATGGTCCATGCCGGCCCCTGCACCATGCGCCAGCGTAAAGATACACACCGGTTTATCTGGCGTGATATATTTTGCAGAAACTTTACCTATCGAAGGTGAAATGTTTAGTTTGAGGGATTTTGTACTCATGAGATTTTATTATAGGCTATATGCAAATATTCATTCAACGATTCAAAGGTTTTCTCAGATGGCCTCACAACACATATCCAGTACATGGAGCCATATGGAGGATGAGGTAATAATACATCTTCCTGTGTAAAGTGGATCCCCAGGTTCAGATGCGCTTCAATTGAAGAAAGTACAGCTTTAACTAATTGTATTAACCAACCTTAGTAATTGTGCTGATGCTGAAAGCCTTTATTCTCTTCTCTCTGCATTCACTTTTATATGCCGCAATACTCTGCCGTGAATTTCATGTATAATATAATTACTCCACGGCCTCCAATAAATAGCCGGACGAATATTATGATAGTACCATGTTGTACCCTCGAGCAATGTATGTCCATTAGGCAATGCAGTCAATTTGAACTGCCCGCTTTTAGAAACAAAATAATCATGTAAATGTGGTGCATCAATATCCCAAAAGCTAAGTTCTTTCATAGGAACCGGCTGCTCCAGCACATCAAATTTAAGTAACCGGGGAGCATCCCATACCGTAATAGGTTCAACAAAGCTGCCCGTAGTGAAGTTGCAGTGCCTGATGGCGCCTATACCTGACCCTTCTATTTTTGCATTGATGGGATAGGCAATACCTGTTTTGAAAAGTAACTCCGTGGGCTCATTGAGTTGAGGGAACTCAACCACATTCTTCCATACCGTTTGAGGATCAGCATTGATTTCGATGGAGGTTACCACTGCATTCAATTCAGGCGGTGAGTCTTTTTCTATAAATGAAATTAGCGGAATACTACCTATCAGTATTACCATAATAGTGGGAGCTTTACCTGGCAGCCTGGTTACCACCCAATAGCCGAACAAACTTCCGGTTAACGACAACGCGATTCCTATTGGGGCCGACATTAAAACGCATAGTAACCCCTCTACGGCAAAAAGGAGAAGCCCTGTTGTGTAAATTAAAAGTGTTAATAGACCCAGCTTAAGGAAATAACCAAAGCTTATGCTTTTCTTGCTTCCATAACCATATAGTGTTGTTGTGCCGAAACCGATAAAAAGAGGTAGGAAAATAAACAATGCAATGCCATAATCCTGTAACTGGTAAAACACTAATATTGTTAATAACCAGGAAATTACAGTGGTTACACCAACAGCTATCCATTTGCGTTGCCGATGGTTTATAGGTGGGATATTTTCTTCAGGTAACTGTTCCATAAATTAAATATACACAAATCAAACAGCGAAGGCGCCGGTATAACCAGCGCCTTCGCGAAAAATTCTTCGTAGCCCGGACAAGAATCGAACTTGTATCTAAAGTTTAGGAAACTTCTATTCTATCCATTGAACTACCGGGCCAAATCCCCTTCCGGGGAGCGCAAAAATAAGCGTTTTTACCAAATTTCCTTAAATATTATGCATAGATCCGCTCAATCTCGTTCCGGTACTTCTCCTGTATCACTTTCCGCTTTAATTTCAGGGTAGGCGTCATTTCCCCTCCATCCACCGTCCATTCATGCGGCATCAGCTCAAATTTCTTTACCTGTTCAATATGGTTGAAGAACTGGTTATACCGCTCCACCGCCTGCTTAAAAAGCTCCCGGACCTGCGGATTCTTCAACCCTTCTTCATGGCTCGGGAAAGGTATTTTCTGCTTCCTGGCCCAGTCCTCCAGGTTATGGAAATTAGGAACTATCAAAGCCCCCGTGAATTTACGATCAGCGCCCACTACCATGATCTGCTCAATAAATGGGCTTTCCTTGAACTTATTCTCAATAGGCTGGGGGGCCACAAATTTACCCCCTGAGGTCTTGAACAGCTCTTTTTTCCGGTCAGTGATCTTCAGGAATTTGTTCTGCACCAGCACCCCGATATCCCCTGTATGGAACCATCCATCCTGTATGGCATCAGCCGTCAGGTCCGGCCGTTTGTAATACCCGATGGTTACATTGGGTCCTTTGCATAGGATCTCCCCGTCATCCGCCATTTTCACTTCCACATTGCTGATAACAGGTCCCACGGTTCCGAACATCCGGTCTTCCACATTAGCACGGTTCACACTGATCACCGGAGAGGTTTCAGTAAGCCCGTAACCTTCCAGTATGGCTATTTGTGCGGCCGTGAATATTTTAAGCAGGCGTACCTGGCAAGCCGCGGCTCCTGTAACGATACATTTTACATTACCGCCCAGGGCCTCCCGCCATTTGCTGAAAATGAGTTTGTTGGCGATGGAAAGTTTGAAATTATACCAGGCCCCCAGGTTCTTATTGATCTCGTATTGTTTTCCAAGGTCCACCGCCCAGAAGAAAAGCGCACGTTTAATACCTGTCAGTTCCAGCCCTTTGGCCATGATCTTTTCATACACCTTTTCCAACAAACGCGGTACCGTAGTGAAAATACTGGGTTTTACTTCTTTTAAATTATCCGAAATAGCCTCCATGCTTTCTGCATAATATACAGATACCCCCGCCTGCAGGTAGAGATAGGTAACCATCCTTTCAAAGATGTGATTTAAGGGAAGGAAGCTGAGAGCGCGGGCCTGTTCGTTGACCGGCAGGTATGGCATACAGGCACTTACATTGCTCATGATGTTCTCATGGCTGAGCATACAGCCCTTAGGAGTACCTGTGGTGCCGGAAGTATAAATAATGGTAGTGAGGTTTTGCGGAGTGATACTGTCCATGATGGAAGAGATGCGGGCATCGTCTTCCGGTTTGGCCAGGGCTACAATGTCCGTCCAGTGTTTTACACCATGGATGCGGTCAAAAGAAAAGATCTCCCGGAGGGAAGGAAGTTTATCACGAATGGCTTGTACTTTCTCATACATATCCGCATCCTGCACAAAGAGTACCCGCGTTTCCGCATCATTCAGAATATATTCCAGTTCGGGGATGCTGATGGTAGGGTAGATGGGGACCAGCACTGCGCCGATCTGCTGACAAGCCAGGTCCGTAAGGATCCATTCCGGCCGGTTGGCGCTGATGATGGAGATCTTATCCTGTTTTTCCACGGTAAGCTCCTTATCGCCAATACCCAGTTGTAAAAGACCGGAACTGAAACGGCGTGCCGTGTCCGCAACTTCGGAAGTGCTGTATTTTTTCCACTCACCGTTTACTTTTGCGGCGAGCATATCCTGCTTGGAATAATGCTGCATTTGATGTGCCACGACATCAAATAATCGGGTAGGTTGGTGCATGATTGAAGTGTTGAAGTACTAGCCTTTCTGCTGTTTCTGCTGTAATTTTTCGTATTCACTTGTGGCATCGCCCAAAGTGTCTTTATGGAAGGCATTGTAATAAGCGAATGCGAGCCCCAGACCCCAGCCTACCATTGGCCATACCGGCCAGGGAAGTCCATTATGATCGTCCGTGATCAGCCAGATAACCCAGAGGAAACCGTTGATGATCAAATAGGTCATCAGGTGGGTACGGAACCCCGCCCTGGCTTTTGCTATGCGCCAAAGGCGTTGATCTCTTTGTTCGTTTGTTTCCATATGAAGAAAGTTGTTATTAAATATAACCAAAAATCAGGGCAGATGCAAATCCGCCCTGATCCTTCTTACTTAGTAACAATCTCAAAATGGATATTGACTATAGAATTGATAAGTTTATCCTGGAGGGATTTATCGGCCCGGTAGGTCATGCCCCACTGGGTACGGTCTATATTGAAATTAGCTTCCGCTTTTACTTGTCCCTTCTGCATAACAATTTTGGCAGGGAAAGTAATGTTTTTGGTCACATTTTTCATGGTGAGGTTACCCTTGATCATGTGGGTAGCATCTTTCAACAGTACCTCTTTATCATCTTTAGAGGGATGATAAGTACTCACCTCCGTGATCTCAAATTTTGCTGTGGGGAAATTAGCAGCATCAAAGAAGTTCTCCCCTCTCAGTTCATCTTCCAGTTTTCGTTTATTGTCCGGCGTAGCGGCAAGGTCCAGGTTAGCCAGACTGTTGATATTGATGGTGAACTGCCCGCCGGTTAATACACTGTCTTTGGTAAATAACTGCCCTTCCGTAAAACGGAAAGAGCCTTTATGTTCACCGGTAGGTTTGGTGCCTACCCAGTACAATATGCTGGCAGCAGTATCCAGGTGACGGCCATGGCCATCTTCCGGTTTCACGGACTGGGCTTCCGTAACCTCCGCTTTATCTGCTTTCGGTACCTGCTGGCAGGCTCCGAGGATCAATGAAAGAAAAAGAAGACGAGCATTGATGTGCATATTATTGCGATTTGTTTAGTCCACATAAGTTCTGTTCCCTACCCATACAAATCTCTTCACAATGAATTCCGGATTCGTGAAACTGGCGTTCCCTGCGGGGTTTCCTCCTGTTACATGAAAATCTGAGAAAGCAGCATGCTGGTTCACCCAGATGAATCCCGTAAAGTTGAAAGATACCGGTGTGAACGCACTGTTCATGGCATCGGCGATCTTTTCTTTTACTGTATCGTCTGTTGTATAAGCACCGCAGGTAATGGCACCATGAGAAATAGCCATCTGGCGGGCCAGTTGTATGGAATGGTCTGTATCTTTTGTTTTCACCAGTAATACTACCGGGCCAAATAATTCTTTCTCAAAAATACCGGTATCAGCAGAACTTACTTCCAATACGGTAGGTGAGAAAGTTCTGGCACCGGTATATTCTTCATTGGCAACCGGAGCACCACTGAGTAATACTTTACCACCAATGTGTTGTGCATCTTTCACCCTTTGTACGGTGGCATCATTCTGAACCGCGCCCAGTGTGCCCGCGCCCATTTTAGGATTGTTCACCAGGGCTACGATAGCATCTTTGAATTTGGTGGCTACTTCATTAAAGCTCAGTTTCCCGTTAGGTGTATTCACACCGGATTCAGGAATGAAGAAATTCTGCGGGGCTGTACACATCTGGCCGGAGTAAAGGCTCACAGAGAAGGCCAGGTTGTTCAGCACGGCGTCTATATCTTTTACAGAATCCAGGATCACGGAGTTCACACCTGCTTTTTCTGTAAATACAGTTTTGTTCTTCAATGATTCCACATAATTACCAAAGCTGCTGCCACCGGTATAATCGATCAGTGCAATTTCCGGATGTTCACACAGTTCTTTGGTGATCAGGTGTTCACTGCTGTCTGCCGCAAGCTGGCAGGTATAAGGGTCTTGCCCGTTTTCTTCCAGCACCTGCTGTATCGCCGCTACCACAATAGCAATTGGCAATACTGCTTTAGGATGTGGTTTAACGATAACAGCATTACCTGTGATAAGGTCTGCATACATACCGGGCAGGGAATTCCAAACCGGGAAAGTACTGCAGCCGATCACCAGCCCCAGCCCCCTTGGAATAGCTTTGAAGGTTTTCTCCAGTTTGATGCTGATCTTGCCCATGGGTTTTTCCCAGGTCTGTTGTTCCGGGAAATGCTGCAACTGCTGATATCCCATGGCAATTGCTTCCAGTGCACGATCGTTGGCATGCGGGCCACTGGCCTGGAAGCTCATCATAAAGCTCTGGCCTGTAGTATGCATGGTAGCATGTGCAATAGAAAAGAAATGGTCCTTGATCTTTTCCAGCGTTTCGGTGAGGATGCTGGCCCTGTCTGCCACAGACAATTGTGCCCAGCGGGAGCCGGCACGTTTACCTGCTTTTACCAGTTCATCAACAGCAATAACAGGATAAGTGATACCAAGTGGTTCCCTGGTATAAGGAGAAACTTCTTCACCTGCCCATCCTTCTGTTACTTTTTGTTTTAAAAGGGAAAAGGGTTTGTTGAGCATATCTTTAAATGCGGCTTCTCCTTGTGGAGGAGCTTCTTCTCCGTATGCTTTGGGGTGTTCAGGATACTGTGCGTAAAAAGTGCGTTCGTGGTTCGCTTTTACGGCATTGTCAATAATGTTTTGGTGTTTTGCGATCAGCATAATCCTATAGTTTAGATTCGTGTTGTTGTATTGAAACGGCACACTATGCTGGTTCTCCCGGTATAATCGGGGGCTGGTTTACAGGATGGTCATCTGTTTACTTGATGGTAGCCAGTCTGCCGGTATTGTAAAATTCTTCGTTTCTCAGCTTCAATGGATGATTCCGCTGAAAAGCAGAAAAGGAATCATATTCTGCTTTATGGAGATTGGTCCATGCTTTATATTCTGCCTGGTTGGAAACGGGGCCGAAAAGCCATTGATTATACGCCTCGAACATACCCTCCTTTAATAACTTGCGTTGAAAATCAAACAGGGCGTATGGATATCTTACGCCGTAAAAATTATACCAATCCAATAAAAATCTTGTGCGCAACATGATCAGCGATTCCGGCTCAATACCTGTTGCAATCACACTCACCTGTTTTGCCATCACACTTTTAAAGCTATCCATGAAACCGGTCTCTGCTTCCTTGCTGCCTTTTTTACCTTTCTTTTCCGATGTTTCTACCGGTACGCTGTTGAAGATAGCCGGGTCATCGAATAATTTTTTATAACACTCCAGCACAATCTCTCTTACTTCTGCTGTACGGGTAGTGAAGCTTTCCAGGTTGATGAAAGTTTCCCCGTAGAGAATGGCCCAGATGGGTTCTTTCGTCCACAGGTAACTACGGGCGGCATGGTAGTAATTACCGGGGAAGTTAGGATCTGTTTCGATGCCCTTCACCCATTGACGGAGCGCACCGTCAAAATTCTTCATGTTCTGCAGCAGGTCGCCATAGTCATTATACAGTTCTCCGCTTTTGGGGAATTTCTTCAATCCCCTTACATATAATTTCTCTGCACCTTTCCAGTCCTGCTTAGCCTGGTAAATATTACCGGCTATCTGAAAGAGGTGGATGTCTGCATCTTTCTTATCTACCAGGGGAGACACTACGGTATATGCCCTGTTGTAATCACCCTTGAGGTAATAGGCAAAAGCGAGGTCCTGTTTCAGTTGAATATCGTCCGGCGCAGACTGGATTGCCTGGTTAAGTACCAGGATAGCATTGGCATAATCGCCGCTCCGCAGGAAATTGCGGGCAGTGGTTTGCAGTTCACTATTGTCCTGTGCGGTTGCCCACTGAAAGGTAAGCATCCCCGCCAGCACAAGGGTCCATCTTTTAGCAGCCTTTTGCCATTCCATCATTCAACGTGTTTTATGTAAATGTAAGAAAAAAGCGTTGACCCCGGAGCAAGGCGGGGTCAACGTTTCAGATCATTATCAGATCAAATGTGTTAACAGTCCGTCCCGCAGCTTTGGTTCAAACCAGGTGGATTTGGGGGGCATTACATTACCACTGTCTGCAATATCAAAAAGTTGCTGAATGGTTACCGGGTAAAGGGCAAAAGCTACCTGCATCTCGCCACTGTCCACTCTTTTCACCAGTTCACCCAGTCCGCGGATACCGCCTACAAAGTCAATCCTTTTGTCTGTACGGGGATCACGGATACCCAGGTGTTTGTCCAGGATATTGTTCTGGAGGATGGTTACATCCAGGATGCCGATGGGGTCAGCTGAGTAGGTTCCTTCTCTTGCTACGAGATGGTACCAGGTATGGTCCAGGTACATGGTGATCTCATGCAGCATAGCCGGTTTTTGCTCATGGTGGCCAACGGCTTCCACGGTAAAATCATATTCCAGGCGGGAGAGGAAGTCCTCTTTGCTATGCCCGTTCAGGTCTTTCACCAGGCGGTTATAATCCAGGATGGCTAATTCGCTGGCCGGGAAGATAGTGGTCAGGAAATAATTCAGGTTAGCATCGCTGTTAATGTCTTCGCCGGAGGCTTTTTGTACCAATGCGGCTGAAGCTGCACGGTGATGGCCATCTGCGATATAAGTAGCGGGTACTTTTTCTGCAAAAAGACGGGTGATCTCATCTCCCACGGAAGCCTCATTCACTATCCAGATGGTGTGGCTGATGCCATCTTCTGCCGTGAAATCATATACCGGGCGCTGGTTTTGCTGCCAGTGGCTGATCAGGCTGTTCAGTTCCGGAACATCATTATAGGCCAGGAATACATTTCCTGTCTGGGCACGGGTGGTGGTGATATGATTGATACGGTCCAGTTCTTTATCCGGACGGGTAAATTCATGCTTTTTAATGATGCCTTTATTATAATCATCAATAGAGGAAACACATACCAGCCCTGTTTGAGAGCGTCCGTCCATCACCAGTTTATAGATATAGTAACATGGCTGTTCTTCATGGAATAAAGTGCCGGACGTTTGCAGTTTCTGAAGATTTTCAGCTGCTTTGGCATATACCGCCTCACTGTGAATGTCCGTTCCTTCCGGTAGATCTATTTCAGATTTGGAAACATGGTAGAAGGAATTGGGATTTCCTGCTGCTGCTTCCGCTGCTTCTTTAGAATTTAATACATCATAAGGCCTTGCGGCTACCTCTTTTGCCAACGCCGGTTGCGGACGTAATGCCCGGAAAGGTTTGATAATTGCCATGATCTTGAGTTTTCTGTTAAGAGCGGTAAAAATAAGAAAAGCAGGGTAGGAATCAGAGAACGGTATAAAAAAAGGACCGACTTTTAGGTCGGTCCTTCATATATAATATTTTCTTATGCGGTTATGCCTTCTTTAAGGAGAAGAATTTCATGGCTTCCACCATGGCTTCAACACTTTCAAGGGGCAGTGCATTGTAAAGGGATGCGCGGAAACCGCCTGACAGGCGATGACCTTTGATGCCAACGATATCTTCTTTCTTGGCGAATTTGAGGAATTCCTCTTCAAGCTCTGGTTTGTCGATGGTGAAGGTCACATTCATTTTGCTGCGGTCTTCTTTGGCAACATTACCACGGAACAGCGGATTGTGATCTATTTCATCATATAATAATGCGGCCTTTTTGTTATTGATCTTCTCAATAGCAGCCACACCACCCTGGCCTTTCAGCCATCTGAGCGTAAGCATGGAGATATATACGGCAAACACCGGAGGGGTGTTGAGCATAGAGCCGTTTTCAATATGCAATTTATAATCCATGATACTGGGAACCTTGCGTGTGATCTTGCCCAGTATGCTTTTGCGGACAGCTACCATGGTGGCACCTGCTGCACCCATGTTCTTCTGCACGCCGGCATAGATCAATGCATAGCGGTTAAAGTCCATCTGGCGGCTGAGGATATCACTGCTCATATCAGCTATCAGTGGCACATCCGTTTCCGGAGTGGTATGCCATTGCGTACCATAAATGGTATTGTTGGTAGTGATATGCAGGTATTTGGCCTGTGATGGAACCGTATACTGCTTGGGGATGTGATTATAATTACTGTCTTTGGAGCTGGCGATGACATCTACATAACCAAACTGTTTAGCTTCTTTGATGGCTTTATTAGACCATACGCCGGTGTCAATGTAAGCAGCTGTTTCCCCGCTCTCCAGCAAGTTCATCGGAACCTGCAGGAACTGGGTAGTAGCCCCTCCGTGTAAGAACAGCACCTCATAGTCGTCCTCCAGCTGCATAAGCTCTTTGGCAAGACTGCGCGCCTCTTCCATCACGGCTACAAATGGCTCCGTGCGATGTCCTATTTCAAGGATTGACATCCCGCTACCGTCAAAGTCGATCAGCGCTTTGCTGGCTTTGTACAGCACTTCGTTTGGTAATACAGAAGGACCTGCATTAAAATTGTGCACCTTCATGTTGCGATCTAAATTGTATACGTTTTCTTGTTCCACTTGTCTATGGTTTTTCGAAGGAATTGGCAAAAAATCGCGGTTGAAATCAAAACCGGAGGATGGGTAGGAAAAGGTTAAAAAAGATAGAGGCTCAAAGATAATATTTCTTTTGTTAATCTTGATGTTCCCTGTTAAATATTTTACCATGCCGCCAGAGACTGTCCAGCTGATGTATGGCGGCTTTGTCCGGCAATAATATTGTTAATGAATGAAGAGGAGGCTGGCCTGCATCCACCCATGCTGTATACCAGCAGGCAGCAACTGTTGCCACAGCAGCCCGCATTCTGCGTTCCACCATATCTCCCAGTAAACGGTGATAGGCTTTCGTATAGGCGGTTGAGTAATTGCGTACCAATAGCCCTTTCCGTGACTCATAAGCATATCGCTGGTCTGCCGGGAAACGTAAACTCAGCTTTTTTTCCAGCCGCAATACTGTATCTGCTGCCAGTGCACTGGCAGTGATCACCTGCCATATGAGTTCCCGTGGGTCCTTTATATAAGCCGCAGGCCCCGTCCAGAGATCAAAGGACTGGTCCGCCAGCAATTCCGGAATGCGGGATTCCCACAATCCATGGATCCCGTGCTGGCCGGTGAATTGCCCGTTATGATTGGAGCAGGCATGTAATGGTACATGGGCATCTCCCATATAATGCCCCAGTTCCGCTGCCAGCTTAAGTATCCGGCTGCCGTCCCTGGCCTGGAAAGCCGTTGTTAACTGTGCCATCATTTTCTCAAGATGCCAGGGCAGAACACCATACCGCTGCAATGTATCCGCAGTGAATTTTGCCTGGGCCTCCGGCCAGGAGCGGGGAACAGCAGAAAAAGGAGCTTGCCCGTAATGGTCTGCATCCAGGTAATGACGGGGACCTTCTGCCGCCAGCAGATACCTGCGTTTATCAGGAGCCGTGGATTGCTGAACGATGTATTCAATATGTGGCTTGAAAAACACCATCATTTCCGGCGGAAGGGAAAAAACGGCGAGGCGGTTGATGCGCTCATGTGCAAAGAAACCCCATGCCTTAGCAGGATGGGCGGGAACTAACAAACAAGCCACCAGCAAAAGGATGGCGCGGAACAATGGATACATGGGATGAAGATCCGAAGAAAAATGCAGGCAAAGAAAGAACTGAGATATTGTTAGTTCTACTTCACTTCACTTTGCCTGTGACTAACAATTTCCGTAATATGTGTCACCCCTCCCGAAACGGCAAACTTCATGGCCTCACCTGCTGAGATATTCGTCAGGGGCCGTACTTTCTCCTCCTTTACAATAAATACCTTACCTGTAATAGCATAAGCATGGGGTACATATACTGCCATATAACCCTCCAAACCAAGACTGTTCACATTCTCCTGGGTGATGAACCCCATTTCCCACACATCCTCTCCATACACATTCACCAGCACAGGATGGTCAAATTTCTTCTTCTCTCCCACAAAGGCATCAAAAACATCCTTCACGGAAGAATAGATATACTTAATAAATGGAGTACGCTCCAGGATATGGTCAAACATATCTATCAGCCTGCCCACAATGAAGGAAGAACTGATATAACCCACAAAAACAACCATGATCAACACAATGGCAAATCCTACTCCTTTGTATTTCAATATGTTAAGCGGATGGTCCAGTGGAAGCAGGTCACGCGGTAATATATTATCTATGGTTACAAAACCCCAGTATAACGTAAAAGCCGTGACTCCGATAGGCGCCAATATGAGCAAACCCTGGAAAAAATAGCGCAATATCCGGGACAATAACAACCTGAACCTCAATTTTGGAGACATGTGATATGGTGTTGAAAGAGCAAAGGTACAGCATCCGACCCTCAAAAGACCCAAAAAACGCCGAAAAGCTCAAAGGTGAAAAATAACTGATGGAAACTTTGGTAGTTTAAAAAGTTTCCATAGTTTTGTGCGTGTATTTAAGAAATTCAGGGTTTTAACAACAATGGAAGTACAAGAGAGAATATTAGATACTGCATTCAACCTTTTCAGGCAATACGGAACCCGTTCCATTACCATGGACGAAATTGCCCAGAAAATGGGGATCTCCAAGAAAACGCTGTATGCGCACTTTGCGGATAAGAGCGATCTGGTGGTGAATGTAATGAGCCGGCACCTGAAATTGATGGAAGAACAATGCCTGGCCGGTAAGGAACAATCCAAAGATGCCATCGAGGAACTGTTCCTGGTGATGAAAATGCTGGAGGATAAATTACGCAATATGAACCCGGTAGCCATGATGGACCTTCAGAAATTCCATGCAAAAGCCTACCAGATCTTTGAACAGCATAAAGATGTATTCATGTTGCAGATGGTCCGCCAGAACCTGGAAAGAGGTATCCGCGAAGAGCTGTACCGCCCGGACCTTGATCTGGAGATCCTCAGCCGCTTCCGCACAGCTTCAGCCATGTTCTGCTTTCAGCCGGATATGTTTGCAATGAGCGGTTTCGACATGACGCGTGTGCAAAGAGTGCTGCTGGAAAATTTCCTGTTTGGGGTAGTCACGCTCAAAGGGTATAAGCAGATAGAAGAATATAAATCCAAAGATTACCCGAAATAAACACACAGAACTATGCAGTTTAAATGGAAGCTCATCGCTTTAACAGGTATGATGATGCAATTATTAACCTACGCTAATGCCCAGCAACCTGCCGTTATACCGGAAGGAAATGTGAGGTTTACTGTAAAAGAAGCAGTGGACTACGCGCTGGTGAATCAATACGCGGTTCGGAATGCCAAATTGGATGAATTGCGCCAGCTTGCCGTGAACAAAGAAGTCAGTGGCCTCGCATTGCCACAGGTTTCAGGTACCGGTACTTTTCAGGACAATCCGATCATTCAGAAACAATTGATCGATGCATCCAACTTTGACCCCTCTGTACCTAAAGGTACGCTGGTTCCTTTCGCTTTTGGTCTTAAATACAATGCTGTAGGCAATGTAGATCTGAACCAGGTATTATTTGATCCAAGTGTGCTCGTTGCCCTTCAGGCCCGCAAAACATTGGAAGACCTGGCAAGGAAAGGCGTTAAAAAATCAGAGATCGATGTAAAAACAGAGGTCTATAAGGCTTACTATAACGTACTGGCCGCAGACAAAGCGCAGAAGATCCTGGAAGAAAGTGTACTCCGCATGGAAAAAACACTGAACGAAACGAGAGAAACCTATAAGAACGGTCTCGTGGAAAAACTGGATGTGGACAGGCTGGTAGTACAATACAATAACCTTAAGTCTGAAGTGGTTCGTATCCGTAATGTCCGCGAAGTAGGTCTCGCTGCGTTGAAATTCCAGATGGGCATGCCTATGAAACAACAACTGGAATTAACGGATACGCTCAGCACTGAAGCACTTACAGCCGGTATCGATGATCAGCAGGGATTCACTTATAATAGCAGGATCGAATACCAGCTGGCTGAAGTACAAAAGAAAGCCAACGAATATAACCTGAAGAGATATCGCCTGGAAGGGTTACCTTCTTTGAATGCGTTTGGACAGGCAGGTGTTTCCCGCGCCAGCAATACTTTTAACTACTTCCAGCAACAACTCTGGTATGGTTATGTAGCATGGGGGCTCAACCTCAGGATCCCAATCTTTAGCGGATTGCAAAGAAAACGGAAGGTGGACCAGGCCTTTATTGAGGTAAAGCGTTCAGATCTTCAGCTCGAAAATACCCGCCATGCTATAGATCTGGAGCAGACTTCATCTTCTACGAACCTGCGGAACAATATCACCACACTGGAAAACCAGGAGGAGAATATGGCACTGGCTAACGAAGTATATAAAACAACAAACATCAAGTATAAAGAAGGAGTAGGCTCAAGCCTTGAAATGATCACTGCAGAAACAGCTTTGCTCGAATCACAGAACAACTACTTTACGGCATTGTTCAATGTGATCATCTCCAGGGTCGATTACCTGAAAGCATACGGAAAACTCTAATCAAACTACAATCTGCCTAAAATCTATAATACCATGACTAAAAGATATTTTGTACTCCCCCTGATCACAGTGATCCTGGCTGCTTGCGGTGGCGGTGGCGGTAACAAAACTGAAGAGCTGCAAAAGCTGAAGCAAGAGAAGGCTACACTGGACGCAAAGATCTCTGCCCTTGAAAAAGAACTGAAAACAGGCGATTCATCTGTTAAGATGAAAACCGTTACCGTTGCAGCTATTGAGAATACTACTTTTGAACACTATATAGATCTCCAGGGTAGTGTGGACGCTAAAGAAAATGTGGACGCTACAGCCCAGATGCCCGGTATTGTAAAAGCTATTTATGTGAAAGAAGGCCAGGCCGTTTCAAAAGGTCAGGCACTTGCACAGATAGATGATCAGGTACTTCGTTCAAGTCTGGCTGAATTGCAAACCCGGCTGGACCTCGCTAATGTACTGTTCGAAAAACAAGCTAACCTTTGGAAACAACAGATCGGTTCCGAAGTACAATACCTTACTGCTAAGAACCAGAAAGAAGCACTGGAAAGGAATCTGGCTGTAATGAAAGATCAACTCGCACAGTCACGCATCGTTGCTCCTATCAGTGGTACTGTAGATCAGGTGATCGCTAAAGTGGGTGATAACGCCGCACCAGGTGTACCTGCCTTCCGTATTGTGAATAGCAACAACCTGAGGGTAATAGCCAACGTAGCAGAATCATTTGCCGGTAAAGTGAAAACAGGAGCAGAAGTACTGCTTACTTTCCCTGATATCAACAAAGAACAACGCACCCGCATCGGTTTTGCAAGCAAAACAATTGATCCCGTAAGCCGTACCATCAGGGTGGAAGTTCCTTTAAAAAGTACTGCTGATCTGAATCCTAACATGATCGCACAACTGCGCATTATTGATTACAAAGCAGGTAATGCTATTGTTGTGCCCGTGAGCGTGATCCAGTATTCTTTGGGTAAACCTTATGTGCTGACCGTAAAAGGCAGTGGGAATAAATTACAGGCAGTACGTAATAATGTAGAGATAGGCCGTACTTATAACGACAAAGCAGAGATCAAATCTGGTCTGCAGGCTGGAGACAGGATCATTACTTCCGGCTTCCAGGGCGTGAACGATAATGACTTCGTGAAACTGTAATTGTGTAGTGCTATCCACCTAAAAAAAATTACCCGATGAAGGACTTAGAAAAAGAATTTAAACCCACCAGTTGGGCCATTGATAATAAGGTGAGCATTTATGTGGCCACCATTATTATCGCGCTGGCGGGTATATTATCCTATAACGCACTACCAAAGGAACAATTTCCCGAAGTAGTATTCCCGCAGTTCTATATCAGCACCACTTATCCAGGTACTTCTCCGGAGGATATGGAAACGCTCGTGACCAAACCACTTGAGAAAAAGCTGAAAGCGATATCCGGTGTAAAGAAGATCTCAAGCTCTTCTGTACAGGATTACTCTGCCATCAATATTGAATTTGATGCGGGAGAAGATATTGAAGCTGCTCGTCAGGAAGTGAGAGAAAAGGTAGATGAAGCTAAGCCGGACCTGCCTACCGATCTTTCCACAGTTGGGCAGGAGCCGCAGATCATCAAAATAGATGTGAGCCAGATCCCCATCATGAACGTAAACATGAGTGGTGACTTTGATCTGCAGACCCTTAAAAAGTATGCAGATGAAATGCAGGACCGGATCGAATCTCTCAATGAGATCACCCGTGTGGATATTGTGGGGGCATTGGAAAGGGAGATCCAGATCAACCTGGATAAATTTAAAATGGACGCCGCCAGAGTGAACTTTGACGATGTGATGTTTGCAGTGAATGCTGAAAATAAAACAATGTCAGGCGGTGTAGTTTCAATGGACGGTCAAAAACGTTCATTGAGTGTGAAAGGGGAGTATAAAGATCCTACCAAGATCAGAGACATTATTATCCGTAGCCAGTCGGGATCAGTGGTGTATCTCCGCGATATCGCAGAAGTAAAGGATGGATTTGAGGAACAGGAAAGTTATGCGCGTTTGGATGGCAAAAGCGTAATCACGCTGAACGTTATTAAAAGAAGTGGGCAGAACCTGATCAATGCTTCCGATAAGATCTCTGCTATCGTAAAAGATATGGAGGCCAACTACCTGCCGAAAGGGCTGGAAGTAACCATCACGGCAGACCAGTCTGAATCCACCCGTGTAACTTTGCACGATCTGATCAACACCATTATCATTGGTTTTATACTGGTAACGGTTGTACTCATGTTCTTCATGGGGGCAGTGAACGCGCTCTTCGTGGCATTGTCTGTTCCGATCTCCATGTTCATCGCCTTTATCATCATGCCTTCAATGGGCTTTACGCTCAACATGATGGTGCTTTTCTCCTTCCTGCTGGCACTGGGTATTGTGGTAGATGACGCCATTGTGGTGATCGAGAACGTGCACAGGATCTTCTATGAACGAAAGGACCTTGGTATTGTGCACGCCGCTAAAATAGCGGCAGGTGAAGTGTTCCTCCCTGTATTCTCAGGTACGCTCACAGTACTTGCACCATTCTTCCCGCTGTTATTCTGGCCTGGTATCATTGGTAAGTTCATGTTCTTCCTGCCGGTTACCCTCATCGTAACACTGATCGCGTCCCTGGTAGTGGCTTATATCATCAACCCGGTATTTGCGGTGGACTTCATGGATCGTCACGAAGGAGAGAATCATCCTAAACCAACTTTCAATAAGAAGTTCCTTATCCTCTCCATTTCATTTGGTGTGGCCGCATTATTGGGCTATTCCGGAAGCATGGGTGCAGGTAACCTGATCGTTTTCCTTTACTTACTGATTGTGATTGAACGTTTCTGGTTGGGTGGTGTGGCACGCAAATTCCAGACCAGGCTCTGGCCACGTGTGCAGAACAGTTACAAACGTTTATTACAATGGTGTATTATCGGATGGCGCCCTGTATGGATATTGGTAGCCACTTTTGGTCTGCTGGTGTTCAGTATCATCGTCACCGGTATCCGTAACCCTAAAGTTGTGTTCTTCCCGCAATCAGACCCTAACTTTATTTTTGCTTATATAGAGTTACCGATCGGTACTGACCAGATCGTAACGGATTCTATTACTAATATTGTTGAGCAACGCATTACAAAAGTTGTAGGAGCTGAAAACCCACTGGTGAAGTCCATTATCTCCAACGTAGCAGTAGGAGCCGGAGACCCAAGCCAAATGGATCTCTCAATAAGTCCTAATAAGGGTAAGGTAACAGTAGCCTTCGTGGAGTTCGCTAAACGTAACGGCCTCTCTACTGTAGACTATCTGGATAAGATCCGCGGTGCTGTGAAAGGTATTCCCGGAGCAGATATTACTGTTGAACAGGAACAAGGCGGCCCCCCAACAGGTAAGCCTATCAACATCGAGATCACTGGTGATGAGTTCGAACTGCTGGCAAATACCTCAGACCGTTTGAAACGTTATCTGGATAGCTTGCAGATTGGTGGTGTGGAAGAGCTGAAAAGCGATTTCCAGAGCAATAAGCCGGAGATCATTGTTTCTATTGATCGTGAAAGAGCAAACAGGGAAGGGATCTCTACTAAACAGATTGGTGACGCATTGCGTATCGCTCTCTTTGGTCAGGAGGTTTCAAAATTCCGTGATCCGGAAGATGATTATCCCATTACGATACGTCTTAAAGAAGATCAGCGTAACAATATTAATACACTGATGAACCTGAACCTCACTTACCGTGATATGAACATGGGCGGTCAGATACGTCAGGTTCCTTTGAGTGCCGTTGCTAATATCCGTTATTCCAATACATATGCCGGTATCAAACATATCGACGAGAAAAGGGTGGTGACGCTGTATTCCAACATTCTAACCGGTTTCAATGCCAATGAAGTGGTAGCTGCGATCAATAGCGCGGTGCTGGATTTCAGCCCGCCGGATGGCATCACCGTTAAAATGACCGGTGAGCAGGAAGATCAGCTTGAAACCATGAACTTCCTTATGTTGGCTATGTTAGGTGCCTTCGGCCTGATCCTTATGATCATGGTAACACAGTTCAATTCTGTGGGCCGCCCATTGGTCATCCTCTCCGAGATTGTATTCAGTATCATCGGTGTGTTCTTAGGTTTTGCGGTGTTCGGTATGGATATCTCCATCGTAATGACTGGTGTAGGTATCATGGCACTGGCTGGTATCGTGGTACGGAATGGTATCGTACTGGTTGAGTTCATCGACCTCCTGGTACAACAAGGTGTACCGGTTCCTGAAGCTGTAGTAGAAGGTGGTAAAACACGGATGACCCCCGTTATCCTTACTGCCATCGCTGCGATCTTAGGTCTGATCCCTCTGGCAGTTGGTCTGAACATCGACTTCTGGACCCTCTTCGATGAAGGTAAAGCACACCTGTTCTTTGGAGGTGATAACGTTGCCTTCTGGGGCCCGCTGGCCTGGACAATGGTGTTCGGCCTCATCTTCGCCACCTTCCTTACATTGATCCTCGTGCCTGTAATGTATTTCATGAACAAGCGCAGTATCGATATACTGGATCATTACGGATGGCCACGTGGTCTGAAATACGTACCATTCCTGGTGCTGATCCTGAAAATGCTTTCCAAAAAGGAAACTATCAGGAAGATGCACAACCTGGAGTACCAATCTCCACGTCCTTACAATTTCTTCAACGGCCATGCCGATGAAAAAGATAAAGAGCAAGCTAGATCCGCCAAAGGAGTAGTAATGCATTAAGAGACTGTTTTTCTAATAGTAATAATCAGAGCAAACAGTGTAACAGTTGTAGGTTAACAAATGCCGTCCCGATTCATCGGGACGGTTTTCTTTTTAGGATTATTTCTATTAAATTTCGAAATGATGAAAAAGACACTCCTCCCACTCGCCCTTTCATTTTGCGCTATCAGCGCAACGTATGCACAGGACACTACTTATACGAATGCCACCAGCTTTATGCTCATTGGTAAAGGCCTGCCCACCAACAAACCTTATGTGAGGCTGGACAGTATTCAAACCCGTGAACTCACGCCAGCTGTGAAATACCTCAGCACCAACAGTGCCGGTATTGCCGTTCTGTTTGAAACCAATTCCAAATTCATTAAAGTGAAATGGAATGTGAACCGCGTGGCGTATCATTCCAATATGACACCTATTGTACATAGCGGTCTGGACCTCTACGGAAAGAAAGATGGCAAATGGGTATGGGCTGGGGTAGGCCGCCCGGTGAACAGAGTAGATGCGGAATCTGTGATCGTTAATAACATGGATTCCACTACCAAGCAATTCATGCTCTACGCACCCACTTATAACGAACTTACCTCCCTGGAAATAGGAGTAGCATCAGGAGCAACGATACGCGTACCTTCCAAACCGGGTATCGATACCACAAAAAGAGTGGTGATGTACGGCTCCAGCATTATGCAGGGTGCATCTGCTTCCAGGCCGGGGATGGCATATCCTGCCATCATTGCACGCCACAGTGGTTGGGATGTAGTGAACCTGGGTTTCAGCGGAGCAGGCAAAATGGAATTCCCCGTAGCGGAAATACTCGTTACCATGAAAGCATCCGTTTTTGTGCTGGACTGTATGCCTAATCCTTCATTGGATGAAATAAAGGAACGGGGTTACCCCTTCATCAAACACCTGTTGACCAAACGTCCGGAAGTGCCCGTGCTGCTGGTGGAATCTGCTATTTATGAAAGCGGCAACTTTGATCAGCGCATAGCAGAAGTAGTGAGGAAAAAGAATGCATTGCTCACAGAGATCTATACCAAATTAAAGCAGGAAGGATTCAAACAGTTGCATTATTTATCTGCTAAAGGCCTCATTGGTGAAGATCATGAAGGGGCTACAGATGGCGTGCATCTCAACGACATCGGTTTTCAGCGCCAGGCAGAAAAAGTATGGCCGGTTGTACAGCAACTGGTGAAAAAATCCAGCGGAACCAAGTGAGCAATTTCGTAACTTGCTCATTATAAAAAGCACAATAACCTATGCTTAAAAATCATGAGATCGACTACCGCATTCACGGCGAAGAAATGCAGATAGTAGAAATAGAACTGGACCCTCAGGAAAGCTGTGTAGCAGAAAGCGGCAGCTTTATGATGATGAACCAGGAGATAAAAATGGAAACATTGTTTGGCGATGGCTCCGGCCAGCAGCAAGGCTTTCTGGGTAAACTGATGTCTGCCGGCAAACGCCTCATCACCGGTGAAAGCCTGTTCATCACTGCTTTTACCAATATGGGACAGGGCAAAAAAAGCGTGAGCTTTGCCGCTCCATATCCAGGTAAGATCATCCCCATGAACCTAAGCCTGCTCGGCGGAAAGGTGATCTGCCAGAAAGATGCGTTCCTCTGCGCAGCCCGCGGCGTGAATGTAGGCATCGAATTCCAACGCAGACTGGGTACCGGTATCTTTGGCGGAGAAGGTTTCATTATGCAGAAACTGGAAGGAGATGGTTTGGCGTTTGTACACGCAGGTGGTCTTGTGATCGAGCGGGAATTGCAACCAGGTGAAGTGTTGAAAGTGGACACAGGTTGTGTAGTAGCTTACACACAACAAGTAGATTTTGATATAGAATTTATTCGTGGTATTAGAAATATGGTGTTCGGCGGAGAAGGTTTATTCTTTGCCGTACTGAGAGGTCCGGGTAAAGTATGGCTGCAAAGTTTGCCGATCAGCCGGTTGGCAAGCAGGGTTTTGGCCTATGGAACCGGGGCAAGGAAGGAAGAAGGCAGTATCCTGGGCGGATTAGGCAACCTGCTCGATGGAGATGGTCGTTAATTAAAAGGTATTGATAACCAATAATTTATTAAAGAGCCGCGGAGGATATACATTGTTCTCCGCGGTTTGTTTTTTGAGTGGTCTGAACAATTTTATAAAAAAAGCGCTCCATTTATCCTTTTTTTGCAAATTATTAACGAACAGAATGGTAGTATTGTCTTAATATTGCGCGGAGGCTTAACCAATACACCAGATTTTTAGTATATTAGAGTTCTAAACGGCGGCTGGCACTGTGTGGGTGCTACAACAGTATAAAACTGGCGCATGTTTTGATCGATTATCCTGGTGCTATGAATATGAAGTATGAATAAGAAGAGTTACTTACTCATGTAAAGTTCAGGTGAATCCAAAGCAAGTTTAAACTTTTTCCCAGGTCTAATTAACGGTAGCCCTGAAAGCATTCCACAAACGAGTTGTGAATGGTTAACCAAACTACCTAAAATTCCTGTCGAGATGGCTGAAAGGAATAATTTTGAAAAATCCCGCTAAAAAATTGTAATGCAAGCGGCACTCAATTATCTTTGCTATTCCGAGAAATGTAATTAGAGTAACAACACAGTATTAAAACGGAAGCCGGTATTTATTGAAAAAGGAAGACAAACCCGACGTTATGTAATGCGGGAACAAAAACCACCGGCACCTTGTAATAGTAATAAAAAACCTAAACAAGTAGGTGAATTTCATTTTTATGAAATCATTGAAAATTGCTTCAAACACGCTTAATTAAGTAAGATGAATTTTGAGAGAAACGAACGCCCCCGAAAGTATTCTCCTGGCTACAACAGAGATCCACAAGAACCCAACCAAGACCAGGAAGGCGGTGATTCCAAAAAACCCGAATTTGGCAAAGACGGAGACAGACCTTATACTCCTCGTAGTGAAGGCGGTTACACACCTCGTGAAGGTGGCTACACTCCCCGAAGGGAAGGTGGTTACACTCCTCGCGGAGAAGGTGGATACACCCCTCGTCCTCCAGCCGGTGATGGCGCCAACTTTAACCGTGAAGGAACATTTAACCGTGAAGGCGGCGGCAGCTACGGACCTCGTAATGAAGGTGGTGGCTATCGTGATCGCGATGGTGGCGGCTATAATCGCGACCAGGGTGGTGGAGGCTACAACCGTGATGGTGGTGGCGGATACGACCGTGGTGGTGGATATGATCGTGGTGGTGGTGGTGGTTACGACCGCGGTGGCGGTGGTGGCTATGATCGCGGCGGCGGTGGCGGAGGCTACAACCGTGGCGGTGGCGGCGGAGGTTATGATCGCGGTGGTGGCGGCGGTTATGATCGTGGCGGTGGTGGCGGTGGCTACAATCGCGGCGGTGGCGGCGGAGGTTATGATCGCGGCGGCGGTGGCGGAGGCTACAACCGTGGCGGTGGTGGTGGAGGCTATGATCGCGGCGGTGGCGGCGGTGGTTACAATCGCGGCGGTGGCGGCGGTGGTTACAACCGTGGCGGTGGCGGCGGTGGTTTCAACCGTGGCGGTGGTGGCGGTGGCTACCAGGGCCGTAGCTCAGGAGGTCCAAGGAACTTCAACAAACCCCCTCGTCCAGATAATAAAATATACTTTATCGCACTCCTGCCAACAGCTGAAGTAGGTAAAGAAATTATAAAGATCAAACAGGACTATGCTGAACAGTATGGACCAATGTATGCACTGAAAGTATTACCGCACATCACACTGCAGGTGCCTTTCACAGCAGATCCAAGCCTGGAAAGATCTTTCTGCGAAGAACTTACGGAATTTGCCAAAACACAAGCGCCTTTTGAAGTAACGCTCAACGGCTTTGGTACCTTCCCTAACAAACAAAACCGCGTACTCTTCATCAACGTTGAGAAAAGCGAAACCATGAGCGCCATGCATCGTCAACTGATCAACTTCCTGCGTAAGGAATTTGGTTTCAGTACCATGCTTGCACGCACAGGCTTCACTCCTCATGTAACAGTTGCCTTCAAAGACCTGGAAGACGCACAGTTCGAAAAGTCATGGCCTGAGTACGAAAACAAAGAATACAAAGCTTCCTTTAAAGTAAATAACCTTTACTTCCTGCGCCACAACGGCAAATCATGGGAAGTACTGCAGAAATGCAAGCTCGGAGGAGCATAAGAAGGAACCAGTAAAATATAAGATTCCGGATCGCTGCAAAGTGGTCCGGAATTTTTTTTAATAGGAACGTATAAGCCCCATAAATACTGCAATAGTTAAAACTCAATCTTATACCCCGCATAAGGAAATCTCCCCAACTGATACATCGTGTTCACCCGTTGCTCATAATAGTAATAATCCTTACTCAGCACATTCTTTCTGTTCAACACGTTATCCACCGCAACAAAGAATGAATGGGTAGACCGTAGCCGGTTCAGGCGGTAACTTACCTTCATATCAACACGACTATAATCTTTCAACTGCTCTTCATAATAACCGTCAGATGCTATCACCACCTTCCCGTTCTTACGGGAAGCTTCCTCATCCACAGGTAACACTCTTTTATTTCCGGCTTGTATGATCCGCCCATCCACCGCAAGAACATTTTCCTTTTTACCTACACGGAATTCCGTGCCCACAGCCAGGTTCACAATGTAGTTACCATTGAAGGTAGTGTTGTACCATTTACCATTGGATGCCTTGTATTTGGAATCATACAATGTTGTAGTGAGCAGGAAATAATAGTTTTTATGAAGGAATCTTTCCAATGTTAACTCCACACCATAATTGCGACCCCTGCCTTTACTTACCAAAGTATCCGGCACAAAATCATTATAGGATAACCCCTGATTTAACCCTGAATAAAAATCAGGACTGATCGGGATCGGCGCATGAAAGATAGACTGATAATACGTTTCAGCTTTGAAGCGGAACCAGGAGGAGAAATTGTTTTCATATCCCGCTACATAATGATGACTGCCTGTAAAAGCAATGTGTTTATTTGCGGGTGTATATGTTTGAGAACTGCGGTTGTAGTTACGGTTGATGTACATGTTCACCGGCTGCATTTGATGATGCAATCCATAACCCGCCGTGATGCGTTGTTTGGGCGCCAAACGCCATTCCACTGAAAGCCTTGGCTCCAGGGCCTGCTGACTGTTATAGAACAGGTGCTGATAATGCAGGCCAGTATGGAAAGTTAAGGATGGTACAGGGCTGAACTGCCAATGCGCAAAGCCCTGCAACAGGTTCATGGGTACATGATCATCCAGTCTGAGAACGTGTATCCTTGAAGTATCATTCCATAATATTTGCAGGAAATAGTGGTATTGCCGGGAGCTAAAGTTGATGCCGGTTTTTAAGAGATGTTTTGTGTTGAACTTATGTGTGAGATGATAGCCGAGAGAAACACCTTTCTCCTTAAACCTGCCATCTGAATCTTTCACAATGCTTTTGTCTTCAAAGTGAATATTCCTGTCTGAAACAATATGACTGCCGGAAATAGCACTCAGTAGCTGCCCGAATGTTTTTGTGGAATAGTAATGATCATACCGCATGCCCAGTACCCCCACGTCTGAACCGAAATAACTGCTTCCACTTATAACATGGTTAGCGATCTGCCGGTTATCTGTAAAAGCATCCCGGAAGCGGATCTTGCTTTTACCACCAAGGCCAAAGAACACAAATGCACCATTGTTCCCATCCGGAACATTTACTTTAAAAGTAAGGTCCTGGAATTGTGGTATACCATCTATAGTGATGTCCAACCCAAGTTTTTGCAGGAAGTTGAAACTCAGGAAACGGTAACCTGCTATGTAAGTAGCGCCTTTTTTTTTATCCAGTGGGCCTTCTGCATTGAACTCCAGTCCGCTTAAACCCAGTTGTGCATTGAACTCATTTTTTTCACTGTTCCCTTTGCGCAGGCGGATGTCAAATACCGAAGCATTTTTGTTGCCATACTCTGCGGGGAAGGCGCTGGTCATAAAATCAGAGTTGGCCAGCAAGTTATTATTCAATACACTGAAAATGCCTCCGGAAGTATTGATGTACGTGTAGTGGTTCGGGTTAGGTATATCGATACCTTCCAGCCGCCATAACACACCGAAAGGATTATTACCTCTTACAATGACATCGTTGTTCTGATCGCTGAGGTTCACCACGCCGGCATAATTTGCAGCCATACGGCTAGGATCTGTACGTGTACCGGCAAAGCGGTTTGCTTCTTCTACAGATAAGATGCGGGTGCTTACTACCGCCAGAGGATTAATACTTCTTGTTTTATCCGTTTTGCGTGATGCGGTTACCTGCACCTCTTTGGATTCATAGATGTTTTCTTCCAGTAATACAGGCAATACCGTTTGCCGCCCTGAAATAACCAGCACCTGGTTGATGCGTACAGGTTTGTAACCGATGGAACTCGCTACCAGGTCATATCTGCCGAGTGGCACCTGTGGTATCAGAAAGCGGCCCTGTTCATCTGTTACACTGCCTTTGCCGGATAAGTTGGAGAGTTGAACTGTAACACCAGGCACTGGTGTGCGGATGTTTTTATCCAGTACCACACCATGCACCGTTTGCGTGAGTGCGTGATCAGCCGTGCTTAAAACAATCTGGGAGGAGATCTCTTTGTAATCCATACCGCTTCCCAGCAGGGCTTCATCCAGCACCACGGAAAGCGGTTGTTCTGTTATATTTATGCTGAGTGTGGCAGTAGGGAGGTATTGCCGTACATAAGAGAACGGCACCTGGTAACGTTGATGCAGCTGCACCAGGATCTCTTCGATGGTAACATTATGCTCCTGGATGCTCACGCGCTTTTTTAACCATTGCGCGTGTCCGCAAAAAGGAATGATCAGCAGCAGGATGAAACAAAGCCTTTGCAGCATGGGGTTGCTGGTATATAGATTTTATCGGCTGACCTTATACACGCCTTTCGATTCTTCTTTGATAGTGATATGCATTGTTTCAGACAGTACTTCCAGCACACGGGGCAGGGAAGGATTATCATTTCCGGTCAAAGAGTATTTGATGTTCAGCAGGCTGGAATCCGTTACGATGAACTTCACATCAAAATATTCTTCCAGCGTACTGAGTGTTTGAAACAGGGGTACATTATCGAAAACCAGCCGGTTCTCTTTCCAGGCCATAAAATTAGGATCGGAATTCTGTATCTGTTTAGGTTCTTTGTTAGACTGCAAAATAGCGGTATGGCCTGCTGTGAGCACCAATGCTTCCTGAGTGCTTTGTTTGCCGGAGAAGGCAACTTTACCGGTTACCACATTCAGCTGAATGGTTTTGTTCTCGTAAGCTTTTATCACGAAGGAAGTTCCCAGCACCTGTGTTTGCGAAGCGCCTGCTGTAACAATGAAAGGGTTGGAGGCATCCGGTTTTACATCAAAGAAGGCTTCCCCTTCCAGTTCCACAAGGCGGTGATTAGCTGCAAATCCTTTTTTATAGCTGATCTGGCTGTTGCGGTTCAGGAATACTTTACTGCCATCCGGAAGTGTAACTTCTTTTTTACCGGCCTCCGCAGTGATAACAGTAGTACTACCCTGGTTCACCATGGTGAAAACAAGGCTGGCGGCAGCTACGATAATAATGGCTGCTGCGGCTAGTTTCCACCAGTTATTTTGTTTGGAGGATCTCACCACTTTAAGCGGAGCAGGGGCATCCATCTGGTGGCTGAACCTTTGCCAGTTAGATTCAAGATCTGGTTCCGGGGCATCGTCAAATGCATCGGCTGTGAGGTCCCAGGTTTGCTTCATGGCGGTATAGTATTCCCGGTTGGCAACATCTTCCTGTAACCAGGCCTGTAGCTCTGCCTGCTCCTTTGTGGAGATGTCGCCGGCTATTTCACGGGCAATCAGTGCGTCTATGTGATCGTTGTTGATCATGCTGATATTCAATTACGAATTTCGAATGTTGTTTGCTGCTCTGTTGGTTGATAAAAAAAGGCGTAATCATTCCAGGTATTCCTTCAATGAAACGCGCAGCTTTTTCAATGCCGTCATCATCTGGTTCTCCACCGTTTTGACGGAGATCTGCAATGTTTCGGCAATTTCTCTATAGCTCATTTCTTCATAGCGGCTCAGCACAAATATCTCCCTGCACTTTTCAGGTAACAGATCGATCGCCTGCTGTATCCGCAGTTTTGTTTCTTTCAGATGTATCACCGGCGCCTGCACTTGTGCTTCTTCATGAGTTGGACTGATCTCCTGGTGAGCACCGCCGCGCCGTTTGTTCTTATCTATGTGATCAAGTGCCATATTCACCGCTGCACGATGCAGGTACGCTTTAAAATAAACATCCTTCAACTGTTCCCGGCGATTCCATATTTTGATAAATACTTCCTGCGCCAGATCTTCCGCCGTAGCCATATCAGGCACTAAGCGGTATATTGCTTTGCAGACCAATGGAAAATAGGTCTTGAAGAGCGCCTCCATGAACTGGCGCTCGTCTTCCTGCAAAAGGTTTTGTAACCGGGCATTTTCGGGCATGGTGCAAAAATAACCATTACTCTGATTTACAGCGTGGCCATTCATGCCTAATGCAACGGGTGACAGTATTCCAATAGCTTCCATGTAAAAATGTTATTCCTATAACTTGCTAACCCTTCCTGATCCTGAAACCTTTACGTTAAAATCTGCCGGTGATCCTTTGTATTTTACATTCCCGCTGCCTCTGATATGGCCCCATAATTTATCTACTGCCCAGATCCGCTGCTCGCCGGAGCCATTGGTTTCCACATTGGCGCTGTTGGCTTTCAGTAATTCAGCCCTCACATCTCCACTACCATTGATCTCCGAATAATAATCCCTGGACAGGCCCTCCAGGTCAATATTCCCGGAGCCGTTCACTAATACCCTCACCTCATTGGCATCCACTTTCAGGTGTGCATCATTGCTACCGTTCACTTCATAGAGGAATTGGGGAGTTCTGATAGTGTCTGTTCCTGTAAGAGAACCGGAGCCGGAAAAGATGATCCTGCGGTATTTTTCACTTTGCACATATATATGGATCGGTCTGAAACTCTTCAGGTTCACGCCGTTACGGATCCTCACGCGAAGATTGGTGCCGCTTACGGAAGTTTCAATCACCCGCATTACATTATCTTCTGCTTCAATGCGGAGCGGTAAGGGACTGCCTTGTTTTACATGTATTTCAAGCGGCCCGTCAACGGTCAGGTCTTCAAACCTGTCCACCGGCCTTTCTTCTGTGATCACGCGGCCGGAGCCATGAACATTTTCACGGGCACAGCCGGAAAGGATCAATCCAAAAATTGCCAGGAGGCAGAGTAAAAGGCTCACACTGAGCCCGCTGTAAGTGATCAGGTATTCCTGTTTGCCTGTCATTTTCATATTGGTATTCATTTTAGGGGGATAAGTCACAATGATGACTTCCTTAATATAACGGCCAATGGAAACCCTACCCCTAGAATACCTGCAAAAAAATAAGCCGGCCTTACTTAAGTAAGACCGGCTTGTTTAACCCCTATGAAAACCAATTATTGTGCTAATTTGATTTCGCCGAGATCGGTAGCTTTACCATCTTCCACTTTCACATCTGTAATAGTTGCGTCCTTAAATGGTTCTTTTGCGTCAACAACTACAGTGTAAGTACCGGCTTTTGCACTCGTAAAGGAGAATGCACCCTGTGCTACAGCTGTTTTCAAAGTATCTGTTCCGGAAATAGCCCATGCTTCAGTAGCTCCTTCAGCTGGAACAACTTTACCGGAAATAGAACCGCCTTCAAATGAAGTAAAGGCGAATGCGCCGAATGTTACGGCCGCAAGTGCTAACAGGCTTAATTTAGTCCTTTTCATAGCATACAATTTTTAAAAGGTTTAAATAATAAAGAAATGGTTCAAGTAAAGGTTGTTCTCGATAGTATTCTCTTTTTAGATGAATGATTGTATGTGAATCGGTTTCGTGTGAAATTTTGCAATTACCATGCCATAACCCTCAAATTCCTTTCTTTAACATTTCTTTAAAGAACCTTTAACATCGAGGGTTTGCGGGCATTACTCATTTAAGTAATTTCGTGTGTGCATTCCTGTTACTATGCTCAAATGCAGGCTGGTAAAGCTTGGCGACCGCAGGACTTTTTCCTGCGAAGCATTACTGTACACAAATATTTTGCCAAACATAACAGCAGTAAGGCTTTGAGACCCCTCAAAGCTACAAGGGGCAAAGCTTTCAGGATATTTTATTAAAAGTCTACAGGGTTTGTGTACTTTTGTGGCAGGGATAGAACTCTAAAGTTAGCAGCCGATTCCCTAAATTTACGGTCTTATAGACTCATATATATCTAATATAAAGAATACGTCAATGTCCAATAAAGCGATTCAACAGGTTGAAGATGTAGTGATCAAGTTTGCTGGTGATAGTGGAGACGGGATGCAACTAACTGGTACTCAGTTCTCTAACAATACCGCCCTTATCGGGAACGATCTTAGTACTTTCCCGGATTTCCCGGCGGAAATACGTGCTCCGCAAGGTACCCTGCCTGGTGTGAGTGGTTTCCAACTTCACTTTTCCTCTAACCGTATATTTACTCCCGGAGATACCTGCGATGTACTGGTGGCCATGAACGCCGCCGCATTGAAAGCCAATCTCAAAGGGCTCAAAAAAGGCGGTATCATTATCGCCAATACAGATGGTTTCGACTCTAAGAACCTCCGCCTGGCTAACTTCCCGGATGGTGTGAACCCATTGGAAGATGGCTCCCTCGTGAATTACCAGTTACATACCATGGATGTTACCAAAATGACCCGCGAGGCATTGAAGGACATCAACATGGGTATGAAGGAAAAAGACCGCGCCAAGAACATGTTCGTGCTCGGATTCCTTTACTGGCTCTATGATCGCGATATGCAAAGCACCGTCAACTTCCTCACAGAGAAGTTTGGTAAAAAGCCCGAGATCCTCGAAAGTAACATCCGCTCCCTGCAAGCCGGATACAACTTCGCCGATACTGTGGAAGCCTTCTCCACCCGCTATAAAGTGGAAAAAGCCAGGATGGACCCCGGTACCTACAGGAGCATTACAGGAAATACTGCTTTGTCTTACGGACTGATCGCAGCTTCCCAGAAAGCGAACCTGCCTATTTTCCTGGGTACTTATCCTATTACACCAGCCTCAGACATCCTGCATGAACTGAGCCGTTATAAGAATTTCGGTATCCGTACTTTCCAGGCGGAAGATGAAATTGCCGGTATCTCTTCTGCTATTGGTGCATCCTATGGTGGCCATATGGGCGTAACTACTACTTCAGGCCCCGGCATGGCATTAAAAGGAGAGGCCATGGGGCTTGCCGTAATGCTTGAAATTCCGTTGCTGATCATTGATATTCAACGTGGAGGCCCTTCTACCGGTCTGCCTACCAAAACAGAACAATCAGATCTGCTGCAGGCTTATTATGGTCGTAATGGCGAATGCCCCATGCCCATCATTTCCGCATCCACACCCTCAGATTGCTTTGATGGTATCTACGAAGCCTTCCGCATTGCGGTAAATCATATGACGCCTGTGATCTTCCTCAGCGATGGGTATATTGCCAACGGCGCAGAGCCTTGGAAATTCCCGAAGAGTGATGATCTGCAGCCCATTACCGTGAAATACAAGAAAGGCCTGGAAGAAGGAGAAGACCAATTCTTCCCCTACCAGCGGGATGAAAACCTCGTACGCCCCTGGGCTGTTCCCGGAACCCCTGGTCTGGAACACCGGATCGGTGGATTGGAAAAGCAGAATATCACCGGTAACGTGAGTTATGATCCTGAAAATCACCAGCTCATGGTGAAGATCCGTCAGGAGAAAGTAGATAAGATCGCAGACCACATTCCATTACAGAAAATAGAAGTAGGGCCTGAAAAAGGAAAAGTACTGGTGCTCGGATGGGGTTCTACTTTTGGTACTATCAAGAGTGCCGTGTTGGAATTACTGGCAGAAGGCCATCAGGTGGCACATGCGCACCTCCGCCACATGCGTCCTTTCCCAAAAAATCTCGAAGAAATACTGCATAGCTATGATCATGTATTGATCCCTGAGATCAATAATGGCCAGCTTATAAAGATCATCCGCGATCAATTCCTGATCCCTGCCCAGGGTTATAATAAGATAATGGGCGTTCCCATCACAAAAGGTGAGCTGGTAACAAGGATCCGCGAAATGCTCTAGCATTCACAATGAATCAGTTACGAAACGCGTTATAGATATAATGCGTTTCGTAATAGATTTTCGTATATTGCTATACGTATTATACTGATCCAAGGCCATGTACAAGACCCTCAAGCAATACAGGCTAAAAAGGATTTTCCTTGTATTGATATGCGGGATAATTCCTTACCTGGCAGCCCTCAAGGCAGCAGGACAATCCCATACTTACGAGATAAGGTATGCCAATAACACGATCGGCCTCCTCGATGTGAAACAGGAAACCAACGGCCCCACCCGCAAGATCCATATCAAAAGCCGCATTCAAATGAAGCTCTTATCGCGGATGGAAACAGACATTACCGCTGAATATCACAATAATATACTGATCAGGGCCAAAGCCTCCCGCGTAAGCAAAGGGGCAGACAGCAAAGAAACTTCCACGGAAAAAACGGAGAAAGGATATAATGTGGTCCGCAAAGGACAGCCCGCTACCATTAACAGGGAGATCACCTATTCCGTGAGTGAATTATATTTTTCAGAACCGAAAGAGCTCAAGGAAGTATACTCAGAAACACATGGAGCGTTCCTCCCGATCAAACAACTGGCTGATAAACGGTATGAAGTAGTGATGCCTGATGATAAGCGTATTTATTATCGCTATGAGAAAGGGAAGTTAATGGAGGTGGAAGTGAATCATCAGTTTGGCAAGGCGTACTTCCGTTTATTACAGGGAAAATAAAACCGGCGCAGGCAAAATACTCACGCCGGCAAAAAGCTCAGCCTGCAAAACGCCTCCAGGCCTATATCACCTTCTCAATGATCTGCCCCGTTTTCTTATCCTTCAGTATCAGCTTCGCCGTCCCAAAGTGCGTCATCTCTTCCTTGATCAGGTAATATTGCTCATTATAATCTGTCAGTGTTTTCTCTTTCTCCAAACCTTCCTTCCCGCGCCATACATCCAGCTTCACCGGTTCCCATAATTTGGATTTTGCAGACCTGTAAGCAGCATCCAGCACTGCATTCACCACATACCCGTCATAGAAAGTTTCGCGTGGTGCTTTCCCGGCTTCTACTGCATTGAACATATCTGCGAACATATGATTATACCCCAGTTCATTCAGTTCATCACCTACAGGGAACAACCAGCCTGTATTGCTTTCTGCTTTTTCTGCAACGTAATCAGCTCCCTTGCCGGTAGTGAACATATCAAACCCTGTACGTAAAAAGCTATTCAGCCATATTGTACCTTCAGAGCCCATTACTTCATCACGGAGATCAAGCCCGCCGCGGAAGGTCCAGCTCACTTCAAACTGACCGATAGCACCGTTCTCATATTTCACAAGGCCGATCGCATGATCTTCTGCATCAATTGGTTTCACCTGTGTATCCGCCCAGCACATCACTTCAACGGGTTTAATGTCCTTCCCGATGAAGTTGCGTGCAATCTCAACGCAATGGCAACCCAGGTCCAGGATACAACCGCCGCCTGCCTGCTCTTTATCCCAGAACCATTCGCTGTGCGGGCCAGGATGTGTTTCGCGGGATTTAGCCCAGAGTATTCTGCCCAGTGCTCCTTCCTGTACACTCTTTAAAGCCTTCAGGAATTTGGGGGTATAACAGAGGTCTTCCAGGTAACCGTTGAAGATGCCTGCTTTTTCTACCGCTTCCATCATACGTTTTGCTTCTTCCGCATTACGTCCTAATGGCTTGGTACACATCACCGCTTTTTTTGCTTTGCAGCAAGCCATTACAGCAGCTTCGTGGAGATTGTTGGGCAGGGAGATGCAAACCATATCCACATCAGGATGATTGATTGCTTCTTCCATGTTGGTGGTCCAGTGGGTACAGTTATAGTCCACTGCAAATTTCTTAGCGCTTTCTTCGCGGCGGGAGTAGATGCTCACGATCGTATCCCTGCTTCTTTGTCCAATTAAAGAATCCGCATAGAATCTCCCGATGAATCCGGACCCAAGCATTGCAATTTTCGCCATAATTAATTTTTATATAAGTTAAACTGGTTTTTTATCGTGGAATGCCAACGCAAAATAGATGATCACGGCTGCTGCGATATATACAGGCACCATCCAGATGCTCTGCCATTCGCGTACGCCGTTCGCTACATAATAATCTGCCACGATCCCTGAGAACCAGGTACCGATCACCATACCAAGACCATAAGTAGCAAAAGTGAATAACCCCTGTGCCGCACTTTTGATCTTTTCGCCTGCCCTGTTATCTGTATACATATAACCGGTCACAAAGAAGAAATCATAACAAACGCCGTGTAAGATAATGCCGGTGTATAACATCCATAAGTTCGAACCACTGTTGCCATAAGCAAAGAGGATATAACGAAGCACCCAGGCGGCCATACCTACCAGCAACATTTTCTTCACGCCAAGCCGGCGGAGTAATAAAGGAATGGCAAGGATGAAGATAGCTTCGGAAGCCTGGCCATAGATCATTTTCCCGGCAGCATTTTCCATGCCTGCCTCATGCAGGTAGAGATTGGTAAATCCGTAGTAGAAGCTTAAAGGAATGCAGATCAGGATAGCGGAGATAAAGAATACGAGGTAAGACCTGTTTTTGAACAACACAAAAGCCTCTGTTCCCAATACCTGCGAAGCAGAAACATCTCCTTTAGCTTTAGGTGGAACATTGGGCAGTGTAAAGCTGAAAAGTCCCAGTAGCAAAGAAGCCCCGGCCGCTATATAAAACGTGTTCATGGTTTTTTCGATAGCCATATAGCCGATTAGTAAGCCGGCACAGATCCATCCGATAGTACCGAACATCCTTACGGCAGGGAATTCTTTCCCCGGATCCTTCATCTGGCTAAAGGCCACACTGTTGCTGAGTGCAATGGTGGGCATGTACAACAGGGAATAGAATAATACAACGCCAATAAAAACATAAGTATTAGTAGTAAGCGTCATGGAGTATAACGCCAGCGCACCAACGATATGCAGTACACCCATGATCTTTTGTGCAGCAAAATACCGGTCTGCCACCATTCCTACCAAAAAAGGAGAAACCATGGTGGCAATAGCCAATGCTGTATAAGCATAACTGGCCTCGCTGCCACTGGCCTGAAGATTGGCTACCATGTAAGTAGCCATGGTTACATACCATGCTCCCCAAATAAAGTATTCGAGGAACATCATGAAGGATAGCTGTATTTTTGTATTATTCACGTGGGAGGGTTTTAGCTCTCTCCAAGATAATAAAAAACCCAGCAAAACTATACTCGCAAAAACACTGCGGGCAAAGTCACCTGGCTAGGAAACTAACTGTTTGTAATACTTACAGATAGGCCGCAACCCACACTCCCCGCATTTCGGGCTCCTCGCCAAACAAATATACCGCCCATGCAGGATCAGCCAGTGATGCGCAATATGCACCTTCTCCCGGGGTATATACTGAAGAAGTTGCTGCTCTGTTTGTAAAGGAGTTTTAGCATTGGTCGTCAACCCCAACCTTGCGGATACACGAAATACATGGGTATCCACTGCCATATTGGGTTGATGATGCACAACGCTGGTGATCACATTCGCCGTTTTACGGCCAACGCCGGGTAATTTAACCAGTTCAGGCACCGTTTCCGGTATCTCACCGTTAAAATCATCCATCACCATATTGGCCATGCCAATGAGGTGTTTCGTTTTATTGTTGGGATAGCTGATACTTTTGATCAGTGGGAACAGATCATCAAAAGTAGCTTTGCTGAGGGAAGGAATATCCGGGTACTGCTCAAAGATAGCAGGGGTGGTCATATTCACCCGCTTATCTGTACATTGGGCAGACAGGATAACCGCTACCAGTAATTGGTAGGTATTGTCGTACAGCAGTTCAGTTTCTGCATCCGGGGCATGTTTCTCAAAATAGTCGATTACAAACTGGAATCGTTCTTTCTTCGTCATGCCTGCAAAATACAAAAACTATACCTCGCGTTTTTGTGCGTGGTCAAAAATTGCGATGAGGGTAGACTGACGAGGGGCGAGCTTCACAGTATTCAACGCCTGTAAGGTCAAAAGATGCAATTTCTTTTCTTCACGTAATAATTCTTGATTCACTTGCATAGGTGCAGTTTGCCCTTCCGGGTCGGTTACAACATAGTTAGGAGTAGAAAAAGGGAGTGTAAAATTGCTCATGCGATAGATTGTTATTTTAAATAGAATACTATCAATACAGAAGGCTGTATAAGATATAACAGTTACATAACGGATAATGACGGGTTAGTATTGTTAATTTAGCCCATTTTTTTAGAAAATGCAAGTTTTTAACAAAGCCTTAAGAGGATAATGGGGCTTGGGAACCAATAAATTAGTCGATTTTGGGCTTTGGCTCGGGGATAATGAACAGATCCTCATCTTCTTTTTTCATCCGGTACTGCTCCCGGGCAAATTTCTCCAGTTTTTCGGGGCTGGACAGTAATTCGAACTGGTCCTGGCGTGCTCTGTCTATTTCCTGCTTGTAAAACGCCTTCTGACCCTCCAGTTTGTTCTCTTCTGAACTCAGGGTGAATTGGGTGAAAACGTTGTTCCGGTCCACAAAAAGTAACCAGACCACAAAAAGCACCCCGCCTACAATATACTTGTTACGCAGGATGGCAGGTACTTTTTTAAAACGCTTCAACAGGTCCATATTCACAAAGGCTGATTTGGTATCCGGGTACTGGAAGACCAGTACCCGGAAAAATTTGTATTGACCACTAATTAATAACGTAGTGATACTAAAAATTACTTCTTACCAAATTTAATTGAATTTTTCGGATAATAAGCGCTGGTATCCAGCAGTTCTTCAATCCTCAAAAGTTGGTTGTACTTAGCCATACGGTCTGTACGGCTGGCAGAACCGGTTTTGATCTGACCGCAGTTCAGGGCTACTGCCAGGTCTGCGATAGTAGTATCTTCAGTTTCTCCTGAACGGTGGCTCATGATGGAAGTATAACCAGCTTTTTGTGCCATGGAAACCGCATTGATGGTTTCTGTGATGGTACCGATCTGGTTAACTTTTACCAGGATGCTGTTCGCAATGTTCTGGTCAATACCTTGTTTCAGGCGTTTTACATTGGTTACGAACAGATCGTCACCCACCAGCTGTACATTAGCACCGATAGATTCAGTCAGTTTTTTCCAGCCGTTCCAGTCATCTTCAGCCATACCATCTTCAATGGAAACGATGGGGTATTTTTTAGACCACTCTGTCCAGTAAGCTACCAGTTCATCACTGCTGATGATCTTCTGGGTGCTCTTATAGAACTTGTAAGTGTTGTCTTTATCGTTATACATCTCGCTGCTCGCAGCATCCAGGGCGATGCCGATCTGGGAACCTGGTTTGTAACCAGCTGCTTCAATAGCCTGCAGTACAGTTTCGATCGCTTCTTCGTTGCTTTGGATCTCAGGTGCAAAACCTCCTTCATCCCCAACGTTAGTGCTGTAACCTTTCTTTTTCAGTACAGATTTCAGGTGGTGGAAAATTTCCACGCCCCAGCGGAGGCCTTCAGAGAAAGTTTCTGCGCCCACCGGAACGATCATGAATTCCTGGAAGTCGATCTTGTTATCAGCATGCGCACCGCCATTCACGATGTTCATTAAAGGCAAAGGTAAAGTGGTAGCGTTTACGCCACCCAGGTAACGGTACAGGGGTAAGCTAAATGCTTCTGCTGCTGCTTTCGCAACGGCCATACTAACCGCCAAAGTTGCGTTGGCACCCAGTTTGGCTTTATTTTCAGTCCCATCCAGATCAATCAGCACTTTGTCAACACCAGCCTGGTCGCTGATATCCCAGCCGATCAGTTCATCAGCGATCACTTCATTAACATTCGTAACAGCTTTGATCACACCTTTACCTAAGTAGAAGCCTTTATCGTTATCGCGGAGTTCAACAGCTTCGTGTTTGCCGGTAGAAGCTCCGGATGGAACGGCGGCCCTTCCTACATGGCCATCTTCTGTAGTTACATCAACCTCAACCGTTGGATTTCCACGGCTATCTAAAATCTGTCTGGCGTGGATCTCTGAAATGATACTCATGGGTAAAATTTTTATGTTTTATTCTTAAAAAATACCAACTCACGGCAAATGGCGTCTCCCCATTCACACGGCACCACTAATTTGTCAACTCCTTAAACACATCTTCCAGGCTTTGCGAATTGCTCTGCAAAGAAAGGATGTTCCGGTTATTAATCAAAGAGAATTGAAGCAGGTTTTTGCGGACGGTTTCTGCATCTGTCGTGTATAATCGCCAGATATGACCCTCAGCAGCCACTGCGCGGGATACGCCGGGTAATTGTTCCAGCTCTTCCAACGCAACAGCTTCCCCAAAAGTAACCTGAATATAACCCTGCGAACCCTGCTGAAGGGAACTCAGCGGCCCGTCTGCTATAATATTGCCCTTATTGATAATGATCACCCTGCTGCACATCGCCTCCACTTCCTGCATAATATGGGTGGATAACATCACCGTTTTATTTTCTCCCAGGTTCCTGATCAGGTTCCGGATCTCCGCTAACTGATTGGGATCCAGCCCGGAAGTAGGTTCATCCAGGATCAGTATTTCCGGATCATGCAAAAGCGCCTGCGCCAGGCCCACACGTTGTTTGTAGCCTTTACTAAGGGCTCCTATCTTTTTATGCTTTTCCGGTGTAAGTCCCGTCAGGCCTATCATTTCTGTGATGCGGGTACCAGAGATCTTCCCCAGTTGATGCATACCCGCCATGAATTCCAGGAACTCCCGTATATACATATCCGGGTAAAGGGGATTGGCTTCCGGGAGGTAACCCACGCGCTTCCTCACTTCCATCGGCTCCTTCACCACATCAAAACCGCAAACGCTTACCTGTCCCGCACTGGGAGGGAGGTAGCCGGTAATGATCTTCATGGTAGTGGATTTGCCGGCGCCATTAGGACCTAAAAAGCCTGCAATCTCACCTTTCTGCAGCCCGAAAGAGATGCCGTCCACTGCTTTTTGCTGGCCATACAGCTTACTAAGTTCTGTTACAAGGATGGACATGGATAGTTTTTGCGTTGGCTAAAGTAAGCGAAAAAAAATAGTTAACCGTTAATTCCAGTGCCCCCGGAATGCAAATTTTCGAACACGCAGGCTTGCGGAATAATGGATATATGACTAAAAGCCACTGTAGTTAACGGATTTCAATTTAAACGCAGCCCCCACGCAGCCCCAAAAATTGCCATATGTGGAAAAATGTGTAATTTTACGTCTTCAATCAATACCGCAATGTAGTACACACATATTCATTTCTTTTTACTCTGGTTGTTTCACAAACAACTGCACGAGTTCTTAGTGTGCTTCTTTTTTCCAACAATCAATTTACCCTTTACACACACAAGCAATGACAAACTTTCTTAGGAAAGCGTTGGGCATTTTCGTTGAATTTGACCCCGATGCTTCACAGACTGGCAAGCCCGGAGGGGATTCCCTTGCCCAAAAATTTCCGCTGAGCGGCCCAAAAACCGCCACCGCGAATATCACGGCTGAAGAACTCGACAAGTTCGAGCAACACTTCTCCCGGTTATTTGAAAGCAGTAATCTGCCCGGACCCGATTATTTCGAGTTCTGGAAGATGATGGAAACACTGGAAACGCACGTGCCAGACGACAAAGCACGTATAGGGGCAGTTTTTGCCACCCTCAGTATCCAGGGCCTCACAAAGGATAAACTGCTGGAAACCGCTACCCTGTATAAAAGCATGGTGGAAAAAGACCGGGATGAATTCGACAAAGCCGCTGATGATAAAGCGAAACAGGAGATCCAGGGAAGAGTACAGCAAATTGCTGACCTGGAAAAAACCATCGCTGAACATTCGCAGAAGATCCAACAGCTCACACAGGAAATTACCAGTGCCCAAACCAGTATGAAAGAACTGAAAGGCCAGGTATCCGAACAGGAGCAAAAGATTGCCAGCAGCCGGCAGGGGTATGATGTAGCCTGCCAGGCCATGATCACTAAAATTCAGTCAGACATTCAATTCATTCAAACAACCCTTTAATTATGGACACTCAATTCTTCCCTGCAGAATCAGGCCAGAAACTGAAATCCTACTGGAACCGCCCTGGTGGCAAATTCGGTATCGTTATCGGACTCGGTTTATTGGTGCTGATCGGTTACTATGTGATCCCCATCCTCACAAATGTGGTATGGAACACACTCAACTTCGGCATCGCATTGGTATGCCTTGGTTTATTCCTCTATACAGTAACACACCGCAAACTGCGCCTGAGCTTATTCTACCTGTATGAATGGCTCATGAAAAAACTCGTAGGTGTGGTGATCGAACTGGACCCCTTCCTCATTGCCGAAGATTATATCGGCGATATGGAAGAACAACGCGAAAAACTCTACAAGCAATCCATCGAAGTGGATGCCCAGAAAGAGAAGATCGACCTGAAGATCGATGAAAAGGAAAAAGACATGGCACAACTGATGAGCCGCGCAAAAGCCGCACAGAGCAATAACATGCTGCCTGAGCTGGGAAATGCTACGCGCCACATTGCCCGGATCAAAGAATACATCATGCAACTCACACCCATCCGCGATAACCTTGCCCGTATCGGTGACTACCTCACCAAAGTACACAAGAACAGCGGATACATGATTGAAGACGCACGTAATGAACTGGAACTGAAAAAAGATCTCTACAAATCTGTTTCTTCCGGTAACAAAGCCCTCAGCTCTGCATTGAAGATCTTTAACGGTGATCCCGAAAAGAAACTGATGGTGGAACAATCTATGGAGTTCCTCAAAGAAGATATTGCCACCAAGTTGAGCAGTATGAAAAAAGCCATCAGCTACTCTACAGACTTCATGCGCTCTATCGACCTCGATAACGCAACTTATGAGCTGCAAGGACTCACTATGCTGGAATCCTTCAATCCCGATACGGAATTCAAACTGGACGTGAAAAAGTGGGAACCCAATACCACACCACGTAAGCCCGGACAATTACCAAAAGATAATTATAACGATCTCCTGAGCTGATAACCATCAACATAAATGCATGGATAGCCATACGTATGCACCGTATACTAACGTGTATGAATAAACGAAGTGTATTCTTAAACCTATAAATATTTATAACATGGCAATTAAAGTAAAACCAGGGGGTAAAGTCCTGGGTATCGTTCTCCTCCTCGGAGCAATCTATGCTGGTAAAGTATTATGGTGGGACAAGCGCCCCCAGGAAGCAAAAGCGGCTGCCGAAATCGGTAAAGTTGCACTGCCGGATGCGCCCGAAGCATCTTTAAGCAGCAATGCTGCAAAACTGCCACTCCCCGGCGCAGAAGAATCTGCAAACGGCGGAACCAGGATCAGCTGGAAGATCATGGCCTGGAACTCCCAGTTTCCATTGATGTATGCCAATGGTGGCCCGAAAACTACCAAAGGCTCCCTGGTCGATAAAGCGAACCTGGAGATCGAAATAGTTCGCCAGGACGATTGTAACAAATCCATTGCAGACGTGGTGAAGTTTGCACAGGACTATAAATCAAATCCCAACACCCCCGGCGTGTTCGCTTCCTTCATGGGAGATGGTATGCCCATGTTCTTTGCCGCACTGGCAAAAGAACTGGAGCCACTGGGCCCTGAATACCAGCCCGTTGCTTTTTACACCATGGGTAAAAGTTATGGTGAAGACAAACTGATGGGCCCCGCAGAATGGAAAGTAGATCCTAAAAACGCACTGGGTAAAACAGTATCCTGCGTAATGAGGGACGGTGACATGAACATCCTCGTGAAATGGGCTGGCGACAATGGCCTGCGCGTAAACCCGGATGAAACCACTTACGATCGTAACGCCATCAACCTGATCGCTGCGAACGACTTCCTGGATGCCGCCAATAAATACATTGCCGGTTACACAGAAGGCCGCAAGCTCGTAGTAAATGGTAAGAAGATTGCAAAAGACACCACTGTTGGTGTAGACGGTGTTGCCACCTGGACGCCGGGTGACGTAAACATCGCCCAGAAAAAAGGTGGTCTGATCAACATCGCCACTACAAGAGAGTACGCATCCCAGATGCCGAACATCTCTATCACCATCAGGAAGTTCGCCAATGACCACCGCACGGACATTGAGAACCTGATCATGGCACTCGCACAAGCCGGAGATCAGGTACGTTCTTTCACAGATGCCAAGCAATTTGCGGCAGACATTTCCGCCAAAGTATACAACGAACAGAACGGTGCATACTGGCTGAAATATTACAACGGTGTGGAAGAAAAAGACGCGCAGGGCATCAACCTGGCATTGGGCGGTTCCATGGCCTTCAACTTAGCAGACGCTGCTAACATGTTCGGCCTCGGAGATGATAAACTGGACCGTTACAAGATCGTATACGGCACCTTCGGCGACATCCTCGTAAAGATGTATCCTGAACTGGTACCCACATACCCTGTGTACAACAAGGTAGTAGATAAATCCTTCCTGGCTTCCGTAGTGAGCAATCACCCGGAACTACTCACTGGTACTGCTATCAAAGAGCAGTACGCTGCAGAGATCACCAAAGAAGTGTCTTCCAGATCTGTACAGGTACAGTTTGAAACCGGCAGCGCCGTGATCAGACCTGAATCTTACAGCACACTGGACGATATCCTGAAAAGCGCCGTGGTGGCAGAAGGGCTGAAACTTGGTATCTATGGTCACACAGACAATGTTGGTAACGAAACCGCCAACCTCAAACTCTCCAACGACCGTGCAGAGTCTGTAAAAGCTTACCTCTTAAGCAAAGGTTTAGCTGCTGCAAGGCTGGAATCCAAAGGTTTTGGTGCAGCCAAACCAATAGCAGAAAATGCAACTGCGGAAGGCCGTGCACAAAACCGCCGCGTACAGATCGTATTGGGTAACTAATGTTCATATCAAAGGTCAGCGCTTGCAAAAGTGCTGGCCTTTGCAATCACCAAATGGCATGGATAAAATAAAAGCATTTTTTGAACCGCTCCGTATACTGGATAAACGAGCCATGATGCTGCTCGTGATCGCAGAAGTGATCATGGCAGTATTGCTCTGGCAGTTGAGTGGAGGAGGCCTGATACCAACGCCTGCAAAGGTGTTTTCAGCTATCGGCACCATTTTCAGCTATCCGGATTTTATAGATAACCTCTTTGCAAGTTTAACGCTCACCATCAAAGGAATGTTCTTTTCGATAGTGATCGCCCTGTTCATCAGTTATCTGTCCATCGTGCCCGTGTTTCAGCCTATAGCACGTTTTATCGTAAAGTGCCGGTATCTCACATTAACCGGTCTCATCTTCCTGTTCACACTACTCACCAGCAACGGTCATCAATTAAAGCTGAGCCTGCTGATCTTTGGTATTGTGCCCTTCTTTGTTACCTCCCTGCTGTCTGTGATAGAGAACATCAACAAACAGGAGTTTGAATTATGTACCACTTTAAGGATGAACAAATGGCAGCAATTATGGGAGGTGATCATCATCGGCCGTCTCGACCAGGTGTTTGAGGTAATGCGCCAGAACTTTGCTATCGCATGGCTGATGATCACATCTGTAGAAGGTTTGAGCATGAGCGAAGGTGGGTTGGGCGTAATGCTCATCAAAGCAAACAAATACGTGCAATTGGATATCGTATTCGCCACACTCCTGATCATCTTTGCATTGGGGATCTTTTTTGATTTCATACTGGGCCTCTTCCGGCACTGGTTATTTCCTTACACTAAACTGGAAACCCGCTGATGAACAACTATTCAAAGAACAAAGTATTGCTGAGTGCCGAGAACATTCATCTGCAATACGGAGAGAAAAAGATCCTCCGCGATATCAATTTCAGCATCAAGGATATTCACCGCGAAGGCCTGGAACAAGGCCAGGTAGTGGCTTTGATCGGAAGGAGTGGTATTGGTAAAACACAGCTGTTTAAAACCCTGTCGGGTCTGATCAAACCAACCGAAGGAATAGTAAGGATCGGCGAAGACCAGCATCCCGTAAAAGCAGGCGAGGTAGGTATCGTGCCGCAGAATTACATTCTTTTCAATCACCGCACCATATATCAGAACCTCAGGATAGGCCTGGACAATGGAGAAGTGAAACTCACCGAAGATGAAAAACGCCGGATCATAGAAGATTACGCAAATACCTTTGAACTCACGGAGCATCTGAAAAAATACCCCGCACAGCTCAGTGGTGGCCAGCGCCAGCGCGTAAGTATTATCCAGCAGGTACTCACCGGCAACAAGTTCATTTTATTGGATGAACCCTTCTCCGGTCTGGACATCCTGATGGTGGACCGTGTGATCAGACTGCTGTTGAAAGTGTCTACGCTGAGTGAGCATAATACCCTTATCATTGTGAGCCACGATATAGAAAACGCTACAGCTGTTGCAGACACCGTTTGGGTACTGGGTAATGAGGAAGGCAAACCCGGGGCTACCATTAAAAAAGAATACGACCTGTGCGAGATGGCTCTGGCCTGGAAGCCGGAGATCCGCACAGATCGTAAGTTTGTCGAACTGATCGACGAAATTAAGGAACAGTTGTAGGTCAAAAAAAACTTGAAGAATGGCCACAGGTGACCTATTTAGCCTGTGGTCATTTTATCTTTAAGGAAATAAATGCAATTTGGTAACCAGCTCTTGTTCAATGCTCAGCCGCCGTTGTGTCACTCACTTCAGCGTTTGGTTCTTTGATCGTAGCCGTTGTGTGATTGAAATTTGAAAGCAAATCACAACTGGGCAGCGCCTTTTTTTCTCAACATTCTACGGTATAGGATCCTAAAATTAATGCGTTTAATACAAAAGACTTCATTACTAGCTTTTCCTGCGGCATGGGATTCATTCATTCTTCTTACACGATCAAAACCCTGCTTCTTCTAACCGCAAAATGCCTTTTTATTTTCTTATTACAAAAAAACTCTTTCTTGTGGAAATCCCCCGGCAGCCATCTCTTTAAAAACAAACATCCTCCATAAACATCCTTAAAAAAGCACCTCTCCCTTAAAAAGAAAACCCTCATCCTAAAATAAAAACACCCTCCTCCTCAAAAAGAAAAAACCTCCGCCTTCTGCTGCGCGGCAAGGTCTCCGCAAAAACTCTTCTCCTAAAACAAAAACACCCACCAACCTCACGCTCCTCAAAACCCAAAATAAAAACACCCTCCTCCTCAAAAAGAAAAAACCTCCGCCCTCTGCTGCGCGGCAAGATCTCCGCAAAAACTCTTCTCCTAAAACAAAAACACCCACCAACCTCACGCTCCTCAAAACTCAAAATAAAAACACCCGCCTCCTCAAAAAGAAAAAACCTCCGCCCTCTGCTGCGCGGCAAGGTCTCTGCTAGTGCGTCACAACCGGCTCAAGATCCTTCGCCTGTTCAATCATCTGCGTCAACTCGTTCAAAGTAGGCACCCTGCCACTCAAATTCTTCAAAGCATTCACCTCCGTCACCTTCGCATGCAAATTCTCCGGCACCCTTGTCCTCAACTCCTTCACTGTATCAACTCCAGCTGCCTCCAGCAACTCAGCAAACTGATCCCCGATCCCATTGATCCGCATCAGATCAGCATGATTCACCCAGGTAAGTATCAAAGATTCAGGAATCCCCGTTGTCTCCGTCAGTTTCAACCTGCCGGTACGGGTAGCCCCATCTTCTAATAATTTCTCCACGGTATTAATACCAACACCTAACAGCTTACTCGCATAATTAGGCCCAATGCCCTGGATCTCATGTATCGGATAACTCATCGTTGTTTCAGTTTGTTTGAAGATCGGAAATTAAGGAAAACCCGGAACCTTTGGTTTAAAAATATGTTAATTCACTGATTGACATCGTATTTTTAACGCTGAAGACACATAACTATTACATTTGTAGGATGAAAAGAACGATCGCATTCTTGCTCTTGCTGCCCCAACTCCTGCAGGCACAAGGGTTAGCGGAAAAGCATTATCCCAAAGGATATTTCAGGAATCCGCTGAACGTACCAATAGAACTGGCCGGTAATTTCGGGGAACTCCGACCCAACCACTTCCACTCCGGATTAGACCTCAAAACACAACAACGGGAAAACCTCCCCGTACACGCAGCCGCAGATGGCTACGTAAGCAGAGTAGGCGTATCCCATCTTGGCTTCGGGAATGTATTATACATCACTCACCCCAATGGCTACACTACCGTCTACGCACATCTTAACAGATTTTACCCCCTGGTGGAAGAATACGTAAAAAGAAAGCAATATGAACAGGAAAGCTGGGCATCAGACATTGTGCTGCCACCGGGCCTTTTCCCCGTTAAAAAAGGCGAATTCGTAGCCTGGAGCGGAAACACAGGAGGCTCTGCCGGTCCGCACCTGCACTTTGAGATCCGCGATACTCAAACCGAAAAACCCCTCAACCCCATGCTTTTCGGGTTCAGCATTCCGGATACCCGTGCCCCCGAGATCCAAAGGATAGTGATATATGATCGTAACAAAAGCCTCTACGAACAATCCCCCATAGTTGTTCCCGTAAAGAACACAAAAGCAGGATACGTTGCCACCCGCCCCCTCGTGAAAGTAGCCACAGACAAAGTAGGGCTGGGCCTCAGTGCGCTGGACAGGCAAAGCAATTCCGCCAATCCCAACGGCATCTACGAAGCCATGATCATTCAGAATGGCCAGGTAGACTGCGGTTTCCAACTCGATAATATTGGCTACGATGAAACCCGCTACCTCAATGCCCATATTGATTATAAGATGAAAAAAGGCGGCGGCCCCTACGTACAGCTGTTGTTTGCACTCCCCGGAAATGATCTCGATATTTACCAGGATGTGTCCGGTAATGGTATCATTAATCTGTCCGATAAACAACCCCATCCCTTAACCATCCGTGTAACAGACGCTTACGGAAATACCAGTAATGTGCAGATCACTTTACAGCAGGAGGGGAATGGCGCTGCAGAATCCGTTTGTGCCAATAAGATGTACGCAGATTCAAGGAATATATTTGAAAATAATCAGGTAGAATTTTATCTTGAGGAAGGATCTTTATATGATGAAATTTGTTTCCGGTATCTCGAAATCCCTAACGCCACAGCCTATTCCAGCACTTACCGCCTGCACACGGCACTGGTGCCCGTTCACTATAGCTTTGGACTAAGGATCAAACCAAACCGCCCGGTTTCCGCAGCGTTGCAAAATAAAATGATAATCGTGCGTAAAGGTTTGGGAGAAAGCGTTTCAGCTACTACCTTTGAGGACGGATGGTATAAAGGAACGTTCCGCGATCTCGGAGATTTTTATCTGACCACAGACACGGACGCACCAAGGATCGCAGTCCTCGGCGGTATCAAACAGGGCGCGAACCTATCCAAAGCCGGCAGGATTGCGTTCTCCATGAACGATGCCAGCGGCATTAAATCCTACCGCGCAGAATTAGATGGCAAGTGGATAATGTTTTCCCGCCGCAGCAATGTTTTATCGTATACCTTTGATGAACATTGCCAGCCCGGAAATCATACTTTGACCCTGACGGTAACGGATATCGCCAACAACGAATCGACTTACACATTGACCTTTAAACGATAATTAAAATGACACATCTTAAAGAAGGGGATATAGCACCTTCATTCACAGCCATTGATCAGCACGGTCAAAGCGTATCGCTTGCTGATTTTAAAGGAAAGAAAGTGATCCTGTACTTCTATCCGCACGATATGACCCCAGGCTGCACTACCCAGGCCTGTAATCTGCGGGATCACCACAGCCGTCTACTGAGCAAAGGCTATGTAGTTCTGGGCGTGAGCGAAGATGACGAAAAAAGCCACAGGAAATTCGCAGACGAATACAATCTGCCTTTCTCATTGTTAGTGGACGAAAGCCACGCCATCCTCAACGATTATGGCGTGTGGGGCGAAAAAGAATTCATGGGCCGCACCTTTGACGGTACCCACCGCACCACTTTCCTCATCGATGAAGAAGGAGTGATCGCACACATCATCCACAAACCAAACAACGGCGACCACGCCGCAGAAATAATCGAACTCTGGGAAGGCGATGGCGCTGAATTCAAAACAGAACCCGCTGAAGAAGAAGCTGACGCCCCTGCCGAAGCTGCAGACCAGATGTCTCCCATAGAAAAAGCCGTTCGCGCCTTTACGCCCAAACCACACCCGGTTCCGAAAGTAGAAGAGGAAGCCGCAGAACCAACTGCAGAAGCAGCTCCGGCACCAAAGCCCAAAGCTAAACGTGTGGCCAAACCTAAAGTCAAACCAGCTGCTCCTGCTAAAGTAGAAGAAGCAAAACCAGCCGCTGCCCCTAAAGCAAAAGCGAAAGCCAAACCAGCAGCAAAACCCGCTGCCCAAAAAGCCGCCGCAAAATCTGCAGCCAAAAAGGCCACTGCCAAACCAGCTGCTAAGAAAGCTGCTGCAAAACCTGCAGCAAAGAAAGCCGCCGCTAAAACTGCTCCCAAAGCAAAAGCTAAAACAGCCGCTAAAAAAGCAGCCCCTAAAGCAAAAGCGAAAGCAGCACCAAAGAAAGCCGCTCCTAAAAAAGCAGTAGCTAAAAAAGCCGCACCAAAAGCAAAAGCTAAAGTAGCGCCAAAGAAAGCAGCCCCTAAAAAGGCAGTAGCTAAAAAAGCTGCACCTAAAAAAGCAGTTGCCAAAAAAGCAGCCCCTAAAGCAAAAGCCAAAGCAGCTCCAAAAAAAGCCGCTCCAAAAAAGGCAGTAGCTAAAAAAGCTGCACCTAAAAAAGCAGTTGCCAAAAAAGCAGCCCCTAAAGCAAAAGCGAAAGCAGCACCAAAGAAAGCCGCTCCTAAAAAAGCAGCAGCTAAAAAGGCCGCACCAAAAGCAAAAGCAGCTCCAAAAAAAGCCGCCGCTAAAAAAGGGAAAAAGAGATAATCCTGACCCTTCTTAATATTAAAAGGCCGTATCACCCGATACGGCCTTTTTCATGCCATTTAAGGCCCAGGATCAACAAATGGAATAGCTAAATCATCACTGCTGCCTAATAAGCTGCTTAAGGCACAAAACATCCCCCTCATATCTCTCTGCAGCAATGGCCATGACAAATAACTGCTCCAACTCTTCCGGAGTCAGATCCTCTTTAGTCATCAGCTTAACAATAGCAGCCCTTATTTCATCATAATCAGCAGAAGAACTAATCTCATATTCCATATACGTGCCGTTTAGTTAACCCGCTGCTAATTAATGACTTTAACAGCCACCCCTCCGTTAAAACCTTGTTATCCCCAGGAAGGATATACCGGCTCTTTCCTATAAGTATCCCATATCTTAGATTCGCTTGACATAGGCTTAAGATACGTATTGCTATGTGCAATCTTTGTCTTATCTTAGCGATATGGCAGTATCTGAACATAACGTCATCACAAAAGGCGCCACCGGCACCTTCGGCAAACAGATCGTCTTCCGCCAGCGGAACGGCAAAACCGTGATGTGCAAACCTCCCTGCAAGTATCCTCCCAAAACCGCCACCCAGGTAGCCAACCAGGAGCGCTTCAAAAGGGCCAATGATTTCGCGAAAGCAGCCATCAAAGACCCCGAAAAGAAGGCCTATTATCAATCCATCGCCAAGCCCACCCAAACAGCCTTCAACGCAGCTTTCCAGGATGCTTATAATAAACCTGAAGTAGAAGTAAGTGTAGAAAAAGAAACAGTGATCGTAAAAACAAAAGCTAAACATCGCATTGAAAAAGTAAAGATCATTACCCCAAAAGCAACAGGGTTTGCAGTTTTTAAAAACAACCGCTGGGAATATAAACCTGTAGAACTCCCCTTTACAGTGATCGTATATGACATCGCAGGTAATATCTGCACACAGGAAATAAGTCAGGAAATAAGACCATAGCCCCCATCAGTAATAAATTCCCTTCTGCGTAAATCTAATTCCTGATCATTAAGATCAGCGATAAGGATTCCCTGTACCTTGTGCATACTATTCACACCACATGTGAATTCCCCTTAAGCATCGGCATAAAAGCCAACAACCCCGGCAACAAACAATACCGGGATGGGATGGCTACCCCGGAGTCCAAAAACCGCGCAACCTGATGTTTAAATTCCAATAAAAAAGAGCGCCTCTGATAACAGCAGCGCTCTTCCCATATTATGCCCGGCAAACCCCTACACCAGCGGAAATAAGCATAAAAAAAATTCGTCCGAAAACTGTTCCCTATTGCCTCTTATAACCAATGGGCTAGTTTTTTCGGTCGAATTTTTTTTATGCTTATTGGGAGCGGCGGAATAAAAAAAAGGCCGCCTCAAAACGAGACGGCCAATAAGTAAGTATGGAGAGAATGTAATTATCTCTTCTGACGTTGCTTCTTGAAAGTATTACCAGTCTTGAACTTATTACCCTCAGGAGACCCCACACGGTCCATCGCACAACGGAAACCAACAGTATTAGTCGCCATATCCTCCTGCATAAACCTACGCGAACCAGGAGACAACCAATAAGCCCTGTCATTCCAGCTACCCCCCTTGACCACCCGGGATTTATCATTCACCAGCGAAGTAATACCATAACCATATTCAACAAGAGAAAGAGAGTCACCATCCAGGTAGTTGATCACATCCCCTTTCTGATAGTTCAACCGGCTTGCACTTTCCTCATCAGTAACATCCCGCATCTTCAGCATACCCAGGCTATCCTTCTCAAACTCCTTCTCAGCATTTTGATAAACAGTCTGGAATTTGTTACCCCGGAAGTAGTTGAAGTCATCACCATCAATGGTAGTCAATGGTCTGTAAACGTCATTCACCCACTCACTCACGTTACCGGACATATTGTAGATACCAAAAGTATTAGGGAAGTAAGAAAGAACAGGAGCAGGAATCGAGGCTTTATCGTTCAGCCCGCCAGCCATACCCATGTTATCACCGGAACCGCGTTTGAAGTTCGCCAGGAACTGACCTTGCCAGTTACCGCGGCGGATATCCCTCAAACCACTGTTATTAGTACCCCAGGAATAGATCTGTTTGTTCATGATCAGCTCTTCCCCACGTTTTCCTTCTTTCTTGGAGGGATTCGGGTTCTGACCAATATAGCCAAGCGCTGCATATTCCCACTCAGCTTCTGTTGGGAGCCGGTAGTTAGGCAACATGATACCATCTTCGAATTGAGCACCACGTGGAGAACCATCCGGATTAGCAAATTGCTTCTTAGCGGATTTGGTCATTTTACCGGGCGTACCTTCATACAGACCAGCCATGTAAGCCTTACTGTCGAATGTATTGTCATCTGCCTGGTTCATGATATCTGCTTTGGAGAGGAGACCTGCATCCATCAGCAGTTTTTCATTCACACGGTTGGAGCGCCATTTGGCATAGTCAGTAGCTTGTTTCCAGCTAACACCTACAACCGGGTAGTTATTATAAGCAGGGTGGCGGAAATAGTACTCCACCAGCGGCTCATTATAGGCCAACTCGCTACGCCATACCAGGGTATCCGGTAAAGCATTGCGGTAAACGTCAGGGAAGGATTCGTAGTACATGCGGTTTAACCAATACAGGTACTCACGATAGTTGATGTTGGAAACTTCATTCTCATCAATATAGAAGGAAGAAACCGTGATACGGCGGGGAATGTTGTTCCAGTCACCCATTACGTCCTGCTCAGTAGCGCCCATGGCGAATGTACCGCCCTGAACAAACACTAAACCAGGGCCAGTGAACTGGTCCTTTGCTTTAGCAACGGAAAAACCACCCATTTTTGGGTCGTTATAAGCCCAGCCGGTGGCGGAAGATGATTCTTTTTTCTTACCAAAAAGACCACCATTCTTACAGGCCGACATCGACATTAATACGCCGGTGCCGAGGATCAAGGATAAGGAGGTTAATCTGCGCATGCAAAAACAGCTTTTATTAATTCAATTTAGGTATTCAAATATAGTAAACGCAAATGTAATCTTTTTTATTTTATGGCAAAAAAAATTAATCTATAACATTATGCGTTTAATAGCTATCCGGGGAACCTCGCCATAATCTGCTGGTTGTGAAATATCCCGGGATAATATTAGGTTTGTGATAAATATAAAACCCTGCCATATTTTATGTTCTTCCGCCGCTCCGTTCTTTGTGCTTTTATTTGCCTGCTTTGCTGGCAGGGCAAGGTTTTCAGCCAAAGGACCTATGCTTCCCGCTCCGTTCTGGCAGATGGCAACTGGTATAAATTAGCGGTAAAAGAACCCGGCGTTTATAAAATAGACATCCCGCTGCTCAATACCATGGGCATTTCCACCACTAATCTCGCTTCCTCCCAGATCCGGTTATTTGGCAACGGTGGCCGGATGCTTCCGGAAGATAATGCCCAACCCCGGCCTGACGATCTCCTCCAGAATGCGCTTGCCGTAATAGATGGGGGTGACGGTTTATTAAACGGTAGCGACTACGTTTTATTTTACGCGCCCGGCCCGCATTCCTGGCAAAATAACCAGCATGTACAGAATCTGTACGCGGATTCTGCCTGTTATTTCCTGAACATCGCACCTGGCGGGCTTCGCATGACAACAGATAATGCCAGCCCCGTCCCAAATATGCAAATTAATTCTTTTGATTTTCGGGCTTTTTATGAAAAAGACCTGGTGAACCTGCTCTCCAGCGGAAAAAACTGGCTGGGCGAAGAGTTTAACAACGTTACACCGGAAAGGAATTTCACTATTCCATTGCCCGCCAGTGGTTTAACGGATATAAATGTACATTTTCGCGGCGCCGCCAGAACTACCAGTGGTTCCCGCTTTGAAATATCGATGAATAGTGCGCAGCTCGGCAGTCTTTCTGTTACCCCGGTTTCAGGAAATATCTTCGACACCTATGCTACTATTGCCGATGGTACCTTCAATGCCAACGGCCCCGCTAATTTTAATATCAAATACGTTGGCAATGCCGGTGCAAAAGGCTGGTTGGATTATATAGAGATCTTTGGAAGAACTGCACTCAGCTTACCAACTGAAGGCCTGCTCCATTTCCGCGATTCCCGCAGCCTGGGAAGGATAGGAGAGTTCCTGATCAGCCAGGCCAACGCACAAACACAGGTATGGGATATCACAGATCCCATCAAACCCATCTCCATCGCAACTACTTTGAATGGCAGCACTTTACGTTTCACAAGAGATGCTGCAACACTGAAAGAATACATCGCATTTTCCACCACCGCCAAACCAGTTTATGTTGGTCCGGTACCCAATCAAAACCTCCACGGCGGCGGCCCCACAGAAATGCTGATCATTACCGCCGGCAGTTTGCGTTCGGAAGCTGTACGTTTAGCTGCTTATCACCAGGCCAGGGTGGTGAATGTGGAAGAGATCTATAACGAATTCAGTTCCGGTATCGCAGATCCCACTGCCATCAGGGATTTCGTGAAGATGCAGTATGACCGTCATGGTATAAAGTACCTGTTGCTTTTTGGCCGTGCCTCTTTTGATTACAAGAACCGTATGGCTAATAATACCAATATCGTACCCACCTGGCAAAGCCTGGCCTCCTTTCACGGCATCAATTCCTACATGTCAGACGATTACTTCGGTTTCCTTGACAATACAGACGATATTGCCGGAAACCCCTTGCTGGACGTAGCGATCGGCCGATTGCCGGTTAAGAATATCACCGAAGCAGCCAATGTAGTGGATAAGATCTTAGGGTATCATTCTCCCAAAGGTTTCGGCGCATGGCGTAATGAAATGACCTTTGTGGCAGATGATGAAGATGATAACCTCCACCTGGAAGACGCAGAAAAAGTAAGCAATATCATTGCGCAGGAACAACCGCAATACAACATCAGCAAGATCTACCTGGATGCCTTTCCGCAAGTTGCTGATGCTGGCGGAAGCCGCTACCCTGCTGCAAATGAAGCCGTCAATAATAAAATGTTCAACGGCACCCTCGTTTGGAATTACACCGGTCACGGAAGTTTTTCCCGCCTCGCGGAAGAAGCCATTCTCGAAGAATCTTCTCCCAACAACTGGAACAATGCCAACCGCCTGCCCCTGATGGTCACTGCCACCTGCGATTTCGCCTCCTTCGACAATCCCAATTTCAATTCATTGGGAGAGCAATTATTGAACAGGAAAGAAGGAGGTGCCATTGCCCTGATGACCACCACCCGCGCAGTGTTTGCATTCTCCAACCTGGTGATGAACTCCAATTATTTCCGCCTGGCATTTCAACCCGGTGCTGGTAATAAAATGCCCACACTGGGAGAAGGCGCTATGCTGGCCAAAAATGAAACCTACGCCAACTTCGGCGATATCATTAATAACAGGAAGTTCCAGCTGCTGGGCGATCCTGCACTCAGCCTCGCTTTCCCTAAATGGAAAGTATACACGGATTCCATTAATGCACAACCCGTTAGCAGTACAGATACCCTCAAAGCACTGGGGAGATATACTATAAAAGGAAGTGTAAGAGATGCCGCAGGCCTTATCAGAACAGGATATAACGGCAGCATTGTGATCACCGTTTTTGATAAACCCGCCGGTAGAAGTACCAGGGGCAACGACCCTACCAGTCGTGCTGTAGTATATGAGCAGCGGGACCGGATCCTCTATAAAGGCACCCAGCAAGTCAGCAATGGCAGGTTCAGCTTCACTTTCGTTGTACCTAAAGATATTGCACAAACCGGCGGGGATGGAAAGATCAGCTATTACACCTCCAACGAAACCGAAGATGGTAGCGGATTTTACAGTGGTATAGCCGTAAACGGTACCGCCACGGAAATACCCCCAGATAATAAAGGCCCTGTGATCAAAGCCTGGATGGACAGTGAAGCTTTCAGAGATGGAGGTATCACCAGCGAAAATCCTCTGCTACTCCTGCATTTACAGGATGAAAACGGTATCAATGCCACAGGGAATGGCATCGGCCATGATATCATTGCCATTTTAGACGACAGCACCCGTTATTACGTGATGAACGACTTTTATGAAGCCATCCCGGGAGATTTCAGGGAAGGGAAAGTGCGTTTTCCGCTGGCAGGACTATCTCCCGGAAAACATACCCTCACCATCCGTGCCTGGGATACATATAATAATTCTTCTACCATTAACATCCATTTTACGGTTGTGCCCAAAGCCACGTTGGCAGTGGAAAATGTAAGTAATTACCCCAATCCTTTCCGCCAGCAGACCCGGTTTGTGTTTTCCCATAATCAACAAGAGGCTGATCTTGATGTGGTTATCCGTATATTTGCTGCCACTGGCCAAATCGTACGCACAATCAGGAGCACAATAAATGGACAAACTGCCCGTTATGATGGCGTTCCATGGAACGGAACCACGGATTCTGGAGTAAAAGTAACCCCTGGCATCTACTTTTATCAAATCGCAGTGAAGAACAGATCGGGTAATGAAAAAGTGTTTGGTGGAAAGCTAATATTGTTATAATTTACACATTATTAAAACAGTATATTTGATGTGTAGATATAATGCGTTGCGCTCCCTTTACTTGAATATTATAAATTAGACATTATTTTTACATTTAGCTAACTAAACTAAGTATTGCATGTTTTCTAGGATAACAACTGCTGTGGTTTGCATTTCTTCCCTATTCCTTGTTCAGAGCGCCTCCGCTCAGATCAATACTGACGACAGGGATGGGAGAGTAAATGCCATCAATACGGCCGTTCCTTTTTTACGCATTTCCCCCGATGCAAGAAGTGGTGCAATGGGTGATGTGGGGATTGCCCTCTCACCAGACGCCAATTCAGTATACTGGAATCTTTCCAAACTTCCCTTCGCTCCTAAAAAGGCCGCTGTGGCCGTTACATATACCCCCTGGCTGAAAGAGCTGGTTAGTGATGTTTTCCTCGCCCATCTGAGTGGTTACACCCAGGTAGACGAATTCTCTTCCATTGGAGGTTCCTTACGTTATTTCTCTCTTGGTGATATTGAATTCAGAGACCTGGCCGGTACCAACCAGGGAAATTTCCGTCCAAGGGAATTTGCAATAGACGCAGGGTATGCCCGCCGTTTAAGCAATCATTTCTCTTTGGCTGTAGCACTCCGCTATATCCATTCCAGCCTGGCTTCCGGCCTTACGCCTGAAAACCAGCCCATCCGTCCGGGACGTGCAGTAGCTGCTGACCTTTCAGGATTCTACACTAAGGATTTTGAGAAAGACGATGGTCTTAAGAATACTTTCAATTTTGGTTTTGCCCTCACTAATATCGGTACCAAGATCTCCTACACACAATCTGCACAGAAAGATTTCCTCCCCACTAACCTGGGCCTCGGTACTTCTTATACCTGGGGATTGGATGAATACAACAAGATCAGCCTGGCATTGGATATCAACAAACTCATGGTGCCCAGTCCAAAAACAGACAGTACCTATCCTAACAAAGGAGTACTGGAAGGAATGTTCTCCTCTTTTGGCGATGCCCCCGGCGGTTTTAAAGAAGAACTGCATGAGCTGATGTATTCCCTGGGTGCGGAATACTGGTATAACAACCAGTTTGCCGTAAGAGCAGGATACTACAATGAACATAAAACCAAAGGCAACCGCAAATACTTTACGGCCGGCCTCGGTGTGAAATATGATATTTTCGGGCTTAATTTCTCCTACCTCGTACCCTCTGGTACCGGCATACAGAGAAATCCGCTGTCTAACACCCTTCGCTTCACCCTCACGTTCGACCTGTCGCGCGATGATCGGGATGATGCGAATTAGATCAGTATCTTTGCCATAACAGAATATAGATCTTAATAAATCCTCCGTTGCTAAGGAGGATTTATTATTTTAGCCTGTTCCCGCTGAGAAGGGAGCATAAATTAACATTATGACCAAATTAAGGATTGGATTAGGGGTGGATTTTCACCAATTGGTACCGGACCGTGATTTCTGGCTGGGAGGCATCTTAGTGCCGCACCATAAAGGAGCGCTGGGCCACAGCGATGCCGATGTTTTATTACATGCTATCTGCGATGCCCTGCTGGGTGCAGCCAGCCTTGGAGATATCGGCGTACATTTTCCCGATACGGATCAGGCTTATAAGAACATAGACAGTAAAATACTGCTGAGCCGCTGCCGCGAACTGATCGCAGAAAAAGGATATTTTGTGGTGAATGTAGATGCTTCATTATGTTTACAGGCTCCCAAGATCAAACCCTACGTTCCGCAAATGCAGGAAGTGATCGCACAGCTGTTGGGCGTTACCACAGAAGAAATATCCATCAAAGCTACTACCACGGAGAAATTAGGATTCGTAGGAAGGGAAGAAGGTGTGGTGGCTTATGCAACCGTACTGCTGGAAAAACAATAACCGTTAACTTTGTTCAAATGCATAGTATTCAAGTAAAGATCATCAATCGTTCGGAGAATCCGCTTCCTGCATATGCTACGGCTGATGCAGCAGGAATGGACCTGCGCGCAAACCTGGAAGCCCCCATCACCATGCAGCCGCTGGAACGTACACTTGTTCCCACCGGCCTGTACATGGAGCTGCCTTCAGGATATGAAGCACAGATCCGTCCACGCAGCGGCCTCGCCATCAAACAAGGCCTCACACTGCTGAACACTCCCGGCACGATTGATGCAGACTATAGAGGAGAGATCAAGATCATTATGATCAATCTCTCCAATGAACCACAGACCATCCAGCATGGAGACCGTATCGCACAAATGGTAGTAGCACCCTTTTTGCAGGCTAAGCTGGAAGAAGTGAAAGAATTAACCGATACTGAGAGAGGAACGGGTGGTTTCGGCCACACCGGTAAATCCTGATAATGCGCATAGGTGTAATCGCTATAACAGTTGCAGCCGGCCTTTTAGCCGCAGCATGTGGAAGTCAGAAAAAAGTGACGATCACAGTGAATAGTGCTGTGCAACAACAACTGCAACAGGAAGTACTGGCGCAACGGGCAGACAGTCTGTTCTTTGCCGCACAACGCTCTAAAATGCTCGGCGATTATAAAACAGCCATTACGCAGTATTCCGACTACATCCGCTACAACCGCAACAACGCCACCGTATATTATGAGCTCAGCCGCCTCTTTACGGAAGTACGCAATCCCTCCTATGCATTAGGTTTTGCACGCCGTGCCGCAGCCATGGACACTACCAATAAATGGTTCCAGATGTCCCTCGCAGATGCATTCACCATGAATGAGATGTTCGACAGTGCTGCATATATCTACGACCGCCTGGTACGCCAAAGCCCGCTGGACGATGATCTGCTTTACAACAAAGGCATGTCCCTTTCCAAAGCCAAACGTTACTCGGAAGCATTGCAGGTGTTCGATAGCCTGGAAAGCAGAGTAGGTGTAGTGGAAGAACTCGCCTATCAGAAACAACGCATTTTCCTAAGGCTGGATATGGTAGATAATGCCACCAATGAGATCCGCAAACTTATTCATCAGCAACCCGCCGAACTACGTTATTGGGTAATGCTCGCAGATACTTACGAAGCCAGCGAACGCATCCCCGAAGCCAAAGCCGTGTATGATACCATCCTCAAACAGGATCCCTATCATCCCCGCGCATTGATTGCCATGGCTAATTATGAGAAGAAGAACGGTAATGAACCAAAATACCGCGCGCATCTTATCAAAGCATTCAGCAATCCGGATTATAGTATAGACGAAAAAGTATCCTTCGTATATCCTTACCTGCAAATGCTGGAAACAGATACCACCAAAAGAGAAGAAGGTATACTGCTCACACGCCTCATTGTGGAATCACATCCCAATGATCCCAAAGCATATGCCCTCAGGGCAGATATGTTCTCCCAGGCAGACCAGCCGGATAGTGCATTGGTGAACTATAACAGATCCATCCAGCTGGACTCTACCCGATTCAGCGTATGGTACCAGCTGATGTGGTTATATTCCCGCCAGGACCGCTCTGATTCATTGCTGCGTGTAAGCCGCCACGTTATAGAACAGTTCCCGAAAGAATTCATGGGATATTACTTTAACGGCCTGGCCAACTATTTCAAACAACGTTACGATGCTTCTATCACCTCCCTCAATACCGCACTGACTATTGGCGGAGAGAAGCGGTTTGTGGCAGATGTATATGCCCTGCTGGGAGATGCTTATCATGCTATGGGCCTGCATACGCGCAGCGACAGTAGTTATGATGTTGTACTCACCATGCGGCCCAGAGACCATATCGTTATGAATAACTACAGCTTTTACCTCTCTATTCGCGGAGAAAAGCTGGATAAAGCAGAACAGCTCAGCCGCCGTTCCCTGGAACTGAAGCCGGATAGTCCTACTTACATGGACACCTATGCCTGGATCTTATTCAGGCTCGGTAAATACCAGCTGGCAAAAGAATGGATCGAGAAAGCCCTGCAAAATCCGGACGCACAGCAGGATCCGGATGTATTGGAGCATTATGGAGATATCCTTTTCAACCTGAACGAAAAAGATAAAGCCGTACAATACTGGCAGCTGGCCAAAGCAAAAGGTGCTAATTCAATCGGCCTCGCCAGGAAAATTGCAGAAAAGCGTTACATCAAGAGTGTTGATCGTTGAGATCGAAAAAATTATACACGTAAATGAAGCAGAAAGCAGTACTACAGATTGTTGCATGTTTGGTCAGCCTGGCATTGTTCTCCTGCCGATCTACCAAAATAACGCGCGCCACTTTCCCGTCAGACACAACGGCCAGAAGTACTGATTCCCTCACTAAGGAAAAAGAACTGGCACTGGCAAAAACGATCCTGGACAAGATTAAAGCCAACCGCATCCAATACAGATCATTTTCAGCCGAACTGAAAATGGACTATGAAGATGACAAAGGCAAGAAAATGAATAACCTGGGTGTGAACATCCGTATGCAGTACGACAGTGTGATCTGGGTCCGCGTGGCCGGTCCGCTCAATGTAGAAGGCGCCCGCATCCTCATTACGAAAGACAGCATCAAGATCGTCAACAAACTGGAAGGCACCGTTACTTTACGCAGTGCCGCCGAAGGCCAGGAACTCCTCAAACTTAAAATGGATTTCTCCACCCTGCAGGACCTGATCATCGGCAATGCCGTTTTTCTCTCTGATTCCATTTCCAACATTGTTACTACACAATCTGTGATATCATTTGCCTCCTCGCAACCCGGCCTCACCAGTCTCTTCAACATTTTTGCAGACGACTACATCCTGCAGCAATGTAAGATCACCGAACCGGATGCAGGCCGTACAGGCGAACTCACTTATGGTGATTATAAAGTAGTGGATGGCCGGAAGATAGCCTTCCAGCGTAAGATCTATGTGGAAGATAAGAATGTGGTGAAGGTAGCGCTGGACTTTAAGAAGATGGTGTTTGATCAGCAGGAAAGTTTTCCTTTCCCTATCTCACCCCGATATACCCGGCAGTAAACAATTTCGTAGTATATTTATCGTTATAATCACTAATCATCAAAATGGTGCAATTGAAAAAGTTTATCCCTGTTTTATTGTTGGCTTTGGCCCTCATGCCGGCTGTGCTGAAAGCGCAAAGCAACCAACCTACGCGGGAAGAACTGGAGCGGCGGAAAAGGGAGTTGCAGAAAGAGATGGACGATGCCCAAAAATTGCTGAGCGAAACCAAAAAGACCAGCAAGGAAAGTTTGGCGCAATTACGTGCATTACGTAATAAGATAGATGTGCGTACCCGTATGATCCGTAATATCAATGAAGAGATCAACTTCATCAACGGAGATATCAACTCTGCACTGCGTGATGTGAAAACGCTGGAGAAAGACCTGGACACCCTCAAACAACAATACGCCCAGCTGATCGTTGCCGCCTACAAGAACCGCAGCTCCTATGCCATGCTCAACTTCGTTTTCTCGGCAGACAGCTTTAACGAAGCCATTAAAAGATATCAATACCTCAAACAATACCGCGATTTCCGCAGACGCCAGGCAGATAACATCCTGGTAACGCAGGAGCAACTGAAAACAAAAGTGAAGAACCTGGAAGATCAGCGCGTAAAACGTTCCTCCACCCTCAAAACAGAAGAAGAGCAACGGCTCACCCTGGAAAAGGACAGGAAAGAAAAGGATGAGGTGGTATCCAAACTCAAAGGCCGTGAAAAAGAATTGCTGCAGGATATTAATGAAAGGAAGAAAGCCCAGAAAAAAGTACAGGACGCTATCCGCCTGGTGATCCGGAAAGAAATTGAAGATGCCCGCCGTAAAGCAGAAGCAGAAGAACTGGCCCGTAAAAGGGCTGCCGATGCAGAAAGGAAACGCAGGGAAGATGAACGTAAACGTGCTATTGCAGCTGCCAATGAAGCCGCTAAAAATAACGCTGCCAATAATAATCCAACAGTAGCTACGCCACCACCTCCGCCACCTGCAGAAAAACCGGTAGTAGCAGAAAATAAACCATCCCGTGTATTGAATGTGCTGGAAGCTTCTCCGGAAGCTGCCGCGCTATCAGACAACTTCGCCGCCAACAGGGGGAAACTCCCCTGGCCCGTAGAGTCCGGTCTCATTATCGGCTATTTCGGCAAACAGAAAAATGCGGATATGGAACGGATCACGGAAGAAAATGATGGCATGATCTTCGGCACCCGGAAAGGAGGTGCCGTAAAAGCGGTATTTGATGGCGAAGTAAGAAAAGTATTCTCCATTCCCGGCGCCGGCTTTGTAGTAATGATCCTGCACGGTCAGTATTATACCAATTACGTAGGACTGCAAACGCCCGCCGTAAAAATGGGCCAGAAAGTAAGAACTGGCCAATCCATCGGCACTGCGCGTAACAATGAAGATGATTCAATGGGAGTGATAGAAGTGCAGGTGTTCAAAGGCGGGGCCTTACAAAATGCGAATCAGTGGTTTAAACCAAGATAAAATCAAAAAGGGGGTGTCTCAAAAGTAATTTGATGAGCTTGAGAAGCGCGTAAACGAAAATCCTCTCCATCAGGTACCCGAGTAAAATCGAGTTAAAATTACTTTTGAGACACCCTCTTTTTGCTTTATATAATTTTAAGTTTTTTGACGAGTTCGTGGAAGTAAGCGGCGCTCCAGATATCCAGTACTTTGGGGTCAGGAATGAAACGCCGGATATCAGCTTTCACCATATCGAAATTAACTGCATCAATTTTCGTCTTTAATAATTCCCTGAACTCATCTTTCGTAATGGTTTCCTTTTCCCAGCTTCCGCTGTCTTTTGCTCTTAATAGAAAATGCTGAAGATTTAGCGGCTCTCCTTTCTTAATATACCACTCCATATCAAACCAGTCACGCCCCTTTACATTGTTTTTCCATTTGCGGAATAATAAAGCATGCATTTTTCCGGCAAAGAGGTCAGGTATAGTAAAGCATTTTACAAAAAATGAAAAAGGCTTTGTTAGAAGCTTTTCTTCAGTTTGAAAACCCAACGGAGGTTGTGTGTCTACTTCAATCTTAATGATAATATTGGCTTTTTGCCCGAGTTCTATTGGCCCTATAACGTTTTCCAGCACCAATTCTTTCCAGATGGTTTCCGATTTTAAAAATGCAGATTCAATATTATTGGGATTCACTTTTTGTTTTTCTCTCACAGATACTATCATACCTGCTGCTTCAAACTCAATAAGTATAGCCTGTAAGTATTTTTCCAGTGAAAAGTCCGGATCAACTTTCAGGAGTGAAAAATCCAGGTCTTCAGAATAACGGTTGAGATCATAAAGTATCCGTAAGGCCGTGCCACCATAGAAAGCGGCTTTCTCAAAGAATCCGGCACGCTGCAGCCCGGCAAGAGCAATTTCCTGCATGATCTCGCGTAAAGCAGATAATGCTTCGGCCTTATTTGCAGGCTTATAACTATCTAACCATTCCTTTATCATAAGTTGTGAATTGTTCTAATAATGTATGCAAGGCTTTCCTCTTTGGGTGAATCTTTAATCCATTCATCCATCATCGTGAGGTTCATCTCTTTTAAACCAAATTCATTCATTCGCAGGTCATCGAACAGATAATGCATAGCATCTCTTTTGCTTCTTATTTGCAATTTCTTTGTAGTAACAATTTTATCGAATAATGCCTTTTCCGGACAAGCCATCAATACACGTTGATTCGTTGATACTTCAACCTGCCGGATACCAAAACTGTAATAAGGGAATGGTAAGTGGGCATAACTGAACCTGCCAATTAGCGTAAGGAATTCCCGCGAGGTTTTGAGTGTTACAGAAGTTATTTCATATACACGCTCTGGTATCAATTCATAATAGGATAGTGCACTGTCTATTGAAACATAACTGGGGCCTAGTAAATGATTAGCCAATAAGAATGGTTCAGGATTTTTACGGATACCCAATGCACTACCTGTTACATATAATCCCTTCTTTACGGGCGTAAGCACACCCTCTTCCACAAGAGAGTTGATTTTATCATTAGGCCGCTTATATTCCTTTAATATAGACACTAACAATTGGTGTGTTAAAGGCTGATCTGCATATGATCTGATGGCATGCAAAATATCCATATCATACTGTATTTTTATGAATGGATAATCGGAAATAATCGATTATCTCATCACAAAATTACAATTTTATCTTCAGAATTGTATAAAAAAAGCCAGATAATCGGTTATTTCCGATTATCTGGCTGTAAAATTACAGATTTGCGTCTACTTCGTCACCAGCGACTGCTGCAACACATCCTCATACAAGGCCTCATACTGCGGAATGATATTATCTATATGAAACCGCGAAGCCTGTTTAAGGGCACCAGCCCTCAAATGTGCCAGTAACGCCGGGTCTTTTAAAATATTGATAGCATGTGCAGCCATGGTATTTACATCGCCCACCGCACTGCTATATCCTGTTTCCCCTTCAATATTGATCTCCGGTAAACCACCCGCATTGGAAGACAATACCGGCACCTGTGATGCCATCGCCTCCAGCGCAGCCAGACCAAAACTTTCATATTCAGAAGGAAGGATGAACAGGTCACTGATAGACATCACGTCTTCCAGCTGTTCCTGCTTACCAACAAAACGAACATCATCGCAGATCCCGAGCTCGCGGCACATGCATTCGATCATGGGCCTGTCCGGTCCATCACCTACCAGCAATAGTTTAGCAGGCATCACATCCCTCACCTGTTTAAAGACCTTCACTACATCCGGTACCCGCTTCACTTTACGGAAGTTGGAAACATGGAGTAAGATCTTTTCACCGTTAGGGGCAATGGCCTGGCGGAAATGTGGTAATTCCTTACGGGCAAAACGGGCAATATCCACGAAGTTGTAGATCACTGAAATATCCTTTTCAATAGGAAAGAACTTAAAGGTTTCGTCCCGCAGGTTATTGGATACTGCCGTGATGGCATTGGATTCGTTGATAGAGAAGGTCACTACCGGAGCATAGGTTTTATCCTTGCCCACCAGGGTAATGTCCGTACCATGCAAAGTGGTGATGAATGGTATATGGATGCCTTGTTTTGCTACGATCTGCTGCGCCATATACGCAGTAGAGGCGTGTGGAATTGCGTAATGTACATGTAACAGGTCCAGCTTCTGATTCAGGATAACATCCACCATCGTACTGCTTAAAGCACTTTCATAAGGTGGGAAATCAAAAAGCGGATAAGTAGGAACCTGTACTTCGTGGTAATAGATATTGGCATGAAACCCATTCAATCGCACGGGCTGCTGGTAAGTAATAAAATGTACCATGTGCCCTTTGTCTGCGAGTGCTTTTCCTAATTCGGTTGCCAACACACCGCTACCCCCATAAGTAGGGTAGCAAACGATTCCTATGCGCATCCCTGATGTGGATTTTGTGAGTTGCAAAGGTAAGTAAATATAAATTCCCGGCAGAATGAGCTCTGTCATGCCAGCTTCATTTGGGGTTGAGTGGTGAATTAGTTAGTTTTATCGGAAATCTGGATCGCTATATGAAAAAGCCAATTTTAGCCTTATTAACCTGCTGCATAGCGCAGCTTTCCTGGGCACAGCAGGAGGACTCCCTTACCATCCGCCGTTTCGCAGACGAGGTGCTCACAAATGGCACCGCCTACGAAAACCTGCGCGTTTTAACCAAAACCATCGGCGGAAGGCTGGCCGGTTCACCACAGATGGTGAAAGCGGAAAAATGGGGCGAAGCCGCGCTGAAGGCTGCCGGAGCAGATAAGGTCTACTTCCAGGAATGCAAAGTACCACATTGGGTAAGAGGAGAAAAAGAGCAGGCCCGGATCATTAGCATGCGCCGCGATTTTGTTCCGCCACTGAATATCCTGGCCCTGGGTAACTCTGTAGGGACTGGTACAAAAGGGGTTACAGCTCCTGTTATTGAGGTAAGATCATTTGAAGAACTGGAGCAGAAAAAAGACCAGATCAAAGGAAAGATCGTCTTCTATAACTATCCATTTAACAAAAAATTCATCAAAACTTTTTATGCCTATGGCGATGCCGTACGTTTCCGGGGCCAGGGTCCCAGCCGTGCATCCAAATATGGTGCACTGGCAGTGATCGTACGTTCCATGAGCCACAGCACGGATAATAACCCTCATACAGGCAGTACCCGTTATAATGATTCTTTCCCCAAAATAGCAGCAGTAGCAATTGGTCTCAAAGATGCAGAAGTGCTCAGCAAAAGGATCGCCAACGATCCCGGCATGAAAGTCTTTTTACGCACCACCTGCCAGATGCTGCCTGACACCATTGGCCATAACGTAATAGGAGAGCTGCGCGGCAGTGAATTCCCGAATGAATTCATCACCGTAGGCGGCCACCTGGATTCATGGGATGTTTGCGAAGGCGCGCATGATGATGGTACGGGATGTGTACAGTCCATTGAATTATTAAGATCATTCAAAGCAACGGGCATCCGCCCTAAACGTACCATCAGGGTAGTGCTGTTTGCCAATGAAGAGAACGGTTTACGCGGTGGCGCCAAATATGCAGAAGAAGCAAAAGCAAAGAACGAAAAACACATCTTTGCCCTCGAAAGTGATGCCGGTGGCTTTACGCCAAGGGGTTTCACTACTTCCATGGAACCTGAAAAACTCCGTAAGATCCAGGGCTGGTCTGGTTTATTCCTTCCTTATGGCATTTATGATTTTTCAGAACCAGGCGGCGGGGCAGACATTACGCCCATCCATAATCAACTGGGCACGCCCATGGCTGAACTTTCTCCCGACTCCCAACGTTATTTTGATATTCATCACGCCGTTTCTGATAACTTTGAGGCAGTGAATAAAAGAGAATTAGACCTGGGAGCAATAGGAATGGGCGCATTGGTATACCTCATTGATAAATACGGTTTATAAGAATCATTATGAAAAGATTTGTATTCATTACAGTAACGATCATCCTGGTCATCCTGGCCGCTATCTTCTTCTATCGCTACTACTTTGTTTTTGGCCGCGGTACCAAGTCCGGAGAGCTGAACTTTTTTGTACAGAAAGGATATATCTGGAAAACATACGAGGGCAAACTCATTCAGACCGGCTTCAAACCACAGAACCTGGGTGGTGTACAATCCAACGAATTCCAGTTTTCCGTGGCGAATGAAAAAGTAGCACAGCAGCTGATGAGCGCAAGCGGTAAATTGCTGGAACTGCATTACAAAGAATACCTGGGCGCATTACCCTGGAGAGGATACAGTGCGTTTATTGTAGATAGTGTGATCTCTGTTACAGATCCAAACACCATGAAGAAAGTACCCTTCTGATAAAAAAAAAGAGCGTCCCGGTGGGGACGCTCTTTTTTTACTGCGCATACAGCAGAAATATCGCGGGCCGCTTATGGAAATCAACTCCTTCCTGTTTCTTCCACTGCCCTATACTTTGTGTGCGGATATATTCCGTAGGTCCTGTAAGGTCCACCGCCACACAAAAAAGTGTTTCGTTCTTACAGTTTGCCAGCACATCCTTAATGATAGGATTATTCCGGTAGGGCGCTTCTATAAATAATTGTGTCTGTTTATCCCGCGCAGAAACAGCTTCCAGTTCCTTAATAGCTGCTGCACGCTCCGGAGGTTTTACCGGGAGATAACCCACAAACCGGAAGTTCTGCCCATTCATGCCGGAAGCCATCAGGGCCAGCAGCATGGAATTGGGCCCTACCAGGGGAATTACGGCAGCGCCTACACTATGCGCCACCTGTACGATCAGTTGACCGGGATCAGCAATGGCAGGACAACCCGCTTCACTGATCACACCAATGGAATGCCCTTCCTGCAATAATTTCCGGGCAAGCGTAAGATCAGGCGCCTGGTTTTCATTCATCAGGTGCAGTTGCAAAGCATCAATATCTATCGTTCTGTCCAGCGCTTTCATGAACCGGCGGGCAGTACGTTCATTCTCCACAAAGAAGATTTTCAATTGCTGAATAGTGCTGGTGATGTAGGCGGGTAGCGTAAAAAGTGCATCCGCACTCAGTACGGTTGGAATAAGATATACTTTACCGGGTTGGGGCATTAGGTAGTTTTTGTTGTTGTAAATGAATAGTAGCGGCAATCACAGCATAACAGGGTGCTAATACCCAGCCAAGGATGGGGATGAACATCATCAGGTAAAATACCACACCGTTTCCAATGGCCATGCCTTTGTGCTGGCCAATATAGTGGATACTCTGCCCCATTGTCCATTGGCGGCGCTCAAAGCTATAATCCATCATCGAGAAACCGAAATAATAACATTCCACAAATAGTGCGATCAATGGCGTTAACCATCCCAGGATAGGAATGAAAGCCAGTATAGCAATAACAAGCATAAAAACCGTCTGGTACAACAGGTTCCTGAAAGATAAACGGATACCGCGCACAACGTCTTTTAGCAATTGAGGAAAGCTGAAAGGGAAATCCTTCTTTTGGATGATCGACTCTGTTTTTTCAGAGAGGTATGCAAAGATGGGGGATCCAACAATCAGGAAAAGATATTTGAAGAAGGAAAAATACATGAGCAGAAAAACCATCCGCACCGCAAAGCCCACCAGCAGGAACAGGAAGTTCACCCATCCGTTCTGCAATTCTTCTATCCAGGTTTTAAGTGTCAGCAGGTTTAATACATAATCAATGAACACGCCGGAATAATCCCACACGAAATAAATGCCCGTTACAAACAGGATGCAATAGATAATGCCTGGAATGATGATCCACTTCCATAAACGGTGCTGTGTAATAAACTGATGCGCTTTGCCGTATGATTGCACTGCGCCTAGTACTTCTCTTAATGAAAACAACGGTCAGGTTTTAGTATGACAGTAATAAGGTACGCAGGAGTAAACTTGGAACAACGAATGTAACGCATCTAAATTAATAATATTTTGCAGCATGGTTAAACTGAATGCTTCATTTTATGAAGACAATAACGTTTTGAGGGTAGCAAAACGTTTACTGGGAAAGTTGCTGGTAACAGAAATTGATGGTGTGCGCACCTCCGGCAGGATCGTTGAAACCGAAGCCTATGCAGGAGCTACGGACAGAGCCTCCCATGCCTGGAACAACCGCCGCACTGCCAGAACGGAGGTAGCATATGCCCCCGGAGGAGTAGCATATGTTTATTTATGTTATGGGATCCATCACCTGTTCAATGTGGTCACTAATTTGAAGGATGTGCCGCATGTGGTACTGGTACGTGCCCTGGAACCCATTGAAGGAATTGATCATATGCTGGCACGCTGTGGCAAAATAAAACTGGATACCACCCTTACCGCAGGGCCCGGAAGCTTATCCAAAGCATTGGGTATCACCACTGCACTTACAGGAGAAAGTTTGCTGGGTAATAAATTGTGGATAGAAGACGCGCCCGATCTGCCAAAATCCGCTATTGAAGCCGGTACGCGTGTGGGAGTGGCCTATGCTATGGAAGATGCCTACCTGCCCTACAGGTATTTCGTTAAGGGGAATAAATGGGTGAGCAAAGGAAAGGGCCTGAAAAGATAATGGCCGGAATTGCTTCCGGCCACCCATAATCATGTATACACCAGGTTATTAAAACTTGGGACAAAGTGTTCCGTTCTTTTTGTTGTCGTTTTTAGTGCGCACATAGATAACGGAAATCTCTGTACCACCACGATAATTAGAGGCCGGTTTCAAAGTAGAAACGTTCAGGTCATAGCTCAGCCCCACTTTGAAGCTGTTAAATTCCAGCCCGATGTAAGGATTGATCGCATCTTTCAGGCGGAACCAGGCACCGAGGTAAAAAATAGTAGGAGCATCTTCCATATCATTCAGCATAAAGCCGTAAGCTGCTCCCATAGTGGTTTCCACAGCCTGGTTCTGACGCATGTAATGCGCGCTGAAGTGTACACGGTTACTGCCATTCACCGGAAAAGATCCACCACCATGTAAAGTATAACGATAGCTGAGGCGGTTATTATCCTGGTCCAGGAATGTTTCAGTAGGTTGTGTAAAATGGTAATAAGATGCGCCGAGATAAATATTGGAGGACTCTCCTACAAGACCACTGTACAACAAACCAACATTGTAATCCATGTAAGAGATAGAAGGATTGGTGATGGTTTCTCCGCTGGGCAGAGAAGGATCATAACCATTATCATTGATCTGTTGCTCGAAAATTAATTTGCTCTGGTCTACTCTCTTCTGAGAGAAAGCAGCCTGAAGACCAATACCCAGCGTGTGATTCCCTTCCACATCCAAGCCTTTGTGATAAGCAGTGCTCACGGCCACATAGTTGGAATTCAATGCACCGGCACCTGTTTTATCATAAAGTGCAAGGATGCCCACACCCCATGTATCTGTATAAGAGATCGTATTTTTTAAAATCCCGAAATCCGCTGCCAGGGTACCTGTAATGTATGGAGAGGCAATGCTGCGCCATTGTGAACGATAGTTACCTGAGAGACGAAGATCACCTGAAAAGTAGCCGGTGAATGCTGGGTTCAATGTAAGCGGAGACGCGAAAAATTGCGTAAAATGCGGGTCCTGCGCTTTAGCAGAACTGACGGCATAAAAAGCTATGGTTAATAGGAGTACAAATTTCTTCATTTCGCCAACGGTTAAAATATATAGGGACACTATACGATGTGAAGGTAAAGAACATATTTCATATTTCAAATTAAATCTATATAACATAAATTCTTCGTCATAATAGATTTAAAATGAATGCTTAAGGGAAAATGCCGGTCTGCGCTGATTCGGTCGATTATGATATAACGTAGCAGGGCGAATATTATTGGCACTGCTGTTAATTAAAACGTTAGAACGACCCTGTTTGTTACTGTTGCAGCTTGGTTCCGAAAGCAAGGTCCCCTGCATCGCCGAGTCCGGGAACAATGTACCCTTTTGCAGTGAGTTCATCGTCAATGTCTCCCGCCCAGATGCTGATATTGGCATCTGCATTACGTTGCACGTATTCAATTCCAATAGTGCAGGCAATGGCGGTAACAATATGAATGTGACTGGGTTTTCCAAAACTCATCAGGTGATCGATGGTTTTAACGAGAGAGGCCCCTGTTGCCAGCATAGGATCTGAGAGGATGAGTACTTTATCATCCAGGGGAGGGCAGGATACGTATTCCAGGCTGATCTCAAAAGAGCCGTCCCGGTTATGTTTACGGTAAGCGGAAATATAGGCGTGGTCTGCTTTATCGAAATAATTCACCAATCCCTGGTGCATGGCCAGTCCTGCTCGCAGGATGGTGCCCAGTACAGGCTGATGTTTGATAATACCGCAGTTGGCTGTACCCAGCGGAGTTTCTACCTCCTTATCTGTGTACAAGAGTGTTTTGCTGATCTCGTAGGCAGCTACTTCTCCAAGCCTTTCCAGGTTGCGGCGGAAGCGCATCCGGTCTGCCTGTACTACTTCATCCCTGATCTCACTCATCCAGTCGCCTACCAGCGAATTGGTATCACTCAGATTTATTATCATATACCAGCCCTTTTTTACCGGGCCAAAATAGCACTTTTTCGTTTACGATGCTTGAATTAGATAAGTTTCTGGCTGCCGGACGGGCAAGAGATCAGCAGGATTTCTAACCAGTCTGGCAGCCAGTACTTTGGGCATTGCTAAAGTACCCTGTTGCAGCAACAAACTACCTGGTAGCCACAGACTCCTGGAGCAACTGCGCCTTTTTCAGCAGCTGGATATATTCCGCCCTATATCCCTCAGGATCTGTACCCCTCGCACCATTCGCCAGTTTCAATGCGGACTCGTAAGTGGAAGCGCCTTTATAAGGGCTGCTCCTCAATAACATCCCAAATTGCGCCACAGATGCTGCAAGCCTGAAATCCTCCGGCGCATTGTCTATACTCTTAGCACCCGGCAGCAACACTTTCTCCAGTAATTTACTCTTCTCACCATCCGGTTCTTTGTACCGCATTTTAACCGTCAGCAACTCATTACTGGATGATTTATACGTCACAGGAACAGGGTTCTGGTATTTCAGCGGGTCCACGGAACCTTCCCTGGCTCCTACCGGCACTAATTCATACAAGGCAGTCACCGTATGCCCTGAACCCATATCGCCTGCATCTTTTTTGTCATCATTAAAATCCTCATCATTCAGCAAACGGTTCTCATATCCCACTAAACGGTACGACTGCACGAATTTGGGGTTGAATTCTACCTGCAGTTTCACATCCTTCGCAATCGTGAAGAGTGTGCCGCCGAACTCCGTAACAAATGTCCGGCGGGCCTCTTCAAAATTGTCTATATAAGCATAGTTTCCGTTTCCTTTATCTGCAAGGGTTTCAAGGCGGTTGTCTTTATAGTTGCCCATGCCAAACCCAAGCACGGACAATGAAATACCTTTTTCTCTTTCTCTCTCTATCAGGTCCTGCAGATCTTCTTCACTGGAGAGCCCCACATTGAAATCCCCGTCAGTAGCCAGGATCACCCGGTTATTTCCTTTTTTAATGAAATGATCTGCAGCTGTTCTGTAGGCAAGTTTAATACCTGCGCCACCTGCTGTGGATCCTCCTGCGGAAAGATTTTCCAGCGCATCAATGATCTTCGTCTTTTCTTTTCCGGAAGTAGAAGGCAGTACCAGTCCTGCTGCGCCTGCGTATACCACAATCGCTACGCGGTCTTCATCCCTTAACTGCTGCACCAATGCTTTAAACGCTTGTTTCACCAATGGCAGCCTGTTGGGAGGGGACATGGAACCGGAAACATCCAGCAGGAATACCAGGTTGGAAGGAGGTAATTTATCAGTAGGGATCTTCTTCCCCTGTAAGCCAATGCGCGCCAGCTGATGCTCCTTATTCCAGGGGCAGATAGCAAGGTCCGCATATATGGCTACAGGATCAGTATTCACAGGTGCAGGGTAATTATAGTCGAAATAATTGATCAGTTCTTCAATGCGTACAGCATTGGGTTTGAGCAGTTGGCCGCCATTGAGATTGGTTCTCACAAGAGAATAACTGGCCCGGTCTACATCTGCAGAAAACGTGCTCAGCGGGCTTTTGGTCGTATTCAGGAAGCCATTCTCACGGATGCCTTTGAATTCGTTGGTGTTTTCATAATCCATGGTGGGGGCATAGCCATAATTAGCAACAGCTCCGGTTACGGATTTTTTATGCACCGTACCATACCCGGTCACGACTACCTCCTGCAATGCCTGCTGGCTTGGGCTCAGGAATATCACACATGTAGAATCTTTGGCCGTGAATTGCTTCTCAACGAACTGATAACCCACAAATTGCACCATAAGGGTGAAAGGCCCTTTGGGGCGGGCAATAGTAAAACGCCCGTCAGAAGCGGTGGTAGTACCAGTTCTGGTTCCTTTTATAAATACGCTAACACCCGGTATCGGTTGGCTATTTGCTTTGTCCATTACAACCCCTTTAAAGGTTTGCCCAATGGCAGCAACGGAAATAATGGTGCACAGGATCAGAAAACAATACTTTTTCATAATTATGAGGTTTGATTCCGGGATTATGATGCAGAGAGGGGTGGGTATTCCATAAATTTTATCTTTGCAAAAATTTTAAGCATGGTTTATAGCGTTATAGGGTTAATGTCAGGCAGTTCGCTGGACGGGTTGGATATAGCTTTTGTGGAACTGAGCGAGGTTCGCGGCCAATGGTCGTATACCATCCATGTGGCAGAATGCCTGGCTTACAGCCCCCAATGGGTAGCTGACCTGAAAGGAGCCGTAACGTTAAATGCCCGGGATTATCAACTGCTGCACAGCGCCTATGGCCATTATACCGGCCAGCAGGTAAAAGATTTCATTTTCAGGAACAACCTGGAACACAGGGTCCATTTTATAGCCTCTCACGGGCACACCACTTTCCATATGCCGGAACAACGCATGACGGCTCAATTGGGAGATGGCGCAGCCATTGCAGCAGTGACCGGTTTGCCGGTGATCAGCGATCTCAGGGCTATGGACGTAGCTTTGGGAGGCCAAGGCGCTCCCATTGTTCCGATCGGCGAAAAATTATTATTCCCCGGGTACGATTATTGGCTTAACCTGGGCGGCATTGCCAACCTCTCCGCAAAAAATGGCGAAACATTCCATGCCTTTGATGTTTGTCCCGCCAACCGGGTACTGGATGCACTGGCAGCTGCATTGGGTAAAATGTATGATGAAAATGGAACCCTCGCATCCGGCGGGGTGATAGATAAAACATTACTGGATGCATTAAACAGCCAGTCTTATTACAGCCAGGCCTTCCCTAAATCCCTCGCCAATGATTTTGGTACGGATCTACTGTTGCCTTTGATCCATAAACATACTTTATCCGTTCAGGGTAAACTCCGCACCTATGTAGCCCATATTGCCACGCAGATCAGGCAATCGCTGGAAGCTGTTTCCCGGGAGGGCACAAATGATAAGAAATTACTCGTAACAGGTGGTGGTGCTTTTAACCAGTTCCTGATCAGTTGCATCCAGGAAGAATTAACACCACTTGGTGTTGCCGTAATGGTGCCGGATGCACAGACAGCTGCATTCAAAGAAGCATTGGTGATGGCATTGATCGGCGCTTTGCGCTGGCAGCAAAAGACCAATGTGCTCAGCTCTGTTACAGGGGCTTCGCGGGATAGTGTGAATGGTACTTTATGGTTAGGAGAAGGTTAAGCCATCACTTCCGTAAAGGAAAAAGTGTCGCCGTTAAATAATCCTTTATCACTGAGTTTTAAATGAGGGATCACCAGCAGGGCCATGAAAGATAAGGTCATGAAAGGTGCATCCAGTGTACTGCCCAGCTTTTTGGCGGCTGCATCCAGTTCGCTGTAACGTTGGGCGGTACGGTATCCGTCTTCTGCACTCATCAACCCTGCTACAGGCAAAGCCAATACTTCCGTGGTTCCATCAGTAGTTACGCAAACCCCGCCTTCACAACGGATCAGTTCATTCACTGCGGTTGCAATGCTTTGATCATCCACGCCCACTACAATGATATTATGACTGTCGTGCGCCACGGTAGAAGCAATGGCGCCTTTCTTTAATCCGAAGTTTTTGATGAAACCCTTTGCCACGGGTGCATCATAATAGCGGTTGATCACGGCTATTTTCAACACATCCTGCCCTGTATCACTTACCAGTAAACCGTTCTGCGGTGCCAGCACTGCATGAATGCAATTGGTGATCAATTGTCCTTCCAGTGCTTCTATTACCTGCACCCGGGTTTCATTGTTTGCAGGTATATGAAAGTCTGCTGCCGTTTTAGGCTGGCAGCTGAATTGATTCACGCGTGCGATAGGAACTGCAGGGATAAGGGTTTTGCCTTGCTGCGCTACAGCCACACCATCGATATATGTTTCCAGTATATTAAACAGCTGCAGGTTATCCACGATAATAAAATCCGCCGGATCACTGATCTGCAGCAGGCCTACAGGCATGTTATAATGTTTTACAGGATTGATGCAGGCAGCCTGAAGAATGTTATACAGGTCGTAACCCTTTGCGAGTGAACGTTTCACCAGTTCATTGATATGCCCGTCCACCAGGTTGTCCGGATGTTTATCATCACTGCAGAACATGATATTTTGCGGATGGGATTGTATCAGGGAGGAGAGTGCTTCGTAATTCCTGGCGGCACTGCCTTCCCGGATGAGGATGTGCATGCCGTACTGCAGTTTGTCCAATGCTTCTTCCAGCGTAAAACATTCATGGTCTGTGCTGATGCCTGCAGCAATATACTTTGCTGCTTCCTCTCCCCGGAGGCCCGGAGCATGGCCATCTACCGGTTTTCCATGTTTTTGGGCCGCGGCTATTTTTGCCATCACCTCCGGGTCTTTATACAACACACCGGGGTAATTCATCATTTCAGAGAGGTAATAGATATCCGGGCGTTGCAGCAACTGGTCTACATCTTCCGCATTCACAGCCGCACCGGCAGTTTCAAAGATCGTGGCAGGAACACAGGAAGGCGCTCCGAAGCAGAATTTGAAACGTACCTGTTTTGCATTGTCCAGCATATATTCTACGCCTTTTACACCCAATACATTTGCAATCTCATGTGGGTCTGAAATAGTGGCCACCGTACCATGGGGAACCGCCAGCCGCGCAAATTCAGAGGGAACAAGCATGGAACTTTCCACATGTACATGCGCATCAATAAAGCCGGGTAATATATACTGTTGGGGTATAGCCGTATCGGTAGGAGCAATACTATGGATGATACCATCCTCTATAGTAACGATCGCTGGAAAGGTCCTTCTGCCGGGGATATCCACCAAATGGCCGGCTACCTGCATTTGTTTCATGGGCATAAAACTCGGAAAAACCGTTAAATTATCCTTAAAAGCTTTTTGCTATGTTCATTTAAGAATACATTTGTAAGCAATAAATCTAAAACTCCTCTATTATGAAACAGTTCCGGATGTTGACCCTGTCTATGCTTCTGGTAGGTGCTGCCGTTGGCGCAAAAGCACAGACACTGGATGAAGTGGTGAACAAACATATTACCGCCATGGGTGGCGAAGCCAAACTAAAAGCCCTCAATTCACAGATCGCAGAAGGAAGCCTGTCTATCCAGGGAATGGACTTTCCGCTGAAAGTGATCAACCTGAATCAAAAAGCCATGCGTATCGAATTCGAAGCAATGGGTACTAAAAACATACAGGTGATCACACCAAAAAGCGGATGGACGTTCATGCCCGTTCAGCAACAGCAGGCCCCTGTAGATTCAGATCCTGCAGACCTCGCAGATGCACAGCGCGATCTGGACCTTACCGGTGAACTGGTGGATTACAAAGCAAAGGGCCATACCGCAGAACTGATCGGTAAAGAAACAATTGACGGGAAGGAATTATTCAAGATCAAACTCACCCGCAAAGATGCTTCCATCTCCAATTATTTTGTAGATCCAAGCAACTGGTACGTGACTAAAAGAACGACCAATAAATCTATACAAGGGCAGGAAATTGAAATCATTGAAAACTTCTCTGACTTCAAAAAATCCGGCGATGGTTATGTATATGCCGCTGCAGTAGAGCAATTACCAATGGGCATGAAGATCAACTATACGAAAGTAGAGATCAATACCCCGGTCGATGAAAAGGTATTTGAAAAACCAGCTGCCCAATAAGCTGCTGTGCAGATATTAAAAAGCCGCCTCGTAAGAAGCGGCTTTTTTTATTGGTATCGTTCCAGCATTTTCTTTGCTTCCGCTTTTAAAGCATCCGCCAGGTGTTTGGGCTCCAGCACTTTTACTCTTGCCCCGTTACTCAGCAGCAGTATCATCAGCTCCTGGTTCACCACCAGTTTTAAACCTACGCGGCATTCCTTTTCGTCATCTTTGAGGATCGTCTGGGAAGGATGGATGGGTTGTGTTTTCACATATTTACCCTGGTGCGGGGTGTAGGATAGTACAATGTCTTCCGGTTCTCCCTCTGTAACAGTGATACCTATCGCATGCTGGAAGTAACTCGCATCATCAAAGTTCTTTTCATCAAAATGTTTATCAGTAGGCCAGAACTTCACAATGCGGTCGAGGGAAAAGGTGAGCACCGTGCCCCCTTTGGCCTTCTGGCTTTTGCCGATCAGGTAAAAGCGGTGGTTGTATTCCCTTAAGTGATAAGGTTCTACCCAGTGTTCTTTAGGTTCTGTACGGTCAAAACTCTGGTAAGCAATGCGGATCACTTCCAGGTTTTTGATGGCATCTACAATCTCAGGAATATGTTCTGCGCCCTGATACTGGCTGCCACGGCTGAATTTGATCAGGCCCCTGTTTTCCAGTTGCTGCCGGTTCATTTTCAGGCTCGCCGCAATCTTCAGGATCGCATCTTCAAAACGCTGTATCACCGGCAGGCTGCGGAATTGCTCCAGTATACCTATCGCAACTTCCAGCCCCTGCAGATCTGCTTCATCAATAGGGCTATTGCTGATAGAGAAATTTTCATCTTCATATTGATAGACCCTTGAACTGCGGTTGTAGATGATCGGCGCAAAATAATTAAGCTCCGCATCATTGCGCATATCCTCTATATCCTTTTGAATAGTACGCACGGCAATGGACTTATCCATCTTGTCAGACACAAAAGTAACGAGGTCGTCCAGGCTGGGTTTAGGCAGGCGCTTATTGCGTAAACGTTCATCTATCCATCGATAACGGGAAAGGGCATCTTTATTCTTAGGCATGCATTCCGGGTTTTTTCGGAGGTAAAAGTATAACAATTTCGGTACGCACATCCCTTGCGCACAGCCCTAATATTTTTGTATCGTTATTAAACCAGTCAAAAACGATCAATCATGAAAAAGCTATCCTTACATACTACACAGGTCCAGGAAGCAACGGCCATAAAAGTAGGCCAGATCATCCTTGACGACTCTCATTACCTCACCTGCTGGGGTTACCTGGAAACCGAAACCGGCTGGCGCAAATGCGATTTTGTGACCAGCTACGATGTCCTGAATACCATGATCAGGGCTATTGAAGACAAAAGCGAAGCCGTTCAGATGGCCATTGTACAAAAGCTGGAAACCATGCAGCAGGTACCGGAGATCATTGATTTTGAAGCCCAGCTGGGAGAACCCGTATTATTCGACAACCTGCTCTTTCACCTGGCCCGCCCTGAATTTGTACAGGAAGAGGAATGGATGGAATACGCCAATAACAGCTGTTATTTTATCCGCAAAGCAGAACACTGCTCCAAAACGGAAGCCTATAACCGAAGTGTGGACAAATGCATACATGCCCTTGTAAAGAACTACGAGCTCTACCTGGGGTACCTGGAGCTGGAATTTGATGAGCCCAGCGCCCGCCAACAGGCTGATCTTGAGGACGATATGAAGTATAGCCTGGCCTATTATGCCTGGAAACAGGGTGGAAATGCCCATTAAGGTTTTATAGCCCCAAACCGGCCGCATCCATTAAACAATTGTTAACTTATTCTGAATTCCACCCCTTTAGAACCCAACACCACAAAGATTCTAAGAAAAAAATCCTTAAAGTCTATAATATTTGTAGGAAATCAGTATTTTTGAATCTATTAAAAGGTGTATTATGAGTTTAAGGCTAGGGGACATTGCTCCCAATTTTAAGGCGAAATCGACAGTAGGAGAGATAGATCTGTACGAATACCTGGGTGACAGCTGGGGCGTGTTATTTTCACATCCTGCTGATTTTACACCCGTTTGTACAACAGAACTTGGCAAAACAGCCTTATTGAACGGCGAATTTGCCAAACGTAACGTAAAAGTGCTGGCCCTCAGCGTGGATCCACTGGATAAACACAAGAACTGGATCAGCGATATCAACGAAACACAAGGTTGCGAGGTGGCTTTCCCCATCATCGCTGATGAAGATAGAACCGTTTCCAACCTGTATGACATGATCCACCCGAATGCCTCAGAAACATTCACCGTGCGTTCACTGTTCATCATTGGTCCGGATAAGAAAGTGAAACTCATGATCACCTACCCTGCTTCTACCGGAAGAAATTTCACAGAAGTATTACGCGTGATCGATTCGCTGCAGCTGACTGCTAACTACAGTGTGGCTACACCGGCAGACTGGAAAGAAGGAGAAGATGTGATTGTTGTACCCGCCGTGAAAACGGAAGATATTCCGGCCAAATTCCCGAAAGGTCACAAGATCATCAAGCCTTATCTCAGAACAACGCCACAGCCTAACAAGTAAGGAACGTTTGTTTATGAAAAAGCTGGTTCGCATCATATTACAATGGTTACAACCTTCTGCAAAGAAGGTCAACATATTAAAGGAAGAAAAAGACCGGCAACACAAGTGGTTGCAGGGATATTATTCCTGATCGTTTTTTTTAATGGTTGGTTTTTGATTTTACGAAACGGGGATTTTTCCCCGTTTTTATTTTTTATACCAACGTGTAAAAAAAAATGCCGCAAACCCAAGGGCCTGCAGCATTGCATATAGGTTAGATGTAAGGATCTTATTTCAGATTGATGCGTTCTTCCACCATCCCGTTAAACCCGCCATCACCCACATTTTGTATAGTCAATGAACTGGCATTTGTTACTCTTCCATTGATGGTCATCAAGCGGTCGTCTGTTGTGCGGCCACCCGCACCGGTATTGATAAAGGCCAGCGCTTTGAATAACCCGTTTTCTTCTACATCTCCAAAGTCACGCAGCACATCATCTGTAGAAGAGATGTCCACAGGGAAACCTGCATAGTATTCGCCCTCGTCTTTTGCATTCACACTGGTGAACTGGCTCATATATACAGTGAACTTATCAATGCCAATACCAAAGAAGCCAACGGGTTTACCATAAGTAGTGGCGGATCCCACTATTTTCACCGTCATCTGATTTGGATAGGCTTTCAGGCTATTGATCGTTAATTCACTGGCAGAGGCTGTATTGCCACTTACAATGAATACTACGTTCTTGATGGTGCCAAGGTTTCCTTTTTTGCTGAACTTGTAAGTATTGCCGGCAGTGGAATAATCCACGTCTGCATACGTGAGCAATCTGCCGCCGCTGCCTGTTCTTTGTTTGCCATCAGCACCCAGTAAAGGAATGGAAGCCAGTATGGGGGCTTTATTGGTTTGCAGCAGGGTGTTGAATGTTTCTTTATACATCACCTGACCGGTAAGACTGGCAGGTGCGATCAGGTTAGCCAGGTATTCAAAAGTAGCCACATAACCACCTCCGTTATACCGGAGGTCTATCACCAGGTTGTTTACGCCCGCTGCTGAAAAATCCTGGAATGCTTTATCCAGTCCGGGTTGTACGTTCGATAACTGGGAAAAGCGCGCCAGGTTTAAATAGCCGGTAATGTTAGTGCCATTGGCTGGTAATACTTTATAGATAACAGGATCGTTCGTATAAGTGCCTTTGGTAAGGTTGGCAGTGAAAGTGCCAACTGCCGGGGCTGCCCTTTGTAGCGTGAGGCTCATATTGCCTCCTGCATCCAGGGTACTGTTGAGTGTAGAAGCATTTGTGCTTACAGGGGCACCATTCATGGTAATGATCCTGCATCCTCTTGTTATACCGGCTGTTGCTGCAGAAGAACCTTTTTCCACATAACGTACATATACATACCTAAGACTGGTACTGGCGTCTGTAACAATTACCAGCCCTAATCCAAAATCGTTCCCCTGGCCATCCAGGTCTACAGTTCCTTTGATGCCCTGCGCCGCATTACCTTTTTCAATAAAAGAGTATTTTGGACGATTGCTGCCTGTGTACTCGTAAGGCTTTGAGGTCTTAGGATTGACCTTATACTGGGAGATCTGGTACAACTCTGCTTCCAGGCTGCTCTGATCATCTGTACCGGCAAAACCGCGGGGATTGAAGGTATTGTAATCCGGCAGTGCGTCATACCAGAGATACGTTTCCTTTGCGTATAAATATAAAGAATCAAGACTCAATTGAAGACGTGTACCCGTAGGTGGATTGGGAGTAGGGGTATCTTTCTTAGAATCCTTTTTACAGGCTGATGAAGCAGCCGCTACCATCACACAGAGGGCGGCAATCCGGAGCTTTCTCATATATTTTAAACGGTTTACTTTGAAAAGTTACGTTAAATCAATCAAAATTATCATGAAGTCTGGACGAGTGCCTTAAAAGAAACGATGAACCGGCTATAGTATTGTTAGACCGCCTTCGTTTTCAATAGTTTAACACCGGTAATATTTACGTAAAATCAACCGGGGCGGTTGCTTTTGAGGATAATAGTGCGCTGCAGGTCTGCAGCGCCGGGGGTATTATTTCTTATGTTTCCGCAATTGTTGTAAAACTGCGTGCATATCTTTTGGTAATGGGGCTTCCAGGGCTATTAACTCCCCTTTCTCATCCGTGAATTTCAACTGAAAGGCATGTAAAGCAAGCCGGCTCAGCAATGGTCTTTCTTCTTCTGTATTTTTGCCCAGTTTGAACTTCTTCTTAATGTCTGAGAGCAGTACCGGTTTTTTAATGCCATACAGTTCATCAACAACAATAGGATGCCCAAGGTGCTTCATGTGTACCCTGATCTGATGGGTACGGCCGGTATGGATGCGCATCTTCACCAGGCTGAACAATCCGAATGCTTCCTGTACTTCATAATCTGTTAAGGAAGGTCTGCCTTTGGCATTGGTCACCATCTTTCCCTTTTGTACAGGGTGATCCATGATAGGTGCATTCACACTGCCTTTAGGTTCTGGCAGCTCCCCATTCACCAGCCCCAGGTAATACTTCTCCACATCCCTTGATTCAAAAAGTTTAGAGAGGTATTTATGAGCGGCTTCATGTTTGGCAAAAAGGATCAGCCCGCTGGTATCCCTGTCCAGCCGGTGCACGGTAAATATCTGGCCGTAATGTTTTTTGAGAAGGGTAGAAACGGCTTCGAGCTCATTATCATGCCTGTCCGGAATACTTAACAGGCCGGAGGGTTTATTGATCGCTACAATATCCTCATTCTCGAATATAACCAGGGAATCTATGCGCATGAGAGAAAGATCATGAACGGGGAACGCATGCTCCCCGTTCAATATTTTTTATTTAAAGTGTTTGAGTAAGATCACTTCTTTTTCAGACAGGAAGCGCCATTTGCCACGGTTCACATTCTTCTTGGTCAAACCGGCATACATTACTCTGTCCAGCTTTTCCACCTGGTAGCCCAGGTGTTCAAAGATACGGCGCACGATACGGTTTTTACCGCTGTGGATCTCAATGCCGATCTGCTTTTTATCCTTGGTGTCCACAAATGCGAGGGCATCAACAAGCGCCAGCCCATCTTCCAGCGTAACGCCTGCAATGATCTGATCAAAGTCTGCCCGGGTCAGTGGCTTATCCAGTTCTACGTGGTAGATCTTTTTGATGTTGTGTTTGGGATGCGCCAGTTTTTGTGCCAGTTCACCATCATTCGTCAGTAATAAAAGACCAGAAGTATTACGGTCCAGGCGGCCTACGGGGAACAATCTTTCTTCTGCAGCATCTGTTACCAGTTCCATAACAGTCTGACGGCCTTCCGGATCATCTGTAGTGGTGATGTAACCTTTCGGTTTGTTCAGCAACACGTACACGAGGTTCTTTTGAATGAAGATGCGTTTGTCCTTCAGGGTTACCACATCTTTGGCGGTTACCTTGAATGCAGGTTCTTCTATCTTCTGGCCGTTTACGGTTACGAGGCCTTCTTTGATAAAATCAACGGCTTTGCGACGGCTGCAGATACCGCAGTGGGAGATGTATTTGTTCAGGGGCATTTCATTGCCGCCTTCTTCATCTGCCGTATTATTTTCTAAGGCAACACGTTTGCGGGTGCTTTTTTCTTTTTCAGGAGCAGCTGTGCGGGGAGCTCTTTTAGGACTGCTTTCTCCATCGCCTGAATTCCTTTTCGGACGGGATTCACCGTCTTCTTTGGAAAAGCTTCTTTTGGGCCTGTCTTCGTCTTTGTCGAAACTTCTTTTCGGTCGGTCTTCATTATCGCCAAAGCTCCTTTTCGGCCTGTCATCATCTTTGCTGAAACGTCCTTTTGGTTTATCGTCACCAAAGCTCCTTTTCGGTCTGTCGTCATCCTTGCTGAAACGTCCTTTTGGTTTATCGTCACCAAAACTTCTCTTCGGCCTGTCGTCATCTTTGCTGAAACGTCCTTTTGGTTTATCATCACCAAAACTTCTCTTTGGCCTGTCGTCATCTTTGCTGAAACGCCCTTTTGGTTTATCATCACCAAAACTTCTCTTCGGCCTGTCATCATCTTTGCTGAAACGTCCTTTTGGTTTATCGTCACCAAAGCTTCTCTTCGGCCTGTCATCATCTTTGCTGAAACGCCCTTTAGGTTTATCGTCACCGAAACTTCTTTTCGGTCTGTCATCGTCTTTGCTGAAACGTGGTTTATCTCCGAAACTCCTTTTCGGTTTATCATCATCTTTGCTGAAACGTCCTTTGGGTCTGTCGTTGTCAAACCTGTCAGTTCCGCCTGTTCTCTTCGGAGCGTCACTGTCTTTACGGAAACGTCCCTGATCACCATCTCCAAAACTTCTCTTCGGCTTTTCGCTCCTGTCGTTCTCACGGTAGCTTTTAAAGGAACCTTTCTCCTCTCCATCGCGCTTTGGGCGGCGATCTGAAGATGGCCTGTCTGTAGGTTTGCTGCGTGAATTTTCTTTGAAAGGTGTGAACCCTTTTTTAGCGGGTCTGCTTTTTTTCATGCTGTATAATTATAGTTGCTGCATTCCTGCAGTAAAATGTTTCTATGCTTTATTAGCCAGTTGTCCGCATGCCGCATCAATATCTTTCCCGCGGCTCCTGCGCAAACGAGCGTTCACTTTATGTTTGCCGAGATACTCCATAAACGCTTCCGTAGCTTCCTCTGAAGGTTTCTGGAACCTGGCTCCATCGATCGGATTGTATTCAATAATGTTGATCAGGTCCACCGGCACCTGGCGGTAGATCTTGATCAGTTCTTCTGCATCTTTCACGGTATCATTGAAATCCTTGAAAAGGATGTATTCAAAGGAGATCTCGTTCCCTGTGGCTTTATAGAAGTAGTTCAACTCCTCTACCAACACCTTCAGGTTATTGGTTTCATTGATCGGCATGATCTGCGTACGTTTCTGATCATTCGCTGCGTGGAGCGATAATGCCAGGTTAAAACGCACTTTATCTTCCCCTAACTGATGGATCATTTTGGCCACACCTGCCGTGGAAACCGTGATCCGTTTAGGGCTCATAGCCAGGCCTTCCGGAGAAGTGATCCTTTCAATGGAATGGAGCACATTTTTGTAATTCAGCAAAGGCTCGCCCATGCCCATGAACACGATATTGGTCAGCTTTTTACCGGAAGTTTCAATGGCTTGTTTGTTGATCAGGGCCACCTGGTCGAATATTTCATCAAAATCCAGGTTCCTTTTGCGGTCCATAAACCCTGTGGCGCAGAATTTACAGCTAAGACTGCAACCCACCTGGGAAGATACACAGGCAGTCTGCCGGGTAGAGGTAGGGATCAGCACTCCTTCCACAAAATGGCCATCATGCAGTTTGAACCTGCTTTTGATGGTACCGTCCGAGCTATGCTGGGTGGCATCCACCTTGATGGCCGGGAAAGTGAAGTTTTCTTCCAGAGAGGCGCGCAGCGGCTTGCTCAGGTTGGACATTGATTCAAAGTCCCGGGCCTGTTTAAGCCACAGCCATTCGTACACTTGTTTGGCCCGAAAGGGCTTTTCGCCCATGTTCGCAAATACCTCTTGTATCTGTGGCAGGCTCAAATGCCTAATGTTCTGCTTCCTCATCATCCCGCAAAGGTACGTCCATATTTCGGATTTGGGATTGCTGGGTTGAAGGTAATCCCGATTAGTTGCGATAAATTCGCAACTTTAACACTAACCATTACATGCAAGCAGCTTATATAGTAGATGCCGTAAGAACTCCCATAGCCCGCTATGGTGGCGCATTGAGCACTATCCGTCCTGACGATATGCTGGCCCTGATGCTCCGTTCCCTCATGACCCGGAACCCTTCTGTGGACCCTTCTTCCGTAGAAGACGTAATTGCCGGAGCCGCCAACCAGGCCGGAGAGGATAACCGTGATGTGGCCCGTATGGCTGTATTGTTGTCCGGCTTACCCATATCTGTGGCTGGAAACACCGTAAACAGGCTCTGTGCCTCAGGCCTGCAGGCCATTATGGATGCTTCCCGTGCTATAATGTGCGGTGAGGGCGAGGTTTACCTGGCCGGAGGAGTGGAAAGCATGACCCGCGCACCTTTGGTGATGCCTAAACCGGATGCTGCCTTTAGCCGCAAAACGGAAATGTATGATTCCACCATCGGCTGGCGCTTTACCAATAAGAAACTGGCGGACCTCTATTATCCCTTTTCCATGGGCGAAACGGCAGAAAATGTAGCCCGGGAATGGAAGATCAGCCGGGAAGACCAGGACCTGTTTGCCTTTGAAAGCCAGCGGAAATACAAAGAAGCCCACCTGGCGGGCCGCTGGAACGATGAGATCATCCCCGTGGAGATCACGCCCAACAAAGAAGACAAGGTGATCTTCTCCAAAGATGAGCCTCCACGTGAAACATATCTGGAAAAACTGGCCGCCCTGCGCCCTGCTTTTATGAAAGACGGAACCGTTACGGCCGGTAACTCTGCCGGCATTAACGATGGTGCTTCTGCCGTAATGATTGTTTCGGAAAGTGCCCTCAAACGGTTCAATCTGCAACCTATTGCCATGATCAAATCCATGGCCGTTGCCGGAGTAGACCCTGCTTTTATGGGTATCGGCCCTGTGCCTTCTTCCCAAAAAGCCCTCCAGCGTGCTGGGTTAAAAGCCAGCGACCTGGATATCATTGAATTAAACGAAGCCTTTGCTTCCCAGTCATTAGCCTGTATCCGTGACCTTGGTCTGGACCCTCAGAAGATCAACTTCAATGGCGGATCCATTGCCATTGGCCATCCGCTGGGTTGTAGCGGAGCGCGCATCACTACTACGCTCATGCATGAAATGAAACGCCGTTCCGGAGTGAAATACGGATTGGCCACCATGTGTGTGGGTGTTGGCCAGGGAGCCGCGATCGTTTTTGAAAAAATGTAAATTGAAAAAGTCCAACTACATTATAGGCTTCACCCTGGCCATTGCAGGAGCTTTCCTGTTTTCCGCCAAGGCCATATACGTGAAGCTTGTTTACCGTACGGAAGCCATAGACGCCATCTCCATGCTGGCGCTCAGGATGTTATTCTCCATCCCTTTTTACATTATCACGGCATGGGTACTGTCCCGCCGGGAGGGAAATGTAAAACTCACGCCACGCCAGTGGGGCTTTATTGCCTTGCTGGGATTCCTGGGTTATTACATCAGCAGTTTATTGGATTTCATGGGGCTGGCCTACATTTCAGCCGGCCTGGAAAGACTGATCCTTTTCCTTTATCCCACTTTTGCCTTGCTCATCGGGGCAACAGCATTCAGGCAGAAAGTTAGCCGCACACAATGGATGGCGCTGCTATTGGCTTATCTGGGGATGATGGTGGCCTTTGTTGCAGACATACAATTACAAGCAGGGAATGATGTGATCATTGGGAGTCTGCTGATCCTGGGTTGTGCTGTTACCTATGCTTTTTATATTGTAGGCGGGGGGCAGATCATTCCCAAGGTAGGATCCATGAAGTTCACGGCGTATGCCCTGATTTTTGCAACGCTGGGCATTTTTGCCCAATATCTGGTAACACATGGCACAGAAGTGCGGCATTTTTCCAGCCATACTTACTGGCTTTGTTTCCAGATGGCAATCGTTTCCACCGTATTACCCACCTTCATGATGAGTGAAGGTATCCGCAGGATCGGTTCCGGGAATACTGCTATCATTACCAGCATCGGACCGGTATCTACAATTTTGCTCGCTTATATTTTTCTGGATGAACCGGTTACCTGGCTGCAATTGGCAGGTACGGCATTGGTATTGGCAGGAGTGCTGATGATCAGCAAAAAAAACGAGCGGTAGACATTACATCCCACCGCCCGTTCATGGCAAGCAAAAAAAGGTTACAAACAAATCTGCTTCTCCGTCATCATCTTCCGGAGATTGATCAGGCCATAACGCATACGGCCCAATGCAGTATTGATGCTCACTTGCGTGAGGTCAGCAATCTCTTTAAAACTCAGTTCCGCATAGTGGCGAAGGATGATCACTTCCCTTTGCTCTTCCGGTAACAGGTCCAGCATACGCCGAACGCTGTCATGGCTTTGACGGGTCATCATCACTTCTTCCGCACTGGGCTCACTAAATCCAAGTACATTAAAAATGTCCTTGTCGTCACTGGTTTTTATCAGCGGTGTTCGTTTGATTTTTCTGAAGTGGTCCACACACAGGTTATGCGCGATGCGCATGGCCCATGGTAAGAATTTACCTTTCTCCGTATAACGATCGCCGCGAATAGTGTCGATAATTTTTATGAAGGTATCCTGGAAGATATCCTCAGCTAAAAATGCATCTTTAACGAGCAATACGATGGAGGTGTAAAGTTTGTCTTTATGACGGTATACCAGTTCTTCCAGGGCTGTAGAATGCCCTTTCTTAAACAGTGTGATCAGTTGTTCGTCATTCAATTTGTACATTACTTGCATAAACATCTACCAATAGCGGTTAGTAAATAATACGGACTTTTAAGCCAGTAGGTTGTTTGATAGAGTAGAGTTTATGCGATAATGTGCTGTTTTTAGTTATGAATGCTGGCCGGGCGGTTAGGTATAAGTATACCGGTTATTGCAAATATAAAGGAATAGTTCAATAAAACAACCCGCCAGAAAAAATTGGTATTAAAGATGTACGTAAGACGGCCCCTTCCGGATTTGGGTGTCCGTTTCAGCTTCCGAATCCTTAAATTTGTAACCTTATGTGCGCAAAAGTAAAAACGAAGGAAGTAACCGTTGAACGTGAACCAGTTAGCTCTCCGGACCATATCTTTATCAAAGGGGCCCGGGTGCATAATCTTAAGAATGTCAGCGTTTCAATACCCAGAAATAAATTGGTAGTGGTAACCGGGGTCAGCGGCTCCGGAAAATCCAGCCTTACCATGGATACCCTGTATGCCGAGGGCCAAAGAAGGTATGCGGAAAGCCTCAGCGCCTACGCCCGCCAGTTCCTCATGCGGATGAACAAACCGGATGTGGATTACATCAAAGGGATCTGCCCGGCCATCGCCATTGAACAAAAGGTGATCACCAGAACCCCCCGCTCCACAGTAGGTTCCATGACAGAACTGTACGACTACCTCCGCCTGCTCTTTTCCCGTGCAGGCAAAACCTATTCCCCCGTTTCCGGGGAACTGGTGAAAAAACACGAGGTGGCGGACGTGGTGGACTATATCTCCAAACTCAAAACCGGCAGTAAAGTCCAGATCCTGGTCCCCTTCCGCCAGCACGCCAACCGTAAAGTGCCGGAAGAACTGAACATTCTCATGCAGAAAGGTTTTTCCCGCCTGTATACTAATGGGGAGCTGGTACGTATCGAAGAACTCCAGGAGCAGAAAAACCCTAAGATCCCCGCTTCCGCCTACGTGTTGATAGACCGTATTGTGGTAAAGGATTTTGAGGAAGATGATAAACACAGAATCGCGGATTCCATCCAAACCGCTTTCTACGAAGGTGAAGGAGATTGCCACCTGGAAGTGGATGGAAAAATAAAACAACATTTCTCCAACCGCTTTGAGCTGGATGGTATCCAGTTCGAAGAACCCGTTCCGAACTTATTCTCTTTTAATAATCCATTCGGCGCATGCCCCAGCTGTGAAGGCTTTGGGCAGGTGTTAGGAATTGATGCAGACCTGGTAATGCCCGATAAACGTCTCAGTGTTTTTGAAGGTGCCATTGCTCCCTGGCGTGGAGAAAAAATGGGTGAATACAAGGATGCCCTTGTGAAAGCCGCCCGTAAGTTCAGCTTCCCCATACACAAACCTATTTCAGACCTCACGGATGAACAGGTTCAATTGCTGTGGGATGGTAATGAACACTTCTCCGGTATCCATGAGTTCTTCAAAATGGTAGAGCAGAACCTCTACAAAGTGCAATACCGCGTAATGCAGGCCCGTTACCGTGGCCGCACAGTTTGCCCTACCTGCAAAGGTGCCCGCTTACGCAAAGAAGCATTGTACGTAAAAGTAGGAGAAGCCAGCATTGCAGACCTGGTAGATATGCCGGTTGAAAAACTGAAAGTATGGTTTGATAAACTGGAACTGAATGAATACCAGCAACAGGTGTCCAAACGGATCATGATAGAAGTGAACCACCGCCTGAAAACCCTGCTGGATGTTGGGCTTGGTTACCTCACCCTCAACCGTGTGGCCAACACACTGAGTGGTGGAGAAAGCCAGCGTATACAACTCACCCGCACCTTAGGTAGTAACCTCACCAACTCCTTATACATCCTGGATGAACCCAGTATTGGCTTGCATGCCAGGGATACACACCGCCTCATCAAAGTATTACACGAACTCCGCGATCTTGGTAACACGGTTGTGGTTGTGGAACATGATGAGCAACTGATGGAACAGGCGGATTACATTATAGACATGGGCCCGCTGGCCAGCCATCTTGGGGGTGAAGTGATCTTTGAAGGCACTTATCCTGAAATATTAAAAGACGGCAAAAGCCTTACCGGCAAATACCTCAGCGGTCACTACAGGATTGAACCGCCAGCCAATATCCGTAAATGGAAACGTTCCATTACACTGGAAGGATGCCGCCAGCACAACCTCAAAAACATCGATGTGCAATTTCCGTTGGGGATACTGTGTGTTGTAACCGGCGTATCCGGTTCCGGAAAAACCACGCTGGTAAAACAGATACTCTATCCTGCGCTGATGAAACTGAAAGGTGAATTCACAGACCGTGTGGGCAATCACCGGCTGATGAAAGGAGACCTGGAAGCAGTTACGCAGATAGAAATGATCGATCAGAATCCGATCGGTAAATCATCCCGCTCCAACCCTGTTACTTATATCAAAGCATATGATGAGATCCGTGATCTCTTTGCAAAGCAACCGCTGAGCAAGATGCGCGGCTTCCAGCCTAAACATTTTTCTTTCAACGTAGATGGTGGCAGATGTGATACCTGTAAAGGAGAAGGCGAAGTGATCGTGGAAATGCAGTTCCTGGCAGATGTACACCTTACCTGTGAAACCTGCGGAGGCAAACGTTTCAAAGACGAAGTGCTGGAAGTACAATACAAGGGCAAGAGCATTTATGATATCCTGGAACTGGGGGTAGACGAAGCACTGGAATTCTTCAAAGAGGAGAAAGATGTAGTGAACAGGATCCGTCCCTTAAGTGATGTAGGATTAGGTTATGTAAAACTGGGCCAGTCTTCAGACACATTGAGCGGCGGAGAAGCCCAACGGGTAAAACTGGCTTCTTTCCTCGGCAAAGGAAAAGCACAGGGGCATATCCTCTTCATCTTCGATGAGCCCACTACGGGCCTTCATTTCCATGATATCAAAAAATTGCTGAACTCTTTCAATGCGTTGATTGATCAGGGGCATTCTGTATTAGTGATAGAACACAACCTGGATGTGATCCGCTCTGCGGACTGGGCGATAGACCTTGGACCGGAAGGTGGTGAAGGTGGAGGAAGTTTGTTGTATGCTGGGGTACCGGAGGGGTTGAAGAAAGTGAAAGAGAGTTATACCGGGAAGTTTTTATAAAATATATACATATTAGTTAGAAGCCCGCAATTTGTACAAATTGCGGGCTTTTTATTTTATCCTGATTTAACGTACACTATCTTATTAAAAATGATATATTTAACGTCAATTAATAACCCGGTAACCCGTTAATTAATACCTATGATCATGCGTTTTGCCGTTTCTTTGAAGCGATTGTTTTTATCCATGCTGAGCCTGATGGCATTTAATACAGGAATAGCCCAGCAAACCAACACGATTATTCCGCCATCTCCCGATGCCGCAGCTTTAGGTGTATATGGTAGTATTCCAGTCAGCACTTATACAGGGATTCCCAATATCAGTATCCCACTCTATAACCTCGCGTTTAGAGATGTTCAAATACCCATTGCATTGAATTACCATGGAGGTGGTGTAACTGTTGAACAGGATGCTAGTTGGGTAGGTCTTGGCTGGTCTCTCAATATTGGAGGGGTTATTACCCGAACCGTGAAAGGCGGCGATGATATGCAATTCGCCAATGATGGGTTTTCAAATTTAGGAGCTGGCACCATGGGTGGGTATACAGGATATCCTTATGATAATCAGAATGAGACACAAAGTAACTTTTTGGATAGGATCTGCCGACAGGATATTGATGCGGAACCGGATGTGTTTTACTTCAATTTTATGGGTAAGAGTGGAAGTTTTGTGTTGGAAAGCGGTCAGAATAGTGCACTCAATTTTGTTGTAGGCACCCCTTTAAAAGCAGAAAAAATAGATATCAGATATGATAAAGCAAATCGTAGGTGGCAGATAAAAACAGCAGATGGGTTTACTTTTTATTTTGGAACAATAGAAGCTACTGAAACCCTTCATGGGAATGGAGAGTATGGAGCTGGTCCGGAAGAGGTGGAGTTCAGCAACACAAGCTTTGGTTTTTTTTCGTGGGATGATATAGTGGTTTCTTCCTGGTATCTGGATAAGATGGTTACACCACTGGGGGAAGAAGTTACTTATATATATGATACAGTCGATGAAATGGTAAATGGTACACCCAGCGGAAAAAAATTTTCCCAGTACCAATCTGCACGGATGTCTTTAATGGATGTAAAACGGACGTCAGTTGTTCCTGGTTCAGAGATTCAATGTTTTAGCCCATCTCTTCGAAACGCGGCCTTAAAGATCTTTACCAATCATATTTATCTGAAAGAAGTCAGGCATTCATTGGGTAAGATCGTCCTTAATAAATCATTAAGGGAAGACATGATGCTTGCAACAACAAATTCATCTGCCACTCAATATCTATGGCGTACCGCAACCTATTTGACCTGGAGCTTATATGGGCCACAGAAACTGGATAATATAGTGGTATTGGATAATGCAGGTATAACGGTGAAAAAAATTGAACTGGAGTATAATTATTTTAATGCAGGAGCAACAGGAGAGAGCAGGTATAATTTTAAACGATTGAAACTTGAAAAAGTAAGGGAATGCGGTGGCTCCACAGCGTGTAATCCATATTATCAACTATTTTACAACGAAACGTATCCCCTGCCTTCCAAATATTCTAATGCGCAGGATTTTTGGGGATATTACAATGGAGCATATTATAATCCTTCCCGTATCCCATTTGGTACGGCTTACGATCATACCGGAAGTGGTGCTAAGTATTATTCATTAGGTGATGCAAACCGGCAACCTGATGGTATTTATATGACGGCAGGTACTTTAAATAAGATCGTTTACCCTACAGGTGGATCCAGTGAATTTGAATTTGAACCAAATGATTATGATGAGCTGGGAGTCGATGCATTTGCCTTAACGGATTTTGTGAATAATGGTCCTATTGGCCTTGCTTCAATAGTAACTGCTGAGTATGATCCAAATGCATACCAAACTGTGAGCTTTTCCATAACAGGTTTGTATAATCAGGAAGTGACCATTGATGGGACCATGACTTACTATCCATCTGCTACAACATCAGATCCCTGTAATGTTGTTGATCCAGGCACCATCTATGTAGGAAATGAACTTTGGTATAGTTTACAGAATACGTCAACATCTACTTTTGTTATAACACATGGTATGTCTGATTTCCTCACCTTCTTTACAAATAACCACAATAATAATTGTCCCAATAACCCGGGTAATATAGATCCTATATTCAGGAACCAGCAGAAGTTTATGCTGCCTCCTGGAGATTACGAACTTAAAGTTTATAGAAGGCAAAAATTTAATTTAGAAGTGAACGCTGTGAAATATGGTATGCCTTCCAGACAAATCCCGATAAATGGTAATGGAATTGCTGCAAAAACGGGAGGAGGACTAAGGATTAAGAAAATAATTTCAAAAGATAACCTGACCAGTATTCAGCAAGTGAAAGAGTACGATTACACCGTTATGCAAAATGGCCAGAAATCTTCTACTGGCCGGCTACTACTATATCCTGGTTACCATGTTCCATTTTATTGCCAGAATACACTTGAATTTCCATTGGTTGCTTATATGGGGCGTTCCTGGAGTAATTCGCCATTGGGAGCATCGGGTTCTGGAAATATTGTAGGATATGATCAGGTAACAGAATATAGTACTGGAAATGGAAAGACTGAATATCACTATGTTAATCAGGAGGAAGAACAATTGGCAGGGCAAAAGTTGATAGAAGGATTTCCTACTGTAAAAAGAACTAATAATGGTCTGGCAACAGATGTGAAACATTATAATGAAACAGGGAGTTTGGTAAAAACAGAAAACTATGACTATGCTCATCAACTGGTAAAAGATATCAAGGGTATAGCGACCAAACAGTTGACACCACAGGATGAAAGAAATAATTCGCCGATCGTTACCTGTTATGATAGAAACATAGTTCACCAGTCTTACACTGTTATCTCAGACAGATGGGTGACAGCTCAAAAAACGGAACGACTTTATGCGCAAGGATCAACAGACTATGTTCAAACGGTTATTGATTATGATCATGATTCGCAAACACACCTGCAGCTTAAATCAGAACAGACCACTTCCAGTAATGGAGACCTGATTAAAACAGTTTACTCGTATCCTCCTGATGCATCCTGGGTACCCACAGCTATGTGGCAGGATAAATACATATATGGTAAGGTTGTCAAAAAGGAAACATTCAGGAATTTAGATCTTATTAATGCTTACAAAGCCTATTACAGTGCCCAGGCGAATACCTTTTTGTTAGATAAAGAAGAAACTAGTATTGGTGTGGGCCCGCTTGAAGAAATAAATGTTTATACTTATTCTTCAAAAGGCAATATCCTGGAAGTGACCAGCAGAGATGGTGTTAAACAGGTATATCTATGGGGATACAATAATAGCTACCCGATCGCACAAATAAAGCATGCTACGTTGCCTCAGGTATTAGCTGCTTTAGGTAGCATTGGTGAAACAACTTTAAACGCTTTTGCAGCTGAAACCAGTCCTTCCGGTGATTATCTTAGCAGAATAAGTAACCTCAGGGCTAATCTGCCGGATGCTAAAGTAAATACATTTACCTATAAGCCCTTAATTGGCACTGCTTCTCAGGCAGACGAAAATTGCAGGAATATTTATTATGAGTATGACAGCTTTGGCCGCCTTAAGTTAATACGTGATCAGGATAGTAACATTTTGAAGCAGTTTGATTATCAATATCAAAGCCCCTTAACCCAATAATACCTATGAAGATGCAATATTCATTGTTCATAAAACGCAGTGGTTTAATCCTGCTTTATTTTGCGGTGATTAGTATAGATTTGATGGCGCAAAAACCGGGAGGAGCTTCCCGCCCCTCCAAGGTGCCGGATGCTGCCCCAGGGACATATTTGAATAGTACAGTCAACTATATTCGCAGCTGGGAACCGAGTATGCGTACAACGGATCCTTTGGCAGTAACTAACAGTAGTAATACAAACAAAGAAGTAAAGCAAACAACAAAATATGTGGATGGTTTAGGCCGTCCGTTACAAATTGTCTCCAAAGGCACCGGAGGCATGGGGGACAACTATAATGCCTCCACGGGCTACGATATCATTACTCCCATAGTTTATGATGTTTATGGTCGCGAGGTGTATAAATATCTTCCTTATGTATCAAGTGCACAGAATGGTAAATTTAGGACGAACCCTTTTGCGGAACAATACAACATGCTACAAAACCAATATGCAGAGGAGAATGAAAATATATTTTATAGTAAAATAAATTATGAGGCCTCGCCTTTGGAGCGGGTAAGCAAAGCAATGCCACAAGGGAATGGCTGGGCTGGAAGTAATAAAGGGGTCAGTAAAGAATATCTGAGGAATGAAATGGCGGACGGAGTACGTATCTGGGCTATCGGTTCTACCGCAGGAAGTTTTCCTGCCTCGTCTGGATATTATGCTGCCGGGGAATTGACCAAAAATGTCAGTGCAAATGAGTCCGGCAATAAAGTAATTGAATACACAGATAAAGAGGGGCATGTGATCTTAAAGAAAGTACAGATCGCAGATATTCCTGGTGCAGATCATACCGGCTGGTTATGTACATATTATGTGTATGATGGGCTCGGTAACCTTCGTTTTGTATTGCCGCCGAAAGCTGTTGAAAGATTTCCAGGTAATGGGTGGAGCTTAGCCGATACCTCTTTCCGGAATGAACTTTGCTTCAGTTATGAATATGATCACCGCCGTAGGATGATCTATAAAAGAGTACCTGGCGCGCAACCTGTAGAAATGGTATATGATGTGAGAGATCGGTTGGTTTTCATGCAAGACGGTAATATGCGTCCTATACCTGGACTTCCTGGCAAATGGCTTACGACCTTTTATGATGAACAGAATCGTCCGACTATGACAGCTTTCTATACAACAAATCTTCTTCGTAGTCAATTAGAAAGCGGACTATCAGGAGCCACCACTTCTCAGACAATCACGCACAACATTCCAATCACCTCTAACCTGGTAGTGGCAACCCATGATGGCAGACTTATTTACAAAGCCCGTACAAGTATTGAGTTTTTAGCAGGCTTTGATAGCGGAACAGGAGAAACCGAAACAGAGATTAATGAGGAGGAGATTTTGACCACTGAAACCATATATGCCAATAATCCCTTGCCGTCACTTGATGCTAACATGTTGGAACCACTCACGTATAATTATTACGATAAATATACTTATCCTGGTAAAAAGGACCCTTATACTGATGACTTTGTTAAACCGCAAAAAGGAAATAATCCGTATGAAGAACCAGTTTCCGTCAGTCAATTAACAAAAGGATTGTTGACTGGTACAAAGATGCGGCTATTGGGAACAGATGAATGGTTAACTAATTCTACTTACTATGATAAGAAGGGGCGTGTAATACAGGTTCTGGCAGATAATGCCATAGGTGGTGTGGATATTACCACCAATCTGTATGATTTCAATAATAAATTGCTGAGCAGCTATCAGCGCCATCGTAATCCCCGTAGTGAACAAACGCCCGAAACACGCGTACTAGCAATGATCTTGTATGATCATGCAGGAAGGGTGCTTAAGATTACCAAACAACTGAATGATGATATTAATCTTCAACGGGATATTGCCACTAATCAGTACAATGCATTGGGACAGCTTAAAAAGAAATTATTGGAGAAGGCTACAAGGAACCCTTCAGATCCATTGGAAATCCTGAACTATGACTATAATGTAAGAGGATGGCTGAGAGCAATCAATAAAGAATATCTCAGTAGTGCAGCCACTCATTACTTCGGACAGGAATTGAGTTATGATAATGGGTTTCTCAACCAGGAGCTTAGTGGTAATATTGCAGGGATTAAATGGAAAGGGTTCAATGATCCCGTTGCGAGAGCTTACAGCTTCCGTTACGACCCGGCAGATCGTTTATTGAGAGCGGACTTTACGCAGGCTGCAGGGAATAATTGGGACCAGAGTGCGAATGTTATTTATGACTTTAAAATGGGGGACGGTATTACTCCTGCACAAGCTTACGATGCGAATGGAAATATCAAGCGGATGCAGCAGTGGGGATTAAAATCAGGAGGCAGTGTGCAGATTGACGATCTCACCTATACACTGGAAAAATCAGGAACCGCATATACCAATAAGTTATACAAAATTAACGATGCTCTTAATGACCCGGCTTCTACCCTAGGAGATTTTAAAGATCAGCATCCTGATTACTCCATAGACTATGATTATGATCTAAATGGTAATCTGACTATCGACCATAATAAAAATATTTCTGCTATTCACTATAATCACCTGAATCTTCCAATAAAGATAATTATCACAGGCAAAGGTAGGATTGAATATATATATGATGCAGATGGAAATAAGCGAAAGAAGATTGTTACGGATCAAGCCGTCAGCCCTGAAAAGATCACGACCACTGATTATGTTAACGGTTATGTCTATGAGAACAATCAACTTCAATACGTTAGTCATGAAGAAGGAAGGGTCAGGGCCATTTACAAAACCGGTCAGCCGGTGGCATTTGTATATGATTACTTTTTGAAAGACCATCTGGGTAACATACGCACTGTGTTAACGGATGAAACTTTGCAACATACTTATGCGGCTACCCTGGAAACAGCAAAAACTGCTGTAGAGAATGCTCTATTTAATAATATAGATAATACCCGTAAACCTAAACCTTCCGGGTATCCTTCAGACCCCACTACGGATCCTAATGATTTCGTTTCAAAACTGGATGGTGTTAACCAGAAAACTGGTCCCTCACTGGCATTAAGGGTAATGGCTGGAGATAAGATCCAGATTGGGGCTAAGGCGTTCTATCAATCCACTGGAACGCATACCTCTGGTACTCCTGTTAACAGTATGATAAACGCCTTGGTAAGTGCCTTTATAGGTGACGCGTTGCCTGGAGGATCGAAAGGTGTTTCTGTTGATGCTGCTTCCCCGTTTTCAAACAACTTTACCCCGGCAGATTATCAGCGATTAAGAGAACAGGATCCATCTCAAAACCAATCTAATAAGCCACGCGCGTACTTAAATTTTGTGCTTTTTGATGATCAGTTTAAATTAGTGGACGAAAATAGTGGAGCAAGGCAGGTACAAGGAAGTCCGGATCAGTTGCAAACACTTGCTACCAGTGAGATGACAATGACAAAAGCGGGTTATTTGTATGTGTATACAAATAATGAATCGCTTGAAAATGTGTATTTTGACAATGTGGTAGTGCTTCATACGCCCGGTCCGGTACTGGAGGAAACACATTATTATCCGTTTGGGCTCACCATGAGTGGGATCAGTTCCAAAGCAGTTGGTCCCCTGGAAAATCGTTATAAGTATAACGGTATAGAGTTAAACAGTGATCTTGAGTTATACTCTTATGAAGCCCAGTTTAGGAATCTTGATCCCCAGATTGGTAGATGGTGGCAGGTAGATCCGAAGATAGAAAGTATGGAAATGTGGAGTCCTTATGCATCTAATTACAATAACCCAATTAGGTATAATGATCCTCTAGGAGATGTTCCAGGTGACTATTATAATGAAAAGGGTGAACATATAGGTAATGATGGGAAGGATGACAAGAAAGTATACGTTATAAGAACCGCGAAGACGACCACAGATCTATACGGCAAAGAAAATTATGCGGAGAAAGGTAAATCTCTACCTATTACAAGTGAAGCTGCGGAGAAAACAGAGAATGAAATCAAGGCTGGGAATTTTCAGGGAGATCACATGAAGAATGTCGTGCAAATACAATCAGAGAGCAACATGGAGAAGATGGTAAATATAGTGTCTAAAGATGATGGGACAGGAGGCGAAAAACCTGCTAATAATAGAGAATATGGCGGGACACTAAATAATAATGTTGTGAAGGAAGTTTCACCAGGTAAAGTTGCGGACCCTACGAAAACAGGTCAAGTTGCATCGATTACTGGTGCCGATGGTTTTCATAGTCATCCGAGTGGGTATAAGAAATTTAAAATAAATGGTGCGGGCTATACAGCCTCATATGTTCAACCTCCTTCTTTGCAGGACATGAAAACAACAAAAGGTGTTAGTTATGTATTTGGTATGAAAGGAGGTCTTATTTATGTGCATACCAAACAAGGCGTTATTGCAACTATACCTATTAATACATTTAAAAAATAACTTATTATGTTAGTATGTATATTGAGTGCAGTGTTGATGGCATTGACGCAGAGCCCACAGTTTAAGTTACAAGATACCTCAAAGCTTTATTCTTTAGCTTTAAATGAACACTTATCTAGGATAGAGCGTGGTATTAAAGGAGGTACAGAGAGAAGGAAGTTTATAAGCGGGCCTATTTATATTGCGTGTGATGATAGTTCTGCGATATTTAATTTTAGCGGGAAGTATAAAGTTATTTATTGGGATGATAGTCTTAAAGGGGCTCTTCCCAAAAACGAATTGCAACACTTGGTGAAAATAGAGTCTAAAAGTATTAGGGGGAAATTTATAATTGTGCCCGTAATGGATTATATTTTTGAGAATAAAGGTGGCCAACTTGATTTTACCTATGGTGGTGGGCGTCTTTATTTTTATACGATAAAACAGCCAGAAGGTAAAATTACATTAGAGAAAAGTGAAGTAGTATCTTATTGACGAAGTATGTTCTCATAAAACAGCAAAGCCCCCGCGACTGCGGGGCTTTGCTGTTATTACTGGTTATGCACTTTTTTTACTTTAAAGTCCCTGAGTGCCATATCGAGGAGGTTGAGAATAAACTTTCTATTCTCCTCCGGTAGTTGGGATATATCTTCCAGGCGCTTAAGCGCCTGTTTATCCAGTTCCATTTAGTTTTACCGATGAGGTAATCGATAGATACTTCGAGGGCATCGGCTATTTTAGATACGACCTTAATAAAAAATCTATATGATATCGAAGAACACATTTTTGATACTGATACTTATTCTTATTTCATTGTTCCTCTTTTCAATAAGTTATCATAAATATAATTTACGTAGAAATACAATTCGTAAGGAGAATTTAATTTCAGTTACAATAACTCAAGTTGATTGTAATAAATCAAAGAGAAGAAGTTCGTTAGTCTTCATGCATCATGAAGAGGTTCATCATGTGAATTTGACTTATAGTCAACGTGTGAAATACAAGATAGGAGATCAAATCGAATTGTATTATAATCAGAATGATGATTGGTATGCAATGGAAGGTACAGGGAAGGAGGGGGATGATTTTTGGGGGATGATAGGTTCCGCTTTCATGTTCATTGTTGTACTATTATATTGGTTGCGAAATCTGTACTTGAAACAGTGAGCTCCCGGCCGAGCCGCCGGGGTACAAATTCTAGTTCTGGATAAGTATTAAGGGGTACTTTGCTGTACGCAGGAGTACCGGAAGGGTTGAAGAAAGTGAAAGAGAGTTATACAGGGAAATTTTTATAAAAATAAGGCTCGCAATTGCGGGCCTTATTTTACAATTAACTCATTTAGCCCCGTATGGCCCTTGCCGTCTTTCAACAATTTTTCAACGGGTGTTAAAGGATCTGCTGTCCAGCTCCCATCAACAATGTATTTGTATAAATATCTTCCAGGTGGAAGATCCAGTTTACAAGTCCATCCGCCTGCAACTTTAGCCAGAGGGGTACCGAACATATTCCAGTTATTAAAGTCGCTGGCCATGGAAACAGCCCTGGCGTTATCAAATCCTTTCAGGAAAAAAGTAGTGTTCCCTTTCATACTGGGCAGGATGCTGATGAAATCCCTCCGTGGCAGCAGATCTTCCCGCATGGCTACTTTGTAGATCAGGTAAGCTACGATCACCGCATTTTCTTTTAATGCAGTTTGATCAACATATTCCATTACATCCATCGATGTATGGTGAACGGCAGAGATGTAATTTAAAGGGTCCTGGATGAATTGAAATGCCGGGATATTCAACGCATCAAATAATTCGTGATCTGTTTGATTCGCATTTTGCAGTGTAACTGTTGAAGAAAAAGGAGAAAGGTATTCTTCGAATATGGCCTTGACCTTGCTATTCCCTTGTGCATAAATACCACGGATCTTTCCTGTGCCATTATCGAGGTTAAAATAAGCAGATATGGTTGAAAAATCTTTTTGCGGTTGCCCATTATCAAGGTCACCAACATGCTGTGCAATATAAGATCTTGAACCTGCAAAGATTTGCTCTTCACCACCCCATAAACAGATCTTTATACTTCGCTTTGGCTTTATGCCTGCCGCTTTCAAAAGCCTGATGGCTTCCATCATTACGGCGCAGCCGGCGGCATTGTCTACCGCCCCTGTTCCACCATGCCATGAATCCATGTGCGCACCAATGATCACCTGTTGTTGTGATTGACCATTTAATACGCCTATTACATTTACATTGAACGCCGGATCATAGTTGAAGGTAGTGTTAAGATGAAGTCTGATAACAGGTTGGATACCTGTTTTTATTAATCTCGCCAACCTGCCAAAATGCTCATTGGCCATAACAAAGGATGCGATAGGTTGTATGTCGCTTTGTTTTGTATAAGAGGGAATATGGTGATTACCATCTGCATGCAGGATGCCGTAGGGATAATCGCTTGGCTCTACCAGAGCGGCTACTCCCTCAGACGCACAGAATTGAAAGAATGCTGCCAGTGTTGTTCTTCTTAATTCCTGGCTCCGAATAGCCTGACTGGTGGAGCGCCTGCTATGATAACCAATGAGCAGATCATTTGGATCCGGATTATCCGCAGCTTGTTGTAATAATTCCTCCGATATCTTTGTTGTACGGATTTCCTGTGATGATCTTACAGGGATGAAATCCTGCCCCAGTAAAAGTATCTTACCCCTGAGTTTCCCCCGGAAGTATTGTAAGCTGTCTATATTTTCCACATACATTACACCCGCTTCAATTGTTCCCGGTGTACTTTTAGTATAAGCCAGCGGATAAGCAATAATGTGCATGTAGCCGGGGGAGATCATTTCCATATTGAACGATTGAACATTCCAGCCCCGGTACTGCTGATCGAAAGACTCAAAGTAGGCAGTATCTGCTCCGGATAGTTTTATTTGTTCTTTGGCCCATTTGGCAGCATGGTAATAATTTGAGGTACCCAGAAGCCTAGGCCCGTAAACATCGGAAAGTTGTGTTAAAATAGCCGGTATCGATGAGTGTTTGCCTGCCGTATTGATCTTCTCTAAAACTATGCTGTCAGGATGTTGTTGCCCCATGGCCATTGCCGGAAGAAGCAGAAGTAAGAAAAAGGGTTTTGCAGACATAAGATGTTGGAATTAGGGACCAGTTTAAATTAATCGATTTAATCGACACTACAAATTTTCAACATAACTTACCTTTATGGAACGATACAAGGAAAATGAAGCAATAAAAGAGCCTAGTAATGAGCCAGTTGGATAATAATGATAAAGTTGAATAGAATAAGAAAAACAGCATGCTTTATAGCCATATTAGCCCTGTCTGGTTGCGCAGGTGGTATGCAAAAGAGTAGTGAAGGTACTTTGGGTGCAGATCCTGCTGTTCAGTCGCAACATATACCCAGCGGCTTATTTTTTCAGCAGGGGTGTAACTTTTAATTTATAGGCGAAACATGAGAACGGAAACACAGATATTACAAGAAGTAACCACCTGGGCCCAAAACACCCCCGCCATCCGCGTCATCCTCCTCACCAGCTCCCGCGCGAATGGTGTCGCAGACCTCTTATCAGACTATGATATAGAATTCGTAGTGAGTGACCTGCCTGAATTCCTCAAAGATGATACCTGGTTGAAAACTTTCGGCCATCCCGTATCCGTAGTTGTTGAGAACGAAGAAGCCTTTGATGGAGAAAACGCCATGCGCATGGTCTTCTATGACGATTACATAAAGATAGATTTCAAACTCTACGCCATAGATAAATTCATGGAACAGGTCAATAAGCCAGACCTGCAGGAAGATTGGGACGTAGGATACAAAATACTGCTGGATAAAGACGGCCTCACCAAAGGAATGAAACAACCAACCGGCAAATCCGTCACCATCGCAAAACCAACAGAGCAGGAATTCCAGTATTTCATAAATGATGCCTGGTTCTGCATGCCCTATATCGCCAAATGCCTCTGGCGGGATCAACTGTTCTATGCCAAATATGTAGGGGATAGCATTATGCGCTTTGAAGATTTTCAGAAGATCATTGAATGGTACATTGGTATGCAGCACAACTGGCAGCTCAATCCCAACAAGTATGGCCGGCTGTTCAAGCAATACCTCGAACCGGATCTCTGGAAAAGGATAGAAGCTACCTTTACGGGAGCAGATATAGAAGATAACTGGAGGGCTTTGTTTGCTTATGCGGAAGTAGTAAGGGAATTAGGCACAGCCATCGCGGCAGAGCTAAATTATACTTACCCGAAGGAACTGGATGAAACGATAACAGCTTATCTACATAAAATCAAACACCTCGATAAAAACGCACGGATATAGCATGAAAATACTCATCTTCGGCGCATCAGGTGTAGGTTCTACCACACAAGGCAAAGACCTCTCCGCTGCGCTGAACATCTCCTATTTTGATACAGACGATTACTTCTGGGAAACGCCCTTTACAATTAAGCGCCTCCCTGAAAGAAGGAACAACATGCTAAAGGCAGATATAGACAAACTCGAAAATTTCATCATAGGCGGTTCCCTTGTAAGCTGGGGAGAAGAATGGACAACCATTTTCGATTACGCTGTTTTTCTGTATCTCCCTCCGGAGATCAGACTGGAGAGATTAAGAAAGAGAGAATTCGAAAGATATGGAGATGTTATTTACACAAATCCTGAAAGAAAAAAGGAATACGAAGAGTTCATGGACTGGGCAGCCAGTTATGATACGGATACGCCGAGAAGAAGTCTTGCCGTACATGAAGCATGGATGAAGGAACTAACCTGCCCTGTACTTACCATTAAAGAAGATCTCTCTGTAGAAAGCAGGAGAGAAAGGATTCAGGTATTTATACGCTAGCCCCGTCCTCAACTCACGATAATATTCCTCGCCCTCATGGCGGCTGCCTGCCTAGGCAGAAACCCCAAGAGGAAGCACGAGACAGCAGGATCGAAAACAGCAAAGACCTACACCCGCTGGATTACGAAAAGCAATCCTTCAAAACATACGCCCGCTAGTAAAAGGATCTAAAGCTATCTTCCCGCATGTGAAAGATCAGCAGATACGGATCAACCCCAAAGAATTATTAACAACTGAACCAAAGGATACATTGCTACGGAAAGGTAATGATGAATAAAAAAATACCCCGGTGCCCGGAAAGGATACCGGGGTATTCATTTTAATTCACCATATGTAAACTTGCCCAGCTTGGAACTACTACATAGAAAATTACCCTGGTTTTTCCAAGTAGTATAGCGGTATCATAGCCATCAGTGTAATAAATGAGCCTGCGTGATACTGCACTGCCAAAAGACCATAGCAGGTACTGGGTATCAACATTTTGAGCAGCAACATAAAAATAGTAACCGTCGAAGCGATATTCATAATCACAGTCAGTACTTCCGGTAGTACCCATATCCCAGATACCATAGTAGTTTTGGCCACTATATGCTCTGAATGCAGCGGTAGATGGATAGCTGGCAGTGGGGCATGAAGCAATTGTGAAGTCAGATTTCTTTTCCAAAGAATTGAACAGTTCGTTTGTTTCTTCCTGAGACAATTTGTTAAATGGCTTATTGAACTTACTGAGAGAAGCTGCATACACACCTGCGCGAATGTCTTTTGCTCTTCTGAGATCAGCACTGATCTGTGTTTCCTGGGAAGCGCTGATCCGGCCATTGGAGGCCTCTGCTGCTTTCCGTGTTAAAGAAACTGAATCGTTCTTCAGGCGTATCTCTTCGAATTTTTGCAGCTCTTCTGCATTTAGCGACGCATAAGCTGCTTGAAAGGCAGCAAAGTCTGCAGGGTTGTTTGGAGCAGACAGCTTTTGCACCAGTTCCGTTAAAGAAACCTTTTCTTTAGGTGTTTCAACAGCTGCACCTGTTTTTTCTTTCTGGCATGCAGTGGCCAGGACCATCAGCGCTACGCCGGTGGTTAGTTTCAACAAAGTTTTCATAATTGTTTTTTAATTAAACAGTAATATTTTTTAGTTCAATGCGTCTAAATAGACTTGCGCCGGTCCTCCTGCAATAAGAAGTGTTGCCCAGTAACCAAGTAAATACCCGGTATCATAACCATCACTAAAGTAAATGACCCTGCGTGATATTACGCCGCCATAGTTGTCCAACACCGCACGCGCACTCGCGTTCGCTCCATACACATACCAGTAATAACCATCGAATCTGAATTCCCAGTCGCAGTCCGGACCAGGGCTGTTCCCGATAGAATAGTAACCGTATGCTCTTTTCCCGGTTGCCCACTTAACGGAGGTTGTTCCGGGGAAGGATACGAGAGGGCATGACATGGCACTAACATCACCTTCCTTCGCCTGATGCAATGCGATGATCTCCTTGATCTCCGCTTTAGACAACTGATTTATTTGTTTGTTGAACTTGGTAGCTGCTTCTTCCCGCAGCACGGACAGGCCTTCTTTTGTTTTCCGGAGCTGTAAACCAATGTTCACTTCCTGAGCCGCACTCACCCGTCCATTATTGTCAGCAGCTATTTTCTTTGCTAATTGCAAAGAATCCTTTTGCAGGCGGATAGCATTAAATTCTTCCAGCTCTTTCGCAGTCAATGATGCATAAAGGGCAAAAGTAGCAGCATCTCCGGATGGGCTGCTGGGCAGATACATTCTTTCCCAGAGCTCCGTTAAAGAAACCTTTTCTTTAGGGGTTTCAATAGCTGTACCTGCCTTTTCTTTCTGGCATGCAGCGGCCAGGACCACCAGCGCTATGCCGGTTGTTAATTTCAACAAAGTTTTCATAATTGTTTTTTAATAAACTTGAGTAAAAGACATGATCCTGTACTAAGCCTTGCAGGAATGGCTTTGGACAGTCCCCCCACCGGGAGGATACGGCAAATAGCCTCCTGTCCGCGTGTTAGCAGAGATGATTAATAGATAAAAAGGGTTTAAAGGGTTATTGGATTATGGTTTACTGATGCGCATCATTTTTTGCATGTAGGGCTTTGAGTTAGGTTAATAAATTGTGATCAGAATGAGATCTTTTGATAATCCTGCCTGTAATTCTTGGGCTGACAGTTCTTGAACTTTTTAAATTGCCGGTAAAAGAAAGGAAGGCTTTCAAACCCCGAAGCATAACATACCTCACTTACCTGCTTATCTGTTTCGATCAATAACTTACAAGCCCTGTTGATCTTATATTCATTTAGAAATTCAAAGAAGGGTTTCTTCATTGTTTTACTGAAGAAACGCGAAAAGTATTCCTCCGTCATGTTCAGCTTGGACGCAATGTCCGCTAACGATATCTGTTGCTTATAGTTCGTTTGAATATATTTATACACCGCGTTAATGCGTTCCTTATCGTTAAAATTAAGGTCAACCATAAATTCCTGCTCGCAGAGATAACGGAACTCCGTATTGAGAGACAACTCTTGTAATATCTGCAGGAGTATCATCAACCTTTCAAAAGATGAGGCATTCAGCAGATCAATAAACTTTGGCTTTAGCCTGCTGGCAACCTGTGTATCTATCTTAATCCCTTTTCGCATCGCTTCCAATAACTTGCGCACCGTTTCAAACTCAATGCTCTGCATCCAGGTTTTATCAATGAATTCCTCTTTCAGATAAATAACAATTGCAATCACCTGCTGTGATGGATCTGCTGTATGATTCCATGCATGTGGCAGGTTAGAACCCAGCAGTACAAGATCGTCTTCATAGAAGTTCTCTATCGTATTCCCCACATACCGTACCCCCTTCCCATTCAGTATATAAGTGATCTCCAGTTCCGGATGATAATGCCATGGATAGTCGAACACTTCACTCGTATTCTGGAACTCCACTTTGAACAGGTTGGATTCAGATGGAATTGGCTTGTAACGCGGTTTCATGACCTGAATATATACAAAACCGTTCGGATTTTTAATCATACAATGCCGATATCCACGGAATCGGGTACTAATTAGTGCAAATAGGATAGTAGATGCCGTAAGTGGCAAAAAACTCCAAAATAGGATACACATTCAACAAGATGGTACAATCATCCGCAAACACTAACGAATATTTTTGTACAGCAACCAAGGTTTAGCATACGCAATTTTTTCCTCCGGTTTTGGCCCACCCATTTGACTGTAAGTAACTATATCAATCAAAATTATTTTTATGAATTTACGCGCAATTAAATTCGTTATGACCGTCAGATCATTGCTGCTGCCGCTTTTGCTCCTCTTGTTTTCGGCAGGAGGTTTCGCACAAACAAAGCTCACAGTTACGGGAAAGATCACCAGCGGCGGAACTCCCTTACCCAATGTGTCCATATCCATTCAGGGCACAAATCAAGGTACTACCACCAATGAACAGGGCGCATTTTCCCTGAGTGCCCAGATCGGCCAGACACTTGAGATCTCACACATGGGATTTGGCCGGAAAACAGTAAAGATCACCAGCCAGGAGCCATTGAACATTACCCTGGAAGCCTCCTCCCAGGATATCCTGAACGATGTGGTAGTGGTGGGGTATGGCACAAAAAAGAAGACATCTGTTACCGCAGCTATATCTACCCTGAAGGGCTCGGAAATATCTTCCCTGCCTATCTCCAACCTCAGCAATGGTTTAGGTGGAAGAGTAGCTGGTGTTATTGTTAAACAGGGATCGGGAGAGCCTGGGAGAGATGGTTCAAGTATCTTTATCAGGGGCATTTCCTCTACCGGCTCCACGCAGCCACTCGTTATTGTAGATGGTATTCCCCGCAGCTTTCAGCAATTAGACCCTAACTCCATTGAAACCTTTTCCGTACTGAAAGATGCTGCAGCCGTGGCCCCCTATGGAGTGGCCGGAGCAAACGGAGTGATCCTCGTAACCACCAAAAAAGGTAAAACGGGCATCCCCACACTTACCTATAACGGATACGTAGGGTTCCAGAATCCCGTAGTATTACCCGATTATGTCAATTCTTATGAATATGCCACTTTAAGGAACGCCGCAGCTGTCAACGAAGGTTTGCCTAAGCCATATTCTGATGCCGAACTGAAAAAGTTCCAGGATGGCTCAGATCCGGATGCCTATCCTACTTTTAAGAATATCTGGAAAGACCTCACCAACAGAGATGCGATACTCACCAACCACAATATTGAAATATCCGGTGGTGCAGAAAGAGTGAAGTATTATGCGGCCCTCGGATACCAGTTCCAGGAAGGGATGTGGCCGGCTACTAATAACCGCAGGTTTAACATGACGCTTAACCTGGATGCAAAAGTGACCAATACCACCAATGTTTCCTTTAACCTCAATGGCCGCTATCAGAAAGATCAGTATCCTTCCATCGGCACTGGCCGTATATTTGAACTGATCGGTTACCTACACCCCCTGTATGGACCACTTCGGTTCAGCAATGGCATGGCGGGTACTTTTGTTACCGCCAGCCTCTTCAACAGCGGTTATCAAAAGATCAATACCACCGCTATATACTCTCAACTGTCTGTTGAGCAACAATTGCCTTTCATTCCCGGTTTAAAAGCAAAAGGAACAATTGCATATGATCCCACACATGTAATGAATAAAATATGGGCCCTGCCCATACAAAGGGCCAGCCTGGATAGATCACAAACACCTTATGTGATCAAGGATGGTGTTTTTGGTCCAACAAAACCTTCCCTCACACAGAGTTATGTAAACGACTATCAGCTCACCTACCAGTTTGGCCTGAACTACGACAGAACATTCGGCAAACATGGCGTTAGCGTATTAGGATTGTTTGAAGCCAAAAGTAACGACTACATGAGCTTAGGTGCCTCCCGGAGGAATTACAACCTGTCTGTTGATGAGATCAACCTTGGAAGCTCCAGCCAGGCAGATATGAGTACTTCAGGTACTTCCAGTTACGCCAGGCAGATGGGATTGGTATATCGCATAGCATACGATTATAACAGGAAATACCTGCTGGAAGCAAGTGGCAGGTACGATGGAAGTTATTACTTCTCTCCGGAGAACAGGTACGGATTTTTCCCCGCATTCTCAGTAGGCTGGCGTTTGTCTGAAGAGAAATTTATTAAAGATAACTACAACTGGATAGACAATCTGAAGATCAGGGCATCCTATGGTGAAGTAGGTGCACTGGCAGGAAGCCCCTTCCAGTTCATGAGCACTTATAGTGTGCTGGGAACAAATTATGTGCTGGGGAATAACGCCGTGCAGGGTATCCGTGAAAGAGCAGAATCAAACCCTAACATTACCTGGGAACGTGCCAGGAAAACAGATGTTGGGTTGGAAGTGAACCTCTGGAAAGGCCTGCTGAATTTTGAGGTGGATTACTTCTATGAAAAAAGATCTAACATGCTGGTGAACCCGGATGTAAAGGTGCCTGCTGAATATGGTATTGGCCTAAGCCAGGTAAATGCAGGGGTAATGGAGAACCGTGGTTTTGATCTTTCTGCAAGTTCCGTATACGATGTGTCCAGGGACTTACATCTTTCACTCGGAGCTAATTTTACCTATGCTAAGAACAAGGTGTTGCAGGTGTTTGAAACGGCCACCACTTTTAATAATCCTAACCGCCGGATAACAGGCAGACCATTAGGTACGCAGTTTGGTTTCCGTTCACTGGGCTATTTCCAGCAAAGTGATTTCGATGGTTCCGGTGCACTGAAAGCAGGCATTGCCACACAACCATGGGGTGCCGTAAAACCAGGAGACATCAGGTATGAGGATATTAATAATGATGGTAAGATCAATGATAATGACCTTACCGTGATCGGGGATCCCGTTGCAGCACCAAGGATCATATATGGCATCTCTCCCGGCGTGAGGTTTAAAACCTTCTCTCTTGATCTGTTGTTCCAGGGAGCAGCCAAAGTCAACTGGTACTATCATGGATCTTCGATCATGGCATTCTGGGAAACCATGCTGCCTTATAAACATAACTTCGACTACTGGACACCAGAGAACCCCAATGCCTCCAATCCAAGGCTCACCTCTGCTCCTACTGTGAACAATTCACAAAGGTCATCTTTCTGGATGGGCAATGCTGCCTACCTGCGCCTGAAAAATGCCACCCTTTCCTATAACCTGCCTGCTAAAGTATTACAGAGAATAAAAATGCAAAACGTCAGACTTTACTTATCCGGGCAGAACATCCTTACCTGGACGAAGCTGAAAAATTATGATCCGGAAATTGGCAGGAACGATTCCGGGCATCCGGACAGTGCCTGGGGATATCCCAATCAAAAAACTTTTTCTGTAGGCGCAAACATTACTTTTTAATCAAACGAAAAAAGCTGGTATGAAACATCAACTTTTAAGCATAGTATTTATTGCACTCACCTTTTTCTCCTGCGGTAAATTTCTCGGTGTGTCTCCAAAGGACCAGGTGGCAGATGGTACGCTTTGGGCAAGTACGGCAAATGCAGATCTTTTCCTGAATGATGTCTATGCATCTGTACCCAGTATTGATTTCGGAGATCCATGGGAAAACTATTCGGACAATTCTATGAATGGCCAGGCAGGAAGGGTAAGTACCAATATCTACGGTCCTTCTATTTATACACCCAGCAATGCACCCAGCAGATGGGGGCAATACACCAATATCAGAAAAGCAAATCTGTTTATAGCCAAAGCCTCCGCTTCTGCATTACCGGAAGCCTGGAAAAAGTCCAGGATCGCTGAAGCAAGATTCCTGCGTGCATATTTCTATTCTCTTCTGTGGACTTACCATGGCGGAGTACCCATTATCAAAGAGGTGCTGAACCTGAAAGAACAGGGGGATGAAGTTTTCAGGGCACGTAATACAGCTGCAGAAACATTTGCTTTCATTACAAAAGAACTGGAAGAAGCCGCAGCGGATCTGGACATCACGGCAGAAACAGGAAGGGCTACCAGGGGCGCGGCGCTCACCTTAAAAGGTTCCTGCGAATTATTTTACGCAGGCGCATTGCATAACCCCACCAATGATAAAGCCAGGTGGGAATTGGCCGCTGCTACCTTCAAAAAGGTAATAGACCTGAACACCTATAAACTCTTCCCTGATTACAACACCCTCTTTTTCGAAGAGAACAATAACAATGTGGAAGTGATCTTCAGCAGGCAGCATCTGGGTGGTACGGATTTAGCTAATTTAAGGGATGGCAATATCGGCCCCCGTTTTGTGGGTGGCGCATTAACAGGTTATGGGCACTTAAATCCTACACAGGATATCGTGGATGAATATGCTATGGCCAACGGTTTGCCCATTACAGACCCCGCATCCGGGTATAATCCTCAGAAGCCTTACGAGAACAGGGAAAAAAGGTTTTATCAGTCTATCGTATATGATGGTTCCACCTGGTTGGGAGATGTAATGATCATGAAACAGGGTGTTGGAAGTATGAATGCCACAGACCTGAATAACAGCAGCATTTCTACCAGAACAGGTTATTATATCCGTAAAGGTATCAATCCTAAATATGCAAGTGCCAGGAGTAATCTCAATAGTGCCAACTGGATCATCTTCCGCTATGCAGAAGTATTGCTTAGTTACGCAGAAGCCAGGAATGAAGCTACGGGACCTGATCAGTCTGTATACGATGCCATCAATGCCATCAGGAAAAGATCAGAGCTGGCAGACCTTACGCCCGGTATGAATCAAAGCCAGCTGCGCACAGCCATTTACAGAGAAAGAAGGGTAGAGCTGGCCTTTGAGGATAAACGCCTGCCAGACCTCCTGCGTTTAAAACTGGCGGAAGTGATCCTCAACCAGCCGGTACATGCTATCAAAATAGACCTGGTGAATAACGTGCCGGTATACACGATAGTACCTGCTGGCGGAGGAAATAGGAAATTCTACCCTAACAAGAATTATTTCCTGCCCATCCCGCAATCGGCGATGGATAAAAATGCCAAACTTGTACAGAACCCGAATTATTTATAAAGTGTGCGGGCGTGTTTTCTTATATTTAAGAAGCCGGCCCGAAACCATTCAATATGCATAGTAGAAAACATTGGACGAGAATAGCGATGGTAGCAGTCATCATACTGATGGCTGCTGCTAAGCAGAGCCATGGGTTGCAGCGAACGAAATTAAAAATAACTTTTGGGTTGAAAGGTCAAAAGCCCCGGCTGTTCACGGTGCAATTACTGAGTAATTCAGAGGGACTGCAAATAGCAAAAACAGCAGGCAGCCGTATTGAAAAAAATGACCGCATTGCGGCCATCTCACAACTTTTTTGCGGTGCAGGGGATACAGATGAACTGATCACAGAAATAAGCTGGCCGGAGCCTACAGCCCCTTTACGAAAGCTGGCATACTTCAACGACCCGCATTCGATAAAAGGGGATGCAATGTGGGGCTACCTGATGGAACATGGTTCTCCGGGTCAGTCCGCAAGATTGCGAAAAGATCCCTGGTATCATCCTGATGCTCCTTTGCTTACTGTACAATTGAATAAGGAAGGCACAGCCGGCTTTACGATAGGTTTGTTGCAATTGTTGGAGCAGGGCGCTATGTGGCTGCCGGAACAGGATATTTTTATCTCGCTGGCAGAGAACCCGGTTAGTTTTGAAGAACACCTCGCCTCCTTAAAGGGCCGGCGGATCTTGGACCGTGTAAAGGAATCACCGGATGCCAGCCTTTCACAATTTAAAGCACTATGGGAGGATATCGGAGATCCTGTTGCCTGGAATATATCCTGGGCAACAACATGGTTAGGCATAAAGGGGCATCTCACCGTAACTGCTCCCTCACATGGCTCCGTCTATAAATTTGCCGTGGATAGATTTGGTAACGTACGACCGGACTTTGCCTCACCCCATAAATTCCGCTTAGACCTCTCCTATGGGAACAGTACATGGAAAAGTCAGCAGATAGAAAATGGTCTTCCCCTGATCATTACCCGCTTGGAAAAAGACGGGCAGTTATGTGAAATGGAACAGTTCGCAGCACCCTTCGGAAATAAAGAAGCCGTGATGTTCACCAAAGTGCGCATCTCCGGGAAAGCAGGCCCCATAAACTTTGGCATTCGCCTGAAAAGCCAACCGGACAGTGTACAGTTTCAGGTTATAAACAATACAGTCATCGATAAACAAACAGGTAACACCTGGTTAATGCTGGAACCAGGTAAGGGATTAAGCATATCAGGGAACGAAGAAGGCATATCAGTAACAGGTGAACTAACAGCAGGTGCAACAAAAGAGTTAATACTGAAATTGCCATCACCTGCTGCGAATACAACAGGAACATTGGCAGCACTAACCTATACTACTGCCCGTAAAGAAACAGTACAATATTGGGAAGATTGGATGAACAAAGGTGCTTCCTTTAAAGTACCGGAAGAAGCCGTGAATAATTTATACCGTGCTAATTTATGGCATGCACTTTCTCTCCCGCGCCATACAGTGGATAGTACAGGAACTCTGCATATGGACCTCCCTTATACCAATATCGGCTATGGGCAGAAGAATGCCATGTGGCCCATCAACCAGGCGGTGTATGTGGATTACATGATCTATGGTTTACGCGGATATGAAAAAGTAGCGCAGGACGAGATCGCCGCGATGTATAAAACACAACAGCAGCCGGATGGGCGGATGGCCGGGAATGCTAATTGGGGCGTTTATTCTCCCGGTCACCTATATGCGGTGGCACAAAACTATTTACTTACAAGAGACCGGAAAAGTTTTGAAAGCCTGCTGCCACAATCTCTCAAAACATTGGATTGGTGTTTGGCGCAGGTAGCAAAAGCAAATAAATCGGGTCTGATAGCGCAGCCGCTCAATGACCTTACCACCGCAAAAAGAGAATGGGCATTTATACAAGCCTATTTTGGGGGAGGGCTGGAAACCTTTGGGAAAGCGTTAGCCACTTACGGCCATCGGCGCGCAACAGTGGTACAGGCCACTGCGGCAAAAATGAAGAAAGATGTAACACGGGAATTTGCCCGCAGCAGTGTGAAGTCACCTGTTGTGCAACTGGAAGATGGTACCTGGATCAATTACGTACCCACAGATGCTTTAACGCCCCGGCGCATCATGGAAGAATGGTATCCTACAGATGTGGATTGCGGGGCTCTGCATATGTCAAGACTGGGTGTAATAGATCCGCATGGCTGGCTTACCACAGCATTGCTGCATGACCAGGAAGATAATTTGTTGTTTAAGAACCAGGGTGCAGCGAATGAACCGGTATACGTTCAGCAGGGCAATACCTATCTGCTGAGAGATGAACCCAAAGCAGTCATCCGTTCTTTCTATAGTCTGATGGCCTGCGGTTTTTCACATGGTCAATTCACCCCGCTGGAACACAGATGGGCCTGGGGGCAATATTATGGCCCGCCCAGTACAGACGGGGCATGGTTTGAGATCTACAGGAAAATGTTATTGAATGAATTAGGAGGAGATACCCTGATCATCGGCCAGGCTGTTCCAAGAGAATGGTTGCAAAAGGGGAAACAGATCGAAGTGAGAAATGCACCCTCCTACTTCGGCCCCGTTTCATTCACCATGGAAGGAGAGAATGACCTGCATCAGCTCACAGCTACCGTGCAACTGGCAAAGCGTAATCCGCCAAAAGAACTATTGGTAAGGTTCAGGCATCCTGGAGATAAACAGATCCGCAGTGTAACCGTAAATGGAAAAGCCTGGAAGGATTATGATGTAAAAAAGGAACATATAAAGATACCGCTACCGCAAGGTGATAAATTCATCGTTACAGCTACCTACTAAATGACTAAAATGAGTGTAAGGAACCTGATATTTTTTATAACCTGCATCATCAGTGGAACGGCCTTTTCGCAAACAACCGTGCAGGTGAACTTTGCGAAAGAACTGGGTCCCATGAAAATGAACCAGATGGCTTTGGGCCAGGGTGGCCTTTCTGAAGAGCCGATGTTAAGTAAACGTACTACGGAGATCAGGGCACTACATCCCGCAGTTATCCGGCTTTTTGTAAGTGAGTATTATAATGTATTGCCGGAAAAAGGCAAGTATTATTTCACCACACTGGATAGTATGGTAAATAATATCTTGCAAACCGGTGCCAAACCTTTCATGAGCTTTTGCTTAAAACCAAAGGTATTTTTCCCTGTAGTAGATCATGATATTGTTGAACCTAATGATTACAAAGGCTGGGAGCAATTTGTATATGACGTGGTACGGCATTATGTAGATAAAGGAACAGGAATAGAATATTGGGAAGTAGGTAACGAAGTGGATATTGGAGAAGATGGTGGTACACCCTACCGTTTTAAACCGGAAAGTTATGCGCGTTACTACAAACATACAGTAGCCGCCATATTAAGGGCAGACCCAAAAGCAAAGGTAGGCGGCCCGGCATTGGCGAATTATAAATCCCCCATCCTGCCTGAATTGCTCCGTGCCTGCTCAGCAGAGAAAATACCTTTGCACTTTGTATCCTGGCATAATTATGACAACAGCCCCACCTTCATCCGCAGCCAGATCGACTATGTAAAGGAAATGCTGAAAGGTTATCCTGATCTTCATCCGGAAACCATCATGAATGAATGGAACATCCATTTGTTCAACCCTCCTTTGGATCCCCGTTTTCAGCCTTGTTTTGTTACTGAAACCATCTGGCAGATGAAAGATGCGGGATTGGACTGGTCCTGTTATTACCAGATTAAAGACTGGTATGTGAACTATGATACCTTCGCAAAAATATTCTCCGCGCACGGCACCGCTTTTATGAGCCGCTGGTGGAACCGCCAGGCACAATTCAGCGGCCTGATAGACTACCAGGATCATATACGCCCTGCGTATTTTTCCTTCAAGTTATTGTCCCGCATGGCAGGCCAGAAACTGGAACTTAACACAGACAGTAAAACCGTACATGGTTTCGCTACACACGATACCCAGCTGCAAATGCATAACATGCTGTTGTGGAATTTCTCCGCAGACTCCGTAAAAGTAAAAGTGCATTTGAAAACCTTACCAAAAGATATGCAGGTACGCCACATTGTACTGGATGCAGAAGGTGGTAGCAGTGATGAGAATCACCGCCTGCGGCCTGATCCGTTTATAAAAATTAAAAAGGGAGATCAGCTGGTAGAAGTAACGTTAAAACCATGGGCAGTACATTACTGGTCATTTGAATAGATAGAAGATATGATCGTAGACATTCACACGCATGTTTTTCGTCCTGATACAGATTTCGGCCCAAAGTTACTGGCTGATATGAAACGGTGTAAAATAGACCCCACCATCTGGCGGGACCTCGGCGAAAAACATCTGGAAAGTACAAAAGCTGCAGATGTGGCCATTGTATTTGGCCTGCAGGCATCTGCAACAGATTGGAACATCCCGAACGATATGGTAGCAGCACATGTAGCCCTGGCGCCATCCCGTTTGTTATACTTTGCTTCCATAGACCCCGCTTTGCCTGATTTCATGGAGGAACTGGAAAAGTGCCACCAGCAGGATGGTGCGGTAGGTGTAAAGATGTCTCCATTATACCAGGATGTACATCCCGGCGATCCAAGATGTTACCAGATCTACCGGTACTGTGAAAAGCATGGTTTGCCTATACTCTTTCACGCAGGTACTTCATTTGTAAGCGGTACGCCTTTGGATTATTCCCGCCCGGTGCATTTTGATAAAGTAGCGGTGGACTTTCCCGAACTGAGAATGGTACTGGCGCATCTGGGGCATCCATGGGAAGGTGAAACAATAGCCGTTATCCGCAGGCATGCAAATGTATATGCAGATCTGTCTGCATTGTATTACAGGCCCTGGCAGTTTTATAATTCCATGCAGTTGCTGGTGGAATACCGCACGCATGAAAAAGTATTGTTTGGTTCTGACTTTCCATTTACGACCACCGCAGATTCAATAGCCGGTGTGCGTAATATCAATCATATACTGGCAAACAGCGGCCTTCCATCCATCCCCCAAGAAGTAACCGAAGGGATCATACACCGGAACACCCTGGAGTTGCTGGGTTTACCTGATCCTGGAAAATGAAACAGATTATGCAGGCATTGCAAATGCGAGGACTAAATACTCTGGTGAAAACAGAAGTGCCCATCCCGGTTCCGGGTGCCGGAGATGTATTGATACAAACACTGGCCGCAACCATCTGTACTTCAGATCTGCACGATCTGAAAAGCAATCCTTTTGGCATTACTTACCCAAGGATCCTGGGGCATGAAGCTGCCGGAATAGTGGTGGCCACCGGGAGAGAAGTAAGAGGGCTGGCACTCGGCACCCGCGTGGCTGTACATCCTGTTGTGCCATGTGGTAAATGCGAAGAATGCAAACGCGGCCTCGCACATATCTGTTCCGATATGGGGCACCTGGGATACGACAGGGATGGAAGTTTTGCGGAATACTTTACGCAAAGGGCAGACAGGGTTATTCCACTGCCGGAAAATATCTCAAACGCCACCGGTGCATTACTGGAGCCGGTAGCAGTTTGTTTGCAGGCGGTAGCCCGCGCCGGTGATGTGAAAGGCCGTACAGTACTGGTAGCAGGAGATGGCCCTTTTGGAAACATCATCGCCCGTTTGGCAAAAAGAGCAGGAGCTGCACGTGTGATCGTAACAGGCAAAATCCCCTTCCGTTTGCAAAGTATCCCGGATGTTGAAATACCGGATGCAGATCCGGTAAGATGTGCGGACGTGGCCATACTGGCGGTTAGCTCACAGGATGCGCTCTCCACTTGCATAAAAGCACTTCGCCCACGTGGCAGACTGGTTGTTTTCAGTGCCCTGAAAGAACCTGCCCCACTCGATCTCTTTGCACTTCATTTATCTGAATTGGAGATCGTAGGGGCCTGTAATGATGAAGATCGGATGGAAGAAGCATTGGAATGCCTGCAAGACAAAGTATTGAACTTAGCAGAGATCATCACGCACCAGGTGCACTTTGAGAATTGGGAAGAAGCATTTTCACTGGTGCGCTATCAACAGGGTAAAGCATTAAAAGTAGCGATCACTTTCAGCTGATAAAATATGAAAATAACAAACGTAGAAGCATTTATACTGCAATCGCCATTTGAGATCCGCTCTCCGGAAGGCAGTGATGAAGCAAGAGGTGTAAAACATTGCCTGCTGCTGAAAGTAAGTACGGATGAAGGGATCATAGGATGGTCTGATGTGGAAACATCCCCGCATGTGGGAGAAGCAGTTGTGAATGCACCGGAAAGCGGAGCAGGGGTATTTGAAGGATTGCGCTCACTGGTGATAGGAGAAGATCCTTTCGATGTAGAGAGACTATGGGATAAGATCTATCGCGGCACCATTTATTTTGGCAGAAGAGGAGTGGCCATGCAGGTATTGTCCGGCTTTGATATTGCCTGTCATGATATTATCGGGAAAGCAATTGGTCAGCCCATTCATAAGATACTCGGTGGGGCAAGACGGGATCGCGTGAGAGCATATGCCTCCACGCTTTTCCGCCCAACGGTGGAAGCTATTAAAGACGCCTGCGCATTTTACCTGCAACGTGGTTTTACTGCCGTGAAGTTTGGCTGGGGTGTTTTTGGGCAGGACCGTAAACAGGACATTAAACTGGTAGCAGCAGCAAGGGAAGCCCTCGGTCCCGATGTGGAACTGATGGTGGATGCAGGCTGGATGGTGAACCGCAGTGCATACGATGCCATAGAACTTTGCCGTGCATTGGAACCCTATAATATCTTCTGGCTGGAGGATTTCCTGCACCCGGAATGTTATGAAGGATATGCAAAAACAAAAGCGGCAGGCGTAAGAACAAGATTAGCCGCAGGTGAACAGGAAGCTACGGCCTGGGGTTTCAGGGAACTCATTACCAAAGGAGGTATAGATGTGATCCAGCCAGACCTCACGCGCTGTGGTGGTTTCACACAGGCCAGGAAGATCATCTGGGAAGCAGAATATGCAGGCATTGATGTGTGCCCGCATGCATGGCTCACAGACCTGCTCACTGCAGGAAGTCTTCATTTAAATGCAGTGCTTCCAAGATCACTTTTCCTGGAATACAACGTCAGTGAAAATCCCATGCTCACAGAGATCATCAGGAACCCTGTGCAAATGGACAAGGATGGATACATCGCAGTGCCCAATGGGCCTGGTTTGGGAATAGATATAGATGAGAAAGCAGTTAAACGCTTTTGTGTAAACCTCTAAACAGCTAACATGAGATCAATTCTGGAACATACGCTCTCTCCCGCTGAAGCTGCCATATGGTGGCTGGGCCAGGCAGGTTATATCATCCGGTCGCTGGATCTTACCGTTGTGATAGACCCCTATCTCTCGGACTCCGCAGCAAATGGCGCGCAGGAGTTCTCGCGATTATATCCTGCTCCCATCCAACCTGAAGATCTCATGGCCGATATTTACATCATCACACACGATCATCTCGATCATCTTGATCCCGGTACGCTTTCGGAGTATCAATATAAACAGGATACCTGGTTTGTAGCGCCATCGCAGGCAGCAAAAAAACTAATACCCCTTGGTATTCCTGAAAGCAGGATAGTGATCATCAGTGTGGGAGAAAGTAAAACCATCGAGGGTCTTGAGATCAACGGCATCTTTACACTCCCTACCGGCCCGGATGTGTTGGATACCACCGGTTATCACATCAGGTTTGCCAACGGCCGGAATATATATCACACCAGCGATACACAGTTTCATCCGCTTTTAGTGGCCGCTGCGCCTCAGAAACCGGAAGTGATGATGGTACCCGTGAATGGCAAATGGGGAAACCCCGGCCCTGAACAGGCCGCTGAATTATCATACGCCCTGCAGCCAAAATTTGTGATGCCGAACCACTATGATATGATGGCACTCAATGCAGAAAATCCGGAAGTGTTCAAATGGTTCTGCGCCCGGAAAAACATGCAGGAACAATGCATCATTCCTGAACGTATGCAGCCTTTTATATGGAGTTAAAGCAAATAAAAAATATAAAGATGAAGTTACTGAACGATGAAGAAAAATTTGCATGGATAAGAGAGCACCTGTATGTTCCCCTTGTATGTGATGTGCTGGATAGCCTTGGGTACAGGAACCAGGCCATGCACCAGCGTTTAAGGCCCCTGGATGTAAATAACTGCACCATCATCGGAAGGGCCAGGACCCTGCGCTGGATGGAAACAGATTATGTGGAAGACGATGCCTACTCTACGGAAATAGAAGCCGTGGATTCCCTCAGTAAAGGAGATGTAGTAGTACATTCAACGGATTTTGGTTCTACCAATGCACCGTGGGGTGAGTTAATGAGCACGATCGCTAAACGCAACGGCGCAGTGGGTTGTATCTGTGATAGTATGATCAGGGATTGCCGTAAGATCATGGACATGCACTTTCCTGTATTCTATGGTGGCATCCGCCCGCTGGACAGTTTGGGAAGAGGACGGGTAATGGCATATGATGTTCCTGTACGTTGTGGTGATGTGGTAGTACATCCCGGGGAGTTGATCTTCTCAGACTTTGATGGCATTGTAGTGATACCGCGCGAAGTAGAAGATAAAGTACTGGAACTTGCTTTTGAAAAAGGTTCTAAAGAAGATCAATCAAGAAGGGACCTGTTAAACGGAGATTCCTTAAGAACAGTATATAACAGATACGGTGTACTATGATGAATATACTCTGTGTAGCCGCACACCCTGATGATATAGAGATCCTCTGCGCCGGAACATTGATCCGTTACGCCAGGGAAGGTCATAAAGTAACCTTCGCTATTTTCACCAGTGGAAATATGGGCGATACTTCCATACAACCGGAAGAACTCGGAAGAATAAGAGAAAAAGAAGCCCGCGATGCTGCAGCTATCATTGGTGCAAACGTAATATGGGGCGGCGTGATGGACGAACATGTTTTTCCCAACGAAGAACAAAGGCGCCTCATGATAGACATCCTCAGAGAAACTGATCCGGATGTGATCTTTACGCATTCTCCCAATGACTATCATCCCGACCATCGCTATGTAAGCCAGCTGGTATTTGATGCCTATTTTCAAAAGGGTCTGCCATTTATCCCCGGCCAGTCAAAACCTGCCTGCCGTTTCGGCCATGCACAATTGTATTACATGGATAACCTCGGCGGCATTGGATTCCTGCCATCGGAGTATGTGAACATAAGCGATGTAATGGATGTAAAACTGCAAATGCTCGCCTGTCATAAAAGCCAGGTAGAAGCAATGAAAGCACTCGCAGCTACTGATCTGGCAGACATGGTATCCGTACAGGCCCGCTTTAGAGGCTTTGCTGCAGGATGCCAATATGCAGAAGGTTTCACAAGATTGGATGCCTACCAGAGAGGATTAACCAGCAGGATTTTGCCATGACCGATACCATAAAGTATCATGCAGGAGACACCGAAATGATCATTGGTATTTCCGCTGGCCCACGCATCCTTTCACTCCGTCACAATGGAGGAGAGAACCTGCTCTACATAGATCATACGGATTTCAAAGTAGGAGAATGGAAGATGTACGGAGGCCACCGTTTCACCATTGCACCTGAAACAGCAGCCAGTTATTATCCGGACAATACACCCTGCGAAGTAGTGACAACTGCAACAGGTGTATGCATAAAAGCACCACAAAGACCGGACGGGATCAGGCTTTCCTTAATGATCACAGCAGCTGAAACAGATGGGTTTAATATACAGCACATCCTGGAAAACAATGGAACGGAAAACTGGAATGGCGCATTATGGGGCATTACCTGTGTTCCGCGCACAGCTGATATACTGGCTTCCTGTATTACGCCAAAAGTTAATTACTGGCCAGGTACAGATCCTGAAAACTGGGGGCTCACTGCTGATCACATAAGTCCCGCGCCCGGAGATCACAGGAGCAAAGTTGGCTGGTATGAAGAGAGGGGATGGCTTGCCGCGATACAGCCTGCAGGGAAACTGATCATCCGCAACAAAGATCATAGCATAGAAAAGCACAACAACAACCTGGAAATATTCGTCTGCAAAGATTACGCAGAATTGGAAACACTCGGCCCGCAGCAGACAATAACACCAGGCAGCAGTACAGAACATTTACAACACTGGCACATATTCATATAACAGCATGGAAAAATTTCATCTCTCATTAATAGATATTTTGATCATCACCGCGGAAACATTGCTGGTAGTGATCATTGGTTTGCTGGCTGCCAGAAAAGTAAAACGTACCACGCAGGGATATTTCCTTGCATCGGGTAACATGCCCTGGTACCTGATTGGTGCTGCATTTGTATCTACCAGTGTTTCCAGTGAACAGATCGTAGGAACAATAGGGGCTGCCTACAAAGGTGGTATGGGCATTGCCAACTGGGAATGGTGGAGCCTGCCTACTTATTTATTGATGATGATATTTTTTATCCCACTCTATCTGCGCAATAAGATCATGACGGTGCCGGAATTACTGAACCGCAGATTTGGCCCGGCCTGCGGAGGGATCTACAGCATTGTGATCCTCATAGGATATATCTTTGTTTTCCTGCCACCAGTGATCTACGGCGGCAGTATCACCCTCAGTGAATTAACCGGCTGGCCGCAGCATTATGTAATGGCAGGCATTATATTGGTTACTGCCAGTTACACCCTGGCAGGAGGTTTAAGTTCTGTGATGTGGACGGATGCTATTCAATGTGTAATGCTCATTGGCGGCGGGGTGATCTTTTATTTTGTAGCATTAGATAAAATACCCGGTGGCTGGGATGCCATGGTCGCAGCTGCTCCGGACAGGTTTCATCTTTATCAGCCACCATCTGACCCGGAGGCACCTTTTTTAAGTTTGATCCTCGCTTCTTTTGGTGTATTCCTGTTCTATCAATCTTCCAACCAGGTAATGATCCAACGTATACTTTCAGCCCGCAGTAAATGGGATGGAATGATGGGCCTTATTTTTTCCGGGTTTATCAATATCGTACGGCCACTGGTAACCTGTTTGTTGGGATTGATCGTTTACCACTGGCTGGATATCATGCATCAGGGGCCCTCTCTGCTGCCGGATGATCAGGACCGTGCATTCCCGGTTGCATTACAGCTCTTTGCTCCATCAGGACTGAGAGGAATTATATTAGGTGGTTTTTTTGCAGCCGTGATGGCCAGTGTCAGTGCACTTTCAAATAGCGTAGCCACTATTTTTTCATTGGATGTATATCGCCGTTTCTGGAGAAAAAATGCGGGAGACAGAGAGTTGATCATTACAGGTCAGCTCTCAGGAGGTGCTGCTTTATTGATCTCTTGCCTGGTAGCACCATTGGTAGGTACCGTTGGGCTCTTCAAATATTTTCAGACCGGCGTTACCTATATCGCTACACCTTTCATTGCCGTATTGCTGATGGGCATCTTCTGGAAAAGGGCCAGTTATGGTGGCGCCGTTGCCGGATTGGTAGGAGGTGTGATCATTCAGATCTTACTTGCCATCCTCTTATTTGCCATGAACATCAACCTGCACTGGCTGTATGCAGGTGCTATTGCACAGGTACTTACTATGGCGCTGATAGCCATAGTATCTGTTTATACTACTGCCCCGCTGCCGGAACAGGTGAAACCATTTATCTGGAATATAAACTGGCTGCGTACCCTGGGAGACGGAGAAATTAAACGCCCATGGTATCAAAGCCTGAAGCTCTGGCTGGCATTGTATGCACTGGCCTGGTGTTATATCTATTGGAGGTTCTGGTAAAATATTATCTCAGCCTGTCCAGGGACTTGATCAGCTTCTCATCTTTATAGATGCCTCTTGCAGCAAGGAACAGCGCCACCAGCGTAACCACAGGTAAAAATGCTGCCGGTAGGTAAGTGGCAGAAATAATGGTAGAACCATCATTCATCAGCTTGTCCGCCAATTGGCCCACTTTTACATATTGCAGTATGATAGCCCCTATTGCCAGCAGGATATTGATCACGGTCAGGCGGAATTGCAGTTTCCTGTTCTTATACAGGAAAATAGTGATCAGGGAAAGCAGGATGCTCACCATCACAATAATAAATATCAGATAGCTGGAGAGCGCATTGAAATATTCTTCACTGGCGGTAACACCTTTCATCAATTTGGCTTTCCACAGGTTAAAATAACCCATACCTGCGCTTGAAAGAGCGGCGAGTAATAAAAAAAGGCTCTGGATGCGTTGTATCATGATATTTGTGATATGTTAACAGCGTAAAAGTAAATAATTATTGCGAACCTACACGAACGTAATAGAAACCGTTCTTCTTATAGTTCGTATATTGCAGCCCCAACAACAATCTTAAATGGCTAGAAAACTGAATAAGCAGGATGCCCTGGATTATCATGCTATGGGCCGCCCCGGTAAGATAGAAGTCATACCTACGAAGGACACAAAAACCCAATGGGACCTTTCTCTGGCTTACTCCCCCGGAGTGGCGGAGCCATGTAAGGAAATTGCCCGTGATGTGGAGAATGTATATAAGTATACTGCAAAAGGTAACCTCGTGGCCGTGATCAGCAATGGTACGGCTGTTCTGGGTTTAGGCAATATCGGCCCCGAAGCCGGAAAACCAGTGATGGAAGGAAAAGGCGTACTCTTCAAGATCTTTGCAGACATCGATGTATTTGATATTGAATTAAATACAACGGATGTGGATGAATTTGTGCGGGTGGTAAAAGCCATGGAACCTACTTTCGGCGGCATCAACCTGGAGGATATCAAAAGCCCGGAATGTTTTGCTATCGAAGAAAGGCTCCGTAAGGAACTGAAGATCCCCATCATGCATGATGACCAGCATGGTACCGCCATCATTTCCAGCGCCGCATTGCTGAATGCCCTGGAGCTGGTTAAAAAGAAAATAGAGAAAGTAAAGTTCGTGATCAACGGTGCGGGCGCAGCTGCCATGGCCTGTGTGCGTTTATATGTTTCTCTTGGTGCAAAACCGGAGAACTTCATCATGTTTGATAAAGATGGCGTGCTGAACAAACAACGTACAGACCTGGACGAGATGAAACTGGTCTTCGCCACCAGCTCAAAGGCCACCAACCTTACGGAAGCCCTCAAAGGAGCAGATGTTTTTGTGGGCCTGTCTGTAGGTAATGTGGTAACACCTGAAATGGTGAAAAGCATGGCCAAACACCCCATCGTTTTTGCGATGGCAAATCCCGATCCTGAAATCACCTGGGATGCGGCAATTTCTGCCCGTAACGATGTGATCATGGCCACCGGCCGTTCAGATTATCCTAACCAGGTGAACAACGTATTGGGCTTCCCCTATATCTTCCGCGGTGCGCTGGATGTAAGGGCCACCCAGATCAACGAGGAGATGAAACTGGCCGCTGTACATGCTTTGGCCGATCTCGCCAAATCACCCGTACCGGATATTGTGAACATGGCATACAACGAACGGAACCTCGTTTTCGGTCCTAACTATATTATTCCCAAACCACTGGATCCGCGTTTGCTCAGTACCGTAGCGCCCGCAGTAGCAAAAGCTGCAATGGACAGCGGTGTGGCACATGCGCATATTACAGATTGGGATGCTTACAGAGAAGTATTGAATGGCCGCCTTGGCCTGGATAATCAGCTGTTCCGCGTGATCGGGTCCAAAGCCCGTAAAGATCCACGCCGTGTGGTATTTGCAGAAGCAGATAATATCAAGATCCTCAAAGCTGCTCAGGTGGTGAATGACGAAGACATCGCCATTCCCATCCTGCTCGGAAATGAAAAGAAGATCCGCAGCCTGATGCACGAGAACAGCATTGAAATTGATGACGTGGTGATCATTGATCCGAAGAGTGAAGAAATGGCAGATAAACGCCATCACTTTGGAGAACTTTTCTTCGAAAAACGCAAACGCAAAGGCTTTAACCTCTACGAAGCCAAAAAGATCATGCGCGAGCGTAACTACTTTGGTTGCATGATGGTGGAAACAGGAGAAGCCGATGCGCTGATCTCCGGTCTAACACGTAAATACCCTGATACCATTAAACCAGCACTGCAGGTGATTGGTATGGAAGAAGGCGCAAAACGTGTAGCCGGCATGTATATCATCAACACTAAACGCGGCCCGCTTTTCCTTGCGGATACAACCGTAAACCTCAATCCCACAGTGGAAGAACTGGCAGATATCACCTTGCTGGTAGCAAAAGAAGTACGCCAGTTCAATATCACGCCCCGTATAGCCATGGTCTCTTATTCCAACTTCGGTTCCAGCGCCACGCCGGAAGCCCAGTTAATGAGCCAGGCCCGTGAACTCGTGAAAAAGAAAGATCCTGCTTTAATAGTAGATGGCGAGATCCAGGCTGCTATGGCTTTCAACAAAGAGATCTTAAAAGATAACTATCCTTTCTCCGAACTGATAGACCAGGATGTGAACGTACTCATCTTCCCCAACCTGGCCGCAGGTAACGTTGCGTACAACCTATTACAGGAAGTAGCTGGCTTCGATGCTATCGGACCTATCCTGCTGGGAATGAAAAAGCCCGTGCATATCCTGCAGCTGGGTTCCACTGTAAGGCAGATCGTGAATGTAGTGCTGATAGCCGTAGTGGATGCACAAACGAAATGCTGCAAGGCAGAGGAAGAAGGAAAGAACGGAAAGAAAAAGAAATAAATGATAGAAGCCGGTCTGTAAGACCGGCTTTTCTTAACTTCGGGGATCATGCAATCCATCTCCCGCAAAAAAATATTCTTCCCGCTCAACCCGGCTTTCAGGAAATACCTGAGGTTATATGAACGCGAAGTGCCATTGCCCATTTCTTACGAGGAGCTGAAATACTATGATAACGGCATCCCCGTATACGATAAACAGGGCAAGGATACCCTCTGGGAGTCTGTGTTCTATCCACAGAGCATGACGCCTTCCATCCATGCAGGCCTTAAACGTATCTACTCCATCCTCAAAGCAGGAGGGGACCAGACGGCGGAAGAACACCTGCACATCGAAAGGATCGACTATTGCACTTTTGGTAACTCCCACCCTTTCCGCATCAAGATCGTCAACAACTTTAACGAGGTGTACGATTATTTTTATATTAAAATTGCGGATGCCTCCCGTATTTATGGTCTGGAACTGGAACATATCTTGTCCCCTTTCTGGATGAACTTCCTTGTAGATGGCAATACACTGGTGGAAGAACACATCGCCGGTGTACCCGGGGATCAGTTTGCAAAAGATTACATGAACCGCCCGGAATTCAATCCCAAAAGGATCGCCAAGGAATTTGTGAAGTTCAACGAACGTTGTTTTGTGCGGTTACTGGGTGATATGCGTTCCTATAATTTCATCTTCGATATTACGCCAGACTTTGATGATGTGCAGTTCCGCATACGGGCTATCGACTTCGATCAGCAATTCTATGAAGGAAAGAAAACCCTCTATATGCCACAGTTCTTCAAGGAGAACAGGGTGTTTGTAGAGCTGGCCATGAAACACCTCAATGCAGAAGTGGTGAAACAATACCAGCAGGAAGAACGTTCCCTCATTGCCCGCCGTATTAAAGTACAGCGCCACCGGATCAAAGATCTCAGGGATGTGATCATGACAGACAGGGTATCTTTCCCTGAAAAGATCACCCGCCTGGGAGAAGAACTGGCGCAACATTATCATGATCCCGTATTTGCCAAAAGCAAAACCATGGGAGAGATCATAGAAAGAAGCCTGAAACGTTTGCTGGTAGATAGCCTGCGTTAGATATGTTAAATCCGTTATCTTTGAAAAGTTATGGAGTTTAAATTGTTTTACCATTTTGGCAGGTTCCTGCTGATGCTCAAAGGAATGTTCACCCGGCCGGAGAACATGCGGATGTACTGGAAAGAATTGATGCATCAATGTGTAGAGATCGGCGTAGGGTCGGTAGGGATAGTATTTATTATCTCTCTCTTCCTGGGTGCTGTAACCACCGTGCAAACGGCTTACCAGCTGACCAGCGGACTTATTCCCAAATCCACTATTGCACAGATCGTACGGGATACCATGATCATAGAACTGGCCCCCACCATGGTTTGTATTGTATTGGGCGGGGTTGTGGGTTCCAAGATTGCCTCTGAACTGGGAAATATGCGCATCTCTGAACAGATAGATGCACAGGAGATCATGGGCATCAACACAAAGGCCTATTTGATCTTCCCCAAGATCCTGGCATCCCTTATTACCATTCCTGCCCTGGTGATCATTGCAGCCTTTCTGGGTATCTGGGGGGGAATGCAGGCTGGTAAACTCAGCGGTATTATCTCTCATGAAGAATTTATGCAGGGCCTTCGCGCCTCGTTCGATGGATACAATGTGTTCTTTGCCCTGAGTAAATCTTATACCTATGCCTTCATTATATCCAGTATCCCGGCTTATTACGGATATAATGTTACCGGTGGTGCATTGGAAATAGGCCGCGCCAGTACCACATCCGTAGTAGTAAGCTGTATCCTGATCCTGTTCGCCGATTACATCCTGGCAGCTATCCTGCTTTAAAAATTCAAAAGAGAAGACCGAGATATGATAGAAGTGATCAATATTCGCAAAAGCTTCGGAGATAAAACAATCCTTCAGGACGTTTCTGTTAATATGGAACCGGGTAAAACCAACCTGATCATTGGCGCCAGTGGTAGCGGAAAAACAGTATTGATGAAATGTATGGTGGGCCTCATACAGGTGGACAGTGGGAAGATCAAGTATGATGGGCAGGACTTTACCGCCATGGACGACAAAGAAAAGAAACCCATCCGCCAGGAAATAGGCATGCTGTTCCAGGGCTCGGCCCTTTTTGACAGTATGACCGTGGAACAGAATATCATGTTCCCACTGGATATGTTCTCCAAAGAAAAATACAAGGTCAGAAAAAAAAGGGCGCAGGAATGCCTGGACAGGGTAAACCTGAAAGATGCCAATAAAAAGTTCCCCGCCGAAATAAGCGGCGGGATGAAAAAACGCGTAGGGATTGCCCGCGCTATTGTACTGAACCCCAAATACCTCTTTGTGGATGAGCCCAATTCCGGCCTCGACCCCCAGACTTCCCTCGTAATCGACAAGCTCATCAAGGATATTACCGTAGAATACAACATTACCACCGTGGTGAATACCCATGATATGAACACCGTAATGGAAAGCGGTGACCATATTGTATATATGCACGAGGGCCTCAAACAGTGGGAAGGTAGCAATGAAGATATTATCTTCGCGGACGATCAGAAACTGAACGATTTCATATTCGCCTCCGAATTCTTCCAGGATATTAAGGAGATGCGCAAAACAGAAATGTTCAGGGACAAGGGCTGGAGGACTAAAAAGGATGGGGAAAGCCCCTCCCGGACTTAATCCTTTTGTTTTTAACCTTTATCCGTTATTTTTGCCCCACCTTAAATCAAAGGATCAATAACACAATTAAATAAATCAAGCGCGATGAGTGTTTTAGTTAATAAGGATAGTAAAGTGATTGTGCAGGGATTTACCGGTACTGAAGGTACTTTCCATGCCACTCAAATGATTGAGTACGGTACCAATGTAGTAGGTGGCGTAACGCCCGGTAAAGCTGGCAAAAGCCATCTGGACCGCCCTGTATTCAATACAGTGGCCGATGCCGTAAAAGAAACCGGAGCAAATGTATCCATCATTTTCGTTCCTCCGGCATTTGCCGCAGATGCTATCATGGAGGCTGCTGATGCAGGAGTTGCACTGGTAATTTGCATTACCGAAGGCATTCCCGTACAGGACATGGTGAAAGCTAAAAATTACCTCGTAAACCATAATACCCGCCTGATCGGGCCAAACTGCCCTGGTGTGATCACTGCGGATGAAGCAAAAGTGGGTATCATGCCCGGCTTTATCTTCAAAAAAGGCCGTGTAGGTATCGTATCCAAATCCGGTACCCTCACTTACGAAGCTGCTGACCAGGTGGTGAAAGCCGGTCTGGGTGTTTCTACAGCTATCGGTATCGGCGGAGATCCCATCATTGGTACCCCTACCAAAGAAGCCGTGGAACTGCTGATGAACGATCCTGAAACAGATGCCATCATCATGATCGGTGAGATCGGTGGTAGCATGGAAGCAGAAGCTGCTTACTGGATCAAGGAAAACCCCCGCAAACCTGTTGTAGGTTTCATTGCTGGCCAAACTGCTCCTCCGGGCCGCCGTATGGGTCACGCTGGTGCTATCGTTGGTGGTGCTGACGATACTGCTGCCGCAAAAATGAAGATCATGCGCGAATGTGGCGTTCACGTGGTGGACAGTCCTGCGGATATCGGAAAGAAAATGGCAGAAGTACTGAAAAAATAAGGTACTCCTGATAAAATAACGATCCCCGTTACCATTGGTGACGGGGATTTTTTATAGACTACTTTTGTGCCGGTGAATTACGATTATATAATAATAGGACAAGGGATTGCAGGTACCATGCTCAGCTGGTTCCTCCAAAAAGCAGGGCAGCAGGTACTGGTCTATGATGATGCCCTGCCCAACAGTGCTTCCCGTGTAGCCGCAGGGATCATCAATCCCGTTTCCGGCAGAAAATTTGAAACCGCCTGGCTGTACGATACTATCTTCCCCTTTGCTGAAAACACCTACCATGAGATGGAGGCTGCACTGGGCATCACCTGTTTTCATGAACGGCTGATCCAGAATATCTGGCCCTCGGAGCAGATGGAACGGGCATTTAAGGAAGCCATGAAAAACAACCCCTACCTGTTAGAACCAACATTCGTAAAAGGCGCTAACATTCAATTAAATACACTGCTCCCCGCATGGCGTAAAAAAATCAACATAAAAGAAGAGCGCTTCAATGCCACAGAGGTAAACATCAGCACAACAGGCATTGAATATCAAGGCGTCAAAGCCAAAGCTGTTATTTTCTGCGAAGGCGCGCAAAGTCCCGCTAACCCTTATTGGAAAAAGCTCAAATTCCTTCCCAATAAAGGAGAAGCACTGATTATTAGTGCTCCGGAACTCAAAACCAGCCACATTATAAAGAGAGGAAACCTCACTATAGTGCCCATGGGAGAAGATCTTTACTGGGCCGGCGCTACTTTTTCCTGGGATTATACAGATGTTTTGCCCAGTGAAACAGCAAAAGCCACCTTGGAAGCAGGCCTCAAAACCATCCCTCACAAAGTCATAGACCACATTGCAGCCATCCGTCCATCCGGACCAGACAGGCGGCCACTGGTTGGAATACATCCCCATCAGCCACACATTGGTATTTTCAATGGAATGGGCTCCAAAGGTTGCTCCCTGGCTCCCTGGGCTGCCGGTCAATTTGTAAAACACCTCCTGGAAGCTGCCCCATTACAGCAGGAAATAGATATTAAACGGTATTTTAATGCTTTACGGTAGATTTTCAGGCGTTCATATCTTATCTTTGACCTCCTTATTAAATAGAATAGTATAATGTACAGATCGCACACATGTGGTGAATTGCGCATAGAACATGTAAGCCAGCCGGTTAAGCTGGCTGGATGGGTGCAAACCGTTCGCAAGTTTGGAAGTATTACATTCGTAGACTTACGTGACCGTTATGGTATCACGCAATTATTATTCCCTGAAGCACTGAACCCTCAGTTGCAAAACCAACCCCTGGGCCGTGAATTCGTGCTACAGGTAAGTGGCGCTGTTACTGAACGTTCCAGCAAAAATAAAAATATCCCCACCGGCGATATCGAGATCACTGTGTCGGATTTTCAAATACTCAACGGTTCCAAAACCCCGCCCTTCACCATTCAGGATGATACGGACGGAGGTGACGAACTGCGTATGAAATACCGCTACCTGGACCTCAGAAGGAACCTGGTGAAACAAAACCTGACCCTCCGCTACCGCGTAAACCGTTCCGTACGGAACTTCCTGGACAGCCGTGGGTTCATGGATATAGAAACACCTTACCTCATTAAATCCACCCCGGAAGGTGCGCGTGATTTTGTGGTGCCCAGCCGTATGAACGATAACCAGTTCTACGCTTTGCCCCAATCCCCGCAAACTTTCAAACAACTGCTGATGGTGAGCGGTTACGATCGTTACTACCAGATCGTTAAATGTTTCCGGGATGAAGATCTGCGCGCAGACCGCCAGCCGGAGTTCACACAGATCGACTGTGAAATGAGCTTCGTTGACCAGGAGGATATCCTGCAGAACTTCGAGGAAATGACCAAACACGTTTTCCAGGAGATCAAAGGGATCACTTTTAATGAACCCTTCCCCCGCATGACCTGGGACGATGCCATGAAATATTACGGCAACGATAAACCGGATATCCGTTTCGAAATGAAACTGGTAGACCTCGGTGAAACCGCCCGTGGCAATGGTTTCAAGGTGTTTGACGAAGCTGAACTGGTAGTAGGGATCAATGCAGGCGGTTGCAGCGAATACACCCGCAAACAACTGGATGAACTGACGGATTGGGTAAAACGTCCGCAGATAGGCATGACGGGCCTTATCTATATAAGGTATAATACAGATGGTACGCTGAAAAGCTCCGTAGATAAATTCTTTAACGAACAGGCCCTGCAACTGTTTGCAGATCAGTGCCAGGCTAAACCCGGCGACCTGATCCTCATCCTGGCTGGTAAAGAAGAACGCACCCGCAAAGCCATGAGCGAACTTCGCCTGGAAATGGGCGAGCGCCTTGGTTTCCGTGATAAGGATGTGTACAAACCTCTCTGGGTAATAGACTTCCCGCTGTTTGAATATGCAGAAGAAGATAACCGCTGGGTTGCCCGTCACCATCCATTCACAGCTCCGAAACCGGAACACATTCACCTGATGGATGACCTGAGCCAATATGCAAAGATCAAAGCCAACGCTTATGATATTGTATTGAATGGTACGGAGATCGGCGGAGGTTCCATCCGGATCTTCCAGCGGGACCTGCAGGAAAAAATGTTTGCCGCATTAGGCATGACCAAAGAAGAAGCCAGCCATAAATTTGGTTTCCTGCTGGGCGCTTTTGAATATGGTGCACCGCCACATGGTGGTATCGCCTTTGGATTTGACCGTTTCTGCTCTCTCTTAGGTGGCAGCGAAACCATCCGCGACTTCATCGCCTTCCCGAAAAACAACTCCGGAAGGGACGTTATGCTGGATGCACCAAGTGAGATTGACCAGGTGCAACTGGATGAGCTGAAGCTCTCCCTCCTGAAATAATCAGATGATTATCAAATATTTAAGCGCTGTGATGAAGGATCATCACAGCGCTTTTTCATTAAGATCGGTGTTAAATTATGACGGATTAACATATCAAAAACAACCCATGTATGCGAAATGACTTAATTTTACACCGTGTTAGTGAAATCCCTGTGCCGATTGGTCCACTTAAAGAAACAGCATGCTTTTAAGACAAGTGATGCTTTCCGGTCTCCTCGCTTCCAGCCTGGTATCGGTAGCACAAAAAGCCCCCAAAAAGTACCTGAAGCAGTATGAACCCGTGGCAGTTAACCTGATGAAAGAAACCGGTATACCGGCAAGTGTAATTTTAGGCGTTGCCATGCTGGAGTCCGGCGCGGGCACCAGCAGAAACGCCAAACTCCTGCGCAACCATTTTGGGATCGTAGGAAGGAACAACCTCGCAAAACGGGGAGAAACGTATCGTTCAAAATATCGTGAATATCAGACAGACACCGCCTCTTACCGGCATTTTGTGAAACTGATCCAGAAGCGTAAATGGTATCCCGGCATGAAAGGCAATGAAGATTATAACGTTTGGATCGCCAAATTAAATGCCTCCGGTTATTCCACCGCAGAGCATGTTTGGGTAAACCGGGTAACGGCTATGATTAAACGTTATAAATTATATGAGCTGGATGATGAATTAAATCTTGCAAAACAATAGCTTTGCAAAGTTTTACGTACGAGAACGTATACACGCAGCTGTTAAAATATGTCATCCGGAAATAAACATCCCTATCCTTTCGTGATCGTCCTGGGCACTCTATGTTGCTTGGGGGTATTATCATTGATCAATAACTCTTTTTCTTTTGGCCATCATACTACCCGCCCGCTGGACATCCTGGCGGATCTGAAAAAGGAGGAGGAAACCCAGGAACCGGAAACAGCAACCATCCCGGCTGCTGCACAAAAAGATTCAACAACCATCGCCGCTACCATGGCACCACCAATAGACTATGCCACCTATCCCGGTATCATAGAATACGGTGACCGGAACTCCGGCATGCGTTCTTTCGTGAATGCCCTCAAAGCCCTCAGGGCCGGGCAGCGCAAGAAGGTACGCATCGCCTATTTCGGGGATTCCATGATAGAAGGCGACCTCATCACGCAAGACCTGAGAGACAGCCTCCAGCACTATTTCGGAGGAGAGGGTGTTGGTTTTGTACCGGCAACTTCTGTGGTATCAGGCTTCCGTACCTCCATCCGCCACAGCTTTTCCGGTAACTGGATGGATTATCATTTTAAGAACATCCCCCCAAAAGGTACAGAACTGGGTATCTCTGGTCACGTGTTTTTACCCGCTGCACAAAGTTGGGTAAAGTACCAGCCGGCTAACAAGGAAACATTTGAAGAAGTAAGTTTATTATATGGTTCAGGAGGAGGAGAGGTGATGATCAACAATAAACCCCTTCGCCTGGATGGTAAGAACAGCCTCAACGCAAAATCATTTATTTCAGACTCCACCCAAAACTCCCTCACCCTGCAATTCAAAACCAGCACGCTGTTTTATGGTGCCTGTTTTGAAAGTCCCGCCGGCGTGTTCCTCGATAATTATTCCTTCCGCGGCATCAGTGGTATTGAACTCGGAAAGCTGAGCAAAAACATGTGGATGCAGATGCAGTCTGTTCGCCCATATGATCTCATTGTACTGCATTACGGCGCCAATGTGTTATTCCTCCCGGAGAATACAAAATTCGACTGGTACGAAAGGCCCATGGTGAAAGTAGTGGATTCCCTCCGCCAGTTATTTCCCAACACTTCCTTCCTCATCGTAGGTACAGCAGATAAAGCCTACAAAAAGAAAGGTAAGTACGTAACCGCTCCCGGCGTAAAAGCATTGATGAAGATCCAGCATAACTTTGCAGAATCAAGAGGTATGGCCTATTGGAACCTTTTCTCTGCGATGGGTGGAGAAGGGGCCATGGCTCGCTGGGTAGAAGGAGATACCACCTACGCCAATAAAGATTATACCCACTTCAACTTCCGCGGAGCGTCCAAAATAGGCGGTCTGTTATATAAAGCGATCATGGATGAATATAAACAGGAGCAGCTGTAAACTTTTACTAAGCATTATCATAATAATAACCAGCAGTGCAAAAGCACAGCAGAAATTCCTGTATAACGATACATGCCTGTACCCCTTCTTTGAACATCTGAAAAGTAATGAAGCTGCTAAGATCCTGCACTTAGGAGATTCTCATGTGCAGGCAGGTTTCCTCCCCAACGCAGTAGCAAACAAACTGAAGCAAAAATTCGGGGATGCTGGAACAGGCTGGGTTTTCCCTTATAACCTGGCAGGTACCAACGGTCCGGATGGTTACAAATGGAGCAGTAATATGAGATGGAGTGCTGACAGGATCGTAGACCGTAATATCTCAAACTGGCCCGGTCCCGGAGGAATCGTCATCACAGGAAGCGGAACCCTCACTTACACCGGAAAGGATATCTCCGAAGCTGAAGTATTTTTTAGCGAAGGAACAGCAGAAGTAAGCGATGGAGAATTCATACAGGAGATCACCGATTTCGGGCAGCAGGCTACAATCAGATTTCACAACCCGCAACCCACCTTCAGTATAAAATTGCCGGCCCCAAACGTACAATTCTACGGAGCCATCATCTACAGCAGTAATCCCGGAATTTTATACAGCAGCATTGGCATCAATGGTGCACAGTTTATGCATTACAACCAGGATGCACAAACCATCCCTACACAGATGGAGATCCTGAAACCACAGCTGGTAATTATTTCCCTCGGTACTAATGAAGCCTTTGGCGGAATAACTGCATCTCAATTGAGGCAGGAAATGAATAAAACAGTATGGGCCATCAAAGAAGCCGCACCTGAAGCAACTATCCTCTTCACCACCCCGCCATCAGGTATGATGAAGAAAAGACAGGTGCCTTATAAGAAGAAAGGAAAAACACGGTACCGCATATCATACGCCAGGAATCCACAGGTAGCAGTGATCAGGGCAGAGATGATCCAGTTCTGTAAAGACAATGGCATTGCGTATTGGGATTTTCATGAAGTGATGAAAGCAGATAAGAATTTTGTCCGCGGCTGGAGCCAGGACCATGTACATTTTAACGCATTCGGATATACCCGGCAAGGCAACTTATTGTATGATGCCATCATAGCCAGCTGGGAGAAATGGCAGCAAAAATAGAACCTATGTCCTTTTTTGAGAACCTGAAAGCCCAGGTACTTTACAACCCGGAAGAACCCATTCTGTTCAACAGCGCATTCTTCCTCTTTTTCTTCGCCGCTTTCCTATGCTGCTATCAGCTGGTAAGGAAGAACGAAAGGGGCAGGGTATGGGTGTTCACCTTATTCTCTTTATACTTCTTCTATAAAGCCTGCGGCGCATACGTAGGCCTGGTAATACTTTCCGCTATTGTAGACTTCTATCTCAGCAACCGCATTCACGCTGAAAAAGAAGAACGTACCCGCAGGATCTTACTCTGGTTAAGCATCCTTATCAACATCGGTATGCTGTTCTATTTTAAGTACACGGACTTCTTCATCAATATTATTAATGGTGTCAGCAACGGCCACATCAGCCCGCTGAACCTTTTACTCCCCATCGGCATTTCTTTTTACACCTTCGAAAATCTCAGCTACACCATAGATGTATACAGAAAGGAGATAAAACCCGTGGATAATTTCATGGACTATCTCTTCTTCCTGTCCTTCTTCCCCAAACTGATGATGGGCCCCATTGTACGGGCGGCAGATTTCATTCCCCAGATCAAACAGCCTTATAATATTAACCAGGAAGATGTGGGCAAAGGTATGTTTCTCATACTGGGAGGGCTCTTTAAGAAAGTAGTGATCTCGGACCTTATTTACCAGAATTACGTACAATATATCTTTGATGACCCTACCCGCTATACGGGCATAGAATGTTTGTTTGGTGTGTATGCCTATGCATTGGTGATCTATTGTGATTTCTCCGGGTATTCAGATATGGCCATTGGTATCGCCCGCTGGATGGGATTCAAAATTCCGCCTAACTTTGATAAACCTTATAAAAGCAGTTCCATCACTGAATTCTGGCGGCGCTGGCATATCTCTTTGTCTTCCTGGCTGCGGGATTACATCTATATACCCTTAGGTGGTAATCGCAAAGGAAAGGTCCGCCAGTATGTAAACCTGATGCTCACCATGCTGATAGGCGGTTTCTGGCATGGCGCCAGCTGGAACTTTATTTTCTGGGGAGGTGTACATGGTGGCGCATTGGGATTAGACAAACTCTGGGGGCAATGGAACAAAAAGATTGCCTGGTTCAAAGCTACTCCTGCAAGGGCCAGGCTTTGGAAAATAGGCGGTGTGCTGTTCACTTTCCATTTAGTTTGTTTCTGCTGGATCTTCTTTAAAGCAGCCACCTTTGGTAGTGCCTGGGACCTTATCCACCAGGTAACTTTTAACTTCCAGGGACATTTATTCTTCCAGCTGATAGGCGCATATCCACAGGTATTTCTGCTGATGGCCATAGGTTATATACTCCATTTCCTGCCGGATGTGGCAGAGCAAAAACTGGAATTCCGCCTTGGAAAACTGCCAGTATGGGGGAGTGTAGCCGTATTGGTACTCTTTATCTGGTTCCTTGCACAAGTGAAATCCCTGGAGCCCATGATCCCCATCTATTTGCAATTTTAATGTGCATAATAATTTATTATCATGCGTATGCGTAATCCTGATAATAAGTAACTAACTTTGCGTCCTTAACTTTTGTCATTCAAAGTAAATCTTATGCGTACTGTTACACTGAGGAGAGTCGTGATCACCGGAATGGGAGCTATCACACCGATCGGTAATGATGTAAATACGTTCTGGAATAACATGAAAGCCGGAATGAGTGGCTCGGGCCCTATCACAAAGTTCGACCCCACAGAATTCAAGACTAAATTTGCCAATGAGTTAAAGGGACTGGATATTGATGCCTTCATTGAAAAGAAGGAAGCGCGTAAGATGGACACCTTTACACAATACGCTATGGTTGTTGCAAAGGAAGCGATTGAAAATTCAGGAGTAGACCTCAACACAGTAGACCGCACTAAGTTTGGTGTGATCTGGGCTTCCGGTAACGGTGGTATGCAAACCTTCGAGGACCAGATCATTGAGTTTGCGCAAGCCAACTTCGTTCCTAAGTTCAACCCCTTCTTTATTCCCCGCCTTATTTCTGATATCGCTGCAGGGCAGATCGCTATTAAATATGGCCTGATGGGTATTAACTATTGTACCGTATCTGCCTGCGCCTCTTCAAACAGCGCCCTGGTAGATGCCTTCAATTATATTCGTCTTGGTAAAGCCAACATGATCGTTGCCGGAGGTTCCGAAGGACCGATCACCCGTGCAGGCATTGCAGGTTTCAATGCCCTCAAAGCATTGTCTACCCGTAATGAAGATCCCATGCATGCTTCCCGTCCTTTTGACGCAGAGCGTGATGGATTTGTAATGGGCGAAGGCGCAGGAGCATTGATCCTTGAAGATTATGAGCATGCCATGAAACGTGGTGCTACTATCTATGGAGAAATGGTAGGTGGTGCCATGAGCTGTGATGCTTATCACCTCACTGCCACACATCCTGAAGGTTTAGGTGCACAATTGGGAATGAAAGAAGCCCTGGATGATGCAGGTCTTTCTATCACAGATGTAGATTACATCAATGCCCACGCAACTTCCACACCACTGGGTGATGTAAGCGAATTGAAAGCCATCAAAGCTTTATTTGGCGACCATGCAAAGAACATCAATATCAGTGCAACTAAATCCATGACAGGTCACCTGTTGGGAGCAGCTGGTGCTATTGAAGCCATTGCCTGTGTAAAAGCCATCCAGGACGATGTCGTTCCGCCAACAATTAATACCACAACACTAGGAGAAGGTATCCCTGAAGATCTGAACCTCACACTCGGCCAAGCGCAAAAACGCGTGATCAATGTAGCGCTCAGCAATACTTTCGGTTTCGGTGGCCACAACGCCATTGCCGCTTTTGCGAAGTTTAAAGGATAGTTTTTTTGTAGATATTTTAGGCCGGGCTGGAGTTTTTCAGCCCGGTTTTTATTTTTTGTTGATAGTCAACATGTTACGTTTTTATTTTCAAAAAAAAACATAATTATATGGGATTGTAATCCCAGAATATTATTATAATTAGGGATCGTAATCCCATAATATTATGTAATTTTGGGATTGTAATCCAGGAACATGATAAAGCGAACCTTTCAAACCAGCATTCAAAAACGATTATTTAAGGGCAAAGCCGTTCTATTGTTTGGCCCTCGCCAGGCTGGAAAATCTACACTAATAGAAAAGTTACTGGAAGCACAAGATGAAGAATGGCTTTACATGAATGGAGATGATGCAGATGTGCGAGAGGTATTGACCAATACTTCAGCAGCAAAACTCAGAGCTATTATTGGAAATAAAAAGATTGTTTTTATAGACGAAGCACAGCGCGTTCCAAACATAGGACTTACACTCAAACTGATCACTGATCAAATAAAGGATGTTCAGGTAATTGCTACCGGATCATCAGCTTTTGAATTATCCAGCCAGGTAAATGAACCACTGACTGGCCGGAAATATGAGTTCATGCTGTATCCTCTCAGTTTTTCCGAAATGGTGCAACACCACGGTCTGCTGGAGGAAAAAAGATTAATCGAACATCGCATGGTCTATGGTTATTATCCAGAGATTGTTACGAAGCAGGGGGAGGAGGAAGAATTGTTGAAACTCCTTGCAAGTAGTTATTTGTATAAAGACTTACTGATGTTGGAGCAGATCAAGAAACCACTTTTGCTGGAAAAACTACTCAAAGCCCTGGCGCTACAAATTGGGAGTGAAATCAGTTACCAGGAAATTGCTCAGACAATAGGAAGTGATCATAAAACAGTTGATAAATACATTGACCTTTTAGAAAAGACATTTGTTCTTTTCCGTCTTCCAGCGCTTAACCGAAACGTCCGCAACGAAATAAAGAAAGGGAAGAAGGTCTACTTCTATGATTGCGGCATCCGTAATGCAATTATCAACAATTTCAAACCCATGAACGCGCGAACAGATGTAGGTGCCCTGTGGGAAAATTTTCTGATTGCAGAACGGGTGAAGTATCTGCGCTATCATGGAATTGATGCTGATCAGTATTTCTGGCGTACAACGCAGCAGCAGGAAATTGACCTGGTGGAAGAGTATGATGAAAAGTTGACAGCATACGAGTTTAAATGGAGCAAAACGGAAAAGGTACGTTTTCCGCAAACCTTTACCACAAACTACCCTGATGCAACAACACAGGTTATTTCTCCTGAAAATATGGAGGATTTCATAGGTATTTAATAATTTATGTAGCCGGCATCAGCTCTTTATTCAGCCGCCGTTGTGTCACTCCCTTCAACGGCCGTTTTTCAAATGAGCAGGTAACAGATCCCTAACCCCCTGATCCTCAATACCCTCCTTTCATTCCTCCTTCTTTATTTTTCATTCATTCCTGAATTGCGTAGTTTAGTATTTTGAATTTCGTGTTCGGGAACTATATGGCAAAGCAAAAGCAAAAAACGGCAGAAAAACCCGCTCCAGTGGCTAATAACGAGGAAATGATCGAAGTGTACGGCGCAAGGGAGCATAATCTTAAGAACCTGGATATCCAGATCCCCAAGAACAGTCTGGTGGTGATCACGGGTATCAGCGGCAGTGGTAAGTCTTCCCTCGCATTTGATACAATTTATGCAGAAGGACAACGCCGCTACATGGAAAGCTTCTCTGCATATGCCCGCCAGTTCATTGGTGATATGGAGAGGCCGGATGTGGACAAGATCACAGGACTCTCTCCCGTTATTTCTATCGAGCAGAAAACAACAAACAAAAATCCCCGCTCCACAGTAGGGACCATCACAGAGATCTACGATTTCCTCCGCTTGCTCTACGCGCGCGCAGGAGAAGCATTTTCCTATAATACCGGCAAACGCATGACGCGTTTCTCCGAAGAAGAGATCATGGCACACATTTTCTCTAACTTCCCCAAAAAGAAACTCGTGATCCTGGCCCCCATTATCCGCGGCCGTAAAGGGCATTACCGGGAATTGTTTGAGCAGCTCCGCAAACAGGGCTATCTCAAAGTACGGGTAGACGGAGAAATACTGGAACTGAAAGAACGCATGCAGGTGGACCGTTACAAGATCCACGACATAGAACTCGTAGTAGACCGCATACAGGTACAGGACGATGCCCGCGTACGTATCAGCCAGAGCGTGCAAAAAGCACTCACCTTAGGCAAAGGTCTCATGTTCATTATGGAGCATGATTCCAATAAAGTAAAGCAATACAGCCGGCAACTGATGTGTGAGGAAACAGGGATCTCTTACGAAGAACCTTCTCCCAACACCTTTTCCTTCAATTCTCCATACGGCGCATGCCCCCGCTGTAAAGGTCTCGGTACTATTTACCAGATCAATATGGAAGAAGTGCTGCCCGATCGCAGTAAATCCATCAACGATGGTGCACTTGCCCCATTGGGAGAAGCAAGGGATACTTTTACTTTCAAACAGGTACAGCAACTCGCTAAAAAATATAAGTTCGCTTTAACCACACCCATCGAAAAGATCCCCGAAAAAGCATTGAACGTATTGCTCTTCGGAGATGAAAACGGTAAACTGGAAGTGGATGTGGATTTTGATGAGAACGGCAACGGCACAGAAACACTGTCCACCGAATTTGAAGGTGTGGTGAATATGGTGCGCCGTTATTTCAATGATACTTCCTCTGATGCTATACGCAACTGGGCAGAAGGTTTCATGCAACTCAGTACTTGTCCTGAATGCGAAGGCACCCGCCTGAAAAAGGAAAGCCTCATGTTCAAGGTAGATGGTAAGAACATTGCAGAACTGGGCGCCCTCAACCTCAGCCATCTGGCAGAATGGTTTGCCACACTGGAAAAACGCCTCAGCAATAAGCAGAACGTAATTGCAAAAGACGTATTGAAAGAAATCCGTGAACGCCTGGGATTTTTGCTGGATGTGGGTTTAACTTATCTCACACTCAGCCGTCCCACCCGTTCTTTGAGTGGGGGAGAATCTCAGCGTATCCGCCTTGCCACGCAGATCGGTTCCCAACTGATGGGTATCACTTATATCCTGGATGAACCCAGTATCGGTTTGCACCAGAGAGATAACATGCGCCTGATAGATGCCATGCGCAATCTGAAAGCCATGGGCAACACTGTGATAGTGGTAGAACATGATAAAGATATTATGCTGCATGCAGATCACCTGGTGGATATTGGCCCCGGCGCTGGTATTCATGGAGGTCAGATTGTAGCACAGGGCACACCGGCCGAGATCCTGAAACTGGATACCGCCACGGCAGGATACCTGAATGGGATCCGTGAAATCCCTGTTCCCAAAGAGCGCCGCAAAGGAAATGGAAAATTCCTGGAGCTGAAAGGTGCTACCGGCAATAATCTTAAGAACGTCAGCATTAAATTACCCCTGGGTACATTCATTTGTGTAACGGGTGTTTCCGGTAGCGGAAAATCCACCCTCATCAATGAAACATTATATCCCATCCTGTCAAAACATGCCTACGATTCCAAAATGGTACCGATGCCCTACAAAAGCATCAAAGGCCTGGAGGAACTGGATAAAGTGATAGAGATAGATCAAAGCCCTATCGGCCGCACGCCCAGAAGCAACCCGGCTACCTATTGCGGCTTCTTTACAGAGATCCGTCAGTTATTCACCGCCATCCCGGAAGCAAAGATCAGGGGTTACAATGCCGGCCGTTTTTCCTTCAACGTAAAAGGAGGCCGCTGCGATGTTTGTGAAGGAGCAGGTGTAAGGGTGATAGAAATGAACTTCCTGCCGGATGTATATGTACATTGCGAAAAATGTAATGGCCGCCGGTATAACAGGGAAACCCTCGAGATCAGGTACAAAGGCAAATCCATTTCCGATGTATTGGATATGACGGTAGAAGAAGCAGTAGACTTCTTCCAGGCAGTGCCCTATCTTTACCGCAGAATTAAAACCCTGCAGGACGTAGGTTTGGGATATATAACCCTTGGCCAGTCTGCTGTAACCCTCTCCGGTGGTGAGGCGCAACGGGTAAAAGTGGCCACCGAACTGTCTAAGAAAGATACCGGCAAAACCATTTATATACTGGACGAACCCACCACAGGATTACACTTCCAGGATATCCAGCTGCTGCTGAATGTGCTGAATAAACTGGTAGACAGGGGGAATACTGTACTGGTCATAGAGCATAACCTGGATGTAGTGAAAGTAGCGGATTATGTGATAGACCTTGGTCCGGAAGGAGGAGAAGGCGGTGGTACCATCCTGGCTTCAGGAACACCCGAAGAAGTAAGTAAATGCAAAGAAAGCCACACGGCTATATTCTTGAAAAAAGAATTGAAATAAGCCACAGGCGGCCGGATTTTTGCTTAAAAAAATAAATAGGCATAGCCATCAAAGGGATTTATGAAGTATATTTTGCTGACAGCCTGCATCCTCACCCTCCTCATCGCCTGTACCGATGATACCAAACTATGCGATGTGGATACACGCACAGAAGTGCGGGTGCGCTTCCGGACCAAACGTCCCGGATTTGTGGAAAAAGATACCACCGCAACAAATCTTATCCTCTTGGCTGTAGGTAAGGATAAGATTTACGATAGTGCAAAAACCCTCCGTGGTATGCAGTTCTCCCTGGACCGTTTGTCAGACCAGGCCAGTTTTTACTTCCAGCCGGATGCAGATTCAGTAGGCAAAGCAGCTACTATCACCTTCTATTATAAACGTCAACCCAAATTTATCTCCGCAGGATGCGGGGTTATTATGACCTATGCCATTGATTCTGTGAAATATATCAATGATACCAGAGCGGCAATCAAGGTATTGATAGTTAATCAACACATTGTAACAACGGGAAATGAAACGAATATTAGTATCACTCTTTAGTATCATCCTGCTGGCTGCCAGTGCAGTGGCTCAATCCAAAAAGAAGGATTCGCTGCCCGTTGTAACAGTTCCTGTACCTGCCGGTATTCGCGTTGGAGTGGATATTTCCCGTTTTGCCCTGAAATATTTCCAACCCTACCGTACAGATGTAACGGTAAACCTGGACGCGAGGTATAACGACAGGCTCTATATCGCTTCAGACCTTAGCTTTAACAGTGTATACCATCTGGACCAGAATTATAAATATATCAGCAACGGCATGTCCGGTACCATTGGTATCAATTATAACCTCCTGAAAAAGACCATCCCTAAAGAGAACTTCATCGTTTATGGAGGTATACGCTACGGATTGGCAGTATTTACTTACAAGATCCCGGAATACCGTATCTATAATGTCTATTGGGGAAATATCCGGGGCAGCGTGCCCGAAACCACAAAGATGGCCCACTGGGTAGAATTGACCGTAGGTATGAAGGTAGAAGTGCTGAAAAATTTATATCTTGGCTGGAGCCTGCATGAACGTATCCTCGTGAACGGCGCTTTGGCAAAACAGGACTTTCCGCCACTCGTGATACCCGGCTTTGGAAAAGGATACAAAAAAAGTGCATTTGATTTCCAATACAGCATTGCATACCTGGTCCCTATATGGAAGGTGAAACAGGCCGTAAAACTGTAAAGGCTTTATATATTTAATTAGCTTAAGACACACACTTTCCAGGAACCGGCAAATTCCGGAAAGCGATTGATTACCTACAACTGAGCCCCCTGACGTTTGGCTATGAACCTTATCGCTCCAATATCCATGAAGCTTATGGACCTGTTTCCGCGCAGGCTAAAATACCTTTTTTCATTTCTGCAAAACGCCGGTACAGACGGTGTAACGGATGAAGATGAAAAACGGCGCATCATCCTGGTGAATACCATCAGTATGGCTATCTGTGCATTACTGATCATTATCACACCTGTGTTCTACACCTTGTCTGATAAACCGGATATCATCATCTATCCCGTTATATTGGATTTCCTTGTCACCTTTTCCGTAATACTCTTAAATCTTAAGAAGAAATACCTGGCTGCCAGTTTCACCGTGTATGTGATCCAATGTGCCTCCATCATGTACTTTGGTATATTACTGAGTAACGTAGTGGCATTGGAAGCCATGATCATTTTCCTGATCACTATTATTTACCTGATCTTCAAAGAAGAAAAATACCGGCGGGTCTGCCTCGCTATTGCCATTGGCACCCTGGCGATGATGGAGACCAGTTACTACTTTAATCTCTTTCCTCCCATCCCCTTAAGCTACAATACCACTTTCATCATGCATGCCCTGGTGATCAGCGGTATCCTTGTACTGATCATTATCGTCAGCAAACCTTATATAAAAAGCAACGATACCAATAAGGCCCTGAAACTGGCCAACCATTTTAAGAAAGTATTTGTACACCAGGTTACACATGAAATAAGAACACCTTTAAATGCTATCTACGGAGTGGCCCAGTTACTAAAGCGGCAGATCATGCTGAACGATCAGTTCAAAGGCCTGGAAACCCTGGTAGACCAGCAACTGGATGCGATCAATAACACCCGGAGCATCATCAACAACGTGTTGGATATGGCGCAGATAGAATCCGGCGTGATCAGTAAATCAGAGAAAGAACACTTCCTGCTTAAGCCCTTCTTTTATAAAATTGCCGAAGTGAATAAAGTGATGGGAAGAACCAGGAATATCCGTATCAAACTCAGCATAGAACAAATGCCCGATGTATTGTACGATGATATCCTCAACCTTCACCAGATCACCACCAATCTTTTAGCGAATGCATTGAAGTATGCAGACAAAAACTCTGTGGTAGAACTGAAGATCTCCGGTATGAGCAGCAAGTGGAGCCTGCAGGTAATTAACCAGGGCCCTGTGATCACACCGGAAAAACAAGAACTGATCTTTAATCCCTTCGTTACCGATAAAAGCAAATACATAGAAGGTACCGGCCTTGGCTTATACATCGTAAGCGGTAAAGTAAGATCCATGGGTGGGAACATTTCCCTGAGCAGTGATGCCGCAGGAACAATATTCACCGTATCACTGCCGCTTATAGAAGGGAATATGGAACTGATCAAAGAAGAAAAAGAAGAAGAAGAAATGTGGGACGATCTGGGTCATATCAATGTAGTGCTGGCGGAAGATAATGAACTAAGCGCGCAACTCTTATCCCGGATGCTCACACAGATCGGCTGTAACACCACCTGGGTGAAGAACGGACTGGAATTGATCCAGCAGGTGGGAAAACATATTCCTGATATCATCATCATGGATTATCATATGGAGGTGATGGATGGAGAACAAACTTTGTATCACCTTAAACAGGTGCCGGCGTATAAAGATATTCCAGTAATTATCTCCACCGGTGATGCTTATGCAGAAACACGCGATGTATTTTTAAAAGCAGGTGCGGATGCCTTTATTGAAAAGCCTATCAACTATAGCTCCTTAATAAAAGTCCTGAAAATGCATCTGCATCATAACAGTCAAGAGTTACTGGAATAAAGGATGTGTGTCTTTAGCTTACTTTCTCTGCATGATCTTGAATCAGCATGATTGCTTTCACGGCATAGTCACGGATAAACACTGTTGGCATTCTCTGCATGATCGTGAATCAACATGGCAGGACAATTAGCTTACTTTCTCCGCAGTTTGCAGTTGTGTTTCTTCCCAGATAGAATCCATCCGTTTAAAACGTTTGGTGTACACCTGCCACATCCAGCTGGCCTGCACACTCCTATCGAGATCAGATAAGTGGATGCGCAGTTTACTCACCTTCACCGGATCACTGGCAGAAAGCTGCTCACATTTCTTTTCTATCTGCGCAGCCACGTCCATGAACTCCATCAGCAGGTCACGTACGATCGCCGCTGAATTGTAAATAATGTCCTGCAAACTCATGTCAGGATTATTCAGCGCGAAAGACATCAGCAGGTTAGAATCCGAATCGTTGTCAATCACTTCCTTTTCAAAAGAGAACAGGTCATTCATCAAACATCCGATCAGGGCCGCTGCTTTGTGCAATCTTTTCATCCGTTGTACCACTTTGATCCTGGCCAGCCATTGCCAGTCGAGGAACACCCCGGTGCTGTATTCCACCAGCATCACAATATGCGGCATACCGGAGGTATGGTTCCGCATTTCAATGTACTTGTCTACTGTAGGAATAAAACCTAAACCTTCCACATTGCAATCCTTATGTGTTACTGCAATGTGATAGGAGTACAGCTTCAGGAACTGGGAGAACCATTCCGGCGGAGCGGTTTGCTGGATGTCTTTCAGGATCTCCGCATTGGCCAGTTCCAGCGGATGCGCATTGTCTACCGTTTCCAGTGTTTCATCAATACAGGCCATCCGGTAGATGAGGTGTTTGGCATTGAGTTGTTGCCGGGATGTTAAGTTGCGGAAGATCTCACGGCCCATGGTGTCGTTCAGGTAATAGTCAATGGCATTGTTCTTCACCATGGCTGCCATTCTTTCAAAAGTAGCCGTGGGAAAAACATACAATACGCAGCTGATGTAATGTTTGGCATTTTCCATCCAGATGCCGTAGTGTTCCCCGAACTGCCTGGCCTGCTGGGTGAGCTCAGCGCTCTGGGGATGCGGATTGAACTTTTTGCAGTAGGTGTCCAGCCGGAAGTCTCCATAATTGAAAAGGTCCTGGAGAGAGAAAGACGTGGTTTTGAGCAATTGTGCGTACTCGTTCTGCACCCTTGCCAAGGTTGTTTTCACATGATGATTGAACATAACTTTTAATTTGAAATGAGGAAATTGAAGGTTAACGGCTTGTTAACCGCTTAAAAGTTACGTATTGGGTATCAATGTTTAAGCCACTATGAGCAAAGATTATAAGGAGAAGTTTAGATAAGTGTTAGTTTAAATATAAAAGTAGTTTCGTATAGGCGAGTTACAAATAACGCCGGAATTCAGTGGGGATAACTGCTATAGGACTTGTAGTACATTCCTATACCCGACATAGGCTTGACATAGGCTCAGAGAATACCTGACATAGGCTCAAAAAAAAGGGATGCATCCGCTGATACACCCCTATAATTTAAATAGAATTCTTCTTAATAACGGCTGCCGCCACGTTCTTCTCCACCACCGCGGTCAAAACCACCGCCACTGCTTCCACCACGATCGTAACCACCTCCGCCGCTGCTTCCGCGGTCATAACCACCACCTCCGCCGCCACGTTCTCCACCGCGATCATAACCTCCGCCGCCACTGCCGCCACGGTCATAACCACCACCTCCGCCGCCGCGATCTCCACCACGATCATATCCTCCGCCGCTGCCGCCACGATCTCCTCCACGGAAACCGCCACCGCCACCGCCGCCACGGAATCCACCTCCGCCTCCGCCACCGCGGAAACCACCTCCGCCTCCGCCGCCACGGAAACCACCTCCGCCACCACGGCCGCCACCAAATCCACCAGGACGAGGTGCTTTCTTCTCAATTCCCCACAGGTAACCATCGCGGGACCTGATCACACTCCGCACGTTCGGTCCAAACTTACCCCAGGCAAAACCTGAGCCAATTGGCTTATTGCGAAGATCGCCGATGTAATAATTATATGGAAGTTGCGCTGCAAACGCTGCCAACTCTTCGTCATTGGAATATTTGGCCTCATCACGGGTGATCAGCCCATCATCCCTGTTCCAGATATCATTCACTACAATCTCGTGTACCACATCTATACTGGATTTCCGCATATCCGTTCCATATTCATGGAGGTGTTGCAGGAACTCAGCCAGGTTCTCGGATTGTTTTACAATCACGGCAGGGTCTGTACATACATAGAATACACTACCCCAGTTACCGTCTTTATCAACATCCAGTACCCAGTAATTACCATACCCGTCTCCCGCTACACGAACAGGGTTAGGGATCAGGTTCAACATTTCAAAGTCTTTCGTTCCATCAAAAGTGATGGCGTCCAGTCCATAGAACAGGAAGCCACTGCTGAATTGCAGCAATTCCCTCACATCATCTGGTATATGCCTCGTACGGAGGTGTTTTGCAATGGTATCGATCTCTTTATCAGATAATCCCGGCATTAATTCTACACTATACTCTTCTTTCTTATAGGTGTGATACTTTACGTCCAGCATTAATTTTAGCTGTTCAAGTGGCGTCATGTTGACTGGTATTTTATTGTTGTGATCTAACCATTTCTATATGAGGAATATTATCCTCGAGATACATTTCACTAAATTGGGAAAACCCAAGTGACTCGTAAAATTTTTGTAAATATAGTTGTGCCCCGATTTTAATGGGCACCTTCCCCCAATTCTCTTCCACTGCTTTAATGGATTTTTCCATCAGTAACCTCCCGCTGCCGGTACCACGTGCAAATGGCGCTGTCACCACCCTGCCTATGGAAGCCATGTCAAACTTGATCCCTGGCTCAAATAACCTTGTATAGGCAGCCAGCCCCTCGTCCGTAAAGCCCAGCAAATGTAACGCTTTCTGATCCGCATTGTCCATATCCTGGTATGGACAATTTTGTTCCACGATAAAAACCTCGTTCCGCAGCCGCAATATCTGGTATAATTCTTCCAGACTGAGCGCATTAAAGGCTTTAAGATACCACCTGATCTCCATGTCTGTGCTATTTTTATAACAGTCCCTGGAAACTTTATCAAAAATTTACAGGGCGCCTCGTTTGATTTGTGAAAGATGATCCCGACATTGTTCCCCGGAAACCAATTTAAGAGCATGCTTCCTTTTCTGTCACTGGAGCACATTACCGTGCGAAACCTGGACAAAACACTTTTCCGGGACCTTACCTGGCACATCCATACCGGTGAGCAATGGGCTATTACCGGAAATAGCGGTTCAGGGAAAACCAGTCTCTTGCACACAATTCTGGGCAAAAATAACGTCCTGAACGGCACTATTCGTCATTATTTTTACGAAAAGTACCGTGAAACGCATGAAGTGAGTGACCCTTACTTCAATTTTCGCCGCTTAATAGCCATGGTAGGGCATCACCACAACTTCCGCAATTTATCGCATACCACAGATTTTTATTACCAGCAGCGTTTTAACAGCATGGACTCCTCAGATGCCCCCACCGTAGCGGAATACCTGGAAGGAGGGGCTGAAGATCCGTTACTGGAGCCACTGAACATCAAAGGCTTACTAAACAAAGAACTGATTAAACTCTCCAATGGAGAAACCCGCAGGGTAATGATTGCACATGCCCTGCTTCAGAAACCGGCCCTGCTCCTGCTGGACAATCCCTTTATAGGACTCGATGTGCAATCCCGCCAGGCCTTCCACGGGATCGTAGACCATGTGGTGGCCTCCGGAACAACCGTAGTGCTCGTTACCACACCCACTGAAATTCCTGAAAGCATCACACACGTAATGCACCTGGAAGAGGGGCGTATAGCCGGTACGTTTAGTCGGGAAGCGTATTTGGCCCAGCGTAACAGTGTACTGGAAACCCCGGTGCTGAAGATTGATCCTCAATTGTTGGCTAAGCTCACCATGGATGCATTACCCGCATCATTCCAACATATAGTTCAGATGGAAAACGTCCATGTAAAATACGGAGAAAACACGATTCTTGACGGAATAAACTGGACGATCCGCCCAAATGAGAAATGGGCTCTGCTCGGACCCAACGGTTCCGGCAAATCTACCCTGCTCAGTCTCATTAATGCAGACAACCCCCAATCATACGCAAACAAGATTGTACTGTTCGACCGGAAAAGGGGTAGCGGGGAAAGTATCTGGGATATTAAAAGGAAGATCGGTTTTGTGTCCCCCGAGCTGCATCAGTATTTTCTATCGGATGCCACCTGCCTGCAGGTGACCGGCTCCGGTTTTTTTGATACCATTGGCTACCTTCGCTCCTGCACACCGGAACAATTAGAGAAAGCAAAAGGCTGGATGCAGGTACTGGAAATAGACCAGTATGCCGGCAGCTCCTTTAAACAGGTACCGGAAAGTGTGCAGCGCTTAGTATTACTGTCACGTGCATTGGTCAAAAATCCCCCGCTCCTCATCTTTGATGAACCCTGCCAGGGATTGGATGCACATCAGAAAGAACATTTTAAGAAAGTGATAGAGGCGCTTTGTGAGCACATCCCCGTAACCATGATCTACGTGACGCATTACGAGGAAGAGTTACCCGAAAGTGTGAATTGTTTTTTGAGAATACGCAATGGCAAAATGATTTAATTCCGATACCTTTAATCCATTCAAAAACCTACACTATGTACCCGAACACCCGGCATTTAACCCTTGCCTGCCTTTTGTTGTGTGCCGCCATGGCAGCTACCATAACGGCTTGCAGCACCAAAGCAAAAGAAATGAACCCCGCGTTTGCCAAATACATTGAAGCATTCACCACGGGCATTATTTCAAAACAAAGTGCCATCCGCATTCAACTGGCGGGAGATGTAAATGTAACGCATACACAAAATGAACCCCTGGAAGAAGAGATCTTTTCTTTCTCTCCCTCCATTAAAGGAAAGGCATACTGGGTAGATGCTACCACCGTGGAGTTCAGGCCGGACCAGAACCTCACACCGGGTAAAACCTACAAAGGCACTTTCAAACTGGGCAAGGTAATGACCGTTCCCGGTGAGCTGAAAACCTTTGAATTTGATTTCCAGGTGATCAAACCTTCTTTTGATGTGGAAATGTTCGGATTAAGATCTGCCAATAACAGCGCGGAGAAAATGACCTTCTCGGGCGTAGTGCGCACAGCAGACCTGGAAGATGTACAGGCAATCGAAAAACTCATCTCTGTAAAATATGATGGCCCCGGCACCAATATCGCCTGGCAGCATGATGTAGCTAACCGCACTTACAAGTTCACGATCGGAAACATCGTACGCAAGTCTGTTGCCGCCAAAATGGAGATCAGCTGGAATGGTAAACCCATCAACTCAGATGTGGCAGACAGCAAGAGCATTGAAATACCCGCCATCGGGGACTTTAAAGTACTGGACATAAAACCCATGTACGATCCGGAAGAATATGTGTTGGTACAGTTCTCCAGCCCCATTAATATGGGCCAGAGCCTGGATGGCCTTATCGGTATCGGCGGAGTAAGTGATCTGCGCTATACCGTAGAAGGCAGTGAGGTGAAAGTATTTGCGCCGGACAGGCTGGAAGGTAATTATACCGTAGTAGTGAATGAAGGGATCCTCAGCACATTCGATGAAAAATTAAATAAAGGATTCACCGGCAACGTGAACTTCGAAAACCGCCTGCCCTCTGTTTCCATCCCCGGTAAAGGAGTGATCATGCCACAGAGCGGCAAACTGGTAATGCCTTTTGACGCGGTTGGTTTAAAAGCCGTGGACGTGGTAGTGATCAGGATCTACGAAAACAATATCCCGCAATACCTGCAAAGGAACAGCCTGGACGGTGAGCAGGAATTACGGCGTGTAGCCCGCCCCGTTGCAGAGAAAACCATTTACCTCGATCAGGATAAATCCATCAACCTGCACAAACGCACCCGCTTCAACCTCGACCTGGAACAACTGATCAAAACAGAACCGGGAGCTATTTACCGTGTAACCATAGGGTTCAGGAAAGAGTATGCACTGTACTCCTGTAAAGGAATGGAGAAAAAGGATTCGGAAGAAGACGAGGAAAGCGAAGAGGATTATGAATACTATGGCGAACAGCTGGATGAAGACGATTCCTTCTGGCGCCGGTATGAAAGTTATTATCCCTATGGATACAGGTGGTCTGAAAGAGAAAACCCCTGTCACAACTCCTACTACAACAAAGAAAAATGGGCCTCCCGCAATATCATTTCTTCCAACATCGGCCTGATCGCCAAAAGGGGAAATGATAACAGCATGGTAGTAGCCGTAACTAATATCATAGATGCCAAACCATTGTCCGGCGTAGAGCTGGAATTGCTCGATTACCAGCAACAGGTGATCTTCAGCACCAAAAGTGATGGAGACGGTTTCGCGAAATTTGATCTGAAACGTAAACCTTATCTCCTGGTAGCCAAACGTGATAATGAACGCGGTTACCTGAAACTGGATGATGGTAGTTCCTTACCCCTGGGCCGTTTTGATGTGAAAGGAGAAGAAGTACAACAGGGCATAAAAGGTTTCCTCTATGGAGAACGTGGCGTTTGGCGCCCCGGCGATTCCATCTTCCTCACCTTTATGCTGGAAGATAAAGAAGGTAAACTGCCTCCCAATCACCCCGTGATCCTGGAATTGTACAACCCGAAAGGTCAGCTGTACAAACGCATCAATCAACATGAATCCCTCAATGGCTTCTATAATTTCCATACACTCACTGATCCTGAAGCGCCAACAGGCAGCTGGCAGGCAAAAGTGAAAGTGGGTGGTGCTGTGTTCAGCAGGAGCGTACGGATAGAAACGGTAAAACCCAACCGCCTCAAAGTGAAACTGGACTTCGGTCCTAAGCAGGCACTGATCAAAGATGAAAGCCCGAAAGGAACACTCTCCGCAGCATGGCTCTTTGGTGCCACAGCACAAAGTCTGAAAGCGAAAGTAGATGTATCCCTCAGTTCATCTTCCACCGCCTTCCCCAAATTCGAAGATTATCATTTTGATGATCCTACAGAGAAATTCAGTGCAGAGAGTAAAACCATTTTTGATGGGGCTTTAAATGAAGACGGTGTAGCCACTGTGGCAGCAAATATTCCGGTTGGCGAACGCGCACCCGGTGTATTGAAAGCAAATTTCGAAATAAAAGTATTTGAACCGGGAGGCGATTTCAGTATCGATCACTTCTCCATGCCTTACCATGTGTTTGATTCTTATGTGGGTGTAAGCGCACCACAGGGAGATCGGCTTACCGGCATGCTGGTAACAGATAAATCTCACCAGGTGAATATTGTGAATGTTGATGCAAATGGCGCACTCATTAAAGGTACCCGCCAGGTAGAAGTAAAAATGTATAAGATCAGGTGGCGTTGGTGGTGGGATGAAAATTCCAATGAGATCAGCAACTTCACGGAAGATAATTATAATGTGCTTTTACAGGAAAAAACGATCAGCATCGTGAATGGTAAAGGTACCTGGCCTTTCATGGTCCGTTATCCTGAATGGGGCCGTTACCTCATCCGTGTGAAAGACCTGGAAAGCGGCCACATTACCGGGCAGGCTGTTTACGTGGACTGGCCTAACTATGCGGAACGCCTGCAAAAGGAAAATCCCTCTGAAGCAGCGATGCTGGTATTCACTTCCAACAAAACAAAATATACTGTTGGAGAAGATGTAGTGCTCACCATCCCCAGCAGCGAAGGCGGCAGAGGATTGATCAGTATTGAGTCCGGCAGCAAAGTGATTAAAACAGACTGGATAGGAACAGAGAAAGGGCAGACCGTTTACAAATTCAAAGCCGAAAAAGAAATGGCGCCGAACATATACGTGAACGTTAGTCTCCTGCAACCGCATGCCCAAACAGCCAACGACCTTCCCATCAGGATGTACGGTACCGTGCCCATCCTGGTAGAAGATCCCAATACCATCCTCAAACCGGTAATTAATATACCCGCCACTTTACGTCCTGAAGCAGATGCATCTATTACGGTGTCTGAAGCCAGCGGTAAAGCCATGACGTATACCATCGCCATTGTAGATGAAGGATTGCTGGACCTCACCCGTTTCAAAACACCTGATCCACACAGTGCATTTTATGCACGGGAGGCATTGGGTGTAAAAACATGGGACCTGTTCGATTATGTGATAGGAGCCTGGGGTGCTGATCTGGAACGTATCCTGAGCATTGGTGGTGACGAAGGATTGAATAAGGGAGCCAGCGCCGCCAAAGCCAACCGCTTTAAACCGGTGGTGAAATTTATGGGACCGTTCTCTATCGGGAAAGGAGATAAACAAACACATAAATTCAAATTACCACCTTACATAGGATCTGTAAAAGCCATGGTAGTAGCAGGACAGGAAGGTGCTTACGGTTTTGCTGACAAAGCCGTAGCCGTGAAGAAACCATTGATGCTCCTGGCCACAGTGCCCAGGGTATTGGGTCCCGGAGAAACCATCCAGTTGCCGGTAACGGTATTTGGCCTGGAACCGCATGTCCGGCAGGCCAATGTTACACTTGCATCGAATGCTTATTTTGAAGTAGTAGGAGAAACTACCAAACAGGTAAGCTTTCCTAAACCAGGTGAGCAGTTGGTGTATTTTGATGTGAAGATCCGTTCACAGGTAGGCATTGGTAAATTCAAGATCATAGCCACCAGTGGAAAAGAAAGGGCAGAGGAGAATGTAGAACTGGATGTACGTAATCCAAATCCTTACATGACCAATGTGCTGGAACAACAGATAGAACCTGGTGCTTCCTGGAATACGGCTTTCTCTCCTGTAGGGATGGCTGGTACCAATACAGGTGTGCTGGAAGTATCTACCATTCCTGCCATGAACCTCGGCAAACGCCTGGATTACCTGATCCAGTATCCGCACGGATGTGTGGAGCAAACCACCTCTTCTATTTTCCCGCAGCTTTCTTTGGCACAGGTAATGGATGTAAGCGGGCAGCAGGCAGCTGCACTGGACAGGAATATCAAACATGGCATCAACCGCCTGAAAGGATTTCAGGCAACAGACGGTGGATTGAGCTACTGGCCCGGAGGTAATACTTCTGACGAATGGGGTACCAATTACGCCGGTCACTTTATGCTGGAAGCACAGGAGAAAGGATATGCACTGCCGCCGGGTTTCCTGGATCAGTGGAAGAAATACCAACGCAATAAAGCAGTGAGCTGGGCCCCCAGCAGTTATAATTTCTATGGTGGAGATATTGTTCAGGCCTATCGTTTATACTTACTGGCGCTGGCTAAAACACCAGAACTGGGAGCCATGAACAGGCTGAAGGAATTCCAGTATTTATCTATTCCTGCCAAATGGAGGCTGGCCGCCGCATACAAACTGGCCGGACAGGCGGAAGCTGCTGCCGCATTGATAAAAGGACTGAGCACCAATGTACAGCCATACACACAAATGGGCGGAACATTTGGCTCCGATCTGCGCGATAAAGCCATGATCCTGGAAACACTAACGCTCATGGGCCAACGTGCACAGGCCACTGACCTGATGCGCCAGGTAGCGCAACAATTAGGTAAAGAAACATGGTATAGCACGCAAACCACCGCCTATGCATTGATCGCCATATCCAAATATTGTGGCGTGAATAAAGCCGGTGGCAAAATGACCTACAGCTATCGCCTGAATGCTGCGAGCGGTAATATCAGCAGTCCTTCTTATGTTTCACAGGTACCAGTTGCATTCAATGTTGCCAACGGAAATGTGAGCCTGCAGAATAAAGGTTCGAATGTATTGTACGCGCGCCTCATTTTAAGAGGTCAGCCGGAAGCCGGTTCGAACCCTTATGCAGAGAACAATCCGGAAGTACTGAACATGAAAGTGCTTTACACCAACCGCAGTGGTCAGCAACTGAACCCTGATAACCTGAAACAGGGTACTGACTTTGTAGCCACCGTTTCCATGACCAACCCCGGCAAACGTGGTTACTATGAGCAGATGGCATTAACACAGGTATTCCCTTCCGGCTGGGAGATCATCAACACCCGCCTGATGGGTAACGACAGCACCATGCGTTCTTCTCCTTTCACTTATCGTGATGTGCGGGACGACAGGGTATATACTTACTTCAACCTGGAAGAAAACAAAACCGTTACTTACCAGGTATTGCTGAATGCAGCTTACCTCGGAAGATATTATCTCCCGGCTACCGCTGTGGAAGCAATGTATGACAATACCATTCATGCATTTGCACCAGGCAAATGGGTAGAGGTAACAAAATAAAATATCATGGGCGGCAGCGTACATCGCTGCCGCCTTTCTCTCATTACTATGTGGCAACGGATCAAACACTGGGCGGTTAAAAGAAAACTGAGGCTGAGCATCATCGCGGTGTTGTTGGTGTGGTATTATTTCCTTCTTCCTAAAAAACTCTTTACTGCACCTACTTCATTTGTGATCGAAGACAGTAAAGGAGAACTGATGAACGCCGCCATCGCTACAGATGGCCAGTGGCGTTTCCCCGCAGATAAACTGGTGCCGGATAAATTTGCAAAATGCATCGTGGCCTATGAGGATAAACGTTTCTATTATCACTGGGGCCTTGACCCTGTAGCCATGAGCCGCGCTATCAAACAGAACCTCACAGGTGGTAAAGTAGTGAGCGGTGCCAGTACTATCACCATGCAGGTGATCCGTTTGTCCCGCAACAAACCCCGCACTTTCTGGCAGAAATTAGTAGAAACCGTTCTCGCTACCCGTCTTGAATTTGCTTATTCTAAAAAAGAAATACTGGGCCTTTATGCAGGCAATGCCCCTTACGGCGGAAACGTGGTAGGACTGGAAGCAGCGTCCTGGCGTTATTTTGGCCGTAAGCCGGATCAGTTATCCTGGGGAGAAACCGCTACCCTGGCTGTTTTGCCGAACAGCCCTGCATTGATCCATCCCGGCCGCAACCGCCAGGTACTGATGGATAAACGTAACGCCTTGCTGGCAAAACTCTGGCGCAACGGCACGATCGATAGCGCCACCTGTGCATTGTCTTCCATGGAACCTTTACCGGATAAGCCACACACGCTGCCGCAACTAGCGCCGCATTTATTAGACCGCTTCAGATTGGATTACACACGGCAGCACCTAACTGGCACCACCCGTGTGAAAACTTCCCTGGATGGTGATCTGCAAAGGAATGTAAACGAGATCCTCTATCGTCATCATATACAGCTCAAAGCAAATGGCATCAACAATGCGGCCGCATTGGTGCTCGATGTGGAAACAGGCCATGCACTTTCATACGTGGGCAATGTATACAACCCTGATAATCCGGAACTGGAAAGTTATGTGGATATCATCCATGCGCCCCGGAGCCCCGGCAGTACACTGAAACCATTGCTCTATACAGGATTGTTAAGTGATGGATTGCTGTTGCCTAATACCTTATTGCCGGATGTGCCCACACAGATTGCGGGATACACCCCCATGAATTTTGATAGGGAATATGATGGTGCCGTTCCTGCTTCAAAAGCACTGGCACGTTCACTCAATATTCCTGCTGTACGCATGTTACAGCAATACCGTGCAGAACGTTTCCTGGTATTGTTGAAGAACCTGGGTATTTCCACCATGAACAAACCCGCGGGGCATTATGGTCTTTCTATGATCCTGGGTGGAGGTGAAACTACGCTCTGGGAACTGAGTGGCGTATATGCCAGCATGGCACGCACCCTGTTGCACATGGAGCAGTACAATGGAAAATATGATGCGGATGATTATCATGCACCCGGTTACCGTATAGATGAAACCATCAAATCAAAACATACACCTGCCAAACATGGTGTACTGGATGCCGGAGCTATCTGGTATGCATTCCAGGCAATGGAAGAAGTGATGCGTCCCGGGGAAGAATTTATCTGGGAACATTTTTCCTCCTCTAAAAGAATAGCCTGGAAGACCGGTACCAGCTTTGGTTTCAGAGATGGTTGGGCAATTGGTGTTACGCCGCAGCATGTAGTGGCAGTTTGGGTAGGTAATGCTGATGGAGAAGGAAGACCGGGATTAACAGGCGTATCTACAGCGGCACCTATCATGTTCGATATATTCCGTGTACTCACTACCCTGAGCTCCTTTGATGCACCCGCAGGTAAATTGCAAAAGATCGTTGTTTGCCACCTGAGTGGCCACAGGGCAGGAGAGTTCTGCACAGAGAAAGATACATTGGCTGTTCCGGCTGCAGGGCTTCGTTCTGCTGTTTGTCCTTATCATCAGCTGATACATCTTGATGTTACAGGGCAATACCGGGTAACGGCAGATTGTGAATCACCACAGTTGATGCAGCATAAGCCGTGGTTTGTATTACCGCCTGCCATGGAACATTTTTATAAAAGCAGTCATAGTTACATCCCGCTGCCTCCTTATAAACCCGGATGTAATATGGCAGAGCAGGGAAAGTCTATGGAGTTGATCTATCCCCGGCCACAGGCCAGGATCTTTGTTCCCGTAGAAATTGACGGAACATTGGGGCAGGCCATTTTTAAAGCTACGCATCGTAACCAGTCGGCACATATCTTCTGGCATATCGATAATGAGTTTGTAGGAACAACCAGTGATTTTCACCAGATGCAGCTGAGGCCAAAGCCGGGAAAACATACACTTACACTGGTAGATGATGAGGGAGAGCAGATCCAGCAGGAATTTGAGATCTTAGATAAGGAGCGGAAAGAAATAAAGTAATAGATACTTCTGCGCAGGTAATAATTCAGAAAAAATCTTCTTTCTTTTTCCTTTACATACTAGTATCCATATTTCTCCCTCCACAAAGCTTTCAGGTATTTCCGCAATTCATCTTCCCTGGCATTTTTTCCGGGGTCATAGAACTTCATATACATACTAGTATCCATATTTCTCCTTCCACAAAGCTTTCAGGTATTTCCGCAATTCATCTTCCCTTGCATTTTTTCCGGGGTCATAGAACTTCATATACATACTAGTATCCATATTTCTCCTTCCACAAAGCTTTCAGGTATTTCCGCAATTCATCTTCCCTGGCATTTTTTCCGGGGTCATAGAACTTCATACCACTTAAGAGGTCCGGCAGGTATTCCTGTTGAGAGAAGTTGTTCTCGTAACTATGCGAATACTGATATCCTTTTCCGTATCCCTGTTGCTTCATGAGTTTTGTAGGTGCATTCCTTATATGCAATGGAACAGGCAGATCCCCTGTTTGCGAAACAGCAGCCTGTGCCGCACCAATGGCTGCATAAGAAGCATTGCTTTTGGGAGAAGAAGCCAGGTAGGTGGCACATTGGGAAAGGATGATCCTTCCTTCCGGATTACCGATCAGGTTCACAGCCGTAAAACAACTGGTGGCTAATAACAATGCATTCGGATTGGCATTGCCGATATCTTCAGATGCCAGTATCACCATCCTGCGTGCAATGAATTTTACATCCTCCCCACCTTCCAGCATACGTGCCAGCCAATACACAGCAGCATTGGGATCGCTACCGCGGATGGATTTGATGAATGCGGAAATGATGTCGTAATGCTGCTCACCTGCTTTATCATAAATGGCTACCCGTTGCTGGGCAATGTCCATTACTTTTTCATTCGTGATCACAATCGGATGTTCATCCTGCAAAGTATCCACCACCAGTTCAAAGAGGTTCAGCAGTTTCCTGGCATCCCCGCCGGCAATGTTATAGAGCGCTTCCGATTCCTTTATCTCAATGGTTTTGGAAGCCAGCCATTCATCTTTCTGCATGGCCTGCGCCAGTAACTGTTTCAGTTCCGGTTCTCCCAAAGGTTTTAATACATATACCTGGCATCGGGAGAGCAAAGCCGCATTCACTTCAAAGGAAGGATTTTCCGTGGTAGCGCCGATCAGGGTGATGATCCCTTTTTCTACCGCACCCAGCAAAGCATCCTGCTGTGATTTATTGAAACGGTGGATCTCATCAATGAACAGTACCGCATGTTGATGTTTAGCCAGGTCTATCACTTCCCGGATATCTTTTACCCCGGAAGAAATAGCGCTGAGCGTATAAAAAGGTACCTGCAGGGTATGTGCAATAATGTTGGCGATGGTGGTTTTACCAACGCCCGGAGGCCCCCAAAGGATCATGGAAGGTACTTTGCCTTGTGCTATGGCCTTTTGAAGGATGCTGCCTTTCCCGGTAAGATGCTCCTGGCCTACCAGGTCGTCCAGCGATGCAGGCCTCAATCGTTCTGCCAGTGGTGCTCGCATGGTTTATAGATCTAATGTTGTTTCTTCTTCTTCTCTAGCCGCTTGTTCCTTCTTCCATTTTCTGAGGAAAATAAGGGACAACACAGCATTTCCTGCAATTGCCAGGCCATGAATGCCTATCAGTCCGAATACAACTTTACGGATAGCAGATATCATACCCGGAGGTGGTTTTTCTGCTCCCTGCATGCTGTTGGCATCCACCATTTTGATGAAATCCGCCTCAGAAACAGCCATCATAGCACTTACACTGAAAAAGATATAAATGCTGTAAAGGATACTGAGTACGCTCAGTATAATAATAAAGGTGTAAAAGTTACTGCTGATCGTCACCTCCGGGTCCTTCACCGCCTTTTGCAAATGAAGGCAAAGGATGTTATGGATGAATACAATACCAATCGTGAACATGGTAGCCACCATAGCGGACATATTACCTACAACCAGCAACGCCATCAAAGCCATCAGTACAAAAAAGCCCACCACAAACAGGTTGCCATAGGTGAGAAAACGGAAAAAGCCGAATGAAAAGGACATAACAACAAACATTTTATCTCTGCAAACCTACGAATTATCTCCCCTATGATCCGTAAATGCTAAATCTTCAATAAATTTAAGCCTCTAAACCTGATCTTTTATGCATACAAACCATTCCACCGGGAATTGGATGATAGCTGGCATGATAGTGGCCGCCTGTGTCACAGGCTGTAACACAGCGCCAAAATCAACCACCGCTGCTAAAATTCCCGCATTTGATACCGCTTCCCTAGACCTTAGCGTGAAACCCTGCGATGACTTCGATGGTTTCTCTAACGGCAACTGGAAGAAAACCAATGTAATACCCGGCACCGAAAGCCGCTGGGGCGCTTTTAATATCCTTGATAAGGAGAATAAAGAAGTGAGGATCAAGGGGATCATTGCAGATATTTCCAGCCGTACAGGTCTGGCTAAAGGTACCGAAGAGCAGCAGATAGCAGATTATTATGCCTCTTTTATGGATACCGTTACCATTGAAAAAAGAGGTATCAGTCCCCTGAAACCTTACCTTGATAAGATTGAGGGGGTGAAGACCCTGGCAGATTATGCGAAAGTTACCGGGGACCTGCAACAGATTGGCGTAACCACCTGGACCGGTTTTGGAGTAGATGCAGATGCAAGGAACAGTAAAGTGAATGTAGTATATGGTGGCCAGGACGGATTGAGCCTGGGAGAAAGGAGTTATTATGAAAGAAATGACTCCAGCACCAAAAATGTACGTGATGAGTTTGTCGGGCACATCAACAAGATGTTCTCATTAGCCGGCTTCACAGATAAAGACCCGGGTACAACCATCCTGGCTTTCGAAACCGCACTGGCCAAACTGCAACTCACCAATGTGGAATTACGCGATCCCGTTAAAACATATAACAAAGTAGGTTATAACGAACTCGCCAAACTGGCTCCGGATTTCGACTGGGATGCCTTCACAAAGGAGCAGGGCATTACTACCGATTCCGTTGTACTGCAAAACAAGGAATACATCACCAACGGCAACAAACTGCTGAAGGCCACCCCGATTGAAACACTGAAAACTTATAGCCGTTTCCATCTGCTCAGCGCTTTCGCCGGTTTCTTACCGAAAAGTTTTGACGATGAGGACTTCCGTTTTTTCGCTACTGTAATGACAGGCCGTAAAACACAACGCTCTCGTTTGGACAGAGCGAATCGTTCTACAGATAACACACTGGGCATGCCTTTGGGTAAGTTGTTCGTGAAACAATACTTCCCTGAAACCAGCAAGCAGAAAGTATCTGAAATGATCGAGAACGTACGTAAAGTATATGGCGAAAGAATAGATAAACTCACCTGGATGAGCCCTGCCACCAAAGAAATGGCACATAAAAAGCTCGCCGCCTTTACTTATAAGATCGGTTATCCTGATACCTGGAAGGATTATTCTTCCATTGATATCCAAAAAGATAAACTGCTGGAAAACACCGTAAGCGCAGCCTTATACCGCACAGCAGAACGCAATAAAAAGATCGGCAAACCGGTGGACAGAACTGAATGGCTCATGACCCCGCAAACCGTGAATGCTTACTACAATCCGCTGAACAACGAAGTAGTATTCCCCGCAGGTATCCTGCAACCCCCGTTCTTCAATCCTGATGCAGATGATGCTATCAACTACGGTGGTATCATTGCCGTGATCGGCCACGAGTTCACCCATGGTTTCGATGACCAGGGTTCTCAGTTTGATGCAGAAGGGAACCTGAAAAACTGGTGGACTGATGCAGACCGCAAAAACTTCGATTCTTTATCAAAGAAATACATCGATTATTTCAGCACTCTCGAAGCCCTGCCAGGTTTCAATGTAAATGGCGCCTTAACGATCGGAGAGAACATTGCAGACCTGGGTGGATTAACACTTGCCTATTATGCATTGGTGAAATCCCTCGAAGGCAAACCAGAGCCTGCACCAATAGATGGTTATAGCTGGAAACAACGTTTCTTCCTGGGCTGGGCACAGGTTTGGCATGCTAACATCACAGATGCCGCATTGCGCAACCAGATCCAGACAGATCCGCACAGTCCTGCTCATTTCAGGATCAACGGACCTTTACCACATCTGGCGGAATTCTCCGGCGCATGGAGTTGTGGCCCGGATAGTAAAATGGCACTGCCTGCCGATAAGCGGGTAGTGATCTGGTAAATAGATCTTTCAAAACCGGCGCAGATAATCATCTGCGCCGGTTTTTTTATGGGGTATCCCAATCAAATAGTATTAACAACCGGCAATTAACAGGTAATCCGTGTCAGCAGCTTTTGTGATCTTGTACAAAAATTCCACAGTATGAACCTTCCACATTATCGAAAGGCCGCGTTCCTGGCCTGTAGCCTGTTCATCAGCAGTTTGGCCGTACACGCGCAGCAACCAGATCAGCTTTGGGGAAAGAATGCCGAAGCAGGGAAAAGTGAAAAAGCAAAATGGTTCACCGAAGCAAAGTTCGGCATGTTCCTGCACTGGGGGCCTTATGCACATTTTGCAGGAGACATCAGGGGAAAGCGCTACTATGGTATCACAGAATGGATCATGCATCGTGATAAAACCCCCGCTGCCGAATACGCCAAACTCGCCGCCGGTTTCAATCCCACCCAATTCGATGCAGAAGAGTGGGTGGATATTGCAAAAGCATCCGGCGTAAAATACATCGTACTCACTTCCAAACACCACGATGGCTTTGCCATGTTCGATTCCAAAGTGTCGGATTTTGATATCGTGGATGCCACACCATATAAGAAAGATCCTATTAAAGCTTTAGCGGCCGCATGTAAAAAAGCAGGCATCAAACTCGGCTTCTATTATTCACAGTTCCAGGACTGGCACGAACCCAATGGAGGTGGCAATAGCTGGGATTTTGATCCGAAAACAAAAGACTACAGCTCCTACTATAAAAATAAATCCCTGCCGCAGATCACAGAACTGCTCAGCAATTACGGAGAGCTGGGCATCATCTGGTTTGATACACCCGGTAATATGAGCAAAGAAGAATCTTCCGCCTTCCTGGAAAAAGTACATCAGCTGCAACCCAATTGTTTGGTGAGCAGTCGTGTTGGAAATGGCCTGGGTGATTTTAAAGATTTTGGGGATGGAGAAGTACCTGCCGGTATTGTAAAAGGTGCATGGGAAGCTATTTTTACGCACAACGACAGCTGGGGATATTCCGCTTTTGACCAGAACTTCAAAACACCGAAAGAGATGATCCGCTTACTGGCGGAAGTAGCATCCAAAGGAGGGAACCTGATGATGAATGTTGGCCCCATGGGCAATGGAAAACTCCCTGCCATGTCCGAACAATATTTCCGTGCCACAGGTGCATGGTTAAAACGGAATGGCGAAGGCATCTACCAAACCTCTTATGCCCCCATCCCCGCACAGCCCTGGGGTGTGATGACACACAAACCCGGTAAATTATACCTGCATGTATTTGCCCGCCCGCACAATGGAAAGCTCCTGGTGCCCGGTTTTACAGGCACAGCAAAGAAAGCTACTATGCTGGCAAACGGCCAGACAGTGAGCTTGCAACAGAAAGGAAAAGATGTATGGCTGAATTTACCCGCCACCTTACCGGACGAACGTAACACCGTAGTTGCCATTGACTATACAGGTAAACTGGAAGAACAAACAACCGCACCCTTGACTGTAAGCGCCCAATTTGAACGCACGGAATTATTAGCTTCCGGAGCAACCTTAAAAGGCAACGCGCAAACAAAAAGCCTCACACATAGTTATTATTTCGGGGACTGGAAACACGCCAATTGTATTGTGAACCAGAAAGACCCTGCTGATGCAGCCAGCTACCAATTGCGGATCACCGATCCCGGCGATTACAAAGTAGTGTTGCAATACGCGGCAGATACAGCCAGTGAACGCCGCGAAGGAGCACTGGAATTAACACCTGCCGGAAAAACCGGGCAAACCTATCCCTTCCAGGTATTATTCACAGGAAAACATGATACCCATAAACCGCTTTTATTCATCGATCAGGCAGTAGCCGTGATCAATGTACCGGAGCCGGGTGAATGGACTTTGCAGGTACAGCCCGTGAAAGCAGGCAATGAATTATTCCGCCTGCAGAAGATCATTATTGAACCTGTGAATTAATTACTTTTTACTGTGAGAAGGTTGCATCATCAATGTGAGCAGGCCCAGGAAAATGTAAATGATACCCGAGATGTACGCTTCCAGTTTGAGATAATAAGAATTGCCTTTAAGGTATTTACCCATGCGGCCAGCCAGCAGTGCATAGAAGCCGTCCGTCATAAATGCCAGTAAAGTAAACAAGAGGCCAAAGAACAATACCTGCCCCGTCACATTCCCTGTGGCGGGGTTTATAAATTGTGGGAGGAAGGCGAAGAAGAAAAGCGCACATTTCGGATTCAGTACATTCACCACCATACCCTGCCAGAAAATGGCCTTCATGCTTTGTTGTACTTTCAGCTGTTTTTGCTTCTCTGTTTGTTGTTTGCCGAAGATCTTTTTCAGGCCCAGGTAAATAAGGTATCCTGCCCCGGCATATTTCAGCAGGGCAAAAGCCATGGCAGAGGCCATCAGGATGGCGGAAACACCCAGGGAAGCTGCAAAAGCATGTACCAAAGTACCGGCCTGGATACCGCAAACGGAGATCAGTCCTGCTTTGGTACCTTGTTCCGTACTGCGGGTGATGATATAAAGAACAGCAGGTCCCGGAATGATCAGGAGGATCAGGGCGGCTGTGATGAAAGCAAGGATAGTGGAGGCTTCAGGCATATAGCGGTATTTCTTTAAATTTAACGAAAATTGCTGTTTTAGAGAGATATATTGATTTCTGACCATCTCTGTTACGAGAGCGTTATCTTTTTTTAACTTCCTTTTGGTAAATTGTAAATAATTCCTATTTTTGCAACCCCGCAATAGAGGGAGAGATGCCTGAGTGGCCGAAAGGAACGGTTTGCTAAACCGTCGTACGGGTTAAACTGTACCGAGGGTTCGAATCCCTCTCTCTCCGCAGAAACGGGAATAGTTTTATCGGCTATGAACGTTAAAAGTTCGGGAAGTGGCGCAGGCCGGTAGCGCACCTGGTTTGGGACCAGGGGGTCGCAGGTTCGAATCCTGTCTTCCCGACATAAAGAAAGCAACTCGTGAGAGTTGCTTTCTTGTTTTTAGGAAATGCGCTAATCACGTTTTTGCCTGGTAGCGCATCCCGACTTTGGTCGGGAGGGTCGCAGGTTCGAATCCTGTCTTCCCGACATAAAGAAAGCAACTCTCATGAGTTGCTTTCTTGTTTTTAGGAAATGCGCTAATCACGTTATTATCTGGTAGCGCATCCCGACTTTGGTCGGGAGGGTCGCAGGTTCGAATCCTGTCTTCCCGACATAAAGAAGCCACAAAGCATTGCTTACCGTCCGAACTAATTACTTGGTTAATAGATTTACTGTTTTTATCTTATTCAATATAAAAAGGACTAATTAGCCGGGAATGGATGTATCGGGTGGCGTTGCAACATTTTAACCCCTGATCTGCAACAAATGGGTACCTTTTTTATCCCAGGCTCAAAGTAGATTGGCGACTTAATTTTATCAAAGATAAACTGCTGTCAAAATGAAACATTTCTTGATTTCGTTAGTATTTATTATCGCCAATCATATCTGCCTCGCGCAGACAGATTCAGCTTTTTTAAAAGCGGAAACCGTGCCTGCGTTCCCCGATCCTCCAGCCGGATTTGACATTCAGCGTAACGATATACCTAAAGGGAAGTTGACAGTTGTTCAGTATCGTTCAAAAACTCTTGGAGAACTTCGGGAAATGAGCGTATATACGCCTCCTGGATATTCTTCCCATACGAAATATCCTGTGTTGTACCTGTTGCACGGTTTAGGGGCAGACTTTCGCCAGTGGATCGAATGGTGCCAGGCCGATAACATTATAGATAACCTGATTGCAGATGGTATAATTCAGCCTGTAATTATGGTTTTCCCGAACTGCGATTCAAGGCTGACAGTAACAGATACGTCAAAAGCAAACCGTTCAGGGAGAGCAGATGGTTTTGCGGGTTACGGGAAGCCATTTGAAGAGGATTTATTGAAAGATATAATTCCTTATATCGATTCACATTACTCCACACATCGTGATTCTGAGCATCGCGCTATTGCAGGTTTATCTATGGGAGGGGGGCAATCATTAAATATAGGTTTGTATAATCTGGAAACTTTTGCCTACATAGGAGGATTTTCTTCGGCGCCTAATACAAACAAGGCCGGCGGCATGTATACAAATGTGGAATTGGTTCCCGATATTAAAGCTGCCCGGGAAAAGCTGAAACTGCTTTGGATAGCATGCGGTAATAAAGACGGGCTTTTATGGGTTAGTCAAAAAGCACATCAGTTTCTCACAGAAAAAGGTATTCCTCACATTTGGAACGTGGATAACCATGCGCATGACAACATTGAGTGGAATAATAACTTGTATTGGTTTTCCCAGCATATTTTTAAACCCTATAAAAACAAATAGCGATCAACAGACGCTGTTTTTCCGAAATAAAACCTTCACTTGTCCCTAAAAACAAGAAAGCAACTCGTAAGAGTTGCTTGATAAAGCCTAGGTTCGAATCCCATCACCGGGTAACCTAACGACAACTTTATTCATCAAATGTATCCAGTTTCCAATCTTTGTTCCCCCTAACCTTTTTCCATTCCCAATACATTTCAAAAAAGCCATCGTGTAGTGTATCTGCAAATGGTTCTGCATCAGTATCTGGATCTTCATCAATCAATTTAACCCCTGTCCAGTTCTCATAATGAAGTTTGGGTGAACCAGTTCCGTCCAGCAGATTAAGTATGTTAAAAATTATGCCTGCCGCATTGTCTGCCAGAATTTTTCTCAATGCATTTTTTAAATGCTCATTATTATCAAGTTTTTCTAATTCGGATTTTTCTAAGGCCGACAATCCGTTGTTTGGTGGATAATTTAAGTCATAGTCTCTATCCTCAATGATTTTTTGTATGGTTAATGCTGCATATTCTTCAATATCCTGATTAATATCAAGGAGTAAGGCAACGGCATTTTTGTTTGATAGCTTTTCCATGGGTTAATATTTTAAATATTGAATGTATTCCTCAAATTAATACATCCAATTCACTAGTTCTGCAAATTGTTTTTATTTCCCCTTTGCCCCCAAAACTATCAACTCCGCCGTTTCTCTCGGATGGCTCATAAACACACAATGGCTCGCACCTTCCACCTCCACCGTTTTAATGCTCTTAGCCCTTTTAGCATACATCCTCTCTAAATCTGGATTTATAATTTTGTCCGCTTTAGCTACCATATACCAAACAGGCTTCGTTTTCCACGCCGGTTCCTGAATAATAGCATGAAAAGCACTATCCGCAGTAGGTGTTTGCGAAACTGCCATAAATCTGGCCTTTCCTTTCGGAACACCTCCCGCAAAATCAGCTGGGAATTTTTCCGGATCAATATAATCAAATCCATCTTTCCCTTTTATCAGAGACTTATAAACCGGTGGATATATTTTCCCGTTATCAGCTTCTGATTCTCCTGCATCCGGTGCATGGGCCGCAATGTAAACCAGGCCCACAACTTTAGGATTATTCCCTGCAACAGTGATCACTGCCCCACCATAACTATGAGCTACCAGGATACAGGGGCCATCCTGTTGATCAATTATTCTAGTCACCGCAGCCACATCCCCATTAAAGGACAGTAGTGTATGTTGCGTTACAGATACCTTATATCCCTGTTTGGTTAAAATATTATAAACCCCCTCCCACCCGGAGCCATCCACAAATGCTCCGTGTACCAATACAACATTTTTAACTGCCTGCCCATCAGAATGAACGGGCAGAACAAATACTGAAATGATCAGCAGCCATTGAAAGATCTTCATAATGTTTAAATTTTTCAATTAGAATTTCTGTATTCCTTTGGTGAAAAACCCGTTTTAGCTTTGAACAACTTTGAAAAATGAGAGGGATGTTCAAATCCCAGATGATAAGCTATTTCAGTAATGGAGTTCTCAGTACTCCACAACAGGGATTTCGCTTTGTCAATTAACTTCAGATGAATATGCTCCTGCGTTGACTTACCGGTATATTTGCTTAACAGATCGGAAAGATAATTGGCAGAGAGGTTAAGCCGTGAAGCAAGATATTTTACATCCGGTAAACCCGACTCTATTAATGAATCCTGCGCGAAGTAATCGTTCAACACTTTATCGAATTTCGAAACAATATCATTGCTTGCCTTTACCCTCGTAAGAAACTGACGGTCGTAAAATCTTGAACAATAAGACAACATCAATTCAAGATTAGTCAGGATGAGGTTGTGTGAATGGGTATCCAGGTTCATGGAGATTTCCCTTTTGATATTTTGAAGGCATTCTTCCAGTACATTCTTTTCCGCATCTGAAATATGTAGGCACTCGTTGGTATCATAGCCAAAGAAGGAATAATCGGTTAGCTTTTGCCCTCTGCTATCTGCATGTAGGAAATCAGGATGGATATAAACAGCCCAGCCTTCTACCTTATTTTCAATTCCGGGAGATAAAACCTGGTAGGGAGCTGTAAACATCAATGACCCTTCTGAAAAATCATAGGACGTGCGCCCATACTTAAATGAACCTTCTATTTTCTTACAGGCAATGGAGTATAAATTCAACCGGTATGCAACTTCCGGCTTTCTGTGTGACCGGTCAACTTTGGCCAGATCAATAACAGTGATTAACGGATGCAGTGGTTTTTCATAATGAAAAAAATCGTGCAGTTCTGAAATGGATTTGATATCTAGATATTCCATTGTAGCAGGTTGAATGACACTAAAACAAATTTACGGAAAAGCTTTAGATGAAAATACCACCACTTACTTCAATGCGTTGGGCATTCACAAAGCGGCTGTCTTCTGAAAGGAGAGAGGCTACAAATTCTCCCACGTCATCAGCTTCCCCGAGGCGGCCAAGTGCAGTAATATTGGCAATTTGCTGACGGTGACTTTCATCTCCTTTTCCTCCACCAAACTCAGTATCGATTGCTCCGGGAGCTACACTGTTTACGCGGATCTTTCTGTCAGCATACTCTTTAGCGAAATACCTTGTCAATCCCTCTGTCGCAGCTTTAAGTGCACCATACACAGCAACACCAGGGAAAGCAAAACGGGCCAGGCCAGATGAGATATTAATAACCTGACCGCCATCAACGATCAACGGCATCAGTTTTTGTGTAAGGAAAAACATCCCTTTGAAATTCACATTTACCAATTGGTCGAATATTTCTTCGGTAGTGTCTTTAATGAGGGTACGTTGGGCTATACCTGCATTATTCACCAGGTAGTCGAAGTTTTTCCGGTTCCATTCTGTCTTAAGTACCTGAGAGACCTCGATGGCAAAATCGCTGAAGGAACTAATATTGGAAGCCTCCATTTTTAAAGCAACTGCTTTACCGCCATTACTATTTATAGTGTGGACAACCGCTAATGCCTGTTCATGATTACTGTTGTAGGTGAGGATTACACCAATGTTGCGTTTAGCTGCATTTAATGCAATACTTTTCCCTATACCTCTGCTACCGCCGGTTACTAAGAGAATTTTTGTTGTGTTCATAATTGTAAGTTTTATAACACAAAGTTCCCTCAGCCTGAAAGCATTCACTTGAACATTTAACGGTAAGACTTATACATTTCCCTGAATTTAATCATGATTGGTCATTTGCCAGTACAGGCGGAGTTTGCCATCGGGCTCCTTTTTCCAGATATTAATGCTCTTCCCGGTAACTAACCCGGAATTCCCCCCTGCCCGCCAGTTCACACGATAATAACCATTGACCAGAATATAGTCCCCGGCCGGGAGCATCCGGGAGATCTTGATTTGTACCGTGTCAATACCTACGTTGGGGTCTTCATGCACTACGTAATATTGATGAATGCTATTCTTTCCAGTCACCATCGGCATATAATAAGGCATGTAAATGGCATCATCTGTATAATACTCCGAAAAGGCTGCACCATTTCGATCTTTGACTAATTGAGCGATTGCTGCGTTATTATTATTGATGATCCTGGCCAGAGCACTATCTACAGGTTTTATTGGGGTGATCTGTAAAGGAGTAGAAGGTGGTAATTGGGGAAGTGCTGCATGATCAAAACCCGCCGCTGCCCCCCAGATCTCTGAAACGAGCGTTAACTCCTGCTTTTTGCCGATCTGCCAGATATGCACATACTTACCGCTGTATCGGAAGGGTTGTTTACCGGGGTGCGTAAAATCGTGGGTGTAGGTACCAGCTTCCAGCAGATACCCATCAGCAGCCTTAATAGCATAGATAGTTCGCTGGTACCGGTTACCGCTGGTTGCCTTTTGCCATTGTTGGTAATATTGGGTAATAGCTGCCCGATTAAAGAGCGTGGGATGATGTTCCGGCATGCTTACAGCGTCAACAGCATAATAGCGCATCATAGCTGGTACATTTCCTTTTTCCAATGCTGTAGCAAATTGCCGGTTGAGTGTTTCTATCTGTTCCTGCAAACTATCTTTACCGGGAACGAGCAAGATAAGGAACAGCCATTTGAGTAGATACATAGGGAAATCAATAAGGGTTTACAGGCTTAAGGGTCTTATATTCTTCAGTCTGGCTGAAAATACTACATTTCTTTTAAATCTCGGACCGGGAGGTTATTCTTTTTTAACAGTGGTTTTATTAAGCCTTTTGAATAAGTTCATATTCTATCCGATAAGATTTTGTTTAAATGTTTTCATATTAAAAAGCCCTAGCTTTTGACCTCCATACAGATCATAAACTTCGCAGCCAAACTTTATCCTTAATATCTTTAAAACGGGCTTTAATTGTTCCCATGTTGACTCATTGGCATTATTCATTGGAATACATATACCCATTGCATCACCTTTATTAATCCCTAACCCGGGCATAGGTACCAGGTCAAAATTGAGATCGGGGCTGTGAATAGCTGCATGCACTTCTGTATAATTCAGGCTTCGGGTGGTCTCTGCTATTATGTTAAAGGACATGGTAGGTTATTTGATGATTGTTATGAACAGGGCTTCTGGTCTGGAATACTTAGCCTTGATTTCCTGCTCAATCCTCTGATCAGTTGAATCGTCAATTTGTTGACCTCTAGCGTCTATCTTTATTATGTGTATTGGATCCGGTGGTAAGTGAAGGTCATAATGCAGGAGCCTGCCTGTTATAAAACGTATAGTCCTGTCAACTTTTTCTGTTGAAGAAAGGTCGTGATTATAAACGTGGATAAATTCGTTTTTTTTCAGGTTGGCGCCTTCCGGTGTTACAGGACCCCAGTCTAATCTTTCCATTGTCCTAAATTATATAAATTTTCCCCATAATTATATAACGGCATTCCCCCATCCCAAACTACTTTTGGGATAAGAATGAAAACAAGCAGAACCATACAGCTAAAAGCAGTTTTCCTGCTGGCAGTGTTCACCCTGAATACAATGCTCGGTTTTGCCTGTGCGGTTGGCCTGGATATGGGCTTTAATTCAAAGCACCATCATCATAAGGAAGGCACAACCCTTCATCATCACCAGGAAAATGAAAACTGCTGCAATGATGAAGCCATCCAATTCTCGCAATTAGATAAACTACTTGCGCAAGCTGTTAATACAGGGATCGAAACTCCGGTGGTACTGATTCATTTCTTATACCAGCCAGCGATATCTCTTCTCACACAGCCCGGAGAACCGCTAAACCCCTCTAAAAAACCATATGTATCCACCGCTCTTGGGATACGTGTGTCCATTCAGTCCTTCCAGATTTGATTTTTGTTATCAGCTCCTTGCAATTTTATTGATCACAAAAATTAAATCTTATTACAATGAAAACATTCCTTCTCGCCGCACTGTTATTTTCAACAAAAGCAGACGCACAGTTATCCAATCTGCTCACTTCCTATTACAACATCAAAAATGCTTTGGTTAGCAGCAATGGCAACACCGCTGCTGCCCAGGCTGATGAATTTGTAAAGGCCCTCAAGGCAATAGATAAAAAATCCCTCTCAGAAGCGGACAGGAAAGCTTTTGAACCCTTACAGGAGAAACTGACCTTTGATGCGGAACATATCGCTGAAACAAAAGACATCAGTCATCAAAGAGATCATTTTCAATCCTTTTCAGAAAACTTCTATAAACTGGCGAAAGCGGTGAAACTCTCTGATAAGCCCATTTATCAAAGCTATTGCCCCATGAAAAAGGCATATTGGCTGAGCAGTGAAGCCGCTATCAAGAACCCCTATTATGGTAGCCAGATGTTGACCTGTGGCAAAGTAAGTGATACCATAAAGTAATAGAACAGCAGCTATACAGGAAACTGTATAGCTGCTCCCATCAATCCGCTCATCAATGAAGAATGTTATAATTACTGCTATGCTCATTTTAGTAACGAGCATAGTTACCGCGCAGCAAACTGTACGATACGACCTGTACGTGGCAGATACAACCGTGAACTTTTCCGGCAAACCGAAACGCGCCATTGCAGTGAATGGCCAGATCCCCATGCCCACACTTACTTTCACAGAAGGAGATACCGCAGAGATCTATGTGCATAATAACCTGGATGAAGAAACATCCCTGCACTGGCACGGCCTGTTCCTTCCCAACAGGATGGATGGTGTACCAAACCTTACCCAGATGGGCATCAAACCTCATACAACCTATCTCTACAAATTCCCGATCGTGCAAACAGGTACCCATTGGTACCATAGCCATTCAGGTCTCCAGGAGCAAATAGGTATGTATGGCGCTTTTATCATGAAGAAAAAGAAAGAATGGGATATCCCTTCCGTACCTGTTGTACTTAGCGAATGGACGGACATGAAACCGCATGAGGTGCAACGCAGCCTGCATGCAGCTACAGACTGGTTCGCTATAAAGAAGGGAACTACCCAGAGTTATACAGAAGCCATAAGAGAAGGGCACTTTAAAACAAAAGTGACCAACGAGTGGAAACGCATGAACGCCATGGACGTAAGCGATGTGTATTATAATAAGTTCCTGATCAACGGAGAAAACCAACATGAACATGCCCAATTCAAAGCAGGGGATAAAGTAAGACTGCGTATTGCCAATGGAGGAGCGTCTTCTTATTTCTGGCTTACATACGCCGGTGGCAAAATAACGGTAGTAGCTACAGATGGTAATGATGTGGAACCAGTGGAAGTAGACCGGCTGATCATAGCCGTATCAGAAACCTATGATGTAATAGTGACCATTCCGGAGAACAAAAGTTATGAATTCCTGGTAACCCCGGAAGACAGGACCGGATCAGCTTCCCTATGGCTGGGCAGCGGAGAAAAAGTACCCGCAAAGAAACTGCCGAAACTGAAATACTTCGCAGGCATGAAGATGATGAATGATATGATGGACATGAAGGGAGACCTGGTATCTATGGAAGGCATGGAAATGCACAACCAGATCATGGACATGAACACAGTGATGTATCCTGAAATAGCAGAAACACCGGATATCGTAACACTCAACTATACCATGCTGCGCGATCCAAAGAAAACCACCCTGCCTCCGGGACCCGTAAAGGAACTACGCTTCACGCTCACCGGGAACATGAACCGTTATGTTTGGAGCCTCGATAATAAAGTGGTATCTGAAACCGACAGGATCCTCATCAAAAAAGGAGAGAACATCCGCCTGATCTTATACAACAACAGCATGATGCGCCACCCCATGCACTTACATGGTCACGATTTCAGGGTAATAAACGGACAAGGCGATTATGCCCCCATGAAAAACGTGCTGGACATGATGCCCATGGAAAGGGATACCATTGAGTTCGCAGCCACAGAACCGGGAGGCGACTGGTTCTTCCATTGCCATATATTATACCATATGATGAGTGGCATGGGCAGAATTTTCAGGTATGACAACAACCTGCCCAATCCCGAAATCCCTAATCCAAAACTAGCACAGCGAAAACTATTTGCAGACGACCGGATGGTCCATATCATGGGCAGGGTGGGTATAGAAAGCAACGGAAGTGATGGAGAGATCATGCTGGCTAATACCAGGTACCGCCTGCAAACTGAATGGCGTGTAGGTTTCCAGAAACATCACGGTTATGAAAGCGAAAGCCATTTCGGACGGTACTTCGGGAAAATGCAATGGCTATTCCCTTACGTTGGCTGGGATTTCCGCAATCGCACCATAGAAGATCCATTTGAGAAAAATCTCTTCGGGCAGCTATTGACGCCAAAGAAGAACTTATTCGGACAAACGAATACCAAGAACTTCCGCCAGGTAGTACATGCCGGTATTGAATTTACCCTTCCTATGTTAGTGATACTGGACGGCTCTGTTGATAGCGAAGGAAAACTGCGGTTTCAATTGAGAAGGGAGGATATACCCGTCTCCAAACGCCTGCGTTTCAATTTCTCTGCCAATACGGATAAGGAGTATATGTTCGGTTTCCGGTATATCATCAGCAAATACTTCAACCTCTCTACCCACTTTGATAGTGATATGGGGCTGGGAGCTGGCATAACATTAGTGTATTAAAACCAGCCAGGGATATTGGCCGGTGCTGAAAAGTACTGCCAATATCCCATTATTATTTCGGCGTATAGGTCAGTAACACTATACCACTGGGAAATGGAATGCATCTTTCCAGCTTCAGTTGCTGAAACCCTTCCAGGCTGTTGAAAGGAGACGCTCCCTGCCCAATGGCAACAGGGTTCACGAACAGGTGTATTTCATCTATTAATTGCTCCTTGAGCAAAGCTGCTACAAATGAAACACCTCCATACACCACCATATCTTTGCCGGGTTGGCTTTTTAGTTGTTTAATCTCCTCTACCAGGTCTCCTGTCGCTATCTCTGTATTATCCCATTGAGACTTCCTCAGCGTTTTAGTAAATACGATCTTTTTAGAGGTGACAATTTTTACCGCGAACTCATGCATGGGATCATCCGGGTTTTTAAATGTTTCCTGCCAATAGGGGATGTAGTCCATCGCTAATTTTCTACCGATAAGGATGGTATCAGCGGACTCGAATATTCCTGTCACGTACGAATAAATTTCCTCCAGTGCCCAGGTCACCCATTTTTGGTCATCGTTAGGCCCGGCGGAGGCAAAACCGTCCAAAGATACCTGCATTTGCAGCTTCAGCTTTCTCATATGTTAGCGTTTGCTTACAAATATATATGTAAGCATTCACTTTCGCAACTTTTTCTTTAAAAAACAACACTACCTGCTCTCCAGCCAGTTTAAAAACCCACTAGTCTTTTCCTTGCCGATCAATAACTTCTCAGGGCTGGGGATCACCAGCTTCACGAGTAACTTCCGCGCAAAATAATGTTCCACTTCCTTGATCGCTGCAAAGTTGATCAGGTATTGCCTGTTGAGCCGGAAGAATTGTTTGGCAGATAACTGCGCCTGCACCTGGTCCAGTGACTGCACCAGCGGAAACTCCTCCTGCTGAAAGGTCATAATAGTAGGAGCGTCGTATTTGATATGAATGAAGGCAATCTGTTCTGTTTGTACCGTAACGTATTTATTGTTCTTAAACACCAGGAAACTTTTCTTCCCTTCATCCAAACCAATCTTTTTTAACAAGCCATCCAGATCGGGCTGAGTATGCTGCTGGAAGAAGTTCCTGAAGTTTTCCACCTTTTCAAAAGCATCCTGCAGGTCTTCTTTGGAGAATGGCTTCAGCAAATAATCGATCCCATTGGCCTTAATGGCATCCATTGCATACTCTCCATACGCTGTACAGAAAACTACGGGGCAATTTATTTTAACTGACTTGAAGATCTCGAAGCTCAACCCATCAGAAAGCTGAATATCCATGAAGATCAGGTCCGGCGTTTCATTTTGTGAAAGATAACTGATGGCACTTTCAATACTCTGCAGATAGGTCAGCACCTTTGCATCGGGCCTTACTTTAGAGATAAGGGCTGCCAGTGATTTTGCTGCTTTGATCTCGTCTTCAACGATGATGATGTTCATAGATGAGGGGGAGTTTTATCATGAATAATGTTTCACTGGCGTGAATTTCTATCTTTTTGTCTAAAAGATGGATGTACCGCTGGTTGATGTTTTCAAGGCCCATACCCATTGAAGCTTCCGGTGTTCGCTTCAGTTGCAGTTTGTTCTCCACTACAATGAAATCCTTTTCTGAATATACACGGATATGCAGGGGATGTTCCAACGATACGATGTTATGTTTGATGCAGTTCTCCACCAGCAACTGCAAAGTGAACGGAGGCAGCAATGATGGATGATGTGCTTCGTCAATATCAATGGAAAGATCAATGCCCTCTTCAAAACGGGCCTTTAGCAGGAATACATAAGCGTTCAGTATTTCCAGCTCTTCCGAAAGTTTGATGAGGTCCTGCTTGCGGCTTTCCAGTGTGAAGCGGTAAAAGTCAGACAGCTTCAGGATAAATTCTACCGTATGTGCATCTCCGCTTTCCACCATATACTTTAGTGTATTCAGGCTATTAAACAGAAAGTGTGGATTCACCTGCTGTTTAAGCAATTCATATTGCGCACCCAGGTTATCTGCTTTAGTACGTTCCAGTTCTATGCCTACCTGCTGGTTCTGATAACTCTGATACAAAAGATGCAGGAACATATAGAACGTAAGGTTCATCAGTATACCCCTGATCTCTATCATGAGCATAGTTGGTCCAAAACTCAGATGTGACAACAGGAATTGCTGCACACAAGCCAGTATGAACATCACAACAATACCCACTGCCAGGCTTTTGATCAAACGTGTGATGGAAAACCCACTGGCAACATCCTTTGAAGAATAAGCCGGAACGGTAATGATATTGTAGTACCATATAAAGATGGCAAACGCAGAGGTAACAACAGCATTCACAATTGCCTCATAAGGATTGAAATGATGCTCGGCAATTTTCGGGACGGAAGTCAGCGCTCCCAGCAAGATCGAGCTCAGCCATATTATCTTATTGGAGACCTTGAATGGTTTCTTATTCATATGAGCGCTAAATTATTGCATTACAACAACATCTGTGCTGCGGGGTTAAAAACAGGCAGCACAGATAATTGAAACTTAAACGAGCTTAATGGCTACATTGATATTGCCCCTGGTTGCTTTGGAATAAGGGCAGGTTTGATGTGCAGCATCTACCAGCGACTGTGCTACCTCAGGGTCCAAACCGGGAAGACTTACATTCAAACGGGCTTGCAGAAAGTAACCGCCACCTGCACTACCCAGGTCTACTTCTGTATCAACAGCATGATCTACAGGTAATTCCACTCTTGCTTTAGCCGCTGCAATCTTCAGGGCACCAATGAAACAGGCAGACCAACCGGCTGCAAACAACTGCTCAGGATTAGTACCTGTACCACCTGTTCCCGGAGTAGATAATTTAATATCCAGTATACCATCAGAACTACGGGATGATCCATCGCGGCCACCTGTTGTATGTGTCTTAGCGGTATAAATTACTTTTTCGATCTGTGTGATGTTATTGTTTTCCATTTTTATTAGTTTTTTGATTTGTTTACTCAAAAGTATTGCTATCCGGGAGGGCCACCAACCACTAAGTACCCCAAGTGGACAAAGTCACCCCCGAACCAGGCATTTCCAGCCCCGGGGGATTTATGATAAAAATGCCGGACTCAGCCCTCATTTTGCCGGTCTCAGCTGAAAGTCCTTTCCAGGGAAGTTGGCCACCGGTACTTTTATGAAAAAAAGCAATGTATATGAAATCACTAATGCTTGCCGGTAGCCTGATCGGCGTGCTCGTTATAATGGCCGCTTTCAAAAATTTACAGGATAAACAAGCCATGAAAAAAATACAAACAACAGAAAACAGTAAAGGTTTTGCGGTGGTAGAACTCTTTACTTCAGAAGGATGCTCAAGCTGCCCGCCCGCAGATGAACTGGTTGAAAAGATCCAGCAGGATAACAAAAACCGGCAGATCTATATCCTGGCCTTCCATGTTGATTACTGGGATCACCAGGGCTGGAGGGATAAGTTCAGCGACCATCAGTTTTCTGAAAGACAACGTCAGTATGCCAGCTGGTTAGGGCTTCGCACCATCTACACACCACAGATAGTGATCAATGGTACAAGCGAACACGTGGGTTCAGACCAGGGGCCTATTCTGAGAACTATTTCCAGGGAGCTGGATCAGCCTGCAGCAGACACCTTAACCCTGCAAGCCAAAGTAGAAGCCGGTAAACTGAAGGTGCTATACAAAGGAGTGGGAGAAGAACTGGTATTGGCACTCGTACAAAGATCCGCGCATAGTAATGTGAGGGCCGGCGAAAATTCAGGCAGAAGTTTATCGCATGTGCAGATCGTACGCGGATTGCAGCGTGTGAATATGAGCAGCCGGAAAAACATTAGCATGGATCTGCCGAAGGACTTTAATGAAAATGGCTGGGAACTGATCGGTTTTGTGCAGCAAAGAAAAGATGGTCGCATTACAGCGGCCACCAGGGTTGATCTTTAATAAGAAGAGGGCAAGGCCCTCTTTCTTAATATATGATGAATCCTTTTTCGATCGAATTGATCTTCCTGAATTTTAAACGGAACACGCCGATCCCGTTGCTGCTGCCGGCAGGGTTACTATTCCCTTCGATTGTTTCAATGAAACCATCACTCACGGCTGTTACAATGCCGGTATGGCCCAGTCCGCCACCATGGTCTTTAATGAAGATGCTGCCCGGTTTAATTAATGAAGGAGTGCTAAGGGCTTGAGCCTTGGTAACCTTTCTCCCCGGTGTTTTGTTCCAATGTGCCAGGCAACCTGCCGTTTTAAAAACGGGATTGGCTATACCCAGTTGATTGGCTGCCTCTCTGAAACACCAGTACACAAATGCGGCACACCAGAAACTACCCATGGGGGTATTGGTACTTTGCAGGTAGGCATCTACTTCTCTGCCTCTGTTGCTGCCCGGTGGAGTTTCCATTACACCTATCTGGCTTGCTGCTACTTCAATAGCTTTTGCAAGCAGATCGCTGGGAGCCGTTTCCTGTACAGGCGCTACATTGTCAAACAGGATCTCCCAGGTGATAGATCCTATTTTGCCATCTGTTACCAGTGGGTTGCCGAACCTGTCGCGATGTAAGGCCTGGAACTGTTTTACGGCAGCTGTGGTTTTGGGGCCAAATGTGCCGGTGGCTTCAAAATTACCGATACCTAATGCCAGTAAACGTTGCTGAATAGCTTTTACGAGGGCGCGGTCTGTTTCGCCGGCTTTAATAATCCTTTGGGGGAATTCCATAAATGTTTGATTTCGGGGTTGGAAAATATATCAGGTTTGGGACTTAACTTCCTTCCAAAGATAATCATAATTTACATTCATGGATATTGTAAAAGGGGGTGTTCATTGCCGCAAAAAGCATCTCATTTAATAATTCCTATCATCACCCCGAAATCACCATCTGTCTGCATCCAGTTCTTTTCCGGCAGGTATGTTCTGGAAACAACACCATCCAGGTATAAGGCATTTAAGCAACCCATGCTTTTGAAGTATTCCGCAAAATCATAGAAATTAACGGGCTCTTTTGACATAGCAAAGAGTAGTTTGTTACCGGGCAGAATGCCCACGCCATTGCGTACATTCAGGTTAACAGAGCCTTTTTTGAATGCAGGGTGAATAGCGCCATTGATCAATAACATCGGTCCCGATTGTGTAGCAAATTTGATCTGATCGTTATGTTGATAATCGCTTGTTGGGCAGATCACCGCTTTGTTAGCAGTTGTGATATAGAATACGCCGTTAGGCATAAGATAGAAATTACCCCTGCCGGATGAAGTATCCAGGGGAGATACAACCTTCTGATCCTGGATAAAAAGCCCCACCGGCGAATGATCCATTTTATACATGCCGCCGTTTGTGGCGAATATGAGTTTTTGCTGCTTGTGGTCCAGGTGATCTTTGAGGCGTTGAATGCTTCCCAGCACCTGTCCCTTTTTATCTTTCCAATAAAGCCGGATCTCCTGTGTGGCGGGATCTGCGGTATAGCTGATGATATTATCATTCGTAAACCAACAGGCAAGCAGGGTAAATAGAATATGTTTCATTGTTGAACTGTTTTCAGCAACGATGCCGTACGCATCCATTCCCTAAATTACATCAATTAAACCTTTTATCTGTCAATGAACGAAGGAATGCCAGCAGGTCATTTTTCTCCTCCTCGCTTAAGCCCATTGGTTTAGCCAGTATAGTGTCCCGGTCTATTGCCTTCTCCACGAATTTATCCGGCTCATTATAAAAATCAATTACTTCGCGTAATGTTTTAAACATCCCGTTATGCATATAGGGCGCAGTGATCGCAACATTGCGAAGCCCGGGTGTTTTGAATTTCCCGGTTTCAGTTTTATCACCTGATATAACAGCCCGGCCGCTATCATTTAATTCTTTGCCATTGAACAGGCCAATATTCCTGAATTCATTCGCCGTAAAATCTGCTCCAAAATGACATTTAACGCATTGCGCTTTACCATTGAAAAGCAGGAACCCTCTCTTGGCTGCATCGCTTACTGCCATTGAATCATCCGAGAACTTCCAGTTATCAAAAGGGCTATTGCTCGTTTCCAATGTACGCTCAAAAGCTGCGATGGCGATGGCCAGGTTAGTACTGTTGGGGGGAGCATTAAATATATTCCTGAAATATTGCTGGTATGCAGCGTTTTCATTCAGCCTTTGTACTGCTTCTGCAATGGACAGGTCCATTTCATCTGGATTCTCAATGGGAGCCAGCGCCTGTTCTTCCAGGCTTTTAGCCCTTCCATCCCAAAAGAAAGTGCGTTGAGAAGATATGTTCATGGCAGTAGGCGTGTTCCTTATACCGCGTTTGTTTTTTACGCCCAAACTAACCGCAGCGGTATCTGCAAAAGCAAATGCCGGTTTATGGCAACTGGCGCAGCTGATGGTCCTGTCCCTTGAAAGAATGGGGTCTGAAAATAACATTTCACCCAGCGCTGCTTTGTTAGCAGGTTCCTTACTATTAAAAGAAACCTGCGTAACAAAAAGCACTGTGATAATAAAGATGATGGTTGTTTTCATTAGAATTATTTTACCCTTCCCATAACCAGCCTGCTCATGCCTGCTTTTCTTCTGCTGCAGGTATCATCCACAGGCTGGAACCGCAGGGAATCAGTTCCGCTGAAGAAGTTGAGTTTATATACTCCCTTCGCACCATTACAGCCATTATCCGTAAAAGTGAGTACGTCACCTTCCAGCGTATATTTGCCGGTAACGAAAGGTTTCTTGTTGATATAACCTTCAAAAGAGTTGTCTGTTTTAAAGACCACACCGGTTACATTTCCATTTGGAGCGGGAACAGATTCCCATCTTCCTGTTAAATTGTTTTCCCCTATGAACAATAGGGTTACGAGCGCAATCAGTACTGTTTTCATATGTTTATTTTTTTCTTGACCATACAGATAATACCACCAGCACAAAAGTGCCTATCATCAGCAGAAGCCTGATGTTAAAAGCCTGGATCACTTTCATCTTTATCTGCTGCACATTAGCGGGCAGGTTATTCAGATCCCAGCTTTGTATAAGCCTGTTAAGTGGATGATTTACATTGAGGGTGAATACGATGTCTGCTATGGCAACAAAACAGGCAGACAGCATCAGCCAGAAGGAAGGAGAGCGCCATTCCTTAAACAGCAGGATGGTGCTGATCATAAGGGAACTTAAAAGGAGCGGGCCGAATACAGGCATCCTTGCGCCCATGAAATTGTCTATCTGTTGCCAGTATTCCACAAAGCTGCGGGCGCTTAGTTTCACCATAGCCGGATTACCTCCCATGGCCGTAAAAAATCCAATACCGCCGGAAAGACCGGATAAAAAGATGGTGATGCTGAGGCTTAACTCAATCCATTTACTATTCATTATTTGGGGGTTTTATTTACAGTATTTAAGGATCAATGCTTTGTCAACCCCTTTCTGCTTTGCTTTTTTTGCCAGAAAGGAAAGCAGGGGCCTTAGTACAGAAAAGAAACCGGTAGGATAAGAGTTGCCCATATCCATGATCAAAGCAGCTGCTATCAGGCTTTTGGGCATGCCCTTTTTGTCGGTCAGGCCATCTGTTGCCAATCCATAAGCAATGCGTAATGCATGCTCCATTCCTTCATGCCCGGGTGTGAACTTTACATGAAAAGTGATCTCCTCAGTGCCCGGATTAAAAAAGTTGTGTACTTCTCCAATGGGCACCGTGTATTCTTCTCCCGGCTTCAGGTAGATCTCTTCATGGCGCAGGCGCAATCCCAGGATGCCTTTTACGGCAGTGAACGTTTCTGTAAATGCCGAATGATAATGTGGCGGATTGCCACCTCCGGGCAATAGTGTCAGTTCTCCCAGTGAGAATTTATGGCCGGTTTCTGCAGATGTTTTAAGGAACGTGACGGTGTCCTTATAAATGGGGTTAATGATCGTTCGTTGCATAGTTTTCGTTTATTTTTTGGGGTGAACCAAACCCGCGGGCAGACAGCGCCCTGTTAAACCTTTACGCCGTCTGCCGTGCAGGAATGGTTTTCTATACCTAACCTTCCATGCACAAAATTACCAGTGGAACAAGCCCCGGGCAATGGTATATTTATACCATCCCCATATCCCCAGGTTTGGGGATTGCGGGGGAAAAACAATGGGAATAGCTTTGTTTTTACCGGAAAGGACCTACTTGTTTATAAATTTCAACCGCGAACCCCATGCACACCCCCATTTCTCTCGCAAGGAGAACAAACAACATTATTGCATACGTAACAAGCCCTGCCCGTTTGGAGCAGGAAGATATTCATGAAGAGATCATGCATACCCTTCAGAATCTACAGAAGATCTTTCCCAGCTGGGTGATCTGTACCTGCAGATTTATGCACCAGGGCTTTTTCTATGTAAGTGATAATGCCAGCGAACTGCTTGGCGTTGACACCGCATCGCTGGCAAACGCTTTGCAGGTAGAGGCTTATTTCGGCCGCATGCACCACGCAGATATCGAAGATTATAGCAAAGGACTCCAGGTGGTAAGTGAAATATACCAGGAGGAAGACCCGGAAGAACGCCATAAACTTCGTTTCGTATTTAACTACCGGATGCGGCACACGGATGGCAGATATATCCATCTGCACGATGAAAAAGCCATGCTTCGCATCAGGGATAATTTGAACCTTTATTATATGCTGCTCCGTGATATCAGCCATGAAACACCTTTTACAGGCGTTAAAATGACCTGTTATAAAGAAGGAAAAAGGATGAGCGGATACAGTGCATCTGCAGAAGCAACCAGCCAGCTTTCTCCAAGAGAGCATGAACTGTTGCCGCTGATGAAACAGGGATTTTCTACCAAAGAGATCGCAGGTATACTGGGCATCAGCCACAACACCGTGCGCAATATGCGGCAGAAACTGTTTCAGAAATTCCAGGTGAACAATGCCATTGAGCTCCTCAACAGATCTGCTGTTATGGATGCCCAGGGCTTCCCTTCAACTTGAAATCCGGATGCCCGCATTGCCACAAGGCAAATGCAATGACATCCGTATATCTTTCCGCAGCAATCACTTTATCATCCGTACGATGTCCGGCTCTGTAATTAACAGACAGCAACACTGGTTTACCGGATGTGGATGATTGTTGCAACGCTGCAGCAAACTTAGCCGTTTCCCAGGCTGCCACCCGTGGATCATTCATACCCACTGTAGTAAGGATAGCTGGATAAGCTACTCCTTTTTTTACATGATGGTAGCTGTCCATCTCCAGGAGCCCCAGGTATTCCGTACTGTCTTTAACGGTGCCAAATTCCCGTGCATTGTTAGGTCCATTGGGAGCCAGTTCCGCACGCAACATATTATTCAATCCTACTTCACTGATACCAGCTGCAAAAAGGTCCGGCCGCTCTGTAATTGCACGCCCGACTGTAATGCCGCCGGCACTTGCCCCATGTGCAGCCATTCTTTTGGGAGACGTATATTTATTGGTAACAAGATATTCTGCGCAGGAAATAAGGTCTTTCCAGGTATTGGGTTTGGTCTTTTTATATCCTCCCTGCCGCCAGGCATTCCCTTTTTCTCCGCCACCCCGCACATGCGCGATCGCTACAACCATACCTTTATTTACCATGGCCACAAAACCGGGATGAAAGAAAGGATGTGTGCTGATGCCATAACTTCCATATCCGCTGATCAGGCAGGGAGCCCTACCATCTTTCTTTACATCCTTCCTGTAAAATATGGAGAGTGGTATCATCACGCCATCATGCCCTTTAGCGTTTACTTCTTCCACTATAATATCTTCACTGCCGGGAATAACAGCACCTGTTTCAAAACGGCTCCTGCTCAAATGGCCCGATGCATCCATGTCAAATTTGGTGGGAGGCATAACCCAGGAAGATATCTCTATGATACCATCGTTCTTAAATGAATTGGTCAATGTTACATTGATGGTGCCTTTTAAAGGAAGTGGGATAGCGGATAGTTTTCCACTGGATATATCATATCGCTGTAAAGTATTGCTTACACCATCCGAATAAGTGAGCAGCAGATGATCTTTACTCATACTTACCCTTTCCAGCAGTTGCGTACTTTCCGGTATGATCACTTTTGCATGATGCACGTCAGGTGCTGTAACACTTGTTTGTAATACCCTGAAATTACCTGCGTTCTGATGAGATAGGAAAAAGATCTGATCTCCTTTGAGGTGAATACTTTTAATGCCGTCTTCAATTTTTGTAACAGGTTTCCATGGGATCCGGGATGTAAACATCTCGGATACAGGTGCAATGAATGATTTGAATTCATTCAGCACAGAGGCTGCGTAAGCGATCATATATTTGTTGTCATCCGAGATATCTACCCATAATATATCCCGTGGCTCAAGGTCTATACCCGGAGCTGTGGTTTTTGAGAAGATCTCCCGGTCCCTGCTTTCATCTGTTCCTACTGTATGATAGAACACTTTTGTGTGGAGCAGCATATTACTGTCATTCACATTGTCGTTCATATTCCTGGTGTAGAGGAACCCCTTATTATCATCCGTCCAGCGGGATATGCCGAACCAGGATGGATACAGTACTTCGGGAAAGAGTTGTTGCGTTTCCACTTCAATGATGCGGATCGCGGATAGCTCTTTTCCATTCTCACATAAACCGAAGGCCAGTTTCTTACCATCATCCGATGGAAGGAAAAACGTCACCTCTATACTTTTACCCATAGAGAAGGTGCTCGGATTAACCAGGAGTTTTTCAGTTCCATTTCGTCCCTCGCGATAGCAGATCACAGGTACGGGTGACTCCGGACTTTCCTTTTTGTAAAAGAAGCGGTTGCCCCTTTCATAGATCTCTACATTGCTGCTTAACCTGCCGGGTCTGGACAGGTTGTACAATTGCAGTATCTCTTCCCGCAGCGCAGCTCTTCCTGTTATACTGTCCAGCCATTGATGCGTGAGCGCACCTTGTGCTTTAAACCATTGCTGTGTTTCCGCATGGTCCATGTCTTCTATCCAGCGATAAGGATCTGCGATCTTTGTACCGAAATAATTATCAGTTACTGCTACCTGTTTGGTAGGGGGGTATTTGTATTGGGCACTAACAACAATGCAGGGAAGTACCCAGGCTATTACAATAAAAAACTTTTTCATACCCAAAACTACTATGGGTACAAAGCGTGATCAATAGTAGATTAGTACCATCAGCTTTCCCGCTTTTCATGCAGCAGCATATTCACGGCATGATCAAGAGACCCTGCCCGTTGTACTTCACCGGCATTCACAAAATAGATCTCATCTGCATTTTCGATTGTATTTAACCGGTGAGCAATGATCACACGGGTAGTTTCGGCAGGCAGGTTCTTTAGGATGCTTTCCAGTAGTTGTTCCGTTACGGTATCAATATTGGCAGTGGCTTCGTCCAGTATCAGTAACTCTGGTTTCCGTAAGATGGCACGGATAAAAACAATCAGTTGTTTCTGCCCAAGACTGATGGCATCGCCACTGGCCAGTACAGGTGTTTCCAGTCCATTTTCAAAACGGGACAACAGGCTGTCCAGGTTGGCTTCTCCTAATACAGCAATCAATTGTTCATTGGAATGATCTTTATACTGTTCATTACCATAAAGGATATTATCGCGGATGGTGCCACTGAAGAGAAAAGGCTCCTGCAGAATGAAACCTATTTTGGCGCTTCGTTCTGAAGGTTCATAGGTACGGAGGTCTTTCCCATGAAGTAATACAGTGCCCTTTGTTGGATCATATAACCTGGCCATTAAGGAGGCTGTAGTAGTTTTACCACCACCGGTAGGCCCTACGAATGCATAAGTTTTACCGCGTTCCAGTTGAAGATTTACATGATGCAGTACGGCCTTCCCATCCGGGTAAGCAAAATATACATCCTGGAAAGTTAGTACAGCACCGTTGCCGGAAATGCTCTTCGAAGCAGGCAGTGTTTCCAGGTTGGATTCCATAGAGAGTATTTCTGCTATCCTGTCCCAGCCCGCTAATGCTACCTGGAAGTTTGCCCATAAAGCCGCCAGCTGCCGGATAGGGTTGTAGAAATTGGTCACGTAAGCGAGGAAGCTGATCAGTAAACCCACGGTGAAATCACCTGCTGATATCATATAAATACCATAGCCCAGTACCGTCATTTGCGCGATATGGGCAGACAAGCCAAACACCGGCATAAAGATATTGTTAGCCAAACCTGCACCGATGGCTGTCTTATAGTTCTTAGTATTCGCTTCCTCAAATCGTTTCCTGAAATAATCCCGGCGGTTGAAAGCAATGATCACTTTAAAGTTATTCAGGCTTTCCTGGATCTCGGAACTCAGGCCGCCGGTGCTTTTCATGTTATCCGCGTTCCTGCGTCTTACCCAGGGAGAGATCAGCCGGGTAAAAACCAACAGCAGCAATGCCGGCACTAAAGAGGCCGCACCTAAACGGAAGTTGATGGTCAACAGGAAGATACCTGCACCTACCATCATAAAAATGCTGCTGGAAAACTGGATCAATGACTGTGAGAAGAATTGGTTCACTTTTTCCGTGTCGTTATTGATGCGGGAAATGAGATCACCTGTTTTATTCTGGTTAAAGAAAGCCACCGGTAATTCCTGTAATTTCCCAAAAACGGCATTGCGCAGGTTGTATAACATACGCTGACCAATACTACCCATCAACCTCCCTTGCAGATAATTGGCACCAAACGCGATGAGATACATTACCAGTAAAATGCCACAGATCATCAATACCCCGGAGTATTGTTTGTGCTGAATGTAATGGTCTATCGTATAACCTGCCAGTATTGGCCCCGCAAGGTTTAGGGCGGTACTCAGCATCACAGCCAGGAATGCACGCAACAGGTTTTTCTGCTCCGCACCCAGGAACTGGTAAAGTTTTTTCAACGCTGCCCAGGACTTGGTTTTCTTCGAAGGGTCGTTCCCCGGTTTATTCAGGTTGTAATTCATAATGGCTTGTACTGCGTTGTGATTGATAGATCTGCACATATTCAGGGCAGGTTTGCATCAGTTCGGGATGTGTGCCTTTAGCCACCAGCTCTCCTTCCATCAGTAATATGATCTGATCATATTGCTCTACATCCGCGATCTTTTGTGTAACAGAGAGCAGCGTGATCCCCGGATAATTACGTGTTACGTTTTCCAGGATCTGCTGTTCTGTGTTTTTATCTACCCTGGCCGTGAAATCGTCCAGCAATAATATTTTCGGTTGGATGGCCAGTGCACGTGCCAGCATAATACGTTGCTTCTGTCCACCGGAAAGACTCGTGCCCCGTTCAGAAACAATTGCGTTCAATTGTTCCGGAAGGGATAACACAAAGTTTTTCAGTGCAGCTGTTTCAATGGCCTTATCCATCGCTTCTTCCGTAACGTTTTCATTAAACGCGATATTCTCCCGCAGGCTGATATTGAAAATGATGCTGTCCTGGAACACCAGTCCTACCTGCTGATGTAATGTTTCTTTCTGGTATTCGTTGATATCCCTGCCATCATAAGTGATCCTGCCGGAACCGGGTTTCACCAGGTTGGTGAGCAGGTAGAGCAATTGCGTTTTACCGGCAGCGGTAGGACCAATGATCGCTGTCCTGGATCCGGCCTTGATGGAAAAGGAAACATCTTTCAGTACAAACTTTTGCCCATATTGAAGAGAAATGTTCTCCAGTGCAATATCTCCTTTGAGTGTATCTGTAAGTGTACCCGGTTCAACAGGGTCTGGTGTAGATAGTATACTTTGTATGCGTTGATAAGAAGCACCGGCCTGCGCAATCACATTGCTCATGAAACCAATTAAGATGATCGGGAAAATGAGCATGGATAAATAACCATTAAATGCAGCCAGGTCACCCAGGCTCATAGTGCCCGTGATCACAAAATGACCACCCAGCGCCAGGATGGACAGCGTAGCCATACTCGCCGAAAACCAGATCACCGGTATTAGCAGAGAAAACAGGCGCATAATGGAAAGCCCTATGTTTCGGGCATCCTTGCTTGCTACCATGAATTTGTCGTATTCCGGCTGTTGCGCATTCAGCACTCTTATAAGTGCTGCACCCAGTATACTTTCTGTGATCACCTTGTTCAGCCAGTCTATTGCTTCGCGGCCTTTCATATACAGGCCCCTTACTTTTTTCAGGATCAGGTAAAAAGCCGTGCCGATCATGGGAATGATCATCAGTACAACCAATGCCAGTGGCCAGTCTATTGTAAACAGCAATATAGCGGCACCAATGATAATGAACAAGGAAGAAGCGATGGACACAATGGCCATCGATACAAACATCTTGATGGAATCTATATCTGCCGTGAAGTTCGTGAGCAAACGGGAAGGATTGGTTTCCTGTATGTAGGCATAACTCTGACGGGAGATCCGTTCACTCAGTCTCGCACGCAGATCCCTGGCCACCTTCTCTGAAGCATAGGTTTGCACCAGGCTTTGCAGCCAGGCAAAGATGAAAACGGAGATCCCCGTCAGGGAGAATTGAATGATGATCGTTTTCAGCGTGAGCTGCCCTTTTTCTATGGCATCTATACCATGAGAAATGATCTTTGGGATCACGAGGTTCAAACCATTGCTGAGGATGGCCAATACAATAAGGAGGGTGATCAGCTTTTTATATGGCTTCACAAGCCCCATCAGCCCGGGAGGCTTTTTGCGGGCATGGTCTTTTCCGTTAGCTTTTTTCATTTGATTGGACGGTTGCATGGACGAAGGGGAGAAAAAATGGGTCTAAAGTTCGTGAATTTTTACGGAAAAAGGCGGCAAAATGACGTACAGGACTGGTCATTTTACCAGTCCCGTTAGTAATTCTTATCTTTAACCCCCATGAAACTAGCCATTACTGACCCAAAAACCGGTGGTGACCTCCTGTTGCTGACAGATGAACAGGATTTTGACCGCCTTTTTTATACGCGCGACCGGCCGAAGAAGTATTTCACCATAGCCTGGAATTGCGGCGAAAAACAAACCGTTACCATCGATGGGGAAGCACACGATTTTAGGTCCCACACCATCATGCCGCTGATGTTCGATCAGTCGTTTTACTTTGAACGGGCGGCAGATGTTGTAGCCTGGCAGTTTAACCGCGAATTCTATTGCATCGTTGACCATGACGCAGAGGTCAGCTGCGTAGGGTTTTTATTCGGCATGGCCAATCCGCTGTTTATACACCTGGATGAAGAGGCGCAGTATAAAATGCAGTTGTTGCTGGATATTTTCAAAGAAGAATTAAGAACGAAAGATAATATACAGGGTGAAATGCTGATGGTGCTGCTAAAAAGACTGATCATCATGATCACCAAATGGGCAAGATCAGAACATATCCCGGACCCCAGGTTACATGACGAGCGGCTGGACCTGTTCCGGAAGTTTAACTTACTGGTGGAGGGGAGTTTCCGTTCAGAACACTCCGTGAATTACTACGCCCAATGTTTGAATAAGTCTCCCAAAACATTAGCTAATGTTTTTGCCCTGTACAATCAGCAGACCCCCTTGCAGGTGATCCAGGGCAGGATCATCATAGAAGCTAAACGCTTATTATACTATACCAAAAAATCCGTGAAGCAGATCACCTACGAGCTGGGATTTGAAGATCCGGCCTATTTCAGCAACTTTTTCAGGAAACATACTTCTTTATCCCCCCTTGAATTCAGGAATAAAGACGGGGACGGGAAATAATTACAATACTCCGGGAAGTATCCACATTTTTCGGGACCCTTTCCCGATGCACCTTTGTACTGTTGATGCAGCATAAAAACATCAGCTACCAAAGAAATGAAAAAGTTAAAAAACGGCATCTTCGCCACCCTGGCTATCTTATTCTCTATTCTTGCTTCTGCAACTATCACTAAAGCACAAGCCGTAAAAAATGTAGTATTGGTTCATGGAGCCTTTGCAGACGGCTCCGGTTGGAAACCCCTCTATAACATACTCACCAAAAAAGGGTACAACGTAACCATCGTACAGAATCCATTGAGTTCCCTCGAAGATGATGTGGCCGCAACACACCTGGCCTTGGATAAGCAGGACGGACCTGCAATCCTGGTTGGCCATTCATGGGGCGGTACGGTAATTACCCAGGCCGGCAACCATCCAAAAGTAGCAGCCCTTGTTTACGTAGCCGCTGTTCAACCTGATAGTGGAGAAACAACCGTACAATGGTTGCAGACAGCTCCACCCGCTCCTGAAAATGGTGTACTGCCTCCGGATGATAAAGGCATCGTTTACTACGACAAAGCTAAATACCATGCAGGTTTTTGTGCAGACATTCCTAAAGCAGACGCTGATTTTATGTATGCCTCCCAGGGTGCTTTTCATGCAAAAGGTTTTATCACCCCTGTTACCAAAGCTGCCTGGAAAGACAAACCCAGCTATGGTATAGTGGCTACAGAAGATAAAAGCATCGTCCCTGAGATCCAGCGGAACATGTACAAAAGGTCCAATACAAAAATAACAGAGGTAAAGGGCAGCCATGTGGTATTCCTCTCCCAACCAGCCGCAGTGGCGAAAGTAGTGATAGAAGCCGCCACCAATAGCAAGTAAATTCATTGCCACATTCTTCCCGCAAAAATATTATCTTGTTGCTCCTTGCCAAAGGGGCAACATTGATAATTAAATAGAGTTCATATGCGTAAAGAAATCCTTGTATTGAGCATGAGTTGCTTCACCCTCCTGGGTTCAGCAGCGTCAGTACTGGCAGAGGGCAGATCGGTATCTGTTACAGCACAAAACCCGGCAGATTCCAAAGACCTCATCGGACGTTGGGATATTACAATTGATCAGGATGGAAAACCAGCTCCCTCCTGGCTGGAAGTAAAACTTTCCGGCAACCGTACCCTGGTGGGTTATTTTGTAGGCGTTTCCGGAAGTGCCCGTCCGGTAGCGAAAGTGAATTTTGATAATGGTAAGTTCAGTTTCTCCATCCCGCCACAATGGGAAGGCGGTAACCAGGATTTTGTGATCGAAGGCGCATTGACCGGCGCAGGCATCGAAGGTACCCTTACTACCAGCGAAGGAAAGAAATACAACTGGAAAGGCGTGAAGGCACCCTATCTGAAAAGAACGGCCGCACCGGTTTGGGGCAAAGCCATCAACTTATTCAATGGAAAAGACCTCGCAGGCTGGAAGGCATTAGGTAAGAATCAGTGGGAAGTAAAGAACGGTGTGCTGACCAGTCCTCGTTCAGGCGCTAACCTGATCTCTGAGCAAACCTTTACCGACTTTAAATTGCATGTGGAGTTCAGGTATCAGAAGGGAAGCAACAGTGGTGTTTATTTAAGAGGTCGTTACGAGGTGCAGATAGAAGACAGTCCTGCTGATGCACATCCTGCCAGCGTATTGTTCAGTGGCGTATACGGTTTCCTGGCACCCAGTGAAATTGCAGCACTTGGTCCTGACAAATGGCAAAGTTATGATATCACCCTCATTGGCCGGATGGTAACGATTGTGGTGAATGGCAAAACCGTTATCAGCAACCAGGAGATCCCCGGTATTACAGGTGGAGCATTGGATAGCAACGAAGGAGAACCAGGCCCGATCTACATACAGGGGGACCATGGCCCTATTGAATTCAGAAAGATAGTGATCACACCTGCTAAATAATTATAGCAAAAGGGCATTCAGCATACTGAATGCCCTTTTTGTTTTAACCCCAGTTGACCGCCATCTTCTCAAGATATGCTTCAATGGGCAGGGAATTCCGCAAAGCCATTAGTCCATTACCCGTAGCACCTATCACCGTTCTGAACTGATCACTTTCCCGGTTAGCCAAACCCGCGATCACTTTTACAATGTCCAGCGTGTTATCTTTCAAACTGTCATCCGCGTGGGCAAACAGGTCTTTTAGTTTCGCCGTCTGCTGATCATAAACAGTTATATCCGGGTTAGTATTCCATCTCACACTATCTCCGAAATTAGTTTCCGTCATACCACCCTGTTCAATCAGCCGGAGGTCAATGTTTAAGGGCTTCAGTTCATAGTACAACCCTTCCGTTAAGCCTTCCAGTGCAAATTTGGACATATTATACAATGAGCCTAAGGGAACTGCGGTAGTGATGCCCATAAATGAACTTACGTTGATGAACATGCCGCCGCCGTTATTACGGAAGTGAGGTAAGAAAGAACGGATGATATTTATTGGGCCGCGGGTATTCACAGCAAATTGCCAGTCGATATCCTCCTCCCTGGCCAGTTCCAATGCACCATAAGTTCCCATGCCTGCATTGTTCAATACCACATCGATCCGCCCAAACGCTGCAATGGCCTGTTCTGTAGCTGTTTTTACCTGTGCCAGGTCTGTAACGTCCAGCTTGAAGATCCTGATATTGGCGTATTGGGTGAGTGCTGTTTCTTTTTCCGGTGTGCGCATAGTGGCTGCCACATTCCAGCCTGCTTCAGCAAAGTATTTTGCGCTCGCTTTCCCCAGCCCGGAGCTGGTTCCTGTGATAAAAATTGTCTTATTCATGCAGCAAAGTTATGAGCGGAATGGTATAACTTTGTTACCGGTATAACAGAGTATACCAGGTTATTATGAAGAGAGATCAGCAGGAAGAAGTGCAGGCATTGCAGGACACCATGCATGTATTAGGTGGCAAATGGAGATTGCTTATCATCAATTCCATCTGCAATGGTAATCATCGTTTCAGGGAAATTGAAAGGAGCATTCCGGGCATCAGTACCCGTATGTTATCCCGTGAGCTGAAAGAAATGGAGTTGAATAATCTCGTGAAGCGTACGGAAGACAGGGATGCGGATATCCCCGTAAAGTATGAATCCACCGATTATTGCCGCTCATTCGGGTCCATCATCCTCGAAATGATCAGCTGGGGAAAGCAACACAGGAAACATATTATGGCCAGGGGGAAATAATATTGCTATCGCACTGGATAAGGCCCCTCGGAAAACCCTTCCGCATGGTATCCTTTTGCCCCGATGATCTTTGCCAGGGGGCTTCTTACTCCTTCACCTGCTTTTAACTGTTCCAGTATTTGCCTGAAATCATACTTCGGCTGCCAGCCCAGTTCATTCCTCGCTTTGTCATTCACATATACCCTGTCGATTCCCGGGAAAAACTTCCAGCCATATTGAGCATATACTGCTGCATAATCAGGGAACAAACGGGCCAATACTTCCGGGGCATCTGTTCGTAATGCTGCCAGGTGTTCCGGTAAAAAAGGTGTTGTGGCACTGATGATATATTTTCCGAAACCGATCTGCTGCGCACATTCTGCTGCCACCAGGTGTGCACTCACTGCATCTTCAACATCCACACGGCGGGAGAGGTATTCATTGGCTTTGAGGTTTTCATCCGCGTAAGTATCCCGTGCATCTTTATGATCATCTTCTTCCGGAAAGAACCGCGATGTTCTCAGCACAATACAGGCCAGCCCCTGGTTCCTGTGGAATAACTGGCAAAGGTCTTCTGCCGCTGCTTTCGTTACACCATAGATATTTTTGGGAACAGGTGTAACCGCTTCCGTTATCCATGCTGCAGGATCTCCGGCAGGAGGCACAAGTGCATCACCAAAAACGCTGGTGGTGCTGGTAAAGATAAAACGTTGTACGCCTGCTGTAACGGATGCTTCCAGCAGGTTGAGTGTACCTGTTATATTCGTATCGATGAAATCCTGTCTGCTATGGGTACCAACATGGGGTTTATGTAAAGTAGCTGCATGAAATACGGTTTGTACACCTTTCATGCAATGTTTTACAAAAGCAGGATCAACAATGGAACCAACATGTGTGGTGAATGGAGAAGGCAATATATCCATACTCACTACTTCGTATTGCAGATCTCTTAATGTGCGGACGAGGGCTTCGCCCAAATGTCCCGCACTTCCGGTGACTAAAACTTTCATAGGGCAAAATTAACCACGTTTCAGGGGAATTTTAGGACATTTGTCCCATTTACGTATGATCAGGAAAAATCTGCAGCTACTTCAGCTAACAGAAGCGATGGAAGGTAAAACCACCTTGCGTAATATCAATGCGGGGCAGCGGTTCATTCACCAGGATGAACAGTTAACCCAGGTGTACATCATCAGGACAGGCATCGCCAAATGCTTTATTACAGAGGAGAACGATAAAGATTATATCCTTGAATTTTTAGGTGAAGGAGAAGTACTGGGTGAAATAGAAGCCATCAGAAAGCAGAAAACCATCTGTTCAGTAGAAGCCGTTACACCACTCACTGTTCATATCATGAGCCATGCGGAGTTCATGCATTGTATTCAAAGCATGCCTGATTTTAACAAAGCTATACTGGAACTCCTGGCCACCCGCGTAGCCAATTCATCTATTAAGAGTGCGCGGCAGCAATTGTATGCTTTGTCTGAAATACTCCCTCAGTTATTGGCTATGCTGGATGCACAAAAGATCACTTTCACAAAACAGGACCTGGCGGGGTATATGGGCATTTCGGTTAGAAGTCTGAACAGGTTGTTAAAAGAGCCCGGTTAAATACTGCTGCAAAACCAGGGCATGGTTATGTTCAAGATCCTTCGTGGCAAAGATCAAAGTGATCTTCTTTTTATCCTTATGCCGTTCGAGGAAATCCCCCACTACTGTATTCTGCTTCAACTCCGCCAGGTACTTTTTCTCAAAATCCGTCCAGGAGCCGGCACTGTGATGGAACCATGTTCTTAAAGGGTTAGAAGGTGCGAGGTCTTTTGCCCATTCGTCTATAGCCGCTTTTTCTTTTGTAAAACCGCGGGGCCATAGCCTGTCCACCAATATCCTGAAGCCATCTGTTTTTGACGGTTCTTCATAGATGCGTTTTATTTTAATGTCTGGCTGCATAAGTACTGTTTAAGTTACGATATTTAGTTATTACTTTTAGCCCCGGGTACCAAGCATGCATGAACAAACGGACATAGAGCGGGAATGGCTGATAAAACTCTCCAGGGGTGATGGATCAGTTTTTCGTGAGCTGTTTGACCATTATCACCCATTCGTGTACTCCTTCGCATTACGCATGACCGAATCAGATTCCATTGCCAAAGATGTGGTACAGGATGTATTTGTAAAGATCTGGGTCAACCGGGAATCCCTTCACGCTATAGAAAACCTCCCTGCTTACCTCAACCGCATGACCCGCAACCTCGTATTGAACGGCATGAAACGCAAAGCCCATGAGGAAAGCCTGCTCCGTGATCTGTTCCCCGCCGGCAACGAACGCAATTCTACGGAAGAAGCTGCTCTGGCGAAAGAGTTGGAAATCTTGCTGCATCGTGCCATTGACCATCTCCCCGGCCAGCAGCAAAAGGTTTACAGGCTGGGCCGCATGAAAGGTCTTAAACATGAGGATATCGCTGAACAGCTGCAGATCTCCAGGGAAACCGTGAAAAAACACATGATGGCAGCCGTTCGCGGTGTAAAAGACTATTTACAGGAACATGGCGGCCCTATCGGCTTGCTGGCCATTTGCCTCCTGAAATTTTACCGCTGAATTTTTTTCTTCCCCACTACCCCTTCTTTCCTTTCCGTTTGTCAATACAGTAAACAGGCCTGAATAATATGCAAAACGAAAGATGGGATTATCTGCTCGGACGTTTTTATGATAAAACCTGCACGCCGCAAGAGCGGGAGGAATTAATGGAGGCCCTAAGGAACGCCATTCCCGGCGAACCAAATGATACCCTGCTGGATGACCTGATGGCCAAACATACTGTGGACGTTACACTGGAGCCGGCAGACGCAGAAGAGATCTATCAACAGATCAAACCAACTGTTCCCGTTAAAAGATTTATGCGCTGGTGGACTGCCGCCGCTGCTATTTTGCTGATAGCCGGCAGTGCTGTGTATTTCCTGTTACCCGAAAAACAGCAACCTGTGCAAACGGCAAAGATGGATGTGGCACCGGGCACCAATAAAGCCATCCTTACATTGGCCGATGGTTCCCAGGTAGCGCTGGATAGTACAGGCAGCCAGGTACTGCTACAGGGAAAAACCGCTATCAGCCAACAGGGAGGGGAGTTGGTATACAATGCAAAAGAAGAACTGGAACCAATATACAATACACTCTCCACACCAAAAGGAGGGCAGTTTAAGATCACACTGCCGGATAATTCTGTTGTATGGCTGAATGCCGCTTCTTCCATCCGTTTCCCCACTGTTTTTACAGGAAACGAAAGAAGCGTGGAAGTAACCGGCGAGGCCTATTTCGAAGTGAGTAAAGATGCCGCTAAACCTTTTAAGGTAAGGCTCTACAACAATACAGAAGTGAAAGTACTGGGCACACACTTCAATGTGAATGCCTACCAGGATGAGGAATATATCCAAACCAGCCTGCTGGAGGGTAAAGTGGAAGTAACGCAGGGCATGGAAAAAGTAATACTGAAGCCAGGTCAGCAGGCAAGCGGTATCACCGTGAGAGACCTCAGCACAATGGAAAGAACACAGGTGATCGCCTGGAAGAACGGGGTTTTCCATTTTGAAGGGAAAGACCTGGCGGAAGTAATGCGCCAGCTTTCGCGCTGGTACAATGTAGACGTAGTATATAAAGGAGCCATACCACGCAGGATCTTTGGAGGGGAGCTGTCACGCAGCCTATACCTCTCTGATATCGTGGAAGTAATGCAGGTAATGAAAGTAAACGTGAAGATTGAAGAAGGAAACAAGCTGGTCGTAATGCGATAACAACCAAAGGAATTTACCAGAAAAAGAACCGCCCCGGGTGCAACCGGAGCGGCAGGTCGTCTGGTCAATAGAATAGAAAAAGTCTGGGTAAGACTGTTTATTAATCAACCATTCAACAGTACGAAAGTATGCAAATTAATGTGCTTTGTAAAGGCCATCCTATGCCGCGGCGTGTAGGACCAAAATCAACCATGGAAACGAGTGATAGCCATAGTTTCCTGATTAAAACACTGCGAATAATGCGTTTGACCGCTTTCTTCCTTATCGTTTTCTGCCTGCAGGTGTCTGCTAATAAAGGCACAGCGCAGACCATTACTTTGTCTGGCCAGGACCTGCCGCTGGCGCAGGTTTTCTCAGAAATAAAAAGACAAACAGGTTACCTGGTGTTTTACGATATGGAAGCTGTGAAAGCAGTAGCACCAATTTCCGTATCTGCTAAGAACCTTCCCCTGAAGCTCTTCCTGATAGAGGCACTTAAGAACAGTAAACTCGCATGGTCCATCAAAAACGGAAATGTGATCATCAGCGAGTTGGACCAACCTGCAGTAAAAGAAGTAGCTCCTGCTCCGGTAGAAGTGACAGGGATTGTGATGGGTACAGATGGGATCTACCTGCCGGGAGCCTTTATTAAAGTAAAAGGAACAAATAACGGAACTGCCAGTGATGGCAGTGGAAAATTCACGATCACAGCCAATGTAGGAGAAACTCTCGTGATCACTTTCATCGGATTTCAATCGAAAGAAGTGATTGTTCCAACCTCCAGAACGCTGCGGATCGTGCTGGAAAAATACGTTAGCAAATTGGATGAAGCTGTGGTACAGGCTTATGGTACTACCTCCAAAAGATTGAACACAGGTAATATTGATAAAGTATCTGGTAAAGACCTGAATGAAGCACCTGTGTCTGATCCGCTGGCTGCATTGGCAGGACGGGTACCAGGTCTGGTGATCACACAAAACACCGGTGTGGCAGGTTCTGCTTTCAAAGTACAGATCCGTGGCCGTACGCAGATTGATCAAAACAATGGTGCTTCGGATGAACCATTGTTTATTATTGATGGTGTGCCTATGGCCACTGGTAATAATAAAATAAGCCTGTTGAGCTCAGCCATTAATGGCAGCAGCGCCACTGTAGGTCTCAGTCCTTTTTATAGCATAAACATGGCTGACATAGAAAGTATTGAAGTGCTGAAAGATGCAGACGCTACCGCGATCTATGGCAGCCGTGGTGCAAATGGAGTGATCATGATCACCACCAGGAGGGCCAAAGCAGGGGCTACCCGTTTTAATCTCAGAGCAGAAACAGGTGGCAGCCGTGTGAAATTGCCGGACCTGCTGAGTACAAAAGATTATGTAGCTATGCGGAAAGAAGCCTTCAGGAATGATAACAAGGCCATGACCACTGCTAATGCATATGATCTGTTGCTCTGGGATACCACGCGTGATAATAACCTGGCGAAACAATTGATCGGCGGCACGGCAACCATGACAAATATCCAGGGAACATTATCCGGAGGGAATAATCTTGTTCAATTCCTAGTGGGTGGAGGATATTTCAGGGAAACAGATGTCTATCCCGGAACATTCCCCAATTCCAGGGCCTCCGCTAATTTCAATATCACCTCCCGCTCTGCAGATCAGAAATTCACAGCTGTTGTCAGTGGTAATTTCACGTCTGCACTTAATACTTCTACTTCTACAGACTTGGCAAGCAAACTGGTGCTTCCGCCGAATTTTCAGATCTATGATTCACTGGGTGGTTTGATGTGGAATGAAAAAGGTGTTGCCTCAGATAACCCGCTTGCCTATATGTTATCAAAATACACAGCGAAAACAGATAACCTGAATGCCAACGTCAACCTGTCCTATAATATCCTGAAAGGATTGTACATCCGAAGTAACATTGGTTATAACCAGGTAAAAGTGGATGAACTGGCTATCACGCCTAAGACGGCGATAAATCCTAATTCGGCGGACTTGGGCAGGGCCAGGTTCGGTAACAATAATTTTAAAAGCTGGATCGTAGAACCGCAGATCGATTATAATACATACATCGGTAAAGGTTCATTGAATGTATTGGGTGGTGCAACTTTTCAAAGCCAGCGTAATAATGGATACAGCTTCGGGATCAACGGATATACAAGCGATGAATTCCTGGGCTCATTGATAGGGATCCCTGCTACGGCGTTTGTCAATCCAAGCAGTGTGCTGAATGAATATAAATACCAGGCATTCTTTGGACGGCTTACGTATAATTACAGTAATAAGTACTTAGTGAATTTTTCCGGAAGAAGAGATGGTTCCAGTCGTTTTGGACCGGATTTCCGTTTCTCTAACTTTGGTGCAGTAGGGGCCGCATGGCTCTTTAGTAATGAAGATTTCATGAAAACATTTCCTGCGATCAGCTATGGTAAATTGAGAGGTAGTTATGGCATAACAGGGAATGACAAGATCGGCGAATATAAATACATCGATTCTTATACCGCTAATGCATTCTATCCTACTTACAAGGATTCTGCCGCCTTTACGCCTACCAGCCTGTTTAAACCGGACCTTCACTGGGAAAAGAACCTGAAGCTGGAATTTGCACTGGAATTGGGTTTCCTGCAAGATCGTATCTTATTCACAGGAGCATGGTACCGTAACCATTCCAGTGATCCGTTGGTAGATTATCCTTTGCCCCTCACTACTGGTTTTACCAGCATCACCGCTAACCTTGCAGGTGTGTTACTGGAAAACAAGGGATGGGAGTTTTCACTGAATACTACCAACATTCGCAGCAAAGATTTCAACTGGACCACCAACTTTAATTTCTCTGTTCCTAAGAATAAATTACTGCGTTTCCCTAACCTGAGCCAAACCAGTTATGCCTCCAAATATATTATAGGGCAACCACTAAACCTGGTTTTTGTTAGCAAGAACCTTGGCGTAGATCCCCAAACAGGGTTGTATGTGGTGGAAGACCTGAATAAAAACGGTACCTACCAGGTATCGGCGGTAGGTGGTGATCTGCAACCACTCTTTAATACAGATCCGAAGTTTTACGGCGGCATGCAGAATAATTTCAGCTATAAAGGTTTTCAACTGGGTGTTTTCCTGCAATTCAGCAGCCAGAAGGGCAGGAACTGGCTGGCTTCTCTTGCTTCATCCGGCTTCATTCCTATACCGGTCGGTGGTTTACAAAATGTGCCCTATATCGCACTGAACCGCTGGCAGAAACCTGGTGATATAACACCTTACCAGAAGTTTACAACAAACGTTACAACCCCTACGAATGGATTGACGGGATCGACTGCTGTCAGTACCTCCGATGCTACCTATTCGGATGCTTCCTATCTGAGATTAAAGACATTATCCCTATCCTATGATCTTCCCGGCAGTTGGTTGAAGAAGATCAAAATGAACAGCGTGCGGGTATATGTACATGCACAGAACCTGTTCACTTTCACCAGGAACAAGGACAGCGATCCGGAAACGGCCTTCATGTTCAAGCTGCCGCCATTACGTACCATCACGGCAGGTATACAAGTGAATATTTAAACTGATCAATTGAAAAAAATGAAACGATATAAAATATTAATGGCAGGAGCGCTTATGCTAACCGCTGCTGCTGCCTGCAACAAATTTGTGGAGGTACCTTTACCCATCACCCAACTGAACACATCTGCAGTGTTTGCAGATGATGGGAAAGCAAACTCAGCTATACGGGGTATCTATGCCAGCACGCAGGACGGTTGGGCAACAGGGCCTTTTTCAGGAGGGTTGGCTACTAATCTTGGGGTGGCATCTGATGAATTTGTCCGGCTTACGTATTCCGTGGAGCAACAGCAATTCTTTGAATTCAAACTGACCAACACTAACAGCACTGTAAGTGGTTCATTCTGGGGGCCGTTATACAACATGATCTACCAGTCAAATATTTTGTTGGAAAATGTTGCAAAGTCATCCGGCGTTACACCAAAAACAAAGGATCAGTTATTGGGTGAAGGCCGTTTCCTCAGAGCATTGAGCTATTTCTACCTCGTAAATTGTTTTGACTCAGTTCCCTTGTTGCTTACATCAGATTACCGTACCAATGCATTGGCATCAAGATCGGCCCCGGAAAAAGTATGGGCGCAGATAGCAGAAGATCTTTTATTTGCACAGGAAAAAACCGGGGAAGCCTATACTAAGGAGGGTGTTAGGATCCGCGCCAATAAATGGACGGCAACCGCATTGCTGGCAAGGATGTATCTGTACAGAAAGAACTGGGCAGAAGCAGAAAAACAAGCCAGCGCAGTGATCTCTGCTGGTCCGTATAAACTGGATTCCCTGAATGGCATTTCTTTGCTCACTTCTCCGGAAGCGATCTTCCAGTTTGCTGGTGGCGGTGCAAACATCTATACGGTAGAGGCAGGTAGGTTATCCAGTAATATTAATCCCACTACCAATGCTCCGTTTCGTTTAAGTACATGGTTGCTGGCTTCTTTTGAACCGGGTGATCAGCGGAGGATAAAGTGGACAAGGACAGGTCCTGATGGGTTCCCCGGATTTCTTAAATATAAGGTATTTAGCAATATACAGGCAGGTGCAAAAGCAGAAGGTACCATCATGTTCCGCCTCGCAGAACAGTATCTCATTCGCGCAGAAGCAAGAGCACAACAGAACAAACTCGCAGATGCCATTGCAGATATTGATTCAATCCGTTTCCGCGCAGGTTTGCCATTGATCAAAAATACCAATCCTGATATCAGCCAGGTAGATCTGCTGCAAGCCATCTACAAAGAGCGATTTACAGAATTATTCGGTGAACTCGGCCATCGCTGGTTTGATATCAAACGTACCGGCCAGGCAGATGCTATTTATAATGCGCATAAAACAGGCTGGAATACCACCAATCTGAACCTGCCCATTCCGTTTGCAGAAAGACAAAAGAATCCAAATCTCAGTCAAAATCCCGGCTACGAATAAGCAAAAAATAAAATAATGAAACAACTCATCATCATCATATCTCTCCTGACGCCATTCACGAGTTTCGGACAACAAAAGGAATACCGCCTGAAAGGCCATATCAGTAACTGGAAAGGCCAGGATTCCATCGCCCTGATCTATACAAAAGATAATCAGATTGCGATCGACACGATCATTGTAACAGATGGCCGTTTTGAGATCAAAAAGGATTTCAAAGAGCCAACGTTGATCGGCCTCCGTTCCATGCGCCCGATGAAAAAGAACGAGATCGCTGATAACAAGCGGTTCTATTTAGAACCGGGTTTAATTTTGCTGGAAGGAACAGACTCTGTTAAAACCAGCGTGCTTAAAGCTCATCAGGTGAATGCAGATAATCAGGAACTGGAAAACGCTACTTCACCGATCCTGAAAAGACTGGGCGTATTGAGAACAACCGCTATAGCCACTCCAAAAGAGAAACGAGAGGAACCAGCGTTCAAAGAACTGGAAAAAGAATACGCCGCCTTGCAGGATTCTTTTAAACAGGTAAACATCCGTTTCGTAAAAGAACATCCGAAGTCGTTCATTTCCCTGGTAGCTATTAATCAACTCGCAGGCGCAACAATGAATTATCCGGTAACCGCACCTTTGTTCGAAAAACTGGATGCATCCCTGAAACAATTGCCTACAGGAAAAGAATTGGGAGGAAGACTGGAAGTAGCAAAGAAAACAAAAATAGGCACCATAATGCCTTCCTTTACCTCACTGGATACAGCCCGGAATGAACTTCATTTGAATGATGTAGTTAGCAAAGGAAAAGTAACACTGGTAGATTTCTGGGCCAGCTGGTGTGCTCCCTGCCGTGCAGAAAATCCCAATGTGGTGAAAGCCTTCAACTCCTTTCATGGAAAAGGTTTTGAGATCATCAGTGTATCACTGGATGACAATGCACAACGCTGGAAAGATGCGATCGTGAAAGATGGCATGCCCTGGTACCATGTGTCCGGATTAAAGAAATGGGAGGAACCGGTAGCTGTATTTTTTGGAATCAATGCAGTGCCGGATAATTTCCTGCTGGATGCAAAAGGAAGGGTAGTGGCTCGTGGCCTCAAAGGAGAAGCCCTGTATAAAAAGATAGAAGAGATGACCCGCTAAGCAATAATATCCGAATGGAAACCGCTGGTTCTAAGGGGCCGGCGGTTTTTTTATAGTAGAAAGTTATTTATATTGGGATTATATCTCTTAACCCATTCCCTTAATTAAATAACTATGAAAGCAATTAAAAAAGCATGTTTCGCAATAGGCGCATTGTTTGTTGGACTTCAAGCCTATGGCCAAGTAACTGAAGCTGAAGTTACAAAAGCCGGTACATATTCAGATAGTGAAGGTGATTTTAATACAGCAGGATTAATGAGCCGGTCCTTCTTAGGAACGCTGGGTAGGAGTGCAGGAGTGTTTAATGCCCCCTTGACCACTGACTGGTGGAGTGTAATTAATGTCAGGCATCGGAATGGAGGAGGCGATGGAAATATCTGGGGCTCTCAAATAGCGATCGGTATGAGTGCATTTACGGACCGGATGTTTTTCAGAGGACAGTATAATGGTAACTGGAGCGGTTGGAGGGAAGCATTTACCGCTGCGAGTCCTGTCGTTTTAATTAATAATGCAGTGCATGACGGTACCTCTGCTCTTCAGGTGAACGGTACGATCAGGACTAATGCAGCGGTCGCCATAGCCAAAGAAGGCTCTTCAGGAATAAGTTCCCAGCTTTATTTAATGAATAATACCGGTTCCAGGGCATTCAACATGCAATTAACAGAAGGGGATTACCCTGGTCTTGGTATGTGGCGTTTTTCTGATGGTTATTGGTATGAAGCAATGAGAATAGGCGCTAATGGAAATGTGGCCATCGGTACTACTGATCCAAAAGGACATAAACTGGCAGTAGCTGGCAGCATTATTGCAGAAAAAGTGAAAGTAAAGATGTTAGCCAATTGGCCTGACTTTGTATTTGATGCAAATTATAAACTTCCATCTTTGCAACAACTGGAAGCATTTATTATAACTAATAAACATTTGCCTGAAATTCCGTCTGCAAAAGAAATGGAAGAAAATGGACATGATCTGGGGGAAATGAATAAAAAGCTTTTGCAGAAGGTGGAAGAGCTAACCTTATACCTGATCGACCTGCAAAAGCAGGTTAACAGCCAAAAAGAGGAGATTAAGTTGTTGAAAAAACAATAATAATAAAGGAGCCGCCTCTGCAACAAGAGGAGGCTCCTTTATTTATAATTCTTTCGCCTAACTCTGTTTTCTCACATACTTCGTAAGGATCACAATCACCTGCCCTTCTATCTTACCTTCGATCTGTTCCGTATTATCTTCTACCAGTTTAATATTCTTCACCACTGTACCCATCTTCGCATTCAGCGTACTACCTTTCACATCCAGTGATTTAGTTAAAATGACAGTATCACCTGTTTGCAGTTGATTACCATTCGCATCTTTATGAAGATCCACTGTGCCATCATTATCATGATCTCCGGTAGCTTTAGCCCAGGTTAGTGTTTCATCAGTGAGATACATCATGTCCAGGTTCTCCATGGCCCAGCTTTCCTGTTTTAAACGGTTCAGCATCCGCCAGGATACTACCTGTACAGCTGGCACCTCGCTCCACATGGCTTCTGATAGCACACGCCAGTGATTGCTATCTAATTCCTCTTTCTTCTCAATCTGTGCCAGGCATTTCGCACAAATCAGGATGCTGTTATCCCGATTGCTGCTGGTCTCGGGTGGTACCTCATATGTTTTAAGGTTAGCTTCGCTCTGGCAAAGCTGGCATTTGTTACTCATCATATTACTTTAAAAATGTGCGCTAAGGTAAGGATATCATTCCAATACCTCACATAGGCTTGACATAGGCTCAAGATAGGCTATTTGTGTGCAATTGATACCCTTAAGGGGTGTTTTACGACAGGTTAATCAGCAGTCAGGCTTTTAGCCGGATTGGCCAGCGCAGCTTTAATAGAAAGGAAACTGATGGTAAGTATAGCAATAGACACAGCTATTAACCCGGAAACCAGGAAAACCATCCAGCTGATAGTAGTCCTGTAAGCAAAGTCATCCAGCCATTTGCTCATGGCATACCATGAAACCGGAACAGCGATCAGGATAGCAATCAGCACCAGGAGGATAAAGTCTTTTGTAAGCAGACTGATGATACTGCTTACACTGGCTCCTAAAACTTTTCGTACACCTATTTCACGTGTACGCACCTGGGCAGTATAGGCCGTAAGCCCCAGTAATCCCAGGCAGGATATTAGAATAGCAATGGCCGCAAATGAATTGAAGAGCATACTTCTTCCCTGTTCTGCCTTGTAAATATCATTGAACACTTTGTCCATAAAAGAATACTGAAAATCTACACCAGGATTCTGCTGGTCCCATATGGCTTTGGCAGCAGCTATCGCTTTTTCTGCGTCTTTACCGGTTGTTCTCACAAACACGGTATTGTTCTGCTGAGGTTTGGAATAAAATACCGCCGGTTGGATCTCTTTTTTTAAGGAGGCAAAATGAAAGTCTTTCACCACACCAATAATAGTTCCTTCCACTTCCCATAATTTAAACCGTTTCCCCAAAGGATCTTTGATCCCCGTTTGTTTCACTGCTGTTTCATTCAGGATGTAGTGATTGGAATCAGCCAGGGTACCAGAGAAATTGCGGCCCTCCAGTAATTGCACTTTGAAGAAAGGAATAAATTCTTTATCAACGCTTAAAGGATACATCATTAAGGTCTGATCTGCGCCTTTCCCATCCCAGGAGTTGTTACCACTTTGGGCACCTAGCATAGCAATATATCCGTTTGCCTGTGTTACACCTGATACCCCAGGTGCATTCATTAATTGGTTCCTGATGGCTTCCGCATGTTCATTGGCATCGCGGAGCCAGAAGGAGAATACATGGGTTTTATCATAACCCAGATCTTTTGTCTGGATATATTTTAACTGCTGACGGATAATGATAGTACCGGTGATCAATCCTACAGAAATGGTGAATTGGCTTACCACCAGTACCTTTCGGAAGGTAACACCCTTAATACCGGAAGATACTTTCCCTTTCAAGGCCCTGATAGGATCAAAAGATGACAATAGCATAGCAGGATAAATACTGGATGCAGCCAATGTTCCCAGCCCCGCTAATAATATCACCATCCAGATATGATAATCTGCAAAATTGATGACCATTTCCTTTCCTGATATTTTGTTGAACAAGGGCAGTGCTACATAGATCAATACCAGGCTCAGCAATAAGGAAAAGAGGAAGAGGATCGTTGTTTCTATAATGAACTGGAAGAATAACTGGATGCGCATAGCTCCAAAGATCTTTCGCATGCTCACTTCCTTGAAGCGAAGCATAGACCGGGAGGTAGAGAGGTTCACATAATTAATGCAGGCAATGATCAGGATCAGCAATGCAATAATTGTGAAAGTACGTACCGTGCTGATACCGCCATTAGTACCATCTGCCTGGTACAAATGCATATCCCCTATCTTCTGTAACAGGTATTTGATGTCTGTATCCTTTGGCCGGTTGGTAAGATGTATGGAACGGAGCTTATCTGAAAGCGTATTGGTATTTGTGCCGGGCTCCAGAAGCAGATAGGTGAAGAAATTATATTCATCCCAATTTTCATTGATACTCCCTTTCCTGGTGGCATATTTCACTTTGTTCATCAGTTCCATGGGAAAGAACATATCTCCCTGGATGCTGGAGTTCAGTGGAAAATCTTTGATAACGCCACTTACAGTGAAGCTCTCTTTATTATCCCCCAGGATCACTTTGCCGATGGGATCTGCATCGCCAAAATAACGTTTGGCCGTTTTTTGTGTGAGCACTACTGTGTGCTCATCTGTAAAAGGATGTTTGTTATCTCCGGCAATCAGTTTAAAATCAAATATTGAAAAGAAGGAGGGATCAACCAGGAAAGTATTTTCTTCAATGAACACTTTATCTCCCGCCCTGTAATTGGCATGGAAATAATTATTCGTGATGCGTGCGAATGCTTTCACTTCCGGCAACTGTGTTTTGCCGGATGGAGCAATGGGGGCATTGGTTACCGTCCAGATCTGTACACTGCTGCCGGTACCCACGCGGTTTTGCAAACGGTAGAGCTGATCAGACTGCTGATGGAATTTATCAAAACTCAGTTCGTCCTGCACCCATAACAGGATCATAATACCAATAGCTAAACCGGCTGTTAATCCGGTAATATTAACCAGCGAGTAGAATTTATTCTTCAGCAGATTGCGCCAGGCTGTTTTAAAGTAATTTGCGAACATACCTTTCCCGTTGAGTGATGAAGGTACCGAACAAGAAAAGGGCCAGTAAATAAATGATTGATTATCAGTATGGAGTGATTCAGGGATGTTCGGTTTTGATACACGCAGCGTCCGCTTCTGTACTTCTCTGTTTTCTGTTCAGGGTAAAGCTGAATTCTTCCGTACCAACTAATAGGTTCCTTGAGGAATTGCTTCAGACCACATTGATCAATGGACCTCCATCATGTGCTTTAAGTGTTCCAAACGGGCTGACCGGTAATCCCTGTGCTCTCAGGAGATCTTCAAATTCTGCAATGCCTTCCGGTGCAACCGCCACCAATAATCCACCACTTGTCTGCGGATCGGCAAGCACATATTTTTGGGTATCAGAGAGCGGCCCTATTTTCTGGCCATAGCTGATCCAGTTACGTTGTGTGCCACCAGGAAAACAGTTTTTTTCCAGGTAATAAGGCAGTGAAGAGATCATTGGTACCTTATCAAATTCAATAGTGGCAGACAAATTGCTCCCCTCGCACATTTCAGCCAGGTGCCCCAGTAAACCAAAACCAGTAACATCTGTCATCGCTTTTACGCTGTTCAATTCTGCAAATGCGGCTCCTGCTTTATTGAGAGTGGTCATACTTTTTACTGCCAGCACTGCATCTTCAGGAAGCAGCAGCCCTCTTTTTTGTGCTGTGGAAAGTATACCCACACCCAATGCTTTTGTAAGATAGAGTTGGCACCCCGTAGTAGCTGTTGAATTCTGTTTCAGTTGAGGAATGTTCACAAGACCATTTACTGCCAAACCAAACACAGGTTCCGGGCAATCAATACTATGCCCTCCCGCAAGCGTGATACCCGCTTCTGCACAAATAGCCCTGGCTCCTTCCAGCACCTTTTGTGCAGTTTCGGGTGGAAGTTTTTCAATAGGCCAGCCCAGGATAGCTATGGCCAGTACTGGTTTCCCTCCCATTGCATATACATCGCTGATCGCATTCGCGGAAGCAATCCTGCCAAAGTCAAAAGGATCATCTACGATGGGCATAAAAAAGTCTGTAGTGGAAATAAGTGCAGCGCCATTGCCCAGGTCTAACACTGCAGCATCGTCCCTTTTGTCATTACCTACCAGTAAACGGGGATCGGAAGGCATGGCTGTTGTGCTATGAAGTATTTTATCGAGAATGGCAGGACTGATCTTGCAACCGCAGCCTGCCCCATGAGAGTATTGGGTGAGTTTGATGTCTTCCTTCATATGGTTGTTGCTTCTGAATGTGCAAAATCCAGAATTTTTATGGCATTTTGCATGAGATCATTATTTACGAGTTCTATTGGAAATACCTGGCTGGTATGCCTTCTGGATAATCCGGTACGGTATGTCTTATCATAATAAACGAGTACAAGCTGTATGAATTCGCTCATACGCCCTTCACGGATAGCAGCTACCGCTTTTTTTGTTTGCTCAGGTCCCAGGCGTTTATGGATCCGTTCTGTACATTCTACCAGGAAATCTTTATCCAATACACCATATTCCTGCACAAGGGTTTGTACCCTACGCTCATCCGGAACCTTGATATCGATCAGTATTGCAGCTTCCATCTGGTTCCAGAATGGTTTTGGGATAAAGCGTTTTCCTATGGTAAGGCTTTCGTCTTCTATCCATATTTTTCGTTGCTTATCCAGTTTTGCTAACTGGTCTGCAAGATTATTTTCAAACTGTTCCTGTGTAGGTTGTACCAGTTTATTCATTGTGCCGTAAGAGGAGCCCTGGTGCTGTGCAATCTCTTCCAGGTCTATCATCTGTTCTCCTAAAACCAGCATCTGGTGAAGGATCTTTGTTTTGCCTGAACCAGTTTTTCCACCTAATACAAGGAGTGGATACTTTTCTTCAAATTGTTCCAATACCCATCTGCGATAGCTTTTATAACCACCTTTTACCAGGTATACTTCAAAGCCATAAAGATCTAATGCCCAAGCCATGGCGCCACTACGCATTCCGCCACGCCAGCAATGCAATGCTATTTTTTTGGCGGGAGCCATTTTCAGGGCCTCTCTTACAAAACCTGACCATTTATTGCCTGTGAGATCAAACCCTAATAAGATAGCCGCTTCTTTTCCCTGCTGTTTATAGGTAGTGCCCACTTCTACCCGTTCTTCATTGCTGAATATGGGAAGATTAAATGCGCCGGGCATGTGACCATGCTCAAATTCCGCAGGTGTACGTACATCTGCCAGCGGAACATTTCCCTGTAATGCAATAAGATCTTTGATGGTAACCGCACGTATCATGCGTGCATATTAATTAAAAATTATTGAATTGTTCCTTTCAGCCGGTACCCGCAAACTTTAAATCCTGCTTTCAGTAAAGTGGCCTTTGAACGATGATTGCTGATATTACATCTGGCAGCGGGTACTCTTTTCAAAAGGTAGGCCTCTTTCTTCAACTCCTGTACGATCAGGCTGCCGAGGCCCTGTTGGCGGAAAGCTTCTTTTACCTGCATGTAGATATCTATGTATGGCATATTGTAACTCCAGACAAAACCTCCGCTGGCTACTATTTCACCATTCCTTTCCAGAATATAGGTGCTGTCATCATCTCCCATCACATCCGTTTCTTCCCTTTTACGAAAAGTAACACCGGGTATAGCAAGTGTACTGGTATAATCTTCATCAAACAAGATCGCTTCTGCTTGTATATTGGAGGTAAAACCATATAACAGGGACGTTAACAGGGGATCATTTGTCTGGCATTCAATTAAGGTAGCGCCACATGCTGCATGGAATAAAGGAAAGATCAGGTGTGCAGATCTTCTGTAGGGAGGAAGCAGGTAGAACTCAAAGATGGTATCCCTGTCTTCTCTTTTGTTTGTTCCCCAAACAGAGCCATAACCGATCTCTACCCCTTCTGTTGTAAAGAGGTAAGTATCTGCCCAGCCAAAATCATGACATTTGTTACAAACGAATTGAAAATTGCTTTCGTGCAGGAACAACGCCCGGAGTGGTTGAATGGTTTCGAGGCCGCATTTAGATACCTTTATTTCCATATTCATCAAGTTAAGCATTTTATTATATTAGCAGTATGGAACAGCTGATCATATCTGCAGTAACCGCCATCTTCAATGGTGCTGATGAACGTAACTGGCCCAAGGTGCAACAGGCTATGGCTGAAAATGTATACCTGGACTATTCCTCCCTTTCCGGGAATCCTGCCGCATCCATTCCTGCGGAACAGATTATAAATGCCTGGAAAAGTGTACTGCCTGGTTTTGATCGTACACATCACCAGTTGTCCGGCTTTGCTGTTACAATAGAAGGAGACACCGCTACCATTCATTTCAATGGAAAAGCTGATCACTTTATTGATCAGAATAGCTGGACGGTGGAAGGGACTTATGATGCAACAGCTGTAAAAGAGAATGATCAATGGCATGTGAGTGCCTTGAAACTTAACCTGCTCAAACAAAGCGGAGATCTGAGCCTTCCGGGAGAAGCGATGAAAAGGGTTTAAGCTTCTTTTTCAATGTTCTCTTCCGCAAGACTTCTGTTCCAAACAGGCTCTCTTCCGCAAGAAGCATAGAAAGAGATCTACGCTTCCTTTTCAAACAAACTCTCAATCAGTTTGATCTCTTCCGTATACATCGTTTTCTTCCGCTTCCCGAAATACAGCGTGTTCTCCATTACATTATTGCCCTGCCATACCTCTTTCACTTTCCCTGCTTTCAATTCATTGCGGCATAAAAAATCCGGGATGATGGCAAATCCTTTCCCTTCACTCAGGCAACGCACAATAGAACATTTGTTAGGTACAATATAATTAGGCTTGAAATCAGGATGCGTGGAAAAGTTCATATGCCAGAACTTCCGGAGGTTCTCTACATCTCCCGCAGAACTATACCAGATCTGTTGTTTTAACCATTGCTCTGCTTCCGCGAATTTCTTTGCTTTGATCAGCTTATCAAATGCTGCACTGTCTTGCTTCGCGCCGCCCACCAAAATGATCCTTTCCTTGGAAAAAGCTTTGTATTCCAGGTTCTGTTGATTACCTTTTTGCGGAGTAATGATGAGGTCCAGCAAACCTTTATCCAGGTCTTCCTGCATTTCTGTGTATTCTCCGAATTTGATGATGACATTGAAAGGCAGTGTGGAAATGTATTGCTCCAGTGTGAACTGAAATGTTTCCAGGCACATGCCCACACTGATCGTTGATTTATTGGTTTCTGAACTCTTATGGAAATGCTCTTCCGCCAGCTCCAGTTTGTTCACTGCCTCCAGGATATAGTTATATAATACCTTCGCACGCTCTGTAGGCACCATTTTACGGGCCGCCCTGTCGAACAGTTTATATCCCACATAAGATTCCAGTGAGTTCAAATGCAGGCTCACACCGGGTTGAGAGATATATAACGCTCTCGCGGAAACCGTAAGGGAGCCTGTTTCATAAATGGTTTTAAAGGTTCTGAACCACTCAAGACTAATCTGCATATCATCAGTTTTATGATACAAAGGTACTATTTTACTTATTATGATAATAATTGAAGAGGGTCTAGTTTTGCAGATGTAAAATCAAAAACATCATGCAACAAGGAAATATGGCAGCGGTGCTTCCAGCTCCGGCGCCAGCCAAAAAAGGCCTGCCCCCTGCGCTGTGGGCCTTAACGATCAGTGCTTTTGCTATCGGAACAACAGAGTTTGTAGCTGTGGGTATACTACCTACCATTGCGCAGAGCCTCCGGGTGAGTGTATCTTCTGCCGGGTTTTTGGTAAGCATTTATGCTTTGGGAGTAGCCATCGGAGGGCCTATCCTTACCGCCTTCACCAGCAATTTACCCAAGAAACCTTTACTGGTTTCCCTGATGGGTTTATTTGTATTAGGACATATCCTTTCAGCCATAGCCCCCACTTTCACTTTCTTACTCATCGCCCGTTTCATTTCTGGTTTTGCACATGCCGTATTCTTTGGCGTGGGAGCTACCATAGCCGCTACACTGGTTGCGCCGGATAGAAAAGCTACTGCTATTGCCATCATGTTTGCCGGCTTAACGATTGCCATTATTGTAGGAGTTCCCCTGGGAACCTTTATAGGACAGCATTTCGGATGGCGTTCCACTTTCATTGGTGTAGCTATCCTGGGAATCATCGGCTGCCTGGCCACCATGTTACTATTACCCAACAACCTCAAAAACGGACAGCCATTAAAACTGAAAGATCAGCTGAAAGTACTAGGGAACGGACACATCATTTTGGTATTAGCGATCACTGCATTTGGCTATGGCGGTACTTTTGTGGCCTTCACTTACCTGGCTCCGTTATTGGAAAAGGTTACGGGATTTTCAGCATCTGCTGTCAGCCTGTTATTATTGGTGTATGGTGTAGCCATTGCCTTAGGGAACGTGGTCGGCGGAAAATTATCCAACACTAATCCCGCAAAAGCGTTGATAAAGATGTTCGCTTTACAGGTGATCGTATTATTGATCTTTTCTTTCACCGCCTGGTTCAAAATAGCCGCAGTAATTACTTTATTCTTTATGGGAGGATTATCATTCTCCACCGTGCCGGGATTACAATTATACATTGTGCAACTCGCAGAAAAGTATTTACCCGGAACAGAAGACGTAGCATCTTCCTTAAATATATCCGCATTCAACCTGGGTGTTGCTTTAGGTGCTTACGTAGGAGGAATTGTAGTGGATGCGGCAGGACTTGGATTGCAGGCTACACCATGGGTAGGGGCATTGATTGTTTTATTGGGAGGAGTGCTCACAGTGGTGAGTTATAAAAAATTAGCCTAATTTCAATCCCCAAATGACCCATTCACCAGATACGATCAGAACCGTTAACGTGACCCGCTACGTCACACCACTTCGCGAAGGAGGTTCACTGCCTGCTATCGCAGAAGCAGACGATGGTTTTTTATACGTGCTCAAATTCCGTGGCGCAGGCCAGGGGATCAAAGCCCTCATTGCTGAATTGATCGGAGGAGAAACAGCCAGAGCGCTGGGCCTCAAAGTACCGGAACTCGTTTTCGCTAACCTGGATGCTGCATTTGGCCGTACGGAGCCGGATGAAGAGATCCAGGACCTGAACAAAGCCAGCGTAGGACTTAACCTGGCTTTACATTATCTCTCCGGTGCCATCACATTTGATCCCACAGCATCTACTGTAGATCCTGCACTGGCTTCAAAAATTGTATGGCTGGATTGTTTTCTCACAAACGTGGACCGCACACCCAGGAATACTAATATGCTCATGTGGAACAGGGAACTGTGGTTGATAGATCATGGAGCTGCACTGTATTTTCATCATTCCTGGTCTAACTGGGAAGAACAATCCAAACGGCCCTTTGTGCAGGTAAAAGACCATGTGTTATTGCCATGGGCAACTGAACTGGATGTTGCAGATGCAGCATGCAGGGCTATTCTGACAAAAGAACGCATTCACGCAATCGTATCAATGATCCCGGACGAATGGCTATTGGCTAATGAGCAGGTAACTTCTGCGGAAGAAGGCAGGAAGGTATACGAACAGTTCCTGGAATCCCGTATCGCATCCTCTGAAATATTTGTAAAAGAAGCACAACATGCAAGAGCAGCACTTATTTGAGTACGCCGTTATAAGGATCGTGCCAAGAGTGGAACGGGAAGAATTCCTCAATGTTGGTGTGATCCTCTACTGCAAGAAGTTAAACTTCTTACAGGCCATGTTTGCTTTGAATGAAGAAAAGCTGCGCGCTTTTTGTAGCGACATAGACCTTGCCGAAGTGAAAACATATATTCAGTCCTTTGAAAATATCAGCAAAGGCGGAAAGGAAGCCGGGCCTATTGGTAAATTAGACCCTGCCTCCCGTTTCCGCTGGCTCACTGCCACACGCAGTACTATTCTTCAATCTTCAAAAATTCATCCCGGCTTCTGTAAGGACCCGCTGGAAACACTTACACGTTTACATACTCAGTTGGTATTGTGAGCCAACCGCAGGTATTTCCCTGTGAGTGATCCTTCTGCCTGCAAAATATCCCGCGGTGTTCCTTCGAAAATGATCTGACCGCCTTTGTGGCCTCCTTCCGGCCCAATGTCTATGATCCAGTCTGCATTGCGGATCACATCCAGGTTGTGTTCTATTACTATCACCGTGTTGCCGCTATCTACCAGCCGGTTCATGATGAGCAACAGATGTTCAATGTCAGACATATGCAGCCCGGTAGTAGGTTCATCCATTACATACAAACTTCCTTTCTTATGCAATTCACTGGCCAGTTTCAGCCGCTGACATTCTCCGCCGGATAAAGTACTGAGGGGTTGCCCGAGGGAGAGATAATCAAGCCCCACATCATGAATGGCCTGCAACTTTGTCTGGAGCTCTTTCTTCTGGAAATAAGTAAGCGTCTCCGCTATGGTCATTTCCAGCACATCGCTGATGGACTTTCCATTCAGTTTATATTGTAATACTTCTTCCTGAAAACGTTTTCCACCGCATACTTCACAAGGCGTGGTAATGGTTTCCATAAAAGCAAGGTCCGTTACGATCACTCCTAATCCGTTACAATTTTTGCAGGCTCCTTTTGAATTGTAACTGAACATGGAAGGGCTCACTTTATTCGCCGTGCCAAACAGTTGACGGATGGTATCCATGATCCCGGTGTAAGTACCTGCATTGGAACGTACATTCGCACCCACCGCAGATTGATCTATCACAATGGCTTCCGGATGTTGCTGAAGAAAGAGTTCATTGATCAGGGTACTTTTGCCGGATCCCGCTACACCTGTTACAACGGTAAGCACACCTTCTGGAATATCCACGGATACATCTTTCAGATTATGCAACGAGCTCTTTGCAATATGGATCTTTCCTTTCGCGGAACGGAAAGAAGACTTGATAGGCAAAGCATGTTTAAGGTATCGCCCGGTTAAAGTATCTGCCTGCAAAAGCCCTTCATAACTTCCTTCATATACAATATGCCCTCCATGGGAACCAGCCTCTGGCCCTACATCCACAATATGGTCCGCAATTTTGATCACGTCCGGATCATGCTCTACCACAATCACTGTATTACCTTTGTCCCGCAACTGCTGCAAAAGATCATTGAGCCGGTGTACATCCCGGGGATGTAATCCTACACTGGGTTCATCGAAGATGTATAGCATATCGGTAAGACTGCTGCTCAGGTGCCGCACCATTTTAACCCTTTGGGACTCTCCGCCGGAGAGGGTAGTGGTTTCCCTGTCCAGGCTCACATAATCCAGCCCTATATCCACAAGGGCCTGTAACCTTTCCTGCAATCCTGTAACAATAGGTGTAACACTGGGGTCGTTGATGGTGGAGATCACTTTGATCAGTTCATCTACCTGCATGGCCGTCATATCTGCCATATTGTATCCATCGATCATGCAGGCCAGGATGGTTGGATTGTAACGTGCGCCATCACAGGCAGTGCAGGTTACCGTGGTCATGTAAGGTTCTACTCTCTTGCGGGTGGAATCTGCCATGGCACCATCTTTTTTGATATAGAGCCGGTCGAATTTATCGATCAGTCCTTCATAGGTTAGTGATAGTTCACCACCGATATCTACTTTCGCAGGCTCGCCGTAGAGCAGCTTTTGCCATTCTTCCGGGCTGTAGTCATTCAGCTTTTTGTCGTTATCAAAGTACCCGGAGAGCGCATACACTTTCCAGTACCAGGTACCCACAGCAAAAGCAGGGAAAGTGATAGCTCCTTCGTTGAGGGATTTTGTTTTGTCCAGGAACAGTTTGAGGTTCAGGCCTACTTTTCTGCCAATGCCCTGGCATTCCGGACACATGCCGCCGGGATCATTAAAAGAGAAAATGTGTGCCGGGCCTGTAGCAGGCTGCCCTACCCTGGAGAACAGCACACGCAGTAAGGGATTGATGTCTGTAATAGTTCCCAGTGTGGAACGGGAGTTGCCACCCAATCGTTTTTGATCCACTACAATGGCCGTAGAAAGATGTTTGATATCATCTACTGCGGGCCGGCTGTATTTGGGCAGGAAATTACGGATGAAGGCAGTAAAGGTTTCATAGAGTTGCCGCTGCGCTTCATTGGCAATGGTATCAAAAACGATCGAGGATTTACCGGAGCCTGAAACGCCGGTGAAAATAGTGATCTGTTGCTTTGGAATGCGCAGAGATACATTTTTCAGGTTGTTTTCCCTGGCTCCTTCAATGATGATGTGGTTTGAATGCATGGCCCAAAGTTGCAGAAAGATGCAAACGGCCCGGCTATCCGAAACGGATTTTAAACCATGCGAAAAGGATTAAAGCTAACGGCTGTAGGTTTCCACCCAGTTCCTGAATTCGCCTTCAACCAATACGAGATTGGCCGGTACAGCGAGTCCCAGGTCATGCCCTGCACCAGCAATAGTTACCAGTTTGTGGGTGTAGCCGAGCTGTGTTAAATGGTTCTTCAGCAATTCTGCCTGGCTGTAAGGAACGGTCATATCTACTGTTCCATGCATTAACAGGCTGGGAATATTTTTAGCCTGTTTCAAGGGACTGGCCGCTGCAAATTTTGGATCCAGCGGCTGGCCTGGAACATAAGTAGCGCCGGCCAGGGCATTTATTACTCCGCCAAGACCAATACTGGCAGCATAATTCAGCATGGGGAGGTCCGTAAGGTCTGTTGGCCCTGCCAAGGAAATGATGCCGCTGATCCTGTTATCTGTATCATATTTATAGCCGTAAAGTAAAGCCATATGTCCTCCTGCACTGGCGCCACTGATGATGATCTTAGTGCTGCGGGTATTCCATTCCCCTGATTTGGACGCGCAATAAGTAACTGCTTTGTGCACATCCTCCATTAACTGCTCATAATGCACCGTGGCATTCACAAAGCGGTAGCTCATGGACATACTGGCGAAACCCCTTGTCAGCAGCAGGTCCTGGAACCCGTGCATATCTTCTTTATTACCTGCTGTCCATGCCCCACCATGAATAAGGATCACAAAAGGCGTGGCGGCAGTTCTGTTCTTTGGAAGATAAACATCCATTTTGTTGCGGGCATCTGCACCATAGGAGATGTTCAGCATTTTGGCTTCTTCCGTTGAAGCAGGAGGCGCCGGGGTTTCATTTTTTGTGCAGGCGGAGGATACAAACAACCATCCTGCCAGGATGAGGGTAATGTACTTCATAGACATAAATGTAGAAAAATCATGCCAACTGTCGTAAATTTAAAGTACTGAAAAATCCATCATCATGAAACACCTGCTCTTTCTACTGCTGATCGCTACTGCAGCATGTAACAATGCCGCTAAACAACCCGAAAAAGAAGAAACGAAACTAAAGGAAGAAAATATCACCTACACGGGAGATGGTGTGCAAATGAATGGCTTCCTGGTGTATGAGGATAAAGACTCCATCCGCCCTGCTGTACTGGTTGTGCACGAATGGGATGGCCTCAATGATTATGCAAGATACAGGGCTAGGGAACTGGCCAAACTGGGTTATGTAGCCCTGGCAGTGGATATTTATGGAAATGGTAAAACCGCTCCCAATCAGGACAGTGCCTTATCCTATTCATTACCTTTCTACGAAAACCCGCCCATGGCACAGCGGCGTATAGATGCAGCCATTGCCAAAGTGAAAACATACCCGCAGGTGGATACCAATAATATTGCTGCGGTGGGATATTGTTTTGGTGGCGGTATGCTACTGAATAGTGTTCGCCTGGGCACTCCGTTGAAAGCGATCGTGAGTTTTCATGGAACTTTGGTAGGCACACCTGCTAATAAAGATCTTTTAAAAGCAGACATACTGGTTTGCCAGGGAGGAGATGATCCTTTCGTAACGCCGGAAGAAGTAGCGAAGTTCAGGAAACAAATGGATTCCATCGGCGCGCGCTATACTTTTAAAGTATACGATAGTGCAAGGCATGGGTTTACAAACCCGGCGCATACTAATCATGAAGAGCCTGTGTTGTACAATGCAAAAGCAGACAGCGCTTCCTGGAAGGATATGATCAGTTTCTTTCAACAGACGATAACGAATAAATAACAGCCATGTGAAGATTATTTCGCAACTTTTGCTTCAGTCGTTTAGGCTTACTGAAAATATCTGATTGGCTTACAAAATCTTTACTGGATTGTGATAGTCCAGGATGTCAATACCTTCTCTCATTTGGGAGAAGGTATTTTTTGTTTTAGTATATTAGCATAATTCCCGTTTAAAATGAAAACTATGACGAGTAGCAATAACATGCTGTCCCGCCGTAACTGGCTGGGCTTTATCACTACTGCATCCATCTTTGCCACAGGCACTAAAGTATTCGGCACTCCTGCTCCTGAAGCAGCCCCTACTTCCGGTATTTATAATGTGCGGGATTTTGGTGCACAGGGTGATGGTGTAACCCTGGATACCAAAGCCATCCAGTCTGCCATCAACACCTGTGCACAGGCCCAGGGAGGAATGGTCCTTATTCCACCAGGCACATTTGTTACCGGTACCCTTGAATTAAAAAGTAACGTTACCCTGCACATTGCTGCACAAGGGAAGATATTGGGCACGGGAGATGGTAAACAATATTATGCTGCCGAAGCGATACCCACAAAAGGAGAATGGACGATGGGAGATGGTAACGTGGGGCTCATCTTTGCCGCCAATGCAGAGAATGTAAGCATTGAAGGCAAAGGCACTATTGACGGGCAGGGGGTGTTATTTAAAAGCGCCATAAAAGGAGAAACCCCGCCTGCAGGCATCAGTGGCAATAAACGTCCGCATCATCTCCTTTTCTATAAATGCAAAAACCTCTCGGTTAAAGACATCTTTCTTACCAATAGTGCATATCATTCCGTGCGTGTTTGTGTTTGCAAAGAGGTGAAACTGGATGGCGTACGCATCCACAGCCGGGTGATCCATAATAATGATGGGTTCCACTTTATCAGTAGTGAACATGTGCACGTCAGTAACTGTGATGTAAAGTGCCAGGATGATGCCTGTGCGCTTTTTGGCAGTAATAAATATGTGACCATCACCAATTGTACCTTCAGTACAAGATGGTCTGTTTTCCGCTTTGGTGGAGGATATTCAGAAAATATAACGGTATCCAACTGTCTCATCTATGAAACATATGGCTGCCCCATTAAAATGAGATGTGATCATTTATCTCATTTCGAAAACATCTCCTTCTCCAATATCGTTATGCAGGGAGTTACGGGTCCTATCTCCATTGGCCTTGGTCCGCAACGCCCCCAACCGGGAGAAGTTTTGCCGAAGCCGGGTATTGTGAAGAATATTTCCTTTTCCCACGTCCGTGCAACAGTTGTGAAACCTTTGCCCCTGACAGAATCACTGCAGGATAGTAAATACAACCCCGGAGAAATGTTATCCTGCATTATCCTCAACGGCATGGATGAGGGATTCCTGGAGAATATCTCTTTTGATGATGTGCATATCACTTTCCCCGGTGGCGGTACTGCAGAACAAGCTGCGGTTAGAGATGTACCCAAAGTCGCCAGCGAATATTATGTGATAGGGGTACCACCGGCCCATGGTATTTTTGCCCGCAACGTCAAAGGACTGACCCTGAACAATGTAAGGCTGCAGACGCAAACACCCGATCTTCGTCCCGCTATGATACTGGACCATGTAAAGGATGCTACATTGAATGGTTGTGGTGTAACAGGGATTAATGAGGTGGTAAGGTGCATAGATGTACAGGATGTATTATTCCAAAGCCCCCGCGTATTAAACCCTTCAAAAATATTCTTACAGGTGGAAGGAACGGCTAACAGGAATATAAAAATAGACGGAGGTGACCTGTCCAAAGTAAACACTCCTTTGGCGGGCGCATGGAAGGAAATTGTTAAATTGAGGGACTAAAACCATTCCTCATGGCTTTCAATGAAAAAATGGCCGACCGGGTACGCGAAATGATTGCTGCTGTAGAAGGAAATGTGGAAGAAAAGCGAATGTTCAGCGGCCTCTGTTTTATGGTGAACGATAAAATGTGCGTGGCTGTCAGGGAAAGCAGCATCATGGTAAGAATAGATCCTGTGATGTTTGAAGAGATAGTGGGAAAAGAAGGTGTAGGGCCCATGGTACATAACGGACGGGAGATGAAAGGGTATTTCTTTGTGGATGAAGAAGTGTTAAAAACTAAAAAACAATTGGCCTACTGGGTGAATTTAGCCCTGGAGTTTAATAAGTTTGCAAAGTCTTCGAAAAAGAAGAAATGACCTATGAAATATTTGATGATCCTGGCGGGCTTTTGTTTGGCTGCCTGTAACAATTCACCTGCTCCTGCCATCGTAAAAGACAGTACTGTTATCCTTGCTGATGATACAGTGATTAAAACTTTAACAAATCAGGTCGAAATTATAGCTGCAGACACAGCAACAAGGATCAATTTCCCGGAATTTAAAATTGTGCTGGCTCCTTTAGCGGCCAGTTCGGAGGGTGAGATCGAGAATGATACCGTTTATTGTGTAGCTGCGCCTGGTGAAGCCATAGAAGAAGCCAGGATCTATATAACATCAAGCCAGTTGACGGACATCAAAGTAGAAGAACAGGCGCAGACCCGGCTGTCCATTTCCTGGGAAGAAAGCTATTATGAATTCTCCGAATGGAAATATGGTTATACAGGATGGGAGGAATTGTTGATGAATGAAGATAGTGCTTATGTAACCAGATCATACAGCCTGGAAGAACTCAGTGTTTTTCCTGAGGTGACAATGGAAGAGGTAAAAGCGGCAATAGACGGTGCTGAAAAGGATGCATGGCTGGAAATCATCAAAAACGCAAAAACAATAAGAGACGAGCCGTTTGAAATATTTGGAGATACTTTTCTTCTGCGTGTTTCCGGCAAACGTAAAGATGACGGTAGAACCGTTACTAAAATAATAATAATTCAGTTAGCATCAGGATGTTAAAAAAGGTATTAAAACGAATAGGATGGGCGTTACTCACGCTGTTTCTGCTGGTGAATATCTTCGCCGCTTTTCACGCGTATAAGTTTACCCATTTTACAGATACCAAAGCCCCTAAAACAGATCCCCGCAAACTATCATTTGCCGGCAAAATGAAAACGATCTGTTTTGGTGTAGATAACCCACGCCCTGTTAATAAAAGAACACCTGCACAACCCTTTGAAACAATTCAGCTGCAAAGCCATGAACGGATAGAATGCTGGTATATTAAAACCCCTCAGCCCAAGGGTACCGTGATCATCTTTCATGGTTACAGCGGGCAGAAGTCTTCCATGCTGGATAAGTCGGATGAATTCCTGGGCATGGGTTACAACACGCTGCTGGTGGATTTTATGGGCTCGGGAGGTTCCGGAGGAGATCAAACCACTATTGGTTATAAAGAAGCAAGAGATGTAAAGGCGGCATATGATCACCTGCAGACTATAGGAGAGAAAAACATTTACCTCTTCGGCACTTCACAAGGGGCAGCGGCTATCTTAAAAGCCATGCATGATTACCCCATCAGTCCTAAAGCAATTATCATTGAATGTCCTTTCGCCACATTGTACCAGGCTGCAGCTGCTCGTTTCAGAGCAGTAGGCGTACCTGTTTTTCCACTCACCAGTTTCCTCGTGTTCTGGGGTGGCGTGGAAAACGGCTTCTGGGGTTTTGCGCACAAGCCAGTAGAATATGCCCGCTCTGTTAAAGTGCCCACGCTCTTATTCTACGGAGAAAAAGATGAACGTGTGGCCAGGCAGGAAATAGACGATGTGTTCAAAAACCTCAGAGGCAAAAAACAACTGGTGACCTTCAAAGAAGCAGGGCATACAAATTACTTAAAGCGATACCGCAATGAATGGCATACAGCCACCAGTCAGTTTTTAATGACCAACTAAATTGGAGCGCAGGGATTTGTCTTTCACTACAAAGGATAGAAACCGAGAAAACGACGAACATCTATAATCGAAAATTCGGTTTTGCGCCTAGGGGGCAGCAAAACCGATTTCTTGTAAGAAGCTAAATTGGAGAGTGCTTACTAATTACTAGTTAAAATGGAGGTAAGAGTTAAATTGGAATAATATCTTCTTGTAACCGCGAATATCACCGCTTTTTAACACGGAGTCCGGTCAAATTCAAAATTTTTTTGAGAGAAAGCGAAATTTTTTATGCTGTTTTGGGATAACCGGGGAGGCTCATGCGGAATTTAGCCGGGGTAATATGATATCTTTTCTTGAACATTTTGCTCAGGTGTTCTCCATCTGCAAAGCCCGTCATATGCGCAATCTGGTTCACAGACAGCCTGGGATCTTTCAATGCTTCTTCCACATGCAGGAACTTCTGGTCCAGGATATACTCAGCAGGACTGCGTTTCATGATATCCTTGAACCATATACGGAACGTGGTTTCATTTACAAACACCAGCCGGGCAATTTCCGGAACAGATTTAGGGTTACTATAGGCCGTGTCAATATACTGCACGGCAATAGAGATGGCCTCATGGTATTGCCGGGTTTTGGTAACCGGCAGCTTTTCCCTTTCGCTGAGCCGCAGGTAATACCCTATCAGCAACAGGTTTGTATAGGCCTCATATAATTTTTTCAGCGCTTCCCCCTGTAATGTAGAGGTCCGGAGCAGTTCAATGATATGATAGTCGTTGGCATTCAGGTCTATGGGTTCTATCCGTTGCCCCTGCATTTCGCTATCCCGTTTTTTATCATAAACAGCCTGGAACTGAGGGTGTTCCGCCTTAAATTTATCCAGGTAGGCATTGGAAAAGGAGAAGTAAACAGCTTTGTAATGTTTCGGGGCAAAGGTGGCCTCGTTCTTTATATCCGGCGGTACAAAATAAACGCCGAGTTTGCCTTCTTCCAATACCAGGGGAATAGGTTCTATCCCTTGCAGGATACAGGGAATAGTGTTTTCCAGCCCGGCATACAAAGCTATCAGGGGTAATTTGGTAACAGGATAAAGGAAGGTTTGTTTAGTGATCACAAAGTCCAGCCAGCCTGCTACCCAGTTTAATTCTGTGGATTGCCCGGCTATTTTATCTGCAATTTCCTGGGTCACATAGTACCCAAACTCTCCGCTGGTCACTTCCACAGCCGCTTCTTTCACTTCATGCTCCGGTGTTCTTAATTCCTCCGGCAGGGTATGCGAAATGGTGAATTTCGCCCCCGGGGGAGTGGCAAATTTCATGATGGCTGCGCTTTCTGGGGATTGGCCAGGTTCAAATTGTTGGTCCATTAGCTAGGTAGAGCGTGATTTTTGTAAAAGGCTGCTGATAACGTCACGTAATTTAATGATTTTTTAGCTACCGGATACTGATGGGTTAAAACCCAGCAGCTCCGGTAAATACTTCCGTCCCGCCCTGTTCACTAAGCCCGCTACCCATTTGATATGGAGGTTGGTATACTTTACCTTATAAAACAGCCAGATGCCCACTGGTAGCAGTATGGCAGCCATGCTGACCAGGAGTTCCGTAGCTAAATTCCAACTTGCAAAAGCAAGCCCGATCATTACATACACACTGTAAAGCGGCAGGGCCAGTAACCGGATCCTGAGTACCCTGATCATCCACGACTGCAATAATACCGCAGTTTGCAGTAGTCCGGTCCTCTTTTGTGATCCCTGGAGGTTTTCCCAATGTTCCTGTTGCTGCAGGACCTGCAATTGCCAGATGGTACCTGCCATTCCCATCGCATTGAACAATACCAGTAAGCCGGCCATGATCACCAACGGCAGATTGGAAAGATGCCCCAGTGTAAAATGTATGGTTACGATATTGGAAAAGATCAGTACCAGTAATTGTTTCACCCGGGAACGGCGTAAGGCGTTTAATACTTTTCTTGCCTGATCGTATTCAATAGCATCCAGGCAGCGTTGCTGTACCTGCAATAATTTATCAAACCGGAGTAATGTGTTCCTCATAAAACTTCTTTTTTGAAATCTTCAATTTCCTGCATGAATTTGTTTGCTTTCGCGATCGATTTCCCCCCATCTTCCCAGATCAATGCTTTCACCCATTTAGACCCTGCATTTTTCACGGTGATATTCCTGTATAACCAAATGGTAATAAGAATGAAAAAGAGGGTGACCAGTGATTGAATGATCCAGTAAGACCAGCCGGCACCTGCGAGCATGGGTATTTTGATATAAAAGACCGTCCATAGAGGCAGTTGCAGGAAAATGATCCTGAATGTGCGGATGGCGGAAATATGCAGCCAGGTCAGCTGCTCCTGTGTTACGGAAATGGCGTTACTGAAATTGATGCGTTTGATCACCCGTATCTGCTTTGTATATTCCACCATTGCGTAAGTGTTGATGATCACCAGCAACACATCTGAAATGGCAAAAAACGGTTCCCACCACATATGATACAAAAGGAATAACAGGAAAGCGTTCCAGGGAATGCCCAGTATAATCGCGAAGAGTTTGAACCGTATCAATGCATTGAATGAACGGTGTACTTTCTGCCCTTCTATTTTCTCCAGCACTTTTATATTCAGCTCAAGGGATTGCGCTAATTTTTCATCATATGCCTGCCAGATATCTTCCAGTTCATCTGCTTTCATAATAGCAAGGATTAGTGATTTGAAAATCTTTGACGCAGTTTTTCTTTCATCCGGCTGATCTTTGTTCCTACATTGGATTCAGATATACCCAGGATCTCTGCGATCTCTTTATGATTCTTTTTTTCTAAATAGAGGAGTATTAAAGCCCTGTCCAGCTCATTGAAGTCATTGATGAATTGTTGCATCTGCCGGATGTTCTCTTCCAGTTCACCGCCTTCTTCTTTCATGGCTAATACCTGCTCAGAAAGCTCCACGGTTTTGCCTGCACTTTGTTCTTTCCGGTAAAAAGAGATCGCCGTATTCAATGCTATCCGGTACATCCAGGTGGAGAACTTATGATCTGCCTGGAAGCTTTCACCGGAACGCCAGAGCTGATAAATGATCTCCTGCGCAAGATCCTCCCGGTCGTATTGATTACGACAGTAAGAATTGCATATCTTGTATATGATTCGCTTATTCTCCTGGATCAAGGCTAAGAAGGCAGTTTTATCCGGCTGTTTCTTCATAAATCGGTGATAAAGCTTTCATCTATTATTCGCGGAGATAGCAGAAAAATCACAATCCTGAAAAAATAATTATGTTTGCATTGAAAATCAATGAAATATGATTTCGGCTTTAGTAGATCATATCCGCAGATACGTATCCCTGGATGAACAGGAAGTGGCTTTATTGGCAGAATATATAGAAGTACTGGAAGTAAAGAAAAAGGGCTTCCTGCTGAAAGAAGGAGAGGTCTGCAAGGCGAATTATTTCGTGATCAAAGGCTGCTGCCGTTCTTATTTCATCACAGAAAAAGATACAGAACACGTACACCTGTTTGCCATTGAGAACTGGTGGATCACAGATTACAGCAGCCTGGAAAGAAAGGTGCCTTCCATGTTTTATATCCAGGCGCTGGAACCCTCTATACTTGGAGTGCTAAAGAGAGATAAACAGGATGCGTTATTTGCTGCCATCCCACAACTGGAGCATTATTTCAGAAGTATCCTGGAAATTGCCCTCGCCGCAGCGCATATGCGCATCAAATATATTTACTCCCAATCGGGCTATGAACGTTACCATCACTTTAGTACGTCCTTCCCGGAATTTGTGCAGCGCATCCCTCAATATATGCTGGCTTCCTATCTGGGCTTCACACCTGAATTCCTGAGTAAGATCAGGGCCGGTAAAATTTCTTAAACTAGTTCAATTGTTTGCGTGATGAAGATGTTGGAGCTTTGTGCTAAAATAAAAAACAAAGCAAATGTCTAAAAGAATTCGCATTAAAGAAGTTGAACCGGCTATCTATAAAGCTATGATGGCGCTGGAGAATTATATGGCTACCACAAAGATCGAAAAACTGCATAAAGACCTGATCAAGGTCCGCGCTTCCCAGATCAACGGCTGCACTTATTGCATGGATATCCATTCCCGCGAAGCTCGTCAGCACGGCGAAACGGAACAGCGCCTTTACGTGCTCACCAACTGGAGGGAAACTGATCTGTTTTCAGAAGAAGAACAGGCCATCCTTGCCATGACGGAAGAAGTCACCTTGCTCCCACAAGGCGTGTCTGACGAAACATATGAACGTGCTGCGAAGTTATTTGATGAACAATACCTCGCACAGTTGATCATGGCCATCATTACGATTAATGCATGGAACAGGATCGGGGTGAGCACGCATATGATCCCCAATGAATAAAATTTGCTGAAGCAATCAGGGCTTGCGGTACCAGTAATGTGTGATCAGTACAATTGGAATGCCCACGCAAAGCATATGGATACCCCAGCCCATTGCTGCGCCTTCCCAGCTGAACTTCAGCTTAGGTACCAGCGTAAAACGAAGTACTACCAGGTTCATCATGAGCCATACAAAAAGCCCGTAAGCACAACCCACCAGCCATTTGTTCTGTTGTAATAATCTCACACGCGGATAGGCTGTAAAGAAGATCAGGCCCCAGATGTATGCCACTGCAAAATGCAGGAGCACCCCCAGCGCAACTATCTCTCCACCACCACTATAAGCGGCTTTGCCAAGCACGGCACTCGAAATGTATTTGAATACTTTGTCCGGCGTAACGCCGGACCTTGCAAATGAACTGATCACCGCGGCTGCGCCATCCAGCAGACCTACGGTTAATCCGATGAATACAGTTGCCGGTAATGGCCGCTGTACTTTCAAAACAGGGATCATAAATAAGGTGTTTGTTAGCTAAAGTTGCTGTGGATGACATATACAATATAACTAATCCCGCTAATATTACAATCTCTTATCTAGAAAAGAAATATTTCCTTGAAAAATTAATTTTTCGGTGTAGCTTTATCTTATGAAAGCGCAATCTTCTTCCAATCTTATCCAGGATACACAGGTAGCAGCGGCCATGATGAACCCTTTGCGTATCCGCATACTGGAACATCTCCGGGAGCCAAATTCTGCAGCCGGCCTGGCCCGTATACTGGATATGCCCCGGCAGCAGCTGAATTATCACCTCCGCGAACTGGAAAAGAACGAACTGGTTGAACTCGTGGAAGAAAGAAGGAAAGGGAATATGACGGAACGCGTGGTAAGGGCCACTTCCAAATCCTATATGGTGGTGTTGAATACCGCGAAGATCAATCCGGAAGAAGTACAGGATAAATTTTCTGCCGCTTACCTCTTATCTGCTGCCACACAACTGATACAGGAAGTGGCCATTTTACAGACCGGTGCGCAGAAAGCAAAAAAGAAACTACCCACTTTTACATTGCAAACAGCTGTTAAGTTTACCAGTCCTGAACAATTGCACGCGTTCACGGAAGAGCTGGCTAAAGCAGTGGCCAAACTGGCGGTGAAGTATCAGAACGAAGAAGATCCTAATGGACGGTCTTATCAGTTCCATATATTTTCTCATCCAACACTTAAAAAGCAAACACATGAAAAAAGGTAGGAGCACAGAAATGAGCCGTGAAATATCGGCGCCGGTTGAAGCTGTCTGGAAAGCATTAACACAGCCGGAAGAATTGCAGCGCTGGTTTCCATTGGAAGCGGTGGTATCTCCTGAAGAGGTTAAGCTCACATGGGGTGGCGGAATAGACTGGAATATGGAAATAGAAGAACAAAAGGAAAATGAATACCTGCGTTGGGGATATGATAAAGAACATCATCATCTTGTTGGTCAGCAGGAAAGACGCCTGGCAGTAGAGTTTTTCCTGGAAGCAAAGAAAGGTAATACCCTATTGCGCATTGTACATTCCGGTTTCGGTGAAGAAAAAAGCTGGGATGATCTCTATGATGGTGTAAGGCGTGGATGGCAAACAGAATCACTGAGCCTGAAACATTACCTGGAAAACCATGCCGGGAAAAACAGGGTGGTAGCATTAGCTGAGATCACGTCAAAAAAAACTGAACAGGCGTTGTGGGATATCCTCATGGCAGGAGGCCTTGCTGTAAAGGATGATCATTATACTTATAATACCCCTCTTGGGGATACTTATCACGGCAGGCTGTTATACGATAATCCTCCGCAGGACCTCTGCGGCACATTGCAACATTTGAACAATGCCATGCTGCGCATTAGCATTGAAAGGTTTTATCCGGGAGCAGATAATACTATCTGGGTATGGATCGGTGCATATGGCGTACCGGAGAAAGAGATAAAGGAAGTGCAGCAGCAATGGCAGGAAAAATTACATCAACTAATACGATAAACCATGGCAAACATTGAACACATGCAATACATCAAAGTACCTGCGGCAACAGTATATGAAGTTATTACCACGGAAAAAGGCCTGGGTGCTACATGGACTACCCAACTGATCGTACAGCCTGAAGTAGGGTTCATCAATCAATTTGATTTCAATGATAACTATGCTACTAAAATGAAAGTGGTGGAACTGGTGGAGAATGAAAAAGTAGTGTGGGAATGCATTGCAGCAGATTCTGAACCTGCATGGACAGGTACTTCCGTTTCATTTGAACTGACAGAAAAAAATGGCAGAACAGCTGTGCTATTCCGCCATCTCAATTGGAAAGAAGTATCTGAATGTTTTCGCTTTTGCAATTATAACTGGGCCATGTTCTTATTCAGCCTGAAGAACTATTGTGAAACAGGGACCGGAACACCTTATCAGCTCAGGGTTTTTTAGCAGGATGATATAATTTGATCACCCGCATGATCTTATCAAAGATGGCTGTATTCTCATACACTCCTCTGAAATCCATCGAATGCGGGCCATAGGCAAATACGGGAACCATGATGCCACTGTGATCTCCTGTGCTGAATGCACCATCCACATATCCTTTCTTAATATCACCATCCAGTAAACTGAGGCCGCCGGTTTCATGGTCCGCTGTAACAATCACCAGCGTTTCACCATTGGTATCAGCAAACTGAAGGGCTTCGCCGATTGCTTTATCAAAGTCCAGCATTTCGCTGGTGAGGTAAGGAACGGAGTTGTTGTGTCCACCAAGGTCTATTTGTGCGCCTTCTTCCATAATAAAGAAATTGGTGGATAAGGTACGCATGGATTTACGCAGTGAACGGCTGAGAAAATTGCCACGTCCCTGGTAAATGCTCCGTTTTGCACTATCGCTTAGCACAATGAATTGTTGGCTGGTAATGGTTTCCAGGGCACTCAGATCGGTGTGGTAACTATAGCCCCTGTTTTTCAGTTGCCCGCTGATGCCCGTAAAGTGTTGAGCACCTGCGCCGATCAGGATGTTAACCGGACTTTTCAGCATGCCCAACGCAATGCTGTCCATCTGGTAACGTTCTTTGTTGTGGCCAAAGAATGCGCCTGGTGTAGCATCTGTGATATCACCGGAACTGATGATGGCACTTTTCATACCTAATGGAGCAATGAGGTCCGGGATAGTTGGTAAACTGGTGCCGGTAGCATCTACTCCTACGTGGCGGTTATTGGTTTTCTTTCCGGAAGCCATGGCGGTAGCGCCTGCCGCGGAATCCGTGATATAGCTGTCTTCAGAAGTAGTTTTGGAGAAACCGATATTCAGCAGCTGCAATAAGTTCAGCTGTCCGAAGTTGCCCGTATATCCTGCATAGATCTGCGCAAGCCCCATACCATCTCCTATCAGCAGTATTACATTCTTTACCTGCGATCTTTTATCATTGTTGCGATAAGTGGGTGTATACAGCTGATAAGCTTCCGTGCCTTTGTATTGTGCGTTGGTACGTTTCTCCAGGTAATCTGCAAGAGAATCCACTTTGTCTGTATTCAGATAATCCACACCCAGGTTGATCATGGTCTTCCAGGTATTGATATTATCCGGCGTAGCCCAGAAGCGGAACTTCTTTCCCATGGCATGTACCTTTTTGATCACTTCCTGGATCGGTTGCTTCTCTTCTTTTACGATGGCGCCTTTGCCGTTCCATTGGGTGTAGTTCCTGAAGTTGTCGCTGATCATCCATACCCTGCGGAGTTGTGCGGGCGTATAATTGGCAGTGGGTATTCCATCGAATAAAATATAGGGAGGATATTGTTCCCATAAGGCTGGATCAGGACGGCTTCCGCTGATAACTATTTTTACCTGCGGGTTGGCTGTGATCTCCGGGAATGCACTTAATACCTGGATCAATGTGCGCATGGTAGGTTCTCCTGCTGTTTTGAAATCTATGAGCAGTTGAAGCTGGCGGGGAGGAGTTGCAAAAATGCCTTTGTTTGCGCGGATCATATTTTGCAGTGGTTGCAGGTACAATACCTGCAGGGTACGGCTGCTGTCTATGTCTTTCTGGTTATGTGCCACATACAACCGGCCGTTCCGTTCAAAAACATCTGCTTCCATGGAGCCGAAGTTCCGTGCGAATGCATTGCTAAACGGTTTAGCCTGCTCATAGTCGTTATGAGAATGGGCATTGGAAGTAGTGTATTGTGCCAGGGCGGGAGAGCATAGGCCCAGAAGGCAAACGAGTGTATAGATATAACGATGCATGGTTTAAAAGTAAAAAACTCCTGGTAAAGGGTGGGAGTTCCCTGTGAGATATTTTGGTTAAGGATTGCCATTGGCCCATAAAAAAAGATACCGGGCATTATGCCCGGTATCTTTTAAGAACTTTGCATTTAGTTGCAGGGGTTACATGGCGGCGAGTTGCACTTTCTGTTGCAATTCGATCACGCTATCACGGAAGCTGTTATCTGTATCCATCAGGTCTTTTACGGTTTGGCAGGAATGGATCACTGTGGTGTGATCGCGGCCGCCAAAATGTTCACCGATGGTTTTTAATGAATTTTTGGTAAAACTTTTAGCCAGGTACATAGTGATCTGGCGGGCCTGTACGATTTCGCGCTTGCGGGTTTTTTGCAGGAGCTTATCATAAGGAACATCGAAGTACTCGCAGACCATTTTCTGGATGCTTTCGATGGTGATCTCTTTGGAAGAGGTTTTCACGAAAGACTTCAATACGCGTTTGGCCAGTTCCAGGTCTATATCTTTCCTGTTCAGGGAAGATTGTGCCAGGAGGGAGATCAGCGCACCTTCCAGTTCCCGTACATTGCTTTGAATATTATAGGCAACGTACTTCACTACTTCTTTCGGCATTTCCAGTCCATCGTTCCGCATCTTCATCTCCAGGATCTCCATTCTTGTTTCAAAGTCTGGTATTTGCATATCTGCACTCAGGCCCCAGCGGAAACGGCTCAGCAATCTTTCCTGTAAGCCATCCAGGTCTTTGGGTGGTTTATCAGAGGTAAGGATCAGTTGTTTACCGCTTTGGTGAATATGATTGAAGATAGCAAAAAAGGCATCCTGTGATTTTTCTGCGCGGGCAAAGAACTGGATATCATCCACGATCAATACATCTATCAGCTGATAGAAATGGATAAAGTCGTTAATGATATTATTCTTGGAATGATCAATGAACTGGTTGATAAACTTTTCTGCACTCACATACAGAACAGCTTTATTGGGGCTTTGCCTTTTTACTTCATTACCGATGGCCTGGGCAAGATGGGTTTTTCCCAAACCAACGCCGCCGTAAATAACAAGTGGATTAAAGGAAGTGCCACCGGGTTTATCAGATACCGTTTTACCGGCTCTGCGTGCCACGCGGTTACAGTCTCCTTCAATGAAGGACTCAAAGGTATAATTATGATTTAACTGGGAGTCTATCTGCACACGTTTGATACCCGGGATAACAAAGGGGTTCTTCACCGGATTTTGTATCGTCAACGGGAAATCAACTTCGCTGTCTTTCTGATGTTTGGTAAACTGCGTAGGCATATTCACCGTTTTAGGATGTTGGTGTGGTGTACCGTTTTCTACTACAATCCTATACTCCAGCCTTGCTTCCTTGCCAAGTTCCCGTTTGATGGTTTTGCCCAGCAAACCTACGTAGTGCTCTTCCAGGTATTCATAAAAGAACTGGCTGGGAACCTGTATGGTTAAAACGTTGTTCTCGAGTTGTACGGCTTTGATTGGTTCAAACCATGTTTTGAATGGTTGCCATTCCACGATATCCCTGATTATATTCAGACACTTCTCCCAAACTTGTTCGCAAGTTTTGTTCATTTAGATAAAAAAAATTAATCGTGTTTATAATTTGGGTGTTTCTCGAATATAAACTCTTCAATACGGGCAGTTGAAGAATTTTTGACAGGATGACGAATATCTGTAGAAAATGTTGAAAAAAAAAATAAATCTGCCCTTGTTTTATTTATAACAATTACAGAATGTTCGCCTCTGTTTATTCGAATATTTTTTGGCTAAAACACCCATTTAGCCTACTATTCCGCTACTAAGAAAAGAGTTAAACCGTACAAGCATGATTAACAAGTAATTTGTAAATCTGTTTGCTGGATTGTATAAAAACACCAGCATAACAGGTAAAATAACATTGCTTACGTCCAGTGCTAAGAGTGTAATCCCAGTGGGTACTTTGTAGCGGTGGTGGATCTTACTTTTTTGGTAACAGCATCTAGTGTATTCTCAAATTCTATGCAAATTTAAGATATGGGTCGCAAAGATATAGAATAACTTGTGTAAAAGTAATTCAGTGCCGCTATATTGAAAAACTTATCTTTGGCGCAATTGACATTTTAAATTTGTTTTTATGAGTTTTGAAATAACCGGAAAGCTGGTTGTGAAGTACAATACCGTACAGCGCAGTGAATCATTCAAGACAAGGGAGTTCGTGATTGAGAAATCTGATGACATTAATGGGAGGGTGATCACCAATTATATCAAGTTTCAGTCTGTGCAGGATCGTACCAGCATCATAGACCGTCACAATGAAGGTGAAATGGTTAAAGTTTATTTTAATATAAAAGGCACGCGCTGGGAGAAAGACGGTAAAGTGAATTATATCACTAACCTGGATGCATGGCGCATGGAAAGTATGATGCAGGCACAACCGGGTGCTGACAATCAGCCTAATTACAACACCAGCCAGGAAGCTCCTTCCGGTGCAGGTGGTGCTGACAGTGGAGATGATCTGCCGTTCTAGTCAACGGTACATATAATATTATAAGGGCTTCCGGTTCAGTACCGGGGCCCTTTATTATTTATAGCCTATCTTTGCCCTGTTTTAGGATAAATACCTAACCGCAGTATGGTACAACAACTTTCGCTGAAGCTCCTCCCGCAGGATGCAGGTAATACACGTACGGTAGCTAAACAAGCTGCTAATGCCCTTGGCCTCAAACCTGGCGCCATCACTGGCTATAATCTTCTCAAGCGTTCCATAGATGCCCGCTCCAAACAAGTATATTATGTACTTACACTGGAGGTATATATAAATGAACCTTTCCATCAGCGAACTTCTCCTGTGTTCAATTATGACAACCTTTCGCCCGATGCCAAACGGGTGATCGTGATCGGAGCAGGGCCGGCAGGTTTGTTCGCTGCATTACGATTAATAGAGCTGGGACTGAAACCCGTTGTGCTGGAAAGAGGCAAAGATGTACGCGCCCGCAGAAGGGACCTTGCTGCTTTGAATAAAACGGGGATCATAAACCCTGAATCCAACTATTGCTTCGGAGAAGGCGGCGCCGGTACTTACTCTGATGGTAAGTTATATACCCGTTCCAACAAAAGGGGCAATATTAACAGGATACTGCACATCTTTCAACAATTCGGTGCACAGGAGGATATCCTTACAGATGCACATCCTCACATCGGCACCAACAAACTCCCGCATATTATTACTGCCATGCGGGAACAGATCATAACCAGCGGCGGCGAAGTACATTTTGAACAAAAGGTGACAGACCTGCAGATCCGGGATGGTGCCATTACAGGTGTTAAAACATCGGATGGGGAAACATGGAATGCTGCGCATGTGATACTGGCTACAGGGCACTCTGCCCGTGATATATTTGAGATACTTTATAAGCAGAAAATTTTAATAGAGGCGAAACCCTTTGCCCTGGGAGTTCGCGTGGAACATCCCCAAACACTTATTGACAGTGCGCAGTATCATTGTCCCCTTCGCGGCGATTTTCTGCCACCTGCCAGTTACAGTCTTGTTGAACAAGTGGCAGGCCGTGGCGTATTTTCTTTCTGCATGTGCCCTGGTGGCATAATTGCCCCCGCTGCTACATCTCCGGAAGAACTGGTGGTGAACGGATGGTCACCTTCCAAACGTAATAACCCTTATGCCAACTCAGGCATGGTGGTAACAGTCGATGAATCGGACTTTGCACCCTTTGCCGCAAATGGTCCCCTCGCTGCCATGTATTACCAGCAGTCTGTAGAACAGGATGCCTATAAAGCAGGCGGTGGAAAGTTTGTAGCCCCCGCACAACGCATGACGGATTTTGTAAAAGGTAAAGTCTCTGCCACCCTGCCGGAAAACTCTTACATTCCGGGTGTGAAGAGTGTGGACCTCAGAGATGTATTACCTGCAGCAGTACATACCCGGTTGGGTGAAGCTTTCAAAGCCTTCGGCAAAAAGATCAGAGGCTATTATACGGAAGATGCCATACTGGTAGCTACAGAATCCCGTACTTCTTCTCCTGTGCGGATTCCAAGAGATGCCACATCATTGATGCATCCACAGATAACAGGATTATACCCTTGCGGCGAAGGAGCCGGTTATGCTGGCGGGATTGTTTCTGCGGCTATGGACGGAGAACGGGTAGCAGAGGCAATAGCCCTTCAGTCCTGAATTGCGGTTTTGTCCATCTAATCATCCCGTTGGTGTATTATTAGGAAAATCTTATATAAATTCTTTGGCACCCATCTGCTTATGATGTAATTTCAACAACGTTAATTACTCCCTTATGAACTTATTGGAAATCGAGCATCTAAAGAAGTACTACGCCACCCACAAAGCGGTAGACGATATCAGCTTCTCTATACCCAAAGGCAGCATCTTTGGATTGTTAGGCCCGAACGGAGCTGGCAAAACCACACTGTTACGCATGATCACCGGGATCTTTTATCCGGATGCAGGAAAGATCACTTTCGATGGCAAACCCTTTGACCCTAACAAGGATGTGATGCATATAGGGTATATGCCGGAAGAAAGAGGCCTGTATAAAAAGATGAAAGTAGGAGAGCAGGTGTTATACCTTGCGCAGCTAAAAGGACTGAGCAAAAAAGAAGCAACAGAGAAGATCGGGTACTGGTTTGAGAAATTCCAGATCTCCACCTGGTATAATAAAAAGGTAGAAGAGCTCAGTAAAGGTATGCAGCAAAAGGTACAGTTCATCTCTACCATCATGCATCATCCCAAACTGCTTATCCTGGACGAACCTTTCTCCGGCCTCGATCCCATTAACTCCAAACTCATACAGGACGAAATATTCGAGATGGCGAGAAATGGTACCACCATCATATTTTCCACGCACAGGATGGAACAGGTGGAAGAGATCTGTAACCATATTGTATTGGTGAACAAAGGGCATAAAATACTGGATGGCACTGTAGCGCAGATCAAACAGGATTTCAAGGAACATCTCTTCCATATTGGATTAGCGCAGCAACCCAATCCCGCCCAGATGGCTACCCATCACTTCACGATCATTAAGCAGCATGATAAGGCCTATACTGTAAAGCTGAATGAATACAGCAAAACAAATGATATCCTGGCCCACTTCATTCATCACGACATCCAGGTGAATTCATTTGAAGAACTCCTGCCCAGCATCAATGAAGTATTTATCTCCCAAGTAAAGCACACAGAAGCGAATTAAATAATCCTCCTATATGAACAAAATCTGGATCATAATAAAAAGAGAATATCTCACAAGGGTGCGTAAAAAATCCTTTGTGATCACTACCATCCTGGTACCTTTCCTGTTCCTGGGCATGATCCTTCTTCCTGTTATCATGATGCAGGCAGATGATAATGAACGGGTGGCTGTGGTAGACGATAGTAAGTTCTTTAATGGAAAAATAGCGGACGATGGCGGTGTGCATTATAAGTTTGTAGACGCAAAGATCGATACGCTCAAGAATAATTATGCGGACTATGGTTATACCGGTGTACTGCATATCCCTGCTATGGACATTAGCCGCCCGGGTAATATCAATTATTACAGTAAAGGGCAGATGAATGTGATGATGAAGAGTAGTATGGAGCGTAAGCTGAAAAACGTGATAGAGGACATTCGGATGGAAAGGGCCGGCATTGATAAAACAAAACTGGAGGATATCCGGGCCCAGGTAGATATTGTGAACCTTACGGGTAAAGATGAAAAGAAAGGAAGTGCAGGCCTGGCTTTAGCTGTAGGGTATGGATCTGGTTTCCTGATCTATATGATCCTGCTGATCTTTGGTATGGGCGTGATGCGTGGTGTGATGGAAGAAAAAACAACGCGTGTGGCGGAAGTAATGATCTCCAGTGTGAAGCCTTTTCAGCTTATGATGGGTAAAATAGTGGGGATTGCCGGTGTAGGGCTTACCCAGTTCCTGATCTGGATAGCCCTGATCATAGGGCTTTACTTGCTGGTGCCTTTCTTTGTGAGCCCTGAAACCTTGCAGGCTGCTTCCCAGGGAGGATCTATGGGAGGTCAATCTAATGCTGCCGCAGTGGAAATGATAGAGAAAATGAATTTTGTGAGGGACAATGTGAACTGGTTTATGGTGATCTTCTGTTTCCTCTTTTATTTCCTGGGAGGTTATCTCTTCTATGCTGCTTTGTTTGCAGCAGTGGGCAGTCTTGTGAACGAAGATCCGAATGATGCACAATCACTTGTCTTCCCTGTTACTTTACCAGTGATCATTTCCATCTTTATGATGTTTGCGGCGGTACGTAAACCTAATGGGCTGATCGCGACCTGGGGAAGTATCATACCATTTACTTCTCCTGTAGTAATGATGGCGCGGGTGCCTTATGGTGTGCCGGGGACTGTACCTTACTGGCAGTTGGCGTTATCCATGCTGTTGTTGATCGGAGGGATCATTGGTACTACCTGGCTCGCGGCCAAGATCTACCGCACAGGTATTCTGTTGTATGGTAAAAAGGTAACGATGAAAGAAGTAGGGAAATGGCTGGTGCGAAAATAATTTGATATCAGAAGCCGGGGCGTATTGCTCCGGCTTTTTTTATGATGTGATGATGTGATGGAATGTTTATGTGGCCGGCTGTTGTTTTACTATGGGGCCTCCGTTGTGTTACTCACTTGTACGGCATGTTCGCTATTGGTCAGGATTGTTTATTAGGTTGAATACTGCTTATTTACTCTGCTATTGGCTAGGGGGTGTTTTTTTGCGAGGTTGAGCCTCGCATATTCATTCCACTATGAGTCAGGTTGTTTTTGTTAGGTTGAACGCTGCTTATTTCTTCTGCTATTGGCCAGGTTGTGTTTTGCGAGGTTGAGCCTCGCATATTCATTCTACTATGAGTATGAGTCAGATTGTTTTGTTAGGTTGAACTTTGCTTATTCATTCTGCTATTCGCCCATCCGCTTCCTTACAAGATTAAACTCCTCCCATATTTCATGGAGTACATCTGCGGCGGGTTTAATATCCTTTATCAAGGCAGCTACCTGGCCTATTTCCAGTTCTCCTTCTTCCAGCAGGCCTTCAAACATTCCTTTCTTTGCTCTGCCGCGGCCCAGTAATAAGGTGAGCTCTTCTGCGGAGGCGCCTTCCATTTCAGCTTTGCGGACTGCTTCAAAGAAGGCATTCTTCAAGAGGCGTACAGGGGCTAGTTTTTTCAGTGATAACAGGGTGTCGCCTTCGCCGGATCTTATTATTGCTTCCTTGAAATGAAGGTGGGAAGAGGCTTCCGGCGTGGCAACAAACCTGCTGCCTACCTGTACACCAGATGCTCCTAATGCAAAAGCTGCGGCCATGGCTCTTCCTGAGCTGATGCCGCCTGCTGCTATTACCGGAATGCTTACAGCATCTGCTACTGCAGGGATCAGTACCAGGGAAGTAGTTTCTTCACGGCCATTGTGCCCTCCGGCTTCAAAACCTTCCGCTACAACTGCGTCCACGCCAGCTTCCTGGCTCTTCAGTGCAAATTTGGAACTGGATACTACATGTACTACCTGGATGCCATGTTCTTTGAGCGTGGAGGTCCAGGTTTTAGGATTACCGGCGGACGTGAAAACAATCTTCACGCCTTCTTCTATAATGATCTGAATATGTTTATCGATGTCCGGGTAAAGGAGGGGTACGTTTACGCCGAAAGGTTGTTGGGTAGCCTGTTTGCACTTTTGAATGTGTTCTCTCAGTACATCCGGGTACATGCTTCCGGAACCTATAAGGCCAAGCCCTCCGGCATTGGAAACCGCACTGGCTAAACGCCAGCCGCTGGCCCATATCATGCCGGCCTGGATGATGGGGTATTGTATATTGAAGAGCCTGGTAATGCTATTACTGAATGCCATGCGGCAATTTAAGATAAATGGAGGAACCGGGGAACATTCTGCATACAGGCAGGTGCTGAAAACAAGCCTGTCGTTGAAGTGAGTGACACAACGGGGGCTGGGCGATGGAAAAAAGCTGACCCCTTTATAAATTATACGGAATGCAATTGCCTACCATCAGTAGAGGCACTAACCCCATTACAATTCACCAGGAATGTAATCGTCTGCCATCAATAGATGCACTTACACAATTATAATTTATCTGAAATATTATCCCAGATCTATCTCTGTATTATCCCCGATATTGAGGCTTTGGCTCAGCCCGCGGATATTGGCATCGCTGCCTATCAGGGAGGATTTCAATACTACCTCATACAAATTACTGAAGGAGCCGATGATAGAATCTTTTACGATGGAATAGCTGACTACCGTGTTGTCTCCAATAGCCACATTAGGCCCGATGATACTGTTTTTGATATTACAGCCTTCGCCAATGCTTACAGGAGGAATAATGATAGTATTCTCATAAGGCAATACCGGGTTGGTGGCCAGTTTGTATTTCTTGAGCAGGATGGCATTGGTTTCCAGCAGGGTTTCTTTTCGTCCGCAGTCGAACCAGTTGTTCACTTTGAATGCATTGAACTGAACACCATGCTGGATCATACATTCCAGGGCATCGGTGAGTTGAAATTCATCGTGAGAGCGCAGTTGCTTTTGCACATTGTCTTCCAGGCACTGGTACATCTGTTCCGTTTCACGGATCTTGTACATCCCTACCAGGGCGAGATTGGATTTAGGGATCTGGGGTTTCTCTATCACCCTGCTGATGGTGCCGGACTCATGGAGTTCTGCCACGCCAAAGTTACGGGGATCGTCTACCTTTTTTACACCCAGCAGGGAATGCGGAGCATTGATCACTTCCTTAAAATCACATTCCACAATGGTATCTCCCAGTACGATCAGTACCTCATCGTTCTTTACTACTTCACGGGTGAGAAGAATAGCATGGCCGGTACCTTCGCGGGAGTTCTGCTGCACAAAATGCATGGTAAGGTCCGGGTATTTCTTCTCTACATAATGCTGGATCTTTTCCCCGAGATAGCCTACTACAAACACAAATTCACGGATACCTGCTTCTACCAGCTGATCTACGATAATGCTCAGGATGGTTCTGCCGGCCAAAGGGATCAATGCCTTGGGCTGAGTATATGTATGTGGTCGCAGCTTGGTGCCTGCACCTGCTACTGGAATGATTGCCTTCATGTATTGGGTTTAGAAATGGTTCACTGCGCGAATAAACCGTATTCACATTACTATTCGCGGGCAAATTACGTAATCAATTATTAATAATGAATTAGGTTTTACGATTATCCTACCTGTATTAAAAATAAAATAAATATATCCAGAGGCTTCTTTTCTTTAATTCCTAATTCTTATTTAATAAGAAGATGTTTAATTTTGCGTCTTAAATTTTCCTTCACCATGCAAAGAGACCAGCAGATATTTGATATCATTGGCCAGGAACTGGAAAGGCAGCGCCATGGCATTGAACTGATAGCTTCGGAGAACTTTACCAGCTTGCAGGTTATGCAGGCCATGGGTAATGTTATGACCAATAAATACGCGGAAGGTTACCCCGGACGCCGTTATTACGGTGGCTGCGAGATAGTGGACCTTAGCGAACAACTGGCCATTGACCGGGCTAAGCAGATCTTTGGCGTTGAATATGTGAATGTTCAGCCGCACTCCGGTGCACAGGCCAATGCAGCTGTATTGCTGGCTATTCTCCAGGCGGGTGACAAGATCCTGGGTCTTGATCTGAGCATGGGCGGGCACCTTACCCACGGTTCCGCCGTAAACTTCTCCGGTAAATTGTATCAGCCCTTCTTTTATGGCGTGAACAAAGAAACCGGACTGGTGGAGTACGATAAAATGGAAGAGGTGGCTTTACAGGAAAAGCCAAAGGTGATCATTTGTGGTGCTTCTGCATACAGCCGCGATTGGGATTATGCCCGTATCCGTGCTATCGCTGATAAAGTTGGCGCTTTTGTAATGGCGGATATCGCACATCCTGCCGGTATGATCGCTAAAGGATTGCTGAACTCTCCGTTTGCACATTGCCATTTTGTAACTACTACTACCCATAAGACACTCCGTGGTCCACGTGGTGGTATGATCATGATGGGCAAGGATTTTGAAAATCCATTTGGCCTGAAAACACCAAAAGGTGAAGTGCGCCTGATGAGCAACCTGCTGGATATGGCTGTTTTCCCCGGTATCCAGGGTGGTCCGCTGGAACATGTGATTGCAGCAAAAGCAGTTTCCTTCTTCGAGATCCTGTCTGACGATTATGATGTATATGCCCGCCAGATGGTCCGTAACGCACAGGCTTTATCCCGTGCTTACCTTGAGAAAGGTTACCAGATCGTTTCCGGTGGTACAGATAACCACTTGTTACTGATAGATCTGCGCAACAAGAACATTTCCGGTAAAAAAGCAGAACAGGTATTGGTGCAGGCTGATCTTACCGTGAACAAGAACATGGTGCCTTTCGATGATAAATCACCTTTCGTTACTTCCGGTATCCGTGTAGGTGTACCTGCTGTTACCACCCGTGGTTTGAAAGAAGAGCATATGCCATTGATCGTTGATTGGATGGATAAGCTGCTGATGGATGCAGATAACGAAGGTACTATTAAGAAGGTGCGTGGAGAAGTGAATGAGTTTATGAAACAATTCCCGCTGTATCCTGAAATGGGTTAAGCGTGTGATAACATATAAAAGGCGAAGGCTGCTCTTAAAAAGGGCAGCCTTCTTTTATTTAGTAATACTAAAGAATCAGGGCTGGTGCTTACCTATACCTCTGGCGAAGGAATCTTATACACTGACCCTATGTCAAGGGTTTACAAATACTAAATAGAAAGGCGGGGTCCTGAGGTTCAAAAAATGAATTATCAATTGAACGTAAAGGTTTCAGCGTAAGCGGTGTTAGTAACCGTTTTATTCACCACGGTCTGGGCTGCATTATTGATCACCGGCTCCAGTTTAAAGCTGAAGGTACGGCCGGTAGTGCCGCAGGATCCACCAGCTGAGATGGAAACGGTGTACAATGGCACGGTTTCTACCACTATCTGCCCGGCCATTAACTGTGCTTTGGAAATAACGATGGCTCTTTGATTATTTTGTAATACGCCATTCACTTTAAATAAGGTATTGGCAGTACCTGTAATATCGCTTCCGGAAAATGTGAGGCTGAAATCATCTGCCGCCTGAAGACCTGTAGTGGTCAATGTAAATTTCATAGTTTTGTTCCCGGAGCCGCCGGGCCCAGGGTCCGGATTATCCTTACTTTTGGAACAACTGAACAGCACAACAGTTAGTGAGAGGGTTAAACCTATTAACAAATAGCTCCTTAATGATCTCATAAAATTCTAGTTTTAACTGCAAAGCTAGATCAGCCCGATATCTGCGACAATGACCGTAACCCGTCATTTTGGATATAGCTGTTTTCAGCTATTTTTAAGCGCCGGTTTTTATTGTAAACTTGACATGCGAATGAGAGAGATTTTGTACTTATACTGCCTGATCTTATTGCTGCCATTGTTGGGAAAGGCACAACAGAATACCACTTTAGGTTATCGGGACAGCCTGGCCTACATTTTAACCCAGCCTGCAACAGATAGCACTAAAGCGCGGATAAGTTTCCTTTTATCTGATGAGTGGTCCTACACTGATACCATTAAAGCAAAACAGTTCCTGGAACAAGGCAGGGCACTGGCCCATGGGAACAGGTACCTGCTGGCCCTGTATGATTTTTACCTGGCGCAGCTTCTTTATGAAACAGATAAACTGCAGGCTGAAAGAATGTATCTCCGGTCAGATTCCGCATTGAGCGTTTTTAAAATAGCAGAAGCTTATTATTTCAGGGCAAGGGCATGGCATAATTACGGAGCCTTGCGCCAGTCCGACAATGATACAGAAACAATGCTGGCTGTTATGATCGATAAAACCATTCCCCTTTCCATACAATCCGGCGACAAAAATTACCTGGCACGGAACTATTCGGATGTGGGAATGATCTTTATGAACCAATGGCAATATGATAAGGCAGCTCCCTATTTTGATAAAGCCATCAGCATTTTAGATCAGGCGGCACAAAACAAACCTAACGATGTTGATATTTATATCAATGCCATCAGGAACCTGGTGTTTATGGACAGTTTGGCTGACGCGAAAAAACTGATCGATATAACGAAGCCCAGGATAACACCCGGATCTGAAGCTGAAATAGAATTCCTGATCAATGAAGGGATGTATTATAAGCACATGAAGCAATATCAACAGTCGCTCAATAGCCTGAACCGCGCAGTAATTGTTTCAGAAGAACTGAAGAGGCCGTATCTGAAGGAAAGTGTAATGTTTCAGCAATACAAGACTTTTTCGGATATGGGTAAATATGAACAGGCTAAAGACATACTGTTACGGATTGTAAATACAGGGAATTTTAATTCCAGCCAAAACAGGCTAATGCATTCCTATGAACTGGCAGGCACCTATGCCAAACTTGGCGATATGGAAGCCGCCTATAAATGGCAAAAAGAATATAGTACTTTGCTGGATAGCATCAGCAAAAGCCAGAATGCGGAAAGTATAAATGCGCTGGAAGCAAAATTCAGGAATGCGGAAAATGAGAAAAAGATAGTGGAATTGAATGCCATCAATGAAAAAGCAAACTTCTCCGCAAAAAGTAATCGGTTAACGAGCCTCTTATTAGGAACAGCCAGTTTGTTCTTATTGATCGTGCTGGTGCTGGGGTATTTCTTTTATCGCAATAATAAAAGATCATTTGCGCAGCAGGAGCAGATAAAAATTACGCAGGCTATGCTGGATGGACAGGAAACAGAACGTACAAGAGTAGCGCGCGATCTGCATGATGGGTTAGGAGGAATGCTGGCTGCTGTAAAGATCAACTTATCAGATGTTGCCAGGGAAAAGGAGCATAAGGAACTGGATGATATCATTCATCAGTTAGACAGATCGGTAAGTGAACTACGCCGTATAGCGCATAATATGATGCCTGAAATGTTATTGCGGTTAGGGCTGGAAGCTTCACTGAAAGACCTGTGTGAGTCACTGATGTCTGAAAACCTGGTGATCAACTTCCAGTATCTTGGTATAGATAAAGCTATCCCGGCACAGGAACAAATTACCATTTACCGCATTGTGCAGGAGTTACTGGCCAACGTGGTTAAACATGCTCATGCTAAAAATGTGTTGCTGCAATGTTCACAACTGGAAGAGGTGTTTTTTATTACTATTGAAGATGATGGGAAAGGCATAGACATCACTGAAAAACAGGGAATAGGATTAAGTAATATTCAAAGCCGCGTTGCCTATTTGAACGGGAAAATGGAAATATTGCCCAAAGGACATCAGCAAGGTACCTCCATAAATATCGAACTCCATGTTACAGCATAGATCCACACTTGCCATCGTTGACGACCATCCGGTAGTGATAGAGGGTTTAACTAAACTTTTATCAAAGAAGAATGCTTTTGAGATAGTGGGTAGTTTTACAAACGGGCATGAATTCATGGCCTTTTTTAAAAAGACACCCTGCAGGATCGTATTGCTGGATATCATTCTTCCGGATATGAATGGTATAGACCTGTGCAGGGAAATAAAAAGAGTGTCTCCGGATACGGTGGTATTGGCCCTGAGCAATCATGAAGAGCGGGGTGCCATTCTGAAAATGCTGGAGAACGGGGCCAGCGGATACCTGCTAAAAAATGCGTCTATTGAGGAACTGCAGGCCTGCATTCATGAAGCATTGAACGGGCAAATTGCATTCAGCAAAGCAGTAAAAGAAATTATTGCAAGGCCTCAGTTGCATGCAGAAAAGATCCCTGTAAAATTGACGGTGCGGGAAAAGGAGATATTGGCATTGATCGCTTCCGGGATCACTACACCCCGTATTGCAGAGATGCTTTTCCTGAGTAAGTTCACAGTGGAGAATCACCGGAAAAACCTGTTACATAAGCTCAATGCCAAAAATGTGGCAGAGTTGATCAATTCAGCTACGCGGCAGGGGTTGATCTAATGGGCTGGGGTGATACAGGGAAAGCTGGCGAGCGATTCTTTGATAAGGCATCAAAACCAGGCGGCGGCAAAAAGCCATATAAATTTGCCGCCGCCTGTTTTTATTTCTTTATGATCAATTCCACCGGCTGCTGATTGCGGAATACTTCTACTTTTACCTCCTGCTTCCAGGCATGCTCCTGGTAGAAAGAAATAAAATCTTTCACGTTCCGGACCTTGACATTTTCTATTTTCAGTACCACATCGCCGGTCCTGAATCCATTCTTAGCAGCTTCACTTGCTGATGGAACTTTAATAAAATAAGCACCCAGTTCATCCGGTAATCCTGTAGCAGAGCGTTCTCCCAGTCCATCGATATTTTTCACGGTGGCGCCTCTCCAGGTGAGGGTAGTATTGGTCCCGGATCTTTGTGAATAGAGTTCTTTAGGTAATGGTACCGGCGCTGCTTTAGCCTGTAACCTTTTGATGCGCACACCAAATTCATTCATCGGGAAATTCTTAAACCCTACTGCTAATGCTTTGCTGCCGGGCTTTACACGATAATCTCCTTTCGCAAAATCAATGAATTGAGGATTGCCCGCAATGGAATGTGCATCTGTTCCATTTGCCTGTGCAGCGGCTAATGCAGCGGCATCCGGGAAAAGATTGTAATCTACTTCCTTGCCCCATATATCTATTCTTATAGGTTTGTAAGAAGTGGTAACGATGTTGTGTGTGAATACATCCCCGCTGTTCTTAAACCATACATGCGGATGGAAGGAATTATTGATCATGATATTGTTCTCCACGATCCGGAAGAAACCTTCCCGCAGTTTGAGTCCGCCATTCAGGCAAACGTTATTATAGAGGCGGTAATTGGATGAACCATCATCCAGGTCAATATCCCAGCCATGATCACAACGGAAACGGTTATGGCGGATAACCGTCTGGGTCATGGCATCGAGGGTTACCAGGCCAATATTCGCAGTGGTGGCACTATCCATCACACGGCGGTCGGGATGCCAGAAGCGGTCCCGGCCCCAGGAGTTGAAAGCCCCATGGTCGCCTGTTTCCAATACGGTGTTGTATACATCGTTGTGTTCAATGATGTGGCCGCCCCAGGTACCTTCGTTCACATTGATACCGGCACGTGGTACATCGTGGATGGTGTTCCAGGCTACTTTGATATTCATGGCCATGGAAATGTGTACGCCGGCAGATTGTTTTTCTACTTCGCCAATGTATTGGATCAGGTTATCTTTTGCGTCACATTGTTTGGGATAATTATCGTTCAGCGGACCCTGTTCAAAATCCATTTTAGTGAAAGGCACAAAGGTATTGTACTCAAAAGCCGGAGAGCGAACGGCATCGGGGCTGCCAACAAAGGCAATACCACTGGCTCCTGCTTTATAGATATGACAGCTGTCTATGTTTACATGCCGGTTGTAATTGTTCACGAAAACGGCGTTACCGCCTACTTCATTGAAAACACAATTGCTCACATAACAGAATTCAGCACCTTCTATCAGTAATGCACCACCACGGTAAATGGCCCAGTCGCTGCGCAGAAGTGGTTCTTTAGTTTCCATAAAAGTTCTGGCATTACCGGCGAATTGCAGGTTGTTCAGGATGATCTGTTTCACGGGAGCTTTAGCAGTTCCTTTGATGGCGATCAGATCTTTTAGTACGGCATATTGTACAGATGCAGGTAATTTGCCTGCCTCCGGCATATAATATAAGTAATGCTCTTTTGCATCAAAGTACCATTCACGGGCAGTGTCCAGCTCTTCCAGTACGTTTTCCACGAAACGGTTTTTGGGATGTAAGCCCAACTGCCGGTTATTTTGCCAGCCACCTTCTAAAACAGCTTCTCCTTTATTATCCACGCCTGTTATCTTATAATGATACCCTCCCCATTCATGACGATGTAATGCATGTACAGTAGCACCAACGGGTTGTTTCCAGGTTTTGATCCTTTCCGGGGAAATGGCATCTTCTGCAACACCATGATAGAAACGGGCAGTAGGATTGTAATTGGGATAACGGGCCAATACCTGCTGCTGGCCGTTGATAAATAAGCGGTCCATGGTGGTAACGGAAGCAGGAACAGGACTTCTGTAGATCCCTTTCTGCCAGTTCTGCCATGTTGTTTTTAAAGGCTGAGCACCACTGATCACAGCCGTTTCACCAGGATAACCCATAATAAAAAGCACACCCTGCATAGAGGCATTGTCTTCCGGTGTAAGTACCAATGTGCTGTCAAGATAATAGGTGCCTCCACGCAGGATCACCTGTATACTGGCATCTTTATTTTGAGCGCGAAGTGCCCGCCAGCGTTCCTGGGCGCGGTGCAGGCTGGCTACAGGCTTCTCTTTGGTTCCGGGATTTTCATTGCTCCCGGAGGGGGATACATAGATACGTTGTGTTTGACTGAAGGCTGGTGAGGCGATCATCATACTGTAGAGTAGGATCCATTTAAACATAATTCTAAGTTAACGGCTTATTTATCAATCAGATGATAGTAAATGAACTATTTCTTGCTGAAAAATATCCGGCCAATATTTGGTGAATTGAAAAATACCTGTACATTTACAGTGTACTAGTTAAGTAGTACACTAAAACATGAAGCAATGATATCCCTACAACAACTTCATTTTCATTACCGAAAGACGCAGCCTGTGCTGAAGAATGTTAACCTGACCCTACAGCCAGGCCGGATCTATGGTTTGCTGGGAAAGAACGGTGCGGGCAAGAGCAGTTTACTGTATCAGCTCTGTGGTCTTTTATTCCCCATTTCAGGGGAATGCAGGGTAATGGGCTACGAGCCGGCCAAAAGGCAACCTGCTTTTTTGCAGCAGGTATATATGTTACCGGAATCTTTCCATCTGCCGGACATGAACATTACGCAGTATCTCCGGCTCTTTGCTCCTTTTTATCCCTCCTTTGACCATGAGGCATTTAAACGGCACCTGGTTGCTTTTGAGATCCCGGAAGGGCAAAGCCTCCAGGCGCTTAGTCATGGTGAGCAGAAGAAAGTACTCATCAGTTTTGCAATAGCCACCCGCGCCAAAGTATTGTTAATGGATGAACCTACCAATGGTTTGGACATTCCCTCCAAACGCCAGTTCAGGAAAGTGATTGCGGGTTGCCTGGAGCCGGATCAGTGTATGATCATCAGCACGCACCAGGTAAAAGATCTGGACAGCCTGATAGATGAAGTACTGATCCTGGAAGATCACAGCATCCTGTTGCAGGAATCTGTTACCCGCATTACCGAAAAACTCTCCTTCCGCCAGGTAATGAGTTTGGAGGAATCAGAAGCGCCTATTTATAGTGAGGGTTCTTTGAAAGGTTATGTGGTGGTAGCAGTGAACCGCCAGGCAGAACATTCGCGGCTGGATATGGAAATGTTCTTCAATGCGGTGATGGTGGAAAAAGAAAAGATCGTATCCCTGTTCCAGGAATAGGATGGTTTTTTTGTACAGATAAACTAACAGTAAAAATATTTTTATGCAATTCTCTTTTGCTCGTTTTTCGTACTTATTCAAATTGCAGTTTGCTGTCAACCGTAAGCTGTATCTATTGGGCTTGTCGGCTATGGGTGGTATCATGCTCTGTTTTATGTTCGTTAGCGTGTTTACTTCCAAAGTAGGGTTTCAGTATCAATCGCAAATTGATTTTGTAACAGCGGCACTGATCCTGGCAGGAACTTTTTTTACCTCTCTTATCTTTAAACAGTATGGGGATAAAGACAAACGGATCCAGTCTATCCTCCTGCCGGTTTCTAATACTGAGCGGCTGGCAGTTGCAGTGCTGTTCACTTTCTTTCTTTTTCCACTTGCTTTTTTAGCGGTCTACTTTATCTGCATGGCAATAGCTAACGGCATAGATGTACATGTATTGGGTAATACGAACGAGGTATATATGTTGGACGGAATAGAGGGCCAGTATTTATTCCTGACTTTTTTTTTAGTGCAATCACTTGCCTTGCTGGGCGCTATCTGGTTTCGGCAGTTGGCGTTTGTAAAAGTGATAGTATTGGTTTGTTTATCAGCCATTTTTTTTGCAAGTGCCAATGAAGTGATCAATCAGATAGTGGTGAAGGATGCCAGTGCAAAAGTGGCTGGCTACAATGCTGCAAGGAATAAATTACCATTTCCCCTCCAGTATGAAATAGTTAGCTCATCTCCTTACCGAAGCATGCGTTTCTCTGGGAAGAACGAGTTTGGAACTTATTTAGAAGGAGGCTCTTATTGGCTTTCATTACCGGATCAGCAGATGTTATTTTTTCTCATTTTCCTGGCGCTTGTTCCGCTTTTCTTTTTTTACGTGACACTGGTAAAACTCCGGGAGCAGCAACTCTAAAACAGATCGATCATGGAATTTAATAATACACAGGCCATCTACCTGCAAATTGCTGATTACGTTTGCGATCAGGTACAGTTGCAGCATTGGCCACCTGAAGGAAAAGTGCCCTCTGTGAGAGAGCTGGCAGTGAACCTCGAGGTAAATCCCAATACCATTATGCGGTCTTACGAGTACCTGCAACAGCAGGGGATCATCTATACCCGCCGCGGATTAGGATATTATGTAAGTGAGGATGCACTCCGCAAAGTAATTGCATTACGCAAAGAACAGTTCTTACAGGAAGAGTTACCGCAATTTTTCCGGAAGATGTTCCTGCTGGGCGTTGAGCTGGATGAGTTAAAGGCACGCTTTGAGAAATTCAAAACCCGCCAGGCGAAAGCTTAAACATTTATTTAAAAGAACTTAGCATGAAAACAAGTAATAAACTCCTTATTGTTCTGGTCTTCTTTGTCATTATTACCCTGCTGCTCTTTAATGTATTGCTTAACATACAATTGAAGGCCGGTAACCTTACAAGTGATTTGAAGCAGGTAAGCCGTTTAACCGTAGACCTGAAACAGTTCCGGCATGTTGTATATGACGGGCGGATGTACCTGCATCAATCCCGTACCAGCAGAAGCTGGATAGACCGGACCATTCATCTCAGTGTGGGTGAAAGAAGTAAATATGAACTGGAAATGCCTTCAAACGTTAAACCGCTTTTGACATACCATTACCAGGGAGATACTTTGTTTATCCGCTTTGATAAAGCGTTGGTGCGTGGTGATTTTGTTCCGGAAGGCAATATTCAGTTGCACCTCTTTGCACCTGCCTTATCTTCTGTTTCCTCCTTTGGTGGAATGAATATCAACAGGGTCCTTCAGAAAGACTCATTAGCATTGCATCTGATGGGTTCAGATAAGTTCATGCTGTTAGGGCTGGATATACCTGTACTGCAATTAAAGACGGATTCCAATGCGCAGGTGATGTTCATTGACAACAGTCATATTGATACACTGGCACTTACGATGGGTGAAAGAACCGGTATCACTTTCGTAACACCTAATAATATCAAAACCGTACTTCCTGTGCAATTGGATACTTCAGCGAGGATCAGGATGGATGGAAGGGCGATGGATATGAAAACGTACTTGCTAAAATCGCAATAATTCTAGTCTCTCTAAAGATGCATACCGTTCCGATCTTCATCGGAACGGTTTTTTATTTTCAGAATTGGGTAGCGAGGTAAGCCATTGTACCGCTTCCTATCTCCAATGCATTTTCATCAATATCAAATATGGGAGTATGCACACCGGCTGTGATGCCACGTGCTTTATTGCCGGTGCCTAACCTGAAGAAACAGGCAGGGATCACCTGGGAATAGTAGGAGAAATCTTCCGCACCCATCCGCAGCTCTGTATCCAGTACATTTTCCACACCCATATATTCTTCTGCCAGTGTACGTGCAGTGGCCGTAACGGCTTCGTTGTTATAGAGTGTGGGATATCCTACGAGGATGTCTATATCTATTTCAGCACCCATAGCATGTACCAGTTCCGTAGCCTGTTTGCGGATCAGTTCATGGGCTTTGAAGCGCCATGTTTCATCCATTGCCCGGAAAGTACCCATCAGTTTAACTTCGCTGGGGATCACATTAGTGGTGAATCCGCCATTGAAAGCACAGATAGATAATACAGAGGGAGAGAAGGGATCATTATTTCTGCTGATGATCTGTTGCAGGCTCACCACCAGGTTGGAAGCAATGAGGATGGTATCTGCTGTGAGCTGTGGTGCAGCCGCGTGGCCGCCTTTCCCTTTCACCGTGATATAGATCTCATCTGCACTGGCCATGTATTTTCCTGCGCGGAATCCCAGTTTGCCGGTTTCCATGGCAGGGAGTACATGTAAACCCAGGATAGCCTGTGGCTTGGGGTTTTCGAGTGCTCCTTCTTTGATCATCAGGCTGGCGCCGCCAGGATGTTTTTCTTCCCCTGGCTGGAATAATATTTTCACGGTACCTTCAAATTCATCTTTCACCTGCTGGAGTATACGTGCAGCACCCAGTACAACTGTTGTATGTACATCGTGGCCACAGGCATGCATTACACCGGGATTTTTTGATTTGTAGGGTACATCATTTGCTTCTTCAATGGGCAGTGCATCTATATCTCCTCGTAAAGCAATGATCTTTTTGGAAGGGTTCTTTCCTTCAATCAGGGCAACCACACCTGTTCCTGCTACGCCTGCTGTGTAAGGGATGCCGTATTCATCCAGTTTTGCCTGGATGAACTTAGATGTTTCATATTCCTGGAAAGATAATTCGGGATGGGAGTGCAGATGATGCCTGCAGGCTATCAGGTCAGGCGCATATTGCCTGGCCAGCGATTGTATCCGATTCTTCATTCTATTTCTTTTTCCGGTGACACGTTGATAATAGCCGGCACTACAAATACGCCTCCTGAAAACTGGGTGGATAATTTATCTCTTAGCTCGGATGCTTCGTCACGGGATTTGAAATCCCCTATGCGTACTTTAAAATAAGGTGCCTGGAAGTCCAGGTAAGTACGGTATTCGGGGAACAATTGCATCACTTTGGCTTTGGCCTCATTGGCATCGTTCCTTTTGTTGCTGGAAAATACCTGTACGCGGAACCCGGGTTGGTTGCGGATGGCGAGGGTATTAATATAGATCTGTTTTTTGATCAGCACGTCTATCCGGCTGTCCTTTGATACTTTAATGCTTCCCGCATTGGCGCTATCCTGTGCCCGTACGGTAACCGCAGCGAGCATCAAAAGAAATAAACAGCCTGTTCTATAGAGCATATATAAATCGTTTGTTTTTCCGTCTGTTAAAGTGCCTGTTTCATGATCTCTACACTGGCGCTGGCCCCGATACGGGTAGCGCCGGCAGTTATCAGTTCCTGCGCAAAGGCAAAGGTACGAATCCCTCCCGAAGCCTTTATTTGAATATTCGCAGGTAAATGTTTACGCATTAATGCCACAGCTTCCACACTGGCCCCTTTTTCAGCATACCCGGTGGACGTTTTAACGAAGTCCACCCCGTATTTTGCATATAATTCGCAGCATTTAATGATCTCTTCCTCCAATAATATGCCACTTTCAATAATTACCTTGATCACCTTCTGCTTATTCCGGATCAGGGGCATAATAGTGCCGATCTCTTTTTCCACGTAACCCCAGTCCCCATTGCGGATAGCCAGGATATTGGCCACCATGTCCAGTTCATCTGCCTCGTCAATAATAGACAATACGCTTTCCGCCACTTTTGCTTCAATAGCGGAATAACCGAAAGGGAAACCTATAACGGTGGCCACTTTGGTGCTGGTATTACCTACAAATGTTTTAGCGAGTTTAACGAAAGGAGGGGGAACGCAAACGGCTGCAAAATCATATTCTACAGCTTCCATGCAGAGTTTTTTAAGATCCTCCAGGGTGGTAGTGGGTTTCAATACCGTATGGTCTATGTAGCGGTTTAATTTCATAGCGGGTTTTTCTTAAAACATAACGGAGTTACACAGTTGTAACTGGGTAACTCCGTATGCAATTATTGAAATATCGTGCAATTATTGCATGGTACATTAAGCGTCTTTGCCGTGGCAGGCTTTGTACTTTTTACCGCTACCACATGGGCAAGGATCATTACGGCCCACTTTAGGTCCAACACGTACCGGTTCAGGGCGGTGTTGTTCTTCTGCAGGTGCATATTCCTGCTGGCGCTGCTGTTGTTGTGCGCCGCCGCCATTTTCAAACTCCTGATGTGAAGCGCGCATGCGGCTCATATCGGTTTTTTGTTCATGGCCTTCGGTGATCTCATCTTCTCCCTGGCTGCCGGGGATACCCGCTTTACAGAGGAAGGCTACGATCTCTTTACTGTTTTCCGCGCTCATTTGTTTGAACAACTGGAAGGCTTCGAACTTGTAGATCAGCAATGGATCTTTTTGTTCGTATACGGCACTTTGTACAGATTGCTTCAGATCGTCCATTGCACGGAGGTGTTCTTTCCAGGCGTCATCGATCAGGGCAAGTGTAATGCTGCGTTCCAGGGCTGCTACGGTTTCGCGGCCTTGTGTTTCCACTACTTTCTTCAGTGGCGCCAGCACGTTAATGCCTTTTTTGCCGTCTGTGAATGGAATGGAGATATTTTCGATATGCTGGCCTTGTTCCTCGTAGATCTTTTTGATCACGGGGAGGGTACCATGCATCACTTCTGTAGTTCTGCGGTGATAATTGTTAGTCGCTTCTGAATAGAGTTTCTCTGCAATTTCCTGGATGTTGCCTTTAGCCAGTTCATCCTGTGTTATAGCAGTATCTACGGCAAAGTTCAGGATCACATCCAGCTTGAATGTTTCATGGTCGCCGGTTTCACGATGGGTGTTCACCAGGTTCTCTGCAACTTCATAGAAAGCGTTATCAATGTCGATGGACAGCCTTTCTCCTAAGAGGGCGTGGTTACGTTTGGAATAGATCACGGTACGTTGCTTGTTCATCACGTCATCATATTCCAGGAGGCGTTTCCGGATGCCGAAGTTATTTTCTTCTACTTTCTTCTGTGCTCTTTCAATGGAACGGGTGATCATGCTGTGCTGGATCACTTCTCCTTCTTTATAACCCATTCTGTCCATCAGTGAAGCGATACGGTCTGAACCGAACATACGCATCAGGTCATCTTCCAGTGATACAAAGAATTGAGAAGTACCAGGATCTCCCTGGCGGCCTGCGCGACCACGCAACTGACGGTCCACACGGCGGCTTTCGTGACGTTCTGTACCAATGATGGCCAAACCGCCGGCTTCTTTTACACCAGGCCCGAGTTTAATGTCCGTACCACGGCCTGCCATGTTGGTAGCGATGGTCACAGCTCCGGCCAGACCGGCTTCTGCAACGATCTGTGCTTCCCTTGCGTGCTGTTTGGCGTTCAATACATTGTGAGGGATCTTTTCGAAGGTGAGCATTTTACCCAGTAACTCAGATACTTCGACAGAGGTGGTACCTACCAGTACAGGGCGTCCTGCATTCTGTAAACCTTTGATCTCTTCTATAACAGCTTTGTACTTGTCTCTTTTGGTTTTATACACCAGGTCTTCCGCATCTTTACGGGTGATAGGGAGGTTGGTGGGGATGGTCACTACATCCAGTTTGTAGATCTCCCAGAACTCACCGGCTTCTGTAGTAGCCGTACCGGTCATGCCGGCCAGCTTGTGATACATCCGGAAGTAGTTCTGCAGGGTGATGGTAGCGAAGGTTTGTGTAGCGGCTTCTACCTTTACATTTTCCTTGGCTTCTATCGCCTGATGCAAACCGTCTGAATAACGGCGGCCATCCAGGATACGGCCTGTCTGTTCATCTACGATCTTCACTTTCCCGTCCATTACCACATACTCTACGTCTTTATCAAATAAAGTGTAGGCTTTCAGTAATTGTTGTACGGAGTGGATGCGTTCAGATTTAATGGCGAAGTCCTGCAACAGCTGGTCTTTCCTTTGCAGTCTTTCTTCTGCGGAGAGTTCCAGCTTTTCCAGTTCTGCTATTTCAGAGCCAACATCCGGCATGAGGAAGAAGTTTGGATCTTCTCCGGCGCCGGTGATGAGGGCAATCCCTTTTTCGGTAAGGTCTACACTGTTGTTCTTTTCTTCAATGTGGAAGTACAGCCCTTCGTCCACTTTGGGCATTTCCCTTTGCTGATCCGCGATATAATAGTTCTCTGCTTTTTGTTGCAGTACTTTGATACCGGGCTCGCTTAAATATTTAATGGTGGCGCTGTTCTTGGGAAGACCGCGCCATGCACGCATCAGGGCAAGACCACCGGTTTTGGGATCGTCTTTACCTTCCGCGATGAGTTTCTTGGCTTCTATCAGGCTGGCGTTCACCACTTTCCTTTGTTCTTCCACCAGTCGCTGGATGCGTGGTTTCAAAGCATGGAATTCCTGTTCATCACCACGGGGGATAGGGCCGGAAATGATCAATGGGGTACGCGCATCGTCAATTAATACGCTATCCACCTCATCCACCATAGCAAAATGGTGTTTGCGTTGCACCATTTCTTCCGGGCTGTGTACCATGTTATCACGGAGGTAGTCAAAACCAAATTCGTTATTGGTACCATAGGTGATGTCTGCCTGGTAAGCCATGCGGCGTTCAGCAGAATGTGGCTGGTGTTTATCTATACAATCAACGGTAATACCGAGGAATTCAAAGAGGGGGCCATTCCATTCAGAGTCACGGCGGGCGAGGTAATCGTTCACGGTAACAATGTGAACACCTTCACCGGCGAGAGCATTCAGGTAGGCGGGGAGGGTAGAAACCAGGGTTTTACCTTCACCTGTGGCCATTTCGGCAATTTTACCGGAGTGCAGTACATTACCACCTATCAGCTGTACATCATAGTGCACCATGTTCCAGGTCACTTCTGTTCCACCGGCGATCCAGGAGTTTTTCCAGGTCACTTTGTCACCTTCAATGGTCACATAGTCCTTTTTTACAGCCAGCTGGCGGTCAAGATCAGTGGCTTTGGCAGTGATGGCACCATTGGCCTCTTTGAGGCGGCGGGCAGTTTCTTTCACCACAGCAAACGCTTCAGGAAGGATCTGTTTGAGGACCTCTTCGATCTTTTTATCTCTTTCCTTGATCAGTTTATCTATTTCACTATAGGTGATATCTTTTGTATTTACATCCTCCTCACTTTCAGCAGCAGCTTTTTTAGCGGCAATCTCTTTATCCGTTTCAGCCAGGTGAGCTTTAATACGGGCGCGGAAATCCTGCGTTTTTGCACGCAGTTCATCAATGTTAAGTTGGGAAAGTTTTTCGTATTCCTCGCCGATCTGCTTTACTACGGGGAGGATCAGTTTGATATCCCGATCAGACTTGTTTCCACCAAAAAGCTTTGTTAAAAAACCTAGCATGTTAAAAATTTCGATTTCGTATAAAAAAATGTAACCTCACACAGGCAGGCCTGTATAGGGAAAATATAGACAAATATTAAGCCCGGACAAAGGGTTGTGCCAAGGTGGCAGTAATATATTCCCTTTTTCTGAGGCTCGTAAAATTAGGGATTTTTGGGGGATGGGGGCATAAAATATTGACATTTTAGGGCTCATGCGGTGATTTTGCAGGGGTAAAGCTGTTTTGAGGAGGCTGGCCCTGAAGCATAGCTTTTACTCCGGACCAAGCCTCCTGCTCATTTTACAGGCTTATTCCTTCTCCGCAAGGGTCACCAGGCTTGCCTGGGAAGTCGCATTGCTGCAATGCCGGATAGAATACAGTGCCTGGAGGGCATTGACCATAATAGGGAAGATCTCCCACACATACAATAAAGCCGGTACAATCATCAGGATCAGGGAAAATGTATCCCGGAGGGGTTTCAGGATCGTCGCAAGGCCATTCCGCTCTTGAGTTTCCGGCACCCAATGCAAAGAGTGCAAAAATGAAAACAGCTAGTAGTTTTTTCATGTTTGTTGAATTTAAGATGAATAATTATGACTAGTTGACGCGTCCTTTGATGGTAAGCAGTTCGGCACTGTTGACTGCATTTGAGATCACATAGGCATATTGATTAAAACTGCCTGCTTTACTGATGTTATAGGTGGCTTTTATTTCACCTGAGCTTCCAGGCGGGATATTTTTCCTTGGCCACTCTACGGAAAGGCAGGAACAGGAAACGATCACATCTTTCAGCCGGAGGGGTTTATGACCGGTGTTTTTTAAAGTGAACACGATCTCTTTTTTTTGCTGAACAGGAAAAGCGCCCAGGTCCAGGTGATTATGAGCGAAGGTGATATGGGGTTCTTTAGTGGCATCATAGTCCGGATGCAGGAGGGTTTTCATCTCATTTCTCAGAGACTGGTACAACATTAGCTCCGGCGGACTGTTGTGGGCCAGTGCTTTTTCTGCGAACAGCCTGGCTTTGACTGAATCTCCCTGTAAAGCATAACGTTTGCTGAGCTGATAAGCATTGTAGAAATAAGGGTATTGTGCATGCGCCTGTTCCAGTGCTGCTGTGAATGAAGTGTCTTTCTCATATTGCTGCGCCTGGTAACTTTTGCGGACTACACTGATAAGTGCTGCGCCTTCAATGTCAGCACGTGTTCTGCTGCCAGAATACATAGCACCTGTATCCTTGCTGATCACAGCTTCCAGTACTTTAGGGAAGATGTCTTTCCTGGCACCGCTGATGATCGTTTCCAGTTCTCCCTTCGGAGAAAAAATAATGGCGGTGGGACTGGCAGTGATGTAAAAACACTGATTGAGCCAGTTGGATGACGATCCTTCTTCAAAAAGATAAAAGAGATAATCATTCGCATAACGGCGTATGGCGAAATCTTTTTTCACGTATTCCTGCAATATCTCACAAGGCGGACAATCTTTTTTACTGAGGATGGTTACCAGGTGTTTGGATGATGCGCCGGCTTCTTTCAGGGCTTTTTCAAATGTGCCGGTATGGACGATTAATGAATCGGGGATAGGCTTTGATGTGTTGGCATCCTGTGTGGCGGAATTGCAGCCGAATGCGCACAGAAAGGCCAGAAAGAGCACTTGTCTTTTTAGATACATAGGGTTATTGTTTTAAACGCAGGTAATGCAATCTATTATCATACAACGGGTAACAATTCAAAAGCGAGGAGATTGCGCAACCATAAACGGGTTAGGTACTAATTCAATGTCTTAAGTTTGGGTTCAGAAAAATTGGGTTATACACATGTTAGTGAGTATATCCAAATATATTTAATAAACGCTGAATTATCAAGCCTTTTGCCTGATTTTTTAAAAGGGAGCTGCTTGTTAAGCAACTCCCCATAGGGTTTTCATCTAATCTAAATCGTAAATGGTTGGTTCGGGATCTTACAAAAAGAGTAGCATCTATATATATATTATATTATCACCTTGTGCGATATTCCATGTCTATTACTTTTCCAAAGCCGGTGTATAATTTATACAATTGGAAGGGCTCATTGCGTGGCGGCATTTTGTATACCCGCAGTTTCCCATTTTTACCTGAAGGGCCTGCGGGATCATAAGAACCTACGAGCAGGCCATTTGTATATTCTTTGTATTCCGGTTTGGAAGTTCCCACGTTGATCACTTTCAGGCGGCTGATCACTTCCGTTCCAAGGTCTGCCATCAGGTGATGGGTATTATAATTGATATCATATTCATAGATCTTACTACCCACTGCATATAATACATAACCCAGTTCATGACCCACTGCAAAGTGTTGTGCATGGGCAATATCGCCGGTACTTTGATCGATCTTAGTGAACTGGTTCTGGCGGAATACGCTGGGGTATCCGTCAACAGCCATGCGGAACAGGTAATATATGGGCTGGCCGGGATCCTTAAGAATGGTGAAAATGTCGTTCAGGTTAAAAGCAGCGTTCTGCATGTATACCAGGTCTTTGCCTGTTTTATAGCTGAGCAGTGCATTGGCAGGAGTGGGGATAGAATCCACACCTGCATCTCTTGAGCCATCCAGCCTTACGAACCATCTTCTTTCCACATCGTAGAACACCACCCAGTTGGAGATCGAGGAATTGGCCTTACCGATGAAAGGAGCGAGTTTAACAGGCGTGCTTACACCCGCCATTTTATTTTGCGGAACGCCATACCCCAACCCTGAAACGGGATATTGTATATACAACTGATCATCTGACATCATGCAATACATACCATAAGCAACATCCATTAGTCTTGGTGCAAAACCAGCGGGTGGCGGGCCCAGCATTTCATAACGAATAGCACCGGTGGTTTGCCAGGTGAAATCATCCGCGCTTAATTTATTGGCACCATCATCTGTTAAAAAATAAAGGGCGGTTTTGGATTTGAAAGCATCATTCATCAGTTTGATAGCACGGGGCCCCTTTTGTGGTGCAAGGCCGGAGTTGGTAAATGTGAGCAGGTCTGTGATCATGGTTTCTCCGATGGGTGGCGGTAATACACTCACCATGTCTATCCGTGCCATTCCATTTACATCACTTAATACCAGCCAGCCTTCATAGACTTTGGATTGTATGGTCAGTCTGAATTCACTTTTGTATTGCACACCGGTAGAATTATCCTTCACGCGTAACCATGCTTTGTATTTCCCTACTTTGGCAGTGACCTCATATTCGAGGTCCCTGGTAGTTGCGATCAGCTTATTATTATTTTCACCAACATCGTCCAGGAAAAAGATGATCCATTCGTATGCATACCTGCCGGTATCTGCTTTGTCCAGCAGGAAGTCCAGCTTTGGTTTGATACGCAGTGTATCCTTGAACATCATGGTGTATTGAGGAGCTATATTGCTGATGGCAATATCGTTGATCTCTTTATAGGAATAATTCCCGAGGTCTTTATAACAGCCTGTTATCAGCGCGGCTGCCAGAACGAAAAGTATTTTCTTCATAATTAGTTTTTAAGAATGATCAAAGCCCGTCTCCCATTTTCATCACGGAACCATCATCTTCATACACGATCCTGCCTGCTGCGGCTTCGTCTGCCAGCCAGGTTTTCATGAAATTGCCGTAGTATTTTACGGTACCTACAGAGATGGTATTGTTCAATGTAGTTACGGGAATATCCAGCAGTTGGCAGAGGAGTACATACTTTTTGCGGGAGTATGGGCCCAGGTAACCATCCAGCCAGTATTTGGGTCTTGCCAGCGCATCATCTACAAGAACAGTGTGCACAGTGGCGCTGATATATTTTTTTGTATCCGGAACATACAATTGCGGCAGGTCTGTTTTGAAATTTTCATTTTCCAGTAACTGAACGCAGAGGGCAAATGTTTTCACCTGCATATCCGGATGTTTCAGGAATTTTATGGGTAACACCATCAGTGCTTTTCCGGCAGGTACAACTGCGGTTGTGGGAAATGCTTCATAATGAATGCCTGGCTTTGCAGCATTGGCGGCAGTATCGATCACTTTGATGCGGAACTGCCTGTCTGTTGAAACCGTATCTCCTTTCACCTTGATGACGAGGGTGAAAATGCTGTCCGTTTTATCTGGATGATAAGCAAAGGTCAGAACGGAAGAATCTACACGTAAATAAATGCCTGGTGTTGGTTCTTTGTATATTTCAAAATAAATGCCGGCAGTACCACTGTAAAATGGTATTTCAGACCTTTGACAGGAAGCTGTTAAAAGGAGGATGAGGTAAAGAATATTTTTTTTCATACCTGTTGGTTTTGGTTGATTAATCTCTGTATCGGATCTCATCGTCTGGTAATGGCGGGCAGTATTTACCCACCGTCATGGCAACATTCGCAGTGCTGCTATTGCCGGATGGAATGGAAGTTGTGTTCAGGCGTTTGTAGTAAAAGAAGAGCTGCCCTTCTCCATAAAACTCCCGTTTGTATTCATTCCTTATTTCTGTAGCGATCGTTGCGGTGAGCGGTACATCTAACAATCCGCGGTTCTTGCGAACGGTGTTCAGGTATCCGAAAGCCAGTGTTTTATCTGTTTCTGTTTCTGCGGCGATGTAATACATTTCACTGATGCGGATCAATGGAATGATATTGCGGTAGAGGGAGTCTTTATGTTCTATATCCGAGAACTTAAAGAAGCAGCGGTAGTCTTTGATACCATTGCCGGGAATAGCCCATATGGCCACATTATTCCGGTAATCTGCCGTGTTGTTATTTTCGTAAGTGGCAGCTAATCTTGCCGGGAGTGGCGCCAGTATACTCCTGGCTTCCAGAACGGGATCGAAGTAGTTCTTTTGTTTATCAGCGAGTTTAATATCATGCAGGCCAAAGAGCATTTCTGTGTGGAAGATGCGGTTGGGATTGATCTTATTGGTGAGGATGTAATCCTTGTTGATCCAGGGGAACCTTCCTTCCTGTGCGGCAATCACTGTTTTGGCACTTTCAAGTGCGGCTGTTTTATTCCTGCGGTACAAGTGTACCCTGGCTTTCATGGCAATGGCAGCATAGTAGTTCATGCGCAGGGTGCGGAAGCGCCAGAACTGGGAGCCGCCATCCGGGTTACCGGAGAACATGGGGCCACTGGCAATGATGGGATCTTTACGCAGGTACATTTCAGCAGAATCGAGGTCTTTCAGCACTTTGTCTATGGCTGCATTGGCTGGTATTAGTTCCTGGAACTTAGAAGTGAAATCATCCACATAGGGAATGCTTTGTTTAAGTGAATCCACTGCGTAAACAGGACCAAAGAGGCGTAACATATCGAAATGGAGGAAAGCACGGAGGGCAAAGGATTCTCCTTTTACATGGCTGTAGTTGTCCCCATTGCTGAAGATATGTTTACGTTCATCGATCACAGCCAGGATCTTATTCACATTAGCGATCCTTGTATAGTTGCCGCGCCATACCATAGCGATCCTGGCTTTGGCAGAGTCGTGAGCAAAGTTGTAGTTGTTGATGGCCTGGAGCCTGTGGTCTGTTAGGATGTTGTATTGCTGCCCCATCACCTCTATCATTTCCATGCTCATCTGGCCGCCATAGGTATCCTTAAGGTTCATATCCAGGTAAACGGAATTCAGGGCATTGTAGAAACCCTGTTCGGTATCAAACAGTTTTTGTTCGGATACCTTATCCCGCGGTTGTACACTCAGCCATTTTTTGCAGGATGTGGCAGAGAACAATGCCGCCAGCATAAGGGTATAAAGAAAATGTTTTTTCATGTTTTTCAGATTGATGATTAGAACCCTACTGATAAGGAGAGAGACAGCATATTCGCGAATGGGTAATCAATACCTCTTTCCCGTTTGATGGAGGAAATGCGGAAGATGTCGTTCATGTAACCAGTGATCTTTACATAGGAGAGGCGCCATTTTTGTACAAGACGGTTGGGAAATTCATAACCCAGGTTGATGGATTCCCCTGCAAAGGTGTTTTCTTCCTGTACAAAACGGGAGCTGATGTTCGTCTGGTCCTGCAGGCCGATACTTTTGAAGCGGGACCTGTCTCCTGCTTTTTTCCAGCGGTCATATAAAGCACGTTTATCCTGGTTGATCTTCAATCCTTCCATATTGATATTCTCTACTTTATTATATAAGGCGGTATTGAATTCGTCTCCACCCATCCGGTAACGGATATAACCGCCCAGGTTAAATCCTTTGTAATACAGCGTTGTACCTAACACGCCATCCAGGTCCGGACGGGAATCTCCTACTACCACTTCGTCTGCATAATCATATTGAAAGGTGAGGGTACCATCTTTTTTTACAAACACTTCCCTTCCGCTGCCGGGATCGATGCCCTGTGATCTCACTGCCCACAAAGCAGTAGGGCTGCCCATATCATAATAGCGGTCCAGGTTTTTGGATTGATTTAATTTGTTCATCACATCCAGTTTGTTGCCGATGTTTTCATAGTGTGCTCTTTCCTGTTTACCGCTTACGCTGATGCTCCAGTTAATGCCCTGTTTGGGTAAATAGATAGGAGAGAAGGACACGATGAAGTTGAAACCTTTGCTGGTTTGTGCACCGATGTTAGTGGTATAGACGGAAGAACCTACAGATGCAGGAAGACTGATCACCGCTACCAGCGGGTCAGCATTCTGTAATACATAATCGAAGTTGAAACGTAAACGTTCTTTCACCACACCGTCTATACCAATGGTTTTCTTGATCGTTTTTTGCCAGTCCAGATCAGGGTTTCCGAAGGAAGCAATATTAGCCCCTATCCCGAAGTAGTTCTGATTGGCGGTATTATAATTAAAGGTGGTGAAAGACTGGTAGGCGATGCCGTTTTCATTACCCGGGTTACCGATACTGGCCCGGATCTTCAGCAGGTTGAAAATGTCTTTGCGAAAGAAGGCCTCTTCATGTAAGTTCCAGGCGGCACCTAATGACCAGGTATTGGTGAAGAGTTTATTCACGCCGTAATTGGAAGCTCCATCTATCCGGTAACTGTAATCCACTAAAAAGCGATTATCATAGCTGTAACCACCTTGCAGGAAGAAACTGGTGCTGCGTGCAGTGGCTTCATTGGAAACGGGTTTGCTGTTGGGTGCATAGGAAGCAGCGAATGCGGGAGAGGTGATATAATCCGGGAAACCCACAGCAGAATAACCTTTCCCTGTTCTTTGATCATCACTGAAAGACCATCCTGCCACAGCGTTCACCATATGTTTTTCTGCGAAGACGCGGCCAAAAGTGAAACTGACATCCCCATCCAAACGGAGGTTCTCTTTACTGTTGTTGTTATAAGCCCCTCTTTCCAGTAAGGGAGTCTGGATGTATCTGGAATGCAGGGCGGAAGTGAATTCTTCACGTTCCTCTGTAGTACGGTTCACGCCAAACCTTGCCCGGAAGCGAAGATCATAGCGGATGGCCCATTCTGCCTGGAAGTTATTGATCACATTGAAGTTCTTCGTTACATCACTATTGGGTAGCATCGCATCCCATAAAGGGTTGTTCACGATGTAATTGAGGGTGCCTGTTCTGGTATAGGCTGTTTCCAGGATCCTTGGAATACTGCCATCCGGATTTCTTTTGCGGTAGTAAGGGTTTGCGCGGGAGAAATTAGAGAAATTGCCGTAAGGAGATTCGTTTGCTGTAAAGAAGTTGAGCGAAAGATTATTCTGGAAAGAGAGTTTTCCTTTGCGGTAGATCAGTTTGATATTACCGCCTCCCACATCACGGGAAGAACCTTTCATGACCCCATTGATCTTTTTATAGTTGACACCAACACCATAACGCATCTGGTTGTCGCCGCCTTCCAGGTAGAGAGAATGGCTGTTGCTGAAACCTTTTCTCAATGGTTCATTCATCCAGTAGGTGTCCACCCCGCGTTTTACTTCTGCCAGTTTTTCGTTGTAGAGGTTATCGAGCGCTATCTGCGCATCATAAAAATAACGGAATGCATATTCCAATGTATATCTTCCGGAGAGCCTTTCAAATTCCAGCTTTTCAGCGGCATTCATCAGGTTATAATCGCGGAGATCGGGTACGGAAAATTGATTGTCGTTTGTATAGGTAACTCTTAATTCACCGGCTTTCGGTTTTTTGGTTTCGATAACTATCACACCATTGGCAGCACGGGAACCATAGATGGCGGTGGAGGCGGCATCCTTTAATAAGGTGAGATTCTCCACGCGGTTGATGTCCAGGTCCATAATGGTTTGCAGGGGAACGGGGAAACCATCCAATATGAATAAGGGAAGGTTGAGATCTGCACCCAGCTGTTCTTTCAGGCCCAGGATATTTGTTCTGCCCTGTATTTCCATATCCGGCATTACGTTGGGATTGGAGCCGAAGCGGTTGTTCTCAAACACACTGAAAGCGGGGTCCAGGCTGCGCAGGCTTTGGATCACATTCTGGTTACCTACTGTTTTCAGTTGCTGGCCGGAATAGGTGGCGGCAGAACCTGTGAAGCTTTCTTTCGGGCGTTCAAAGATGCCGGTCACTACTACTTCCTGGATCTTGGAGATATCTTCTTCCAGTGTTATTTTCATACTGCTGCGGCCATTGATGCTTACTTCTTTTTGCTTGTAACCTATGAAGCTGAATACCAGGGTGCCATTTTCAGGTGCAGTGATCTCAAACTGTCCGGCAGTATTGGTAACGGTTCCTGCGGCCTGTCCTTTTACCCGAACGTTCACCCCCTGCATCATTTGTAGGTCTCCTTTGTTATCGCGCAGCACTACATTTCCTGCAATGCGGATGTTTTTCTGTTGCACTACAACAGGGACTGCTGTGGGAAGGGGACCTTTTTTTACCACGAGCTGGTTACCCACTACGCGGTACTCGGAACCTTTTGGGAAGAGTGCATTCAATACATCTTTAAGCGATCTGTTGTCTGCATTGAGTGTGATGGTAGATGAACGGTCCAGTTGTGCGCCATCGTACACAAAGTTGAGATTGGTTTGTTTTTCGAGATCTTCCAGTACATGGGAGATCGGTGTTTTTTTTGCATGAACAGATACTTTCCGGTTCAGCGCAAAAGTATCCTGTGCATGCACTGGCACTGTTCCCAAAGTGAGGGCCAGCAACAGTTGACAGGAAACTCTCCGCCACCGGTGGTTGGTTGATTTGTAGATTTGTGATGTCATAGCAAACGATAGTTTTGAAAATAAGTAGCAAATAGATCCTGTGCAGGTATAGTAGTCTAACCCGTTAACCTCTCTTTAGATTCAGTATATATGTCTAGCGGATGAAAATAGTATCTCCCCTTTTTTCGTAATGATAATCATACAAAGCGCTCAGCGTTTGCAACACTTCATCCAGTGTGCGTTTGCTGAAGTTGGCATTCAGGTTCAACTGTGCACGGTTCTTATTTTCCATGATCACTTTTACCTGGTAATGTTCGGAGAGTATTTCGCATACTTCATCCATTGGTGTATCTATGAAACGCAGTTCACCTGTGCGCCATGATACTTCGTTATAGTCTGTCCTGTCTTTTAGTTGTACGGCAGTGTCGCCGGTTACATAAGTGGCCCCTTTGCCGGCAGTTACCAGTTTAGGTGAATTGGAACCTGCTGTACCAAAGTTTACGGCGCCTGTTAGCACAAATAATTTTACATTCTCCTGCAAAATGGCCAGGTTGAAAGAGGTGCCCAGTACTTTTACTTCCGCACCGCCGGTATAGGCTACAAAAGGTTCGGAAGGATCTGATACCACATCAAAAAAGGCTTCCCCATATTCCAGTTGTACTTTACGGTGGTTGTATTTGATCCGGGAATGTTTATTTAATACGATCCTGCTGCCATCTTCCAGCATCACGGAATCAATGGTGATGGTGGTGGTTTTGGCAAGATATTGGGTAGACGGGCGTTGGGCCATCCAGTACCATGTGCCGGTTACAGCTGTAATGATAGCTGCTGCAGCTGCAATCCTCAGCCAACGGATCTTTGTTTGCGGGAGCCGTGCTTTGAACCTTGCGGTGGCCGCTTTTACATCTACTTCCGTAAAAACAGCGGCTTCGGGAGATAAGTCCCAGATCTGACGGTATTGATCAAAATAGGTTCTGTTCTGCGGGGCCTTTTCCAGCCAGGCATTCAATTCAGCCAGCGCAGCAGCGTCTTCCGGCGACTGCAGGTGATTGATGATAAGCTGTTCTACATTGATCGGTTCCATGCGATTTTGATTGTGCGCTATACTCTGAAGACAAACGAATAAAGAGATACCCCCAAAAAGGAGGCAAAGATTATAATTTTTCCGGCGGAGATACTACCAGTGTTCAAAAAAGCACAATTATATTACCCAAGTACAAAAAGCAACATTTTGTTCCGGGCGGCGGCGGAGAAGGAAGTTTGCGGGTCCATTAAGGTTTCCCGTAATTGCCGCAGGGCAATGGTCATCTGGTTTTCCACGGTTTTTACGGAAATGCCCAGCTGTTCGGCGATGGCGCCATTCTTCAGGCCTTCATACCGGCTGAGTTTGAAGATCTGCTTGCATTTGGGGGGAAGTTGTTCAATGGCTTCGTAGATACGGAACCGAAGTTCCTGTTCTTCCACGAAAGTGGATACATAACTTTCTTCCGTGCTGAGGAGGATCTGTTCATGATGGCGGCGGAGCATTTGTTCCCGCTGGAGGTGATTGAGGCAACGGTTGGCTACAGCTTTGCAGAGATAATTCTTCAGGGCGGCGGGATGTTCCAGTTCCAGTTTATTTTCCCAGATATGGAGGAAAACGTCCTGGATGATCTCTTCGGCGATGGTCTTTTCCTGCAGGTATTTACGCGCAGTGCTGTACAGGAGCGGGAAGAAGGCCTGGTAAACTTCAGCAAATGTTTTAGCATTCCGGGCCTGGAGGGCACGGAGGACCTCTTCTGTATGTAGATGGCCGTTCATCAAAAAAAACCGCTAATTTACCGGGTCTTAGCTGCCGGATCAGTGAAATGTTAAGTTAACAGGCCGTTACCCGTCACAAAAAGATAAAAATATGTAAATACTTTTTATAAATTTAAAGGTTTTAAGCGAGCCATTGAATTTTAGCAAAATCACGTCTATGAAACAGATACAGCCTAGGAGTCTTTTTGTTGCCAGTTGCCTGGCCCTGCTGGTCACGTCCCTTTCCTTTGGGATCCGTGCCGGTATACTGGGCACACTTGGCAAGGAATTTCATTTAGATGGCCAGGAATTGGCGATTATTACCGGTACTGCTTTCTGGGGTTTCCCACTGGCAGTTATTATCGGCGGGTTTATTGTGGATGCCATAGGAATGAAGAACCTCCTGGTGGCAGCATTTGTTTTACACCTGCTGGGGATCATCCTCACGGTGAGCACACCTTATTTTTCTTCCGGTTTCTGGCCGCTTTTCATTTCCACTTTATTTATCGGAATGGCGAATGGTACAGTAGAAGCAGCCTGTAACCCACTGGTTGCCACTATCTTTCCGGAAAACAAAACTACAAAGCTCAATCACTTTCATCTCTGGTTCCCCGGAGGTATTGTTATCGGCACCTTGCTGGTAACACTTTTTAACCAGATAGGCCTTAACTGGCAATGGCAGGTGGTGAGCATGATCATCCCTACACTGTTCTACGGTTATTTGTTCCTGCGTTTGGACTTCCCTGTTACAGAACGTGTAGCAGCGGGTGTTTCCAACAGCCAGATGTATCGTTCGGTGGCCAGCCCTTTATTCATCTTTATGCTGATCTGCATGTTTGGTACAGCTATTACAGAACTGTTCACTAACCAATGGATCGAGATATTGTTAAAGAATGTAACGGAACATGGCATCCTCATCCTGGCATTAACTGCAGGGGTGCAGGTTTTTGGCCGTGCAGTGGCCGGGCCTGTTGTACATAAGATCTCTCCCACGGGTGTATTGCTGGTGTCTGCTATCCTTTCCGCCATCGGATTATTCCTGATGGGCAGCGTTTCCGGTTACATGCTGATCGTGGCTGCTGTTATTTTCGGAATGGGTATTACTTATTTCTGGCCTACCATGCTTGGTTTTGTATCTGAGAACATTCCTGAATCAGGTGCATTGGGTATGAACCTGATGGGCGGAGCAGGTATGTTTGCCGTATCTATCTATACTTATTTTATGGGTGGTTTTTACGATAATATTATTAGTAAGAACTTGCCAGCCGGCGGTACATTAGATACTTTCCGTTCTGCAGTTGCAGGTACACCTGAAGCTGCAGCATTTACCCAGGCCCAGGCTGTAGCCGGTCCGGAGATCATCAATGTTACATTGATCATCCCTGTTATACTGGTGGTAGCATTCGGCGGGCTTTTCTTTTATATGAAAGGAAGGAATAAACAAACTTTACAAACAGCCTAATAAATCATATTATAATGAACAGGAAACTCAGAATGGGCATGATCGGAGGCGGAAAAGACGCCTTCATTGGAGCTATCCACCGCCTCGCGGCTAATATGGACGGACTGATTGAGCTGAAAGCGGGAGCATTGAGCATTAACCCTGAAATAGCACAGGACTCAGGGCGTTCCCTCTTCCTTGAAGAAGACCGCATCTATACTGACTTTAAAACAATGCTGGAAAAAGAAGCGGCACAGCCTGCAGATAAAAGGCTGGACTTCATTACCATCGTTACCCCCAACTTTGCACACTTTGAACCTGCTATGATGGCGTTGGACAAAGGTTTCCACGTAGTGGTAGAAAAACCTATCACCTTTACGCTGGATGAGGCAAAACAACTGAAAGCCAAAGTGGAGCAAACTGGTCTCACCCTGTTACTTACACATACTTATACAGGCTACCCAATGGTTAAACAGGCCCGTGCCATGGTGAAAAATGGTGCGCTGGGCAAGATCCGCAAAGTATGGGTGGAATATCCACAGGGCTGGCTGAGCAAACTCAGCGAAAGGGAAGGTAATGCACAGGCGGCCTGGCGTACAGATCCCAAACGTTCCGGTAAAAGCGGTTGTTTTGGCGATATCGGTACCCATGCGGCTAACCTGGCAGAGTACATTTCCGGCCAAAAAATCGATAAATTGTGTGCCGATCTGAACATTATGGTAGAAGGCCGTATGCTGGATGATGACGGTGCAGTGCTGTTACGTTTTGATGGAGGCGCAGCGGGTGTGCTGATGGCTTCACAGGTAGCAGCAGGAGAAGAGAATGCATTGAAGATCCGCGTGTATGGCGAAAAAGGCGGCCTGGAATGGGCACAGCATGAACCCAATACTTTATTGGTGAAGTGGCTGGACAAACCTACTGAGATCTATCGTGCAGGAGCGGGTAACCCTCACCTGGACAGTTTTGCCACACATAACTGCCGTACGCCGGGTGGGCATCCGGAAGGATACCTGGAAGCATTTGCGAACCTTTACCGCAACTTCTCCTTAACCCTGCAGGCTAAAATAGATGGCGTTCCGCCAACCATGGGTGCACTGGATTTCCCCAGTGTGGATGATGGTATCCGCGGTATGGCATTTATTGATATGGTGGTGAAATCATCAGCCAGCCAGGAGAAATGGACGAAGTTCGAGATCTAGGAATTGAGCAAAGTCATGTTCCTATCCGGCAAGGATCAGTTCCTTGCAGGGTATAAAAAAGGAACTTGAATTTTTTAAATCAGATAAGGAAGAGTTTATGAGAACGATCAAAGGGCCAGGCATATTTCTGGCGCAGTTCCTGGACGATAAAGCTCCCTTCAATTCGTTGGAGAGCATTTGCAAATGGTCTGCCGGCCTTGGTTTTAAAGGGGTGCAGATCCCAACCTGGGATAGCCGGGTGATTGATCTGCAAAAGGCTGCTGAAAGCAAAACGTATGCAGATGAAATAAAAGGCATCGTTCAGGCTGCAGGTATGGAGATCACAGAACTGTCCACTCACCTGCAAGGTCAGCTGGTGGCGGTACATCCTGCTTATAATGAATTGTTTGACGGTTTTGCACCGGAAGCTTTAAGGGGTAATCCCAAGGCACGTACAGAATGGGCCGTTAATCAATTGAAATATGCTGCAAAAGCCAGCCGTAATTTAGGACTGGATGCGCATGCCACTTTCAGCGGCGCATTATTGTGGCATACAGTATATCCCTGGCCACAACGCCCTGCGGGTTTAGTGGAAACAGGGTTTAAGGAACTGGCCAACCGCTGGTTGCCTATTTTGAATGAGATGGATGCCCATGGTGTAGACCTTTGTTATGAAGTACATCCCGGAGAAGACCTCCATGATGGGGCCAGTTATGAACAATTCCTGGCGGCTACCGGCAATCATCAGCGTGCTTGCCTGTTATATGATCCAAGCCATTTTGTACTGCAATGCCTCGATTATCTGTCTTATATAGATATCTACCACGAGAAAATAAAAATGTTCCATGTGAAGGATGCGGAATTTAATCCTACAGGCCGTTCCGGTGTTTACGGAGGTTACCAGGGTTGGATAGACCGTCCGGGCAGGTTCCGTTCCCTGGGAGATGGACAGGTGGATTTCAAGGCAGTGTTCAGTAAACTGACACAATACAATTATTCAGGATGGGCTGTGATGGAATGGGAATGTTGCATGAAACATCCTGAAGATGGAGCCCGTGAAGGGGCACCTTTTATTAAAGATCACATCATCCGCGTAACGGAAAAAGCGTTTGACGATTTTGCCGGAACGGGAGCAGATGAGAATTTAAACAGAAGGGTATTAGGTCTTTAAAATATATTGAGCTAAAACGATTAATAAAAACAATAAACAAGCAAAACGATGAAAAAACTCATATGGGCGCCAGCTATGATCTGCGCAGTGATGTTTGCACTGGCTGCATGTGGTGGCGGCGGTGAAGAAAAGAAAACCGAAGAGAAAAAAGAAGAAGCAACTGCACCTGCTGCAGATAATTCCATGGTAGCAAGTGTTGCCGGGAAAGGTAAAGAATTGATCGCTGGCCAGGATTGCGCTACCTGCCACAAAGAAACTGAAAAAGTGATCGGGCCTTCTTTCAAAGAAATAGCTGCAAAATATCCTGCCACAGATGCTAACATTGCTACCCTGGCAGACAAGATCATCAAAGGTGGTTCCGGCAACTGGGGCGAAATTCCAATGGCTCCCCACGCTGGTGTTCCAAAAGCAGATGCGGTGGAAATGGTGAAGTATATCCTTTCCGTTAAATAACCAGTTTACAAAAGACATTAAACCCGTTCGTTTTATGAAACGTTTTATCTCTTCCGCATTAATATTAGGTGTGCTGGCAGCTTCAACAAGCGCTCATGCACAAAGCACACCTTCGCTGAGCAAAAAAGAAAAGAAGGAAGGCTGGGTATTGCTGTTCGATGGCAAAACCACTGCAGGCTGGAAAGGCTTTAAAAAAGATGAAGCCCCCACTTCCTGGAAAATAGAAGATGGCGCGCTCTTCCTGGATACCGATGCTAAAAAAGCAGGTGCTACAGGCGGCGATATCATCACTGCCGGTGAGTACGAAAATTATGAACTGCAGATCGACTGGAAGATCTCCGAAGGAGGTAACAGCGGTATCATCTTTGGCGTACAGGACGATGCTAAATATGGTGCTACTTATTCTACCGGCCCTGAAATGCAGGTACTGGATGATGATAAACATTCGGATGGTAAGATCCATAAACACAACTCGGGTGATCTGTACGACCTGATCGCTGCTCCTGCCCGTTACACTAAACCGGTTGGACAATGGAACACAGCTAAGATCATTAAAAAAGACGGCAAGCTTACCCTGATCCTGAATGGTAAAGTAACTGCTGAAACTACCATGGGTACTGAAGAGTGGGCGAAACTGATCGCAGGCAGCAAATTCAAGACCTGGGATGGTTTCGGTAAATTCTCCAAAGGCCACATTGCGCTGCAGGACCATGGTAACAAAGTTTGGTACAAAAACATCAAGCTCCGCCAACTTTAATATATGCTGAAAAAATATTTGCTGCTATTACTGGCCCTGTTTACAATGAGTGCAGGTTATGCTTTTAAGAAAGCAAAACCACGCTTACTGGTATTCTCCAAAACAGCCGGCTTCAGACATGATGCCATTCCTGTTGGTAAACTCGCTATGCTCCAATTAGGCGCGGAGAACGGTTTTGATGTGGATACTACGGAAGATGCTTCCGTGTTCACTGCAAAGAATCTGAAAAGATACAAAGCCATTGTTTTCCTGAGCACCACAGGTAACATCCTGAATGAAGAACAGCAGGCAGCGATGGAATCCTATATCAAAAAAGGTGGCGGGTTTGTAGGTATTCATGCTGCTACGGATACGGAATACGACTGGCCATGGTACAACCAGCTGGTTGGCGCGTATTTCCTCAGTCATCCTAATCAGCAAACGGCTACTTTGAAAGTAGTGGACCGTACGCATCCTGCTACCAGACACCTGGATTCCAACTGGATCCGCAGGGATGAATGGTATAATTTCAAAAGCATTGTACCAGGCTTACATGTGCTGATCAAAATTGATGAAACTTCTTACACGGGCGGCAAAAATGGAGATGATCATCCCATGAGCTGGTACCGTGAATTTGATGGTGGCCGTACGTTTTACACGGAACTGGGGCATACCAAAGAATCCTATAAAGAAGAAGCATTTCTGAAACATGTGTTGGGTGGAATTGAGTATGTGACCGGGAAGAAGAAATGAAGATCATGATACTATATAGCTTAATAGAGACGCAATATTGCGTCTCTATTAAGTTTTAAGAATCCACGTTTACTTTACAAACGCTATAAATAATGAGACATTTTTTTATCATTTTAATCCTCGCCGTAATGGGCATTGGTGCTGTGAGTTGCAGCAAAACCCGCCCGGGTGTTCCCAAGGTGCTGGTGTTCACAAAAACAACCGGCTTCCGCCATGCCTCTATACCTGCCGGTATTAAAGCTATTCAGCAATTAGGCAAGGAGAATGGTTTTGAAGTGGATACAACGGAAAATGCAGAGCGCTTTACGGAAGACTCTCTGCAGCAATATGCAGCCGTGATCTTTCTGAATACAACAGGAGATGTGCTCAACTCCCGCCAGGAGGCTGATTTTGAAAGGTACATCCAGGCCGGTGGCGGTTATGTGGGCATCCACGCTGCTACAGATACTGAATACGACTGGCCATGGTATGGTAAACTGGCAGGCGCTTATTTTGAAAGCCATCCTCCGGGAACTGCCAAAGCCAAACTGATCATCAAGGATAAAAGTCATGCAGCTACCAAACATCTGCAGGATACCTGGGAGCATACGGACGAGTGGTATAATTTTAAAAATGTCAATAAGGAAACCAAAGTGCTGATAGCCGTGGATGAGAAATCATACACTGGTGGTAAAATGGGAGAAGATCATCCGATCAGCTGGTATCATAATTATGATGGCGGCCGCGCTTTCTATACGGAGTTAGGCCATACAGAAGAATCTTATACAGAATCTGCTTACCTGCAACACATCCTGGGCGGTATCCAGTATGCGATGGGTAAAAACCAGGTGCTGGATTATGCCAAGGCCACTACGCAACGTTTACCTGATGAAGACCGTTTCACCAAACAGGTGCTGAACAGTGGTAACTTCTTTGAACCTACAGAAATGGCCATCCTGCCTAACCTGGATATATTGGTGGTACAACGCCGTGGTGAAATATTGTTCTATAACAATACCACCAAAGCATTGTCCCAGGTAGGTTTCCTGAACGTATATCACAAAACAGATGTGCCCAAAGTAAATGCAGAAGAAGGTTTGATGGGTATTGCGGCAGATCCTGAATTTGCGAAGAACAATTACATCTATCTTTTCTATTCACCGGTAGATACTTCAGTGAACAGGCTGAGCCGTTTTGTTTTCAAGGATAATAAAGTAGTTCCTGAAAGTGAAAAAGTGATCCTGCAATTCTACTCCCAACGCAATATCTGCTGCCATACCGGTGGTTCCATTACTTTTGGCCCCGATGGTTTGCTGTACCTGTCTACAGGAGATAACACCACACCATTCGATGAACCGGACCAACCTTATGTAAGCAAAGGTTTTGGTCCGCAGGATGACAGACCCGGCCACTTACAATACGATGGCCGCAGAACTTCTTCCAACACCAACGATCTGCGCGGAAAGATCCTGCGGATCCGTTTGAAGGAAGATGGTTCTTATGAAATTCCGGAAGGCAACCTCTTCAAAGCCAGTGATAAAACAAAAGCAGAGATCTATACAATGGGTACACGTAACCCTTACCGTATCTCTGTAGACCGTAAAACCGGTTACCTGTACTGGGGTGAAGTTGGGCCTGATGCAAGTAAAGATGATTCCACCCGCGGCCCGCAAGGTTATGATGAGGTGAATCAGGCTAAGAAAGCCGGTTACTATGGATATCCTTTATTCATTGCAGACAACAAACCATACCGTGCGTTTGATTATGAAACCGGCGTATCAGGAGCTTACTTCAATCCTGAAAAACCGATCAATAATTCCCGCAACAATACAGGTTTACAGGAACTGCCTCCTGCACAGAAAGCATTCATCTGGTATCCTTACGGCAAATCTGAAGAATTCCCGCTGGTAGGAACAGGTGGCCGTAATGCAGAAGCAGGGCCGGTTTATTACTCAGAATTCTATCCAAAGGAAACACGTTTCCCGGATTACTATAATGGCAAACTCTTTATTTACGACTGGATCCGTGGTTGGATCATGGCAGTTACCATGGACAAAGATGGTAATTATGTGAAGATGGAAAGGTTCATGCCAAGTACAAAATTCAATGCGCCGATAGATATGGAAATGGGCCCTGATGGCCGTTTATATGTTTTGGAATATGGTAACGGCTGGTTCAGCAAAAATGCTGATGCTGCTTTATCCCGCATTGATTTCAATGGTGGTAACCGTGCTCCAAAAACCGGGTTATCTGTAAGTAAACTCACCGGTGGTTTACCATTCAAAGTGAAGATCACGGCAGATGGTGCAACAGACCCTGACGGCGATGAGATCTCCTTCTTATGGAATTTCGGCAACGGCAACAAGAAAGAAACAAAGGAACCGTTTGTTGAGCAAACATTCACTACAGCAGGAGAGTACCCAGTGTTTGTAGATGTAACAGACAGCAAAGGCGCTACTACCCGCAGTAAAATGATCAGTGTGTATGCCGGTAACGAAACACCGGAAGTGAATATTGATATCACGGGTAACAAGATGTTCTACTTCCCCGGCAAACCTGTACGTTATACCGTGAATGTAACAGATAAAGAAGATGGCAGTACCGCAGCCGGTAACCTGGATGCAGCCAACCTTTATGTGAAGGCATTGTACATGGAAGGACGTGATAAAGCAGGTATGCCGCAGGGGCACCAGATAGTTTCAGGTGCTATTGCAGGTAAGAACATCATGGAAACTTCTGATTGTAAAACCTGCCATAAACCGAATGAGAAATCTATCGGCCCAAGCTTTATGGAAGTGGCAGCGAAATATAAAGACGATCCTGCATCACCTGAATATCTTGCAGAGAAGATCATCAAAGGTGGCAGCGGTGTTTGGGGTGAAACAGCGATGGCTGCCCACCCTGGTATTTCCACAGGTGAGGCCAAACAGATCGTGGAGTACATTTTCTCCCTGGCTGGCGGTAACAAACAGGAACCCTCTTTACCTGCAACGGGTAGCGTATCCGCCACTGTGGGTGCTGAGCTGAAAGACCGTGGTATCTTTTACCTGATAGCCAGCTATACAGATAAAGGCGGTGCGGGCATCAGGCCTATTACTGGTACTGCAAATGTAGAACTACGCAATCCCAAGATCCAGGCAGAAAACTACAAACAGGCAGATGGTGCAGCTACTGTTGAGTTCGGTGGTATAAAAGTGCTGATCCCAACAGTGAGTTCCTGGGCTGCTTATAAAGACCTGGATCTGGCAGAGGTGAATGGCATTGAGCTGACCTATTTTGTGCAGGAAACACCACAGCATGGTTATGTGGTGGCTGCGCACCTGGATAGCCCAACCGGCCAAAAGTTAGGAGAGGTAACTATCGGGCCTGGTGCGGTGAAAGAAACTGCTACCACTGCTACGATCACTTTCCCTACCTGGACGGGCAATCAGAAACATACCCTGTACCTGGTGTTCAAAGCAGTGGATGCTGCGGAAAAAACACCGGTGGGTATAGATTTCCTCCGTTTGATAGCCAGGTAAAGCTGAGCTTATAAACAAAAAAAGGCTGCCCTGAGAGGGGCGGCCTTTTTTTGTTTATAAAAGGCTCAATATCAGCATAATAGTTGTGTTCTCCTATATCGCTCCTATAACACTGCTATAGCATTGTAGGCACATAGGTATATCGAAACGATATAGGAATGCTATAAGAGTGCTATAGGAATGCGCCTTCAGCGATATAGGGATATACAACTATAGAGCCGCTGTAAACGAAAAAAGGGCTAACAGATAAGTATATCCGTTAGCCCTTTGATAAGCTATAATAAAGTTTGGGTTACCCGATCTTCATCATCTTTTTCCTCATTTTCTTGGCTTTTTTCTGGCTGGCATGTACAAAATTCACCAGCAATACGATGATCAGGATAAAAAGACCAAAAAATTCCCGGGTATCTTCAATCCAGGGAGTGGAGGCCTTCATGGCGCCGGCAATATTTTCCGCATGGTGTTCTGTTGCCCAGTCCAGCACCCCGTCTTTCGTGAAAAAGAGGTAGATAGCGTAACCCAGGTAGGCCAGGATACCGAAGAGGTACCAGCCTTTATAATAGCTGCCGGTGGCGGCTAAACCACAGAAAACAGCCCCGTAGAGATAGATGGGCATCCAGATGTAAGGGTCCGGGTCGTTCCACTGAAGCGCGGCGAATAAGATGAACAGCACACAAAAAACAACATTGAATATTTTCATGATTGGACGAGTGAAAATTAATCAGGTAAATTGATTAAACTTACGGAAAATCCGCAATACATCCATCAGGATAGGCTTGTAAAAGTTTTTTCTGAAAAAGTCGCATTTAAGTTTGTGGTTGTTAAATTAATGTTATAATTTACAATCAATAACAGCGACAAAATCACATTCGAACCTTTGCACAGAGTAACTACACAACGGTGAATACCAGGTTATTTTTGTCTTTATAAATTCCACCATATGAATAGGGCACATGCAGAGGGCATGTGCCAATTTTAGGGTAAAATTGGAAGCCGTCTGTTTTAAACTTCTCATGCAAAATCGTTTTTCCAAAGGGAATGTTAAAATTTTGACACTTAGGGGTGAGCGATGAACGATTTTTAATCCTTATATTGCATAAAGATTCAGTTTGAAACTAACCCTTTAACAAAGATATTGGGCATTTGCCCTGAAGAATATCCTGGTTACTAATCAGGTTTTAGAATGGCGGAAGGAGAGGCACTAGTTGCCTCTCTTTTATTTTAAGCCAGGCCCCATCCCCCGAAAATTATTATTTTAGCCTCATGGGATACGCATATGAGCAGCATAAAGTCTCCTCGGACCTATATCAGACCATTCTTAACCATGCATCAGAAAAAGGGAAAAAGTGGCTGGAGGAGCGTTTGGGAGCCTGGAAAGAGCAGGGGACCCTGCAACAGTTCAATCTCGCCTTTACGGCGGCCCCCCGTTTTTTAGGACGGGATGAGATAAATACCACAGATCCAAGGCTGGAAGGATATACACTGGACCGTTTGTTCCGTTCCTGGTGGTTATTGCAGCTGCCTGTTACGGATCAGCAGCAATACGTGCAGACGATAGAGAACCTGTTCAATTCTGCTGAAATGAATGAGCAGGTGGCTTTGTACGGAGCCCTGCCTTTACTGGCATTTCCGGAAGCCTGGAAGCTGCGTACGGCAGAAGGGATCAGATCCAATATAGGTGTGGTTTTAGAAGCTATTATGCTCCATAACCCTTACCCAGCAAAGTACCTGGACGAAGCTGCCTGGAACCAGCTGGTGCTCAAGGCTTTTTTTACAGAAAAACCGGTGCATAAGATAGAAGGTCTGGATGAACGGGCAAACCCAACACTGGCAAGGATCCTGTGTGATTATGCACATGAAAGGAGAGCTGCCGGAAGAGCAGTGCATCCCATGTTATGGCGGCTGGTAGGGCCTTTCATCAATGAAACCAATTTCCCTGATATTGAAAGGACCTGGTATTCAGAACATCATGCAGAGCGGGAAGCCGCTGCCCTGGCCTGTTCTATGAGTACATACGGTCCTGCGCAGACACTGCTGGACAGTCGTTCCGATGTAAAAGCAGATATTGCAGCCGGAAAGCTGAGCTGGGAAACCGTTGCCGGTCGTGTAAATGGCTAATTAATGCTATATGCATGAGCGCTTTTTTTATTAATTTAACAACAATTGTAATTTGTAAATCATATGTGTTGTAGTGCTGAACTGACGGAAAAAGACCTGGTTCCCCAATCTATAAATCCTGCCTACCTGGAAGCCATAAAAGGCATGCGTTTTTTTGATCCGCATGTGCATATGACTTCCCGTACAACGGATGATTATCAGGCCATGGCGGATGCAGGGGTAGTTGCTTTGATAGAACCCGCATTCTGGTTAGGCCAGCCGAGGACCGGCGTGGATACTTTCCGGGATTATTATAGCAGCCTTGTTGGCTGGGAGCGTTTCCGCTCTTCGCAATTCGGGATCAAACATTATTGCACCATCGGATTGAACTCCAAAGAAGCGAATAATGAAAAACTGAGTGAGCAGGTGATGGAGATCTTACCGCTCTTCATTTATAAAGAAGGTGTGGTAGGTATCGGGGAGATAGGTTTCGATGATCAGACCGCGCTGGAAGAAAAATATTACCGTGCACAACTGCAACTGGCAAAGGATGCAGGGCTGCCGGTACAGATCCATACACCACACAGGGATAAAAAACAAGGTACACAACGCAGTATGGATATTGCGATTGAAATGGGCCTTGATCCTTACATGGTGATCGTAGATCATAATAATGAAGAAACGGTAAAAGAAGTACTGGACAGGGGTTTCTGGGCAGCCTTCACCATTTACCCTTTTACAAAAATGGGAAATGAAAGGATGGTAGAGATCGTGAAGCAATATGGAACAGAACGTATCATGGTAAATTCTGCTGCAGACTGGGGTATCAGCGATCCGCTGGCAGTGCCTAAAACAGCGGCATTGATGCTGGAACGCGGAATAGATAAAGCAGCGATAGAATTAGTCACTTACCGTAATGCCATCACGGCATTTGCACAAAGCGGCCAGATCAACGAAGCTGATTTTGAAAATGTTATTCCTGTTGACCAGAGCCTGAAATATAATGGCAGCACTGTTCTTCGGGGAGGCCAGCAACCAAGGCCCAATAAACAATCTACCATTATCCGGTAGCGCAGCCTATTGAATTACCATTGTTTTTATGAATAAACCTATCTGAAAAACGTGAACTATATCTTCAGCAAACTGATCGGCTATTTGCGACTGATGCGACCCGCGAACATACTAACAGCTATAACAGATATACTGGCAGGGATTGCTATTTCAGGATTTTTGGCAACAGGTTTAGGGGATGTGCAAGCCATCCTGCAGGTTACCTGTATGGCCATTGCTACCATTGGCCTTTATGGTGGTGGCGTAGTTTTTAACGATGTTTTTGATGCAGCGCTGGACAGGGTGGAACGTCCTGAAAGGCCCATTCCCAGCGGAATTATCTCCCGTACAGAAGCGGTGGTTTTAGGGAGTTATTTGTTATTACTGGGTGTACTGGCTGCTTTCACTGTAGGGGAATTATCCGGCTTCCTGGCTATAGGCATTGCTGTGGCGGCTTTGGTATATAATAAATGGGGCAAACATCATAACCTGCTGGGACCTGTGAACATGGGGCTTTGCAGAGGATTGAACCTGTTGCTGGGCATGAGCATTATTCCGCAGGCCCTTGAAAAGTATGGCTGGCTGGCAGCGCTGCCGGTATTGTACATTGCTGCCATTACCATGATCAGCAGGGATGAAGTACATGGCGGAAAAAAACGAACATTGATGTATGCCGCACTGGGATACGGCATTGTATATACGACCATTTTTGTGCTGGGAGGATTGAATCACAAATTCTTTGAAGTGATCCCCTTCCTGCTGGTATTTATCTGGATGATCATGCGGCCTTTACTGGCTGCCATGAAAGAACCTACCGGGCCAAATATCGGAAAGGCAGTGCGGGGCGGCATTATTGGATTAATTGCCATGAATGCTGCATGGGTGGCTGCTTTTGCTCCTTTCCCCTATGCTTTGGCCGTATTGGTGTTCCTTCCGCTCTCCTTTTTGCTCTCCAAAGCCTTTGCGGTTACCTGACCGTTAATAATAAATCTGCAAAGGATATTTGCCCTTTTTTGTACATTTAATGGTTAAAAATATTACCAGGAAAAGGAAGGGAAAGAATAGCTATGTCGTACATTCAGCAGTCATTTAGTGTTCAGTTTGAATACAAGGTCTTCTTCACTGAAAAGATCTTTGATACCGCAAATACAGATTTTGCAAACTTCCTGGAATCACGTGCAGAGAAAGGCATCCGGAAGAAGTTATTATTTATTGTAGACGATGGTGTAACCAAACATCACGATTACCTGCAGGATCAGATCACCGCTTATTTTGAAAATATAGATGGTTTTGAACTGATCCAGGATATTATAGTAGTGCCTGGTGGAGAAGCCTCCAAAAATGATCTGCAATTATTTTACTGGCTGGTGAATACACTGGACCAGCATGCTATAGACCGTCATTCCTACGTAGTGGGTATTGGCGGAGGGTCTGTACTGGACCTGGTGGGTTATGTGGCAGCCGTGAGCCATCGCGGGGTTAAACATATCCGTATCCCTACCACTGTTCTTTCCCAGAATGATTCCGGTGTAGGTGTGAAGAATGGGATCAATTATCACGGTAAGAAAAACTTCCTCGGAACATTTGCACCGCCTGCTGCCGTATTTAATGATGCGGCTTTTCTTTCCACGCTGGATGAAAGGGATTGGCGTTCAGGCATGGTAGAAGCAGTTAAAGTAGCGTTGATAAAAGATGCGGGATTTTTTGACTGGATGGAATCACATGCAGCTTTACTAACGCAGGCAGATCCTGCCAGTTTGCAATACCTGATCCGCCGTTGTGCGGAATTACATATGGCACATATCGGAGGTGCGGGCGATCCGTTTGAAAGTGGATCTTCCCGTCCTTTGGATTTTGGCCACTGGAGTGCGCACAAACTGGAACAACTCACTGATTTTGAATTGCGCCATGGGGAAGCGGTTTCTATCGGCATAGCACTCGATAGTGTGTATTCCTGGTTAACAGGAATGCTGGATGCGGATTCGCTGGACCGTATCATCAAATTACTAAAAGAGTTGCGGCTCCCTTTATACCATCCGTTGCTGGAAATTGAAGATGATCAATCTGCGATTGTTGCCGGGCTGGAAGAGTTCAGAGAACATCTTGGCGGCCAATTGACCATCTCGCTGCTTCGTGCTATCGGCAAAGGGCAGGAAGTGCATTCGATCGACCTGGCGATTTTACGCAAGGCGGTAAATATGCTGCGCGATAAATGGTGATATCCCTTATCTTAGTTTGAAGGAAAATATATAAGATCATGCAAACTCCATACGGACACCTCACGTATTGTACTAACATTCATGCAGGTGAAAACTGGGGAGAACATTTTTCTCAATTAAAAACACACATCCCTGCCGTAAAGGCCAAGGTGTCTCCTGATGCTCCATTCGGAATAGGCCTGCGGTTGAGTAACCTGGCTAGTCTTGAACTGTCCAAAGAACCAGCACTGAAAGAATTCCAGGAATGGCTGAAAGCGGAAGACTGTTACGTATTTACAATGAACGGTTTCCCTTACGGCGGATTTCATCATGAAGTGGTAAAAGACCAGGTGCATACACCGGATTGGACAACAGCGGAACGTGTGGCTTATACGATCCGGCTGTTCCGCATTCTCGCATCATTGTTGCCGGCAGGAATGGAAGGCGGTATCTCTACTTCTCCTTTATCTTACAAATACTGGCTGCGTTGCCAGGAAGAACATCAGTCGGTGATGGAAAGCGCTACACTGAACATGCTGCTGGTGGTAGAACAACTCATTAAAACACATCGCGGCGGCGGACCTTTGATGCACCTGGATGTAGAACCGGAGCCGGATGGCATGCTGGAGAATTCAAAAGAATATATCGATTGGTATTTCCAGCATCTGTTACCTGCCGGTGTGATCATGTTCAGCGATAAGTTTGGCATGACGGAGGAAGAAGCGATTGCGGCGATCAAACAACATGTGCAGCTGTGCTATGATGTTTGCCACTTTGCCGTGTCTTATGAAGATCCGCTGGTGGTATTGGAGCGTTTGCATTATTTCGGGTTGAAAACCGGGAAAGTACAGATCAGTGCGGCTTTGAAAGGTATCTTAGGAAAAGATGGCGGCAGGCAGGCTACCATTGCAGCATTTTCAGAGTTCAACGAACCGGTTTATTTACACCAGGTAATTGCCCGTACCACTGATAATAAAAAGATCCATTATCCGGATATGCCGCAGGCACTGGCAGATGCAGAGAATCCTGCAGTAGAAGAATGGCGCGCGCATTATCATGTGCCGGTGTTTGTGCAGGACTTTGGCGTGCTAACTTCCACCCGTGATGATATCAGCCGTGTTTTAGCACGGCAGGCAGCTAAACCTTTCAGTTTTCACCTGGAAGTGGAAACCTATACCTGGGAAGTACTGCCGGCTGGCTTAAAACAGGAAATGGGCACGTCTATTGCAAGAGAAATGAAGTGGGTTTTACAACAGTTAGAATTATCCTGAACCGGAGAATATTGTTATGAAAAAAACGGTGGTTATTGATGTAGTTGGATTGTCTTCTTCATTAATTGGAGCACATACACCATTTCTGGCAGCATATGCCAAAAAACATCATCATACTTCTATTTTCCCCATGTTGCCTGCAGTGACCACTGCTGTTCAATCTACTTACGTAACCGGTGAATGGCCCAGTGAGCATGGAATTGTAGGGAATGGCTGGTACGACAGGGAAGATTCAGAGGTGAAATTCTGGAAACAATCCAATAAACTGGTACATGGTGAAAAGGTCTGGGAGCGTGCAAGACAATTACATCCTGGTTTTACCTGTTCCAAAATGTTCTGGTGGTACAACATGTATTCCAGTGCAGACTTCTCCGTAACACCCCGTCCGCAATATTTATCAGATGGCCGTAAGATGCCGGATTGTTATTCGCATCCTGCTTCACTGCGCGATGAGCTGCAAAAGGAACTGGGGCAGTTTCCGCTTTTCCAGTTCTGGGGGCCGGGAGCGAATATCCGCTCTACACAATGGATCGCAGATGCATCCATACTCACAGATAAATGGCATGATCCAAATCTTACGCTGATCTATTTACCGCATCTTGATTATTGTTTACAGAAATACGGGCATAACTACACGAAGATAACACCTGAACTACAGGCTATAGATAAAGTATGCCAGCAACTGGTGACCTATTATGAAAGCAAAGGTTGCGAGATCATCCTTTTATCAGAATATGGTATCACGGATGTAGACCATCCTATTCACCTGAACCGTCTTTTCAGGGAACATGGTTTACTGGCTATCCGGGAAGAAAGAGGGCTGGAACTGCTGGATGCAGGGGCGTCCAAAGCATTTGTGGTAGCAGATCATCAGATAGCACATGTATATGTGAACGATCCTTCCTGTTATAAAAAAGTACGGGAACTGGTAGAGAACGTACCGGGTGTTGAACTGGTGTTGGACAGGGAGGGAAAACGTAAATATCATCTGCATCATGAACGTAGCGGAGAATTTGTGCTGGTGGCAGATGCTAAAAGCTGGTTCACTTATTATTACTGGCAGGATGATGCGAAAGCACCTGATTTTGCCCGTATTGTAGATATACACCGTAAGCCGGGATACGATCCCGTGGAAATGTTCCTGAACCCTGCTGATCCTTTTGTGAAGATGAAAGTGATCGGGAAAGTATTAAGGAAGAAATTAGGATTCCGTTACCTGATGAATGTGATCCCGCTGGATGCCACGCTCATCAAAGGTTCCCATGGAAGAATAACGGCGGATGCAAAAGACCATCCGGTACTGATCAGTACACAGCCCGTTAAAGCAGGTGTGATAGCCACTGATGTTCACGATATTATTTTGCAGCATTTGGGATTGCTGTAAAATAAGGACATCCCGAAGAGTCGGGATGTCGGTTGAAAAACAGTGAACAATGAAATAGTCGCTGACTATTTCAGAATCTTTATCTTAACACTGCGGTAGCTCACGTTGTTACCGTGATCCTGCAGGAGGATATGTCCTTTTGGTGCTACCCCGAAGTCGGGGTATTTTTCATACTTGCTGCGGGCAACAAGTGCTTTGTAAATATTATCTCCTCTCACGTAGCTGACTACTTTATGGCCATTCAGCCAATGTTCCACGCGGTTATCAGGATACACTACCACACGGCCATGATTCCATTCGCCGATCTTTTTGTGGGAATTACCAAATTTGTAAGCCGGGATCAGGTCATATAAAGAACCTAATTTACGATTGCCGGCAGCGCCCAGTTTAGCATCCGGATGTTTGTCGTCATCCAGCACCTGGTATTCCAGGCCTATTGCAGAACCGGCGTTCTTTTCTGATTCCGTTACAAAATATTTCACACCGCTGTTAGCACCTTCTGTGAGTTTGAAATCAAACTCCAGGTCAAAAGCAGCAAATTCTTCATCCGTAACAATATCTCCGCCATTGGTAGATTCCTTTCCATCTGAAGACAATACGCTCAGGGTACCATCTTTTATTTCCCAGCCTTTTGCAGGGAAAGCAGGTTTGTAAGCGCCTCTCCAGCCTTTGGTGGTAGAACCGTCCCACAGTAAACGGATGCCCTGGCGTTTCTCCTGTTCTGAAAGAGTGTTCGGAATATTATTCACCACATACACATCGTCATAGGGAGAATATTGAGAGGCTGCAGGGTTTTCGATAATGCGGATGTTCTTCCAGCGGATCGTTTTACCTACATCTTCCTGTTTTTTGCCGATACCGTGTACCTGTAGAGCAATGAAGCCTGAAGGTAATTCCGGATCAATTACGTGTGCGGCAGGAACACCATTGATAAAGGTGCGTATTTCAGAACCGCGGCATTCGATACGGTATTTATTCCAGGTGTTTGCTTTATAGGCTTTTTGTGCAACCGGGTTGAGATCCAGGGGATATAACCAGCCACGGCGGCCTTCTTCATATACTCCACCACTCCAACGGCGTTCAGAAGGATCAACTTCCATCTGGTATCCAAAAACCCGGCCATTCTGATAATCAGATTTACTCTGACTGCGGAACTGGATGCCGGAATTAAAATCCTTATCCAGTTTATATTCCACTTCAAAAATAAAATCACCATAATCCTTTTCTGTTGCCAGGAATGAATTTGGTTCAGCGATCACGGTGGTGCCGATGATCTCTCCGTTTTTAACTTCATAAGTAGCTTTGCCATTCAGCTGTTTCCAGCCTTTCAGGTCTTTGCCGTTAAAGAGGTTCTGCCATTTGCCATTCTGCGCGAAAGAGGCTGACATCCATAGTAATCCGCAACCTAACAGGATATACTTTTTCATGGAATTTTTTGTTTGTATCAGAAAAGCTGCCGAATGCAATCCGGGCCTTTGCATTGACGCTTTTAGTTATTTAATCTGACCGATTTGCGCACGGTACCCGAAACGTGGCTCCAAAGACATAAGAAGAAGCCCTGGACAGCGGCCAAGATAGAAAATTCCCAACAATATTTGCAATCGAATGCAAGAATCTTATTTTCGGGCAGTTTCGTCAAAAAAGTGTCAGTACCGGCGAATGTTCATCTAAAATTCATTGGTATAAGCGCTCTTTGCATGATTTCCGGCACCAAGATAATAGAAATCTTATTATTTACACCTTAAAATACTGACCAGAATCAGGAGAAATATCTCCGGCGGAATTTCTGATTTATACCCTCATTACTTACCTTTGCAGCCGAAAATGGGGGGATATTGTTCTCCTATATAAATCTTTTAAAATATATGTCTGGACAGCTTAAAGAAGTTCGTAACCGTATTAAATCCATCCAGTCTACCCAGCAGATCACTAAAGCCATGAAAATGGTGAGTGCTGCCAAGTTGCGCCGCGCGCAGGATGCCATTCTTCAAATGCGTCCTTATGCCGTAAAGCTGCAGGAAATGCTCCAGAACATTGTGAGCAGTTCTGAAGGGGATATTGATCTGGCACTGGCGGCTAACCGCCAGGTAGAAAAAGTACTGCTGGTGGCTATTACATCAGACAGGGGATTGTGCGGGGCTTACAACTCCAACGTTATTAAGCTGACCAAACAGGCTATCCGTGAAAAATATGCCACCCAGTATGCCAAAGGCCAGGTAGAGATCCTGCCGATCGGTAAAAAGGCCTGGGAGCATTTTACCAAGAATGGCTATAAAGTGAACGATAAGTACTGGCAATTGTTCTCCCACCTCACTTTTGAGAATGTGAAAGCAGCTGCGGCCGTAGCGATGGAAGGTTTCATCAGCGGAGAGTACGATGCGGTGGACATTATTTACAGCGAATTCAAGAATGCCGCTACCCAGCGGTTCAAAATAGAGCAGTTCCTGCCTATCGCCAAAGTGGAAACAGTGGAAGGCGCCAGCACCCAGAAAGCGGATTATATCTTTGAACCTGAGAAAGATACACTGATCGCTGAGCTGATGCCAAAGATCCTGAACACCCAGTTCTTTAAAGCGGTACTGGATGGTCACGCTTCTGAACATGGTGCCCGGATGACGGCCATGGATAAAGCCACTGAAAATGCCGGCGAACTCTTACGGAGCCTGAAGATTGAATACAACCGTGCCCGCCAGGCAGCCATTACCACAGAGCTGACAGAGATTGTGAGTGGTGCAGCCGCTTTGATGGGTTGATCTTATACACAAGTAATCAACAGCATAATATTTATATTTCTGAAAAAATGTCAAAGGTCTTATTTTCGGCCTTTGACATTTTTGTTTCAATTATACAGCCATGGAAATTTCTCAGCTCATTCCGCATGTAGAAGCATTGATCTTTGCCGCAGACAGGCCTTTACCGGCCGCAGACATCCTGGAGCTGCTTAACAATGCCCTGGCGTTTCTGGAAGACCGCGCCACGCAGGAACAGGTAGATGGGGCTATTGAGGCCATCCAGGAGAAATACAACTCTGAATTCTATGCATTCTGTGTACGGGAGAGTGGTGGCGGGTTTCAGTTCCTGACAAAGAAAGATTATTACCAGACGGTAGCGCAGCTGAACGGGGAGAAATTCCTCAAACGTTTGTCTACTGCCGCCCTGGAGACACTGGCGATCATTGCCTATAAACAACCTATCTCCAAAGGGGAGATTGAACATATCCGCGGGGTGAGTACGGATTATTCCATCACTAAATTGCTGGAGAAAGAACTGATCGTGATCTCCGGGCGTAGTGAGGATCTACCCGGGAAACCACTGTTGTATTCTACTTCCAAGGCGTTCATGGATTATTTCGGCCTGAATTCCCCGAAGGACCTGCCGCAGCTGAAGGAGTTGTTCGAAGAAGATTTTGTGGCGCCTACGCAGCTGAGCATTGAAGGTGGTGAGGAATTGACGGTGGATGAAGAGGAACTGCTGGATGAAAATGGACAGTTGATCGTTTTAGAGAATGGAGAGTTGACGGAGACTACTACGGTGATGATGGAAGATGATTTTACCGGGGAAGTTTCGGAAGAAGGTGCTGCTGATGAACTGGATCGTTCTTCTGTGATAGAAGGGGAAGTGGAAACGGAGGAAGAGGAATTTGGTGCTGAGGTGGTTGCTTCAGAAGAGGCTTCGGGTGAAGAGGAGGAAAGCGAAGAAGAGGAAACTGAAGAGAAAGAAAGTGAAGAAGAAAAAGATAATGAGGATACTCCTGTGATGGAGGCATCTTCTAACGAGGAAGAAGGAGAAGAGGTTGAGTCTGAGGAAGAGGCTGATGATGAAGAAAGTGAGGACGAGGAAGAGGAAAGTGATGAGGAAGAAGAGGAGGATGAAGACGAAGAAGACGATGAGGAAGATGATGATGAGGAGGAGGAAGAAGATGAAGACGAGGACGATGAAGACGAAGACGAAGAAGATGATGAAGATGGTGATGATGAAGACGAGGATGAGGATGAGGAAGATGACGAGGACGATGACGATGAGGATGACGATGAGGATGACGAAGATGATGATGACGAAGACGATGAGGAAAAAGAAGATGACGAAGAAGCAGAGATCGAAGGCGCAGATGACAGATTGAATAACGAGGAAGATAATGAAGAACCTGGCGAGGATGATAAAAAGTAAACTTTATTTTCCACGGGGTATCTGGGTCACTTTATATCTGGAATTAGCATTGTCACTGGAAGAGGCTTACGATCTAAAGCATAAAAAAAGGGTCCTGATGCAATATCAGGACCCTTTGTACTTTTACCCAATAAACACTTAATAACATCTCACTGCAAAAACAGCAGCAGGCACATTCTCTGAAGGATGTTGCACTTCAATTACCAACTTCCCGGTAGTAACAGGCTGTGCCAGTTTTATCTTATTATAAGTCTGATAATTATTTGTTTGCTCCGCTAATACATTCCCCGCTTCATCTCTGATCTTATATTTCTGCACACAGAAAGGCATGGCCGACTCAGGGTGAGACATCAACACAGATTCCATCGGATGATCATAATCCGTATCAAAGAAGAGATCTATTTCGCTGATGGTCTTAGCTTCGTTCCAACTGATCGTTAACTGAGGCTGCGCATCATTCCAGTCCGCCACCCAGGCATTGGGCTGTGTAGTAGGCCTATCCACTCCATTACGGATATTAGCTGCCTGGAACACACTCAGGCCTTCAGGATATTGCAGATCAATATTATGCCCTTCCGGCCTGCGTTGCGGGCACCAGAACTCAAAGGCATCCATCCCGATATCTTCCGGCGGTGTTTGTTTGCCGTAATTGGATACTGCTTTGTTGATGGTGTTGAATACAGAAAGGATACCGGATACCCTTTTTTCAGAGAAGTGTAATTCAACCAGTGGATTTTTAAGGAAGGTAATGAATGCATAGGCGTTCTCTTCCATCACTGCATCAAATTGCAGTTGCATGCAATTCCTGCCGGGTTGTACAGCTAAAGTTTGTGAAGCCACTGTTACATCCGGCGTATGATTACCTGCTTTGCTACTCACGCGCAGCTCTACAGTTAACTCCGTTGCTTCATTAGCATCCGCATGAAAAACGAAAGGCGCAATCTTTCCTTTTTGCAGGGGCAGCATTTGCGCAGAAGAGATGGTCAGCGCTTTACGAACAGGCGTGCCGGGGAATTTGCTGAACACCAATTCGCTGGAAGCTTTAATGCTGGCTGATTGTACAAGGTCTTCTTTATCTGCGAGCTGTAAACCCGGAACGTATTGTCCTGTTTTTAAGAGGCGTTGTTGTAATGCCGGGATATGTCCTTTAGTGAAGATCTCCGCTGGTAAAATGTGCTGCTCTTTGCAAAGCGCTGCAGCAACAGCAACGGCTTGTGTAACATATGCCGCAGTGGCCATCACACGGGTGGAGCCAAAAGCTACGTGAGAGGCACTGATAATGCGGCCGCCCAGGAACAGGTTGGTAATGTTTTTACTATAGAGGCAGCGGTAAGGGACCTGGTAAATACCTTTACTATGCCACTGATTACAGCCTGGTTTCTCACTGAACACGCCATCTGCAGGATGGAGGTCAATAGACCATCCGCCGAAGGCTACAGCATCTTCATGTACACGTTGTTCTACTATATCCTGCTGGCGCATCATGTAATCACCTTCAAAACGGCGGCTTTCCCTTTTGCCGGGGATCATGCCTACCCATTCCAAGGTGAGGTTTTCTGCTTCAGGGAAGTTACCGGAGTTTTTAATGTAGTTCCATACGCCGTACACTACTTTCCACAATTCCCATTTGATGTTTTCTGTATCATGTACGGTATCCAACCTGCCGCCATATTCTATCCACCAGAGTTTGCAGCCAAATTCCTTAGCATTAAAAGATTTGAACTTAGGGATCTGTGTAATATCTGTTAAGGCAAATGCAGGCGGAACGTAGGTAACGGGTTTGCCCGTGTCTTTACTGTAGAAATACAGGCTATGACCTAACAGTTCGCCATATTCTTTGGTAGGTGCGAATTTCTCTCCAAATTCCTCCGTGGTTTCAGCACCCATACGAAAAGCGGCACCGGATAAGAAGCCAACTATACCATCACCGGAGGCATCACAGAACAGAGGAGCAGATAAAATGTATTCTGTCTGGTTCTGGCTGCAGAATGCTTTTACGGAGCTGATGGTGTTGGCATCTTTTTTATCCACTTCATACACGGTGGTGTTCAGTAAGAGGGTGATGTTCTGTTCACGGGTCACTTTATCCAGCAACACGGAATCAAAGATCACGGGGTTACCTTCCGGATTGCGCCAGGTGTTCTCTACCAGCAGTTCATCCACAATACCTCCTTCTCTTGCCCAGCGGTTATTGTTACCCATGTGTGAGGTAGCACCCAGGATCCATAACCTTACTTCGCTGCTGGAGTTTCCTCCAAGCACAGGCCTGTCCTGCACGAGCACAACTTTTAATCCCTGCCTTGCGGCTGTAATGGCACCACAAACACCAGAAAGCCCGCCGCCTATGATCACCAGGTCAACATTTATTTTTTTTCCGGGGAAGGACCGCTTATCGGTTGCTTCAGACTGTATCATTCTATTTAGTTAAAAAGGGTTTGCTTATTTATTACCTAATGTTACTTTTTCTGTTTTCTGTACCTGTCCTTCTTTATCGTACAACGACAAATAGAACGTCACGGCTTCTTTTACCGGTACCGTGAATTCGAACGGGTATGTTGTATCATTTACAGTTGTATTGTTGTAATGCAGACTTATTTTGCTCCATTTCGTATCATCATCTTCGAGGTAGATGTATAATCGTTTGTCGTAACTGCCGAGTTTGAATAACATGGCGTGAGTATGGCCCTTTTCCAGCTTAGCGTAGTCTCTGCTTTTGTCGTTCGTAACCGCTAAGATCTTTTGCTGGAAGGTATTGGGCACTGGTGTATCCGGAATAACGATGGTATTGATACCATTCGCAGGAACAGTAATGGAGAAAGTATTCTTTTGCACATTCACCAGGTCCTTGTTGATGGTTACTTTAGCTGTAACAGGCTGATTGGACTGATTCGTAAATGCGAGTAATAATTTGTTGTTTGTTCTGCCGGCGATGTAATTCAATTCTGTGTTATCAATTTGCAAGAGCTGGGCGGGCATCCACAACTGCACATCTTTTTCTTCATTAAACGTTCCTTTCTTTACACCGTACATCTTGCTTTGCAGGTAAGCATACCCTTCAATGTATTCCGCCGGGAAGCTGATCTTTCCTTTACTGCGTACGAATACATCTGTTACCAGGTAATCCAGTAACATAGAGGCCATGGGGAGGATGTGGTTGTAATGGAAAGAATTTACGCTTTGCTCTTTATGTTTATGCAGCGGGAAATCTACTTTCTCGTATGCGGTGGTTCTTTCTGTATTGATGTGGTATCCGGGGAAATTCCTGTACCGGCCAATTACGGCAGCTTTGGCTACATTGATCAGGAAAGTATCTTTTGCATAATACCCAAGGCGTAACATCCAGGGGGCATAGTTGGCCATGAAGATGGCACGGTGCCCTGTGGAAGTACCGGAAGATTCAGGCGTTAAACCTGTTTCCGAAAGCCGCCATGCGGGGGCTTGTTCTTCCGGGTAATACATCTGCTGGTGACCTTTGGATCTGAGGTACCAGTATATGGGTGCTTTGCCTCCTTTGTTCACGGTGATCATGCTATCCGGTATGGCTGGCACCATCCAGGTGAACATGGTATAATTGCGTGCACCTTCCACGGCGGCGTTTAAATAAGCCGTATCGTTGGTGATTTCATATAACTGGGATAATTCTATCCACCTGTCTGTGAAAGTAGGCCAGAAGAAAAAGCTGCCGGAGAAAGGATCGTTAAAGGATGTCTGTTGCTGATGCGCTCTTTGTTGCAGGTACTCGTTGGCCTTTGTTACCGCTGTATGCAGATAGTCTTTGTCGCCCGTGGCTTTGTAGAGATGCATGGCATTGATCCAGTTATCGCCTTTTTCTTTTACATCCAGGTTGCGTACGCGGTCATTTTTGAATTCCTTTTGCATCATCTGCAGGTAGAAAGCATTTTCTCTGCCGAATACATTATAGAGTGCAGTTAATTCAGATAGGGGCGCAACAGGGCCTTTCAGTTTGCGGGAAGGGCTTTGGATCTTTTGCGTACTGTCCAAACTGAAAAGGAATTTCTCTCTTGATAACATGAATTCCATTAAAGGATAAGCACGTTTCTCAAACATCGTTTTATCATCCCTTACCAATGCCAGTTCCAGGGGATTGAGGCTGGAAACGTTCTTCACTGCGCCTGGTACGTCTGTAGAATACGCGCAACCTTTCAGGCTGTCTATAAACCATGCATAATCCGTCATGGCATAGGCTACCATATTATCCAGTGCCGTGTTCAGGGAAGCAATATCATTGCTGCGATAGTCTTTAAAACCAAAGGTGGTTTGTGCTATTTGCTGGTAGGCATGATTAATGGAAAGTGGTGTTACTACCAGTTGCAAAGAGAAAGAGAATTTGTCTCCCTCTTTCATGGATGATAAATAACCACCCGGGATGGGAGCATACACACTGGGTTGCAGGGCTTTTGCTTCATTCACCAGCGATATGCCGAACTGGCTGTTAGGCAGCATAGGCAAAGGCTGGAAAGGAATGTGTTCCGGTGATGCCATTACGCCGATGGTATTGTTGCCATCGTACACCATTGTTGTAGGTAAGGTAGCCATGAAAGCCGGTGTGAGATATGCAGCATCAGGGATTCTTTTCTCCTGCCAGATAAGCGGTTGCCAGATGGCAGTTGCTTTTTCAGGAGAAAATGCGGGAGCACCGGTATAGCCAATACTGTAATAACCGGCTTTCAGTGGTGAAAAGGTATAGCGTAAAACAGGGAAGGGTTTAATATTGGTGAGCAGGTATGCTTTCAGCTCAAAGTCTGCATTAGCCGGGAAACGGAAGAAAAGAGTATCGCCTTTTTGTTCCAGGCTGTTGGCTTTAATGGTTGTTGATTGGCCTGCCTGAAAGATATTGGCCGTGCGCCATTCGCTTTTGCTGCGTAATATCTTATCGTCAAAACCATCACCGGCCATTGATGCGTTGATCTTCTTTTGCCGGAAGTCTGCTTTGGTACTGTCTGTTACCTTCCAGGTAAGTACATTGTATTCTACCTTCTTTATGCCCGCAGGTTTTAATGCCATGGCAGGATCAACGGCATTATATAATATGGTGAAAGTAGGTGTAAAGGAATAATTTTTTATTTCAATGCGCTGTTTGTCTGCAGACAAGTGTACTTGTGCCTGCGCGCTCGTTCCAATAAAGCTGAAAAAGAGAAGTGGTAATGAATAAATTCCGTTCTTCATAAAGTGTTTTCAAATTTAAGACCCTACCTGTTCCGCGCTTACGATCCGCTTGCTTAAATCAGGTGGGAACATTCCCAAATTGCGGGAACATTCCCATCAACTGTTGCAGCTTCCGTTTATAAATTGAGCACGCCTTCCTTTACACTTCCATCCGGTGTTTTTACATGCACCTTTATTTCCACTTTCTCTTTTGATGTAAGTGGGTGATGGCTCCATTCGTAAGGCGTGGTGTTCTTAATTTCTTCCAGGTTGTTGATCAATACGGTAACCACTGTACCGGCACCGGGGTTATTTTCCAGGAAGCCATATACGGAATCCCATCCAAAGGGAGACCTGATCCTGAAAGCATAGAATTTTCCCAACGGTGCACCCAGATCATATACCTGCATGCCCTCTTTCAGCGGCACTGCTTTTTGTATAGCCTGTTTGGCTGCCAGCGGAAAAGAAAGAGCCGTAAAGCCGGTCGCATGCAGCTTTACATTCAGTGCCCTTCCCTCCATTTTTGCTATGGCAGGCGCAGCATCAGGCTGTGCGTAATAAGTGGCATCGGTATGATCTTTTACGGGTACTTCTTTACTGAGATCTATTTTGCAGGATAATTCCTGGTGTGCTTCATTTAGGAGTATGATCCAGAAACGGTCGTCAGAGATACCGGTGATGTAATTCACTTCCGGTTTATCTACCTGTACCAGGTCTTTCTTCATCCAGAGGCTGACTGCTTTATCGTCCAGTATACTGCCTTTACCGCCGCCGAAGATCCTGTTGTTGAACCATACAAAACCATCCTGTTTGCCATAAGGGAAACTCACTTTCCCGTTTGAGCGCTGCATGGCTTCCGTGACCAGGAAATCCAGTGTGAAGGCCAGGTGTGGTGGTATGTGGTGGTAATAGATAGAACTTACATCGGGGCCTTTATAAGGGAAATCCGGCTGCATGGGAATGTCTGTGAAACCGGTGGCGTAATAGCCGGGATAGTTTGTGAATCTTCCTATCACGGCATTACGGGCATAGGTCTCAAATATTTTTCTTTTGTCCGGACCAAATAAACGTAAGAGATGTGGCGCCCAGCTGCTCATGTATACATGGCGCACCAGCGTACCCGGATTGAAGAAAGTATAAGGTTGTTCAAATCCAAGGCCAACGGGAGATACGAGTGCCTGCGGTACTTTTTTCTCCGGGGCATCATTGGTCTGCCGGGGGAAACCGAGGCGGTATTTTTCTCCTCCTTTCCACCACATGGTGGTGTTTCCTTCATAAGTATTTCCGGGGTGGATGGTTTGTAACTCATCTTCTACAGCAGGATAAGTGCGTACGCCGATCAGGGTTTGAAAGGCTGCTGCAGCGGCTGCGTTTAAGAAGGTGGTGTCACGGGTAACATCGTAAAGATCTGTGAGGTCCCACCAATTGGCGTAAAAGGAGGTATTGTAAAAAGGCTGTTTTGTGAGTGGAACAGTTTTGGTGCCGTATACTTCATCCCTGAGGAAAGCAGTGGCTTTTTCTTTGGCAGATTGCAACCACTTTGTGTCTTTTGTTAGACGATATGCTGCAAGGTCTTGTGAGAAATCCGGTACTATTACGGAGTAACCTTTGGCGGGCCTGATCTTATTATCCGGCAGCGCTATTTTTTTCAGCCAGGGATTGGCGTTGCCTAGTAACTGATCCAGTCCTTCGTAATAAGCAGTGGTGAACTGTGAGTTATAAGGGCTCAGTACCGTTTTCTTGTTCTTAGGATCATTGTTTGATCTGAAACCGCTGCGGGATAAGGTGTATTCAATAGCAGGTAATGCGCGTTTGATGTAGAGGTCTTCATCCCTGCCAAGTATAGCAGCAGAGATCACTGCCAGCGGAGAAGATTGTACAACTGTAGGTGCTCCCTTTGGTTCGGCTTCTATATCATAAAATCCTTTCAGCGTGGCATCCCAACCGGCAGCATTATCATTTTTGATCAGATCGATGATATTGAATGCAGTATTCGTGAGAGAAGTGTTAGCCTGACTGCGGTAATCTTTTACTTTAAAAATGCTGTCTGAGATATATTCCAGTGCGTCATTCCAGTTAGCTGTTACGGCGCCCATAATGAAAGTGCGCTTTATTGTTTGGGCAGCAGCTATTTTAGAATCGTCCAATCCTAACATGGGGGAGAGGGCAACAGGCTGTACTTCGTTCCTTTCATTCTTAATACTGAAACCGATCTTTGAACGGTTTGATACTCCCCAGTCCAATGGATAATCAGTAGCGGCACGGGTAATAAAAGTGGTAAGTATGCCCTGTTCGTTTTTCATCTCCATCATGGCCAATGGTTGTGGCATGAGGGCGGAAGGCAGCATTACCGGTTGTTCCGGAATACGCTGGTATTGGAACATTGGCGGAAGCTGGATCTGTGTTACTTTATCTTTGGATACTCCCTGGAAAGCAGCAACAACCAGGCTGTAATAGGCACTCTGTTTTGGTGTGTATTGCAGTGTGAGGGTAAGATGGTGTGCGGCTAATTGCCAGGTACCCTGCATGGTTTGGCCATCTTCTGCGCGATAACTTACTTCCAGTGTATGATCATTGATCTTTTTTACGGAGGAAGGAATAAATGCGGTGAGCTTTCCTGCGAGGAAAGGATTCTTCAGGTTCTCCGGTTCAAGGATAGTGTACGATTTTCCTTTGCTGGTGAAACTACTGAAACCAATAGAACCATTCCAGGAAGGGAAGAAATTACCAAAGCCGATCTGCGGAGCCTCTGCACTGATCAATAATATCCTGTTCTCTTCATTGGCTGCATTGATGCTGTTCCATTTGCCATGCTGTTTTAGATCTGTGCGCGATGCGATCCGTTCATTGTCTGCTTTGAAAAATTGAAACCGCATATACTCATTACTGATGGCAGCCAGCACAGGGGCATCGCTCTTTATCGTTGCGGGAGGGATGGTAACAGGAAGGCTTGCAGGATTGGCTTTTACCGCTATCTGTACTGTTTTGAACTTCTGCAGGCGGGTTAATTCCTGTTCATTGGGATTGAAGGCTTCTGTTGTCAACAGTACCGCATCACATCTGCCGAAGTTTCCTCTTGAATCCTGTAAACGGATCACATTCTCACCGGTATCCATTTTGGCGGATCCTGCATTTTCCCAGTAATAACTATCTTTTCCATGTTTGCCGGATTCTTCCAGGGCCTGTTCATTCACGGCTACGCGAAATAAACGAGTGCCGGGATTGTTGGCAGGATAATCTATGGAGCGTACCCACACCGTATAATTACCCGCTGTTTTTACACGGATCACTGCAATAGCATCTGCTGCTTTCACCTTTCCGCCCAATACGCGCAGGATGTTGTTGTTGGAAATGTTCACACCGCCTACTGGCTTTTCAGCCATCCAACCTCCTTTGAAATTGAAATCCTCAGCTTCTATAAAGTAACTCTGTTGCGCATGAAGCGCAGACGCACTGAATAAACAGGCTGTTAAGAACAGGTAATGATGTTTGCTCATGCGTTTACTTGTAATTTATCTCCAGTACCTTGATGCCGTATGGTGCTATTTTCAATGCAACACCGGAATCAGCTTTTGCTGGTATTTGAATAGTTGTTTCCAGTTGCTCATCATCATTATTCAACAGGATGAAGAATAATTTCTTTTGCTGCCGGTTAATGGCGCAGTAGTAATCGAGATAAGGACTGGTGGTTTTAAGCATACCTTCTTCCAGTATAAGGTCTGCAGTTACGCCGTTTACTTTTCCGGGTGCAAAACCATAAGATTGATGCGGCCCTACTTTAGGTGTGATAAAACCTCTTGGGAATTTTACCTGTCCGCCGGAACGCATTTCCGCTTCTGCCAGCAGGTAATCCGTGATCCATCCTATCTGCCACCAGGCATGGTGAGGATAAGGGCCTGCACCTTTATTCATCACATCCCAGTAATAGGAAGCCACGCTGGTTTCTTTATCCACAAAAGCATCCCTGCCTAATGCCGCCGCACGGGCCATTTGCAGGAAAAGGGAATCCCGGGTGATGGTGAACATCCTTACAAACATGCCGGCATGGCTGGCTAAGAGGATAGGGCCACGGTGATTCGCAGAACCTAATGTGCCGCCATGTTCAAAACTTAAACCTGCCTGGCTTATTTCCCAATCCTGGCGTTTTACGCCATTCACTATTTTTTCCTGTGTAGTAGGAATAGGATGGGTGTAAATGGAAGTGGTATATAAGCGGGCAGTTTGGATGGCTGCCTGCAGGTATTGCTTTTCTTTTGTTACATCGTAGAGTTCCAGTAATGCCTGTGCACTTTGTGCGGTGGCAAAATCAGGCACAAAACGCGTGTCGCCGCATACGCCCAGGAAGCGGCCTTTTTCAACGGCATTTTTTATATACCAGTCAGCGCCTTTTTTTGCAGCATTGAGGTATTTTTTGTTGTGGAGTATTTTGTATGCAATGAGCAGGCCGTAGAACGTAGGGCGAAGGTCTTCCACTTCTTTGAACATGGGTGCCTGTGTGGCATGATCATATGCTACCTGCCATTGGCCGTTATTGTCCATCCATCCTAACAGCTTATCTGCTGCCAGTTGTAAAGTGTGTTTTAATGCGCTGTCCTTTGGCTGGAATAACAGTACATTTCCTGCATCCATTAATACATAGTAGGTTGTTCCGATGGGCTCTACATAAGGGCCCCATTCTTCCGTGAACCGTTTGCTTTTGGAGAGGTAGTATTGGCCTGCTGCTGCGCCGTAAAAGAAACCCGGTGTAAGGTCCTGTTGCTGCAATTTGAAATTCCTTGCATAAGGGAGGCGGTCTTTCTTTAATGCTGGATCATTGGTGATGTTCGCCAGCATCCACATGGCGCCGTAATCGGAATTTTTCATGGCGTCTTTCTCAGAGCCGTATACACCACCCAGGTAAGCTTGTGCGCCAATGGTGAGTCCTTTGTATTCTTCTGTTCTCCAGAGAGAGGTTTTGGCGTCCACCAGGTATTTGTGCATGGACAAGATGCGGCTGGTGAGTGACTGGGATGTTTTTTTCAGTGCGAGGAAATCAGCAAAACGATACACATCATTTACAGCATGTTTGTAAACGGTGTACCAATCTGCATATTGAATAGTGTATCTGAAAGAGAAAGAAACGGTATCACCTTTTTGCATCAGGGAACCTTTCTCTCCTAATACGGGATGATAGGCGGTAGGCGTGAGCAGGGCTTTCCTGTTCATTAAGGAAAGGCCTAACTGCCAGGTGGATTGTGTTTTGGCATTCTTCTCCCAGGGATCTCTTCCTATGCCGGGATCAGGGATCACGGCGAGGGTGATGTTATTTTTTGCAGAGATGAAAGGCGATAATGTGGCGGCCGTTCTTTCTCTTACGATCACCGGTTTATCCGGGATACCCTGCATGTAAACATTCGCTTTGATGAAGTCATGTTCCAGTGCATTGCTTTGGAAGTATCCGGGAATGCCGGCCCATGCCAGTTCTTTTTCCATGATAGTGGCCACGGTAGGTGTGGCAAGTGAAAAGTAACCGGTCTGTTTGGCTGTTAAGGTGATCTTTACCCGGATATCAGATGGGTAGTTGGGATCTATCTGCCATACGGCTGAAATGTCTGCCTGCTGAGAATGGTTCTTGAAGACAATGCCGTTGCCGGACTTTGTTGCATCTGAGGGGTAGAAATGTACAGCCTGCCCTGCGGTGTTCATGGGCACAGGTTGTATCAAAGCATTCCACAGCGGAATGATGTAATGGTATTGCCGTTCCGGGAAGTTATTGTTGAATGTGGAATCAGGTAACTTCTCCGTATACAGCAAAGTATATTCACCACTTGGGGCAGGCAATGTTACCCAGGTGCTTTTATTTTTAACAGCCAGCTGGTTAATTTTCCAGCCGTCCGTGTTTTTCGTCCATTGTAATTGCAAGGCATTACTTTTCAGGGACACCTGCGCCGAAGCAGAGGTTCCCATCAACAGACCTGCGAAGAGCAAACATCTTATCATAATTTCACTTTTCCTGCTGCCCGTAAAGGGATCAGGGAAGTTAAGAGTATAACAGTGGCAATACCGGCAACCAGTGATGCACTTCCTGCAGAGAAAAAGCACAGGATGTATAACAGTATTGCAATGAAACAAAGGGAGAAAGCAATCACCTTCAACCCGAACTTATTCTGCTTCTTTATCTCAAAAGCTTCTTCCACGCTAACCTCTACAGGTGATGCTTTACGCTGGGCTTTCAAGGCTTTCAGATGAAGGTATTCCGCACTGGCATGCTGGCCTTTGTAATAAGCATAGATCTCATACAGGGCCAGTATAAGGAATGGCAGGCCAACACCCAGCAGCATTTCATTTGCACGGCTCAGTTTATAATCTGCGAGGAAAGGCAGGAGCATTTTAAATACGAGGTTAGCAGCCAGGCTGATACCGGTTACATATAATGTTACCTTTCCGGTAAGGCGTTTGGAGAATAAAGCCCAAAGCGGTGGAGCGAGCAATGGCCCGCCAGTGATGGCGCCAATGCTCAAGGTGAATTCAACGATCCCTCCGATGTAGGGAACGATCAAAGCCACTACGATCATCCCCAATCCAAAGAACCAGGAGGAGATGCGGGCTACACTCATCAGTTTTTTATCAGAAGCTTTCGGGTTGATGGAACCTTTGTAGATGTCGTTCGTGAATACAGCAGATACTACATTCAGAGCGGTATTGGCAGATGCGGAAGTAGAGAAATACATTCCTGTTAAGATCAGCCCCATCAGCCCTGCGGGCAATACATGCTGGCAGATCATGAGGTAAGCATTCTCTGTATCCAGACCCTGCAAACCGGGGTTGATGGTTTTGTATACCATCGGTGGTAACATCCACAACACAGGACTGATAATATAAAGACCGGCAAAAAGATATGCCACTTTGGAAGCCGACTTTGGCGTATCCACACTGGTGTAACGTTGCACGAAAGTCCAGTTACCACCGATATAGAAGATGTGATATAAAGCAAACGCCAGTATAAAACCCCAGGTATATTCACCATTCACCACATCAAAGAAACCCTGTGGGGAGAATTTAATGAAATGTTCCACACCACCTGCTGCATCAAATGCCAATGGAATGATGATGAGGATGGCGGCTGTGAGGATCACAAACTGCAGGATGTCTGTTACCATCACTGCCCATAACCCACCCACAGCGGTGTAGGCGATCATGAATAATCCCAATACCACGGTGCTGGGCATCAGTGGAAATCCAAGGGATGAACTGACGAGCCGCGCAACGGAGTACAATACTGATCCTTTGATCAGCAGTGATACGATCATGAAAATGTAGATGTAACTTTTTTGTACCGCTTCTCCCAAACGTTCCCGGATAAATTCAGCGGCTGTGAGGTTTCCGGTGGCTTTCCATTTGGGTGCCAGGTATAAACCTGTTACCAATCCGCCGATACACATGGTCCATTGAATGGTGATGGCTACCCAGCCATATTTATAGGCAATGGAACCCCAGGCTACAAAGGTGCCGGCGGAGAAGAAGCTCATGAATAAAGATAATCCCCCGATAAACCAGGGCACGGCTTCTCCTGCGGCAAAAAAAGATTTCAAATTGCGGCCGGTCCTCGAAAACGAGAAACCGACCAGCATGATAAAGATGGAAAATACTACAATAACAGATGTATCAATCACTGCATTCATGGCGTAATAGTTAATGTCACTTCTCTCGTTGTCCTTTGTTCGCCATTATAACGTACGGAGGATCCTTCAAATACAACTTTATAGGTACCGGGTTGTGTAAACACATACCCATATTCTGGTAAAACGGTGCTGATGTTCTTGAGTGCTGTACCTACATCCTGTTTAATATAGGTAGGATCAAATCCTTTGCTGATGGCCCAGTCTTCATTATCATCTGCGGTAGCTGCGCTGCTTGGCATGAGCAATTGTGCGGCGGAGAGGCTCCAGACGAAAGCGGTGTTTTTGAAGTTCACCTGCTGCCAGCCTCCGGTGGACATTACCGCCATAGGGGTTACCGTTCCATCCGGTGCAATGTTGTTGGCGCTGAAAGTGCGGATCACCCATCTGTTCTGTCCCTGTGCTTTTTTGTAATCCGTATATCTGAATGCCACATAGATCAGTGAGGAAGGCTTTTGTGCGTTGACATAAGGCTTCAGGCTGATAAGGCCGGATGATACACTGTCTTTTCCGGCAGAGAATGTTGCTTTGCTGCTAATGTCCGTCCAGGTGGCGGCTTTTACAGAAGGGGTGTCCGCCTTGCCGTTAAAGTCGTTGGACACCAGCACCTGCAGGTTCTGATAGATGAGACCAAATTGTACCAGGCTTTTGAATTCTATCTGCAGATCATTGTCTGCACTATCCCGTTTCCGGAATTCATATTTATGTCCCTGTTCACCGGAATAGAACATGAGGTTATCCGGGTTGCCGCTGATCTTGAATTTTACAGAATCGCCTGCTTTATAGGTAAGTGAGGTTGTGGATACTTCAAAGTTCGGTGCGCCTACTTTTTCTTTTGCACAAGCGGCGAAGATGCCAATTGATACCAGGCTATATATAATCTTACGCATGTTGTTACCAGTTTGGATTTTGAGTGACCAGATGATTAACGGTGATCTCTGTATTAGGGATAGGGAATACTAAATTCCTGGCAGTGATGTTTTTGGCAGCGTTAGCACCATATCTGAATCCAGAGGGGGCATTGGTGGAGATATCCACGGCCAGCGACTGCATTTTGGAGAGATAAAGTCCCCAGCGGATCAGATCATGTTTACGCAAACCTTCGAATGCCAGTTCCCTTGCACGTTCGTCCTGCAGGAAGGTAAGGAAATCTGCCTTACCTAAGCCGGCTGGTGCGTCAACAGTAGCATCAGGTGTGTTAATCGGTTTGCCATAACCTCTCCGGCGTACTTTGTTGATGGCATCGTAAGCTGCTGCGGTGGGCGCTCCACTCACCTGCGTTTCTGCTTCCGCCTTCATCAGCAATACATCTGAATACCGGAGTACAGGGAAATTGGTAGAGTTGTAGTTCCTGTTTTTGGGTGTTATTGTTTCATATTCCCTGCGCCATTTACCAACAGTGCGGTCATAGATCTGTGCGGCAGTGTAAGGCGTTTTAGTGGTAACACCGGTAGTGGCGTTGGTTACATATTTGTAGGGTGCAATGGCCCAATCCCTTCTGAGGTCAGTAGCTGCATAGAGGCCAAACATACGGGCAGTTATTTTCAAAGGCCCGGTGGAATACCCTATTTTATCATCGGTACATTCTACGCCGTTTTCTATCCCTACCGCTCCGGCTAGTTGTGTATTACCCAGCTGATTGCCATACATGCCTATTTCCCAGATACACTCCTGCAGGTCATATTTGTTTTCAGAATGATTGATGAAGATGCGGCTGTAATCACTAGTGAGAGAATGTTTACCTGAGTTGATCACTTTGTCTGCATAGATCAGGGCATCGTTGTATTTAGCAACATCTTTCAAAGGTTCGCCGGCCATGGTGAGGTATACTCTTGCCAGTACCCCTTCTACGGCAGTTTTTGTTACTCTTTCATTATAGGCGTAACTGCTGATATCACTTACCAGTGTGTCAGCCGCTTTCATGTCGTTCACAATAGAGGCATACACATCAGCTACGGAAGCACGGGGCAGGTATTTTTCCAGAGGGTTTTTGGTAGATACCAGCTTTAAGGGAACACCGCCAAAGTTATCTACGAGTACGAAGTAAAAATAAGCCCTGAGGAATAATGCTTCTCCTTTAATGGCTTTCCTTCTTGTTTCGTCCATTTTTGGTTTGTCTACATTCTCCAGCAGGATGTTGGCCCTGTCAATACCCTGGTAGGCTACTTCCCAGAGTTTACCTACATCCAGCTGGCCGGCATCAAAGTCCATTACTTTGAGGTTGGTGATGGTGATGTTCTTATAGAAGAATTCATCGCTGATGGAAAGGAAGCTAAACAGGCCACGGGAATACATCCGCCCGAAATTATCTACCAATCTGTTGTATACACCATTCAAGGCCCTGTCCAGGTCTGCTTCCGTATTGTAATAATTATCCGGTGTTACAAAGTCTTCCGGTTTTGTTTCGAGGAACTTGTTACAGGCGCTCAGCATAGAACCGGCCAATACAAATAATATGAGGATGCGTTTCATAATAAACAGCATTTAAAATTAAAAAGTGAGATCAAGACCAAACGTAATAGTTCTGGTGTTTGGATAAGCGGACCAGTCGAAACCTGGTGTTAAAGCACTGGGCCTTACAGATACTTCCGGATCGGGACCGGAGTAGTTGGTCCAGGTCAGCAGGTTCTGTGCAGAGGCATATAACCGCAGGGCTTTAATGTGTGCCCTTGATACTAATTTGGATGGCATGTTATAACCCAGCGCTACTGTTTTTAAACGCAGGTAAGAACCATCTTCAATTGTACGGGAAGAATACACCAATGGGCCCTGACCACCTATTTTATACAGCTCGTTCGTTTGGTTCTCCGGTGTCCAGCGTTTTTCTACAGATTTGAACATGTTCAGGTAAGACCTCACTACATCACCGCCTTCAAATTCAATACGGTTTGCATTTAAGATATCGTTACCATAACTCCATTGGAAGAACACATTCAGATCAAAAGCACCGTAGGTGAAGTTGTTAGAGAAACCGCCGATGTGGATAGGATTAGGATTGCCGATAATGGTGAGGTCACTGTTATCTACCTGTCCATCCTGGTTGATATCCCTGAACTTGATGTAACCGGGTTGAACGGTTGTTCTTGGCTGTCCGTTGTTTGGTATCCCCTCTTTCAACACATAAGTGCCATTTGCCTGTTGGTTGAAATCGCTGTACTGGTACACACCATCAAACAGGAAACCGTAGAACAGTGCGATCGGATGACCGGGGATAGCTATGTAAGGATAAGCGTTGTTAAAGTTACCCCAGGTGATCCTGCTGGCTAAGCTGGGTTCGCCTTCATTTAGTTGCAATACTTTGTTGCGGTTGAAGGAGATGTTGAAGTTGGTATTCCAGCTAAATTTCTTTGTTTGAATATTCACAGTGTTGAGCGTGAATTCAACACCTTCATTCGATACTCTGCCTACATTACGATAACCGTTGGCATAACCTGTAGTAGGAGCAAGGGTGGCTAAGAGTAAGAGATCACGTGTGTTCTTTTTGTAATAATCAGTGGAGAGGGTGATGCGGTTATTTAAGAAACCGAGATCCAGCCCTATATCCGCTTGTTCGGTGGTTTCCCATTTCAGGTCTTTATTACCCAGGTTATTGGGGATAATGCCCTGTACGGGAGAATCACCGAATGCATAACCGGAGTAGGGATAGAGTTGCTGGGAAGATAGATAAGCAAAGTCAGTTACCCTGTTATTACCCGTTAAGCCATAACCTATACGCAGCTTGGCGTCAGAGAGCCAGGAAATGTTCTTTATGAAAGATTCATCTACGATCCGCCATGCAAATGCACCTGAGGGGAAATAGGCCCACCTGTTTTCGGAAGAGAATTTAGAAGAACCGTCTGCACGGAAACTTACAGTGAACAGATAACGGGATTTATAATCATAATTGATACGGCCCAGGAAAGACATCAGCGCATTGGAGGATTTCTCTGTTGGTGATGTGCTCACAATTCCTTCATCCAGCCCGCTCATACCCAGTGATTCATTGGGCACCATATTGGAAGTGAAGCCATAGTTATAATAATTCACTTTTTGCATGGTGATACCACCCAGTACATTCAGGTTGTGTTCCTTGTTGAACCTGCGTGAGTAGGTGAGCGTGTTTTCATTCAGTATATTGGTCATTTCCTCATTCCTGACAGAACCGTTCACACCAAGCGTGCTGCTCTTTGGACTGCCCAGGCGGGTATTAGAGTTATTAAACACTTCTCTCCTGATGGCACTTTTGATCAAACCACCAGAGATCTTTAACAGGAAATATTTTGCCGGTTTGATCTCTATATCAGCATTGGAAGAAAAGGTATTGTTGAAAACGGGATTGTATTCGTTCTTCGTAGACAGGATGGGATTGATGCGGTATTCTGCCAGGGGATCCACATTCGGATCAAAAGGCAGGTCCAGTAAATTCTCATCATTGGTAGAATCCCCGGTAACAGGCCTGTAGCCCCATACGCTGTACATTAAACTGGTAGTAGGGCCGGAAGGGGAACCGGTGGTGCTGGTGGAATTAGAGATAGTACCGTTTGTTTTAGTGGAGGAATAATTCACATTTAATCGCGCTCTTACGTTATCCGATACTATCTGGTCCAGCGATACTCTTCCCTGGTAACGTCTGAAGGCGCTGTTGATAATGATACCATCCTGCCCGAGTACGTTTCCGGAAAAGGAATATTTCGTTTTATCGGTACCGCCTCTTACAGAGAGGCTATGGTTTTGGATGAAAGCATCCCGGAAAACATGGTCCTGCCAATCTATACCCTTTATGTTCTTGTAATCTTCCAGTTTCCTGCCATTGGAGAGGTAAACAGGTGTATAAACACCGGAGTTCTGCTCAATGGAATATTTTACAAACTCATAAGGGCTGAGCATTTCCTGTTTTTTCAGGTTCTGGGATACGCCCATCCAGGTCTGATATTTTACAACAGGTGCGCCGACCTTTCCTTTTTTGGTAGTGATGAGGAACACTCCGTTTGCACCTCTTGCGCCATAAATGGCAGTAGCGGATGCATCCCTTAATACCTGGATGTCTTCGATCTCTTCCGGATTGAGCACATTGTTCACGGGATTTTCTATCGGGAAACCATCTATCACATAGAGGGGAGAGTTATCCTGAGTTACAGAGTTATTACCGCGGATAACGATCTGCAGCGGAGATCCGGGTTGTCCATCGAAAGAAGAAACCTGTACACCAGCTATCCGTCCGGCGAGGGCCTGGTCAAAAGAAGGTACGGGCGCTTTTTCCAGATCGCTCATCTTTACAGCTCCTACAGAACCGGTGAGGTCTTTTCTTTTCACGGTACCGTAACCAATTACCACTACGTCATTAAGACCTTTGATAGAGGTTTCCATTTTGGTATTGTACACAGAGGCGGAGGCGGAGATCTTTACTTCTTTAGTTGTAAAACCTACATAAGAGAATACAAGAATGGCGCCGGTGGCATTTTCCACCCTGATGTTATAAACGCCTTCTGCATTGGTGAGTGCTTTGGCGGTGGCACCTTTTACCAGAACGGTTACACCTTCCAGGGGCTGCCCTTCGGTGTCAGTTATTTTACCTGTGATCAGTTTTGTTGCTGCGGGCGTTTGGGCCGTGGCGCCCATTGCCAATAGTAAAAAGCAAAGCAACAGTTTCAAACGTGTAATATTCATACAACCAACGTGTTTAAAGATTTTGATAAATCAAGTAGTAAAGGGACAGAGAGGGATTGGGGGAAAACGACGAATGAGCATGGTTGGGTACAAAAATAGACGGAATAGGCAAAGGAAAGCCAATTGTGAGCAACAGCTTTTTCATACGTGTGAATTTGTTGTTACCAAAGATTATAAAAACAGGTATCCAAGGCGCAAGAAAACAACTATTTCTTGATTGGGAACATTCCCATTTTATGGGAATGTTCCCAAGATGAAGATTATTTCGTTCCTTTACCACATGAAAAGACATCAGGTAACCATCATAGATATTGCGCGGGAACTGAACCTTTCAAAATCTACTGTTTCCAGAGCGCTCACAGGACATCCCAGTGTGAATGCAGCAACGCGGCAGGCGGTGTTGGAATTTGCGGAGAAAATGGATTATCAGCGGAATATGCTGGCCATTAGTCTTATCACTAAAAAAACGAACACCATTGGTATTATCGTGCCGGAGTTCCATAGTTCGTATTTTCCCAAAGCCATCATTGGCGCGCAGGAAGTAGCCAGCAAAGCAGGATATAATACCGTGATCTGTCAATCCAACGAAACCTATGAAACGGAGGTGGCCAATACGAAAGTGATGCTGGCCAACCAGGTGGATGGCATCCTTGTGTCGATCACCAAGGAAACGCGGAATTTCGATCACCTGAAGATCTTTCAGCGCAAGGGTATTCCCATTGTATTTTTTAACAGGGTATGTGATGAAATGGATGTGCCCAAGGTGATCGTAGATGATTACGATGGCGCTTTCCGTGCCGTGAATCACCTGATAGAAAGAGGGCGTAAACGTATTGCGCACCTGGCAGGCCCCTCTTCCCTGAAGATCAGTGAAAAAAGGCTGAACGGGTATACGGCAGCATTACGTAAAAACAATATAGAATTTGATGAAGAGCTGGTGATTTCCTACGACCTGAATGTAGATAAGGTAAAGATCTATGTGAATCACCTGCTGAATATGGAGAATCCGCCGGATGCCATTTTTGCGGTGAATGATCCTACGGCTATTGAAGCCATCCAGGTGATCAGGAAGAGGGGGCTGAATGTTCCAAAGGATATTGCGGTGGTGGGTTTCAGTAATGATTTTGCATCCGGACTGATAGAACCTGCATTGACCACTGTTTCCCAACCTGTGAAAGAGATCGGGCAAACAGCGGCGCAGTTATTAATTGATCAGATCAACCGGGACGTGGCGGATTGGAAAACTATTATCCGGGTATTGAAAACGGAGTTGATCATTCGAAAGTCCAGTTAATTATAAGCCAGCTATCACTTCGGCAAAGATGCCACTCAGCACTTTGTCCGCTTTACCGGCTACAGCCAATATCTCCGCAAGGGATACCGGTACTAAGTTATCCGGATCACATTCATCCGTTACAACGGATACGCATGCGCAGGGTAAACCTATCTGGTTGGCCACGATCACTTCGGGCACTGTGCTCATGCCTACCACATCTCCTCCTATCATTTTCAGGAAACGATATTCTGCGCGGGTTTCCAGGTTAGGGCCGGTTACGGCTACGTATACACCTTTATGCATTTTATTACCCGAGGCAGCCTGTAATTTTTCGCTTAAAGCTATATCATAGGGTCTGCTCATATCAGGAAAGCGGGGGCCGAAGTCGGGAGCGTTCAGGCCTCTTAAAGGATTTTCCGGTTGCAGGTTGATATGGTCGTTCAGCAGCACGAGATCTCCTTTTTTGAAAGCGGGGTTCATACCTCCTGCGGCATTGCTCAGGAGGAGTTTTTCCACGCCGAGGGCTTTCATGATGCGGATGGGAAAAGTGATCTGCTGCATGTTGTAACCTTCGTAATAATGGAAACGGCCCTGCATGGCAATTACAGCGGTTTTACCAATGTATCCGAAGATCAGGTGGCCTTTATGTGATTCTACGGTAGACTCCGGGAAATGGGGGATCTGGCCGTAGGGAATGCTTTTATGGATGTCTATTTTGGCAATGAGTTCTCCCAGGCCGGTGCCTAAAACAATGCCTGCCTTTGCTGCGCCAAAACCCTGTTGCCGGAGGTAGGCGGTGGTTTCTGAAAGTTGTTGCTGTAATGTCATGCTGCAAATTAGCATAAAAACAAACGGCGCCAAAGATGGCGCCGTCCGGTAAATGTTTATAAGGTATCCTTATTTCAGGATGGTACCATCATTATTGATAAATACGCTGTTCACGAATAAGGTGGAACCTGTTTCGTTGTTATTGGCTTTTGCAGGGAAAGCGATCCTGAATTCTTTTACTACAGGATCAGGGAAACCCGGGTTTGCAGCTTTAACAAAATCTAACCAGTCTTTGAAGCCGTTGCTCTGGAACCACAGTACGCCATCTATGTAAGCATGCATCACGTTGGCTGCGTCTATAGAGATGCTGATGTTCTTTTCACCGCCATTAGCGATGGCCAGTTCCGCTTTCCTTCCTTTTACAGGAGAGACCAGTGGTAGTGGCGATGGCAGTACAGCACCTGCTGCACTGAATTTTGAAGAGCCGGAATTGTTAGGGGTAAAGGTTTCATACCTGATCTGGTAGTTATCCGTAGTAGCCGGATTTACAGTTGGCCAGATCTCCCATCTGATCTCCCGCATATAGGGAATGGTAGGGTTAGCGGCGGGCTGTACAAAGAACACGCTGATGGTGATTGCCTGGCCGGCCCTGAAGAATGTTTTCCATCCGAATTTTGCATTGATGGAGAAAGGGATCTTCAGTTCAGCGAGGTCCAGTGTGCGGCGGATATTCGGGCCACTGGTAGCATTGGCTGTAAGTTCCACCCTGGCCTTGTTCACATCGCTGTCTGTAATATTTACCTGGGTGGTATTACTTTGCGCCCATCCATTACCATTAAAAGTGTATGCGCTCTGAAATTCATCAAAAAAGTAACGGGTCACTTTCATAGTGGTACTGCGGGAGGCGGATGCCTTACCATCTTTTGCAGTAGCTGTTACCGTGTATTCCCCTGCTTTAGTGGGCGCTATCCACAGGTTCTCAAAAAGGTCCTGCGTTCTCCATCCATCAAAGGTACCGCCGGTGGCTGTCCATGAATAGCTCAGGTTTTTCAGGTCACCTCTTGTGCCTGCCCATACGGGGACTTTTTCCCCGAAATAAAATTCTTCTCCTGCTTTGCTTAATGTTTCGATCTCTACCTTGTCCTTTTTACAGGAGAGGGCGAAGAGGGAAAGTGAAAACATAAGAACTGCACCAAATATCTTTCTCATAACAATAGCATTAGTTATTTATTATTCTCAATTATTTGTCTTGTAGGCTGACGGAGCCACCTGTTCATGATATGAATGACACCATTCGTTGCCAGTAAGTTTGGCGTACGGGGCCTCAGTTCGGCCCATCCGGAGGGCGCGCCTATGTAATTATTGAGGAACAGATATCCTTCACGTGTTGCCTGCAGATAAATATGCACCTTGGCAGAATCGTTTGTTGCACTGATGGCAAAAGTATTCACCCAATGCGGTGTAGAGTTCAGGTTGGCATATTCATGACGCCCTTTCATTACGTGGTAGCGTAAAAGATCAGCTACCACCTGTACGGGGTACTGCGTAAAATCAGTACCTCTTACCTGTTTGCCGAAGTCAGGGCTGGAGGGATCTGTTACTGTTACCAGGTTCAGTACAAAGAAGCTGTTTCCATCTTCCAGGTTTGAAAGCGCAGTGTTGGTGAGCAACAGGAAAGTATTGCCTGTACTGGTATACAGCGGCTTTACGTCTTTGAAGTTCGGGTCCTTATCTACATAGTCAATTGCGCTGAGCATGCTGGAAAACAATTCTGGTTTTGACTTCATGAAGTCGTACACGTTCGAATTCACTTTGGTATCGTAAATGGACGCGTTATAATCATATCCGTCCTGCAGTTTGTCGCAGGAAGCGAATGTGAGGCAGCCCAGCACTGCCAATGGTAATATATATTGCTTAATACTTTTCATAATGATCATTTAATGTTCGTTCACAATGGCTGTTTGTCTTATTCGTCATATGGAGGATTCTGATCACCTCTTAATTTAGAATTAGCATTAAATGCATCGGAGTTGATTGGGTATAAGATCCTGCCCATACCATTCGGAACAGATGCTGTGTTATCAAAAGGAGTAGCGCCAACACGTGCAGAGAGGATGGGATTCATTGTCTCCCGCAGATAGGCGTATCCGTTGTTGCTAAAGTCATACATCTTATCAATACGGCAGAGGTCGAACCACCTTTTACCTTCACCGAGGAACTCATATTGCCTTTCTTTCAGTATCGCGCGTTCTATGCCTTTCATCACATCTCCTGTAAAGTCTGCCAGCTGCGCTTTAACGGGATAACCGCAACGGCTCCTTACCTGGTTCAGGATATCGAGCGCGGGCTGGTATTGGCCTTTGTGCGTGAGGGCTTCAGCTTTCAGCAATTGTATATCTGCGAAACGGTAAACAGGGATCTTTGCTTTGCAGGAGTTGTTGGCCTCAAATACAAAAGGCCCGGCCTGGCCACTGGCCCAGGGGTAAAATTTGCCGAACTCTGCAACAGACAGGCTGTAAACAGTAACGCTAAAAAACTTGATCGTGTCAAAGTTTGTCCAGAAACGGCCATCGATAGGAATGCCGTTTACATCCGTTCTTTCCCTCAATTCCTGGAAGATCTTTGGTGTGATCATGTATTGGTTGGTGTTGGAACCAGATCCCAGTTTTTGGCAGATACCAACTCCTCCGCCTCTTTCCACATCATTCCAATAAATATTGAAAATAGTTTCGGTAGAAGTTTCAGGACTTAAGAAGATGTTTTTCCATTGCAGCGGAGTAGTTACCCAGGTACATTTACTTTCTGTAATAGCTTTTTCAGCTGCGATCAGGGCATTATCATAATCCTGGAACCACATGTAAACATCTGTTTGTAATGCATATACAGCTGCTTTTTGCATGTAATACCTGGAAGGTCCGCTGGTATTGCTGCCGATGGTTTCCAACGCTTTGGCAATATCATCCAGGATCTGTTTTTTAACGGCAGCGATGTCTGATCTCGGGAACTCTGTTTGCTGCGTTAATGATTCGATGGGCTCTGTAATGATGGGTACACGGCCCCATACGCGTAAACCGTAGAAGTACATCAGTGCACGCAAACCATAACATTGCCCCAGGTTATCTTTATAGCGGGTAACACCCTGATCAAGGTTTTTCTCGATCATGCCGGGGAAATATTTGATACCATAATTGCAAAGGGAAATGGTGGTATACAAGGCCGTCCACCTGGTAACATTATTGATATCCGCATCGTTGGCTGATAATATATTATTCAGCAGTTTGGTCTGCGCATTTCCCGTACCGGCGGTTTTAACGTTATCTGAACGAACTTCACCCCAATCGAACCAGTTAGTATTTAAAGTGGATTGCAGTTGATTATAGATACCTGCCATCCAGGCTTTTGCATCATTCTGATCTCTCCAGAAAGTTTCCGGAGTAATGGACGACACTGGCTCCTCATCTAAGTACTTATTACACTTCAAATTTGTGAGGGCTATCGCCAACCCCGCAAATAACAGCACTGATATTTTAATTCTTTTCATGATCGTTTAATTAAAAAGTAACATTAACACCCATACCTAATTCACGTTTGCGTGGGAACTTTCCGGGATCTTCTCCTGGTTTAAGAACGCTACGCTGACTTACTTCGGGATCGAAGCCGGTATAATCCGTCCAGGTCAACAGGCCGTTTCCGTATACGAATATGTTCGCATACTGCAGGTGTGCTCTTCTGATAATGTGTTTAGGCAGTTCATAACCCAGTCTTACAGTTTGCAAGCGCACAAAGGAACCATCTTCCAGGAACTGGCTGTTTCCTCTGCGGAAGTTATCAGCGGTTTTGTCTCCACCTAAATAAGAATCTGTGATCTGACCGGGATATTTCCACATGTTGCGGATAAAGTGAGGTTCCGGAGTGGTATTACTGTTAGAGAAGGATGCGAGGTTCCTTCTGTTTTCATTATAAATGCTTCCACCAAAGTTTCCATATATATTCATGGAGAGGGAAATGCCTTTATATCTGAATGTATTGCTCCAGCCTAAGCTCCACCTTGGTTGACCATAACCGATGATCTTCCTGTCTTCATTCCCGATATTTCCGTTCAGCTGGCCTTTATCATCCGGCAGGTTTTCCCAGATCACATCACCGCCTTTGGACACGAAACCGTTAGTGGTTAATTGTTTCACATCACCAGAATAGGCCTTGCCATCAGGTGTTTGATATCCTGTGAGGATAGGCTTCATGTTTTTCTGAATGATCACGTTACCATGCGCATCTTTCTGGAACTGAGGGATCAGGCGGGTCCTGTAATCAGGTGTGTAAGCATTTGATTCATCATACTGATAGATACCGAGGTATTCATATCCGTAGAAGTTACCCGCTTCCATACCTTGTCCTACATACCAGATACCATCTACATAGTCACCACCGGGAAGGCTGGTGATCTTGTTCCTGATCTGTGTATAGTTGATGGAGGTCATCCAGCTAAAGTTCTTTGTGCTGATGGGATATGCAGTTAAAGATAATTCTATACCCCTGTTTTCGATAGTACCGGCGTTGGTCCTGGCTTTACCGGGAAAACCAACTTCCAGTGGCAGTGGTGCGTCATAAAGCAGGTCAGATGTTTTCTTCACAAAATAGTCTGCTACGAAAACGAGGCGGCCATTGAAGAAAGTGAGGTCAATACCAATATCTGATTGTGCGGTTTCTTCCCATTGCAGGAGGCTGTTACCTAACCTGTCGTTTGTACGAACACCGCTTGTATCATAATAAAAGTACTGGCCGAATACGAATTGTTGTACTGCGTCAAAATCCCCGATCGCCTGATTACCTGTGATCCCCCAGCTGGCGCGGATCTTACCATCTGTTAAAGCACCACCTTTAAAGCGGCTCATGAAATTCTCATCACTGAACCTCCATCCTACAGAAACAGAGGGGAAATTACCCCATCTCATATCAGTACCGAACCTGGAAGAACCATCTCTTCTCATGGTAGCGGCGAGCAGGTATTTGCCTTTATAATCATAGGAAAGCCTTCCATAAACACCCAGTAAAGAGTTTAATGTACCGTTTGAGTAGATATCCGTTAGTGTAAACTGACCAGCTGCGTTCAGAGTTTCCACAGACTCCGTTACGAAAAAGCGACCGGCAAGGTTTACTTCTTCCTGGTTATTTTTTTCAACGTTGGTACCTACCATGGCGGCAAGGTTATGGACCTTGTTGAAGCTTTTCTGGTAGCTAAGGTAAAGGTTACCTTGTGTTCTTACAGGCAGCGCAGTATTGTCACTACCTGAGCTGGCCTGCGGGTTACCGGTATCCAGCAGTTTAGAGTTAAAGGTAGTTCTGCGGGTGAGTTCCACATCGGCAGATACATCTGCGTGAAGTTTCAGCGGTGTGGCTAATTGGAAATCAAAACCCTGATACAGTACGCCTTTGTAGATCTTAGACAGGTCTTTGCGCAAGTATGCTTCAGCGATCGGGTTCCGGCGTCCGCCATTGTTATAAATGAAGCTGCCGTCCGGTAAGTATAATGCCATGCCGGGAGGGCGTTGCAGGGCTTGCCTGATCACGTTACCTTCATTGATATTGTTTTTGTCCATGAAACTAAAGTTCAGGCGGGTGGACATATTGAACCACTTGCTTGGCTTGTAGTCTATATTATTACGGAGGGTGAGGCGTTTGGCATAACTTCTCAGTACAATCCCCTGATCATCCAGGTATTGAAGACTGCTGAAGAAGTTCAGGTTTTTGTTGCCACCACTGATGCCGAGATCTATCTGGTTCCTTACTGCGGTTTGTGTGATCAGTTTTTGGTAATCGTTATCCGCATTCCTGGCAAAAGAAGTGGAATCATCTGGTTTAGGGTCCAGGCCAATATTACTTCTGCGGTCGAACATTTGTCTTTCCAGGCGGTTCGCCTGTGGCACCCTGTTAGAGAGTTTGCTGTAACTTCTCAGGTAGTTCAGATCTATCTTAGGTTTACCGTCATCACCGCGTTTAGTGGTGATAATGATAACACCGTTAGCAGAACGGGAACCGTAGATGGCAGCAGAAGCGGCATCTTTCAGGATCTCGATAGATTGAATGTCGTTTGGATTGATGGCATTGATGTTATCCATGGTTACACCATCCACAATGTAAAGTGGTCTGACGCCACCGTCAGACAATGTGGAGAGGCCGCGCACAGTGATATCCTGATCTTCACCTGGTGCACCGGAATTACTCATTACACGCACACCTGGTGCTGCACCCTGTATCGCATCGAAAATAGATACGGGTTGTTTTTCTTCAATTGCTTTGGCGGAGATGGAACTGATAGCACCGGTTACATCTCTTTTCTTTTGCGTACCATACCCTACTACCACCACGTCGTTGAGGGTGGATACGTTTTCCAGTAGTGTTACATCAATGGTTGTACGCGGACCAACAATTTCTTCCTTTGCGGTAAAACCGGTAAAGGAAAAAACGAGTACATCTGTTTTTTCCGCTTGAAGGGAAAAACGCCCCAGGTCGCTGGTGGCTACTCCTTTTTTGGTGCCTTTGACCATTACGGTCACTCCCGGAAGGAAATTACCTGTTGCGTCTTTTACCGTTCCTTCCACTTTCACCGCTTGTGCAAACGTTACCATACTACACAATAAAAAAAGGAGGAAGAGGGAGAAGGGTAAAAGCCATTTCCTGGCGTGGGAAATGCAGGCTGATACGCTTGTTTGTTGTTTCATAATGGGAATCATTTAAAAATTTAATATGCACCCGGAACCTGGGTGTGCATATACAGAGAATTGACGATCGCGTTTGATTGATTTCCGTATATCCGTTGCTGGATATGTATAGAGACCCTTAAAATTCTGATTGCTACTTAAATTCTGATGGCTACAGGAGAAGTACTAACAGTTGTTTTTTTGTTGAATAAATGTGTTGGCCGTGGAAAGTAATAAATCATTCATGACGTGTTTTTTTAAGTAAAATAAATAGCCGGCCGGCCTGCTATTGCCGGAAGAATACCATTTGCATACTATAACCTTGACAAATGATGCAAACGATTGCATTGATGTTTAAAAAAAAGGATTCGTTAGCGTCCTAAAAAAGGATCAACACACTTGGAAAAAAATAAATTTTTGGATTGTTTGAATCTCAATTGACCTAGTTTAATTCAAGTAAAAGTCAGTTTCATAACATGCTATAGGACTTATAAACGGTTCTTAGTTCGCATCTTATTTCATGATTGTGGAAACTTGCCTATTCAATTATAAATTTCACGTTTTTAGGCAAGATTAACTAGTTTCATTTTCCCTATTCCTTATACTTTTTTGACCTAAAAACGCGCATTTGCCGCATTAGCAGGGGATTGCGTACAATTCACACAGTACTACCGTCAATAAAATAGCCCGTTGTGCATGGTGTGCGCAACGGGCTTTATTTTAAGAAGATTGGTGCTGCTTATTTTATTTCTTTGATCTTGATGTTTTTCCAGCGCACTTTGATGCCACCGCCGGAGTGGATCTGTAATGCAACCTGCCCTTCTTTGGCACCGATCTTTTCATCATCGAGTGTGATCATTTCCACACCATTGAGATAAGTGGTTACGTTGTTACCTTTCACCACCACCTTCATGGTATTCCATTCTCCCATTTTCAGGTTCTTATCTTTTTCCGCTGTGGGTTTGATCAACCAGCCACGGCCATAAGATTCATAGATACCACCGGTGTTGGAACCGGGAGGTGCTACTTCAGCCTGCCATCCGGATATTTTGGTGCCTTCCAGTGAAGAGTGGAAGAATACGCCGCTGTTGCCATTGGCTTCCTGTTTAAAATCAACGGTGAGTTCAAAATCCTTGAATGTTTTATCTGTGGCGAGGTAGCCGTATTCTTTATCCGGACCGCTTTCGCAGATCAGTTCACCTTTTTCAACATACCATTTTTCTGTTCCGTGGATCTTCCAACCATCGAGGTTTTTACCGTTGAACAGTTTTTGCTGCTTTTGTGCAAAGGCAGTGCTGACAGATAATAAGGTCAGCACAGCGAGTGTCATGATTCTTCTTTTCATACAACTGTAGCGTTTTTTAGTGGCTTGTAAGATAAATAAAAACGCCGCAATTTTTTGGTTGCGGCGTTTGAAAATATGTGTTCGAAATAATTATCTCGCAACGTTCACGGCTCTGCGTTCACGGATCACCGTTACTTTGATCTGGCCGGGATATTGCATTTCGTTCTGGATCTTATTGGCAATTTCAAAACTGAGGCGGTCTGCATCTCCATCTGTTACTTTTTCACTTTCCACAATCACGCGCAGTTCACGGCCTGCCTGGATAGCGTATGCTTTTTCAACACCATCATATGCCATGGCCAGGTTTTCGAGGTCTTTGATACGTTGCAGGTAACTTTGCATGATCTCACGGCGTGCACCAGGGCGGGCACCGCTGATAGCATCACAAGCCTGAACGATAGGAGAGATCACATAGGCCATTTCCATTTCATCGTGGTGTGCGCCGATAGCGTTTACGATGGCAGGATGTTCACCATATTTCTCTGCAAGTTTGGCACCTAATAATGCGTGGCTCAATTCAGTTTCTTCATCAGGCACTTTACCAATATCGTGCAGAAGACCTGCGCGTTTTGCCAGTTTGGGGTTGAGGCCCAGCTCTGCTGCCATCACGGCGCAGAGGTTAGCAGTTTCTTTGGAGTGCATCAGCAGGTTCTGGCCATAAGAAGAACGGAAGCGCATTTTACCTACCATGCGTACGAGTTCTTTATGTAAACCGTGAATACCAAGTTCAATTACAGTACGTTCACCGATCTCCATTACCTGCTCTTCCAGCTGACGTTTGGTTTTTTCCACTACTTCCTCAATACGGGCAGGGTGGATACGGCCATCCTGAACGAGGCGTTGCAGGCTGAGGCGTGCAATTTCACGGCGGAGTGGGTCGAAAGAAGAGAGTACGATGGCTTCAGGGGTATCGTCCACAATGAGGTCAACTCCGGTAGCAGCTTCAATGGCACGGATGTTACGGCCTTCCCTTCCGATGATCTGACCTTTTATTTCATCACTTTCCAGGTTGAATACGGTAATGGCATTCTCAATGGTCTGTTCTGCGGCGGTACGCTGAATAGATTGTATGATGATCTTTTTGGCTTCTTTGTTGGCTTTTGTTTTAGCGTCTTCGATGATCTCCTGGATGTGGCTGAGTGCCTGAGAGCGGGCTTCTTCCTTGAGGCTTTCCACCAGTTGGTGTTTGGCTTCTTCAGCAGTGAGCGCGGCTACTTTTTCGAGGCGGCGGATATGCTCTTCCTGGTGTTTTTCCAGTTCGGAGCGTTTGATGTTCACGAGTTCGATCTGACGGCCTAAATTTTCCTTAATTACTTCGTTTTCAGCAACTTGCTTTGCTATTTGCTCGTTTTTAAGGTTGAGGCTCAGTTCTTTTTGTTTAATGCGGTTTTCAGATTCTGCGATCTTCTGGGTACGCTGCATGGCTTCTTTGTCATGCTCCGACTTCATTTGCAGGTATTTCTCCTTGGCTTCCAGCAATTTATCTTTCTTAAGATTTTCGGCGGTGAGTTGTCCTTCTGAAATGATCCTCCTGGCCTGTTCTTCAGCTTCCTGGACTTTCTTCTGGGTATTTTTAGCAAAGATCACTTTCCCAAGCAGTATACCTATAACCAGAGCGGCGGCGCCCACTATTATAGCGATTGTCTCCATATTTCAATTAGATTTAAAAGTATTTATAATTAACGTCCCTGGCCCATTTCAGCGAATTGGGCGAAAGCCGACCCGCGAAAATAACAAAAAAAAGGCAGGAAAGTACCAGAGAGGTTGTGATAATGAATTATTTAGGAATTAAAGATGCACTGGTAACAGCTATTTCAGGTGCTCATCCAATAGATTGTCAAGGTGTTGCAGCTTTTCCCGGAGGAAAGGGGCTACTTCTGCCTGGGCTTTTCCGCCAATGGTGGCAGGGTGGGTGGCGTACATGATGAGGGCCATGGCAATATAATCCTGGATATCTTTTCCGGCGTAGGCGGCTTTGAACTCAATGATCTTGTCGTTCACTTCTTTCATGACCCTTCTTACGGCTTCTTCTTCTTCCGTGCGGATCTTGATGCGGTAAGTGCGGTCGGCTACAACTATATTAACGGGTATGAGTGTTTCCATTGTTAGTGACGTGTTGGTGTACTTTACAAATGTAATAAAAGCAAACGGTGTGGAAAGATTGATAGCAGGATTTTCATATTGATAAAGGCCCGCGCAAATATGTGCATATATTTACGTGCTAAAAAATTATTACTTACTAAACCAGATATTTGTGACGCGATCGGGAAATAACCGCAGGGCGAAGAAAGTTGTGCCAACTTCCAGCGCCAGTAATCTGTTTGATGATTACGAACAGGTAGCCAATTTACATGCTGTTTTGTTTACAGTAAAAGAAGATTTTGTAAAGGCGGGCATTACAAAGGCCCAGTTAACCCGTTTAAAGAATGTGCTGGGTGTTGACTACTTTACCTTAAGTGGGATGCTGGCTATTACGGAACGTACCATTCACATGAAAAAGGATGAAGAAACTTTCAGCCATATTATCAGCGACCGGCTGATGGCCATTGCCGAGCTGTATAGTTATGGTTATAAAGTCTTTGGCGAGCGGGAACGTTTCAACACTTGGATGAAATTGCCGAACAGGTATTTCCATGGCAGAACCCCGATTGAGTTAATGGATACACAAGGGGGAGCCAAAGAGGTAAAAGATGAAATTCGCCGTTTTGAGGTAGGCACATTCTGAAAATAACTATATTCAAGTATGCTTTTATATAGACTTAGCACAAAAGAATGGCAGGATGACCTCAACGGCGAAAGCGGCAGGCTGGTTGACAACTTTTGGACGAGCGCAGGGAATCCCTGCATATATGTACATAGTTCTGTGGCAAATTGCCTGATGGAAAACCGGATGTATTATACCACGGGAGAATTAAACCCCGATATGGTGATGATAGAATATGAGGTGCCGGAGGATAGCTTGCAGGTATTTGAAGAGGAGCAATTGCCGGAAGACTGGCGGAACGACAGGAAGCCGTCTATCGCCAGGAACTTTGGAACGCTGCGGCTGCAGGCCAGGGAAACATTGCTGTTGGCTTTCCCTTCAGTGATCATGACGGGCCAGCTGGTTTATCTCATTAACCCCATGCATCCCCTGATGAAAGAGGTGAGGATCACCCGCATCTTTAAACCCTTACATTAAGAATTCAACAGGGCAATACAGCGGTCAATTTCCTTAATATAATCATTGATCTTTCCCCGGACTTCTTTGCGGAAGGCGTCTTCGTCTTCTGATAAGTTGGCGCCCTGGGTAACAGTAGCTATCCGGTTGAGTTTTAATTTCTCATCCAGGGAGGCAATGTTTTCCTGTTGCCGGTTCAGTTCATTTTGCTGTTGGACAAGCTGCTCGCGCAGCATAACATTATCTGCCTGCGATTGCTGGAGTTTTTTCAACAGCTGTTGCAGCTTGTCTTCTATCCTTTGTATGTACTGTTCCAGTTCCATTATTTGCGGATCTCCGCCTGTAATTGGGTTTCGAAAGCTTTGATGAGTTTATTCATGAGGGCATCCGTTTCCTGGTCAGTCAGTGTTTTCTGTTTGTCCTGGAACGTGAAGCTCACGGCATATGATTTTTTACCTGCACCGAGTTTTTCACTTTCAAAAACGTCGAACAGGTTGATATGTTGCAACAGGGTGGTTTTCACCGAGCGTGCAGTAGTTTCCACGGCAGCAAAGTTCACCTGTTTATCCAGCACCAAAGCCAGGTCCCTGCGAACGGTAGGGAATTTGGTGATCTCTTCGTAGAAAGTATCTTTTGTTTGCAGCTGTTGCAGAATGGTACCCCAGTAGAAATCTGCATACCATACTGCCTGTTTGATATCAAATTCTTTCAGTTTCTGCGCATTTACACCACCTAAAACGGCTACCACTTTCCCATTCACGGTGATTTCAAATGCCGGCTCCAGGCCATGGACAGTGGCTGTTGCCATTTCCGCACCCTGTAATCCCAGTACCTGCAATATGTTCTGCACATACCCTTTAAGATAGTAGAAATCTACGGGCTGTGCTTTATGCATCCAGGTTTCCGGTAATTTCTGACCGGTGAGGTAGAGGCTCAGGTGCTCTGTTTCAGGATAATCGCCTACTGCCTCTTTACGGTATGTTTTACCGAATTCAAAGAACAGCAGATCATCGTTCCGCCTGTTCAGATTGTAAGCGATCCGCTCCAGGCCTGTTTCCAGCATGGATGGGCGCATCGTGTCCAGGTCCGCACTGAGGCTATTGATCATCTTCACCAGGCTATCCTGATCAAGGTGTTTATAATATTGACTGTTGGTGATGGAATTGGTGAAGATCTCTGAGAATCCGTTGCCGGCCAGGTATTCCGCCAGTTTTTCCTTCACACGCTCTTTGTCTGGCTGACTCTGGCGGGAAGGCACCATGTTAATGAATTCGGGGATGGGAATATTGTCCAGCCCGTCTATCCGCATCACTTCTTCCACGATATCAGCGGGAATGGTGATATCCGGTTTATGCAGGGGAACGGATACACGCAGATGGGCATCCGTTTCTGATTGTATGGTAAAACCAAGACTGCAGAGGATGTTTTTTACCTTTTCAGGTGCGTAAGTATGACCGCTGAGTTTGTTAATGTACTGGTAAGTAACATCGATGCTGGCCTGTTCAGAAGGAACGGGGTAAACATCTGCAACTTCAGATGCCGGGGCGCCGTGTGCGAGTTCGCCGATGAGGGCTACTGCACGTTCCAGGGCAAATGGTGCAAGGCCAATATCCACACCTTTTTCGAAACGAACGGCTGCGTCTGTACGAAGTCCGTGGCGTACGGATGTTTTGCGGATGCCGGTTGCGCTGAAATGGGCACTTTCCAGGAAAATGCTGCCGGTGCTGTCTTTCACGCCGGAATTGATGCCACCAAAAACACCAGCTATACAAAGCGGGGTGTTTTCCCCATCGCAGATCATGAGATCTCCTTCATCCAGTTTACGTTCTTTCCCGTCTAAACTCAGGAAAGGCGTGCCGGTAGGGAGGTTTTGTATCACCACTTTACCGCCTTTTATCTCAGCTGCATCAAATGCATGGAGGGGCTGGCCGGTTTCGTGGAGCACGTAGTTAGTGATGTCTACTATATTATTAATAGGGCGAACGCCGATAGCCTGTAATCTGTGTTGCATCCAGGCTGGGGACGGGCCTACTTTTACGCCGGTAATGGTTTGGCCGCAATAACGGGGACAGGCATCGTTGTTTTTCACTTCAACGCCTATCTGTAAAGCAGTAGCTGCTTTGGTGGCTGCGCTGATCCCTGGGCGGCGAACATGGTAGATCTGTGTATTTTCCTGGTTGTTGAGGAATGCACAAACGTCCCTGGCTACACCGATATGGCTCATGGCGTCCATATGGTTAGGGGTCAGGCCTATTTCGAAAACCCAGTCCTGCGCGGGCTGGAAGAGTTCACGGGCTGTTAAACCGGCCTGCAGGGAAGGATCCAGAACCAGGATGCCGTCATGACCTGTACCAAGGCCAATTTCATCTTCTGCGCAGATCATTCCGTTGCTTTCTTCTCCCCGGATCTTGGCCTTTTTCATGGTCATGGGTTCTCCGGAGGAGGGGTAAATGGTAGTGCCAATGGGCGCTACGATCACTTTTTGCCCTACAGCCACATTGGGTGCTCCGCAGACAATGCTGAGGGGTTCCCCGTTACCTATGTTAACTTTGGTGAGGCGTAATTTATCTGCATTGGGATGTTTTTCCACACTGAGCACTTCGCCTACAACGAGGCCCTCAAGGCTGCCTTTCACACTTTCAAAGCGCTCAAGGCTCTCTACTTCGAGACCTACAGCTGTGAGGATCACAGAAAGTTCATCCGGTGTGGGTTTTACCGGTAAATAATCACATAACCAATTGTACGAAATTGTCATTTGCTAGTCCTTGCCGGTACCCATAGTACCGTTTTAATTTTGTGAAAATCAATTATTTCCATCACATTTGCAGCCCCCAAGCGGTTGCAAATGTGCCGCGTAAAGTTAACAACTTCTGTTGTACGATCAGGGGGAAATTTACCAAATAAAATGGTGGAAATCTTTTTACACAAAATGTGTGAATAAGGCAGACCTTTACTATGGATTTTCTGCTGTTTCGGTGGATAACCAGGTACGAAAAGGTGGATAACTACCGTTTTGTTGTTGTATAACGTGTGCATTGTGCACGCATAAATTTTGTTCCGGAAGAAAAAGGTTTTGATGGAAAAGTCGGTTACCTTAGTTTTTCCGGCTTGAAAAAATTTACAATTTGTTAAAGATGGGTGAATGGGATCAGATGCAAAATAGTTGTAAATGTATAAAGGCACAGGGCCATCCAGTAACCATGATTTATTTCTTAACCTTATTAACGCACTAAATATAAATGGATCTCAATCTCAAGAAGGACCGAAATACACGTCGCAAGCCGGGTATTGACATTTCCACGATGGTCTATGGCAAAATCCCTCCCCAGGCCAAAGAATTAGAAGAAGCTGTATTGGGCGCGCTCATGTTAGAGAAGGGCGCATTTGATACGGTGATCGAGATCCTGAAACCGGAATGTTTTTATGTAGATGCCCACCAGAAGATCTTTGCGTGTATGCAAAGGCTGGCGGCGAAGTCTGTGCCTGTGGATATCCTCACGGTGGTGGAAGAGCTGAAATCTTCTGCAGACCTGGAGGCAGTGGGTGGCCCTTTCTTTGTTACCCGGCTGACCAATATGGTGGTATCTTCGGCTAATATTGAGGCGCATGCGCGTATCGTATTGCAGAAATTCATTCAGCGGGAGCTGATCCGCATTTCCGGAGAGATCATCAGCGAATCCTATGAGGATACGGCTGATGTGTTCGATCTGCTGGACCAGGCAGAATCCAAATTGTTTGAAATCACTAATAATCACCTCCGTAAGAACTATGATTCCATCGACCGCGTGTTGGTGAATACCCTCAAGCGTATTGAGGACCTGCGGAATAAAGGGGATGATATCACAGGGGTGCCTTCAGGTTTCCCCACATTGGATAAGATCACCTATGGCTTCCAGCCTTCTGACCTTATCATCATAGCGGCCCGTCCATCTGTGGGTAAAACGGCATTCGCGCTGAACCTTGCCAGGAATGCGGCTTTGCATCCCAAGTTCCCGAAAGGGGCTGTGGTGTTTTCGCTTGAGATGTCCAGCGGGCAGCTTGTTCAAAGGATCCTGGCTGCTGAGTCAGAGATCAAACTGGAAAAGATCACCCGGGGTAAACTGGAGGAGCATGAAATGCGGAAACTGATGACCCATGGTATTGAAAGACTGGCTAAAGCGCCCATCTTTATAGATGATACCCCTGGTCTGAACATCTTTGAATTAAGGGCCAAATGCCGCAGACTGGTACATAACCACGGAGTGGGCATCATCATCATCGACTACCTTCAATTGATGAGTGGTGGCGGTGCGGAAGGTAAAAACTCCAACCGGGAACAGGAGATCAGTAAGATCTCCCGAGACCTGAAAGGCCTCGCGAAAGAGTTGATGGTACCGGTAATTGCACTTTCCCAGTTGAGCCGGGATGTGGAGAAACGGAAAGATGGTAACAAAATGCCACAGTTGAGTGACCTTCGTGAATCTGGTGCGATCGAGCAGGATGCGGACATGGTAATGTTCCTTTACCGCCCTGAGTATTATGAGATCACCACCAATGAAATGGGAGAATCCAACAAAGGGGAAACACACGTAAGGATCGCGAAACACAGGAATGGTCAGTTGGATACCGTGAAGCTCAGAGCAGTACTGGAATACCAGCGTTTTGAAGATGACGGTCCTGTTGACGGCCCACCAAGTACAGGCGGCAATTCCTTTGCAGGCATGAAGAACCGCGGTGCAGGCGGAGAACATGACGAGGCTAAGATCTTCATTCAGAAAGGATCGAAGATGAATGATATGGATTTTGATGATGACGCATTCGGAGATGCTCCGTTCTAAACGGAACATTTTTTAAATAACGAAAGCCGGCATCATAACGATGACCGGCTTTTTTATGACCCAATTTTTGTGGTCCGGTTTTTAGACCCAAACCCAAAGCAATTACGGAAAACATGAAAAAGCTGTATACAAAATACAAACCCCATTATAAGGACAATTTTCATTTAGCCTACCCCGTGGTGATCTCGCAGTTAGGGCATACACTGGTAGGATTGAGCGATAGTATCATTATCGGCCATACAGGTAAAGTACCTCTGGCTGCGGTAGCATTGGGAACAAGCCTGTTCACCATTTTTATGGTAACAGGTATTGGCATCTCTTATGGTCTTACACCCTTGATCGCACAGGAGAATGGACGTGGCAACCGCAGTATCTGCGGGCGTTTGCTGGCACATAGTTTTGTGATCAATATGATCACGGGCATTGTGTTGTTTGGTTTGATCCTGCTTACAGCGCATAACCTCTTCCGGATGGACCAGTCGCCAGACGTGGCTGCGCAGGCGAAAGTATTTTTACAGTACCTCGCGTACTCTTTTATTCCGCTGATGGTGTTCCTTACTTTCAAGCAATTCGCGGAAGGGTTGGGCTTTACAAAGCAAGCCATGAATATCAGTATACTTGGGAATGTCCTCAATATAGTATTGGGCATCACATTGGTATACGGTTTTGACATGGGGATTGTGGGAGTAGGTATTGCCACTTTCACAGACCGTTTGCTGATGGGTATCACCATGGCCTGGTATGTTTTGCGTTCCCAGCGATTTAAAGAATACCTGCAAACCTTTAACCTGCGGGAGATCCAGGCGGCTACGCTGAAGAAGATAGCAGGCATGGGTGTTCCCGTGGCTTTGCAATATGTTTTTGAAGTGAGTGCTTTCAGCGGGGCAGCGATCATGGTGGGCTGGATAGGCCCTGCGGAACTAGCTGCACATCAGATTGCGCTGAGCCTGGCAGCCATGACTTATATGATGGCGAGTGGGATTTCAGCCGCAGCGGGCATCCGCAGTGGTAATAATTTAGGCCGGGGCAATTTTATGGAGCTACGCAGATCTGCCATTGCCAGTTACCATATGGTATTGGTGCTGATGGGTTGTGCTGCTGTATTCTTCATGGTGTTCAAACAAATACTGCCTTCTTTTTATATACAGGATCCCACTGTGATACATATTGCATCTGGCTTGCTGGTGATCGCTGCTTTCTTCCAGTTATTTGATGGTACCCAGGTAGTGGGATTGGGGGTGTTAAGAGGTTTGGGAGATGTAAAAGCACCCACCATTATTACCATGCTGGCCTACTGGGGATTGGGTATTCCGGTAGGTTATGTATTAGGCATCAAACTGAATTACGGGGTGTATGGGGTTTGGTGGGGATTGCTGCTGGGTTTGCTGGTAGCTTCCGTTTTACTCTTCTTCCGTTTTCAATCTATTACCCGCAGATTGGAACAACAACAGGAAAAGGTATAATTTTACAGGATGGAGTTACCGGTATTTTACGCAAAAGATCTTTCCTCCGGCCAGGGGTTTTATACCATGGATGAACCAACATCCAAGTATTGCATCCAGGTATTGCGCAATGAAAAAGGAGATAAAGTGTTGCTGGCAGATGGCAAAGGCACCCGTTATGAAGCAGTGATCACAGACGATCACCGGAAAAAATGCGTGGTACAGATCAGTGGGGAAACTGCTATGCCGGTGCCGGTACCGCATTTGCGTATAGCCATTGCTTTTACAAAGAATACTTCCCGTATGGAATGGTTCCTGGAAAAAGCCGTTGAGATCGGTATCGGCGGGATCATTCCTTTACTCACACAACGAACAGAAAAAGAAAAGTTCAAGGCAGAGCGCCTGGAAAATATACTGGTATCCGCCATGCTGCAATCCAAACAATGGTATTTACCCGTATTGACGGAACCAATGCCTTTTGACAAAGCATTAGCTGCTGCCGGACAAAAGCTGATCGCGCATTGCCTGCCGGATGAAAAGCAACATTTGCTGGACACCATGCTCCCCGGCAAGGATACTTTATTGCTGATAGGCCCCGAAGGTGATTTTACCCCCGAAGAGGTAACAAAAGCATTGGAAAAGGGATGTTTGCCTGTATCATTAGGGGATACCCGTTTAAGAACAGAAACGGCCGGGGTGGTGGGTGGTACTTTGATGGCGGCGGTCAATAGGGCAGATACTAAATTATCATAAGGGCCAGGTATAGGCTGGGCGAACACGTAACAAACCTGTCTTATAGGATGGCCCTTTCTTTATATTGATAAAATACTACCAGGCCTACTGACATCTGCTGACACTTTTTTCAAAATTTATCCGCTATAACTCAATGCTATCGGGCATCTAACGCTAATCCTTCGATGATCCTCCGAAGGTGTTCAATACCCGCAAGGGTTTGAGGGTGTTTCATCGAAGGATCAGCGAAGGATCACAGAAGGATGGTCGAAAGAATGCCCTTTTTTATTTCTTTTCTACCTGATCTAATTTTGGCTCCCTCAGTTCCACAGGCGGCAGTGTTTTCTTCCTCATCCTCATATTCAGCAATTCTACTGCAAAAGAGAAGGCCATGGCAAAGTATACATAGTTCTTCAGGTGAAGGTCATGTACCGCTTTGGGATTCCATCCTTCTATGAGCAGAATACCGCCCACCATGATCAGGAAAGACAGGGCCAGCATTTTAAGGGTAGGATGTTTGTGAATGAAATTGCTGATCCTGGGTGCAAAGGAGAACATAACGAACATCGCAATTACCACTGCTACTATCATGATCTCAATATGTTTGGCCAGCCCTACGGCTGTGATGATGCTGTCGAACGAAAACACCAGGTCTATGATGATGATCTGGCCTACCACATTGGCAAGGGTGGCTGTACCTCCTTTGGCTTTGGGGCCGGTTTCATCTTCTCCTTCCAGTTTATGGTGTATTTCCAGGGTGGTTTTAACCAGCAGGAATAAACCTCCGGCCAGCATAATGAGGTCGCGCAGGCTGATACCTTTTGCCCCGATATAGAATAAAGGGTTTACGGCTCTTACGATGTAACCTATAAATAAAAGGAGTATCACGCGAACGGCTATACCCGTGAACATCCAGATGCGCCTGGCCTGATTCCTTTTGTGTTCAGGCAAGCGGTTCATAACGATGGAAACAAAAATAACGTTGTCTATCCCCAGCACTATTTCCATTAAGGTTAAAGTGAAGAGGCTGATAAGGGCATCAGCGGTTAATAGTTCCTGCATGCTATATGTTTATGATTGAGTTAAACCCTGGCAGATCTTTTTCACGATGGAAGGGCCTTCATAGATAAAACCGGTATATACCTGTACCAGAGAAGCTCCTGCATCCAGTTTTTCCTGCGCATCTGCTGCGGTGAAAATACCTCCTACGGCAATAATAGGGATTTTTCCGCCGGAATGCTGATGAATATAACGGATCACCTCCGTGGCCTTTTGTTTTACGGGTAAACCGCTGAGGCCACCGGCACCGATCTTTTGCAGTGTGGCATCATCTGTTTGCAGGTCCTCACGGCTGATGGTGGTATTGGTGGCAACAATGCCTGCCAGGCCGGTTTCCTGCACTATTTCTATGATATCATCCAATTGCTCCGTAGTAAGGTCCGGCGCAATTTTGAGGAGGATGGGTTTGGGCTTTTTCTTTTGCGCATTGAGTGTTTGCAGGTGATGCAACAGTTGCTTGAGTGGTTCTTTCTCCTGCAATGCCCTCAGGCCCGGAGTATTGGGAGAACTTACATTCACCACAAAATAATCCACCCCATCAAAGAGCGCATGGAAACATTTTTCGTAATCGCTTACGGCTTCTTCGTTGGGCGTTAATTTATTCTTACCAATGTTACCACCTATGATAATATTGGAGCGGCGTTTTAATAATCTCCTGGCGGCAGAGGGCGCTCCTTCATTATTAAAGCCCATGCGGTTGATCAGCGCTTTGTCTTCCGGCAGGCGGAATAACCTTGGCTGATCGTTGCCGGGTTGCGGGAGTGGGGTAACGGTACCTATTTCCACAAAACCGAAGCCAAGATGTGCCAGTTCGTCGATGAACCGGGCATCCTTATCGAATCCTGCGGCAAGGCCTACAGGGTTTTTAAAGGTCAATCCCCAAAGGGTGCGTTCCAGCCCGCTGTTTTTGGGCTGGCAGAATGCGTCCAGCACATTTTTGCCAAAGGGCAGTGCATTGATCACTTTAAGTCCCCGCATTACTCCGTAGTGTATACTTTCCGGGGGAAAATTGAAAAGTATTTTTCTAATAAAGCCGTACATGTGGGGCAAAGATATAAAATCGGAGAGAATCGCTATTTGGTTAATCAGCGGTAGCCACATATTTTTGCCCACGTTATAATATGTTGGAGCTCCATACTTTCGAAAGAATTTTTAAAGAGCACCATACTCATTGCCTGGCATTCGCCACCCATTATATTGGTGATCCCTATGAGGCAGAAGAGGTAGTGCAGCTTGTTTTTTCCCAGCTTTGGGAAAAGCGGGCAAGCATTGCCATACAGGGTTCCGAGCGTTCTTATCTCTTTTCTGCTATCCGGAATACGGCTATCAGCCAATGGCGAAAGCAGAATGTACGGTCCGAAAGGGAAAATTCCTTTGGCCAGATGCAGGAAACGGAGGTGCATCTTTCCCTGCAGGCGCGGGAGTTGGAAAATAAACTGGAGGCGGCACTCGAAAAGTTGCCGGAACGTTGCCGGGAAGTTTTTGTGCTCAGCCGGAAACAGCAGTTAAAATATGCCGAGATAGCCAGTGTGATGAATATTTCCGTTAAAACTGTTGAAAATCAAATGGGTAAGGCCCTCAAGATCCTCCACCAGGAGCTGAAGGAGTACCTGAATCTTTTTTTATAATGGGGGTAAGACGATATTAGATGCGTCCTCTTCCCGAAACTGATTAACATTACAACTGTTCATGGGCATTTTGCAACCTGATGAGGCTATATATTCCTTGCTGTGCAAGTATCTGCTGAATGAAGCGGATGCTGTAGAGCGCCAATGGGTGGAAACCTGGCGGAAGGAAGATCCTGCGAATGAAGAAATTCTTTCTTCCATACGCAGGATGCTGGATGCATTGCGCCCCGTGGGGAATATCCCCGGGCTGGATACAGAATCCAGCTGGCAACGGTTGAAAACTACTATCGGGGTTGAAGAACCACGGGTGCGTAAAATGCATTGGATGCTGAAAGTGGCAGCGGTGCTGGTATTGGCGCTTGGCGTTGGGCTGTTTTTTCTAAAGCCGGCAAAAGAGCAGGTTTTTGCTGGTGCACAACAAGCGGAATTGAAAGATGGCAGCCGGGTAAGCATGGAAAGTAATGCAGAGATGCACCTTGCAAAAGGGTTCGGGAAAGTGGAACGCCGGGTACATTTTACCGGTAAAGCCCATTTTGATATTGCGCAGAATGCAGAACATCCTTTTGTAATTGTATTGGGCCATACGGAAATAAAAGTACTGGGTACCCGTTTTATGGTTGACTTCAAACCGCAGGACAGTTCCCTGGTGGTACTGGTGAACAGCGGAAAGATCATGGTAACGGACCTGGATAAAAAGGATAGTGTGATATTGACCCCGGGAATGATCTTACGCCGCGATCAGCAAAAGGAGCCTTTTGCCGTGGCAGAAAATGTGCAGGACCTCAACCGGCGGCAACTGGTGTTTAGTAACGTACCTTTGGAGAAAGTGATAAAGACCATTGAGGTGGTGTATGGGGTGGAAGTGGAAATAACGGATGCAACCCTCCTGGAAAAAGCGGTGACGGCAAACTTTGAAAACGAGCCTATCGATAATGTTCTGGCAACCATTGCTTTCATCACTAACACAGCGGTTGAGAAAACCGTACAGGGCTATTCCATCAAATAAACCTAACTAAAAAAACTACTATAACATGTCATTGGCCAGGAAAATCCTGCTGGGATTCCTATTTGTCGTTATCCCTATGCAGGTTTTGGCGTGGAATTGGCGCACAAAAATTTCTTTAAGGCTCAATAACCAACCCCTGTCTGCCGCATGTGAGATCATAGAAAAGGAATATGGCATTCACTTTTCGTACAGCCGGGATGTTGTTAAAATGAACCGGCTTGTATCACTCAACGCAAAGGAGATGACACTCCGCCGTGTGTTAGATCTTCTCTTTACAGAAAACGGCATTCAATATAAACGTATCGGAGATCAGCTGGTACTCACCGTAAAACAAAGCAATACCCGCACCATCAGTGGTTTTGTGGAAGATGCACGCACGGGATAAAAACTGATCGGTGCTACTGTGTACTTCCCCAAATTACAGGTAGGTACTACTACCAATCAATACGGATTTTACAGTCTTACCACAGCAAAGGATACCATGAGCTTAATGGTCACCTATGTTAGTTATTCGCCCATGAGCATTCCGTTGAAAGATGATGTGAATAAACAGATGAACATCAAACTTTCTCCCATTAATACTTTGCAGGAAGTGGAAATTACGGACCAGCATCTTCCTCCCTTACAGGAACAAACGCAGATGAGTAAAGTAGGGATGCCGGTTGCGCAGGTAAAAGCCATGCCACGCATGTTGGGAGAAACAGATGTGCTCCGTACCATACAGGCCATGCCGGGAGTGGGAGGAGGTATGGAAGGAACCAGTGGTATTCATGTACGCGGGGGCAGTCCTGATCAGAACCTGATCTTATTGGATGGTACACCGGTATACAATTCCACGCATCTCTTCGGTTTGTTTTCCGTATTTAATCCTGATATCATTAAGAACGTAGACCTCTACAAAGGTGCATTCCCTGCTCGTTACGGCGGCAGGTTATCTTCTGTGGTGGATATTTCCATGAAAGATGGTGACATGCATGGTTATCATGGGGAGTTTTCACTTGGATTAATTGCTTCCCGTATAATGATAGAAGGCCCCATCATCAAAGGCAAAACTTCTTTTATTATAACAGGCCGCCGTACCTATGCAGATCTGCTGGCACAGGATGCAGCCATAGAAGGACTGAAATTAGGAGATAGTGGTGAATTCTGGGCTTATTTTTTTGATGCCAATGCCAAGATCAATCATATCTTTTCTCCCAAAGACCGGCTCTTTTTAAGCGCTTATGGCGGAAGGGACAATATGCGGGTGAAGCGGGACAGAGGATTTGATTCCCTGAACGGTGCCGCCAAACGTTATCATGAAAGAATGAACTTTGCGCTGGGATGGGGCAACCAGGCTTATTCCCTTCGCTGGAACCATATTTATAATCCCAAGTTGTTTTCCAACGTTACCATAAATTATTCGCAGTTCCTGTTTGATACAGAATATGAGTATAGATATGAAGCACAGAATGCGATCACGGAATCGGACAGTATGTATGGGCGTTACTTTTCCAAAGTACAGAACGCAGGTGCTAAAATAGATTTTGAGTTCCGGCCCAATCCTATACACACATTGCGTTTTGGGGCACAAGCCACCTGGCATATTTTTCAGCCCGGTATTACCCGGTTCATGAATATTTCAGATTCAACGCGGCTCACGGACACTGCTTATAATAACACGACCAACAAAGGAGTGGAGCTTTCTTTGTATTGGGAAGATGATTTTAAAATAGCAGATTCCATGTACCTCAACCTGGGTACACATGCATCTTCTTTCCTCGTTTCCGGCAGGTCATATATTTCCGTACAACCCAGGCTGGGCTTCCGTTACCTGCTGCCGCGCAAGTGGGCTTTCAAGTTGTCCTACACCAGCATGACGCAATATATTCACCTGCTCACCAATAATGCCACCTTTCTGCCAACCGATCTTTGGGTGGCGACTACTAAAAAAGTACCGCCCATGTTTTCCAACCAGTTCGCCATTGGTTTAGCGAAAACATCCAACAATAATATGTTTGAAATGTCGATGGAGTTATACGCGAAAACGATGCAGAACGTGATAGAATACCAGGAAACGGCGGACAACTTTCAATCTGCCACCAATAGCTGGGAAGACAATGTGGTGGTGGGCCGTGGCTGGAGTTATGGTTCAGAGTTCCTGCTACAGAAAAAGAGAGGAAAGTTAAAAGGATGGATCGGTTACACGCTGGCATGGTCTGAACGTGCATTCCCCAATGTGAATAATGGTGCCGTGTTCCCTTATAAATATGATCGCCGGCATGATATAGAAGTAGTGCTCACACAGCAACTGGGAAAAAGATGGGAGCTTTCTGCTCAATGGGAATTTGCAACGGGTGCTCCTTTAACCTTACCCTCCGGCAGTTATGAAAGGATCATGGACCCATCGCCGCATCTGCCGCCTACTACAGTAGATCCAAGGGATGTAGACCTGATCGGGAACCGCAACACATTACGCATGGAAAACACACACCGGCTGGATATCGGTGCTACGCATACCAAGGAGCGGAAAGGTGTTCGTTACATCCTGAATATTAGTCTTTATAACGTATACAACCAGAAGAATCCTTTCTTCTATACTTATAAAAGGAATGAAGAAACACTTAAGCGGGAGCTGACGAAGTTTAGCATTTTGCCCATTTTGCCCAGTATTTCTTACGCCATAAAGTTTTGATATGAAAAGATGGATGTTGTTATTGATGGTAGCTGCAACGGCCTGTGAAAAGGTAGTAGAGATGGATGTTCCTTATGATGGGGACAGGATTGTGGTGAATTCGTTTATTCAGCCGGACAGTGCTGTGTATATCCGTGTTACGCGTTCGCAACCTCCCGGAGGGGCCGTGTTCCCCGAAATCCCAAATGCGGATGTAAGCCTGATGGCAGGTAGTACAAAACTTCCTTTGCAATGGCAGGTGATCAACGGGAAAGGATATTTTGTATCGCAAACACCTGCACCGAAAAATGTGGAATACAATATTAAAGTGACCGCGGCAGGGCTGGATACTGTTACTGCCAAAGATACTTTGCCCCGGCAACCGCAGATCAGTGAGCCCTTTGGGCAGGCAGGCGGTAACCGGGTAAAGTTTGTGCTGAAAGATCTGCCGGGATGGGATGCTTATCAGTTCCGTTTATACAGAGGCGTTATGTCGCCCGCCAACCAGGTAGTATTGAGTGAACGTTTGCTGTACCGTTTCGATCCTTCCTACAATAATAACTTTACAGACCTGATCGCAGAGAATTATCGGGAAGTGAATTTCATTGCAGATCAACGTTTTGATGGCAGTGAAATTACAGTGGTGATGCAAACGAAGAATGTGAATGTAAAAGGGGAAATTCTCATCCTGGAAGTAACCGGGCTTACGCAGGATGCCTTTAAATATTATAAAACACTGGAACTGCAAACCACCAATGACGGTAATCCGCTGGTAGATCTGAACCGTGTGCATAGCAATGTGAACAAGGGGTATGGGATCCTGGCAGGGGTAAATGCAGCCCGTTTGCAGCTGGAGATCAAATAATCCGGTTGATACAACTTCTTTGCTATGCTCTCCGTTCAGATAAGGCTCAAATTCCTTAAATTTGGAAAGAGCAAAACCCGATAACCATGCAGGAAGCATATATAGTGGCAGGATTCAGGACCGCCGTAACGAAGTCAAAGAGAGGAGGTTTCCGTTTCTACAGACCGGATGATCTGGCTGTGGATGTGATCAAAGGCTTACTGGCCACCATTCCGCAACTGGACCCTAAGCGGGTGGACGATCTGATCGTAGGAAACGCTGTTCCGGAAGCGGAACAGGGTTTGCAGATCGGCAGAATGATCTCCGTACGCGCATTGGGAATTGAAGTGCCGGGCATGACAGTGAACCGTTATTGTGCATCAGGACTGGAAACCATTGCTATCGCTACCGCCAAGATCCAAACAGGGCAGGCAGAATGTATCGTAGCAGGTGGTACGGAAAGTATGAGCCTGGTACCCACCGTAGGCTGGAAAACCGTTCCGGCTTACAGCGTAACCAGCACCACACCGGATTATTATCTCAGTATGGGCCTTACCGCAGAGGCTGTATCGAAAGAATTCAACGTGAGCCGGGAAGACCAGGATCAGTTCTCTTATCAATCTCACCAGCGTGCCATTAACGCTATCAAGAACGGATATTTCAAACCAGGCATTTTGCCCATCAATGTGGAAGAAGTATTTGTGAATGAAAAGGGCAAAAAACAAAGCAAAACTTATACGGTGGATACAGATGAGGGTCCTCGTGCAGATACTTCGCCGGAGGCACTTGCCAAGTTAAAACCTGTTTTTGCCGCGGGGGGATCCGTTACAGCAGGTAACTCTTCCCAAACCAGCGATGGTGCGGCATTTGTAATAGTGATGAGTGAAAGGATGGTGAAGGAGCTGAATCTTCAACCCATTGGCCGCCTTGTTGCCTGTGCCTCTGCAGGGGTGCATCCCAGGATTATGGGAATAGGACCTGTTGCCGCAGTGCCCAAGGCCCTGAAATTAGCAGGCAAAACGTTGAACGACATAGACCTGGTAGAATTAAACGAAGCCTTTGCTTCCCAGTCCCTGGCCGTGATCCGGGAATTGGGTATGGACCCTGAAAAGGTGAATATTAATGGAGGGGCCATTGCCCTGGGGCATCCTTTGGGATGTACAGGAGCTAAGCTCAGCATCCAGATCATGAACGATATGCAGCGCCTCAAAAAGAAATACGGGATCGTTACAGCCTGTGTGGGAGGTGGCCAGGGGATTGCGGGGGTGATTGAAAACCTGGTGTAGGCAGGTGGTTGTCAACCTATCAGGGAGATCAAACCTCTTATAATCAGATAGGTATCAGGTGATCAGGGTGATCGAAAACCTTGTATAATCAGGTAGTTATCAGATGATCAGGGTGGTTGAAAACCTTGTATAATCAGGTGGTTATCAGATGATCAGGGTAGTTGAAACCTCATATAATCAGGTAGTTATCACCTGGCAGGCATCAAAAGCCTCCTATAATTCAGTTAGTTACCAACTTTATATCTTTCATCAGCCGCCGTTGTGTCACTCACTTCAGCGGCTTTTTCTTTGGCGGGCTTTTGCTTCAGGATCAATTGAGTAAAATAGTTTATTCGTTAAATCATATAAAATAATATGATTGAATTAAACTTTTTGTTAATTTGCTTTCTGAAAAACCGTAGATGCCTAACTATGCCCGGAAAATTGCGTGAATCAATCTGATAAGGCAACGGCTCACAATTTAACTGATCATCGTATAACCGTATCCCAAATGGACCGTAGAGATTTCTTAACACTTGCCCCTTCCCGCAAAAAAACTGCGACAGTTAGCGGATCGAGAACCGATACCGGACTCACTGCTTATTCAGGAGCATGGGGAACCGCACAGGTTGTGCATTTGCTGAAAAGGGCCATGTTTGGCGCTGCACCACTGGATGTAAGACATTTTGAAGGCATGTCTATGGACGCAGCCGTGGATGCTTTACTTACCACCAATACCATTCCACTTACACCTCCTGTAAATAATTATAACACCGGCGGCTATACGGATCCTACCGGAGTAGTCCCTGGAGCACCATGGGTAACAGCTCCTGATGGAGACGAAGATCTGAACCGCAAACGCCATGGTTCCTACAAGGCCTGGTGGACAGGGCAGATGCTCAACCAGGAAAGGAACATCCATGAGAAGATGGTACTCTTCTGGCATAATCACTTTGCTACAGAAACAAACACCATCGGCGATGCGCGTTTTAGTTATGGTTACAATGTTGCTTTGCGCACTCATGCGTTAGGCAATTTCAAGAACCTCACGAAAGCAATTACGCTGGACCCCGGCATGCTGGTATATCTGAACGGTTATCTCAATGAGAAAACAGCTGCGGATGAAAACTATGCACGGGAACTGCTGGAACTTTTCACTTGTGGTAAAGGGCCGGATTCATTGTACCAGGAAGAAGATGTACGCGCTGCAGCACACGTGCTCACAGGTTATAAAGTAGATAAAGTGACCTGCACTTCTTATTTCGATCCTACTAAACATGATATCACCAATAAACAATTCTCCAGCTGGTTCTCCAATAAAGTGATCTCAGGTAAAACCGGCACGGCAGGTACAACGGAGCTGGATGATATGCTGGGTATTATTTTCCTCCAGCAGGAAGTTGCGAAGTTCATCTGCCGCAAATTCTACCAGTTCTTTATTTATTATGAAATAGATGCGGGTGCAGAAACAAATGTGATAGAACCACTGGCTAATATTTTCCGTGCAGCCAACTATGAAATAAAACCATTGCTGTCTGCCTTATTCAAGAGCGAACATTTTTATGATCCTTTAAATATGAGCTGCCTCATCAAAAGCCCGGTAGATTTTACCGTAGGGCTTTGCAGGGAATTTGGCGTGAAGTTCGCGCCTGCAGCCAATTATGCGCAGGCCTATCAGCAATGGGCAGCTTTACAGGGCGCAGCCAGTACACAACAACAGAATATCGGAGATCCTCCGGGCGTTTCAGGCTGGGAAGCGTATTACCTGGCGCCGCAGTTCCATGAATTGTGGATCAACACAGATACACTGCCTAAGCGTAATATGATGGTGGATGCTTTGATCACTACAGGATATAACGGTCTTGCCATTGATCCCATCGTATTTGCAGACCAGATGCCTAATCCCTCAGATCCTGTTGCCTTAGTAAAAGATTCGCTGGACGTATTATACCGAATGGGTGTTTCTGACAAAACAAAGAGTTTCCTGAAGAACAGTTTCCTGCTGCTGGGCCAGGACCAGGATTATTACTGGACGCAGGCCTGGACTGCTTACAAAGCGGACCCCTCCAATACAATGAATAAGAATACTGTGCTGAAGCATTTGAATGAATTGTACAAATACATCATGAACCTGTCTGAATATCATTTAGCCTGATCACGTTGAAAACCTATTTATGAAACGTAGAGATTTCCTCAAATATACCGCTCCTGCTGCCATTCTGCCATCGTTTATCAACGGGTTTTCCGTTCAGGCATTCGGCGCATCCCCTTTACTGTCTGCCCTGGAAGGTGCTGCTACCAACAATGATCACGTACTGGTAATGATCCAGTTAAACGGAGGTAATGATGGTTTGAACATGGTGATCCCATTGGACCAATATGGAAAATACCAGGCTGCCCGTGCTAACATCGCTATCCCGGAAGGCAGGGTACTGAAACTGGCCGGCCAGACCAAAACAGGTATCCATCCTGCCATGACGGGGATTCAGCAAATGTATAATGATGGACACGTAAGTATCCTGCATAGCGTAGGATATCCTTCCCCCAACTTCTCTCACTTCCGTGCTACAGATATCTGGCTCACCGGATCTGATGCAAATACCGTATTGCCAACAGGCTGGGGTGGGCGATACCTGCAAACAGAATATCCTGACTATCCGGTAGGTTATCCCAATGCAGATATGCCGGACCCGCTGGCCATCCAGATAGGTTCTGTAGTGTCTCCTGCATTCCAGGGACCTTCCGTGAACATGGGTATGGCTATTACCAGCGCCACAGACTTCTACGGCCTGCTGGATGATGAACCAGATCCTATCCCTAATACAAGGGCCGGTAAGGAATTGAAATACATCCGCCTCATACAGGAACACAGTAATAAATTTGCCACCTCTATTAAAGCGGCAGCAGCAAAGGTTACGCAACAAGGGCCTTATCCTGCCAACAATCATCTTGCGGCGCAATTGAAGATTGTTGCACGCCTGGTGGCTGGAGGCTTAAAGACCCGTCTCTACATGGTGAGTATCGGCGGTTTTGATACACACGCCAATCAAACCAATGCAGGAGATACCACTACCGGTAGCCATGCTAACCTGTTAGGCCAGATCTCTTCAGCCGTTAAAGCCTTTACAGATGACCTGAAGGGCCTGAAAAAATCACAACGGGTAGTAGGCATGACCTTCTCTGAATTCGGCCGCCGTGTGAAATCCAACGGCAGTATGGGTACAGACCATGGTGCTTCTGCTCCCATGATCGTATTCGGCGACTATGTGAACCAACAGGTGCTGGGTAATACACCCACCATGCCGGATGCAGCTTCTGCGATAGATAATATTCCCATGCAGTACGATTTCCGTTCTGTATATGCTTCTATCCTGGAACAATGGTTCTGCGTAAAACCGGCAGACCTCAATCAGATCATGTTGCAGAACTACCAAAGCCTTCCACTGGTAAACGGACTGGCTTGCGGAGTAGTAACAGGCGTACCTGATGTAGATGAGAATAAGACCCTGATCTCCAACTATCCCAATCCTTTCAGTACTAAAACAGTTATTTCCTACACAACTGCCGGTGGGCATACCATGGTGCAGATCTTTGATACTATGGGCCGCCTGGTCCGTAAGCTGGTGGACAGTGTACATGCGGCAGGGGATTATACCATCACTTTCAATGGGGAAGGCCTCCCGAATGGTATGTACTATGCCCGTTTCCAGAATGGGAGGGTACAACAGGTGAGGACCATGGCCAAAGTGAGGTAAGGTTGTTTTTTTAAGCAATTCAGGCCCATAAAAGCCCCATTGCTGCTGCAACAACGTTGCAATCTGGCGTTTTTATGTATCTTTGTCACCAATGGTGAAAAAGCTGGCATATAAAATTGGAGCCATTTTCCTGCTGGGGGTGTTCTGTTTATACACTACCCCCAGGGATTTTGTGCATCAGTTTGCCGGCCACGAGGATACGATAGATGAACAATGCAGCCCCCTGCAAACGGATGGGCTGATGTTTTCCGTACAACACCAGCACTGCGAATGGTTACACTGGGCTGTGGAGGCTTACATGGAGCCACACGCCACCTGCCTGCCATCTGTTTCCCATCAATTTGAAGTCCTGTTAGAAGCCCTGCCTGCTAACAGTTTCACATATCCCCCTTATTATTTCTCCCTTCGCGCGCCACCACAGGCTTAACGCGGCCCCACATTTTACATCATTCTGTTTTTTACAGGTGGCTCTATAGGAGCTGCCATGATCTTTTCGCATACATGAAAATGATAAGGAAATTCGCGCTGACAGGGGCGTTGCTGCAATTATTATTTATTGCCGGCGCCAGTGCTCAATGTACCATCCGCCTGAGTGGTACAATTACGGATAGTGAAACCAAACTGGCACTATCCGGCGCCACCATAGTGGTAAAAGAAACCGGGCTTTCTGTAAGAAGTAACGATAAAGGATTTTATTCGCTGGATGGTTTATGCCCCGGCATTTATAATATCCGAATTAGTCATATCGGCTGCGCGCCGGTAGATATTGAATGGAATGTAAGTGCTGATCAACGCAGGAATATTACCCTCCCGCATAGCATCACGCAATTGCAGGAAGTAGCTGTAACCGGCCATGCTGCAAAAGAAGTGACTACCGCGCCGGTGGAATCACTCAGTGGAAAAGAGCTGGATAAAACCCGCGGGCTTACACTGGGAGAGGCTTTGAAAAAAGTGAACGGTGTTACCAGCATGACCACCGGCCCCAATGTTTCCAAACCGGTGATCAATGGTTTGCATAGTAACCGCGTGCTGGTACTGAATAATGGCATTCGCCAGGAAGGCCAGCAATGGGGTACAGAGCATGCGCCGGAAGTTGATCCTTTCCTCGCTAATAAAATAGTGGTGATCAAAGGTGCAAGTGCATTGCGTTATGGCGGAGATGCCATTGGTGGTGTGGTATTGGTGGAACCTAAACCTTTACCGGTAACACCCGGCATGAAGGGAGAAGTAGACCTCGTTGGTTTTTCCAATAACAGGCTGGGCGCAGTTTCTGCCACACTGGAACAACAGGTGCCCAAAGTACCCGGTCTCAGCTGGCGTTTACAGGGAACCCTGCGTAAAGGGGGGAATACCCGTACACCTGATTACTGGCTGGATAACACAGGTGTGGAAGAATATAATTTCTCTGCCGCACTGGGTTGGAAAAAACAGAACTATGGAGCAGAGATCTTCTATAGTCAGTTTAATACCAACCTGGGTGTGTTTGAAGGTTCGCACATCGGCAACCGTACAGACCTGGAAGAAGTGATCAAACAGCAAAGACCTTTCCCGGAATTTACAGAAGGCTTCAGTTATGATATCAACAGGCCTTATCAACATGTAGAGCATGAGTTGTTCAAGGTGAAAGCATACCTGAATACCGGTAAAGCCGGAAAACTCAACCTGGTAGTGGCACGCCAGTTTAACTTCAGGAACGAGCTGGACAGGAGTTCAGCATTGTCTGTAAACCAGATGAACCTGAACCTGACGACTTACACGGGAGAACTGGTATGGGACCATAACAGCTGGAAAGGTTTGCGCGGTACTATCGGAACTTCTGCTATGTACCAGGAGAACAGTTACAAAAGCAGGCTCTTCATTCCCAACTATCAAAGCATGCAATGGGGTGCTTTCTGGATGGAGAAATGGGAGAGCAGTAATAACAAATGGTTGCTGGAAGGCGGCGTACGCTACGATCATAAAGACTATTATAACATAGACGATAATGCGAAAGAGATCAATTATCCGGAACAGGAGTATGGCAGTTTCTCCGGATCGTTGGGCGCGCAATACCGCCTGAATGATCATTTGCATATTTCCGTGAATGCAGCCCGTGCATGGCGTGCAGCAGGTGTGAATGAATTGTATGCATCCGGTTTACATCACGGCGCAGCGGTGATAGAACAGGGAGATCCTTTCCTGAAAGGAGAAAGCGCCAGCAAATTCAATGCTACCCTGCATTACGACTTGGGTGAAAAACTGGAAGCAGATGTGAATTTCTATTACAACTACATCCACAATTTCATTTTCCAGCAGCCAACGGATAGCGTAGTGGTAACTATACGCGGCGCATTTCCATACACTTATTACCGTCAGGCAGATGCCAGCATGAAAGGAATGGACGCACAACTCAGGTGGCAATTTCTTCCTAAATGGCAGATCCTCACTAAAGCTTCGCTGCTGCGTGCTTACAACGAATCTGCCAATGACTGGATGATAGGCATGCCCAGTGACCGTTTCGAACATGAGCTTACTTTCTTCCCCGGCAACCTAAAACGCCTGAAGGATAATTATGTGTCTGTGACCATGAACAATGTGCTGAAACAAACACGCATACCAGCTAATCTGAAAGACCCAGGTGATCCACGCGGGCAGGACCTGATGGCACCTCCGGGCGCATACAACCTGTTTGGCCTGGAAGCGGGATCTACCGTGCATTTTGGCAGGCAGCCCATCTCTGTGATCATAGGAGCAGCTAATGTGCTGAATACCCGTTACAGGGAATATCTGAACTTCTTCCGGTATTTCGCAGATGAACCCGGAACAAATATTTATCTGAAACTAAAGGTGCCACTCAACTTCGGAAAGAAAGCATCGTAACAACATTTTAAAATCACACAACATTCAATAGTATGAAAAAGAATTTCGCCAGACTGTTCCTGTTTGCTGCTTTGTTTACACTGGCATTTGCAGCCTGCAAAAAGGAGAAGAATGATACACCTACAGAAAATGCCAACGAAGAGATCACCACACTGAAACTTACTTTCACCAATGCAGCGAATGCAGCGGATGTAGTGACCGCTACCTGGAAAGACCTGGATGGTATTGCCGGTAATGCACCTGTAATTGATAAGATCAACCTGAAAGCAAATACTACTTACACTGTAGCTACTGAACTCTTTGATGAGCGCAAGAATCCTCCGGATAATGTAACAGCTGAAATTGAAGAAGAAGGGGATGAGCACAGGGTGTTCCATCTTTTCTATGCTTCTGCAACTGCGGCTGTGAAAGATTCTATTACTACCGTAGCAACAGTAACACCATTGGATAAAGACAGTAAGAACCTGCCGATAGGCCTGGAAATATCTATGGCTACCAAAGCAGCGTTCACCGGATTTTTAAATGTTGTAGTGCGTCATCAGCCGGGAGCGAAGAATGGTACTTATGCACCAGGTAGTACAGATGTGTTAACGATATTCCCCGTAGAAATTAAATAAGACAGGCTTAAGACTGATAGATTGGAAAGGAAAGAAGAAAGCCGTCCCTCATTTGCGGGGACGGCTTCTTTGTTTTCAGGTTTTACAGGTGTAATTATTTGCAGTACGGGTTTTACCGGGTTTAGTCATTTGCAGGAACTGCTGTCTTTTGATTTTACGCGGTTTAATCATTGCAGTGGCTGTTCCTTGCTTTACCTGTATTAATCATTTGCAATGACTACTTCTTGCTTTTGATTTTACACGGTTTAATCATTTGCAGTGACTACTTCTTGCTTTTGATTTTACACGGTTTAATCATTTGCAGGAACTGCTTTCTTTCTTTTACTACTTAATCATTTATCACTTCCAGCCCTTCCTGATCTCCTACTACTAACACTTTAAACGGCTTATTCCCTACAGGAATGCTGCTTATTTCTTTCAGATCATGTAAGGAGAACATTTTCACAGCACCTGCAGCCTGATCAGTTATATACACGCATTTGCGGGATACTGCGAAGTAAGGCTTCAGAGCTGGTGCAGCAGTAGCGGCAAAAGCAGTAGTTATCTTTCCTTCTTTTTTCAATTGTGCCGTTACAGCATCAAAGATCTTTAAGGTGCCGTCTATAAGTAATACATACAGGTTCTTACCATCTGTATCCAGCATGTATTGATGGATATTACTGTTTTCGCTTTTCAGCACCAGTGTTATCTTTTTCGTAGCGGGATCAATTTTATACAATCCTAATGCTGCCGTATACCCAAAGAAATGGGGCAGGGCTTTGCTGCCTAAAACCGTACCTAACCAGGCAGCACCAAAATCTGCAGGATAAGGGATGAGGGATTGAGTGCCATTCTGTTGAACCGTCAATATGCCGTCAGGGCAACCAAAGGCAGCCAGCTTGCCATTCCCGGCATCTCCATGAATTCCTTTCGTGGCAATTGTTCCTTCATGTAAAGTAGTGCCAAAGCGATCTATGATCTTTACTTTTTCAGGAAGTGTACCACTCACAGAACCATCTTTCTGTGTAACAGCCAGGGTGTGATCATCAAAGATTACCATCGCACCATGATGTGGTGTAGCTACTGGTAATACACGGCCATTGCCGGCTTCCAGCTCACTGTCTTTAAAAATACTGAGGCTGCCTGTGCCATCGTTAAAAATAGCATTCAGCCCATCGTGTGCATAATAATGCGTAGGACCTGCTTCCGTGAATTTTTGCGCGGCCATTTCTGTAAGATGCACGTGCAGGTGGCCCGCATGTTTTTCAATACCGGAGTTAAGGAACTCAACCGTATTGGCTGTTCTGCTGATCACCGTTGCAAACTGGCCGGTGCTGGTAGCATACAGTGTAGGTTGTGCCGCTTTGATAGGAAACACGGTTGTCTTTTTTGTAAGTGGTTCCAGTATAGTGATCTGTGCTTTGTCCACATCAGAAACCACCAGGCGGAGGTAAGCCGCTTCTGCCTGTTCCGGTTTAGGAGCAGGCTTGTCATCTTTCTTACAACTGGCAACAAAAAGGCCCACCAGTAGAGCCGGGAGAAGGATCTTCTTCATATAGTTTTAGGTTTATTAAACGTGCAACGATGTTGCAAATATAGTATAATGCAACTTTGTTGCAAATGAATATTCTGAATAATTTTGGTATTACCGTTCATAATTTAAATGGCTTGTAAAGGGGTTTCCGGGTTATTGATTACAAAAAAATGTGGTAAATTATCCCAGTGGAAAAGATATATTTGTCGGTTGTTGGTATTCATTCCCGTCAGCGGGATCAAGATATTTAAGATAATCTGGCATACTGCTCAGATTTTGGATGAAAAGCAAAAAAGGGCCGTTTTCACGGCCCTTAGCTGATCGAGGGTAAATATCTTAATATTAATGTGAATGCTCTGTCGGATGATGACCAGAGCGCTTATTATGCTTGTGATCAACATCCGGCAGGGCCGCCGTATCTTCATCGTAATAAACGAAGAAGTAGAGATACACCGCACGGGAGATGCGCATCAGCCAGGGCTGGATCAATACCAGCAAAACTCCGTTAATCCCCAGCCAGTAGAAGATACTGTCATCCCACCAGGACATCCCAAAGATCACGGCATACAGAATAAGTGTAAATACAGAAAAAGCCACACCGAGTGCATAACTCACGTACCCCGTACCAAACCAGAAACCGGTTTCCAGTTCATAATGCTGACCGCATACGGGGCAGTTATCGTACATGTTAAAGATCTTCGAAAGCCGCCAGTGGAAGGGGTTCTTTGTTTTGAACATATCACCTCTCCTGCAATGGGGGCATTTCATTTTTAACAGGCTCAGTATATAACCGGGTCGTTTTTTCGTCATGCCGCAAATTTACACAAATCAGGCGGGTTGCGCCGGTTCGAGTGTTTTTCTTTCCCCGATCTGCTGACGCCACATTGCATAATACAATCCTTTCTCTGACAGCAGATCATGATGCGTACCGGTTTCCACGATCCTGCCTTTTTCCAGTACGTAGATACGGTCTGCATGCATGATAGTGGACAAACGGTGAGCGATCATCACGGTAATATGTTCCCGGCTGGAAGTTACATTCCTTACGGTTTGGGTGATCTCTTCTTCCGTAATAGAATCCAGTGCGGAGGTAGCTTCGTCAAATACCAGCAAACGCGGGTGTCTTAATAAAGCACGGGCAATAGACAAACGTTGTTTTTCTCCGCCGGATATTTTAATACCCCCTTCACCGATCACGGTATCTATGCCGTTTTCTGCTCTTGCCAGCAGGCTGTAACAGGCAGCACGTTGCAGGGCACTCATCAATTCTTCTTCTGTTGCACGCGGGTTCACAAAGAGCAGGTTCTCGCGGATGGTGCCGGAGAACAGTTGCGTATCCTGTGTTACAAAACCTATCTGGTGACGCAGTTCTTCAATATCAATACTGGAAGCATCGAGCCCGTTGTAAAGGATCCTGCCTTCTCCCGGATGATACAGGCCTACGAGTAATTTCACCAGTGTGGTTTTGCCACTTCCTGAAGGACCTACAAAAGCAATGGTTTCACCCAGTTTCACAGAGAAATTGATATCGTCCAGCGCTTTGTTGAGCGCAGTGAGGTGTTTGAAACCAGCATGTTCGAAAGTGAGTTCGCGGATATCAGATAATTTCTTTGGATTGGAAGGGGTGCTTTCTACAGGGCTGTTCAGAATACGTTCAAAATTCCCGAGGGAAACTTCCGCTTCGCGATAGGCGAGAATGATATTCCCTAACTCCTGCAATGGGCCAAAGAGGAAGAAAGAATAGAGCTGTAAGGTGAAGATCTGTCCAACAGTTGCTGTATCGCGGTAAGCGAGGTACAGCAGGATGAAGAGGATAGACGAACGCAGCAGGTTCACAAAAGTACCCTGTACAAAAGAAATACTGCGGATGCTGCGCACTTTTTTCAGTTCCAGCAGCAGGATCTTCATGGTGTTGGAATTCAGCCGGCGGATCTCCTGGTGGGTAAGGCCAAGGCTCTTCACCAGTTCAATGTTCCGGAGGGATTCCGTGGTGGCACCTGCCAGTACGGTTGTTTCTTTTACAATGTTCTTCTGGATACCCTTGATCTTTTTACTGAGGATGTTCATGAGCCAGCCCAGGATCACGGAACCACCCAGGTACACAAACACCAGTGACCAGTGAACACTGTAAGCAAAGATCATTACAAACACCACGCCTATGAGGGTGGTGAACAGGATATTGATGAACTGGGAAATGAACTTCTCACTGTCTAACCGCACTTTTTGCAGCACAGCAAGGGTTTCACCGGAACGTTGGTCTTCAAAGTCCTGGTAGGGAAGCCGCATGGAGTGCTTCAACCCGTCCGTATACATCTGGGCGCCCAGTTTCTGGGTCACCACACTTACAAAGTAGTCCTGGAAGGCCTTGGCGATCCTGGAAACCATGGCTACCCCAATGGAGGCCAGCAACAGTAACAGTACGCCTATGAGGTATTCATTCAGGGAACGCCCGCCCTCGTGGGGGATATTCGCAAACCTGTCTATGATCTTTCCGAAGATCCAGGGGTCCATCAGGGAGAAGACCTGGTTTACGGTAGCTAACAGTAATGCAAATACTATCAGCCATTTAAAGCCTTTCAGATATTTGAGCAACAATTTCATGGTGGCAAAGTTAGGGTAAAAAGCCGCTGCAATAGTGTTTAAACATCAATTTTAAACTGTACTTATCACGGTATTTACATCAAAAAACCGTAATTTAATAGTAGCAGCCGGATGGTAATTTTTCCGCATGTTATGAGCCTTAAAAATTGATACTTCCTTCCCGATCGGCAATACGGACGCAACCCGGTGTACCACTAACACCCTAAACTTCTGCCGTATGAAAATGTATGATGAAAAACACATTAAGAACATTGTGCTCATTGGCGCTGCCAAGAGCGGAAAAACCACGCTGGCTGAGGACATGTTGTTCGAAGCCGGCATTATCAGTAAAAGGGGTACTGTTGAAGAAAGGAACACCGTGTCCGACTACCACGAAGTGGAGCATGAAAGGGGAAACTCTGTGTATGCTACCCTGGCCCATACGGAGTGGCGGGATTACAAGATCAATATCATAGACACGCCGGGGTCTGAGGATTTTGTGGGGGAGGTCATCTCTTCCATCCGGGTTTGCGATACAGCGGTTTTGCTGCTGCATGCGTATAACGGGGTGGAAGTTGGAACAGAACTGATCTGGGATTATATCGACCAATACAATAAACCTACTATCCTCGCTATCAATCACCTGGACCATGAAAACGCTAACTATACCCAAACGCTGGAACAGGCGCGGGCATTTTTTGGTCCGGCCGTAACGGTGATGCAATACCCGATCAACCAGGGGCCGGGTTTCAATGCCATCATCGATCTGTTGAAAATGACGATGTACCGCTTTCCGGCAGGAGGTGGTAAACCGGAGAAATTACCTATTCCGCCGGAAGAACAGGAACAGGCGGATAAATTGCATAATGAACTGGTAGAGAAAGCCGCTGAAAATGATGATGCCCTTATGGAACTGTTCTTCGAGAAAGGGAGTCTTGATGAAGATGAACTGCGGCAGGGATTGAAAATAGGCATGATGAAACACCAGGTATTCCCGGTGTTCTGTCTTTGTGCACGCAGTAATATGGGCAGCGGCCGCATGATGGGGTTCATAGACAATGTTGCCCCTTCCGCCGTGGAAATGCCGCCTGAACAAACAGAAGAAGGAAAAGAAATTCCCTGCGATCCTGCAGGCCCTACCTGTTTGTTCATTTTCAAAACTTTACTGGAGCCGCATATCGGTAAACTTTCCTTCTTCAAAGTAATGAGCGGGGAACTGAAAGCCGGGCAGGAGTTGTACAATGAAAAAGGCAATGTATCTGAAAGACTGAACCAGTTGTTCATTGCAGATGGAAAGAACCGCCAGCCCGTTGAACGCCTGCGTTCCGGAGATATCGGCTGCACACTCAAACTGAAAAATACTTTCACCAATCATACACTCAATGATAAGAACTACAATGCGCAGGTGGACCCTATTCACTTCCCTGCTCCCAAAGTACGGGTGGCCATTGTAGCAAAAAATAAAGGCGATGATGAAAAACTCAGTGAAGTGCTGAGTGAGATACACATGGAAGATCCCACACTTGAAATTGAATACAATCGTGAATTGAACCAGGTGATCCTCCATGGCCAGGGCGATCTGCATCTGCTGGTCACTAAATGGCGGCTGGAGAATATCTATAACATGCCCGTGGATTATCTGCCTGCGCGGATCCCTTATCGGGAAACCATTCAGAAACCGGCGATGAGTTCTTACCGGCATAAGAAACAATCCGGTGGTGCAGGGCAGTTTGGAGAAGTGTTTATGAAGATAGAACCTTACTATGAAGGCATGCCGGCATTCAAGGAATATACAGTCCGTGAAACGGAAGAGATTGCATTGAACTGGGGAGGAAAACTGGTGTTCAACAATTGTATTGTAGGTGGGGCTATTGATACGCGTTTTCTCCCGTCTATCCTGAAAGGAGTGATGGAGAAGATGCAGGAAGGACCACTTACCGGTTCTTATGTCCGGGATATACGGGTGAGTGTATACGATGGTAAAATGCATCCGGTAGATAGCAATGATATCTCTTTCAAGATAGCAGGCATGATGGCATTCCGGGAAGCTTTCCACCAGGCGGCGCCGCAGTTGCTGGAGCCGGTATATGACCTGGAAGCTTCTGCTCCCGGAGCGATGATGGGAGATATTATGAGTGAACTGCAAAGCCACCGGAGTATTATTACAGGCATGGATAGTGGTAACGCCAGCCAGGTGATCAAAGCACGGACGCCGCAGGCTGAGCTGGATAAATTGTATTCTTCCTTACGGAATGTTACGCAGGGGAAGGCTAAAGTGAAAGCGGTTTTTGCGGAGTATGCGCCCGTGCCGGCAGATGTGCAGAAGAAACTGAGTGAGGATTATAAGAAAACGGAGGCGCAGAATGGGCAGCATTGAGAGGGGGCGAACTATAATCCTCTGAAGCCAAAGGCGGTATTTGCTGTTGATCCTCCGCTTGACTGGGAACGTTTTTTCAATTCATTCATGGAGCATTGCAGATCCTGAGCAATTGATGAAATGGTTACTGTCTCAGCACTGATACTGCCCCCAGGTTTCCCTATCCAGTTTCCTGAACTCTATTGCTTCTGCAATATGTGGCGAATCTATCTCTTCTGCTCCTGCAAGGTCTGCTATCGTACGGCTGACCTTTAAGATACGATTGTACGCGCGGGCAGAAAGATGCAGGTGTTTCATGGCTCTGTCCAAAAGTGTTCGTGCTTGTGGGAGTAGTCTGCAATAAAGATGCATTTGTTTATTATTCATTTGGGCATTGCAGAAAATGACATGCCGTTCATTTTTAAATCGCTGTGCCTGAATGCCGCGTGCTGTGATAACACGTTCCCTTATAGTAGCGCTTGATTCATTTAGTACATCATCTTCAATCATGAGGGAAGGAGGAACCGGCGTTACTTCAATATGCAGATCGATACGGTCTAATAAAGGGCCGGATATTTTATTGAGGTATTTTTGTACAGCACCCGGTGGGCAGCAACAATGTTTGAGCGGATGATTGAAATATCCACAGGGACAGGGATTCATAGATGCCACCAACATAAAGCTGCTGGGGAAGTCAACAGTGAAGCTGATACGTGAGATCGTTACCTTTCTTTCTTCCATAGGTTGCCGCAATACTTCTAAGGCGGTGCTTTTAAACTCAGGTATTTCATCTAAAAAGAGTACGCCATTCTGCGCTAAGGAAATTTCTCCGGGCTGTGGTGTTGAACCTCCTCCTACTAAAGCTACATCACTGATCGTATGATGAGGGGAACGGAAAGGCCTGCTTGTGATCACCTGACCTGCTTTTCCTACAACAGAATGGATTTTTGTTGTTTCCAATGCTTCCTGTAAGGTCAATGGTGGAAGTATAGTAGGGAGCCGCTGCGCGATCATTGTTTTACCCACTCCTGGTGCACCAACCATCAGGATATTATGCCCGCCTGCCGCTGCTATTTCCATTCCGCGTTTTACGAAATACTGGCCTTTTACTTCTGAGAAGTCTAAATCAAAAGTGTGCTGGGGTGTATAGTCTATGGGAGGTGTTGGAGAAATTGATATTTCACCTTTCAGGAAGGAAATTATTTCATTAATGTGGCGAATGCCGTAAACATCCAATCCATTCACCATCGCAGCTTCTGCAGCATTCTGTGCCGGAAGGATAATGCCTTTGAAGCCTTCTTTCTTTGCCTGTAACGCCATTGGCAACGCGCCACGAATTGGCCTTAATGTTCCATCCAGCGACAACTCTCCCATGATGATAAATTGCGTGGTATCATGCACCGGCGTGAGTTGTTTGGAAGCCGCCAGTATACCCACAGCAATAGGCAGATCATAAGCGGCACCGACTTTTCGGATGTCTGCAGGCGCCATGTTCACGATCGTGCGGAGGCGTGGCATTTTGTAGCCGATATTTTTGATAACGGTTTCAATGCGGTATTCACTTTCTTTTACCGCATTATCTGGCAGGCCCACAAGATAGAACTGTGTACCCTGGCCAACATTCACTTCTATGGTGATGGTAATGGCTTCCACGCCCTGAACGGCGCTGCCGAATATTTTAATTAACATGGGACAAACAATGGTTATCTTCCGAAGATAAAGTATTTACTATAATTTATGAAAACGACTTTATCCGCTTTGCTCCTCATTAGCCTACTCTCACTAACAGCTTGTTCTGATAGAACAATTGTTATCAATGATCTGTCAAAACCAATGGAACGGATGGTAATATCAGAAAAGAAAGATCCTTTTAACTATCGATTATGGCTCAAGGGAGAAGCAGATGGCAGTTATAAGGTAAACAGGATAGATCTTCCAAAAGGTAAAGTGGATACCAGTTTTCTGGTAGACTGGTATGCAGATACACTTGTGATTAAATATGAACCTGGCACCGCTAAGAAGGGGCGCTTAACGATCAGGTATAGTTTTTAATCGCTATTTCATATTCGCCAGTAACTCAATCACTTTTTCTCTTTTCAATATGAGGTACCCGATCTTCTCCTTTGCGATACCATCTTTCAACTCATAAGTGAAACGCAGATCATCGTCCACTACATCAGACTGGAAGTATTTGAAGATGATCTGGTCTTCTGTTCTTAGTTCTTCTGCAATCTCATACAGGTGAGTGGAGAGAATGAAGAGGCAGTTATGATTCTGCAACAGGCCATTGATCACGGCAAGGGAGCAGTTCTTCGCATCTTCCACATTCGTGCCTTTGAACATTTCGTCTATCAAAATGAGCCAGTTCTTTTTGTCACTGATCTTGATGATGGTGTTCTTTATGCGTTGTACTTCATTGAAGAAATAACTTTCTCCTTTGAAGATGTTGTCCTTCACATCGATGTTGCTGAGGATCCCGTGGAAGAAAGTGAGCTGCATCTGCTCTGCCGGAACACCCATACCCAGGTGTGCCAGGAAAACTGCGATACCTACTGCTTTAATGAAAGTTGTTTTGCCGGCCATGTTTGCACCTGTAAGGAAAATAAAGTGACGGTGCGGATCCATGGCTACATCATAAGCAACGGGCTGCGGCAGGATGAGGTGGTATAATTTTTTGATCTCAATATGCGGCTTTGGTTCTTCCTGGAATTTAGGGAAGGTGAGTTTGAAGTTACGGATAGCTACGGCCATACTGTGATAAGCATCCAGGCGGGTGTAGAGTTCCGTGAGTTCCCATAATACTTTTTTATGCCTGCGGCGGATCAACCGGTCGTGGCGGAGGATCTCCACGTAGTTTAACCTGTTATTATTGTGCAGGGCAACGATATCATCGAATTCTTTGTGGCTGAGGAGTACGCGGGCTCTTTCTAATATCAGGCGCAGGGTAGTGGGTGCTGCGGCTGCATCAAATGTATCTACCAGCATTCTGAAGCCATTGATGAGATTCAGTAACTGATCGAAGGAGAATTTAATGAACCCGAAATCAGGCGCGTAAATGGTTTTTGTGATGAAGGCGTTGAGGTATAAAGAAACACCGTCTGAACTGGAGATAGGTTCTATTTCTGCGTTCAGGTAATTCTCCACTACTACAATGGTACCGTTGCTGATCATTGGTGGCCAGGCGGTTTCATTGTCCAGCAGGAACTGTAACATCTGCTGGCGGTCGTGAATAGCTTTCAGGTCTTTCAGTGGTGTGCTGAACAGGGTGCGCAGATATTCCCGGCCTCCGGACGTGGTGGTGAAATCCATTTTATGGAACAGGGAGTATTCATCTTCCCGGTTAAAGATCGATAGGTCGAGGTAGGTTGTTTTATCCAGCTCCATTCGCAGAATTTTTAGTGAATTTACAGTGAAACATGTTAACGAGGTAGATGCAGGAATGATAAATTTCCATAAAGTGTGAAAGGCCGCAGCCATGGAGGGCTGCGGCCTTACTGTTGATATTTTGAGCAACTGCAGCTTCCCAGGCTGAGGGTGCTGGTTTCCTTACGCGTTGAACAATAACCTTTGCCCCGGCTGGTTCTCATTGAACTGCCCGTTTTCGTAAGCAAGGTGCCCGCTCACAATGGTATGGGTAACCGCCGCAGGGAAAGTATGCCCTTCAAAGGGGCTCCAGCCGCATTTATAGTAGATATTCTCTTTTGTAACGGTAGTGGATTGATGAAGGTCCACGATCACGCAATCCGCATGATATCCTTCGCGGATGTAACCTCTTTCTTTGATGCGAAAGCAAATGGCCGGTGCATGGCTCATCTTTTCCACCATCTTTTCGATCGTGAAGCGGCCGGCTTTCACTTGTTCAAGCATCATCAGCAGGCTGTGTTGTACCAGGGGTACACCGGAAGGGGCTTGCAGATAGGCCTGCTGCTTTTCGTCCCAGGTGTGGGGTGCATGGTCTGTGGCAATGATATCCAGTTTGTTGTCCAGCATGCCCTGCCAGAGCGCTTCGCGGTGATGCGGGGCTTTGATGGCGGGGTTGCATTTGATCAGGTTACCGTATTTCGTGTAGTCATCTGCGGTAAACCAGAGATGGTGTACGCAAACCTCTGCGGTGATGCGTTTTTCTGACAGGGGAAGCATATTGCCGAAGAGCTGTAATTCCTTTTCTGTAGAGATATGCAGGATGTGCAGTCTTGAATTGTGTTTCTGTGCAAACTGGATGGCAACCAGGGAGGATTCAAAACAGGCTTCTTCGTTGCGGATCAGGGGATGATCTGCTGCGGAAAGGCGATCGCCTTTTTCCTGTTTGTATTTCTCCATATTGGTACGGATGATCTTTTCATCTTCGCAATGTGTGGCAATGAGCAGTTCAGTTTCAGAGAAGATCTTTTCCAGGGTGAGGTAATTATCCACGAGCATATTGCCGGTGGAGGAACCCATGAATATTTTTATACCGCAGACCCTGTCTTTCTTTGCATTGGCTTTCAGTACTTCTTCTGCATTGTCGTTTGCAACACCCATAAAAAAGGAGTAGTTGGCCAGCGATCCTTTAGCGGCAATATTGTATTTATCTTCCAGTAGTTCCTGTGTAAGGGCTGCAGGTTTTGTGTTGGGCATTTCCATGAAGCTGGTGGTGCCGCCTGCTACGGCTGCGCGGGCTTCCGTCTGTATTGTTGCCTTTTCGGTAAGGCCTGGTTCGCGGAAATGTACCTGATCGTCTATTACCCCGGGCAGCAGGTGTTTTCCTTCTCCATTGATCTCTTTGCCTTCAGCACCACTTATCTGCGGCGCTATCTTCTCAATGCGGCCATTACGGATCAGTACATCCTGAACCGTTGTGCTACCTTCATTGACAACTGATATATTTCTGATGATGATATTTTGCATGGGGCAAAGTTATCCAAAACGGACTAGCCCTGCAAATGAATGGAGAACACGATCATGCGTGAGTTCAACTGGTCTATCACATTGGAGTAGCGCAGGTTTTTGTCCAGCACGTGTACATTGTTAAGGCCATTGCTGATCTTGAACTCGGGGGTGAAGATGAAGCTTTCAAAGTAGAATTCGAATCCTGCGCCCAATTCAAAGCCATAAGTGGTCTTATTGATCTTAACGAGGTCTTCTGCACGGCGGGTGGCTTTATTGGAGGCCAGGTCCTGGTCTATTTTTAAACCGGCTATCGTGTAGACGCGCATGTTATTGATGCGGTCTGATTTGAATTTGAGTTGTATGGGGAAACTTACTACGATAGATTCTACTTTTTTCTCGGTTTCCCTGAGCGGGTAGTTCTCTTTGTAGTATAAGTTCTTATTGGCGAAAAGGAGCTGAGGGTTCACGCGCAGGTCGAAACGGTGATTGAGCCTGAGATTGGCCAGCAGGCCCAGGTTGAACCCTACTGTTTTCAGGGGTTCTGCCACCATAATAGAATCCTGTTTCAGGAACAGGTCCGAATGGGTGAGCCGGAAGTTGGATTGATTGGCGGCTAACGTAATCCCGAAATAATAAGGTTTACGGTCATGTTCCTCCATATTCAAATTCTGTTGTGCTTTTGCCGGCATGGCACTCAACAAGAGCAGAAAAGCACCCGCTATCGGGTAGCGCAATAAATGGAACATATGCCGAATGTTAGCGTTTTGCATGTAACAGCCTGAAACCCAATTTTCTGTAAAATGTCAACCATCACCTGGCCTTGTGGAAATGCTTTCACGGAACTGGGCAGATACGAGTAAGCTGCTTTATTCCGGGCGATCCATTTCCCGATCGTAGGTGTAATATAACGAAAATAAAAGTTATATAATTGCTTAATAGGTGTTTTAGTAGGGTTTGAGAACTCCAGAATGACCATTTTACCGCCGGGCTTCAGTACCCGGTACATTTCAGCCAGTCCTTTTTCCAGGTTCTCAAAGTTCCGCACGCCAAAAGCGGCGGTTATGGCATCAAACGTTGTATCGGGGAAACTTATTGTTTCACTGTCTCCGGCCTGGAGGGTGATCTTATCACTTAAGCCGGCTTTGGCCACTTTTTCCCGGCCAAAGGCGAGCATGCCTTCGGAGATATCTATGCCTATCACTTTATCAGGTTGGAGCATGCGTTGTGCCATGATGGCAACGTCTCCTGTGCCGGTGGCTACATCCAGTATCATTTTGGGCTGAAGGGGAACGAGGAGTTTCAGTGCTTTTTTACGCCATCCCACGTCAACTCCCAGGCTCATGAAGTGGTTCATGAAGTCGTACCTCCCGGCAATATCATTGAACATGTGGGCTATCTGCTCCTTCTTGCTTAAATTTGAGCCTTCAAAAGGAACCGTTTTCTGTAGATCTTTGCTCGCCATAGGGCGCAAAGTTAAGAGAATTATAGTTGAGGGGCCGCAAATGGAAAAATTATGGTGATCAAATCAGCAGAATATCTTATCAGTAGTCCGGACTATGAAAAATGTCCGGCAGGGGATAAGCCGGAGTATGCCTTTATCGGGCGTTCGAATGTGGGGAAGTCCAGTTTGATCAATATGCTGATGAATCAGCAGAAACTGGCCAAAACTTCCGGCACACCGGGCAAAACGCAGCTGATCAACCATTTTCTGATCAATAAAGCCTGGTATATAGTGGATCTTCCGGGGTATGGTTTTGCGAAAGTTTCGCAGAGTCAGCGCCGGAACTGGGAACAGATGATAGAGAATTATTTACGCAAACGCCCTAACCTGGTGAATGTATTTGTGTTGATAGACAGCCGGCATACACCGCAGAAATTAGACCTTGATTTTGTGAATCAGCTGGGGAAGTGGGAGATACCTTTTCAATTGGTGTTCACTAAGGCAGATAAAACCACGCAGCTGGAAACCAGCCGGAATGTGAAGGCATTTTTGAACAAGATGCGGGAAACCTGGCAGTTTTTACCGGCGCATCATGTAACGTCCACCGTCAAAAAAATGGGCCGGGATAATATCCTGGCGTTTATAGATGAGATGAACGCGCGGTTCCAGGGAATCGCATAAAACAATAAGGCGCAAAAGGCTGGGGCCCTTTTTACGCGGTGGTCAGTTCACGATCTTATTCGCGCAACTGCTGCTGGCAAAGGCTTCTGGTTTGGCTTTGAAGGCAAAGCCCATACCCAGGATGTAGCCCATTGCTTCGCGGAGCGCCAGATTGCTTTTGAACTGTGGGTTGGTGTTGATGTCTGCATGTACTTCCATGTCAACATCATACTCCGTAAACAGATCGCAGAGTTCATAAGCAATTTCAATACTTTTCGCTACTTCTACCAGCATCCTTTCTTTGATGGAATAGACATCTTTTGTTCTTTCGTTGTGAATGAACATAAAGCCACCGTGTCCCTCGCGCAGGAATACAATAACAGTAGCGAATTCCGTGTCGGCGCCCTTTACCTGGGAATCGGTGCCTATGCACACCTTTAAGCGGTAGGAATTGCCCGTCTCCCGGACAATTGCCTGACGCACCTCCTCCTTGATAGGTAAATGAATAGGATCGCCATTGAACCTTCTCCATTTCATGGGTTGAGTGTTTAGAAAATGAATACTATCCGGAATGCCTGTCTGTTGAGTCTTGGGCCGGTATGGGGTAACAGGATGTATTATGTATTAACCGAATATACGAAAAATAACTGCAGTGAGGATTAAGGCAGTTTTAAGTTTTGAGGTTTGGGGAAATTGTGTGGATTAGTATTGACCGGTGCTGAGCAATACAAGTGTGCAGGCTTCCTGGGCTTTTACACCGTGTTCTGCGGCTAACTTGATCAGTTCTGTATTCTCTGTACCGGGATTGAAGATGATGCGTTTAGGCTGCAGGCTGAAGATGTAATCATAGTATTCCTGCTGCAAAGTAGGATTGAGGTATAACGTTACCGTATCAACGTCCGTTACGTTGGGATGTTCTGTAATGATGGGTGTATCACCAATCTGCCCTGCCCGTTTTCCGATAGCGATCACAGGATGCCCGTTTGCGCGGAGGCGCGAAACAGCCAGGAAGCTATACCGTTGTGGATTTTCCGAAGCGCCGATCACTACTGTCAGTTTTGGTGTACTCATACTGTAAAAATACGGAATGCTTTTATATATTTAGCGCTATGAAATTCTTACTGCTGCTATTATTAGCCGGTTCTCCGAAGAAGGATAGTATTCCATTGCTGTTGGCGGACCCTACTATCTTCACCTGGAAAGGAACGCATTATGCATTTGGCACCAATGCCAATAATGGTTTTCATGCATTTGTGTCGAAGGACCTTGTGCATTGGGCGGATAGCGGTATGGCCTTAACGAAGGGGGAAAGCTTTGGGGATAAAGGATTCTGGGCGCCGCAGGTGTTCCAGCACAACAATAAATTCTATATGGCTTATACGGCTAACGAAGAGATCGCGATAGCAGAGAGTGATCATCCGGCAGGACCCTATAAACAGAAAGATCTTCGTTCCATACCTGCAGATAAAAGGCAGATAGATCCTTTTGTGTTTTTTGATGAAGGGAAGATCTATATGTACCATGTACGGCTGGATAGTGGTAACCGCATTTTTGTAGGAGAGTTGAATAAAGACCTGAGTGGCTTTATTCCTGGTACAGTCAGAAAATGCATGCAGGCAGGGGAGGGATGGGAGAACACTGCGAATGCTCCCTGGCCTGTAATGGAAGGACCTACAGTGATCAAAAAAGATAAGCAGTATTACATGTTCTACTCCTGTAATGATTTCAGGAATATTGATTACGCGGTGGGTGTTGCAGTGAGTAATTCACCAGTGGGGCCATGGAAAAGATATGAAGGTAATCCCATCATCAGCAGAAAGAATACAGGCCAGAATGGTTCCGGGCATGGAGATGTATTGCGTGTTGGTAACAAGTGGTATTATGTTTTCCATGTTCATAATAATGAACAGCGTACCGGGCCACGTAAGACTTATATCGTAGAACTGAAGTGGGGTAAAGGTTTTCCGGCGATGATACCTGCTTCTCAGCGTGCTTTATTTAATAACCTTTAGCAGCGTGCTGTAAAACCAGTTCTCTTCCGATTTAATAAATGCATTGAGGGCAGCATCTGTCTGATGCGCGAACTTCTGGATGTTCTGCATGGTTTCGCGGAAGGCTTTCACGTGTTTATCTTTCGGATCGCCTTCTACTTTATTCAATTGGAGTAATACTTTGAGCACGGGGTCCAGTTCCCGTTTTTTTCTTTCACGCGCAATGGCGGTGCCTACTCTCCAGATATCTTTTTCTGCAATGAAGAATTCCTTACGTTCACCGGGTACCAGCACTTTTTCCACGATGCCCCAGTTCATCAATTCACGCACATTCATATTCGCATTCCCGCGGGAGATATCTAATCCCTCCATGATCTCTTCAGCACTGAGTGGTTCCGGCGCAATGAGCAGCAGGGCATGGATCTGTGCCATGGTGCGGTTAACACCCCATTGCGCACCCAATAATCCCCAGGATTGTATGAATTGTGCTTTTGCTTCTGACAACTTCATATCCCAAATCTAAAATAAGTTTCCGAACTTTCAAAAGTTAGTGAAATGTTAGGAGGGAGAGTGGAGGCCTATGCGGTTGCCTTCGGAATCTTTGAAAATAGCAATAAAGCCATGGTCTGATTCTTCGGATACGGGATGTTTTTCTTTTTCAATACATCCGCCGGCTGCAGGTACGCGGGCCAGTACTTCTGCCAGGTCGTTTCCACAATAGAGATATACCAGGCAGCCCCGCTGGCTGGGAATATGATCAGGGCCCTGAACAATGGCGCCACCTATTCCGCCGGATTCAGCATCATAAGGGAGCAGGCCAAGACGGTCCGATCCGAAGTTCATTTCAGTGATTTCTGAATTTAGAATATGGCTGTAGAAGCTCCTCGCCCGGTCGAAATTGCTAACGGGTATCTCAAACCAGTTGATTGCATTCTTTGGAAATTGCATTGCGATTCATATTGGGGACAATATTTAAATTTAATGAAATAAGAGGACATTTTTTGCGATTTTTCTAATAATTAGGGAATGTAGTACTCCGTTGACAGGAACAATGGAGCGTTTTTGTGCAGATTTTATCTGAAATTAGCTTAATGGTTGTGTAATCCTTGCTTTATCCTAGCTTCATTCTTGTGCAAACCTGCTCCGGATAAGGAGATGAAGCAAGGATAAAGCAACAATGAAGCAAGGATAAAGCAAGGATAAAGCAACAATGAAGCAAGGATAAGGCAAGGATAAAGCAGCAATGAAGCAAGGATAAGGCAAGGATAAAGCAGCAATGAAGCAAGGATAAAGCCACAATGGAGCAACCATTAAGCAAGGATAAAGCCCAGGATAAAGCATAAAAAAAGGCTGCCTCTTTACGGAGACAGCCTTTTAAAGATATAATGATGGTTTACACCAGCATGGTAACAGGATTTTCCATCAAAGTTTTGAAGGTTACGAGGAAACGTGCTCCCACAGCTCCATCTACAGTGCGGTGGTCACAGCTCATGGTCACTTTCATTACATTGGTGGCTTTGAACTGGCCATTTTCCACGATCACGGTTTCCTTGATAGCACCTACCGCGAGGATAGCAGAATCAGGAGGATTGATGATGGCGGTGAAATGCTCGATACCCATCATACCCAGGTTAGATACCGTGAAGGTATTGCCGGAGTAATCGTTGGGTTGCAGTTTCTTATTCTTGGCCTTGTCGTTCAGTGTTTTAGTTTCAGCAGCGATCTGGGAGAAGCTCTTCTGATCTGCGAAGCGGATCACAGGAACGATCAGCCCTTCATCCACGGCAACGGCAGAACCGATGTGGATGTGGTGGTTATGGCGGATGGTGTCGCCTAACCAGCTGCTGTTCACGTCAGGATGTTGACGTAAAGCCATGGCAGCGGCTTTGATGACCATATCGTTGAACGATACTTTCACCGGAGATATTTTATTGATGGCTTCGCGGGACTTCATCGCCTCGTCCATGTTGATTTCCATGGTGAGGTAGAAGTGCGGGGCCTGGAACTTGCTTTCTGCGAGGCGGCGGGCGATAGCCTTCCGCATTTGTGATACAGGAGTATCTGTATGGCTTTCCTGGCCAACAGGTGCAAAGGCAGCAACCTGGGCTGGTGCAGCAGCAGCGGCAGTACTGGAAGGTGCTGCGGCAGGAGCTGTTTTAGATGGAACGAAATTGTCCACATCTTTCTTGATGATCCTTCCGCCATCTCCGGAACCGGTTACCTTGCTGATATCGATGCCTTTATCTTCTGCCAGTCTTTTAGCCAGCGGGGATGCTTTTACGCGGCCATCCGTGGAGCCGTTTGAAGCAGCAGGGGCTTCAGCCTGGGCAGGAGCGGTTGTTCCGGCAGCAGCTTCAGCAGGAGCAGCAGCTTTTGGAGCGGCGCCGCCTGATTTTTCTGCAGCCAGGATGGGAGATATATCAGTTCCTTTTTTTCCTACGATAGCGATGATACCATTCACTTTGGCTACTTGTCCTTCCGGAACACCAATGTGGAGCAGGGTACCGTCAGCATAACCGATCACTTCCATGGTGGCCTTATCGGTTTCCACTTCTGCGAGTACGTCATCGCTTTTTACGGCATCACCTTCTTTTTTGTTCCAGGCAACGATCTTGCCTTCTGTCATGGTATCGCTGAGCAGCGGCATCCGGATCACGGTAGCATTTTTCAATGCAGCTTCTACGGCGCCATTGTCTACTGCGGGTGCAGCTGCAGCGGGAGCTGCTTCTGCTTTGGGAGCAGGGGCTGCGGCATCTGCTTTAGGGGCAGCGGCTTTAGCGTCTCCGCCTTCCAGCAGTGGTTTGTAATCTTCACCGGCTTTACCAACAATGGCGATGATACCATTTACTTTGGCGGCCTGCCCTTTCTCTACACCAATATATAATAATGTGCCATCAGCGTAAGCCATCACTTCCATGGTAGCCTTATCGGTTTCCACTTCTGCGATCACATCGTCTGACTTTACGGTATCTCCTACCTTCTTATGCCATTCCGCAATCACCCCTTCTGTCATCGTATCACTTAAAAGGGGCATTCTGATAACTTCTGCCATAGTCTTTCTTCGAAATTTTGCCCAAACCTACAAGTTTTTGCGCAGAAACGCAAAGCCTGTAAGCGCAGGGAGTTTAAAAAATATTCATTTCCCTTGCGGGATAACGGTTTAAAAATCAAGTTCCATGTTCAGCCTGTCCTTCAACTCTTTCACCAGCGGGTATTTTTCGATCATCCGGGCAAACTGTTCCCGGCTGGAAAGTGCCACGGGGCCAGTGTCTTCATTCTGCTGCTGGCTCTCATCCAACTGTAACGTAAGAATGAGGTTATTGTTTTTGAACTTCTTCTTGAAGAATTCTGATATTTCCAGTTTTTCTTCTTCCATGAAGCGGAACTGTACGATGTTCCTGCTCACGATGCCAATTTCCTGCTGATTGATCAGGATCACCTGTGCCAGCTGGAGATTGCTCACTACCGTCATTTTGTTAGCCTGGCGGAAGCGGTCTATGAATTCCTCCCAATATACAACCAGTGCGCCTGCCGTCAAAGGGATGGCCATATTTTCCAAGCTATCCTGTTGTTGTTTGGCTGCCAGGGCTTCTCTCATGGCGGAAAGGCCGGTGAGTTTTGTCTGGGGGGTAGTTGGTTTTGGGGGAGTGGGAGCGGGCGTAGCGGGTCTGGCAGTGTTGCCTGTGTTAGATGGCGTAGTGCCGGAATAGGCAGCCGGAGCTGTGCCTGTATTACCTGATGCGGGGTTACCGGTATAGGCCGTGCCCGCATTGTTTGCCGGTATTGTGCCGGAATAGGCTGTGGCTGCATTGTTTGCAGGCGCAGTGCCGGAATTAGCTGTATTCGCAGCTGCTGGTTTCTCCACTTCTATCGTTAAGCGCGGTGCTTCAGGCGTGATCGTCTTTGTAGTAGCGGGTTTACCGTAAATCGGCTGCGGCAGCGGGGCTCTCAGTCTTTGCGGCGCTCCTTCAGGAATCAGGTTTTTTTTTACCACCTCCCCGGTCTGATCATTGCTTACCAGGGTCACTGCCTGTTGCAGGTAACATAACCTGATAAGGGCCATTTCCACATGTAACCTTTTATTCCGCGCCATGCGGTAACCGATCTCTGTTTCGTTGAGCAGGTGTAAGGCCGTTACGATATAAGCAGCACTGATGCGGCCGCTCATTTGTTTATAACGGTCTTTCAGATTGGTGCTTACTTCCATGAGGTGCAGCACTTTATCGTCTTTACACACCAGCAGGTTCCGGAGGAATTCTGCCCAGCCGCCGAGGAAGTTATCCCCTTCAAATCCTTTCTGGAGGATCTCATCAAAAATGAGCAGGGCGCCGGCTATATCCTGTACCAGCACACACTCCATCACTTTAAAGAAGTAATCGTAATCGAGTATGTTGAGGTGTTCAAGGGTATTCTGATAGGTGAGCTGCCCGCCTGTGAAACTCACGATCTTGTCCAGCGTACTGAGGGAATCCCTCATACAACCATCTGTTTTCTGGGCAATGAGGTGCAGGGCATCTCCTTCTGCAGTCATGTGCTCTTTCTGCACAATTTCCTGCAGGTGGTTCACCGTATCCTGGATGGTGATCCGTTTAAAATCAAAGATCTGGCACCGGCTCAGGATGGTAGGCAGGATCTTGTGCTTTTCCGTGGTGGCCAGGATGAATATGGCATAGGAAGGCGGTTCTTCCAGTGTTTTCAGAAATGCGTTGAAGGCGGATGAGCTGAGCATGTGTACCTCATCTATGATATAGATCTTGTACTTGCCCGCCTGTGGCGCAAAACGCACCTGGTCCACCAGGGTACGGATATCGTCTACCGAGTTATTGGAGGCGGCATCCAGCTCATGGATATTAAAAGAACTGCCTTCGTTGAAAGTCCGGCAGGAGTCGCAGGTATCACAGGCTTCTCCTTCAGCGGTGAGGTTTTCACAGTTGATGGTTTTAGCCAGGATACGGGCACAGGTGGTTTTACCTACTCCCCGCGGTCCGCAAAACAGGAAGGCATGCGCCAGCTGATTATTGCGGATGGCATTTTTAAGTGTTGTTGTTATATGGGCTTGCCCAACTACCGTAGAGAAGTTCTGCGGACGGTATTTACGGGCGGATACTATAAAATTTTCCATGATGGGATTCGCTCCTTTCCAGGGATCGAAAGTAAAGTAAAAAATAAAAAGTAAAAAGTGAAAAGAATCAAACCCGCTCTGGTGGCTGTTTCTTTAGTTTCTGGCCAGCAGTGCTGCCGTGAATTCAAGGTAGTCTTTTTTACGCAGTTCAGTAACATCCGTGTAATTACTCACAGCACGATGGGTAAGGCGGTACAGGCGTACGATCTCTTCCTGGTGGATAGCGTTTTCCTGCAGGTAGGTATAATTGGTTTCCAGGAAGCGGCGGGTGTCTTCCACAAAGGTATTGTCCAGTTCAGCCGGGATGTCCGCCGTTTCCAGCATATTCTCCAGCATGGGCTTCAGTACCTTTTCTTCTTTTTTAACCGCCTTTAGCTGGTCCAGCAGGGCATGCAGGTGCTGGTCTTCCATATTATACAGGATCTGCACCTGTCGGATCACCATGGTGGCCTGGGATTCCATCTCCCGGGTTTTGCGCTGATGGAGGAGCACATTATCATATAAACCCCTGAAGGTTTGAGCAGCTTCCAGGCTTTTTTGCTCTGCCATGTACAAATGGTACTGGTAAAGGTCTTTCTCGTATTGCTGCAGCCAGGCGCTTTGTTCTTCAATTTCCTTTTCCAGGGAAATGGCCAGTGTGCGGGCGGCGCTCCTTTCATATTTCCGGTTGTCGAACTCAAAGTGCCGGGTATCGATGTGTTTATCTGCGATGGCTACCAGCAGGGCATGATCGATCTTGTTCTGGAAGAACCGTTTGATCCTGGTGGTGATGGCAGTATTATAAAGGTCTTTGGTTTCTCCTTTGAAGGGCAAACCTGCTGTGAGTCCTTTGATATCGCGGAAGGGCCTGTTCTTATAAAAGCCTGCAAAGATCTCCGGAAAGCGGTAGCGGGTATGCAGCAGGGAAATGTCTTTGATGAACCCGGATGCAGACTCTGTGTATCTGGCAGGCGGCCTTCCCGGGAAACGTTCTGCATAGAGGTTTTGGGTGATGTTTTCCTGTAATTCAGATGCATCGTTGAACAATACCCAGGGGCTGGTGGTGTCCATTTCCACTTTTACATTGGCGGCCAGGATGCGTGCTTCCCTTTCTGCATCAGAAGGGTGGGAGGCCCACTGGTCTTTATACTGCACGCGGCTGCTGATAGTCCGGGCCAGGTATTCATCAGATATTTCCGGCAGCCCATCTACAATACGGAGCTGATGATGGTTTGAAATATAGTGCAGCAGGGCTGTTTGTGCTGAGTAGATGTTCTCAAAACAGGCATCCCTTTCTGCTGCTTCAGAGAGGTGTTTGCTGCAATAGGCATAACAGTGATTGCTCAAAGCGAGCCTGCGGATGGAATTGATAGCCGGCTGGCTGCCGGCCACAGCTACAGAAACAGCATCTGCATGAAACTCCATTTCCCGGGAAAGGCCCATATACAGCCGGTGGATCTGCTGGTATAACATACCCAGTACAGTTTGAATGAATTGCATCAGCAGGAGTGTAACATGCGGGATCACGTTATAGATATTGATGGTATGGGCAATGTCCGCCCATCTCTCCAGTAGTTTACCTCCTCCGGAATGGCGCTGGTAGAGCATTTTGTAAATGCTTTTGTGGATGGCATATACATAACTTCCCAGTTTGGTGCTGCGTTGGGAGAAGTGCCCGAGTTCATGGGCAATCACCATTTTAAATTCACTCAGGTGTACCGTATTTACCAGGCCCAGGCCTATTTCCAGGTTTTTGCGTACAGGCCAGAACATGCTCAGGAAGCTGGAATTATAGAACACAGCAGCGTTTACCTCCGGGTTGATGTACACCTTTTTGGGCATGGAGGTTTGCATGTCTTTTGTTAGCTGGCGGATAAAGGCAAAAAGGCGGGGATGTTCTTCTTCGTGTATTTGTACCCGGTAGTGCGCTTCGTCTTTATATGGAGTGAAGATAAATTTAACAAGAAAGAAAAGGAGCAGGCCTCCCCATAAGATGATGATGGCTGCGATAAAGTAAAAGAAAAAGGAGTAAACACCATGGCCCTTCATTATATGGATCAGGCTGATGCCGCCCCAGATGAAGGTTCCGGCGAGTGCAAGCGTGCTCAGCATTAAAAGCAGGTACACCAGGAAAAATGCAAAAAGGCCAGCGATCACTTTGATGACCTGCGTGGTATAGCCTCTGGTTGGTTGGGTTAGCGTAACAGGTATTTCCGCCGGATTCGGCGGGTAATGTAAAAGTTTGCTCATAGGCTGGGACATTCTGAATAACGAGCACCCAATATACATTAATCCACTTTCCGGGATATACCCCGTACATGCTATGTTTCAAAGAGATATAAAAAAACGGTTGACCAAAAAGTAAAATGAGGGCCTTGAGAATTGCATAAACGCATGTGAGTCTTCATCAGGTACCCGAATAAAAAGGGGCTGACCAGTACTTTTTGGTCGGCCCCAGGTATTTTAAGCCGGAGCAGGTATTGCCTTCCGCTTAATTCAGTATCGGATGCCTTTTGAAAGGTTGCTCCCGGTTGAACAGGTAACGGTAAGTAATGAGTCTCCGGCTTACACCGGCACCCAGGCTTTCCGCGATATTGATCATCTTAGGGTTGAAATCCCCTATCCACTGCATTTCATATTCCTCATAACCTAGTTTGTACTGGATGATCTTTGCACCTTCCATGATCATAAAAGCGTCTACCCCTTTCCCCTGGAACTCCGGCACCACGCCAAATACCAGGCCTGTGAATTTCTTACAGGCACCTATCATGCGGAGCCACACAAACTGCAATTTTTGCAGAAGGCCGAATTTGCCGTTCATGTGTTTGAAGTATTGGTTCAGGTCCGGGAGGTTGAGCCAGCAGGCAATTGGTTCATCCTTATAATAGGCAAACCACACGATCTTTTCATCCATGGCAGGTTTCATGGTTTTAAAGATGAGGTAGGCCTGCTCTTTGGTGATGTCTTTTCCTCCGCCATGGCTGGCCCAGGCTTTATTGTAAATGATGCTGAAATCAGTGGCAAACTTTTGCAGCTGGTCTTTTCTGATATGCCGGGCGGAGTAGTTGGGATCTTTAGCCAGCCTGTCGTGCCGCTCATAAAACTTCTCCTGCACCTGGTCTTTCACTTTCATGGCAAAGCAGGATTGGTTAAAGAACAGCTGGAAGCCATAGGCTTCAAATAATTGCCGGTAGTAGGGCGGGTTATAGTTCATGCCATAGGGCGGGTTCACAAATCCTTCCACCTGTAAACCCCACCAGCGGTCGCGGTCTCCGAAATTGATAGGGCCATCCATTGCTCCCATACCTTTCTCTGCAAGCCAGTTTTTTGCAGTATCAAACAGAAGATTGGCTGCCTCCTGGTTATTGATGCAGTCAAAAAAACCGATACCGCCTACAGGTTGTTCGTCTCCTTTCGTTTTATATTTCTTATTCACAAAAGCCGCGATACGCCCAATGAGCTGGCCTTTGCTGTCTTTTAGTATCCACCTGACGGCTTCACCAAAACGGAATGCTTTGTTGGTAGCAGGATCAAACACGGCATTGATATCCTTATCAAGTGGCCTGATCCAGCCTGCATGCGATCTGTTCAATACAACGTGTACATCCAGGAACTGCCGGGCTGTTTGTTCGTTATTTACAAGAATTAATTCCATCTGGTGCATTTGTGCAAAAATAAAAGTTAATATGAGACCGTTATAAGTGTCTAAAAAAATTGATCGTGAGCTTAATACAGATTTATCCCTTTAAAATTATCTCTCATCACAATTAACATTTTGTTACGAAATCCTCGTATAATTTTATGGAAAAGAGGATGAATTGCATCCAGTAGGGCAGCCAGTTAGTATACCAGAGAATTGTTAATCGTATTACGCAATTTCACACTTGTTCTATATCACACACTCATTGACCTATGTTTAGAAAAAAATGGTGGCTACTCGCCGCGCTGCTCGTTGTTTGCCTTGTAGTGGTTTACTACGTATTTGCCAATAAACCCGCTGGCATAGACATTACTGCAGAGGTAAAGAAAGGTAATTTCAAGGATATTGTTGTGAGCCCTGGAGAACTAATGGCCGAAAATACCGTCTACATTCAAGCCCCCAGCGGATTACAGTCTAATCAGATCTATGAAGAGATCAAGATCCAGGACATGGCCGCAGAAGGCATCACGGTAAAAGAAGGAGATTACATCGCGACCCTGGACCCCGCCATTGTCAATAAAAAGATCGGGGATGTGCAGCTGGAGCTGGACAGGGCCATTACTACGCTCTCCCAGACTTCCCTTGATACTACCCTTCAGATGCGGGAATCAAGAGATGCCATCACCAACCTCAAATTCCAGATGGACCAGAAAAGACTGGCGCTGGAACTGAGTAAATATGAACCGCCAGCCACCATCAAACAGGCGGAACTGGACCTGGAGAAAGCGCAGCGGGACCTTAACCAGCTGGGTGAAAAATACAAGATCCAGCAACGCCAGGCCTCTGCTAAAATGGACCAGGCCGGCCGGGAAGTAAAACGTAAACAGGAGCAGGTAGCCAACCTGGTAGAGCTGCGTGATAAATTCAGGATCACCGCACCCAAAAACGGACTGCTGGTTTATATCATAGATTATAGTGCAGGTGGAAAGAAAAAAGCAGGTTCTGCCATCCGTTCCTGGGACCCCCGCCTGGCCATGTTGCCAGACCTTTCCAGTATGATGTCTAAAACCTATATCAATGAGGTAGACATCAGTAAGATCAAAAAAGAACAAAAAGTTACCATGGGGCTGGATGCCTTCCCGGCTGTAAAACTGAGCGGTATTGTTACTTCTGTGGCCAATATTGGTGAAAACCGCCCTGGTTCCAACGCCAAAGTATTTGAAGTATTGATCAAACTGGAAAAAGTGGATTCCATCCTCAAACCCGGGATGACCACTTCCAATAATATCCTCATCAACGAAGTGCCCAATAAGATCATCATTCCACTGGAAGCGGTGTTCAGCGAAAAGGTGGGGGACAAAACACACAGTTTTGTTTACCAGCGGAGAGGTAATAGCATTGAAAAAAGAGAAGTGAAACTGGGCAAAAGCAATGATGAAGAAGTGATCGTGGAAAAAGGCCTGGAAGCAGGAGATAAAGTGTTGATGGCCGAACCTGCCTCTGCAAAAGATAGTAAAATCGTTCTCCTTAAATAACCCGAAAACCAGTCACATGCAAAAATTATGGGGAGCCCGTAATATGAACAATCTCACCATTGCGCTGGATTCGCTCGTGGCCAACAGGCTGCGGTCCTTTCTCACCGCATTGGGCATCATCTTTGGCGTAGGCGCTGTGATAGCCATGCTGGCCATCGGAAGAGGAGCCAAAGAAGAGATCATGAACCAGATGAAACTGGTAGGGGTAAATAACATTGTGATCAAACCTGCGGAGATAAAAAAGGAAGAGGATGAAGGAGGGCAGAAACCGAAAGCACAGGAGAGTGATGATAAAACCAAATTCTCAAAAGGCCTCAGCCTGCAGGATGCACACAGTATTCAAAGGATGCTGAGCACGGTAGATGCCATCAGCCCGGAGATGTTCATTGAACACGATGTTATCTACAACGGAAAAAGTAAACGTTTGAAAATGGTAGGTGTGGAGCCTGCATTTTTTTCACTGAATAACATTGGTCTTTCCCAGGGAAAGATGTTTAATGAAACACAGCTGACAGGAGGGGAAGGCGTATGTATCATCGGCGCAGGTGTGAAAAGAAAATTCTTTATCTCTGAAGATCCCATTGGCAAGTCACTGAAATGCGGTGCGCAATGGCTGAAGGTGATCGCTGTAACAGATGAAAAGCTGATCAGCAGTGCTACAAAGGAAAACCTGGGGATCCGTGATTACAACATGGATATTTATGTACCTATTCAAACCACGCTGGTAAGATATAAGAATCCTGCCATCCGCATTGAACACCGCAGCTGGTTTGAAGATGATGGAGGAAATAATAACAACGATGGTGGAAGTTCAAATGCCACGCATCAACTGGATCAGCTGATCGTGAAAGTACATCAGCCTGAACAGCTCACAGAATCTGCGGGGATCATCAGCCGCATGCTGAAACGCAGGCATAGTGATGTAATGGATTTTGAAGTGACCATTCCGGAACAATTACTGAAGCAGCAGCAGAAAACAAAAGATGTATTTAATATCGTACTCAGTGCCATTGCCGGGATCTCCCTGCTGGTAGGCGGTATTGGTATCATGAACATTATGCTGGCTTCTGTACTGGAACGTACAAAAGAGATAGGGATCCGCATGGCATTAGGTGCGCAGAAGAGAGACATTGTGATGCAGTTCCTGTTTGAAGCAGTGCTGATCAGTCTTTGCGGAGGTGTGATCGGTATCCTGCTGGGCGTGCTCGGCGCTTACATTGTAGATAAAGTGGCCGATATCAAAACCATCATTTCCGCTATTTCCATCTTATTATCTTTTGTACTGGCCTCTTCTGTAGGATTGATCTTTGGGATCTCTCCGGCACGGAAAGCGGCTAACCAGAACCCAATTGAATGTTTACGCCATGCTTAGATTAAAGTTTTTATCAGCCTGCATCCTGTGCAGTGCTTCTATTTCTATATGTTCTGCGCAGCAATCCCTTGTACTGAATGATGTGATAGGCATTGCGCAGAAAAGTTCCCCTTCCTATTACCGTGCTCAAAGCAGGGCTTTGAATTCGATGTATGCCTACCGTTATTTCAGATCAGGCCAGATGCCGCAACTGGTATTGGGTATAGATAATTACAGCAGCTTTTTGGGTGAAACAGTAGAAGTACAACAACCTAACGGCCCCAGCGAATTCCGCCGCCGTTCTACTTCTGTTACTTCACTGGGCCTGGGTTTGCGTCAACAGGTACCCTGGACGGGCGGTACGTTTTCTTTTCGTTCTGATCTTACCCGGAACGATCAGTTCTCCCCGGAAAGCAAGAAGTCATTCCTGGCCACCCCTTTCTCTATCAGGTATGATCAGCCTTCGATCATGTACAATGCTTACCGCTGGGCACAAAAGATCTCTCCTGTATTGTATGAAGAAAGTAAACGCCAGTACATTGAAGACCTGGAAAGGGTAGCGCTGGATGCTTCTGATTATTTCTTCAGGGCATTGGGCGCACAGGTGCAGGTGAAGATCCTGCAACTGAATGTGGAGAATACGGATACGCTGTATAAAATTTCCAAAGGCCGTTACGACCTTGGTAAAATTGCAGAGAACGAATTGCTGCAGATTGAGCTGAGCTTACTCAATGCACGCAATAACCTTGATCAGGCGATCATATCAAAAGAGGTGGCTTACCAGGAGCTGAAACGTTTTTTGAACATGCCGAAAGATGCAGAAATAGCCCTGGTGGCGCCAAATACTATTCCTTTGTTTGATGTGCCGCTGGATAAAGCATCGGCAGAAGCCAGTACTAACCGCCAGGCCGTATTGAGTTTCAGAAGAAGAAGGCTGGAAGCGGAACAAAGTGTGGCACAGGCAAGAGGAAGTAACGGATATGAGTTTAACCTGGGTGCAACACTGGGCCGTTCCAACAACGATATATTACTGAAGAATGCTTATTCAGGTGGTGATGTACAACAAAATCTGTCTGTAGGCGTTTCTATTCCTATCATGGATTGGGGCCGTGCCCGTAACAGGGTCCGTCAGGCTAAGGCCAACCGCGATCTTGCAGAGATTGATATCCAGCAGGATGAAAGGATCTTTGAACAGGAGATCTACCTGCAAACGCAACAGTTCAATATCCAGAAAAGATTAGTGGCGAGTGCTGCCAAAGCAGATACCATTGCGCAACTGCGGTATGAGATCACCAAACAGCGTTATCTCATTGGCAAGATCTCTATTACAGACCTGAACCTTGCACAGCAGGAGAAGGACCAGAACAGCCGCGGATACATCAGTGCGCTGCTTTCTTTCTGGAATGCCTACTACACGGTACGCAGGTTAACACTGTATGATTTTGAAAAGAATGAAAAGATAAAGTACGAGTATAACGAAAAGTAATTTTCTCCAGGTGTGATCAGTGCCGGGTTTCGCAGGAAATCCGGCATTATTTTTTCTATACAGAGTGTATGAGTCAAAGATGGATCATCCCTGTTATGTGCGGCTTTATGGTCATAATCCTCGCGGTCAGCGCTTACAGGGATCGCAGGGCAGTATCTAAAGTACTTCGGGAAAACGAGCGCCTTATCAATGAGAACAGGGACCTGCAGAACAGGTTAACCCTGAGCAGCCGCACTGCACAGCAGATTGCGGACCGGAAAGATATGCAGCACCAGGTGGAAGGGAAGTTTGTGGACAGGCGGGAGTATTTCCGCAAAAACTGGAAACAGTATATCTCTGTGAATACGGGCGATTATAAGACAGGATTCCTGGGAGGCATTAAGGACCTCCAGATCACGGTGCGGAATCAAACGGAATATCCTTTGGACAATGCAGTGGTGAAAGTGGAGTATCTCCGGGGTAACGGGAATGTGTTCAAAACAGAGAATTATACCGTGCATAATATCCCGGAGAAGGGGGCACAGTCTGTTCAGGCTTCCAATAGCCGGAAGGGAGTGAAGGTGAATATCAAACTGGTGAGTGTAACCAGCCAGCCCTTGAATTTCTGCTGGTCTGTGGATAAGAAAGCGGCGGTGAATGATCCGGATCCCTGGGCTTGTGTGCCAACGAAGTGATGGCCGTTTTGGCCGGAATTGCCGGATTTGACCGGAAATCCTGAGGCATCTATGGCTCAACCATGAGACAACCCCGGGTTTACTACGGGGCAACAGGCTTTTTAGGGGGTAATTAAGATGGCAGAGCGCTGTTTTTTGACAGGTACCCGGGTTGCTATTTGGAAATTTTTGTTGCCTTGATAAATTTTTGCACCCAAAGGGGAAGGCGTTTAGCAGTAAATATGATCTCCCCTTTTTCCCAATAAAAAACCTTCTCTGGAATACGCATTGTATTATCCCCGGGAATGGCATTATCATATAAGGTTACGGAATCAAATTCCTTAAAATATCTGCATAGGTTAGCATGTCCAGCCTTAAAATTATAGATGATAGCATCTTCAGGTACTTTATGACCACCGGCCTTTACTCTTATTGATACCCGCTGAATACATTCTTCTATGGAATTAATACCTATGAATACCAAATTTATCCGGTATCCTGCAGCTTTAAATGCTCTCATGGAATATAAAGGGTCTTCAGAGCTGAAGTTTGTTTCAAAAGCAAAATTTCCATTTGCGGCTATAGCTTTCTCCTTAGCTGATTTGAAAATATCCTCATTAACAAAATTGTCCAGCACATCACTGCCTGTTTCAGGAAACTTTGCTTTGAGTGCAGCCATATGCTTATCTCCATCAAATACCTCAAAATCAGTGGTCGTCAATTCAGCTGAAAAAAGGCTTTTCCCTGCCCCATTAGGACCTGCTACGATGAACAATTGGGGCATAAACTATTTTAACTGGCGTAAAACAGTCTCATTGGAGGTGTTACGGCTTTGACGAATGAGGAATGTTCTGCCATCAGGATATTCATGAATGAACTCGTTGGGACGTTTACATCTCTGATCTTTGTATACAACCGGAATATCCTTGCGGGCATGGCTTCGCAATGTTCTTTTCAACACTGATTTGAGTCGTGCTTCAAGACTAGGGGTTGGGGCAGCTGCTGTATGAATTGCTTTCCTGGCCATAACTGATATCTTAGACTATTGCAAAAGTAACAATTATTCCGCAAAACTACTTCTGCCTCTACTCTCGCTTTGGCTGTCGCTTTGTAAATTGGAATGATGTTACTTTGCAATCTTCCTTTACCGTTTACTTTTCAATTCTACTTTCCCTACCTCAGACCCATCATCCTTCAACATTACCAGTTTCAGGTCTTTCTGCGTAGCATGCACTTTGATCAGGGTGCGGTTACCATCTTTTGGCCCTCCGCCGATCACAATCGGGTAGGAGTGTTGCCCTGGAACAGGCTGATGGATCCCAAACCTGTGTGTGTGCCCTGCCAGGAACAGGTCTATCTTATTAGCTTCAAAGATAGGCCCGAAGTGTTTCCTGCATTCCATCGGCCCATGCCAGTCCCCGGAATAATAATGGGGAATATGCATCATCACCACCCGGAACTTCGCCTTTTTGAAGGCTGGGGTTTTCACAATCTCCTTTAAGCGCTCAGCCTGTTCTATCCGGTATTGGTCGAAATTCACGATACCGGCATATACGGGATGGGTGTCTTCTTTATCTTCCCCGGTATCCAGCACTGTAAAATGTACCGGTCCCCAGGTTTGCGCAAAGGCATAGTTCCCATCGAAGTAGTTTCCCAGCTCCCGGCGGAATTTACCGCGGGTTTCATGGTTGCCCCTGGTGAAAATGAAGGGTTTAACGGAGGCGAAGGAATCCCCTGCAGGGATCAGCAGGTGATCAATGATCTGCTGCTCATCTTCCTGGTAATCAAATATATCGCCATTAAAGAACACAAAGTCGTAAGGGTCTTTGTTCAGCCCCATCAGGTGCGGAATGCTTTTCGGGCGGTCGTGAATATCGTTCATCACCAGCCAGGAAACCTCTTTGGGATTGGCTTCCGGGGTTTTGAAACTGAAGGTATCGGAACTGATGGTTTCCCCGTAAGTGAGTTTATACGGCTGAAACTCCGTGATCTCTTTGGATTTGATCTGGTAGTAATAGGTGGTATTGGGCTTGAGTTTCTCCAGCCGGATGCGGTGGATCCGGTCGTAAGCATCTACCAGCCCTTCTTTGGAATTGTTGGCGGTGGTGCCTAAAGCAGCTGTTTCCCCGAATTCCACCCAGCTGTAGCATTGTTTATTGCTCAGCCACATAATGGTCATGCCGGTGGGGGCAGGGTTTTGCAGGTAAGGAGGGCAGAGGAATTTGTGCTCTCCTGCCAGCGGTGCTTCTACAAAACTGGCAGCAGCTTTGGCAACAGGGGCCAGGCCAACGGCACTCAGGATCCCTGCTTTTGTGATGGAGCCGAGAAAGTCCCGGCGGTCTAATGCTTGCTTATCATTCATGCTAAAGAGTTTGGAGGACGCTAAATTAATCAGCGGGACTTACATATTATAACTAATTGATCAGGCTTAACAATTTGGCCAAAACTGACGAAAATCACCCCAAAACCTGCCGGCATAATTTTGGGTTTTAGGCATCAATGATTACCTTTGCGCGAATTTTGCGTAAGCACACAATTACTTGCATTCTATAAACTTCTAAGAAATATGCCTAACACAGGTAAGATCAAACAAATCATCGGTCCCGTTGTGGACGTGCATTTTGAAGGAACATTGCCAGAAATTTATAACGCCCTTGAACTGACTCGGGACAATGGCCAGAAAGTGGTGCTGGAGGTTCAGCAACACCTGGGAGAGGACAGTGTTCGTACAGTAGCGATGGACTCTACAGATGGTCTGGTTCGCGGTATGGCCGTAACTGACAAAGGTTTCCCTATCAAAATGCCTACTGGTGACGCCATTAAAGGCCGTTTGTTCAATGTGGTAGGTGAAGCGATTGATGGTCTGGGTCAGCTGGACACTACCAATGGTGCTCCTATCCACCGTCAGCCTCCCCGTTTTGAGGACCTGGCTACCGATACAGAAGTACTGTTCACCGGTATCAAGGTAATTGACCTGATCGAGCCTTATGCAAAAGGTGGTAAGATCGGTTTGTTTGGTGGTGCGGGTGTAGGTAAAACCGTATTGATCCAGGAGCTGATCAACAACATCGCGAAAGGTCACGATGGTTTGTCTGTATTTGCCGGCGTGGGTGAGCGTACACGTGAAGGTAATGACCTGATGCGTGAGATGATCGAGGCAGGTATTGTGAAATATGGCGAAAAATTCAAAGAATCCATGGAGCATGGCGGATGGGATCTGGCATCAGTTGATATGAATGAACTGAAGAACTCCCAATCCACCTTTATCTTTGGTCAGATGAACGAACCTCCGGGTGCACGTGCGCGTGTTGCCTTGTCAGGTTTGACCATGGCTGAATACTTCCGGGATGGTGATGGCACTGCCGGCGGCGGTAAGGACATCCTGTTCTTCGTAGATAATATCTTCCGTTTCACACAAGCTGGTTCTGAAGTATCCGCGCTGTTAGGCCGTATGCCTTCAGCGGTAGGTTACCAACCAACCCTGGCTACTGAGATGGGTCTGATGCAAGAGCGTATCACTTCTACCAAAAACGGTTCAATTACCTCCGTACAGGCGGTATATGTACCTGCGGATGACTTGACTGACCCGGCTCCTGCAACTACCTTCTCCCACCTTGACGCTACTACCGTACTTTCCCGTAAGATCTCCGATAAAGGTATCTATCCGGCTGTGGATCCACTGGATTCTACCAGCCGTATCCTGAGCCCTTCTATCGTTGGGGAATCTCACTATAACTGCGCACAAAGGGTTAAAATGATCCTGCAACGCTATAAAGAACTGCAGGATATTATTGCTATCCTTGGTATGGACGAGTTGAGCGATGAGGATAAACTGACGGTATCACGCGCACGCCGTGTGGAACGTTTCCTGAGCCAGCCTTTCCACGTGGCAGAGCAGTTCACCGGTCTGAAAGGTGTACTGGTTCCGATCGAAGAAACCATCCGTGGTTTTAACATGATCATGGACGGTGAAGTGGATGAATATCCTGAAGCAGCTTTCAACCTGGTAGGATCTATCGATGATGCTATCGAAAAAGGTAAGAAACTGCTGGCAGCGGCTACCAAGTAAGGTTCACTCAAAAACTAGAAACATGTTATTGGAAATATTAACACCGGAAAAAAAGCTGTACACAGGTGAAGTATATGGCATCCAGCTGCCGGGAGTAGATGGTTCTTTTGAGGTATTGGACCGTCACGCTCCTTTGATCGCTGCCCTGGGTAAGGGTAAGATGAAGGTGCTGAAAGATAAGAGCCAGGCTTCGCATTACACGATAGACGGCGGCTTTGTAGAGGTGTTGAACAATAAGGCTACTGTGCTGGTTGAAGGCGCTGTTGCGTTTTAAAACGCTGTTTAAGAAGCATATTATATTGGAACGTCCTCCGGGTGATCGGAGGACGTTTTTTTTAGGCAATGCCCTGCGGGGGGCTTTTTTGAAATAAGAAAACCGCCTGCGGCTGGCTTTGAAAAGCTATCCTGGCATTGAACTAGTTTTAAAAAGCTGCCCGTAGGGCAGCTTTAAAGGGAAAACACGGCAGGTTAAAAACGCCCCAGCTTTGACATGTCTTAAAATATAAAAAGGCCACCCACAGGGCAGCTTTAAAAGAAAAACACCCCCGCATCCTGCAGGTTAAAACGCCCCAGCTTGACATGTCTTAAAATAAAAAAGCCACCCCGCAGGGCAGCTTTGGTATATGTATTCACAGCTTTCTCAGTTCAATGTTGGATCTATCGGGAAATTAGCCATCATGGCAAAATTGTTCCCCATTCGCCGCAAAGCCTGCCGCCAGATCTCCTGATCATTCTCCAGGAACAGGATAGGCGTATTCACAGAGGATAAGATCCAGCTCTTTTCGTTCATCTCACCTTCCAGCTGCCCACTGCTCCAGCCGGAATACCCTACAAAGAATTTGATCTTCTGAAGGTCCAGCTGCTGGGAATTCACCAGGTTCACCACCGCATCAAAATCACCTCCCCAGAAAATACCGGGAAATACTTCAAAGCCTCCCTCTATGAGATCAGGCATCTGGTGAATAAAGTGAATAGTATCCATTTGAACGGGGCCGCCGAGATAAACGGGGATGTTGGGGACAAAGACATTGGAGATAAGATCGTCCAGCTTCTGGTCAAACTGCTTGTTCACCACAAAGCCGAAACTCCCTTCTTCCTGATGTTCGCAGAGCAGGATCACTGTTCTGGCGAAATTCGGATCTTTCAGAAAGGGGTCCGCGATCAACAATATGCCTGGCGCAAGTGTATCCATACCTATTTCCTTAAGCTCTAACCAAATTTAACCAACAAAATGCAAACCGGGCGTTATTTTTTAGGTAAGAAAGGGGTAAAAAAGTAAAAGGGACCTAGACAGATCCCTTACCATTTTATCAACCAAAATCTAAATCGCTTATGGAACGAATCCACATCGATGTATGTAGAAAGTTTATTAGCTTGTTTATATGTTATCTTACGTATCAAATTTGGTACCAGATAACGATGCAAAGTTATGGAAACTGACAGCAATTACAGTAATAATTCCCCGTTAAAATTACGTTAAAGTAATGTTTTTTATCAGGTGTTAGGCCGGATAAGGCTTTCAGGGGTTTAATTTTGTATCATGGTTGCTATAGCAATTAGTTTGAAAGGGGTGGATTTTGCCTATATTTATCGTTTATTTGAAGCTAACATGTTGCCACTTAGAAAGATATTTCCTGTTATAATTGCACTCATCACGCTGTCCCTGTTGGGGATTATCTACATTCAGTACAGTTGGATCAACAGTGCCGCCCACATCAAGAAAGAAGAAAAGGAACAGAAAATGTCCGAAGCAGTGGACCAGGTGGCCAAAGAAATGATGGAACGCCTCTCTGTTCCTATCAATCACAGCCGCATTCAATTACAGCGCTTTAAACAGGAAGGCTCTTCCAGTGGCCTGGGCCTGCCTCCGATTAATAACAACGACCGGCTTTTCCGTACTAACGAACCGGTAAGCGTGCTCTTTGACCCCAAGGAAGTAACGGACATGCTGAAGAACGCCATGAAGGACAGGAAGCTGGATACCGTGTTTGAATTCGGTATCGTGGAGAATGGGTACTACCAACTGGTATCTCCCGGTTTCACGGAACGCCTGGCCAAAAGCAGTGAAGACTCTGCGTTGTATCATCAGTTCATTGCCTCACTCGCTTACAACGCTATTCCTATTACCCCGGAATCGGGACAGCTATATGTTTTTGTTCCTTCCTCCAGTTTCAAAGTGTTTAAATACATGGGCTGGATGATCTCCGGCGGGATCTTGTTCACGGCCATCATTGTTACTGCCTTCGCCTTAACTATCCGTACCATGCTGGGCCAGAAAAAACTTTCCGAGATCAAAGGGGATTTCATCAACAACATGACGCATGAGCTGAAAACCCCGCTGGCAACCATTTCCCTGGCTATCGATGCTATCGGGAATGAAAAAGTAATGGATAACAAGGACAAGATCCGCTACTTCTCCGGCATCATCAAAGAAGAGAATAAACGCATGAACAAACAGGTTGAATCCATCCTGCAATCTGCTTTACTCGAGAAAGATGAACTGTCGCTCAACCTGCAACCCATAGATGTACATCAGCTGATTTCCAGTACGGTAGAGAACCTGCAGTTACAACTGGATGGCAAGAATGGTAAAGTGCATCTGCAACTGAATGCACATCAGCCTATTATCAAAGCAGATGAAGTACACTTTTCCAACCTCATCTTCAACCTTTTAGATAACGCTATCAAATACTCGAAAGACAACCTGGAAGTGAGGATATCTACTACCAATACACGAAAGAACCTGGTGATCTCCATCGCGGATAATGGTATTGGTATGAGCAGGGATACTGTGAACAGGATTTTCGAGAAGTTCTACCGCGCACATACAGGCAATGTACATAACGTAAAAGGCTTCGGGCTTGGACTGAGTTATGTGAAGGCGATCGTGGATGCACACAAGGGAAAGATCAGGGTAGAAAGTATACTGGGAAAGGGCAGCCGCTTTACATTGGAGTTTCCACAGGACTAAAAAACCTTCTATCTTTGTAAGAGTAAAAGAAACAATGCTGTCAGAAAAAGAATTGTCAAGATATAAGCATCCCATTGCCGTACCTGGTATGGGAATCAATATGCAGGAGAAATTAAAAACTGCCCGTATCCTGGTGATCGGCGCAGGAGGGCTGGGCAGCCCTGTGATACAATACCTCAGCGCAGCAGGCGTTGGCGTGATCGGTATCGCGGACTATGGTGTGATACTGGAAGAAGACCTGCACCGCCAGCCTTTGTATAATATGCAGGACCTTCGCAAACACAAAGCGAAGATGGCGGCCAGCAGATTGTTCTCCCTCAATCCCTGGAACAAACATTACCCTTTCCTCTTACAGGTAAAACCTGAAAACGCGAAACAGATCTTTGAAGGTTTCGACCTGATCATCGATTGTTCGCAACACCGCGCTACACACCAGATTGTGAATGATGCCTGCCTGCAAATGGATAAACCTTTTGTGGTGGCGGAAGTGCATAACTGGATCGCCTGGTGGGGAGGTTTCAATATGATGCAGGATAGCGGAGAGCGTTCTGCTTCTTACCGTTGCGGTGAAATGCTGGTAGATGATTTCAGGAATTTTGATGCCGGTGCATTGGGTTCAACGCATGGCGCCACGGCATTACTGATCGTGAATGAGATCATCAAATACCTGGCAGGTGTTCCCGGTCTTGCTGCCAGGATCCAGACCTTCAATTACCTGCATCAGAAATTTGAACTGAATGACCTGTATCCGGACCGTGCAGCTGTTGCAGCAGTGAAAGAGAGAGGTTTGCTCACAGCAGACGAGTATGGGCTCGAAATTGTGCCGGATGTGGAAGATTAAGCATGTCTCCTACCATCATATACATCATTGCGGGTTACATCCTGTTAATGATACTGGCTTACCTCATACAGGAGCGGTTTATTTTTAAACCGGAAAAGCTGCGGCCTGATTTTGAGTTCAGGTATGATCAGCCTTTTGAGGAATTGTTCTTTGAAGTGGCGCCCGGTGTACGTATCAATGGATTACATTTTAAAGTGGGAAAACCTAAAGGTATTCTCCTGTACTTCCACGGTAATTCCCGCAGTATTAAAGGCTGGGGGAAATATGCGAAAGACTTTACGCGTTACGGATATGATGTACTGATGGTAGACTACCGGGGTTTTGGAAAAAGTACCGGCAAACGAACAGAATCAGATCTGCTGAACGATTCACAGTTTGTATACGATACACTCCGTGCCCGGCATCCTGAAGATCATATTCTTGTATATGGCCGCAGCATCGGAAGCGGTTTTGCTACCAGGCTGGCCAGTGATAATACACCACGGTACCTGATCCTGGATGCGCCGTATTACAGTTTTGCCCGGGTAGTGAAAAGGTTTTTACCCATCCTGCCATTACGCTGGGTTTTAAGGTATCACCTGAGAACTGATCTTTGGATCAAAAAAGTAAAATGCCACACATACATTATACATGGCACCAAAGACATGCTGATCCCTATCCGCCACAGCGAACACTTGCAAAAGCTGAACCCGCGCAGGATCACACTCATCAGAATAGAAGGCGGGCGGCATAACAACCTGCCATCATTCCCTGAATATCACGCATTTATCAGGGACATCCTGCAGGAATAAAGAAAAGGTTTATGGATAAACTGAGCATGAAGAAGTACTTTAAGAAATTCGCGATATGGGCCATTGGTCTGTATCTGGTGGGAGGTATTGCTCTGTATTTCGTGCAGGATAAACTGCTCTTTCATCCTGAAGTACTGCCGGCGAATTATCAGTATAAATTTGATATCCCTTTCCAGGAAATACTTATTCCCGTTAATAAGAAAGTGAAACTCAGCGCGGTGCTGTTCAAAACTTCCGGCCGTGCCAGGGGCATGGTGCTGTACTTTCATGGCAATGCGAAAAATATCAACCGGTATGCGCCTTTGATGCCCAATTTTACCCGTAATGGCTATGATGTGCTGATATTGGATTACCGGGAGTTCGGGAAAAGTACGGGAGAATTAACGGAAGCAGCTTTGTATGAGGATGCTTTGCTGATGTACCGGGTGGCCCGTGCCCGTTTTGCACCCTGGCAGATTGTGTTGTACGGGAGATCTATTGGAACGGGGATTGCCGCACAACTGGCTTCCGTAAGGGATTGTAAACGGCTGATACTGGAAACACCCTATTATAACCTGGAAGATGTGGCTTTTTCTTCCGCACCCATTTACCCAGTGGGGATGATGCTGGATTATAAATTGCCTACCAATGAATTCCTTCCCAAGGTCACCGCGCCTATTACCATTTTTCATGGTACCAAGGATAACACGGTGCCCTATGAGTCCGGGAAAAAACTGGAGGAGTTTTTCAAAAAAGGAGATGAATTTGTTACCATCAGGGGCGGGCAGCATAATAACCTGAATGACTATCCGCTGTTCCATACCAAGCTGGATTCTGTGTTAAAGCAGTAGAGGCGGCAATGCTCATTCTGTGGCAGGGCATTTTCTTTTACCTGCCTGCGGTGGGCTTTTCAAAATGCGTTCTGCCGCAAAGCCTTAGCTAACTCACTCCGCCGACTTCAGTTTCACTTCTTTTTCTCCCACTTTCAATTCATGCTCTACCCCTAATTTCAGGGCAAAGTTCTGCTCCTGGTGGCCCAGGGGGAAATTAAAGCAAACCGGGTAATCAAATTCCTTCACCAGGTTATTGATGATCTCGTATTCCGTTTGGCCGAAGGGAGTCTCCATTTCACGGGCATCCGTGAAAGAACCGATCACCAGCCCGGCGAGTTTATCCAGCCAGCCGGCCCTTTTAAGGTTATACATCATACGGTCCACGTTATAGCGGTATTCGCCGATATCTTCCAGCACCAGGATCTTTCCTTTTGTGTCTACCTGGCTTTTGGAGCCGGATATATTGGCCAGCAGGGAAAGATTGCCACCTACCAGGGGGCCTTTTGCCTTCCCTTCCCGGTTCATTGCGTGAGGACTGCAGGAATATTGACTACGTTTGCCCATGAGCGTTTCCCGGAGGCTGTTCACATAAATATTGTCGCGGGTGGAAAGTGTGATGCCGCTGCACATGGTGGAATGGATGCTGGCAATGTTGTAACGCTGGTACAGGTGTGCATGCAGCGCAGTGATATCACTGTAACCACAAAGCCATTTAGGGTGTTTGCGGAAACGGGAAAAATTCAGGCGGTCCAGGATACAGATCATACCATATCCGCCACGTCCGAATATGATGGCTTTCATCTCTTTATCGTCCATCATATCCTGTAATTCTTCCAGCCGTAATTCATCCGGCGCGGAGAAATTGTGGAAGCTGGTACCTACGGTAATACCCAGGTGTACCCTGAATCCCCAGGATTCAATAACACTGGCGGCATACTCGGCGGCGAAGAGTTCCATTTTACTACTGGGGCATGTGATACCTATCAGGTCGCCTTTTTTCAGATAAGGGGGAATTTTGATCATTCTAATGCGCTTTAGTTTACCTTTGCTGATTCAGGAAGGTTGTATAGATTTAACATACTACCCGGTCAAAGTAAAGATAATTTCCGGAAGGATATAAGCAATATGAAACATTTTAACAGATACCTGGTTACAGCCGCCTTACCATACGCAAATGGTCCCGTTCATATCGGGCACCTGGCAGGATGTTATCTCCCGGCTGACATTTACGTCCGGTATTTAAGGGCAAAGAAAACAGACGTGAAATTCGTTTGCGGTACGGATGAACATGGCGTTCCCATTACCATCAAGGCCATGCAGGAGAATGTAAATCCACAGGACATTGTAGACAAATACCACGCAGTTATCAAGGAAAGTTTTGATGCCATGGGCATCTCTTTCGATATATTTTCCCGTACCTCCAACCAGGTACATCACCAGACCGCCGCTGATTTCTTTTCAAAAATGTATAATGACGGCCTTTTTGAAGAAAAGGAATCCGAACAATACTTTGATGAAATAAAACAGGTGTTCCTGGCAGACCGCTATATTATCGGCACCTGCCCTAATTGCGGTAACGACAGGGCATATGGCGACCAGTGCGAACGCTGCGGTACTTCCCTCAGCCCGGAAGAACTCATTAACCCACGTTCCGCACTCAGCGATGCCGTACCCGTGAAAAAGAAAACCAAACACTGGTACATGCCCCTTCAAAATTATGAACCCTGGCTGAAAGAATACATCATTGAAGGGCACCAGGAATGGAAGAATAACGTATATGGCCAATGTAAAAGCTGGCTGGATAGCGGCCTGCATAGCAGAGCCATGACGCGCGACAGTAACTGGGGTATCAAAGTGCCATTGAAAGATGCAGAAGGAAAAGTGCTGTACGTATGGTTTGATGCGCCTATCGGTTACATCTCTGCCACCAAAGAATTGACGGATCAATGGGCAGACTACTGGTGTAAAGAAGATACCCGCCTGGTCCATTTCATTGGTAAGGATAACATTGTGTTCCACTGTATCATTTTCCCCGCAATGCTCAAAGCACATGGCGGATTTGTGTTGCCGGACAATGTGCCTGCCAACGAGTTCCTGAACATTGAAGGAGAAAAAGTATCCACTTCCCGCAACTGGGCTGTATGGGTACATGACTATATCAAGGACTTCCCTGATCAGCAGGATATTCTGCGTTATGTGCTCTGCACTACTGCGCCTGAAACAAAGGATAATGACTTTACCTGGAAAGATTTCCAGGACCGCAATAACAATGAGCTGGTAGCTAACTTCGGCAACTTTGTGAATCGCACCATGGTGCTGATGCACAAACTTTGCGGCGGAAAAGTACCGGCTATGCATGCCGGCGTAAAAGATGCGGCAGACGATGCCATCTTTGCCATGCTGCAGGAAGCAAAAGCTAAGATCTCCGATTCCATCGAGAACTACCGTTTCCGCGATGCACTGAATGAAGTGATGAATGTGGCGCGGGAAGGGAACCGCTATTTGCAGGAAAAACAACCCTGGATCCTGGCAAAAACGCCGGAACTACAGGCAGAAAACCAGGAAAAGATCGATAACTGCCTGCACGTTTGCCTGCAGTTAACGGCTAACCTGGCAATCTTCATCAATCCTTTCCTGCCCTTCACCGCACAGAAGATCTGCCATATGCTGAAAGTGGTGGACAGGATACTGGAATGGGAAAACGCCGGCAGTATGAAACTGGTGAGTGTGGGATATTCCCTGCGTGCACCTGAATTGCTGTTTAAGAAAGTAGAAGATGACCAGGTGAAAGCCCAGGTGGATAAACTGCATGCAGGATTAAAGCAGTCTGCTGCTGCACAGACGCAGCAAACACCAACACCCGCTGTTCCTGTAAAAGAAGCAAAACCTGAAATTCAATACGATGATTTTGCGAAGCTGGAATTGAAAGTAGGAACGATCATCGCGGCGGAAAAAGTAGCGAAAGCTGATAAATTACTGAAACTCACCATAGACCTGGGTACAGAGCAGCGTACCGTGGTTTCCGGTATTGCCATGCATTATGCGCCGGAAGCGATAGTAGGCACACAGGTAACGCTGGTGGCCAACCTGGCCCCCCGGAAAATGAAAGGTATTGAAAGCCAGGGGATGATACTCATGGCAGAAGATAAAGACGGGCGTTTGGTATTTGTGAACCCTGCGGATGCTGTGGCTCCTGGGAGTGGCGTGAGTTGATCTTAATTTATTTGAAAATATAGAGCGCGCTGTTTTGTACCAGCGCGCTTTTTTTATGTATAAACCTGCATTCCTTCCACCGTACCTACGCAAAAAATGCTAAATTCAAGGATCAAAAGCTGGAAAACATGCAAAGAAGGATCAATAAAATAGCTGTGCTCGGTTCCGGTGTGATGGGCTCCCGGATTGCCTGTCATTTTGCCGGAATAGGTGTAAAAGTATTGTTGCTGGATATAGCGCCGAAAGAACCCAACGACGCTGAAAAGGCTAAAGGATTAACGGTAGAGCACCCGGCCGTAAAGAACCGGATTGTGAATGATGCGTTGCAGGCAGCCATCAAATCCAATCCCTCCCCGCTTTTTACTAAATCTGCTGCTCACCTCATCACCACCGGTAACTTTACCGATAACATGAAAGGCATTGCCGATTGTGACTGGGTGATAGAAGTTGTGGTAGAGAACCTGGACATCAAAAAGAAAGTATTCGAACAGGTGGAACAATTCCGGAAACCCGGTACCCTGATCACTTCCAATACATCCGGCATTCCCATTCACCTGATGGCAGAAGGCCGTAGCGAAGATTTTAAGAAACACTTCTGCGGTACACACTTCTTCAACCCGCCACGTTACCTGCGTTTGCTGGAGATCATACCCACTCCCCATACAGATCCCGCCATCGTGGATTTTCTGTTACATTACGGCGATCTGTATCTCGGAAAAACCACTGTACTCTGTAAAGACACGCCGGCTTTCATTGCCAACCGTGTTGGCGTATTCTCCATCATGGCCATCTTCCACATCATGCAGGAAATGGGATTGGGAATAGATGAAGTGGATGCACTGACAGGGCCGGTGATAGGAAGACCTAAATCTGCTACTTTCCGCACAGCGGATGTGGTAGGCATAGATACCCTCGTAAAGGTAGCCAAAGGAGTTGCGGATAACTGTCCGAATGACGAAGCGCGCAAGATCATGGAGATCCCGCCATTCCTGCAAAAGGTGGTGGAGAACAACTGGCTGGGCGATAAAACCGGGCAGGGCTTCTACAAAAAAACAAAAGGAGAAGGCGGCAAGGAGATCCTTACGCTGAACCTCCAGACCATGGAATACGGTCCCAAGCAAAAACCGAAGTTTGCCAGCATAGAAGCGGCCAAACCTATTGAGGACCTGAAACAAAGGATCAAAGCACTTGCAGCTGCATCAGATAAAGCAGGGCAATTCTACCAGCTTTTTCATGCACACCTGTTTTCCTATATCTCTAACCGCGTTCCTGAAATAGCAGACGATCTCTACAAAGTGGATGATGCCATGAAAGCAGGTTTCGGCTGGGAAATAGGCGCTTTTGAAACCTGGGACCTGCTGGGTATAGAAGCAGGCGCTAAAACGGTAACAGATAAAGGACTAACAGTAGCACCCTGGGTAGGAGAGATGCTGGCAGCCGGTGTGAAGCAATTCTACAAAATAGAGAATGGTAAAAAATATTATTACGACCTGGCCTCCAAAGGCTACAAGCAAATTCCCGGTTCGGATAGTTTCATCATCCTTGAAAACTATGCGGGTAATGTTGTATGGAAGAACAGCGCCTGCAATCTCTATGACCTGGGCGATGGTATCCTGAACATTGAATGGAAAACGAAAATGAATTCCATTGGCGGGGAAGTACTGGAAGGTTTACATAAAGCCATTGACCGCGCGGAGAAAGACTTCCGCGGACTGGTGATCGGTAATGACGGTACCAATTTCTCCGCAGGAGCCAATGTGGGCATGATCTTCATGCTGGCGGCTGAGCAGGAATATGATGAGCTGGATATGGCCATCCGCCTTTTCCAGAAAAGCACCATGCGCATCCGCTATTCTTCCATTCCCGTAGTGGTGGCTCCACACGGCCTTACTTTAGGGGGTGGTTGTGAAATGAGCATGCACGCAGATAAAGTACAGGCAGCTGCCGAAACCTATATTGGCCTGGTGGAATTGGGCGTAGGCCTGATCCCCGGTGGCGGCGGTACTAAGGAAATGACCCTCCGGGCTTCAGATGAATACAAAGAGGGATTGGTGGAGAACGTTGTGTTACAGGATAAGTTCCTGCTGATAGGTCAGGCAAAAGTGGCCACTTCTGCACAGGAAGCCATAGAGCTGGGTATTTTAAGACAGGGGATTGATAGCGTGAGCCTGAACCTGAGCCGTGTTATTGCAGATGCCAAGGAAAAAGCGATAGAACTGGCAGATGCAGGATATACCCGCCCTGTTGAAAGAACAGACATCAAAGTATTGGGCCGTTCTGCCCTGGGCGCTATGTTCGCTGGTATCAACGGTATGAAAACCGGCAACTACATCTCCGATTACGATGTTAAAATTGCCCAGAAACTGGCTTATGTGATGTGCGGCGGAGATTTAACAGAAGCTTCACTTGTGAGCGAACAATACTTGCTGGACCTGGAAAGAGAGGCTTTCCTGAGCCTTTGCGGAGAGCGCAAAACCCTTGAAAGATTACAAAGTATGCTCAAAACAGGCAAACCACTCAGGAATTAATTATATATTGCATTAATTATAATATAAACCAAATTGGAAAATACGCAAATCCTGTCCCTGCACCAGATCTACAAGAACTATGGCCCTATTCAGGCATTAAAAGGAGTTTCCTTTGATGTGCCTGCAGGAAGTGTTTTTGGCATCCTGGGTCCTAATGGCAGTGGCAAAACCACTTTATTAGGTATCATCATGGATGTTCTGAAAGCCAACTCCGGCACCTACAGCTGGTTTGGCCAGTCTACCCATCACGATCAGCGCAAGCGGATCGGTACTTTGCTGGAGACCCCTAACTTCTACCACTATTATTCAGCAGTACGTAATCTTCAGATCACGGCAGCAATTAAAGGCCGTGGTGCAGATGATATTGAACGTGTGCTGAAGATCGCCAACCTCTGGGAAAGAAAAGACTCCAAATTCAGCACCTTCTCTTTGGGTATGAAGCAGCGGCTTGCAATAGCCAATGCCATACTGGGAAAACCGGAAGTACTGTTACTGGATGAACCTACAAATGGACTGGATCCTGCAGGTATTGCAGAGATCAGGGATCTGATCCGCCAGTTGGGAGAAACCGGTACTACGGTGATCATGGCCAGTCATATGCTGGATGAAGTGGAGAAAGTATGTAACCACGTAGCGATCTTAAAGAAAGGTGAATTAATTACCACAGGGCATGTGGATGAAGTATTGTCTGATGAAGACATGGTGGAAATTTCCGCTGCAGACCTTGCCAGACTGGAAAGTGTGTTGAACGCACTGCCTGGTGTTAAATCCATCCGGCGCCACAACGGCAGTTTCCAGGTGATGTTTACAGAGAGCAAAACGGCTGAGCAGATCAACAGGCATTGCTTTGAACAGGGCGTTACGCTGAACTACCTTACCACTAAACGGAAGAGCCTGGAAGCGCGCTTCATGGAATTAACCAATAACTGATCACAATCATGATACAACTGTTGAATATAGAGTGGATGAAGGTAAAAGCTTATCGCACCTTCTGGATACTCACCATCTTATTTTTCGTTGCAGTACCCTTGTTAAATATTGCGATTGAAAGCTTCGTATCTCAAACAAAGGAAGTGAGCTTATTGCTCGGTTCTCCTTTTGCTTTTCCAAGAGTATGGGATACTGCTGCATGGGTAGCCAGTATGGTAACACCTGTAATGGGCATCATGCTGATCATCTTCCTGACCAATGAGAACAACTTCCGTACGGTTCGCCAGAACATCATTGATGGCTGGAGCCGGGATCAATACATTACTGCAAAATTTGGCGTGCTGATCACCACTACACTGTTTATTACATTGCTGATAACAGTAACGGCATTTATCTTCGGCTTAAAGAACGGTACAGGAGATGCTTCTGAAAATATCATTTATATTTTCTACGCGCTCATACAAAGCCTGGCTTACCTCTCGCTGGCCTTCTTCCTGGGCGTATATATGAAAAGGGCCGGTATTGCTATTGCCATTTATATCATGTATGCGTATGTAGGAGAATTTGTGATTGCCGGTATCCTGGATTATAAAGTATTGCGCCACCTGGGATCATTTCTTCCCCTGGAAAGTACAGACAGGCTGATACCGGGATTGTCCAGTTTTCCGCGTAAGCTGGCTCAGCAAGGCCATACGCCGCCATCGAATACCCAATACGTACTTGTTGCCTTGTTCTATATCGCGCTGTTCAACTTCCTTTCCTGGAGGAAAATTAAGAAAGCAGATCTCTAGAGAAGGAATTGTAAATTTGCTGATAAAAGTAAAAAGGTGAAGAAGGAGAAGCTTATACTGGTCACTAATGATGATGGCATAACGTCACCGGGCATACGTACATTGATAGAAGCCGTGCAGCCGCTTGGTAAAATAGTAGTGGTAGCGCCGGACAGCCCGCAATCGGGCAAAGGGCACGCTATTACACTGGGATTTCCTTTACGCCTCAGTGAAGTGAAGATCTTTGAGGGGATTGAAGCATGGACCTGTTCCGGTACACCGGTAGATTGTGTGAAACTGGCAAGGGACAAGATCCTGGACCGTACGCCGGACCTCTGTGTGAGCGGGATCAACCATGGTGCTAATCATTCTATCAATATCATTTATTCCGGTACCATGTCTGCAGCAATGGAAGCAGCCATAGAAGGTATTCCCTCTGTAGGGTTTTCTTTCCTGAATTATTCTTACGATGCTGATATGAGCACCTGCAAACAGGTGGCAGAAATAGTAACGAAGAAGATGCTGGAAACAGAGCTGCCTCCGCATACCCTGTTCAATGTGAATATCCCGGATGTGGACGCAAATCAATACAAGGGCATCCGCATGAGCCGCCAGGCAAATGCCAAATGGGTAGAAGAGTTTGATGAACGCCGTGATCCTACCGGTAAAAAGTATTACTGGCTCACCGGTGAATTCAAGAACCAGGATACAGGAGAAGATACAGATGTATGGGCATTGGAAAACGGTTACACGTCTATTGTACCGGTGCAGTTTGATCTCACTGATTACCGACTCAAGAAAAAACTGGAAGCTGAATGGAGCTTCTGATCCAATAATCCTATGAACATGTTAAAACAAGACAAACTATCACTGGGCATTCTGTTGGGTTTACTGACCCCGGCGGTAGCTTTTTTTATATACTATTTAGCGGTCTTCCTGCCCCGGGACCTCGGAATAGGTGAGTTCCTCGTTATGCTGAAGAACAACAAACACCTGATCCCAAAGGTGATCAGCATCTGCCTGCTGGCCAATGGTATCGTCTTCTACCTGTATACCCGCGTACGCCTTGACCTCACAGCAAGGGGCATTTTCCTGATCACATTGTTATACGCAATCGTTATCTTGCTGCTTAAAATAATTTAGTGAAGTACTACATCATAGCTGGCGAAGCCTCCGGAGACCTGCATGGAAGCAACCTTATCAAACAGATCAAACAGTTGGATACAACTGCTGATATCCGTTGCTGGGGAGGTGATATGATGGAACAGGCAGGCGCTACTGTAGTAAAACATTACCGCGACCTGGCTTTCATGGGCTTCATTGAAGTGGTGATGAACCTGCGCACTATCTTTAAGAACCTGGACATCTGTAAGAAAGATATCCTGGCTTATCAGCCGGATGTACTGGTATTAATAGATTATCCCGGTTTTAACCTCCGCATTGCCGAATGGGCAAAACAACAGGGCCTCAAAGTGGTATATTACATCAGTCCGCAGGTATGGGCCTGGAAAGAAGGGCGTGTGAAAAAGATCAAGACCATCGTGGACAAAATGCTGGTGATCCTGCCATTTGAAAAAGATTTCTACCGTAAATGGGATTTTGAAGTGGAATATGTAGGGCATCCCTTGATAGAAGTGGTGAAAGCCGCAAAGGAGGCTCCCCCTGCACATCCTTTCTCAGATAAACCCGTGATTGCTTTATTGCCCGGCAGCCGTAAACAGGAAGTAAAAGAAAAGCTGCCTGTGATGCTGTCTATGGCGCGGTATTTTCCGGAATACCAGTTTATCATGGCACAGGCCCCCAGCCTGGAAGATAGCTTCATCAAAGAATTTACCAGCGCCTACCCCAATGTATCTGTGGTAAAAGGGCAAACCTATCCGCTTTTATTGCAAGCTTCTGCTGCATTGGTTACATCCGGTACGGCTACTTTGGAAACTGCTTTATTCGGCGTGCCGGAAGTGGTTTGTTATAAAGGCAGCCCGGTATCTTATTTCTTCGCCAAATACCTGATCAAAGTAAAATATATCTCCCTCGTGAACCTGATCATGGATAAGCCTGTTGTGAAGGAGCTGATCCAGCATGACCTCACGGAAGAAAATCTCCTGAAAGAATTAACGCTTCTGTTAAAAGACGAAGCCCGCCAACAGCAAATGAAAGCGGATTATTCCGTGCTGTGGACCCTCCTGGGTGATGGCACTGCTTCCCGCAAGGCTGCGGAAGCAATTGTGGATTTTGTACGGTAACAACTACTTCCTGCCGTTTACCGTGTAAGCGATTGTAGATTTTATAACTGCTTCCTGCCCTTATCGCCTGATCAATTTAATAATAATGATAATTATCGCGATCAGGAACATGATGATCGAGATCCTGTTCATGCCATGCATGAGTTTGGTGTTGGTGTTCACCGGCTGGGACTTGTCCCGCTTGCGGATGTAGAGATATTCCAATATCTGGCGCCAGATGCTTTTCATTACTGCAAAGATCGTTAAATTTAAGTTTATGGGGAGATTACTATGGAGCCTGTTACTGGCGGTCCTGCCAATAACGGCATTTGCGCAAAAGAAGATAGAACTGAACACCGGATGGGAATTCCGGCGTTTGGATGAGAATGTTTGGAGAACAGCCAAAGTGCCGGGAACGGTGCATACAGACCTGCTTTCCCATCAACTTATTCCTGACCCATTTCAAGGTGCCAATGAAAAAGGTGTACAATGGATAGACAAAAAGGATTGGGAATACCGATGCAATTTCTCCGTGCCCGCCGCTGATATGGCCTCACTTGAATTTACAGGGCTGGACACTTACGCAGACATCTACCTGAATAATGTGCTGATCGGAAAAGCCATGAATATGTTCGTGGGAAAGGAATTGCCGTTAAAGAAATATTTAAAACCCGGCAACAACCAGCTACGCATTTTATTTCACAGTCCCATTGCGCATGACATGCCGAAGTTCCTGCAGGACAGGCTGGTCTATCCCGCAGGCAATGATGCCAGTGATATTCCCTTGAGTGTGCATGCCCGTAAAGCACCTTATCATTATGGATGGGACTGGGGGCCGCGCCTCGTGACCAGTGGCATCTGGCGACCCATCTATCTCAAAACCTGGAGCAAAGTAAACCTCCGGGATAGCTGGATCCGCCAGCAGCAACTCACAGATGAACAGGCAACATTGGATGCCACACTTACACTGGACGTGCAGCAGGCGGGGATCTATACACTGCTGGTGAAAGGAGATTTTGAAACGAAGCAGATCAGCAAAAAACTGGCAGCCGGCAAACAACAGGTAAACATCCCTTTTGTGATCAGCAAACCGCAACGCTGGTGGCCTAACGGATTAGGTGCACAGAAACTATATCCAGTGGAAGTGGCTGTAATGAGTGGAAAGGATACACTGCAAACCAAACAACAACGCATTGGTTTACGTACGATAGAAGTAGTGAACGAAGCAGATAACATGGGCACAAGTTTCTTCGTGAAAGTGAACGGGCATCCTGTTTTCATGAAGGGCGCCAATTATATCCCCGCTGATAATTTCCTGCCAAGAGTAACACCAGGGCGGTATGTTCAGCTCTTTAAGGATATGAAGGAAGCCAACTTTAACATGGTACGTGTATGGGGCGGGGGGATCTATGAAAACGATCAGTTCTATGACCTGGCAGATGAACAGGGCATACTGGTATGGCAGGATTTTATGTTTGCCTGTACCTTCTATCCTTCTGATAAAAACTTCCTGCAACAGGTAAAAGAAGAAACACAGTATAACATCACCCGTTTACGTAATCATCCTTCGCTGGCGCTCTGGTGTGGCAATAATGAAATTGCCGTGGCCATTAAGAACTGGGGCTGGAAAGATGGTTATGCTTACTCCGATGCACAATGGATGGAATTACTGAAAGGCTATGATACCTTATTTGTAAAACTCTTACGGGATGAAGTAAAAAAACTGGACCCGGGGCGGTTTTATTTTCCATCCTCACCCATCAGCAACTGGGGTAAAGCCGAAGATTTCCGCCATGGGGATAATCACTACTGGGGTGTATGGCATGGGATGGAATGGTTTGAAGCATTTAATACACATGTGCCGCGGTTTATGAGTGAATATGGTTTTCAGTCTTTCCCGGATATCCATACCGTGCGGAAATATGCAGATCCTTCACAATGGGATATCAATTCCTTTGTGATGCAATCGCATCAGAAAAGCTTCACACGTGGCAATGCAGCCATTAAAACTTACATGGACCACTATTATAAAGAGCCGAAAGATTTCCCTTCCTTCCTTTATCTCAGCCAGGTATTACAGGCAGAAGGGATGAAAATAGGCATGGAAGCACATCGCAGGGCTATGCCTTTCTGCATGGGTTCTTTATACTGGCAGCTCAATGATTGCTGGCCCGGTGCTTCCTGGAGCGGGATCGATTATTACGGACGCTGGAAGGCCATGCATTATTTTGTGAAGAAAGCTTATGAACCGGTACTGATCAGTACAGTGAAAGAAGAAGGAAAGATCAAAACCTATGTGGTAAATGATGGGCTGGAAGAAACCTCCCTGCAGCTGGAATTACAACTGATGGATGTGGAAGGTAAAGTCATCTGGCAGAAAAGCAGTCCGGTTAAAGTAAAAGCTAACTCCAGCGCTGTGGAACACAGCATTGATATCGCAGACATCCTGAAGGGAGCAGACAGTACAAGGGTAATATTGTATTCTAAACTGTTAACTAACCACAAGTTCCTTACAGAGAATGTGTTTTACTTTGTTCCGGCTAAACAAATGCCCTTACCAAAAGCGGTGATCACTACCGATGTTACTGAAAAGGATGGGTTGATCAGTATAAGGTTGAACACTACCGGCCAACTGGCAAGAAATGTTTGCCTGATGCTGGAAAAGGATGATACCGCGCATTTCTCAGACAATTATTTTGATCTGTTACCAATAGGCGAAAAGACGATCCAGGTAAGAACAAAACTAACGGCGGCTACAGTAAGAGAACAATTACGCATTATGCACCTGGGCAATGCGTGTAAAGAATAAACAGTGAAACAATGAAGAAAACTTTCTTAACAGGCTGCCTTCTCATGGCAGGCCTTATTTCCCAGGCTCAGCATGAGCCCTATGTAAAAGAAACAGATCCCGCTGTTCTGGAAAAACTGGACCAGTGGCAGGACTGGAAGTTCGGGTTGATGATGCACTGGGGTACTTATTCCCAATGGGGCATCGTGGAATCCTGGAGCCTTTGTCCAGAAGACGAAGGCTGGACGCAACGCAAACCTGCCGGTATTCCTTACTATGAATACAAGCAAAAGTATGAGGCCTTGCCCAACACTTTCAACCCGGTGAGCTTTGATCCCGCCAAATGGGCTGCTGCAGCAAAAAGAGCGGGTATGAAGTACATGGTGTTCACCACTAAACACCATGATGGTTTCAACATGTTTGATACCAAACAATCAGATTACAAGATCACTGCACCCAATGTTCCTTTCAGCAAAGATCCCCGCGCAGATGTAACGAAGGAAACATTTAATGCATTCCGTAAAGAAGGCATTCACATCGGCGCTTATTTTTCCAAGCCGGACTGGCATGTGAATTCCTACTGGTGGTCTTACTTCCCGCCTAAAGACCGTAACCCCAGTTATGAGATCAGCAAGTACCCGGAGCTTTGGAAACAGTTCAGCGATTTCACCTACAAACAGATCGAAGAACTGATGACGGGTTATGGCAAAGTTGATATCCTTTGGCTGGATGGTGGCTGGGTCAGGCCATTGAGCATGCAAACAAAAGAATCCCTCTCCTGGAGCAAAACACCTCCGCAGGACCAGGACATCAATATGCCGGCAATTGCTAGTATGGCACGTAAACACCAGCCTGGTCTTATTGTAGTAGACCGCAGTGTGCATGGGCCTTATGAGAATTATCGTACGCCGGAACAATCTATCCCTGAAAAGCCGCTGGATTATCCCTGGGAAACATGTATGACCATGGGCGGTTCCTGGTCTTATGTTCCCAATGATCAATACAAAAGCGTGAATGTACTCATTCATAACCTGGTGGATATTGTAGCAAAGGGAGGTAACTACCTGCTGAATATTGGCCCTGGCCCCGATGGTAAATGGCATGATGAAGCTTACCGGAAACTGGATAGTATCGGCCAGTGGATGAATGTGAATGGCGATGCTATTTATGGTACCCGTTCCGTAGCTCCTTATAAAGACGGGAAAGTATGTTTCACCCAAAAGAAAGATGGTACGCTGTATGCGATCTATTTACTGGATAAAAACGAGAGCCTGCCTGCTGTAGTTCGTTTTGGTGGTATTACTTTGAAGAAAGGCACTAAGATGGAACTGCTGGGTGGAAAAGGAAAACTCAGCTGGAAGGAAGCAGATGGAATGATAGAGGTGAAAATGCCTTCAGTACCGTTGAAACATGCGGTAGCTATTAAGATAAAAGCATAAAAAAAGGGGGCGTCTCAAAAGTAATTTGATGAGTTTGAGAATCGCGTAAACGAAGATTCTCTCCATCAGGTACCCGGGTAAAATCAAGTTAAAATTACTTTTGAGACACCCCCTTTTTGTTTATCTCTTTCCTGATTTCTTAACCCAATCTCCGAAGTTCAATGAAACCCCGGTTTGGAAAGATACCGGCTGGAAGTAATCATTTACATCGTAACCGCTATAGGTTTCATCATTCATCGGCACTGAGAACATCAGCTGTGCATGGAATTTAACATAGCGGTATCCTACGCGTACTGTAAAGGCAGGCTCAAAGAAAGGCACTGCATTATCTCCAAGGCGCAGAAAATTATCGCGGCGTTGTGTGTCGTTTTCGAAAGCTTTTACCCCCATTGTTTGATTATAGAACTTAACAATGGAAAAGCGTGGTGTGAAAGCTGCTTCCACTACTTTGTGCGATAAGCCAAAGCTGGGTTGTACAAAGAACTTGTGGAACTGTGTGCGCAACTGGTAATCAAGTTTGGTAGTACCGGCGGGAGCTGAGCTGTAAGCGCCTTCCAGCGTTTTGAAAGCACCATTTCCGTAACCTGCATACACATCAAATACAGCACGCTGCTTAGTGTCAAGGGCTTTGAAGAAACCCACGCCTCCTTCAAGAAGCCCACCGCGTGTGTTTTTATCCACAAACAGATCATCATCATCGCTATCACTGTCATTATTGTCGAACCAGAAAGCACGTGAAACATATTGCCCATTCACCATGATCGCAATGTTGTCAGAAACAGCATAAGCTGCCTGCCAGTTGGAAAGGGACAAATTGGCTTTGAATTCGTTTTTTTCTTTCAGTAGTGGTGCATTCACCTGGTTGGGGACATAAATATCCCTGTTACATGAAATAAAGGCCAGCATAGGAAGGGCCAGTAAAAGGTGTTTACTTTTCATAAAGTTGTAGGTTTTTTAGATAGTCAAATCATAGAGGATTCCCGTTGTATCAACTCAACCTCGAACACGAAATTTTTTGTGACTTTGATCTTTTCGTCATAGTTAATTAACTGCACCAGTGTTTCTACGGCTTTTTCTCCCATTTTATACCCTGATTGCTCAATAGTAGTGAGCGAGGGACTGATAATGCGGGAAGAAAGGTCGTTGGAGTAACCCACTACTTTTACCTGTTCCGGTACTTTGATCCCCACTTTACGTGCTTCCTGGATGAAGGCTACGGCGGAAGTATCGTTGGCAGAGAACATGCCGTCCGGGATATTTCCGCTGGCAAAGATCTGCCGGGCTGCTTCACCTGCTGCATCCAGTGTGAGGTTATGCACATGGATGAGCGATTCATCGTAAGGGATCTTGTATTTGGCAAGCGCAGCTTTATAGCCTGCCAGCCGCTGTTGGTAAAGGTTGCAGGTCAGAACCCCGGAGAAATGAGCGATGCGTTTGCATCCTTGTTTGATCAGGTGTTCGGTGGCCAGGAAACCTCCTTTAAAATCGTCACCGGTAATGCTGTACCCTGGGAAATCCGTAGGTACGCGGTCATAGAATACCAGTGGAATATTGTTTTTGATAAATGGAGAAAAATGGTCAAAGTTGATGGTGAACATAGAAGATACTGCCAGCAAGCCATCCACCCGGAGGGAGAAGAAGGTATGCACCAGTTCTTTTTCCATGGCCACTGTTTCATCTGACTGCCCGATCACAATGCTGAAACCATATTTATGGGCTTCGTGCTGGATGCCGCTGATAGCTGTGCTTTGAAAGTACATGCTGGTGCGCGGAACGATCAGGCCTATAATGTTAGAGCGTTTTTTACGAAGACTGGAGGCTATCCAATTGGGCACATATCCCATTTCCGCAGCCATTCCCTGCACTTTAGACCTGGTTTCCTCATTGATCAGCGGGTTATTCTGTAATGCTCTCGAAACAGTGGAGGCGCTCAGGTTAAGGGCCTGGGCTATGTCGTAGATGGTAATTTTATTTGTATTCTGACGATCTTTCAATTTTGGCCGTGGATTTAGGGACGATATTAAGAAATTTTATTCATAGGCGCTACTTTTGCAGGCAAATGAAACATCGTATCAAGAGAACTTACCGGATTGCCCGGTATGTGATCTACCGGGAAACGCTGGTGGATAAAAAGGATATCGCGTGGTCTTTTCTGGGGGCTTTCCTGGGTGTAGGGCTGATCGGCTTTTTGAATCAATACTACCTGCCGGTAAGGGATAATCTCTTTGTATTGGGGTCTTTTGGGGCATCTGCCGTGCTGATCTACGGGCATACCCAAAGTCCGCTGGCCCAACCCCGGAACCTGATAGGAGGGCATCTATTGAGTGCCATTACAGGGGTAAGTGTTTGTATGCTGATACCCTGGCCGGAATACGAGTGGCTGGCAGGGGCTTTGGCAGTTGCCTGTTCCATTGTGGTAATGCAGGTGACCAAAACAGTACATCCTCCCGGAGGGGCTACGGCTTTGCTGGCAGTAGCCGGGAGTGCCAAGATCCGGGCTTTGGGCTTTCTGTATGTGCTGAGTCCTGTAGCATCGGGGGTGTTTATCCTGCTATTGATCGCTTTTATTGTTAATAACATTCCGGGGCACAGGAGTTACCCGGCCAATGGGAAATGGTTCTGATCTGAGCCTATGTGAGGAGAACACTGAGCCTATGTGAAGCCTATGTCAGGCATTCCTTACTATAACCTTACTATAACAAAGAAGAAAGGCCGTAGAATGGCGGATTAAGGCCGGTTAGAGGCCGTTGCAAGGCCGTACGAGGCCGGCTAGAGGCCGTGCAAGGCCGTTACAAGGCCAATACAAGGCCGAACGAGGCCATTAAGGAAATTAAAAGGGGCTGTCTCAAAAGAAAGATTGAGACAGCCCCTTTGCTTTTATTTGGTGTTTGATGGTTATTTAGGATCCAGGGCTACGCTGATACGTTCAGCAAGGTCCTGCAGGTGATAACGGCTCAGATTGTCTGCTGCGCCGGCAGCTGCGTTACGGATCTCCGTACGTAATGGTACGAGGGTTGCGCGGGCAACGCTGGTAACGTCTGTTTTAGTTGGATTCGGGAACATAGATGCAAAGGCAGCAGGCAGGCCAGCGGGAACTTCCGGAGCTTTCAGGAGGTTGGTGAGGCTGGTGATGTATGCTTTTTGCAGGTTCCTTCTATAGATGTCTATTGGTTTACGGGTATAGATCTCGCTGAAAATACCTTTTTTCAGGTCGTTCATGTATTCCGTAACGGTATAGGTGTTGCTTTCTACCGCTTCCGCATTCAGCATTTTCTGGAGCGTGTTGGTGCTCAGTAAACGGCCGAGGGCAGATTCCTGCATAGACTGGATAGTGGTAACAGGGCTGGCCTTGATACGGCTGTAGATATCCTTGTTCACCAGCCATGTTGGAGTGGTGAAGAGGTTAGTCTGTAAGAACTGTACGGCTTCTTTTTGTTTGGCTTTAGGCACGATTTCATAGATAGCACCACTTTGTTCTACGGTTTTAGGTGTTTCGTAGATACCGCCGATGTTTTTGGCAACATGGCCTATGTAGCGGAAATACTGACCGTATACTTCTTTGTACAATTCATCCAGGTTATTATATCCTTCTCCTTCCTGGCGGGTCCAGGCCATGAGGTTAGGAACAATGCGTTGCAGGTTTTTGATACCATAAGCGCTGGCTTTCATCGCATCATCGCCAAGGTCTTCGTTCTGGGAACGGGGATCATCCGGATTGGTTTCTGTACCGAACCAGAATTTCTTGTCCTGCAGGCGGTTGATGGTCCACTGGTTCAGGGTTTTCTTTTCTGAATCAGCATCTGTACCGGGGATCAGTTTGTAACCCCATTCGATGGCCCATTTATCGTAGAAATTGATCCGGGGATAAAGGTCTGCTCCTGTGATACCGTCACCAGGTTGTGCGATATAGTTGAAACGTGCATAGTCCATGATAGAAGCAGCGTGGCCGTTCTTCTTCACCCATTCTTTATCACGCAGTTTTTCAACCGGGTAGGCGGAGCTGGAGCCGAAGTTGTGACGGAGACCTAAAGTATGACCTACTTCGTGAGAAGATACAAAGCGGATCAGTTCGCCCATCAGTTCATCATCAAACTGCATTTTACGTGCGCGGTCATCGTTAGGAGAAGCCTGGATGAAATACCAGTTACGCAGCAGGCGCATTACGTTATGGTACCAGTTGATGTGGCTTTCCAGGATTTCGCCGGAGCGGGGATCATGTACATGAGGGCCGCTGGCGTTAGGAACTTCAGAAGGTTTGTATACGATAGCAGAATAACGGGCATCTTCCAGGCTCCAGGTAGAATCTTCCTGGGGAGTGGGGGCCATTTTAGCTACGATCGCGTTTTTGAAACCAGCCTGCTCGAAAGCACCCTGCCAGTCGTTCACACCCTGGATCAGGTATTTACGCCATTTAGCGGGGGTAGCGGGATCAATGTAGAATACGATCTGTTTCTTTGGTTCTACCAGTTCGCCTTTGCGGAATTTCTCCATGTCTTCCGCTTTAGGTTCAAGGCGCCAGCGGGTGATCATAGAGAGTCTTTTTACACCTTGTGGATCTGCATCAAAGTCAGTAAGGCTGGTAGCGAAGAAACCAACACGGGGATCAAAATAACGGGGCTGCATGGGAACAGCAGGTAACATTACCAGGGAACTGTTCAGTTCCAGGGTTGCGTTGCCACCTGGGGAAGGAGGCATGCCAGGACCTGCGGGGCCGCCACTTTTGGAATAGGTTTTAACCGTTTTGATCTCCAGGTTCTCAGGATAGGAGCGTACATCCTGGATGTAGGATTTATCAGACTGCGGCATACCCAGTTTCAGCGCGGATTTCAGGCTACCATCAAAATAGAGGATGTCGTTATCGCTATTGATGTAATCTGTGAAATCAAGTACAGAGCCGTTGTTGTCTTTGGAAAATGCTTTGATGTCAAAAGAAGCGGCAATGGGCTGGATGTTGGAATTCATCACAGAATTGAACATCGGCTGGGTGGAATCCTTAGATCTTTCAGAGAAAGAGATATTTTTAAGGAAGATGCGGTTGTTGGGGCCTTTTTCGAAGCGGATCACATTTTCATTGATCTGGTCTCCGCCGAAGCCCATCATGCCTACACGTGTGTCTGCGGCTGATTTGGAAATGCGGTTCACTACCAGGATGTCTCTGCCGAGCAGTCTGTCAGGTATTTCTACGAAGAACTTGTCGTCCAGTTTATAGACATTGAACATGCCGGAATCAGCTTTGGCCTTTGGCGTGATCACTTCGGAGAACTTTTTAGGTCCTGGTTTAGGTCCGCCGGGTCCCATCATGGGCGGGCGGGCTGTAGTGTCTTTTGCGGGAGTGGCAGCAGGTACGGGAGTGCTCTCTTTTTTCTTACGCTGCGCCTCTGCCGGGGCGGTTGTGAGCAAACAGGTTGCGCACATCATACCTGCCAGGACAGCGGTCATTCTGGGTTGTAAATGCATTTGAGATGTTGGTTTTTTTTGATTTGAACAGATTATAGATGGGGGCAAAGAAAAGGATAACCGTCTATATAAAAGAACAAAATCCATAAAAGAGAGAAAAGCAGTAAGAACGGAAAGAAAAAGGGGTAAATTGCCGGGGGAGACCGTGCTGTTAATGAAGCTGATAGCGGAAAAGTGAAGTTTTAAAATTTCTGTTGGAACATTTGAATTTTTTCTTAAATTGTGCGTCCAACTTTGAAAAATATCAATCGATTCCGTTTTTAAGCGGCAAAGGGGGGTAGGACAGTAAGAACAACATTATCTTTTTTGTTTATTTAAAGTGTTTGCTCAAAAAATGTGTAGATTGGAAAGGCTCTACGGATAGGGCTTTTGTGTAGATAGTTAAATTTTTGAGTGGCACTTGTTTTTTTGAGTAAGGCTTATAACTTTGTGAATCACTGATTATTAGCCGCTTATTGTGATGTTTTTGAAAATAATGATCTAAATCTTAATTACTAACAAACAAACAGTTTAATCTTTAACACTAAAATTCAATCAACATGGCTGAGACTAAAACAACTGTGACTGCAGCTGCTGCCAAAACTTCTCATCAAGCGACCAAGTCGTCTAACTTATTCGCTATTCTCGCTGTACCTATTTGTATCGCAATTGGGTACATCTTCTACATTTTCGTGTTAGGAAACAGCGCAAACTTTCAAGGCGGTAATCCGGACAATCACCCAGTTGAAGCAGGTATCGGCAAATGGTTTGGTACTGTACACAAAGGTGGTGTTATTGTGCCTATCCTGATCTCTACCTTGTTGATCTGTCTGACTTTCGTAATTGAGCGTTTCCTGTACCTGGCGAAAGCTAAAGGCAAATTCAGTGGTTCTGAGCTGGTACGTAAAGTACAATACCACCTGGCTAACAAGAATGTTGACGCGGCTCTGGCTGAGTGCGACAAACAAAAAGGTTCAGTTGGTAACGTTCTGAAAGCTGGTCTGAAGAAGTACAAGGAAATGATCAGCAATACCGAGCTGGATACTGATCAAAAGATCCTGACCATTAAGAATGAAATTGAGGAAACTACCGCATTGGAACTGCCAATGATGGAGAAAAACCTGGTGTTCCTGTCAACTATCGCTTCTGTAGCTACCCTGTTGGGTCTGTTCGGTACGGTATTGGGGATGATCAAGGCGTTCGCCTCTATGTCCAACACTGGTGCTCCGGATTCTGCACAGCTGGCACTTGGTATCTCTGAAGCATTGATTAACACGGCTTTAGGTATCGGTACTTCCGCTGTAGCGATCATCATGTACAACTACTTTACTACCAATATCGATAGCATCACTTACGCTATTGACGAATCTGGCTTTACTTTGACACAATCATTCGCTGCTAACCACAAATAATTCGTAAATTATATTGTGGAATTAGCGCAGGATTGAATCTAATTAAGTGAACCAAAAAAAGGAGTAAAGATGCCAAAGATAAAAATGCCCAGGAAAAGCACACTCATCGACATGACTGCGATGTGTGATGTGGCCTTCCTGTTGCTGACTTTCTTCATGCTGGCGACCAAGTTCAAACCGGACGAACCGGTGGCTGTGGTTACTCCGTCTTCTATCAACACACAATTACTGCCGGATTCCGATGTGATACTTTTAACAGTGGACAAGGATGGCAGAGTGTTTTTCAGTATGGACGGCCAGCCTAAAAGAAAGCAGCTTATAGAAGACCTGAATACAAATTTCAAGTTGGGCCTGGAGGATAAAGAAATCCGGAACTTCATGGTAGGTTCAAGCGTTGGTACAGACTTCAAGAACCTGAAAAAGGTACTGGATATGACGGCTGACGAAAGGAAGAATTCAAAAGTGGAAACAGGTATTCCCATGGATTCTACCAATAATGAACTCGCTATCTGGATCGATTATGCACGTTCAGCGCAGGTTGCCACTGTAGGTAATGCCAACAAACTGAAATACTGTATAAAGGCAGATAATGATACGCCTTATCCGGTTATCAAGAAGATCCTGGATACCTTCAAAGAGAAGAAGATCCAGAAACTGAATCTGGTAACCAACCTTGAGGCTAAACCGGCTGGTTCTGCTGCTGCCATATTTGAGCAACAGGAACAGGACAAGCAGTAGTAAAAAATATTCAAAACACTAAAAATTTGCTACCATGGCCGAAATGGATACCAGTAGTAAGGGTGGTGGGAAACATGACAAAGGGACGAAATCGAAGAAACTTTCGACTCGTGTTGACATGACTCCGATGGTGGATCTGGGGTTTCTCCTGATCACTTTCTTCATGTTGACGACTACGATGTCTAAGCCCAAGACCATGGATCTGATCATGCCTAAGGAAACGGAGAAGGAGGAAGAGCAGAACAAAGTGAAAGAGAGCACTGCCCTCACGATCCTCTTAGGTAAGAAAGACCAGGTTTACTACTACGAGGGATTGGCGCAAGACCCCAATGCCTCCAGCAACCCGGACTTCTTTAAAGCAACTACGTTTTCAAATACCAGTGGCATCCGTGATGTGATCATCAAAAAACGCGATGAAGTGGCAAGATTACGTAACTATAAAGGAGAACCTGAAGATGTGGTTGTCATTATCAAAGCAGATGATGGCTCTACATATAAGAACTTTGTAGATTTATTGGATGAAATGGCTATCAACCGTATCCAACGTTATGCAACGGTGGATATCAGCGACCAGGACAAGCAATGGATCAAGTCTACTGAAACCTCTAACGGGATCCAGTAGATTTATGGAAAAACTAATTTTTTGCATCCATCAATAAACATGTATCATGGATTCAGCTAAAATCCTTAAGGCCGATTTTCTTGACATCCTGTTCGAAGACAGGAACAAGAACTACGGTGCTTATGAGCTTCGCAAGAAGTACGACAAGCGCGTGCGGAATTCCATCTTAGGTACAGCTGCTCTGGCATTATTGATCGTTGGTTCTTACCTGGTTTATATTAACCTGAGTGCTAAGGACGGCGATAAAAACCTGAAGCCTGTAGTTGAAGATATTAAATTGGAGGACGTGAAGTTACCGGACGATCCGAAAACGCCACCTCCCCCTCCACCGCCACCTGCTCCACCGCCGCCAGTGAAGCCATCAGTGCAATTCACGCCGCCGGTGATCAAGAAAGATGAAGAAGTAAAAGCGGAAGAAGAATTGGTTAAACTGGACGAGATCAAGGATAAAGCCGTATCTACTAAAACAGTAGAAGGTGACCCGAACGGTATCGACCCAGGATTGATCAATGACAGTAAAGGTACCGGTGTGGTAGAAGCACCACCTCCGCCGCCGAAGGAAGAGATCTTCACATTTGTGGAGCAACCTCCAACCTTCCCTGGTGGTGACGATGCGCTCAACAAGTACCTGAGCAATAACATCCGTTATCCGCATCTGGCAACAGAGAACGGTATCTTCGGTACCATTTTCGTATCCTTTGTGGTTGACTCAGAAGGTCAGATCAAGGATGTGAAAACCGTAGGTGCACCCAAAGGTGGTGGTCTTGAAGAAGAAGCCATCCGCGTGGTGAAGAAAATGCCGAAGTGGAAACCAGGTAAGCAGAACGGACGCCAGGTATCTGTGCAGTTCAACCTGCCGATCAGGTTCACTTTGCAAGATCAGTAATTATTAGTCTCACGCTAGTAGAAATATATTCCCTGCCAGTTAGCTGGCGGGGAATTTTTTTTGGGGGGGCTGACCGTGGTGGTTATTTGGTTTTACGTTAGGCAACCGGTGGGGAGTTCTTTTTGTTTGGGGGCACTGGATGTTTGGTTTGGTACGGGGAGGTTTGATTACAGCCATAGTAGCAGAGATATTCTTTACCAGGCAGCTCTGCTGGTAGAGGATTTTTTGTTTAGGGGGGCTCTGGTGCTGTGGAGAGTTGAGATTGCCAAAACTACTGATTAAGAGTCTGTAGCTCCATTAGGGTGCTGTTGGTAGGGAATGTGGTTAGGTTTTATTTGAGGAAACACAGACCGAGTTACTTTGTTTACTGAAAGGGAGTGAGGCTGGTGTGGCTTAAGCAATGTAGTTTTTGTCTTTAGGGTTGGTAGTTATTGGTTATCGTGCTGGTCGAATATATGCCGGTGGGGAATTTTATTTAATTTCGATGCATGATTGGAAAGTTAGGAGGTCATGATGATACGATAGTTGCGATTGCGACTGCGCCAGGGATTGGGGCTATTGCAGTGATCCGTTTGAGCGGGACTGCTGCTATCGCTATTACGGATAAGCTATTTCCTTCTAAGGATTTAGCTGCGCAGCCCGGGCATACCCTGCATTTTGGGGGATTGCACTTTGAAGGGAAGGTTATTGATGAGGTGGTGGTTAGTTTGTATCACGCTCCCCGCTCCTATACGGGGGAAGAGGTAGTGGAGATTTCGTGCCATGGCTCACCTTATATACAGGCGCAGATTGTTGAGGCGTGTGTAGCATCTGGGGCTCGAATGGCTAAGCCGGGGGAATTTACGCAAAGGGCATTTCTCAATGGCAAACTGGATCTTACACAGGCGGAGTCTGTGGCAGACCTGATTGCCAGTAATACAGCTGCATCTCATCAGACGGCTATACAGCAAATGCGGGGAGGTTTTTCCCGTGAGCTGCAGGCATTGCGGGAACAGTTGATCAGGTTCTCTGCTCTCATTGAACTGGAATTGGATTTCAGCCAGGAGGATGTGGAGTTTGCGGACCGTTCTGCATTGTATCAATTGGTTGAAGCTGCGTTGGTGGAGGTTTCTCAACTGGTTAGATCCTTTAAAGCAGGAAACGTGATCAAGAATGGTGTGAATACCGCTATCATCGGACGGCCTAATGCGGGCAAGTCTACTTTGCTGAATACATTACTGAATGAGAACCGTGCTATTGTGAGTGATATTGCCGGTACTACCCGCGATACGATTGAGGAGGTATTGAATATAGGAGGTATACTTTTTCGGTTGATAGATACTGCAGGGATACGCGAAAGTTCTGATCTGATTGAGAGTATAGGAGTGGCGAAGTCTTTGGAGAAGATGCGGGAAGCAGGGATTGTGGTGTATTTGTTTGACGTGGCGGAGTTGTCTGTTGCTGATGTTCTTGCACAGGTGGCTTCATTTGAGGCGGAGGGAATTTCTTACCTGCTTGTGGGAAATAAAGTGGATCTACTTGCGGATGCTGCCGCGAAGTTTGCATCTATTCCGGGGATACTCTTTATCTCAGCGAAAGAGCATTCTCTCGTTGATGCTTTGAAGGAGCGATTGGTGGCTGCGGTGATGGGAGGTTCTATCAACACAGAGAATACGATCATTACTAACGTGCGCCATTATACGGCTTTGCAGGAAGTGTTTTCTTCTTTGCAGGATGTGAAACGAGGGATGGATGAGGGATTGCCGGGGGATTTGTTAGCACTGGATATCAGGAGATGTTTGTTTTACTTGGCGGATATTGCTGGTGAGGTGACGAATGAGGATCGGTTGGATTATATATTTTCGAAGTTTTGCATCGGGAAGTAATATCGTTTTCTTTAGTTGTTGTTTTGTTGTCTTTAGTGCGGTGGTAGCGGGTTTCAGTTGTTCATAGTATGGGTTTGTTTGCCTTTGTTTACGTTTTTCTTGTCACTCGTTTGTTACGAAAATAAAAGTTCGGGAATTCGTGTTACGAAAAGGGGAGATTATGGTACGGTATGATACTCAATGATAAGGTATGATACGCAATGATACCTTTTTCTTCCTTTTCGATTTGTAACCAAACCCGGGGATTTATGGCAAGTAGTATCAGGGTCAATAAAACGTGTGAGTACTGTAAGCAGGAGTTTATAGCGAAGACAATACATACCCGGTATTGTTCGCATCGATGCAATCAGAAGGGATATAAGCGGAAGGAGCGTAATTCAAAGGTCGAATTAGCCGTTAAGGCGGCGGAAACACCCGATTTTCGGTTAAAGCATCAGAAGGTGGATTGGCACCGGTTTGAGGGGAAGCCTTACCTTACGTTGAAGGAAGCGGCTTTGCTTTTGAATATTACACCGGTTACGCTCCGCCGGTGGGTGAAAGAGGGCGTTATTTCAAGCAGCAAGGCAGGGAAGAAGCATTTGTTTGAACGCAAGATGCTGGATGAGAAAATATCGCATTAACATACGAATCACAACACATTTCCTCGCCACAATGTAAATTAGTGGGAAAAAGTATGCACAACGATATCTTAACTTTTCATTGGGATGGTTATGATCATCCTTTTGAAGTAGAAATGACAAAAGTAGATGGAAAATATAGATTTGATGTTTCCTTCGTGAGAGCAACGGGTAATCTTCATGAGGTAATTAATTTACCGGTTTATTTCATATTTGAAACCCAGAATCAGACTTGGGAATCATCTGGATGGATTGAAGAGCGCGGCGAGGATATTATGAAGAATATTTGGAATGCAATCAGTGATAAGTACGTGAGTATTAAGAATGGGAGTATTCTTGATGACAAGTGAGATAGAAAGATGCGTTTATTTACCGTTGTAAACATCGGTTTTTTCGCTTCAAATCATTTCCCGGGGTAAATGGCCGTGCTGAATTTAAGAATCGAAAATTCCCGTGATGGAAAGGTGATTCCGAATACAGGATTTAAAAGGGTTTAAGTTGAGGCTTCACAGTTTTTAGAAAGCTGTCTAGGCTTTCAATACGTTGTATCTTGTCGATTCTTGAAAAGCCGCAATTATTTATGCTGATTCTCAAATAATTAATGAACGTTGTATTCCGTTCCTCAAACAGGAGTTTGGAATCAACGGAAGGATATGGATTGATTGCAATGGAATATGCTTGTCCCCCACTGACATTGTCTTTATGGTAAAAGTCGGCGGAGAGCTCAACATATGGTACCATGTCAGTAGTCTCTGCCTTTAATTCCTCTATATACTCTGCCCAGTCACCATCGGAAACATATTCAGATAATTCCTGTATCCCAGATATCTGCAAGGGATCGGAGTATTCCCAGATTGGTGAGCTGGCGTATGCGTTCCACGTAAAATCACAGCTTCCTACGATTTCATAGAAATATTTTAACGACTCCGGAATATGGCCGAATGAGCTTACAGCCTCTTGAATCTTTGTAAGTCTAGCACCAGTATTGCTATCTGGTGCCACAAGAGGGTGATCGGAGGCAAAATGATAGCCGATATCGGTCAAGGCTTTGTAGATAATTTGAAGGTTATAGGCAACCCTGGAAAACGTCTCCCGCAATACGGCTCGTATATCATCTGCGTGAATCATGTCAAGATGCTGAATATCAGTGTTTTCGATTTCCTTCCACACTTTATCGTACTCTCCTGACATATATCGTGTAATGAGCTTATTCATTGATGCCTATCGGTATTTTTTTAATCTTTAGAGATTCAAGATATGAATAAACGTAGTTTTAACTGTCGTAAACATCGATTTTTTCGTTTCAAATCGTTTTCTGGATGTAATACACAAGATTGAAGTGAAAATCGAAAATTCGCGTTATGCAAAGGTGAATTTTAATAACACCTGACCTCCGGTTAACTTCAAAAGAAGGATAAAGCACGGGAGAGTTTAAATTTTTTTTGAATGTTGCATAAGAATAAAATACTCACACTTCGTGTTCGTACTTTATTCTTTCTTCTCTTATACTATTATATAATAAAGAATATAAAAAGAAGATAGAGAAATGAGTGGAGCGTTAGCTACGCTTATTTCTCTTAAAGGAATAATTAAGAATACCTTCGTATTCTTAATTATGATTCTTATTATATATATTCTCTAAATAAAAAAAAACGAAATTTTTCTGAAAAAAACAAGAGAGTGAAGTAGTTATTTCACGCGTTTTCTGTTGATCTCAATATGAAAATCATCCTTTTGAACCCAAACGTGATTCTTACGTATAGAAACCTCACTTTTTTCAATGATCTCCCGTTAAGTAGGTGAATGTATCGGAAAATATGTTTAAGCGAAAAAAATGCATTTGGCAAGGGTAAAAACGAGCATGCGTATTTTCAGGTTTGCCCGCATCAATTGCATAATGAAGCAAGAATAATCAATTGTGAGATAATGATGAATCTCGCAAAATTTTATCTGCCTTCAACGAAATATCAGTTTGAAAGAATTCTGAGTATATCTCCCCAGGTTGTTGCATAAAAGGGAAAATTTCCGTAAAGCCACCATCAAAATCCGAATACTTTCTGATAGGGAAAGTGCCTAGATTATTAATTGCCTTTTGAAACCCGCTATTATCGTGGTAACTGTTGCTTGATCGAAAAAGTCAGCGGAAAGTCGCATAACAATTCGTAACCAAAAAAGCGATTTTCCATGAAGATTTACCTTTTAAAGAGAAAAAGCAAGTTATCCGAGGCCAGCGAGAAAAACGGGAGGGTTCGTAAAATTACCCTGTTTCTTGCATATTACTACGGTGCGGAGCGTCCACGGGAGTATGAATCTCTGAATCTTTTCTTGTATGAGAAGCCTAAGAATCAGCTTCAGCGTGATCATAACAAGGAAACGCTTGCGCTGGCAGAGGCGATTAAGGCGAAGAAGATACTTGCGGCACAAAGCAGTCAGCACGGTTTTGTAAGTAATGTAATGGGAAAAGTGAGCTTCCTTGAGTATTTTAAGCAGCTCACTGAGAAAAAGCACGAGTCGGAGGGTAATTACGGAAACTGGCTCAGCACATATCGGCACCTTGTAACCTTTTGTAGCGGGAAAGATCTCACCATGAACCAGGTTGATGATCTGTTTCTTGAGCGATTTAAGGAATACCTCTTGACTTGTAAGGCAAGGCGGGGAAATAAAGAGCGCGCTTTGGCCCAGAACACTGCCCTCTCATACTTTAACAAGGTCCGTACTGCCATAAAGGAAGCCTTTAACAGCAGGCTGTTAAAAGAAAATCCGGTTGCCCGTGTAAAAGGGATAAAAGCCGGCGATACTCATCGTCAATACCTAACCTTTGAGGAGTTGCAGCTTTTAGTGAATACGCAATGTGAAATTCCTATCCTGAAGAACGCTTTTCTGTTCAGCGCCTTAACTGGCTTGCGATTCTCCGATGTGAAATCATTAACATGGCAGCAACTGAAATTCAGTGAAGGAGAGGGGTGGCATATACAGTTTATCCAGCAGAAGACAAAAGGGGCGGAAATATTGCCAATTACAGATCAGGCGGTAAAGTTTACGGGAGAGCGGGGTATGCCGGAATCTTTAATTTTTGAAGGATTGATGTACAGCGCATGGCATAATATCCGGTTGAGAGAGTGGGTGATGGCTGCCGGCATCACGAAGAAAATAACCTTTCACTGCGCACGCCATTCCTTTGCAACCCTTCAGTTAAGTATGAACACAGATATATACACGGTATCAAAGCTGCTGGGGCATAAACATTTGAAGACTACAGAGATATATGCAAAGGTCATTGATAAAAAGAAGATTGAGGCGGCCGGTAGAATTCCCGAGCTGTTCGCGCATTGAATATAAAATCATTAAATTCTGAAATCGTAAAAAGATCGCATATAACGTATGAAAAATTGGAAAACACAATACTTGAAGAGCTTCGGGAAATTAAAAAGGCATTGCTTCTGAATAAGAAAGTGCTTACACTGGAAGAATTTTGTCAATATGCAGGCATTAGTAAAAATTATGCTTACCAGTTGACATCAGGAGGAAAGATCAGATTTTACAGCCGTTCGGGAAGATGATTTATTTCGATTTAGATGATGTAGTAGATTTTTTAAAGCGAAATCCTGCCCGGGATAACGCAGAAATTGAGAAAAATGCCACGGCTCTCATGCGATAAGCGATTAAAGAGCGGCTTCAGGCCAGAAGTCACGAGGCGAACAGTTGAATAATTTTGCTAATTCGTTGAGGTGGAGAGTGTTATATTTTGCCCTGAACTTCGGGCTTTCGATGTGACCGATGAAACCAATGGAGAGATTGAGGTGATATGCTATCTCGGTTTGAGTAATACCCTTCTGTAGCCGGATTTCCCGGACTTTATTTACGATATACAGGTCAATATCACTTTTCTTGTTTTCAGCCATGAGAATCTGGCATGCAAGAAATGAAATGCTGTAAATCATTCTCCTATACAGGTATAGGAATAATTCATATATTCATTAAAACTTTTACCTCTATGACAAACAAAAAGATTGTTTTATTATCAATTGTAACGAATCTGGGACTTTTAAGCGTGTTCATGCCATGGGCATCATTACCTATGAATGATTCACTATCGGGGATAAGTGTGTTATATGGGAAGATCTGTGCCTTGATTTTCGGGATTTCAATCATTCTCTTGCTTATGCCCCTTGATGAGAATGCGAAGCTATGGGGGGCCATGCTTGCCGGATTTATCAATCTGTGCGTGCTTATCTACTACATAAATGATGTGCGCACATTTTTGCGTCAGGTTGCCGCCAATTCGGTTTTCGGTAGCGTGGTGGGAGGTTTACATGAATTGAGCTTCGGAGTGTATTTCACTGCATTTATAAGCCTGTCTTTATTCGTGACGGCTCTTATAATGCGACTGACAGATAGGCCGGAGGAAGAAGAAGTTTAACAATCAAAGATCGACCTAGTTTTCGCCGGGGGAGGAATTCTACCCGGCTTTTTTATTTCCCGGAATAATTTTCCGTAAATGTTGTTCATTATAAATGCATGTAGGAAGGTTACATATGCCTTTCATCTAAGGTAACCCAGGAGGTTTATGCTGTATTTTGTTTGCATTGTTCTTTTGAGACGGTTTTCCTCCTTCATAAACAAAAACCCCTGAAAATGAACATTGACAGCTAATAGTGGGCCCATGTATTAGCATTGAGTTTGACTTCAATGTTTCACTATGAAAAAGAACCGAGACTTCAACGAGAAGTTAGCCAGCCTGATTCGGACAATCAGGCTCGTGAGCAACTTCACCCAGTCATATGTCGCAGCTAAAATGAGAATCAGTAACACTGCATATCATGATTTGGAAACCGGAAAGACATTGTTGACCCCAAAACGGATTGAACAGGTGGCAGAGGTTTTTGAAATACCGTTTGAGGCGTTAATTCGATTTAACACAACGTTTATTATTAACTCAATACTGCAGCGCCAGGGAATTGGGGATAAAAACGATTATGAAACGAGAATTGCGCGGCTGGAGGAAAGAAACCAAGAGCTTGTGAGTATTTTGAAGATAGCAGTGCAAAGCGGCCCCCTTAATGAGTAAAGACATGGAAAAGCACCTGAAAACAATAAAGCGGTTTATTGATTGCTATGAAAACCCGGAATCCGTTAAGGCCATGTTGTGGGAACTCCTGAACGGAGCTATGGAAAGTGATATTGCAGATTCGTGGGACGGAGCTAAAAGAGCTGATATGCTTTTCTTTTATGAATCTGCGTCAGAGTTGATGCATGCTTTATTCCAGTTATCGCCTTCATTATTCCCTACTGATGGAAATCCTAATACTCACTATAGAATTTAGTTTATGTTGATTAAAGATCAAGATGCTTGTATTCCGGAGAAGCAGGAAATAGAGCAGATATTGAAAGAATGTCTTTGCCAAATAAGTGCTCTAGGCGCAGAAGTAAGGGCGGTTAATTTCACTATTCACTGCCGCTTGCGTCCTTCCCCCTATGATAAACTAGAAAAGGTGAAGAAACTTACTTATGACGATTCTGAATTAGAGGCACCAATCGCAAATACAGTAACATTTATCATTAGATAATAAAATAGTATTTATTTATTATTGATAATATATTAATATACAATAATATCTTCATCAATTTTCACACGGCTCCACTAATATATCTACCACTTCTTAGATTTGTCCCAAAAAGAGATGGCAAATCAAGAAAGAAAGCAATTTATGTACGAGTGTTTGGTTGAATGTGCCAAAAAGAAGGAGACCATTACTTATAAAGAACTTGCTCGTAATGCGGGGTATGCATACAATCGTGAAAAAAGGAAGTATGAACCTGCCTATTTAAAAGAACTCACTGATATCGGCGAGGAAGAATTTGAGGCAGGGCGACCCCTATTAAATGTATTGGTTAAAGTCGGCGATTTTCCTGGGCCGGGCTTTGCGCGATGGTATGTAAAGAAATTTTCTTTCTTAACTTTTGAAGTCATTCACTCAAATACAACGTTATACGAGCGCTTATGTAAGGAATGCTTTGCATTTTGGGAGAGAACTGCTCCCTCCGTCTAAAACTACTTCATAATAATTATTCTCACCATTATTTTCTAGGACGTAAAAGATAACTGGCAAATACCACGCATAACGTGTTGAATTACTAGCACGTTTGAAGAAAAAATTTGCGCGAATTTGTAAAACGGTTTATATTACGTGAATGTTAACGTATACCTATATTTCACCATATGATTTCTTCCAGTAGCGATTTGTTAGCAAAACCCTTTTTACGATGGGCCGGAGGGAAAACTTGGCTTATTAAGCATTTGATAAAAGTAAAGGAAAGTAGCTTTAATAATTATTTTGAACCATTTTTAGGTGGTGCAGCCACTTATTTTTATTTGCAACCTAACGGTCATGCATACTTATCCGATTTAAACAGCGACCTCATTGAAACATATCAAGCAGTCAAGAAAGATGCACGTGCTGTAATTCGTGTTTTGGAAACGTTTGCTAATACAGAAGAGGATTATTATAAGATTCGTGAAAGGGAATATAAATCTTCCGTAAAAAGAGCAGCCAAATTCATATACTTAAATCAAACATCTTTTAATGGTATTTATAGGGTTAACCTCAAAGGAGTTTATAATGTGCCTTACGGGTTTAGGAAAAAAGGTTTTCTTGATAGAGAGAACTTATTAAATGTTCAAAGCTCCCTAAAAAACGCCTCAATTGAAACGAGTGACTTTTTCAACATTTCAAAGCAGATAAAACGTTGTGATTTAGTATTTCTTGACCCCCCGTACACTGTGTCCCATAACAATAATGGATTTATTAAATACAATGAAAAAATTTTTTCGCTTGATGATCAAATTCGTTTAAGCCAATTGATTGACATAATAAAGCGAAAAGGCGCCTATTATATTCTCACTAATGCTGCGCATGCAACCATTGATAATATTTTTGAAAAAGGTGATAAGAAGTTAATTCTGAATAGAGCCAGTTTAATCGGAGGCGTTAATTCAAAAAGAGGTCAAACGAATGAATTTGTTTTCACTAATACCGTTCTATAATGACTGAAGAGTTGCAAATTAAATTAATGAGTAGGCTTTTGTCGGGGAATGATATTGGGAAGGAGTTAAAATTAAGGAGATCGGATTTTTATAATGAAAGTCACCCCAATAACTCTACAGTACTAGAGGAGAAAATTTTAGCTGGATGGCATATTAAGGCTGAATTAAAAACTGTGACCAAAATATACAAACCTAAGCCATCTGATATAGCTTTTGAGGATAAGGTTTGGTCGCTTTTTGCGATGCTAGGCTTTAATCTGATGAATAAAGACAGGCATTTTCATCTTCCATACGATAAAAAGAATACCTCTTTAACGCAACAAATCGATGTCTTTGCTAAAGACGATGAAACCGTTTTGATAGTTGAATGTAGATCCTCAAACAAAGATAAGATAGGTGACTTCAAGAAGGAACTAGAAGCAATGAAAAGTAAGAAGCAGGGTTTAATTAATACTATTTGTGCATTGTTTCCTGCAAAGAAACCAAAGTTTAAGTATGTTCTTGCGACCAGCAGATTGGGACTCTCTGAAATTGATGAATCTAGGTTGAAGAATATTGACGGTGTACATTTTTCAGAAGAGGTTATCGACTACTACTACGATTTACACTCTCAGATTGGGATTGCAGCAAGGTATCAGTTGCTCGGAACGTTATTCTCAGGGCAAGAGATTCCTGATATGGACAATAGGATTCCTGCAATTGAAGGGAAAATGGGAGGGCATACATATTACTCCTTTTCAATTGAGCCAGATAAGCTTTTGAAGATCGGATTTGTGTTGCATAGAAATAAAGCGAACGAGAATATGATGCCAACATACCAACGACTAATTAAGAAAGGAAGGCTCAAAGAAATTCATTCATTTATAGAAGATAAAAAAGGGTATTTCCCCAATTCGATTATTATTAATATAGTAACTGAGAAGAATAAGAGATTAGTTTTTCAGCCTAGTAATACTCAAGTTGAGAACGCAATATCAAGAGTCGGTATTTTGTACTTGCCGAAGAAATATAAAACCGCATTTATCATTGATGGACAACATCGCCTTTACGGATATGCTAACTCTCAATATAAGTTTACGAATTCTATTCCAGTTGTAGCGTTAGTCAATATTGACAGGTCAGAGCAGGTTAGGTTGTTTATGCAGATAAACGAAAACCAAAAGGCAGTGTCAAAGGATCTTAGAAACACACTAGACGCAGATTTACTTTGGGATTCTGACAGCTATCTTGAGCAAATGAAGGCTCTGAAATCAAAGATTGCTATTAATCTTGGAGAAAATCGGGCTTCTCCCTTTTTTGGAAAGATTTCAATAGGGGAAGATAAACGAATTATCACGACTGAGCACATCAATTTGGCATTGAATAGATCAGATTTTCTAGGGAAAGTAAAGAAAAATGAAATTGAAACGCTTGGTACTTTTTATACCGGTGATATCGAGAAGACGTATAAAAACTTGTCTGATTTTCTTATTCGATGTTTCGGTTATATAAAGGCTAGTTTGGAAGACTTATGGGAACAAGAGGGAAATATCATAGTTATCAATAAAGGGTTTTATGGCATTACATTATTGTTAAATGATTTAGTGAATCACTTGCAGAAACAAGGAAGACTGGAAGAGCTAAGATCGCCCAAAAGTATTTTTGAGGAGTTAACAACATATTTAGATACATTAATTCATTTCTTTAAAGATCTTGATGAACAAAAATCGACTGAGCTCAAAACCTCCTATGGTACTCCCGGAGATGCAAAGTATTGGCGAACGTTACAAGTTGCTATGAGAACGGATCATCCGGATATTGAATATAAGGGGTTGGATGAATACCTCATGAAAGAGGAGAAGGAGAATAATGAGGCAGCGTTTCGGCTAATAAGAGAGATTGAAAGCGAATTTTTAAAAAACAGGATTCGCGAAAAACTTGAAGCTGAATTTGGTAAGCTTTGGTTCAAAAAGGGGCTTCCCGAAAAAGTGTATTCAGATGCCATCAGTATAGCAGCAAAGAAGAATCTGGAAATTGAGGATGATGAGGATGAAAAGGAGCCTTGGGATCAACTGCATTTGATCAATTATCGTGAAATAATCCTAAAGAACTGGCAGAGACTTTTTGATGGAATGTATGCGAAACCAGGTGTAGGAGGTAATAAGGATGCAAAAACTTCATGGTTGGTGCAGTTAAATAGAATACGTAATGAAAATTCACATACGTATTATGTTACTAATGATGAACTTTCTTTTATTGAGGAAATACATGATTGGTTGTCAAAGCCGGTTACGTGAGAACAGAGCGATGAATTTATTATCCCTGATTTCTCCCAGCCTGTTTCCTGTTTGTTACGCGGTGGAATAGAATTCATGCTCCGCGCATGTTTTTACTTTCTGTATTGGCAAGTAAGGACTTTCTTTATTTGCATGTACTTTTCTTTGTTTACTAACGTAATGCCTATCAGGCATCACTTCCAGAGGATTCTCTAATTTTTCCCCTGATTTATTTTTTACCTCCCCAGGTTGGCCGCCGCCGCATATATAGCAGAATTCGGTTCACAAAGCAATTTTACAAAGAGCTTTATCAAAAAGTATGGCCTCAGCCCCAACCGGAAGATGCCGCCCCATGAATAGAGCGGCATCTTCCGGTTTTCATTTTCCGATGACATTAGAGCAGATGCTCTTGTGCGGCCTGATAAACGGTTCTGATCACTGGTTGAAAGCCCAGGCTTCTGGCAAGTGAACTATCGGAATGGAGATACCAGGGGTTAACCAAAGGTTCTGACGATGACTCCATTGTGTTGCCCGTAAGCCGCAATAACTCGTAGAGCGATGTAGGGGCTTCATCGGCTATGTTCACAGTGCGGCTGTCCATAACGCCATTCAACGCCATGCTGATAGCGCTGTAGATATCGCGGTGGTGAATGGTGCTCATTCTCATGGCGGGGTGAAACTTTGCAGCGGCCACATGCTGAGGTAATGCTTCAAGATGCCCGTCGCCATCTCCGTACACAAATGGGAACCGGAGAATTGACCAGTTAAGCCCGCTCCCCCGCAGTTCATTTTCTGCCGCAACCTTACTGGCCGGATAGGCATGCTGGGGGGTAACTTCATCTTCCTCACGGCCGGGATGCGGATTATTTACGCTATAGACATGACTGGTACTGGCAAAAATGAAACGTGCATCAGGTGCATGTGTTTTCGCTGCGGCTATCAGGTTACGGGTTCCCTCCAGGTTACTCTTCCAGATCAGATCTGTATCGGGTGACCGGAATACGGCTGCTAAATGAATGATCGCTGAAACACCCTTCGCTGCCTGGGCTAGTGAGACAGGGGCGAACAGATCGCCTTCCACAACCATTGTTCCGGCCGGGGCTTCTTTTTTGCCACGCATCAGTGCGCGGCAATCAAAACCAGCATTGATAAGTCGTGGCAACAGGCGCGTGCCAACCAGGCCGGTCCCGCCGGTTACCAATATTGCTCCTTTTTGTTCTTTCATTTTTTTGAATTTTATCTTGAACAAAAGTCGGAGCTGCCCTTTTAAACAAGCCGGATAAATAGCATTAGTTCCCTGACAAATCCTTAGAAAATTGGGCAATTGTTTGCCCCGTGATTTTTTTAAAAAGGCGGGAAAAGTATTCCGGATCGTTAAAACCTAACCCGTAAGCCAGTTCTTTGATCGATGTTCTTTCGGCATAGCTGATACGTCGCCTTGCTTCCAGGATCAGCCGCTTGTTGATGAACTCTTTTGGTGAAAGCCCGGAATAGTGTTTGACGATCTGATATAACCCATTGGTATTAACACCCAATTGCCGGGCGATCCTGCTGATACTGTAATGGTTCGTCAGGTGATGTTCTACGAATGCCTTAAAGGCCATAAACTTAGAAAGTTTACCGTCCGGGGGATTTTGGTGAGCCATGAAATAAGCCATATTGATCTCAGTAAGCAAGCTGTTCAGATGCGCGAGGATCAGATCAGGTTCAGTATGCCAATATTTTAACAGATCAAGCAGGATAGCGAAAATGGCTTTCACCCTTAGTGCTGCAGATGGTTCAAAATTCACTTTCTGATTATTTAGCGGATCGATCAGAAAAGGATATTGCTTTGGTAACAGGGATAAACAGCTTTCATCAAAGCCGATTTTCAAAAAATTGGCGCCTTGCTCCATTACTGGCTGATCATGGACCTGGTGTGGCATCACAAATATCAACTCGTTGTCGCCTGCTTCATACTGCTGCAAATCTATGTTGTGCCCACTACGTCCAACCAGCATAAACAGGAAAAGGTAGTACGGCGTGTGCCGCGGAGCATCGTAGTCAGCTGCCTCCAATGGTGACAGGTGGCCGAACTCAGGAGAAACGATCCGGATCGGAAGTTTGTCGTTTTGCCTGAGTTTGTAAAGAAAGGAGGTACTGTTCCGCATATTCAGCAAATTTAAAGGATATATTGTTAAGCACGCAGGGACTTTTGTATCGGGAAGTAACGGCTACCAGTAAACGAAAACCTGACCATGGATTTATTTAGAAATTAAATTGCTGCAGGTCCTTTCCAACAATAATAACCCCCGTAAAAGTATTGCGCACTGCATCAATCCAAACCTGGCTGTTTAGCGATTTGTCATCAGGAGGAACAAAGTGATTTAGAATAAGCGTTTTTACATTCGCTGCTTTAGCTATACGGCCAGCATCTTCTGCTGATGTATGATGCGATTTGATGCTCGCAATTAATTTAGTAGCATTGGGGCGTCTCTTGGCCATTTCATCAACAGCAGGACCATACATCACTTCATGAATAAGATAGTCGGCCCCGGAAGCAAAAGTTGCTAACGCCGGATGATAGGCTGTATCTCCCGAAAAAACAATGATCTTTTTGCCGAGTTTAAATTTGAATGCATAACTGGCATCAATAGGAGGGTGTATGTTTTTTATAGCACTGATTTCAAAATCCGGGTGTGCTATCTGTATGCCTTCTGCAATCTCATGGGCTATTACAAGATTTCTTATGTCTGGCCGTCCTTCGTCTTTAATTCTTGCGTCAATATCAAAGCGGTTCGATTCCCAATAAGCGTTCAGCAAAGGACGTATACCAGCAGGTGCGTAAACATTTATTGGTTCGGCTAACCCTGCTATCCAGGCATTGTATAATAACGGGCCAAGGTCAAGATAGTGGTCGGAATGGAGATGTGTAATGAAAATATATTTCAACGTTGACAAATTGATACTGGCTTCTTTCAGTTTAAATGTTGTGCCATACCCAGTATCAATGACAAAGGGGATGTTTTTATATACAGTAAGGTTAGCGGAAGGGGTTTGCATATAAGAGCGAATGAAAGGGCCGCCGTGAGTGCCCAATAGAACCAGCCGGTCACCCTCTGCATTGGACAATCTTTTCTCGTTTAACTCCGATGGCAATGGTATATTGAACCCTGCCGCTCCGGCGAGCAGAAATGAATTGCGAATAAATTCTTTGCGGCTTGTAGACATATAGAAGATTTTTTTATGAGGCAGACAAAGCAATTCTAAATCCAACACATTCCGAATCCAATAATTGCTATTCAATTTGTCCAGACTCTTGTTTTTGGATGTATATCGTCACAGGGGAAATTCGACAATCTAAATTAGTCATAAATGTAGAAATACTTTGGGTTTAAAGCGGGAGCAAGTTCCCCTGTTTTTGCTCCAGTTCTTGTGAGCACAGCTGTGGTGGATAACTGTACCAACAGCGTAATGGACGGATTGGCGATTGAGGGCCACAGTGGTATTATTAGAGGCCAGGTGTCTCCAATGTATTTTTTTGAATGTAGGTATTTGAAAGCAATGATTTCCACTTTCTATATAGGGGAGTAATATCGCTTCCCCTTAACTGTTTTTTTGTTATCTTTAGCCCTATGGTAGCGGGTTTCACTCGTTCATAGTATGAGTTTGTTTACCCCTCCACCCGGCGCTTATCTGCACCTGTGTCCTGTCAGTTTACTCCCGCAGCATTACCCGTTTCCTCACTATTTCAGGGATCAACAGTAACCGAAAATATTATGACCGGCTAACCATTTCCGAAAATATGTCAGATATTAGCTACTATATTCAAAAAAAGCACATGTTATTTACTACAGATAAACAAACACTGGAAGATCTGAATATCTTCGGTAAACATGGCGGAGATTCCATTTTCAACATTTTCAATCGCTGCTCTACAAGAGGGGGCACGGCGATTTTGGAAGAAATGTTCCGGTATCCGCTTTCCGATAGTGAGGCTATTAACAAACGCAGTGGTATTATCCAGTCATTTGCGGCTTTGAATATCCCGTTCCCTTTTAATAGCGCAGACTTTGATCTGATTACCCCATATCTTGCCAACACCGATGAACGCTCCAAACTGTCAATGCAGGAAAATTCACTGGCGCGGAAGCTGACGAATATGGTGGCTATGAACGTTGATACACACCTGATCTATAAGGGTGTGGAAGCTCTGGTGGATCTGATGAGGAATGCACGGGAATTTATAAAGGAACTGGGTACGAGCAGTTTTTATAAAACGGAAAAGGAAGAAATGCTCGTAATTCTTGACAATCCTGCCTTCACTGTAATTCATCAGAGCACAGGAAAGCTGTCGCACGCACAGATCGCAGAGTTTGATGTAATCCTGCGTTTTAGACACAGGACCCTGGTTGAAAAGCTGTTGAGACTTATTTTTTATCTGGATGTATACCTGTCGATTGCAAAAGTGGCGAATGAGCGGAATTTTGTTTTTCCAAAAGCCTTGCCCGGAGGCCAGCAAGATCTGCTGAAACTGGAAGGAGTGTACCATCCCCAGGTAAAAAACGCGGTGCCAAACACGATCAATATCACCACAGATAGTAATGTAATCTTTCTTACCGGCGCTAACATGGCGGGTAAATCCACTTTCATGAAATCACTCAGCATTGCCATGTTTCTGGCGCATGCGGGGTTCCCTGTAGCGGCAAAGAAGATGGAATTTACCGTACTTGATGGTGTTTACACGACCATCAATCTGCCGGACAATCTGGGTATGGGAGCCAGCCACTTCTATGCGGAAGTATTACGGGTAAAAAAGATGGCCCATGAGCTGAGTACGAAGAAAGATCTGTTTATTGTTTTTGATGAACTGTTTCGCGGAACGAATGTAAAGGATGCATATGAGGCCACGATTGCTATTACAACTGCCTTCGCAAAAAAGAAGAAGAGTATTTTCGTTATCTCAACGCATATTATTGAGGCTGGTGAAGTGCTGAAAGAAAAATGCCCTAACATCAATTTTGTTTACCTGCCTACCCGAATGGTCGGCCATCATCCCGAATATACCTATACATTGGAACAAGGTATTACCGGCGACAGACATGGAATGGTGATCATCAACAACGAAGGAATATTGGATATTTTGAAAAAGGGGAAAAAGAAACTACAAAAAACTGCAGCACATGAGTTTCATAACGGATAAGCAAACATTGGACGATCTGAATATAACAGGAAAGTTTAGCCATCAATCGTTATTCAGCCTCTTTAATGGTACGCAAACAAGGGGCGGGGAAAAGCTGTTGGATACGATGTTTAATCATCCACTATCTGATCCTGCTGCTATTAACAGCCGTAGCCAGGTGTTTCAATATTTTCACGAGAGAAAACTATTGTTTCCGTTTAACAAACCGGTATTTCAGGTAGCAGAAGCATACCTGGCCGGAGGAACCGGAAGTTCGTTTCTGATGGTTGCCGGGGAGCTTTTGAGAAAGAAGGCACTGCATATGGCGGTGAAGGATGAACAGTATGGCCTTTTGGAGAACGGACTCCTCGCAACTATTGAGATATTAAACACCTTACAGGATTTTCTGCAAAAAACAAATGACTATCCTTTAACAGGGCAATTTGAGGCCATCAGGAGCATCTTCAGTGATCCCCGGATGAAATGGCTGCGGGAGGCGCGGAACAATCAGCAATATGGCCTGTTCCAGCTGGCGCGGTATGATCACCTCATCCGCCATGTACTTCGGGAGGAAATGGAAAACATACTTGATTTCATTTATCACCTGGACGTTTATATAGCGGTAAGTAATGTAGCCCGTGCCCGGAACTTCTCTTATGCACAGGCCCTTCCAAAGGAGAAGAATATTTTCCGGACCACTGCATTAAGCCATCCGGCTCTGGAAAAAGCGGTGACTAATCCGCTTAGCTTGCAGGAAGATCAGAACGTTCTTTTTCTGACAGGTGCGAATATGGCCGGTAAATCCACTTTTATGAAGTCGCTGGGTATAGCCGTTTACCTTGCCCATATGGGATTTCCCGTAGCTGCAAAGGACATGTTGTTTTCCGTAAGGGACGGGCTCTATACATCGATCAATGTACCGGACAATCTAAACCTCGGTTACAGCCATTTTTATGCAGAAGTGCTGCGGGTAAAGAAAGTAGCAGAGGAAGTAGCTAAAGGTAATGACCTGGTGGTCATTTTTGACGAGCTTTTTAAAGGCACCAACGTAAAAGATGCTTATGATGCAACGCTGGCAGTTACTAAAGAATTTTCTACATATCGTAACAGTTTTTTTGTTATTTCAACCCATATTATTGAAGTTGGCGACAGCCTGAAGGAAGATTGCGACAACCTGCAGTTTTCTTACCTCCCAACAATAATGGAGGGAAGCGTGCCACGGTATCCATATACACTCACGGCGGGGATTACCAACGACCGTCATGGCATGGTGATCATTGAGAATGAAAAGATATTGGAAATGATAGAAGAATAAGGCTTTTTTCGGGAATTCAATATAATGCAGCCGTAACTATGTATATTTCAAGGCAAAAGAGCGATTTTTGCATCTTGATAAGTTAGGGCTAATATCAACAACGGTTTTATGTCAATTATTGAACTTGACAATGACACCATATTAAATTTTAAAAGTGGGGATGAATCGGCTTTTACCGTCGTTTACAATCATTTTTACAATAATATTTTCTCATTCTGCAAGTATCTCCTGCCTACTATCGAGGATGCAAGGGACATGACAGCACAGCTTTTTATCCTGTTGTGGGAAAAAAAAGAAACGCTGGATTCCTACAAAAATCTTCGCGCCTTCCTCTTTTTAAATGCGCGGAACAAGTGCTTTAATTTTTTGCGGGACCAAAAGGCCCGGTCCGCAATTGATCAGCAGATCAGCGATTTTACCGCCTCTGAACAAACGTCCATCCTCTTTTCTGAAATTGAATCTGAATTAATCACCCGGATCCGGGAAGAAGTAGAAAAGCTGCCGGACTATTATAAGAATATTCTAAACCTATCTTATTACCAGGGATATAATAACCAGGAAATCGCCGACATGCTCCAAATAAGTGAAAAAACAGTCCGCAACGCCAAGTCCATTGCAATAAAGTCGGTCAGAATGATTTTCCTGAGCAGGACCACACCAATGGGCTTTACCTTAAGCCTCTATTATTTTTTTTAACCGTTCGGGACAAACAGGACCCTTTGCGGGTTATATATACGCAAGGGGGAATTAAAGCCAACTAATTCAGTCCACTGTCCTGTTTTACACTTTTCAACTATTGGTTTTATGAACGAAATATCGAAAGTTATTTCCGATCTGATTGCCAAGCATCTTAATGATGAATTGAACGATCAGGAAAAACAGGAATTGGACAAATGGGTTCAGCAATCTGAAGACCACCAGCGTTTCTTCCGGCAATTTACGGACGAAAAGGCCCTGGCTTCAACATTAACGGAATATGAGACAAGTAAGGAGATCGTTTATAGTAAAATAAAAGAAGCGGTTTCGTTTAACGGGCAGGCCAATAAAAAAATTATAAACATCAGGTGGTTTAACCTGCGAAGATTTACCGCTGTTGCTGCTTCATTGTTAATACTGGTGGGAGCGTTTGTCTGGTGGAATATACATGAAAAGAGTAGCAGGATCGCTGAAACTACAGTGACGCAAACAATACGCAGCAGCCAACCGGCATCTCAGGGTGCTGTATTAAAGCTTGCTGACGGAAAGGAAATTGTCCTGGACGATACTATGGATGGCGCTGTGGCAAAACAGGGAAACACCCGGATAACAAAGCAGGGAGGACTGCTTTCCTATGCCGGTAATAATGCTGCAGATAGCGTTCTTTACAATACTTTATCAACACCCAAAGGTAAGATCTATCAGCTTTTATTACCCGATAGTTCAAAGGCCTGGTTGAATGCGGCAAGTTCTATCCGCTTCCCTACGGCATTTAACGGGCCGAAGCGGAGTGTTGAAGTAACCGGAGAAGTGTATTTCGAGGTAAAGAAAGATGCGGAAATGCCCTTTCATGTAACAGTCAGCCAACGCGCTACAATAGATGTACTGGGTACGAGTTTTAATATCAATGCCTATGCTAACGAGAAAATACTTCGCACAACATTGTTGACAGGAAGCGTCAGGATACAGATACCGGAACAGGAGGGGCATGGAAATGGTGTAGTACTGAAACCCGGCCAGCAGGCGCAAATAAAGCAGGTACACGTTGTACAATCCATCACAGTTGTTCATAATGCCAATATCAAAAACGTGATGGGGTGGAAAGACGGTTATTTCAACCTTGACGATCTCACACTGGAGGAATTAATGCGTGAGGTAGAACGTTGGTATGATGTAGAAGTCGTTTTCGAAAAAGGAATTCCTGTCAAGACTTTTTTTGGAAAAGTGAGCAGGAACCTCTCGTTACTTGATTTTATGGATGGTTTGAAAGATTGGGGAGTTCGTTTCAAACTGGAAGGAAGAAATCTAACTATTACAGGAGTTCAATAAGCATTTCAACAGGCTTTTTATAAGCCGCAACCAAAAATCAAAACAGTGCTGACATGAGATTAACAGCGTTATTAATTGCTGTTCTTCTCCTGGTTCACCTATCTGCTATGTCCCAGACTATCACGTTCTCGGGTAAGGACATTGCCATGAAAGAAGTGTTCCAGGTGATCGAAGAACAGACAGGTCATGTGATCTCCGGCGACAGGAGCATCCTCACTTCTTCAAAGCCGGTTTCCCTATCCGTTGAGAAGCTTCCGGTAGAACAGTTCCTCAACCTTGTATTTAAGGACCAGGGTATTACTTATCGCCTCCGCGGAAAAAATATCTTTCTTTCGCGTAAGGCACTGCCGCCCAGTCAAACGGCCGTGGCGGCTGTTGTTCAGCCGGCGATTGTTACGGGCACAGTCCGTTCCCGTTCAGGTGAATTGCTGGCGGGTGTATCAATCCGGGTGAAAGGAACGCAATCAGGCACTACCACTGATGCACAAGGATCCTTTCGGCTCAGCATCGAACGGAGTACCATCCTGCAAATTTCCAGCATCGGTTATGAAACCCTTGAAGTAGGCGTACGTGAAACGGCGAACGGTTACGTGGTCTCTGCCGTTAAAGCAGAGATGAATGATAACGTAAAAGCAGGTTCTGGTAAAGTGATCAATATTGAGCTTGTGCTGGAAACGAGCAACAGCCAGATGAACCAGGTGATCGTTAATGGTTATTCCAATATCAATAAGAACAATTTTACCGGTTCAGCTGTCACGATCAAACGGGAAGAGCTCTTGAAAGTAGCGCCGAATAACATACTGCGAAGTCTTCAGATCTTTGATCCTTCTTTCAAAGTACTGGATAATAACAGCCTGGGTTCTGATCCCAACAACATCAACCCGGTTTATATTCGCGGCCGTTCCGGCATTGGCGATGTTACACTTCCGGATGATGGCGCAGCCCTTTCTCCCACTCAGTTACGCAACGATCCTAACCTGCCCACCTTTATCCTGGATGGCTACGAGGTACCAGTGCAAAGGATCTTTGATCTGGACCCCACCCGCGTGGAAACCATCACCATTCTCAAGGATGCGGCTTCAACAGCCATCTATGGATCGCGGGCGGCCAATGGTGTGGTAGTGATAGAAACCGTAAAACCGGTGAGCGGGAAATTGCGGGTGAACTACTCATTGAACGGAAGCATTACAGCACCTGACCTTTCAGGTTATCACCTGCTGAACGCAAGGGAAAAGCTGGAATTGGAAAGGATCGCAGGTTTATTTGAACGCCGCGATAATGAAAACCCTGACCAGGCGATGAGACGTGAGCAAAACTACTACGGTAAACTTGCAGAGATCAACCGCGGCGTGGAAACAGACTGGCTATCGCAACCTTTGCGCACCGGCCTGAATCAACGGCATAATCTCCTGATAGAAGGCGGCTCCAAAGAGTTTGTCTTCGGTGCAGACATGAATTTCGCCCGTACACAGGGCGTAATGAAGGGTTCTGAACGGAACAACAATTCCATTGGCTTCTCCATTTCCTACAGGAAGAACAACCTGATGTTCAGGAATTACATCCAGTGGAATAATATTCAGTCCCAGGAATCTCCGTTCGGTTCCTTTTCAACATATGCAGAACAGAATCCCTACGAAGTTTTCCGGGACGAGGAAGGCAACTACAAAAAGCTGTTGACGGACTGGGGGCATCCGGGTAGCATTGGGAATCCACTATATGATGCGCATCTTAAAAGCTATAACCGGAAGAAGCACAACGATTTTTCCAACAACTTCAATCTCCGGTGGACGATAGCGGACGGTTTGCGGCTGGATACCCGGCTTTCCGTAATGCTGCAGAACAGCCAACAGCAGGATTTTAAAGATCCGGCATCTTCACAGTTTGACAGAATGGAATTCACAAAAAGGGGAACGAAAAGCATACTGGATGATGAGATGCTTACCTGGGATTTCAATGCCCTGCTTTTGTATGGCAAGGGCTATGGCAAACACTACCTCAACACAACCCTGGGTGCCAATGCCAACCAGAAGGATATGACACGGTCTGGTTATGCCGTTCAGGGATTTCTCACTGGCAACACAGACGATATTAATTTCGCTGCCGAAATCCTGAACAAGCCAACGGGTGATAATGAGAAATCCCGGCTGCTCGGCTTCCTGGCCTCAGCTAACTATAGCTATGACAATATCTATCTGCTTGATTTTTCTGGTCGCTATGACGGCGCTTCGCAATTTGGCGCTAATGCGCGTTTTGCACCTTTTTGGTCCCTGGGCGCTGGTATCAACATTCATAACTATAAGAGCATACAGAAAAAATATCCCTGGCTGACCAACTTTAAAGTGCGTTCCAACTATGGACAGGTTGGCAAAGCCGGATTTTCACAAAGTGTATCCAAAAGTACTTACAGCTATAATTTTGAAGACTGGTATGCTTTCGGTATTGGTGCTAATATAATTACACTCGCTAATCCGAACCTGGAATGGGAAAAGACTACGATGTTCGATGCCGGTTTTGATCTCACTATTTTTAGCAAGCTGAGCGTAACATTGAATTATTACCATAAGAAAACAGTAGACCTGATCGGGGATATTACATTGCCTTTTTCCACAGGTTTCAAGTCGTATAAAAGCAACCTGGGCGAAATACTGAATGAGGGCTACGAGATCAGCGCGCGGTACCAGGTGCTGACCACCAAAAACATTAGCCTGAACGTGTATGCTACCACAGCGCACAACAGTAATAAATTTCTAAAGATCGGGGATGCGTTGAAAGACTATAACAAACGCGTGGAAGAATACTATAGAGGGCACACTGTGGTGAACAAACCCCTGAATAAATACTATGAAGGTGCATCTCAAACCGCTATCTACGCCATGCAGTCGCTGGGTATCAATCCGGCGGATGGGAGGGAGGTATTCCTGGATCAGAATGGAGAAGTAACCTATACCTGGAACCAGAGCCAGCATATGGTTGTAGGTGATTCTGAACCGGATTGGAGAGGGGCGTTCGGGTTTAACTTAAGTTATAGATCATTCTTCATTTTTACCGGGTTCCTGTATGAATATGGGGGTGACATGTACAACAATACGCTCGTAAGCAAAGTGGAAAATGCCAATATTTATAAGAATGTAGACAGTCGTGTATTTACAGATCGCTGGCAGAAACCCGGAGATATCACGCTTTTAAAAGATGTGCGCTTATGGAACAATGCTACACAGGTAACGTCACGTTTTGTGCAACGCAATAATTATATGGAAATCAATTCCGTGACGATTGGCTACGATCTTCCCAGGCATATCCTCAACAGGTGGAAGGTAAATACCTGCAGAGTGCAGGTGACCAGTAATGAACTGGGACGTATATCAAGCATCGATACGGAGCGGGGAACTGAATTTCCCTACGCAAGAACCATCAACCTCACTTTAAACCTGGGTTTTTAAATGAAAAAGTTCTTAATGACACAAAAGAGCCGCCTGGTAGTATTGGCTGGCATCATGATCCTGTTCTCCGGTTGTGTGAAGAACTGGCTTGAGCTGGAACCAAAGTCCGAGGTATCTGCCGATGTGCTTTTCGAAACACCTGAAGGCTTTTCAATAGCGCTCAATGGTATCTATACCAATCTATCTTCCGGTACTTTATATGGTGGCGAGCTTACACATGGTTTCGTGGATGTATTAGCCCGTTGCTACGACCTGAAGAACACCCTATACGACCAGTTGAAAAATTACGACTATGTATCTGCAGGTATGGACCAACGCATCAATTCCATCTGGGCGCTTGCATATAGCACTATCGCCAATTGCAACGGGTTGCTCAACGAGATGAATAAAAAGGGGCCGCAGTTTTTTAAAGCGCATGAGCGGGCCAGGCTGGAGGGAGAAATACTTTCTATCCGTGCAATGTTGCACTTCGACCTGCTTCGTCTATATGCGCCTGCACCTGTAGTGCAGGATGCTGCTGCCATTCCCTATTATACAACACTCACCCATGTGCCTATGCCGGAAAAGCGCACCAGTGAAATATTGCAGCTGATCATTGCTGATCTTACACGCAGCAAAGAGCTGCAAAAACCTTTTGATTCCCGTGTGGCTGCCAAAGAAGATTTTCATAGGTACCGCTACCGGTTTGGCGAAGATCAAACATTTTTTGGTACAGGAAAACGGGGCTTCCGCATGGGGTATTATGCTACTGCTGCACTCCTGGCACGTGTTGCTATATATGTAGGCAATAATCAGCTTGCTTACGCTAATGCCATGGAAGTGATCAATGATAAAAGGGAGAACAATGAATCGACCATTTTATTTACACCAGCTACCATCATTGACGTAGGTGAGTACGACCGGCTCCTGTCTGATGATATTCTTTTTTCGCTGTACCGGATAAAGTTTGAAGAAGGCTTCAACAAAGTCACCTTTTTATTGCCTAATACTTCCCAGATCTTCGGCAGCGACCTGAACTCCGATTATAGAAAAAAATGTTACCTCACTACTAACGGAAGGCAGCTGTTGAAGTTTGACATGGAGCAGGAGCGGGAAGGTGAAATTACTTCCGCAATTCCTATGATCAGGCTTAGTGAATTATATCATATTGCCGCCGAAACGTTGTACGATACTGATCCTGACGGCGCCCTGGCGCTGTTAAATACCCTCCGTGCGAAGCGGGGTTGTACTGTCCCGCTTTCTTCTATTGCTTCCAAATCAGCGTTCGAGGATGTAATTATCAACGATGCCCGCAGGGAGTTCGTGGGGGAAGGTAAATTGTTTTTCCTCTATAAACGGCTGAACAAAACCGTATTGGACGAAACGGGAGGTAACCAAACACTGACGGGCAAATTTGTATTGCCGGTAACTGAAAGATAGCTGTTAATAAAAAACAACGATACATGAAACGTTTATATGCCGTAATCATATTATGCTACTGGTTAATGAGCTGCAGCAAGGATGCGGTAGACGAATATGGTGAGATGAGTTATGTTTATCTGGCCAACGACAGTGCAAGCATCAACGAGGTGCACCCCATTGAATATTCCTTTGCCTTCCATCCGGGAGTAGACAAGGATACTGTGGCGGTGCTGGTAAAGCTGATAGGCAAACTGAGTGATCAGGACAGGCCGGTCACCCTTACGATAGATGCAACGCAAACTACAGCCTTAACGAGCGACTACCAATTGCCTGCTCCGATGATATTGCGTGCAGGGCGTGCCCTGGATACCATTGCCCTGGTGCTTCACAAGTCTGATCGCCTGAAGGCGGAGAAATTCAAGATCAGGCTCATGCTTCATTCAAATGAGCATTTCCGGCTCGGACCTCCCGCCAACCGGTATATCGACATTACTTTTTCTGACATGATCGCCCGTCCGGGATGGTGGAACAATGTTATTGAAACTAATTTCCTGGGCCGGTATTCCAACGCCAAATATCGTCTTTTCATTGAGGCTACGGGCATCGCGGATATGACTGGCCTGTCTGAAACCGAGCAAAGAGCCTATGCGATCATCTTCCGTGATTTTCTCGCCCGCGGCCGTGAAAACGGAGAAATATATGAAGATGAAAATGGTATGATCAATGTTTCGCCTAATTTATTCTGACACCATGAAACAAGCAAAACTATATAGCCTCATTGCCCTGCTGTTCTTACTGGCTTCCTGTTATAAGGACAAGGGCAACTATACTTATGATGAGCTCAACAAAGTAACGATCGTAATTGAAGGCGGTGGCTTTTTAAGTCCCAGGGCCAGCGATACGTTGCACATCCGGCCACAGCTCATTTATCGTGGAGACACGGTGCTGGCCAGCGCGCTTACGGAAACTTTTTCGTATACCTGGTATTGTAACAACGAGCAGATAAGCACAGGGCCGGTGCTGGATTATCCCGTACGCAACCTGACCGGCCTGCGGCCCTATGTTAAGCTGAAAGTAGTCAACAAAAAAGATGAATCTACTTTCCTGGAAGGATTTTACGTAGATGCTATTCCGGCATACCTCACAGGCTGGGTTGTATTAACAAAAAAAAATAACCGCGGTATCATATCTTTTATTGACCCGGTCACTTTTGAAGTGACGGCCGACTTTTATACAACGATCTCCGGAAAGGAGCTCGGTCCTGATGTGGTGGAAGTTAAAGAACATTGGATGGCTGGTTCCGGACTGAGCAATCCGGGAAATATCCTCATTGTAAGAAACGATGCTGCGGGTAATATAGAACTGAACGGCATCAATCTGGGACCTCTTTATAACACCAATAATTTCTTTCTTGGAAATACACTGCCTCCCGATTTTCGCCCCCGGTCAGAGTTTTATATGTGGGATTACAGCATGATGCTTGACGATAACGGGAACATATATACGCGGAAGCATGCGAACAGTGCGTTTTCCCAATCCGGTGTATATCCCAATAAACCAATGTTCATACCGGGTGGTGTGAAATTCGACAAAGGCTGGACCGGTACTTATTTAAGCGGGCAGACCATCCTGTACGACAAAACAAAAGGCCAGCTTTTCCTGGGCTCGGACCGGGGGCTTGTACTACCGGTTAACTATATGCCCGGACCTCCTATACCTCCAGGCACTACCCTCATCAACGCTATGGATAAAGAAATGGTGTACGTGGGAAAATTACAGCAGGGGCGGTTCACATCTTCTTACTACCTGGTGTTCTTTGATGGCAACAAACACTTTGTGCAAAAGATCATGGTGATGGATAACTTTTATACGATTCAGGCGCTGTTCTTTTCCGAGAGGGCCTTCGGTGAAGGCACTGCCAACGCGAAAAGTGTTTTCTGCCAGTTACCCCGTATTGACAATTATCTCTTTTATTCAGGAGGTAGCGGAGATAAAACCCTTTACCTGTATGAACAAGGGCCGGCAAGAAGCTCGGAGTATTTCTCCTTTGATTCTCCCATAAAAACCATTACTGCCAGCCAGAATCAGGTGCTGGGTGTCAACACCCATGATCAACTGATGGTAGGGCTGGAAAACGGTGATGTGTATATTCTTGGGATATTGTCTGATCAGATTGCCAACCCTTCCCGCCGCTTAATAAAAAAGATCATGCTGGGCCAGGGAGTGCCTGTAAGCAGCATGTACAAAATGGGATTTGGCTATACTCAAATGTAAACGAAATATGAAACAACCAATTATAAAAGCTGAACAGCTCTCGCATCGTTATACCGCTCAATGGGCTATCCGTGATATCGATTTTGAAATACCTGTTAAAGGTATCTACGGGTTGTTAGGGTCCAACGGATCAGGCAAGTCTACCATGATGAACATTTTATGTGGTGTGCTGAAACCCACTAAAGGAGATGTTTTTATCAATGGGGTCAATATTCGTACAGATGCAATTACTGCCAAAAGTTTAATGGGATTCCTTCCTCAAAAACCTCCTCTGCATATAGACCTCACTGTTGACGAATATCTCGCACACTGTGCGGGACTAAGATTGATACCACGCAAAGAGCAGGCGCATGCAGTGAACAAGGTACTTGACCAATGTGGTATCACCCATTTCAGGAAAAGACTGATACGAAATTTATCGGGAGGTTATCAGCAGCGGGTAGGTATTGCACAGGCTATTATTCATAATCCTGAACTGGTTGTATTGGATGAGCCCACCAATGGCCTTGATCCCAACCAGATCGTTGAGATCCGGAACCTTATTAAAGAAATAGCGCAGGAAAGAACGGTGATCCTGTCCACTCACATGCTTTCCGAAGTACAGGCAGCCTGCAATTACATCCTGATGCTGGCGGAAGGTCGCGTGGTTTTCTCCGGCAGTGTGGAAGAGTTTGATCGTTATGCAGCGCCCGGTACTATTGTGCTCACCATGCTCGAGCCAAGGGGAGCGGAGGAATTAAAACGGCTGTCTAATGTGGTGGATGTAGAATCACTTGGTGTGGCCCGGTACCGGGTGAAAGTAGACAGCGTGGATGATATGCTGGAAACGATCATCGGCCAGAGCGTTCAGCATGGCTGGCGCCTCAAGGAGATCAACGCAGAGAAAAATTCAATGGATACCATTTTTGCTGAATTGTCTAAAAAACAGTCCCGGTCCTGAACATAGAAAATAAAATAATGAAACAAATTATAAGAATCGCCCGTACTGAACTGCAGCTGCTTTTTTATTCGCCCATCGCGTGGCTTATCCTTATTGTGTTCACCATCCAGGCCAGCCTCGTTTTCTGCGGTGTCCTGGGAGGTTTCGTCAATTTTAAGGAAATGGGATACAACTTAAATGCGGTTACGCTTAACTTATATACCGATCCCCAGCAAGGATTTTATGCAAGGTTGCTCGGATACCTCTACTTCTATATACCGTTGCTTACCATGGGCATGATGAGCCGTGAGCTGAGCAGCGGCTCCATCAAGCTGCTTTATTCTTCGCCGATCAGCGATGCCCAGATCATTTTCGGAAAATTTATGTCCATTGCAGTCTATGCGCTGCTGATGACCGGTATTGTGTTCCTGTTTACTCTATACGGAGCCTTTGTGGTGGACCAATTCGACTTCCCTGCTACCTTAACCGGCCTGTTAGGTATTTTTCTGCTGATCTGTGCTTATGGTGCTGTGGGACTTTTTATGTCCAGTCTCACCTCATATCAGGTGGTTGCCGCCATGGGGACTTTTGCCGTCTTTGCTGTGTTGAATTACACCAGCCAGTTATGGCAGGATGTACCCTTTGTTCGTGATATTATGTTCTGGTTGTCCATCAGCGGCAGAACAAATGAATTCATTGGGGGCATCATTAGTAGTGAAGATCTGATTTATTTCATCGCGGTTATCGGCCTGTTCCTGGGACTGTGCATTTTCCGGTTCCGTGCTGTACGCCAGAAAACCAGGCAGTCTGTTTCCCTGGGTCGTTACTTGTTAGTGATCGGGAGTGCGGTAGTGATTGGCTACCTGAGCTCGCGCCCCGCATTGATGTATTTTTATGATGCTACCAGAACAAAATTGCGCACACTTACCAAGGCTAGCCAGGATATTGTCAGTAAAGCAGAGGGTGGTTTGACGATCACCACTTATGCGAATGCGTTAGACGAAGACCGTTGGCTATGGATGGGTATGCCCAGGGCAGAACTGGATGATATGCGCCGGTTCAGAGAGTATTTCCGGTTCAAACCGGAGATTAAAATGAACTACGTGCACTATTATGCCAAAGGCAAAAATGAAAAGTCATTGGATCAGCGATATCCCACATTAAATGACGGAGCGCGGATGGGAAAGGTTGCCCAGGCCTATGGTGTGGATTCGGCATTGTTTTTACCGGTGAACGAAATCGGAAGCATAAAGGAAACATTGGCCGGCGAGGAGTTCAGGTATGTAAAGGTACTGAAGCGTGATAACGGACAGCAATCCGTATTGCGTGTTTTTAATGATGCCATGGGCTTTCCTTCTGAAGCAGAAATAAGCGCCGCTATTAAACGACTGGTTACTACTTTGCCAAAAGTAGCGTTTGTGGAAGGGCATGGTGAGCGTGACTGCATCAAAGAAGGAGATCGCGACTATAACAAATTTGCCAGAGAGAATACTTTCCGGCACTCCCTCATCAACCAGGGCTTCGACTTCGAGCAACTCTCTCTTGATAAAGAAGTGCCGGCGCATATAAGTATCATGGTGATTGCGGATGTGAAAACAGCCATGCCGGAATCCCATCTGCAGCACCTGAAACAATATGTTGCCAGGGGAGGGAACCTGCTTATAGCGGCTGAACCCAAACGGCAAGGCACCATGAACGTTATCACAGAACTTTTTGGCGTACGATTGATGGAAGGCAGGCTGGTAAAACCCAGCAGAGACTACCAGGCTGACCTGATATTAACCCGTCCAACAAAAGAGGCGGGTGATCTCTCTGGTGCTTTTGGCTCCGTTCACCGCAACAAGCAGGTTGTGGTGATGCCATCAGTAGTTGGCCTCCGGTACAATGAGGCCGCTGCTAAGGGATATAAGGTTACACCTTTGTTCGTAACTGACTCTGCAGGTGCCTGGAATGAACTGGAAACGGTTGATTTTGTAGATGACAGTGTGGCCTTCAACCTGGAGGCCGGCGAAACAGCTGCCGCTGATTTGGCCACTGCTATTGCACTCAGCCGCAAGGTTAACGGAAAGGAACAAAAAGTGATCATCCTGGGTGATGCGGATTGTATTAGCAATGGTGAGCTCGGCCATACGCGCAAGGATATTATGTCAGCCAATTTCATGCTGATCGCAGGATCCTTCAACTGGCTATCCAACTACGAGGCTCCTGTGGATGTAAGCCGTCCGCCATTTACTGATAATAACATTCATATAGGGAAAACAGGTTTCAAGATCTCTAAAATAGCTTTCACAGGTGTTTTACCTACGCTGATGGTGCTTGGTTACCTGCTAATATGGTTTAGGCGAAGAAGACAATAAACTCAAGCCATTAATAAAGGAAACGAAGGGCTAACGATTACTGGCCATAAAGCAGGGAGAATTCCCTGCTTTATGCTTTTTTATAATACGATAATTTCTCAGATCACAAAGCTTCAGGGGTTAATTGATTAAAACAGGCAATACCACTTCAGGGAAACTTAACTTGATAATTATAATTTTATTTCTTTATCTTGTACTCAAACCATTTAACCATTACAATCAAAATTTCTTGCCGGGAAATTCCTCTACTAATGAAAAGGCGCTACTGATGCGTGTTGCAGAAGGCAATGAAAATGCCTTTGCAGTTTTGTTTAATAACTACTACAACCAGCTTGGAGATTTCATTATTCGTATAGCAGAATCCGAAGACATTGCCCAGGAGATCGTTCAGGATGTATTCCTGAAAATATGGATCAACCGCCAGGCATTGGCCCAGGTTGATAGTTTCAAAGCCTATCTCTTCACAGTGGCCAGAAACCATGCATTTAACTGCCTCAAACAAACTGCCCGGCTAAGGAACCGCCAGAAAGCCTACGAATATTATGAACTTCAGACTACATCCCATTATGAAGAGCCGGCATCAGCCGATGTGCTCCAGCTTGTTGAAAAGGCGGTGGAACTACTCCCTCCCAGGCAAAGAAGCGTTTTCCTGTTAAGCCGGAAAGAAGGTATATCTCACGAGCTCATTGCCAGAAAGCTCAATATCTCCCACGAAACCGTCAAAAAGCATATGGTATTGGCGCTGAGGTTCTTAAGAGATCATCTCCGTACCAATCTCCGCTCTTTGATCCTTATTATTTCTTTGTTATTCCGCAATTAGAAAAATTTTTTCGAATTTCATTACCTCTTTTGCATAATCCTGTTGTCTTACGGTCAACAGGAGCAATCATTCTTTTCTTCACTGAATAATATATATGCATAAAGCTAGACTGGCTTATCTGTTGAGTATTTATTTTAATAAAACTGCTACAACCGCGGAAGTAGATGAATTGATGGAAGCGGTTGAGGACAGCAGGCATGATGAGGCTCTTAAAAGCCTGCTAGCCGAATTATGGGAGCAGCACCAGGGTGATCATCAGCCGATCAGTGAAGAAAAGGGAAAGGAAACGTTAATAGCTATTCTGCAACAAGGGAGGGTCCTAAAGCCAGCACGCGGAAATAGGCGTTGGTGGCCTGCAGCCGCTGCCGCAGCAGTGTTTGCGTTATTCGTCGGAAGTTATTATTGGATGAGTGATCAGATGCCGGTGAATGAGGATGTCGAAGAACAGTCTGCTTCCTATGTGATCAAGCCCGGCGGGAATAAAGCCATATTAACACTGGCGGACGGTTCCCATATTGAACTGGACTCCTCACGGGAGGGCAAACTGACAACTCAGGGAGGTGCGCTGGTCGTCAACAATCGTTCATCCATACTGGCATATGGTGCCAATAAAAACGGCACAGGTGAGTTGGTATATAATACATTGTCCACACCACGGGGCGGACAATATTGCCTGGTACTGTCTGACGGCACCAGGGTATGGCTCAATGCCAATTCCAGCATCCGCTTCCCGGCCACTTTTAATGGCGATACAAGAAGCGTAAGCATTACAGGCGAAGCATATTTTGAGGTAGCAAAAAATAAAACAAAACCATTTCTCGTAACTGCAAAAGAAGCAACGATTTCAGTATTGGGTACCCATTTCAATATCATGGCCTATGAAGATGAAAACATGATGACCACTACCTTGCTTGAGGGAGCGGTAAAGGTATCCAAAGGAGACAGATTTAAAATATTGAAGCCTGGGGTACAGGCACAGATCTTTCATGACGAAACAATAAAAACCCAAATTGTTGATGTGGATGAGGAAATGGCCTGGAAGAACGGCTGGTTTAACTTCAATTCATGGGACATTCAGCGCATTATGCGGCAGATATCCCGATGGTACGATATAGACGTAGTATATGAAGGGAAGGTGCCAACAGGGCATTATTCCGGGATTGTAAGCCGGGAAAACAATATCTCTCAGGTATTGCAGATCATGAAGGCTGGTGGTGTTGACTTTAAGATAGAGGACCGCAAGATCATAGTGTCCGAAGGCCATTAGTAAAGTTTAGTTCAAAGGGGACGATCCCCTTTAATATATGAACGCTGTTCCCAAAACAGTCGTAACAGATTTGCTATTAATCTAATTACCACTTTATGAACAAGAGACTATTCTTATTGGCGAGTAAGCCAGATTGGTTGGTTGTAACCAGGCTAATGCGGGTCGTGAAACTGACCACATTTTTGCTCATCGTGGCAAATTTTTGTGCAAATGCCAAGACCTTTGCCCAGATCACCATGTCGCAACGAAATGTATCGTTGGAAAAAGTATTTAAAGAGATCCACCGGAAAACAGGCTACCAGTTCTTTTACAAGGATGAGCTGCTGAAAGAGGCGAAGAAGGTGGATATTGATGTAAAAGATGCCAGCATTGAGGAAGTGCTGGACATCTGTTTCAAGGATCAGCCCTTTGGCTTCACCATCACACAGAAGACTATCACTGTTGTCAGGAAGAATGCAGTAAAAGTAGTGACTGGTCATCCATCACCGCCTGTTGTGATCAAAGGAAAGGTGACGGATTTTAACGGTGTCGGGCTTGCCGGCGTATCGGTTTCTGTAATCGGTTCCACTACCGGTGTGTTTACCGATATAGATGGTAATTTTACCATTACGGTTCCCGATAACAGCGTATTGAGTTTTACATTTATCGGATTTAAAACGGAGAACCTTCGTGTAGGCAAAGAGAATGCTACTATAGCTGTGATGCTTACCCAACAAGTATCTTCATTGAACGATGTAGTTGTGGTGGGCTACGGAACACAGAAGAAGGTATCTGTGGTAGGCGCTGTAACGTCTATCGGAACCAACGAACTGCGCCAAAGCCCTACTACCAACCTCTCTAATGCACTTGCAGGAAGGCTGCCTGGTTTGCTGGTGAACCAGTTTGTGGGTGGTGAGCCCGGTGTAGACCAGAGTGATGTGTTTATTCGCGGGATGGCTACTTACAATACAGGAAACAACTCTCAAAAGCCCATCGTGATCGTAGATGGTATCGAGCGCGACTTCCAGTATCTGAACCCGGAGGAAGTAGAAACCTTTTCCTTATTAAAGGATGCGTCCGCCACAGCGGTTTTTGGTGTAAGAGGTGCTAATGGTGTTATCCTGGTTACCACGCGCAGAGGTAAGTTGATGGACAAACCCAATGTTACCTTCAAAGCTGCCGGTGGTGTTTCCGCACCAATAAAATTCCCGGAGTACCTGGGCTCTGCAGATTATGCCATGTTATATAATGAGGCGCAGGACAATGATAAAAGTACCCGTACAAGATTTACTGCAGAGGCTATTGAGAATTTCAAGAAAGCAAAAGGTGATAACTCAGATGGTCTGGGCTATAACATAGATCTGTTCGATTATGCTTTCAAACCCAGTATGCAGCAGGATTACAGCCTGAACATCCAGGGTGGTAACAAGACCGTGAAATACTTTGTAATGGCTGGTTATATGAACCAGGATGGTAACTACAAGCATACCAAACTGAGCCCTTATAATACCAACGCGGTTTTTAAACGTTATAACTTCCGCTCCAATATCGACATCAATATCACGGATAATTTTTATGCGCGTTTGAACCTTGGTGGCCGCATCCAGAACAGGATCGCACCGGGTACTACCGCTGCGCGTGTGGTGAATATCGCCAATACGCAACCTTCTATCTATCCGATCATATTGGAGAATAACGAAAACCCGGCTAACAAGTCCCACATCTACAAACATCCGGAAGGTTTGTTGTTCGGTACTCAGTTGTATCGTTATAATATCCTTGGTGAGATAGCCTACTCAGGGTTTATCAATGAATACAAAACGTTCATGGATGGAAGTTTTGCACTCGGCCACAAATTGGATTTCATTACCAAGGGCCTGACCTTCGAAGTACAATATTCTTATGATGTACAGAGTGGTAATACCGTTAACAGAACAATCCCGCATGAGTCTGAAGGTTACCGCGAGTATGGAGGGTACGCTACTTTCTATCCGCAGGCCGGCGTTGATATATTCATGAATCCCACCGGCGGCCATTATGAGGGTGCATATATTACGCCGAAACGTTCGGATAATGCTACTATGAACAACGGTTATGATGGCAACACCCCGGGTGCACAACGCAAAAACCATTTGCAGGTGACATTGAACTATGCCCGCTCCTTCGGCAAACATAGTGTGAGCGGGATGTTGCTGGGACTCCGCCAACGCCGGACCCTGACCAATGAGGTTCCTTTTGGTAACCAGGGGCTGGCTTTCAGGGCCACTTACAACTACAACGATCGTTACCTGTTTGAGTTCAATGCCGGTTACAATGGATCGGAGAACTTTCCCAAAGGTGCCCGTTATGGTTTCTTCCCTGCCGTTGCCGCAGGATGGGTGATCAGCAACGAGAATTTCATGGAAAACTCCGTCATCAATTACCTGAAGGTGAGAGGTTCTTACGGATTGGTAGGTAGCGATCTGCTGCCAGGCATCCGTTTTGGTTACCTGCAGTTTTTTGAAGTAAATGGTGATACATACAATTTTGGTATTGGTCAGAATAACGGCGCACCGGCTAACGTATACGAAGCGCCATTGGCCAACCGGGCACTGACCTGGGAGAAAGCGAAGAAAGCCAATATTGGTGTTGAAGCAAGAACATTGAATAATCGCCTGAGCCTTACGGTAGATGTTTTCAAAGAGCATCGTTACGACATCCTTACCAATATCCCTAATGACTATGGAACCAGGAACGTATCTGCCGTTGTTGGTCAGAATGCGCCACAACTTAATCTGGGTGTGGTAGACAATAAAGGATTTGACCTGGAGGTCGGCTGGTCAGATAATATCGGCAAGAGTTTCAGCTATTACATTCGTCCGAATGTATCCTTTGCGAGGAACAAGATCATTTACATCAACGAAATAGAACGTATCGCTGCTAATGGCAAGAATGTAGACTATGCACGCCGTACCGGAAAGCGTATCGGTGAGCAGTTTGTATTTGAGTTCAGCCATTTTGTAAAAGACCAGGCGGAAGCGGACGCTTTGAATGCTTCCAACTATCAGAAATGGGGTGCGTTGATACCAGGGGATGTAGTGTATAAAGACCAGAATGGTGACGGACAGATCACAGATCAGGAAGATCGGATCGCGATGGGCAATCCCCGCAATCCTGAGATCCAGTTCGGTATTCCTATGGGGGTATCTTACAAAAGTTTTGATGTCAGCATCTTGTTCCAGGGTGCCACCAATACCAGTGTACAGTTGATCAATGCCGCAGCCTGGGATTTCCCGACTTACGGACAGGACATCATCGGTCGTGTGAAGAAATTCCACCTTGCCCGCTGGACACCGGCAACAGCAGCTACTGCTACCTATCCGGCATTGCACTACGGAACACATCTGAATAACAAAAACCCGAATAGCTCATTATTTCTCGCAGACGCTTCATACATGCGTTTGAAAAGCCTTGAAATTGGATATTCCCTCTCTCCCAAGTTCCTGAAGAGATTGGGGCTTGCGAAAACAAGGTTCTATGCTCAAGGCCTGAACCTGGCTACCTGGGACAAATTATCCACTTTCGACGTGGATCCCGAAACCAATACCGGCGGTGACTGGTATCCTATTCAGAAAGTATATAATCTGGGTGTTTACGTAACCTTCTAAAGCAGCAATCATGAAACAAAGAAAATATACCCTCTTAATAGCAATCAGCGCAATGATCAGCGCCAGCTCCTGCGAAAAATTCCTCGACAGGCAACCTGATAGCAAACTCAACGAACAACAGGTATTCACTAACTGGGACCGCGTAAACGGTGAAGCGAACAAATTGTATCGTGACATGCGGGACCGGGACAGAGGGATTGTTACCCTGCAGGATTTCTCCATTGCCGGTATAACCGATGAATGTAAAGGAACCAAGGTAGAAACAGGTACTCCTGACCTGTTCAACTTCGGAAGTTTTGGGCCATCCATCGGGATGCCTTCCAAAGCCAATGGTATTTACTGGCCGGATTATTATAACTCCATCCGCAAAGCGAATGTATTCCTGGAAGGGGTGAAAAAATATAATTCTCCGGACAACCCGCTTCGCGAAGGCGATCTGAAGAATCGTGTAGCCGAAGCAACTTTTCTGCGTGCATATTTTCACTGGCTGGCAGCCCGCTTCTATGGTGACATTGTTTATATGGATTATGTGGCCAGTGCCTCTGGTGGCGAGCAATTCGCCCGCCAGCCATGGCCTGAATTTGTGACGAAGATCGTCAAAGACCTCGACTTTGCCATTGCTGAGTTACCTGTACGGCATGATGATGGTGAATTCGGACGGGCGGACAAAGGTGCTGCGATGGCTTTAAAAGCGATTGTCCTTTATATGAACGCAAGCCCTATGTACAATGGAGGAAAATTGCCCGGCAGCGATACCCGTGCTGGCCGTACCCAATATGCTGCTTACGACAAGAGTAAATGGAAACTGGCCGCTGATGCTGCAAAAGCGGTGTTAGACCTGAAAAATGGTTCAACACCACGTTACAGTTTATATGCAGGGAAAGGGACTGACTGGCAGCCGGAAAGCAACAACAAGGTATATGCGAGAATAAAGCAGATCTATATCGATCAGCAGGCTATTATCAATGAGTGGGTATTTTACATTTCGAATAACAAGGCAGAATCATGGCAAGGTGACTATATTCCACCCTCTTATGGTGGTGGCGCCCGTTTGCAACCGATCCAGGAACAGGTGGATGAATATGAATTTGTAGGAAATGATGGTTACGGGTATGCTACTTACGATCCGCAGGCTGCAGCCAAAGGCTGGAACGTGAACGATCCATATGCTAAACGCGATCCCCGTTTTTATTCTGATATTATGTATCATGGCTGTACTTACCAGAACAAGGTGATCAATACAGCCAGCGGTGCAGATAAGATAGGGGCCAGTAATGCAACCTTCACAGGCTACTACCTGCGCAAGTTCTATCATGAAGATTGGAAACGCAGCGGCAGCTGGCCTTTACACTTTCCTGTTATCCGCCTGCCGGAAATGATGCTGATCTATGCTGAGGCAATGAACCGGTTCAGTGGTCCGGGTGCAGAAGTGTATGACATGTTGAACACCCTGCGCGCCCGCTCATTTATGGCGCCTGTGCCTCCCGGATTGGATGAAGAAGCAATGCACAAATACATTCAGCGTGAGAGGCGGGTTGAACTTTTCTATGAAAACAAGCGCTACTTCTATGCCCGCTGGAACCTGGAACCGGATTCTCCGGCAGAGCTGGCACAGCAAAACAGCTATGAAGGAGCTCCTAATCCCGCAGCAGTATGGCCTTATCCAAGAACGCAGCGCCTGGCGCATGGCATGCGTCCTGTTGAAGACCCCGCCGGTGCTATTGTAATTGGTGGAATTAAATACAGGATGGAGCGGTTTAAGTTGGAAGACAGGATCTTTACTTCGAAGAACTATTTCTGGCCGTTGATGCAAAGTGAGCTGGCCAATGCCCCCACCTTGATACAGAGCCCGAACTGGTAATAACTATTCTTTTATATCCAAAAGGCTGCCGGAACGCTGGCAGCCTTTTTTGACTTCTGACTATCCGGGATTCCCCCGCTTTAGCGTAAGCACAGTGATCTCAGGCCATATACCCACCCTTCCTTTTAATCCGTGATAACCGAAGCCCCTGTTCACATACAGGTACTTTCCATCCTGTTGATATAATCCTGCCCACTGTTTGTAGACGTACTTTACAGGGCTCCATTTAAACCCGAAAAGTTCAATGCCAAACTGCATCCCATGCGTATGCCCGGCCAGTGTAAGATGAACATGCTGATCATGGTCTACCGTCACTTCATCCCAATGTGAAGGATCATGCGACATTAATATTTTAAAAGCATTATCCGGTACTTCAGCAGTTGCTCTTTTCAGATCACCGTATTTGTGAAAGCCGCCTTTCCCCCAGTTCTCTACACCAATAAGCGCAATGCTCTGTCCCTGTTTGCTGATGGTTACCGATTCGTTCAGTAACAGTCTGAAGCCAATTTCAGCATGGATCTCTTTCAGGTGATTAAGATTGGCATCCTTGGCTGTAGCACTTTCCCATCTGATATAGTCCCCATAATCATGATTCCCTAAAACCGAGTATTTACCATAGGGCGCTTTAAGCTTTGCAAACAAAGGTATCCAGGGCATCATTTCCGAAGCCATGTTGTTCACAAGATCGCCTGTGAATAACAGCAGATCACTGTTTTGCGCATCTGCCATGTCAAGGCCTTTTTGTACACCTTTAACATCACTGAGACTACCGGAATGCACATCGGATAACTGTGTGATCGTGAAGCCGTCAAATGCTTCGGGCAGGTCGGGGAAGTACAAGGTTTCTCTTTTTATTTTATAAAAGTGCCTGCCGCGTGTTAAACCAAACAGGATGATCAGGAAAAATATCCCGGCGAGTACAGCCGCTGCTTCACTTACATAAATACTTCTCGGAGGAAACCCTTCAAACACCCGCACGATATCTTCCGCCAGCAAAACCAGTGAAGAAAATACTTTGGGAATGAACATCAGCAACATGGCTGATATCAGTATTGCAATAAAACGTTGTGCATTATTGCCCGTTCTGCGGGCAAATATGATAAACAGGATCCCTGCAAACAATGTAATGTCAATCAACCAATAACCTAAATGGACCAGCGGATTCCCTGTGAGGGTAGAGATCGCCTGATAGAAATAAATATCGCTCACCACAAAGATAAACAACATTAGTAAAAGCCGTCTTGCCATATAACGAATACGTTTATATAGATGACGAACAGCAGGCGGGAATATTTTATGATCGAACGATTTTGGGGTATTTTACCCTAAAAACCACTATATAACGCGTTACTATTCAGATCGTAACGTTTTTACCGGATTCGAAATGGCTCCCCTAGCCGCAATGAACAAAATATCTCTATAAATGTAAAAAGGCTTCCGGGCAGTATGTAGCACCCGGAAGGCTATTTATGATAAAAATATACTTTATCGCTTTGTACCCATAATGAATTGTACGATCAATATTGCACCGCAAACCAGGAGTAATACAAAGCCCAAAATTCCGAAGTTCAGTAAAGTGCTTGCATTATTCCAATGATTAACCTTGGCGAACATGCCTGTGATAACTAAAATCAATCCTATTAAAGCCCCGGACAAAATAATATTTTTCATAAGGATATCTTTTACGTTATAAATTGGTATGAATTAGATATAATTGAATAAAATGAGACCAGATTGAAAAAAGTGGGCCAGGTTCGCATGTAAATTAATGTTTTATTTTAAATTGTTTAACTTGGTTATTAGTTAAACACATCTATATGCAACGCAGAAAATTCCTTCAATCTTCACTTACTGTCACTGCAGGTATGATAACCCTCAGTCCTGCAATGGCTGGAGATAAGCAGCCCCCACAAAAAGAAATATACGAATGGCGTGAATATGAAATGCGCTTTGGTTCGGACCATATGCAATTGGAGAATTATTTTAAGACAGCACTTATTCCTGCGTTGAATAAATATGGTGTAAAAACAGTTGGTGTCTTCAAGGAATGGAGTCCATCGGAACCAGCTAAAATTTATTTACTGGTACCTTATTCTTCTCTTGACAACTATATTTTGATAAACGCCAAAGTAAAGGCGGATGCAGATTATATTAAAAATAGCGCCGCATACAACAGCATTCCAGCCGATAAGCCGGTATATAACCGCTTTGCTTCTTCTTTGATGATTGCTTTTGACGGCTGGCCTGCAATAGTTGTCCCGTCTGCTGGATCCCGCGTATTTGAATTAAGGACCTATGAGGGCTATAGTGAAGATGCTGTAAGAAGAAAAATTAAAATGTTTAATGATGGAGAGTATCCCATTTTTACCAGGGCGAAATTGAATCCCGTATTCTTTGGTGAAGTGATCGCTGGCGACAAGCAACCCCGGCTCACTTATATGATCACATGCCCCAGCATGGAAGAACGCAACAAAGGATGGTCTGTTTTCGTAGCTGACCCTGCGTGGAAAAAATTAGTGTCGGACCCTCAGTATGCAAATACTATTTCTATTATCAGGAATACTTTTTTGGTGCCGACATCCTATTCGCAGGTGTGAAATTTATTTGATCACTCCCGCTCAAACCTCCTCAGCCCGCCATCTACATCAAATTCTATAGACCATTTTTCCCTGCTGCCATTGATGGTCCCCGGATACCAGCGTACCCGGTTATCCCAGATGGAGATGTAAACACTCGTCAATGGCTTCGCGCCTTCGATCCCGGCAGCTTTCTCATTATAGGTCGAAGCAACTTTGGCTGCAGTGGAGAAATGGATCTTGTCAAGTGAAACCAGCCTGCTGGCAATACGGTCTTTTATGGATACCTGTTCGGGTCTGGGAGCAGACCAAACTCCGTTTTGATAGACATAGTTATCAATGTATTCAGGGTTCTCCGGGTGTTGCAGCATGGTGCGGATACTGCCATCACCGTAAAAATGAACAGAGGAGTAAATGAAGATCTCTTTACCCGCATATTGTGGCAGGCTTCTTAGTGCCTTTTCTGCTTTAAGCAAATGGGATTCTCCCAAAGAGGAGGAAGAACGTGGTTTAGTAGTGACGGATAAAGTAGAATCTATACGCCGTTGAATTGTTGAAGGAAGAACAGCATCTGTTTCTATCGTAACAGAAAAACTGGAATCTTTCCTTTTCTCTATATGCTGTGTGATCGCTTCTGTTTTAATAGTAATGGAAAAACTTGTATCACTGGACCAGGAGGTCGAAGAGGACGAAGGGGTATCAACCGGCTTTTTAACCGGCTCCGCAACAGGATGAAATGTTTCCTCAACAGTTTTTACCACCTGCTTACAGGACAACAACAAACAACAAGCGAAAAGAAATCGTTTCATCATGCATAACTTATTTCATCCAGATCGCGGGCAAATGCAATCTGCTGAGGATTTTCCTTAAGGTAGAAGATCTCTATTGCCTCCTGCCGCGTAACATTCAGATCAAGAAGGTCAACCAGTTTCTTTATACTGGCTTTATGCTTCTTGTAATGTTCATCCATAAATTCCAATTCAAAACGCACCATTGGCTGTTCATTGATATATGTTCCGGTTTGACTGGCACTTAGCAATTTGGCACTTGTGCGAATACCTTTGAACTTAATGATCATTGATTCATCCACATTACCCGAGAAAACAGAAATGAACTTACCGAACAACCTGTAACCCAGCATTACAATAGGGCAAACAAACAATGGATGATAGAAGCCGATAAAGCGCCACCCCATCCCGTTACTTTCCAATTCATATGAAAATACATAATAGCCGATGATGAGAGCTGTGAGCGCCAGCCAGCCAAGCACGGTCCACGTCATTATCATTTTCCTGATCCCCGCTTCGGAAGTAGCAAACATGAAATAGGGATAGGAAGCCATATCCTTATCGATCAGGATATCTATTTTCTTACCAACCTCAAAGCGGTGTTCCTCGGGTTTTCCATCATTTATACTTGTTTTTTGAGTGATCTCGGTATTCACCAGGTTCTTAAAAGATAATGTGAGTTCAAAGGTATCCGGATCTTTAGGATCGCTCTCCGCAGATAAGATCACAGCAGTGCGGGGAATACCATTTTCTTTTAACCGCTCAAAATTTCGCTTCGCAATGAAATTGGACAATATCCATTTGTGAAAATATCCCCACAACAGCATTCCCCATAGTATTAATGATGCCAACAGGATACCAAGTGCCATCCAGGGACTTGAGTAATCAATATCGGTGGATTCACTTTTGATGTTATAATACAGGAGCATCGGAAAGGGAACCGCAAAGAAAAGCATGTAAAGACTCCAGAATATACCCCAGGTGCGCGTCATGTTACCGGTTGAATTTTGGCGTTTCCACTAATTTGATATCATGATCCCTGGCATATTGGGTTCCGATATTGTAGAGCTTATCATACTTCACAAGGAATGTCTCGTATGATTTCTTATCGAGAGCTTCCATGGCTTTGGCGACCTCTTCTTCCGGTGCTTTTCGATCTATCATTTTGGCGATAGGTAAATGATCATTACGATAGCTATCCAGCGTGAACTGGAAGAGATCTTTAGAAGCATCCAGCATGGCTTTGGTATCTTTAGTGGGCAGAAGCTTGTTCACATTTTCCAGATTACCCTCTACCCGCAGGATCGCATATTTTATCTGTTCTTCATAATTAAATTGGCTGCTGCCCCTTTTGCTATACCCAAGTGCCGTAATAAAATAGTCGCTGCCGAAGTGGGAAACCGAATTAGCATTGAGTGCTGCCGCATCAAAGTACTTTTCTGGCGATGCAGGGAGTTTGCAGGCAGTCAGAAGAAGTAGCAGGATCAAAATTTTTCTCATAAGTTATTATTTTACGAATTCCAGAATAGGGTTTAGTATTTGTTCGATGTACTCCTTTTCCCGGGCCTGATGTTTTTTACTGGTGCCAAATGCAGCGCTGATCGTATAGTTCTTTACGAACTGATTCTTCTTCCGGCCCATTATATAGGTGATGTCGCCGTATTCTGAATTAGTAAGAATGGTCATTTCATCGAAAGCCATTAATCTCTTTTTGAAAAGGTTGACCCTGTATATGGAACGGGTGCTTTTGTCGAACAGGAACCGCACGTTCACATGGAAGAGGTAATCATAAATGATGTAGAATAGCAGGATTACGCCCGTAGCAATAACTATCCTTACGATATCCGCATCCAACAGGTTATGGAAAAATATCAGCGAACTAAATACCAGCACGAACAGGATCACAAACAGCCTGATCTTAGGCATGTAGGCGAAATAGGGCCGGATGCTTAATTCGTAAGGCGTTATTTTTAACTGGTACTTGTTCATTCAGGCTAATTCAATTCCCATAATCTCACTGAGCTCATTTACGGCATTTTGTGCCGGACGGGCACTGAAAAGTCCCACAACCACCGGCACTCTTTTTTCCCTTCCATTCTGGTCGAAGATGAGGAAGGCGGTGCTGTCCATCGTAATGGCTTTAAAGAGGTAGCTGCTGGTGAGCACATAGAACTGCACGAACTCATCAAAGCGGTAGGTGACCTCGGGGCTCAAAACATTATTTTTGTGCACAATGGTTTGGGCCGCCGTGTCGATCGTGAGCTTTTTGGTGGATCGCAGCAGGTTGATCAGGCCAAATAGGATAAAGAACCCGGCTCCGATAGCACCGATCTTTTTCTCTGGCGGAAGGAGAAAGTATAAACCTGCGGCTATCCCCAGGCAGATGAGCGAACGGAGCAAAGCTGTAGAGAATTTGCTCTTCAGGTGGAATTTGCTTCCTTCTTGTATGAAATAATTGTACCGGGTCATAGTGTTACAAATCTCCATCAAACCCCGGCCTGTTTCCAAATCCCGGTATCCTACAGGTCATCTACCTCTTGGAAAAAGGGCATCTACAATACGTCTACAACTCAGCTATAAGCATTGATTATCAATAAAATGTATAAACGCCCGTATCTGAATCTTAGCGATTTATTGTAATTTTGACGGCATGAAATACTGCCTATATATAATAGTTATGCTGATGCCCTTTGGCAGTATCGCGCAAACAGCGGAATTGTACCAGCAGGCAGAAGTATTCCGGATCAATAAGAATTATAAGGAAGCGGAAGCCAGGGCAAGACAAAGTGCTGCCCTTGCATTGCAACATGGTAACTATACGGATGCCACAAAGGCTTACACCCTCCTTACAGACATTAAGATCAATAGCCAACAGCTGACGAACCTGAAACAGGTCAGTGATTCTGCCCTGCTCTTAGCACAATTGGCCAAAAATCCTGGTGCCATGGCTTATGGATATTATTCCCAGGTGTTATTGTACAAGATGCTGGACAACGGGGAGGATGTAGTGAGATTCTGCAATAAGGGGCTGAAGGAGTTGGAGCAGGTAGATGATCCTTACATCGCTGCCAAGATCTATTACCGGTTGTATGTGGTTTATTCCGACTGGAACAATGAAGCCCGGGTGAATACCTATGCCCGGAAAGCCACAGAAAATGCGCTGCGTACAAAAGATTATAATCTCATGAGCAATTGCTATATGGCATTGTCCGTAGCACATGAGTATAATTATAATAGTACCAAAAGCCGGTCGCAACTGGATAGTACCCTGTTCTATCTGAACAGGGTGGAAGCGCTGTATCAGCAATACCCCGGGCAGGTGGCTAAGTTTACTTATGCCATTGCCTGTATTAACCTGGCCAATTGTTACCTCAGGTATTTTCCGGAAACAACAACGGAAGGTATTCATTACGCCAGCACGGCCCGGGCCGTCTTAAAAGATTTACCGAATACAGAAGAAGTAGTGGCGAGCAGTTTAGGTATCTTAAGTGAATATGCGGGCAAGGCAGGAAATAAAGCGCAGACGGAAAGTTATCTGCTGGAGGCTTATAGTGTAATTAAATCCCAGCAACCTCCTTATTATTATACACTCATTAATGTGGTACAGGCGCTGTCCATATTTTACGAACAGCAGGGAGATCAGAAAAAGGCCCTGGAATTTCAGAAGGAAGTAACGGAATACAATAACAAGAACTTCAACCAGAAGCAGGCACTGAATGCCCAAAAGCTGGAAATTCAGTATGAAACGGAAAAGAAGAATAACGAGGTACAGATACTGAAAGAACAGGAGCGGAACCGCAGGTTGCAGAGCTATTTATATGGGGCCATTGCACTGGTTGCGGTATTAGGTTTGATAATTATGTACCGTGCCAACCGTTTCAGAATGCGTTATGCGCTGCAGCGGGAAAGGCAGCTGCAACTAAAAGTAAAACTGGAGAAAGAAGAGCAGGCCAGGCTGAAGGCAGAACAGCAACTCCTGGAAACACAGCAGCAGCAATTGAAGAAAGAGGTGATGGCGAATGTGTTGCAGCTGGAACATAAGAATCAGACCTTATTGAATATAAAGGATAAACTCGCGGAAGGAGATAAGGTGAATATGCAAAAGATCCTTAAAGAAGAAATGATACTCGACAGCAATTTTGAACATGCAAAATTGCAGATCCAACAAGTGCACCCGGACTTTTTCTACCTGATCAATGAAAAGGCACAACGAAAACTCACCCTGCTTGACCTCAAGCTTTGCGCCTACCTATACCTCAAAATGGATACCCGCCAGATTGCCCATCTGATGAATATTGAAGCCAAAAGCGTAAGAATGAGCCGCTACCGTATCAAGCAGAAGCTAGGCCTGGATAAGGAAGAAGACCTGAATAGTTTCCTCCAGGGGCTTGGCGCTTAAGTATACAATCCTGCAACCACAACTACCCCTTCCCCCTTTTATTTTCAGAACAAAAGTTTTGAAATATGAAAAACCTGCTTATCTTTATACTGTCAGACCAGACCAGAACAGACCAGTGGGCATATCAACCAGGTAAATTCCAGAAGACTATTATTCACTTTCCAAAACACCGTTATGAAAAAGGTAACCTAGATGCCTTAACCATTTACTATTAACGCTTCCACGGCTCATACTTTCCACAAACCAAACAAATGCTGTTATGAAAAGAACAAAGCATAATGGGCATCCTATTGCCTTTGCCTTCCAGACGGAATACCCGCTTAAGGCGTTTATCCTCCTATTCCTTTTACTGTGCAGTGCTGTTTTATCCTCTGCACAGAACAATGCCCGCGTGATCAGCGGAAAAATAAAGAATGATAATGGTGAGTTCATTCCAGGCGCCACCATTATGGAAAAGAACAGTAAAACAGGTGCCATCTCTGATAACAATGGAAATTACTCTATCAGGGTTTCCGGCAACAATGCCATATTGGTGATCTCTGCAACAGGCTTCACTGCCACAGAAATTCCTGTTGGCGAAAGGAGCAGCATAGATATTACCCTTCAGAATGAAAACAAAGAGTTGAATGAAATAGTGGTGATCGGTTATGGTGCCAGGAAAAAAACAAATCTTACAGGAGCAGTTTCTGCTGTTACCGGTAAAGAACTGCAAAAATCCCCCGCCGTAAATATCACTAATTCCCTTGCTGGCCAGGTTCCCGGCCTGATAGCAAATACCAGGAGCGGTGAGCCGGGGAATGATAATGCGGAGATCTTTGTACGTGGTAAAGCTACATTGGGAAGCACCGGCGCACTGGTTGTAATAGATGGTGTTCCAGACAGGTCTGGTGGTTTTGCCAGGCTCAACCCTGCAGATATTGAATCGATCTCTGTTATTAAAGATGCCACAGCGGCTATTTACGGTGCCCGTTCTGCAAATGGTGTTATCCTCGTTACCACAAGAAGGGGGCGCTCCGGTACGCCTGTATTATCTTTTAGCACCAACTGGGGTTTCACACAACCTACAAGGGTACCGAAGATGTTGAATTCTTATGAATATGCTGTGGCTACAAACGAGTATGATGTATTGCGCGGGCAGCAGAAAACCTGGCCGGATGCAGATATTCAGCTGTTCAAAGATGGCTCCGATCCCCTCGGCCATCCTAACAGTAATTGGTGGAATGCCATTATGAAAACATGGGCCATGCAGCAGAATCATGTTGTTTCGCTCAGCGGTGGTACGGAGAAAGTAAAGTATTATCTCTCCGGTCAGTACCAGCATCAGGATGGTATTTACAAACAAAGCGCCGCTTATTATAAACAGGCGCAGGCAAGGGCTAACATAGATGTAACCGTAACAAACAGTTTGAAAGTAGGGATAGATGTATTATACCGTAATGAGTTCCGCAATGCAGCCAAGCCAGGTTACGATGCTGGTGGTATATTCAGGGAATTGTGGCTGGCTTATCCTTACCTGGTGCCGAAATACCCTAATGGGAATGTAGGGCCGGGCATCGGTGGCGGGCCTGATAACAGCATGATCTATATCACAAACGGAGATGCCGGTTACCAGCGTTTTACCAATGATTACCTGCAAACAAAAGCTTCTTTCAACTGGGACCTTTCCAAAATTACAGACGGGCTTTCCCTGGATGGTTATTATGCTTACGATCTTACACTGAACAGAACAAAACAATTTGTACAAACACCACCACCTGCATACAGGTATAATCCTTCCACGAAAGACTATACAAGGATAGTATCCTCCATCACCCCCAATCTCAATGAATTAAGGGGTTCTGTACGGCAGAAACTCCTGAACCTGCGGATGAATTACAGCAGGAAGTTTAATGATCATGCACTGGATGCTTTTGTTGCCTTTGAAAGGTTCCAGGGCCAGGCTGATAACATTACCGCTTACAGGTCTAACTTCCTCAGCAATTCCCTGGATGAGTTGTTTGCGGGCAGCCTCATCGGGCAGCAGAATAATTCCTCCGCAGCAGAATCAGGCCGTATCAATTACATCAGCCGTATATCCTATAATTTCAGGAATAAGTATCTCCTGGATTACAATATGCGTTATGATGGATCGCAGAATTTCCCCGAAGGTAAACGTTATGGTTTCTTTCCCGGTGTGTCTGCTGCATGGCGTATTTCACAGGAATCTTTCTTCCGCTCATCTTTCGTCAGTGATCTTAAGCTGAGAGCATCCTGGGGTAAAACCGGTAACGATGCTGTGAGTGCTTTCAACTATATTCAAACGTACCTGTTTGGTACAGGCTTCGGTTATTCACTGGGCCCCAATGCATCACAGGTAAGTTCGCTGAACCTCGGGCCTACACCCAACAGGGACATCACCTGGGAGGTGGCCAACACTACAGATCTGGCAATAGAATCTCAATTCCTGAATGGGAAGATCGGCCTGAGCCTTGATTACTTCCGGTCTATGCGCACGGGCATCCTGATTGCACGCAGTGAATCTGTTCCCGGTTATACAGGCCTTACCTTACCATTAGAGAACCTGGGCCGTGTGCTGAACAGGGGGATTGAGCTGGAAGCATCTTACAATAACAGAACAGGAAAAGACTTCTCTTATGCTGTAAGAGGGAACATGACGTTCGCACGGAACAAAGTGATCTATATGGATGAAGCGAAAAATATTCCTTCCTACCAGCAAAAAACAAACCTCCCGATCGATGCCTGGTTCCTTTATCAATCAGATGGTATTTACCAGAACCAACGGGAAATAGATAACAGCCCGCATCCTGCAGGAACTGCTCCCGGCGATATCCGTTACAAGGACCTCAACAATGATAAACAGATCAATGGACTGGATATGGTAAGGATGCCATTGGTGAGAACACCTGAGATCATCTTTGGTACTGCATTCAATTGTACCTGGAAAAATATTGATGTTTCTGTTTTCTTCCAGGGGCAGGCAAGGGCCAAATCTTATCTCGCACCGGCAGGACTTAACCTGGCCAGGGAATTTTTCACGGACCGCTGGCAGAAAGAAGGTGATAATACTTATCCCCGCAATTTCAGCGGGCCCACCGGCAGAACATTCGGTGTAAATACAATGGCTTCCGACTTCTGGTTACGCAATGCTGCCTTTGTACGATTGAAGAATGTGGAGATCGGTTATAACCTGCCATCTTCCTGGCTGGGCAGAGCAAAGATACAGGGCGCCAGGATCTATGTGAACGGAAACAACCTGTTCTCTATCGATAAGTTCGGGCCATCTTATGATCCTGAAATACCAAACGATAATGGCTACTATTATCCGCAACAGCGGATCGTTAACATCGGTGCGAATCTCAGTTTCTAACGATAACAAATAGAAAAATGAAAACATTATATATGTACATGTTTGCCGTAGCCATGTTGCTCAGCGCATGTAACGACACACTGGACCTTAAGCCGAAAAATGCTTATTCTGAAGATGATGTATGGGGTGATCCCAAACTTACGGAAGTTTTCGTGAATGGCATCTACGACAGGGCTGTGCTGGCATATAAGGATGCCGGCTATGGATGGGCAGCGCAAACAGATGAGCTATATGGAAATTTTAACTGGACCAATGAGAATGTATATGTGCGGGGAGAAGCTACGCCGGATAATCAGACCAGTGGTTCGCTGAACAACTGGAATAGCTTGTACACCGCGATCCGTTATTGCAATACCTTCTTCCTAAACATTAACAAAGTTGATTCTGTAGGGAATGAAAGTCTTATCCGCCGTATGAAAGGAGAAGTATACTTCCTCCGGGCAATGGCTTACTTTGAATTGCTGAAACGTTTTGGAGGTGTACTGCTGATCACCAAGGTCTATGATGTGACAGATAAAACCTTTACGGAAAAAAGAGCTACCTGGCAGGAAACAAAAGATTTTATCCTGGCAGACATAGCACAGGCAGTGCAACTGTTGCCTGCATCTCAAAGTAGCGATATGAATAAGGGCAGGGCTACCGCAGGGGCTGCCCTCGCACTGAAATCCCGTTTGCTGTTGTATGCGGCAAGTCCTTATTTCAACAAAACCAATGATCAGCAATTATGGCGTGATGCAAGGGATGCCGCTAAAGCGGTGATTGATTACAATGGCAAAATGTTTAGCTTGTATGGTAACGCCGGCACTGGTACTTATAATAAGACCTTCCTTGATTTCTTCAATACTGAAGTGATCTTTGGAAGGGTGTACAGTGGCCTGGTGAAGGCAGATAGGTATAATACGGTGAGCAGGGACCTTAGTCCTAATGGATACGATGGCTACAGTGCATACAATGTGATCCAGCAAATGGTAGATGAGTTTGAAATGGCAGATGGTACCGCCTTTAGCTGGAATAATCCAACCCATGCACAAAATCCTTATGCTAACAGGGAGTCCCGTTTCTATGCGGATATACTGGCCAACAACCAACAGTTTAAAGGAAGGCTTACGCAGTTCTATGAAGGTGGAGACGATTCTCCGCAAAGCCCCTATTCTCCCTGGAATGCATCTAAAACACGGTATTGCATGCGGAAAATGGTGGATGAAGCGGTAGACTGGAAAAAGCAGGATTTTGCAGCAACGCAATGGGTAGTGTTCCGTTTGTCAGAAATGTATCTTAACTATGCGGAAGCTTGTGCTGCATTGGGGCAATACGGAGAAGCCCGCACTTATCTGAATGATCTGAGACAACTGAAAGCAGGATTGCCTGCTGTAACTGCTCCTGATGCGGGATTGATGGACAGGATAAAACATGAGCGGAGAATTGAACTTTGCTTTGAAGGGCATCGTTATTTTGATATCAGAAGATGGGGTATTGCTGAAGTGGGTTCGGAAGATGCTAAAGGTGTGGTGATCACCAAACAGCCAAATGGCACCTTTACTTATCAGCAGATCACGGTGGAAGAAAGAACATGGGTACCCAGCTTTTATTTCTACCCGATACCACGTACAGAAATACAGAAGAACCCGGGCATCACACAGAATCCAAGTTATAATTAATACAATAAGCAGGGCTGAATGGCCCTGCTTATAAGAAATACTTTTCCATGTTTATCAGGTCCTTATTATTGTTACTGATTTGTTTAAAGGGAAATGCACAACAGATTGTATTTCATTCTTCCAATGCTAAACTGGAAGCCGCTTTCAGCTGGGCGCAGCAAACAGCTTTATCTTACAAGGGGCACAAGGATGATCCTGTTGGCCCCTGGTATGAATCAGCCTTGCCACCAAGGTCTGCGTTCTGCATGCGGGATGTGGCTCATCAATGTATTGGTGGGGAAATACTGGGGCTGGCTGCAGAGAACCGGAATATGCTAACGCTGTTTGCTAAAAATATTTCGAAAGGAAAAGACTGGTGTTCCTATTGGGAAATGAACAAACATGGTCTGCCTGCCCCTGAAGATTACCGGAACGATAAAGAGTTCTGGTATAACCTGAATGCGAATTTTGATATCATGAATGCCAACTGGCGGATGTATCTGTGGACGGGGAATAAGCTTTTTATCAATGATCCAGTCTTTCGCAACTTTCATGACAGATCTGTTGATGAATATATCAGCACCTGGATCTTACAGGCAGATTCGCTGCTGGTAAGACCAGCTTATCCGAATACACCCATTCCTTTCAATGAAAACGATGCTTTTCATCGTTGCCGGGGACTGCCTTCTTATTCAGAAGGTGTGCCGCATCTGAAAATGGGTGTTGATCTGATCGCAGCTTTGTACAGAGGATTGGAAACATATGCCGCTATACTGGAAACCGGTGGGCAACGTGCTAAAGCTGCAGGATACCGGCTTAAGGCTGAGCAGTATCGCCGCCATATAGAAAATACCTGGTGGGATGCCCAGGCACAGCAATATCAGACGCATGTTACCAATGACGGGGCCTTTGGAAAAGGAGAGGGTGAAACCTTCCTGCTTTGGTTTGATGCACTGAAAGATAGTACCCGCGCCAGGAGAACAATAGAGCATCTGGTATCGAATGACTGGAATGTGGAGAATCTGTCTTATTTTCCGGTAGTGCTGAGCAGGTATGGTTATTACGATCAGGCATTGCGGTATATACTTCATCTGGCTGATCCTGGTACAAAGAGAAGGGAATATCCGGAGGTGTCTTTTGGTGTAGTGGAAGGGATCATCCAGGGTTTGATGGGAGTTGATGCCGATGCACGGTATAACAGGATAAGCACCCTGTTCAACGGGAAGCAGGAGGATACGCTCTCTGCGGAAAACATTCCGGTACTTTCAGGGCATATTACTGTAACTGAATATAGGAAAGGAACTACGCTGCAATACCAGGGAAATACTGCTATTGTATGGCGGGCGAAATTCTCCGGGCGGCACGCTTTTGTTAAAACAGGGAACAGGAAGATAAAAGCATTGCAGGAATTGGATAAACGGGGTAATTTTATCTCTTATGCAGATGTGAAGCTGCAGCCGGGAAAGGCGATGACAGTAACTGTCGACTAAAATATCATGGATGCGAAATGTATTTGAAAAAATAAGAGAACTGGAAGAAGTAGCAGCTTACTCTAAGCGGGACCGCCTGGTGCAGGGGATCATTAATGCCATCAATGAAAAGGTGTTGCAGATGGATGATCCGCTCCCTTCCGTGAACACACTGATCAGGGAGTTGAAGTTTTCACGGGAAACGATTGTGAAAGGGTACCAGGAGCTTGTAAGCAGAGGGATCATTGAATCAAAGTACCGGCTTGGATATTTTGTAGCGCATGGGAATACAGAGCAGGTGATGAAGGTAGCACTGCTGATGTACAACCTCGATACTTTTGAAGAGCAGTTCTACAGGAATTTCAGGCATCAGCTGGGTAAGGGTGTGGAGCTGAATATTTTCTTTCATCACGGTAATATAGAGATCTTCGAAACGATACTGTTACAGATCAGGAGTAAATATGGGATGTATGTGGTTGCACCTATCCCTCACCCGAGGTCAAAGGAGTTGCTGGATACCATTCCCCGCAACAAGTTCCTGATGTTTGACAGGTATGAACCATTGGAAGGAGAGTTCAATTACATCACCCAGGAGTTCAAACAATCGTCCTACAACGCATTTAAACAACTGGCAAAAGAGATCAAACAATTTGATGAAATGATCTTCCTGCATTCCCCGGAATCGCTGGACCCCAAGGAGATCGTTTCTGCCTTCAAAAAATTCCTGAAGGACTTTAAGATGAAAGGCAGCATTGTAAATGAGTTCACCCCGGGCATGGTAGAAAAAGGGAAGGTATACTTTACCCTGGACAACTTTGCCATGTGGGAAATACTGCGGGAGTGCGAAAAAAAGAAATTTAAACCCGGTAAAGATGTAGGCCTGTTATCCCATAACGATGAGCCTGCAAAGGAGTTCGTAGGGATCACTACGTATTCCACAGACTTTGCCCTGATGGGCAAAATGGCCGGCCAGGCCGTTATTAACAGGGAAAAGATCCAACAGATCATCCCCACAGCACTGGCAAAGAGAAAAACACTTTAAAAAGATCCAGATGAGATATGTACTTGCGTGGCTATTATTAGCCTCATCCCCTTTGTGTGCCCAATTGAAATGGCAAATGCAGCCGGATGGCGGAATTATATGGAAGGTAAAAAAGAATGATATCCATGCTGACCATATAGAAATGAGTGGAAAGAAGATTTCGGCTATTATCTATTATGGAAAGGACAGTGCAGGCGGTTTACTGCTGAAACAGAAACTTGTTTTTCCAATGCTTCGTACTATCCCCAATGATACAAGAGGAAGCCTGATCCGGACCTTTAATCAGCATATCATGGATTCTGTAAAGGTAAATGGCGTTTATGTACGGGAGATACCGCAGTCCTTTTATATTAAAGGATACCTGCAATCTGAAAGCACCACGAAGAGTGACCTGTTCATCAAAAGACAAATGTTTCCTTCAACAGAAAAAGCTGCATACATAGAAAAATATACTTTATCCAATACAGGGAAAAAACCACTATCCCTAAACATTCCTATGCAGGATAAGAACATTGTAACGGATGCTGCAACTGGTGTTGATGGGGCTTATACCATAAACTACCGGGTGTATAATGGAGGCGATCTTGTATTACAACCGGGAGAAAAATGGACGTTTGCTGTTGTAATATCTGCAGCCGGTTTTATTTCAGCAGATTATGAATTTGAAAAGCGGAAAGCGCTGGTAACGCAGCTGGGAGAATCCCTTGTGCTGGAAACCCCTAATGATACCATTAACAGGATGTTCAGCTTTGCCAAAATACGCGCGGCAGAAAGTATTTTCGATACAAAACAGGGCCTGATGCATGCTCCCGGTGGTGGTGAATACTATGCTGCTATCTGGGCCAACGATCAGGCGGAATATGTGAACCCTTTTTTCCCCTTCCTGGGAAATGCAGAAGGAAATGAATCTGCCAGGAATAGTTTCCGGCTCTTTGCCCGGTATATGAATGATGACTACAAACCTATTCCCAGTTCCATTGTTGCAGAAGGTGCTGATTTCTGGAATGGCGCAGGAGACAGGGGAGATCAGGCGATGATCGCTTATGGCGCTTCTCTCTTTGCTTTATATTCAGCTGATACGGTTAATGCAAAACGCCTCTGGCCATTGATCTCCTGGTGTAATGAATACCTGCGCCGCCATAAAACAAAGGAAGGGGTGATCACCTCGGATTCTGATGAACTGGAAGGCAGATTTAAAGCGGGCCGTATCAACCTGTCCACCAATGTGCTGGCCTATGGGGCATTTGTATATGCATCCAGGCTGGCTGCATCTCTTGGTTTACGGCAGGATGTGAGCAGGCTGCAACAGGAAGCCTCACAGTTAAGAAAGGATATTGAGAGCTATTTCGGTGCTACGGTGGAAGGATATAAAACTTACCGTTATTATGAAGATAATAAGGTATTACGTTCCTGGATCTGCATACCACTGGTGATGGATATTTTTGACCGCAAAGAGGGAACTGTTCATGCCTTGCTTTCTCCAAGGCTTTGGACAAAGAACGGGATCCTCACAGAAGCTGGTTCTGCCACTTTCTGGGACAGGTCTACCTTGTATGCTTTTCGTGGCATGCTGCGGGCAGGGGTAGTAGATACTACGCTTCCCTATCTTAAATATTATTCTTCACAGCGCCTGCTGGGTAACCATGTACCCTATGCCATAGAAGCATGGCCTGAAGGAGATCAGCGGCACCTCTCTGCAGAAAGCGGGCTTTATTGCAGGGTTATAACGGAAGGGCTGTTTGGCTTTGATCCCCTGGGCTTTTCTCAATTTACCATCTGCCCGCGTTTGCCGAAAGAATGGAACAGTATGAAGCTGCGGAATATCAGGGCTTTCAACAGGAACTTTGATATTGAAGTGAGCAGGCATAAGATCAATGTTGTGTCGGAAGGTAAAATGATAAAAAGCATTAATTGGGATGGCCATAGCCCGGTTAATTTGACTTTTTGAATTAACTTCCCTGTTGTATGAATGCAACAATATTCCTGACCTTCCTACTGATAACGGTTTCAATCGGCGTTATTTCCTGGTATAAAACGAGGCGGGAAAAGGCGAATACCATTACCGGCTTTTTCCTGGCTAACCGCAACCTGGGATTCATCACGGTAGGAAGCAGCCTGTTGTTTGCTAATATTAATACAGTGCTTTTTGTTGGGGAGAATGAATTGGTGTACACCAATAACATGAGCGTAATAGCCTGGGGGATGACATCCGTTATAGCGATGCTGGTTGTTTCGGAATTCATTATGCCTATTTACCTGCGTACAGGTATTGCCACCACGCCGGACTATCTTGAGAAAAGATATGACAGCAACACCAAAAAAATAGTCTCCCTCATATTCCTTGTTAACTATATCGTGAATTTATTACCTTCTGTATTATACGGTGGTGCTGTAGCATTTAATGGCCTGTTCCATTTCTCTGATCACTATGGCATTGATTACTGGACCAGCATCTGGGTGCTGGTATGGATAATGGGTAGCATCGGCGGATTGTATTGTATCCTGGGAGGTTTAAAGGCCATTGCTATTTCAGATGTACTGCTAGGTGCTGCTATGTTCACAGGCGGTATATTGTTACCCTGGTTTGGATTGCGTTACCTGGGGAATGGTAATATCTCAGAAGGTTTAGCCGTGATCTTATCTTCCAAAACAGAACACATGAAAGTGATCGGCGCTGCCGGAGATGCTGTTCCTTTCTCTACGATCTTCACGGGTATGTTGCTGGTAAACCTCTACTACTGGGGTACGGAGCAATATACTGTGCAGCAGGTACTGGGTTCCCGCAACCTGGCGGTTTGCCAGAAAGGTATTGCACTGGCAGCTTTTGGAAAGGTGCTTTCTCCGTTGCTCATTAATATCCCGGGGCTTATTGCTGTGCATATGTATACCAGTATGCAGAATACGGCAGAAGTATTTCCAAGGATGGTAAGTGATGTGTCGCCATCGCTTTTTGTGGGTTATATGGCGGCTATTTTATTTGGTGCCACCTTTACTACATTTAATGCAGGACTTAATAGTGCCAGTACACTTTTCATCCTTAATGTGTACAAAGCCGGACAGAAAAGCGAAAAGCAATTACTGCATATTGCAAAACGGTTTGAGATCGCTATCTGTTTGCTGGCTATGTGCATTGCACCATTTATCATCTTTGCAAAAGGCGGCTTTTATAATTACCTGCAAACAGTTGGGGGATTATTCAGTGTGCCTATTTTTACTATTATACTCGTGGGTTTCCTCACCCGTAAAGTGCCGCCCATTGCAGCTAAAATTGGGCTTGCTTTTTTTATTGTTGCCTATGGCGCCACTCAGGTGATATTTGATACGGGTATACATTTCTTACATATACTGGCTATGTTATTTATTATTACCTGCATACTGATGCTGATCATAGGAAGGATGTATCCTATGAAGGTGCCCTATGTACGGGAAATGAGCAATGTGGTGAATGTGGAGCCCTGGAAAGGACGGCACATTTATTCCGCACTGTTGGTGATGGCAGTGATAGCGGTGTATGTATTGTTTACGATCTTAAGTTAGCGCCCGGATGTTCCCATGGTTTTCTGTAGGGGCGCAGTAATAATCCCGTAGCTTCCCGATCTCCCACAATGATGCGTTTCTCCGGATCATATACCAGTGGTCTGCCTGTTTTCATGGAAAGGTTGGCGAGGATGCAGCTGGCAGTGGAAATATGCCCTTCTTCAATATCTGCTACCGGCCGGCCGCCTGTTTCAATTGCCTTAATGAAATCCAGCATATGCAAACGGGTAGCAGGTGCTGCGTTCAATTCAATAGCCGGTTCGGTTACATCTTCAGGATATTTCTCTTTTTCGTATACCACATCTTTATGAATGGATTCGCCTTTTCCCTGTGGAATAAAATCGTAGGACATGGTGCTGGCTTTCAGTGTGCCCTTTTCACCATATAAGGTAAATGCCCATGGATACTTGGGATCAGCTGGTGTACCCCAGGTTCTGTGCTGCCATACGCAATTCAGATTGTCGTATTCAAAAATGGCAGTTTGGGTATCCGCGATATTGGATTTGCCTTCTTTCTGTACATAAATGCCGCCGGTAGAACTGATGCGTTTAGGCCAGCCCAGTTGCAGCATCCAGCGTACGGTATCGAGCATATGCACACACATATCTCCCATAATGCCATTGCCATATTCAGTAAAAGTACGCCACCAGCGTTGATGGGGGAGGCCATCATAAGGACGCATGGGCGCAGGGCCTGTCCACATTTCATAGTCAAAGAAATCAGGCACAGCCTGTACCGGTGGATTGCCATTATTGCGCATGTGATAATAACAGCACATTTCCACATGGGATATTTTACCGAGCAGGCCGGCATCTACAATGTTCTTTTTTGCATCGATAAGGTGCGGAGTGCTTTTACGTTGTGTACCTACCTGCACCACACGGTTGTACTTACGGGCGGCGGATAACATGGCTTCACCTTCCAGTACATCTACACTGATGGGCTTTTGCACGTATACATGCGCGCCGGCTTTCACAGCATCGATCATATTGAGGGCATGCCAATGATCTGGTGTGCCGATCAGCACAATGTCCAGTTTATTTTCCGCCAGCATTTTCCGGTAATCTGTATAGAGCTTGGGTCTGGCACCGGATTTTTGTCTTTTGCTCACCATGTCCGCTGCACCTGCCAGCATGTTCTTGTCAACATCACAAAGCGCTACAACATTCACAGGTGATACCTGGATCAGCCTGAACAGGTCGCTTTTGCCATACCAGCCCGCACCGATCAGTGCTGCACGGTAGGTTTTGGTGGGATCCATAAGATCAAGTGCTTTTGCGCCGAATGTGGAGAGCAGCAGGGATGCCGTAGCTCCTTTCAGGAAATGACGTCTGTTGATGTGGAAGGGTTGCATAGTGGAATATTTGATAAACGCTCTTTAAGATACAATATTATTAGTTTTGTGGTATGCTTACATTGAATAAAGTACATCATATTGCTATTATCTGTTCCGATTATGAGCGGTCCAAACGTTTCTATACGGAGGTTTTGGGATTTGAGATCGTACAGGAAACTTTCCGTGCCGCACGCCAGTCCTGGAAGCTGGACCTTGCCCTGGGCGGTACTTATATCATAGAGCTGTTTTCTTTCCCCGATCCACCGGAACGGCCTTCCCGGCCTGAGGCCCAGGGTTTGCGGCATCTTGCTTTTGAGGTGGATGATGTGGAGGCGGCTGTGAAAGCCTTACTGGATAAGCAGGTGATCACAGAACCCATCAGGGTGGATGAATTAACCGGGAAGCGGTTCACTTTCTTTGCGGATCCGGATGGTTTGCCGCTGGAACTCTATGAGCGTTAAAAAAAAGCGATTATATTTATTCTCATAACATCCGCGTCTACGTTATGAGAATTATTCCTTTCCTGTTTATCATCCTGTTCTTTTCCTGTAAGAACGACACTTATGAGCATTGGAACACCTATAACGGAACCAAAGCCGGGTTAAAATATTCTTCTCTCAAACAGATTGATACTTCCAACGTACAGCAGTTGACGATAGCATGGGAATACCATACCGGAGATGTGGATACCGCGAATCACTCACAGATCCAATGTAATCCCATTATGGTGAACGATGTGTTGTACGTTATCTCTCCACAACTGAAACTGGCAGCACTGGATGCCGCTACCGGACAACAAAAATGGGTATTCGATCCATGGGCAGCGGGAAAGAAAGAAAAGAACCTCAATAACCTGCGCGGCCTTACTTACTGGGAAGATGAAAAGGATAAACGGCTCTTTTATACTGCCGGCCCTCATTTGTATGCCGTGGATGCTTTGAGCGGAAGATCAGCCATTACTTTTGGTGACAGCGGGAGGATAGACCTGCACAACGATCTGGGAGAAGCTGCAAAAGATATGTACGTGATCACTACTTCACCCGGTATGATCTACAAGGATCAGATCATCATTGGTTCCCGTGTGTCTGAACGCAGTGATGCAGCGCCGGGGCATATCCGCAGTTATGATGTACATACAGGAAAACTACGCTGGATCTTTCATACCATCCCTCGGCCGGGTGAAGAAGAATATGATAAATGGGATAATCCGGAAGTATATAAACACTTAGGTGGCGCTAATTCCTGGTCAGGGTTCAGCCTGGATGAAGAAAGAGGGATCCTCTTTGCCCCTACGGGTTCTGTATCCTTTGATTTTTATGGTGGCATGCGGCAGGGAGCTAACCTGTTTGCCAATAGCCTGCTGGCATTAGATGCCAATACGGGGAAACGCATCTGGCATTTCCAGCACATTCATCATGATGTATGGGACCGTGATCTGCCGGCACCACCGGTATTGGTTACAGTAACGCATAATGGTAAAAAGGTGGATGCGGCGGCACAGATCACCAAGTCTGGTTACGTACTGCTTTTTGACAGAGTAAATGGTACGCCGCTTTTCCCCATAGAAGAACGGGCGGTGCCAACAAAGAGTGAATTAACGGGAGAGAAATTATGGCCTACACAGCCTTATCCTGTATCACCTGCACCATTCACGCGTCAATTGATGAAGGAGTCTGATCTCAATTTCCTGTTACCTGATTCATCTTTCAAAGATGTAAAGGAACGCTGGACACATTATAAGAAGGATCACATGTATGAACCACCTTCCAAACAGGGGACAGTTGTTTTTCCAGGATTAGATGGTGGTGCGGAATGGGGTGGTCCGGCAGTTGATCCGGAAACGGGCATCCTATACGTGAATGCGAATGAAATGCCCTGGGTAGTAGAGATCGTAGACCTGCGCGAAAAACCGGTTGCAAAGGAAACGAACCTGCAGGCCGGGAAAAGACTTTACCGTAATCATTGTATGAGTTGCCATGGCCCTGAAAGAGAAGGCGGTGGCAATTATCCTGCGTTGCTGAATGTTCAGTCCAAATACAATACAGAGCAGTTCATACAACTGGTTAATACCGGCCGCCGTATGATGCCGGGTTTTAAGCGTTTACAGGAAGAAGAGAAACAAGCCATCGCCGCTTTTATTCTTGATCTTAAACCTATGCAAACCCTTGCTTACAAAGGGCCACAACAGCCGGTGGATAGTTTCCGGAACCTTCCTTATGCTATGACGGGGTATAATAAATTCCTCAGTAAAGAAGGCCATCCTGCTATCAGCCCTCCCTGGGGAACATTGAGTGCTATTGATCTCAATACCGGTAAATACGTGTGGAGGGATACTTTGGGAGAAGATCCTGCATTTAAGGGCAGAGGGATTAAAACGGGAACGGAGAATTATGGCGCGCCTGTGGTTACGGCAGGAGGTTTGCTATTCATTGCGGCTACCAAGGATGGAAAGATGCGTGCATTCAATAAGAGAACGGGACAGTTATTATGGGAAACAACATTGCCGGCAGCTGGGTTTGCAACACCGGCTATTTATATGGTGAATGGCAAACAGTATGTAGTGATAGCCTGTGGAGGGGGGAAATTAGATACGCCATCGGGGGATAGTTATGTAGCGTTTGCTTTAAAATAATATCGTACATTACAATACCAACCACCCTGCGAAAAGCCTACGCATATTCCATTTAATTAAACAAAAACACCCCATCATGAAAAAGCAAATGTTTGTTTGGCTTTCTGCATTGGCTATTGTGTTCAGTTCCTGTGAACGCATCCCCGGAAACCAACTCCCCAAAGAAATTGACATCACTATTACAGACATCGTTGGAAAACCTGTTGAATCCATATACGCAGGTATGACCATCAAACTGGTTTCACCGGAATTTAAAAAGTTAGCCATAAGGCAGGAAGGAAAGTTTTTCATTGATAAGCAGGAAGCTGAGATCAAAGAAGCAAAGGGAGATTATGTGCTCCTTACTTTACCCATGTTAAATTATGTTGAGCTTACAGGGGTTGATATATCACTCCTGATCAGGAACACCAGGTGGCAATTATGCCGTGCCTGTGTATTGTACAGACCTACTGTGAGAGGGGTTGTGCTGGCAGGCGCCAAAGAAGGAACATTTAACCTTCCCGCAGAAATGGCACTGGATGAAGCGGGTAATATTTATGTGATAGACCAGCGCACTGGCCACGACCTGATCAAAAAAGTAACACCCGCCGGTATTACCACTGATTTTGCGGGTATGGCAAATGAATTTGGCAGACTGGTGGGAATTGCGATCGACAATACCCGTGGGTTAATGTATGTATCTGATGCCACCAGCCAACAGGTGAAAGCCATCAGCATGGCCAGCCCTGCTACTATCAGTGTATTGGCAGGAAGTGGAACACCCGGTAATACAGATGGAACGGGTACAGCTGCATCTTTCCGATTTGGCAGTAACCTGGTGAGTGATTTCGGCGCATCTGAAATTGGCCAGGGAATGACCATAGATGGGGCTGGTAATTTATACGTAGGTGAGTTGTATACAGCAACCATTTCTTTAGCATCACAACTCCGGAAGATCACACCGGCTGGTGTGGTAACTGTAGTGCCGGGCAGCCGCATAGAACCAATGAGCCAGGCAGAGGTAGCCATGCCTTCCGGGATAAGTATTGATGCCGGGAATAACATTCACTATGTAAGTGGCAGCTCCGGTTTTTTCCAGGGGATCACAAAGATCACTTCGGGAGGTGTTGCTTCCAGGCTGGCCGGTAAAACTTCTTTTGAAGGGTTGAATGATGGAACGGGTAATGTGGCGCAGTTCTCTTATCCTAAAGCAATCACCTCTCTGAGTACTTACTTCTATGTGGCAGACGGAACAAATGGAGCACTCCGCCGGGTGAGCAATACCGGAGCGGTTATTACCCTGGCAGGTGTAGGGCATTTTGAAACGGCTGCTTATTGTGCCTGTCCTTTTGTAGGGCCAAGGGATAGCAGTTATGTGATGCCTCCTATTTTGGTAGTACCTGCGGATGCTTATGAAACATTGGCCAAAGCCATCCGGATGAACCAGGCAGGAGGTGTGGCCGTGAGGAACACCGGGCTTATTTATGTGGCGGATTATGGGTACAGATGTATCTGGAAGATCACGATCGGGTGAATATCAGGCCTTTGTAAAAACCGACCTTTTATAGAATGATACTTTTAACGGGTAATTAAGTACGTTTTGACCGGTATCTGTCAGAACGTAAAGGGGTAGTTTTATTTCATAGTAAACCCAATCAAAATCTATATGAAGAAAACCACTACCCTTAACACGTTATTCGTATTGTTGTTATTTGCACTGTCGGCTTTTAAAGAAGGCCCCGTTATGGTCTCCCGAACGGTATGGGAATTAACGCAGATACCGAATATTGCCACAGAAACCGGCCGGATCAAAACCTCCCTGCAAGTGGCGGATTTTGAACCGGTAGGATTGAGAGCTACTGCCAATACTCCCCTGGTATTGCATGTGGAGCAAGTGAGCGGTTCGGGCCTGCCCAAGTTAATTGTTGGTACGTACGACCGGCAAACGGTCACTACCTATGACCTGGTGGCCGGGGTGAATACCATCACCAATGTTAATGGAGGAGATCTGTATCTGCAGTATTCTTCCGCCACCCCTTCGAACAATAACAAGATAAGGGTCACTTTTCAAAGCGGGTATCAGCAGATGCCGCTGTACATAAAGGGGGCAACCACGCATCAGGACTGGCTGGATATGCTGGCTGCTGATACGGCATCCCCCAATGTTACGCTGATTGCAGACAGGGTATTCATTGTGGTATCGCAGGTGAAGGCCGAGCAGTACCAAAATGAAAACCAGGATACCCTGCTTACCCTGATGGACAGAGTAATGCAGGCAGAAGGTGATATCAGCGGGCTTGATAACAGTGCTCCTGTGCATGCTCCTTTTTCCCGCAACAAAATAATGATGCTGGAAAAAGCCAGCGGCAATCCGGATGCCACATCTTTAGGCCGCGTAAGGATACCGACGGTGAACATCAACTGGATCTTATCTCCTTCCTATATCCTGCAGGATGGCGGCTGGGGTGTTTTCCACGAGTTGGGGCATCACCATCAGCATTCTGCCTGGACCTGGAGTACCTGTATTGAAGTATGCGTGAATATTTATTCCCTGGCTGCGAAGAGAGCTATTCATCCCGGGCAGCAGGGCATGAGCACAAGTGACTGGAATAGTATCATGAACTATTTAGCGCAGCCGCAGGCTTCAAAAAACTTTAATGCCAGCAGCGTATCCCTTTTTATGCGCCTGGGTATGTTCCATCAGTTATGGTTAGCATATGGGGATGCGTTCTATCATACCTTACATAAACGCGTTCGGGAAGAAGCGCCTTCATCCGGTACGGACGAAGTGGAAATGCGGACGTTCATGTTGTATGCCTGCCAGATCAGTGGAAAGAACCTCGGGCAGTTCTTCAGGAACTGGGGATTGAATGTGAACCAGTCTGTGTATGAGGAGATCAATGCATTGGGATACCCGGCACCGGCAACAGACCCTTCTACTTTGCGGGAAGACCTGACGGCTGCGATCACTGCTCCTGCAGCGAATGCCGTTTTTCCTGCAGGTTCCGATATCAATATTTCCGCTACCGCTAATGGTCCTGAAGGTATCCGTAAAGTGGAATTCTTCCAGGGCGCTGTGAAACTGGGAGAGGATAGCACGGCTCCTTATAGCTATGCCTGGAATGGTGTTAGTCCTGGTAACTATGCCCTGACTGCAAAGGTCACCAGTTTAGGTGATGCCGTGGCGACTTCGGCTGTGACGAATGTAACAATGGATGCAGTATCTATTACTTCTCCTGTAGAGAACACTTCTTTCCCCTCCGGCACTGCTATTGTTATCAATGCCAATGCCGCTGCTACCGGCAGCCCTATTACGAAGATGGCATTCTATGCAGATAGTATTAAGATAGGAGAGTCTTCCACAGCACCTTATAGTTTCTCCTGGCAGAATGCAACGCAGGGTAGTTACACGCTGAGAGCGAAAGCGATCTATCAGAATGGTGATACGGCTACATCATCCAATGTTAATGTCGTTACCGGCGGATTGTTCCCGGTAGCAGATGCCTATGTGCGTGATGGTGGAACAGCCACCACCAATTATGGTACTGCAACAGGATTGGTGGTAAAGAAAGATGGCAATAGCGGATTCAGCAGGATCACTTACCTCAAATTCGATCTGCATGGTTATACGGATCCGGGCACTGCAAAACTTCGTTTGCAGTTATCAGGTGCCGGTACTGCCATCGCCGGTACGCAATGGCAGGTATGGAAAAGTACAGATGACAGCTGGACGGAAACAGGTATTAACTGGAATAACAAACCGGCTAATGCTGTACTGCTGGCAACATTGCAGGGGAAAAGAACAGGTACCGCAGAATGGGATATCAGCAACCAGGTGATAGAAGAAATAAATGGTGATAAGGTGTTGTCGCTCGTGATTGTTTCTACCGTGTCCGGGCAAACCAATGATGCGAGTTTCCATTCAAAAGAAGTAGCAGATGCTAAACTGAAACCGGTATTGCTGATCAATACTTATCCAAAGATCACTTTAACGCAGCCTTCCAATAACGACACATTGATTGAGCACAGCACTGTAACTATACAGGCCAATGCCAGTGATGATCAGCAGGTGGATAGTGTGCAGTTCTATGTGAATGGAGAAGAGAAAGCTACTGTTACCTCATCTCCTTATCAATGGAATTGGGAAGATGTTGCGCCGGGCACTTATGGCATAAAAGCGAAAGTGAAAGACAGTACACAACTGAGTACCTGGTCTGATTCCATAACGGTTGTGGTGATAGCGGATACTATTGCCCCGGTGATTTTGGCGCCACCAGCTATCACAGCCAGCACCGCATCATCTCCTGCGGTAGTGAATATTGGCACCCCGGTAGTGACGGATAACGGTGGTGTTGCGAGTATCACCAACAATGCACCTGCCTCTTTCCCAATAGGTAATACCACTGTTACATGGACAGCAACAGACCGCAGTGGTAATAGCGCAACTGCTACACAGGCAGTGATGGTGGAATATCTGAAAAGCTCCTTTGGTGCCATCACTATTTTTGCAGGCACTACCAACAACAGCAGTCATGGACGACAAGTTGATATACAGGCGCAGTTGTATTTAAATGGTGCGCTGGTTGGCGCTGGTACGCTGACAGATCAGACTATTTCAGGGAAAGACCTGGGCAGCAGCAGAAAAATCGTTATACCTATCAGTGCTGATAGTATTGTTTACACACCTGCCGATGTATTAGAGGTAAAACTGCTGGCACGCCGTCATGATGCGCATGGAAGTTTTGGAATAAAACTCTGGTACAATGCAGATTCTACTACTGCCTTTTCAAAGGGGTATAGCAGGATGGATAAATTCACACCGGTGAGCCCTGATGGGAATTTCTTTTACCTGCGGGAGCAATATGCGCTTCAATCATCTGCAGGGAGTTCAGTGAGCAGTAAAACAATCCCTGCTACAGGCAGCTACCAGGAGATCGGTACCTGGTCAACTATCCAGGTTGCGCCGCAATTCATAAGCAGTTTGGGCAAAGTGATCGATACGGAAGTGGGGATCAAGGCATTCCCTAATCCCAGTAGTAATGAGTTTACGCTCACTTTGCAAAGTGATGGTGAGAAATTAGTACAGATCAGGATAATGGATGTTGCGGGGAGGTTGGTGAAACAAATATCCACGCCGGCCGGCCAGCTGATAAGGTTTGGTGCAGAGCTTAAACCGGGTGTTTATTTTGTGGAAGTGAAGCAGCATGAAAAACGAACAGTATTGAAACTGGTAAAACAATAATTTTACGAAGGGGGTGAAGTATATGCTTCATCCCCTTTTTACTTTTATACCGGAAGTTTTTCGCTCTTCTTCATTGATCTCATATAACGCATAATGCCATTCAGATCATTCCGGCTGATCACATCCTGTTTAAAAGCCGGCATAGCACCTAATCCATGTCTTACCTGAAAACGCTTGATGAAACCAGGCGCCGGAAGATTATTTAAAGCAGGGCCAAGGCCTGTTTCTCCCATAGGGTGACATTTCTGGCAGTACTGCATGTATTTATCCCGTCCATGCGCCAGTTGAGCGCTTTCAGTTCTGTTTTCACTTGTAACCGGCATGCGGCGTGCTGTGCAGGCCATACATATCATCGCGCATAAAAAGATGATCGTTCTCATGATGTTTACCTTTTAGTTATTTTCCAAACCACACCACTGTTCTCCACAGGAACCGACTGCCCTTCAGGGGTTGTTCGCAGTATTCCAAAATCCACGATGTATAATGCTTTGCCGGAGGGATCGAATTTTACAGAAACAGGCCGTTCCAATCCTCCTGTTCTGAGACGGCTGGCCGGTCCATTCTTCTTCCCTTTGTTTACGGCAAAATCTTTTACTTCTCCGGTAGCTACATCTACCCATACTACTTTAAACCCAACGGGTGATAATACTTTCCCTACATTGGGCGCCATATCCCCAAATTGGGCAATAAATGCATTGCCTTTATAGCCAAAACTTTCATTGTTTGAAAAATCTATTCCGTTGGAGGAAGAATGTACAGCCAGTACGGCAACAGGTTTGGGAACATTGCCGGGTTTGTTTTTCAATAATGTCTGAACAGCTGTTCCGCCGGGAGTTTTAAAAAGTTTAACCGGCTTGCCTTCAGAATAATCAGGCCATCCGTACCAGGTGCCATCCTTTACTTCCCAAAGCACATCACCCACTCCCCATAATGGACGGCTGCCTCTTTCATCTGCGGCATTTTCTGTTACGTATAATTTGCCCTGAGGTGAAACGGCTAATCCATAAGGATTACGAAGGCCCCAGGCTACCAGTTGGATTTTACCACCGCCAACCGGTATACGAAGTACGGAGCCTGTACACGGCAGTTTGCCTTTAATAACCTGGCCATCTTTAGCTGCGGTATTAAATGGGAGGTAAGCACCTGTCACTGCTTTATCTTTTCCATCCGCAGTTAAGGGATTATCTGTTTCAAAGTTTACCCCATTCAGTGTAATGTCGTCACAGGGAATGTCGTGCAGTTCAGGATGCCGTTTTAACCAACCGAAATCAGCATTGTCCGGCCCTACTACACCGGCATTAGTTGCGGAACCTATGGCAAAATATATGTGATCATTCATCACAACGGGGCCATTGGTATGATGGTCTGCCATGCCCGGCAGATCTTTTACCAAAGCAGTTATCTTTCCATCTGCTGTTACTTTTAATATTTTTCCGCCCTCACCCTGGCCACCTTCGGCTATATAGAAATTATCTTTGTAGAAGGTGATCCCCGTCCAGGGGCCGTTCTTTTCTCCTGTTGCTACTACGGTAGTTTTACCATTGGCCACCTTCAGCAGTTTAGGATTCGTAAATATTTCTCCATAAGAATACCCGGCTTCTATCACATAAGGAGTGCCCTGTTCATCAAAAGCCATAGCAGTGGGGAAGTTAAGACCTGTGGTCAATACTTCTGCGGTATATCCTTCCGGTAAAACCAGGTCAGCTGTATTAGGTGTGCGTGGAGCTGGAGAAGATATCTCGCCGCCACCTTTTGAAGTACGTGTGCCATAACAGCTATAGAGGCCTGTTAGTAAGCATAATAGTGCAAGATATTTCATGAGCTGTTTTTGCTGAAGAGGAATCAAAATCTGTTCCTAATCAACAGCAATAACGCTATATCTTCAATGCCTCAGCAGGGTTTTTAACAAGTAACAGTTCAATATCTTTTTCTGAAAATCCTTTTTCTTTCAACTGTGGGACCAGTAGCTTAAAAATCTCTGTATATCCCCTGAAATCCCCGCCATCCGGTTCTCCGGGACGATAATATCCTGCATCATGAGAGAGTAATACACGGTGTAATAATCCGGCTTCTTTTAAGCCAGTCAGTGCTTCCAGGTAATATTCATTATTTACGCCTACATTATCAAGGCTCACCCATGCTCCCATTTTTGCTGCACGGATATGCATCGTTTTATCTTTCTCTGCCTGTGCATGTACCCATACAAATGCATCCGGTTTCACCTTCATCTCTTTTAATATATCCAGTTGCTCAAATGCAGCTCTGGCAGGCCCTGTATGGGAAAAAATAATAAGCCCTGTTTTCAGGTGTGTGATAGCAGCGGCACGAACGAGCTTTTTATGAATGTCCGTGAGTCCATTCGTTGGGCCATCTACACTGATCTTAATAAATCCCGGTTTGATGCCCGTGCCGTCTATTCCATGCTCAAACTCCTCAATCCACCTGGCAGCCAGTTGTTCTGCAGTTTCAGTAAATGCCCAGGAGGGAAGGTGTTTATTGGAGCGGGCGCCATAATACCCGGTGTTGGTAATGAACTGTATGCCTGTTTTATCGGAGAGCATTTTTAACAGCCGTACATCTCTTCCTAAGAACGCAGGTGTGCATTCAACAACAGCCTGCACCCCGGCTTGTTTTGCTTCCATGAAATAAGGAACTACTTTATTGAGTACAGTTGTTTTATCCCACCTGCTTTCATTTGTTTTGTCTGCGCCGATAAAATCTACCAGTACATGTTCATGCGCAAGGGTGACCCCCAGGCTGTTGGCATCGATAGGACCATTCACGGTTATGATCTGCTTTGCAGGGAAGAACGCAGTAGCCAGGGTTATTAGCATCAGGATATTCATGTAATAAATTTAATAAAAAAAGGGCTGATTGAATAGATCAATCAGCCCTTTAGAATTAAACGCCAGCTCAGCTTATTGCGGGTAACCCGTGTTCTGAGGTTTCAAGTTTGGATTCAAATCGATTTCAAACTGTGGTACAGGGAATAGGACGTGGAAATCTTTAACGTTAGCGGAACCTTTTGCCAACATGGTACTCACCAGCCTGTCTGTACGTACCAGGTCAAACCAGCGATGTCCTTCAAAGCAGAGTTCCAGTCTTCTTTCGTTGAGGATGGAATCACGCAGCTGTGCCTGTGTTAAATTGGCCAGGTTAGGCAACCCTGATCTTTTACGGATGAGGTTGATGGCTTTATACGCGTCATTGTCGTTAACAGGTACGTTCACTTCGTTATATGCTTCCGCAAAGGTTAATACTACTTCTGCATAACGCATCAAGGGGTAGTTGTTGTCAGACTGGTTCTCTGTTTTGGCATCTGCATCAATCCATTTGTTGCAGTACCATTTATTGTCTGTTCCCCTGGTGAAGAAAACAGTACGGCGGATGTCGTTTGCATTGAAGCTGTTGTAGAGTTCTACTGTAGGCTGGAAGGAACCGAATCCTCTGCCACCCACGGTGTTGTTTTCCTGCGCAAAGAAGGCGATCAGGTTACCACCTTGTCCTGAAGGGCCGCTTAAGAATTGTGCATCAAAGATGGCTTCCTTACCGAATTCATTTTTGATATCGTATACATCTATATAACTATCCCAGAGTCCATAACCCAGTGCAGGGTTGTTCATGATCTCTGCTGCTTTACCTGCTGCCAGCTGATATTGTTTCTGTGTTAAGTAAACGCTGGCCAGGAATGCCTGGGCGGCTCCTTTTGTAGCGCGGCCCTGATCAGCACCGGTGTAATTATTGGGCAGTATAGCTTCTGCGTCTTTCAGGTCCTTAATGATCTGTACATACACATCGGCTTTAGGCGCACGTTTAGGATAGGTCAGTTTATCCAGGGAAGCCAGCGCTGTAGTCATCAGCGGAAGGTCTCCGAACAAACGTACAAGGTGATAGTAATAGAATGCACGCAGGAATTTTGCTTCACCTACTAACCTGTCTCTCAATGCAACGTCCATATCAATGTTTGGAACGTAGTCGATCACGAAGTTGGTGTAGGAAATACCCTGGTAGAAGTTCTGCCAGGTTTCGCGCAGGATACCGTTTGTGGGGGTGTGTACAAAGTTATCCAACTGTACACGGTCGTTGTTGTTTGGCAGTGGGAACATGTTATCCGTAGTGATCTCTCCGAGGATAGCATAGTTACGGGTAACGAAACCATTGTTCCGAACGGGTGCATACGCTGCACTTACAGCAGCGATGGCATCATTACGGGTTTTGTAGAAATTTTCCGGTGAAATAAATGACTGTGGGCTTTCATCCAGTTTTTGACAGGAAGATACACCTATAACCACCAGTCCGAATATATAGAGGATACGTTTCATGATCATCATTTTTAATTGATTCTTTTAATTACAAACCGATATTAACACCCACCAGGAATATTTTAGAGGAAGGGTAGCTACCATAGTCTGTTCCCTGGCTGAGATTTTCCTGTCCGAAACGGCTTACTTCAGGATCGAATCCGGAGTAATCTGTGAAGGTGAGCAGGTTTTGTGCGCTTACATAGATCTTCGCATTGGTTAAACCGGCACGTTTGAGCAGGCTGGAAGGGAAGTTGTAACCCAACTGAATGTTGCGGAGGCGGATGTAAGAACCATCTTCTACCTGGCGGCTGGTAACCTGGTAAGGCTGGCCGTTAGCGCTGGCGCGTGGAATAGTTTGACTTGGATTGGTAGGCGTCCAGCGGTCTTTTACAGAAGCCAGCTGGTTACTTACACCTGTTTGGGATTCCAGTTCAAAACGGTTCAGGTTGAAGATGCTGTTACCTTCTACTCCCTGGAAGAAAACGCTCAGGTCAAATCCTTTAAAAGAAAAATTATTAGTGAAGCCGAATGTATAATCAGGTTGTGCATGACCAAGGATCACACGGTCTGAAGAGTTGATCACACCATCGGGGTTAATGTCCTTGTACCTGCGGTCTCCCGGTTTGGCGGATTTCTGTGCAGACTTTGCAATCTCTTCCGCATTCTGGAAAATACCATCTGTTACCAGGCCAAAGAAAACACCAATTGGCTGGCCTACACGCAGGATACCGGAGTTACCTAATTGAAGGTGTCCGCTGGCACCACCGGAAGGAATATCACCTGTTACAGCACCCAGGTCAAGGATCTCATTTTTATTGTAGGAGATATTGAAGCTGGTGTTCCATTGGAATTCGCCGGTAAGGTTGGTAGAGTTAATCGCTAACTCCGTTCCCTGGTTCTTTACTTTTCCGATGTTCTGGAGGGAAGTGAAGTAACCGGAGGTGATGGGGAGTGATACGTTATACAGCAGGTCTTTGGTTTTCTTCTGATACCAATCTGCAGTAACCTGGATGCGGTTGTTGAATAAAGCGAAGTCTAAGCCGATATCCACCTGTGTGGTGGTTTCCCATTTCAGTTTAGGGTTACCGATCCGGTTAGGGGCATATCCAACAGTGAGTACATTCCCGAAGTTGTAGTTCTGTGTTTGAAGGCCTCCCAGTGATTGATACTGACCAATTTCCTGATTACCTGTTAAACCATAGCTGGCACGGATCTTCAGGTCACTCACGGCTTTTACATTATGCATGAACGATTCGTTGGAGATACGCCATGCTACAGAACCTGAAGGGAAGAAAGCGCTCTTGTTACCTTCTCCGAAACGGGAAGAACCATCTATCCGGCCGGTGAGGGTTAAGAGATATTTTTCTTTCAGGTCGTAGTTGATACGCCCGATGTAAGAGCGCAGCGCCCAATCGTTTTTATTGGAAGAACCCGTGTTGGTCTGTTGCGCGGTACCGAGATTATTATAAATAAGAATGTCGTTGGAGAAGTTTTGTGCGCTGGCACGTACATCTTCAAAGTTGGCCATTTGGAAAGTATAACCTGCCAGTACATTCAGCTTATGGATCTTGTTAAATGTTTTCCTGTAGGAGAGGGTATTTTCACTCAGCCATTCACCATATTGAGAAGAATAAATATTGGCGCTACCGTTATTGGCAAGACCTGAATAAACAGTCCTTGGCAGGTAGAAGTTTGTTTTATTATAGTTGAGGTTGGCTCCGAGCAAAGCTTTGAACACCAGGCCTTCAATTATTTTATATTCTCCGGCAATGTTACCCAGCAAACGGGTACCGGTGGCATTGTTCCTGGTTTCGTTGGCCATGGCAACAGGGTTGCTGATCAGGATACCGCCGGGGCGGTTGTTCACCGTGTAGGTTTTGCCATCTGCCTGGAAGATAGGAACAGTGGGAGAGAAGTTGAGTGCGCCATATACAACACCAGCGCCTGCGCCACCATCACCATCTGTATTTACAGATTTTCCTTTGCTGCGGGTAACCGTTAAACTGGTGCTCAGTTTAAAGCGGCTGTTGATCTCCTGGTCCAGGTTCATGCGAACAGATCCACGGCCGTAACCGGAATTGATCACAATACCCTGCTGATCGAAGTAGTTACCGGAAACGGCGTATTGTGTTTTATCGTTGCCTCCGGAGAAGGTGAGTTGGTAGTTTTGAATGGGCGCATCCTGGAAAATAGCATCCTGCCAGTCGGTTCCTTCACCTAAAGCAGCAATCTGTGCATCTGTGAAAGGAAGTGCTCTTGGCGGAGCGGTTGGGTTATCTGCGTTTACATTCTTTACACCTTCGTTTACGAGGGTGGCCAGTTCTGTAGCATTCAGGAGGTCCAGCTTTTTGCGTACGGTTTGCATGCCGTAGTAACTTTCGAACTGGATGTTATTCCTTCCTGACCTTCCTCTTTTTGTTTGAATGATGATAACGCCGTTCGCACCTCTTGATCCATAGATAGCGGTGGCGGATGCATCTTTGAGGATCTCCATGGATTCTATATCGTTAGGATTGATGGCCGGGCCGCTTTCATTATATAATGGATAACCATCCACTACATACAATGGCTCATTACCTCCCTGGATAGAGTTGCCTCCGCGGATACGGATGGTCATTCCTCCGCCGGGTGCATTGGAAGCCTGGGATACTTTTACCCCGGCTGCCCTTCCTTCCAGTGCCTGTGAAAGAGAAGCTGCGGGAACTGCTTTTATTTCTTTGGAACTTACAGAGGAAATGGATCCAGTGATGTCGCTTTTACGGATAGAACCATAACCCACTACTACCACCTGCTCCAGTGATTTTTCGCTGGAAGCAAGGGTAACATCTACACTACTTCTGCCGCCAACTACTACTTCCTGGGTAGCATATCCTATAAAGGAAAAAATAAGTGTGGCATTATCAATGCCGGTATTGATGGAATATTTACCACCTGTACCAGAGGTGGTGCCTGTAGAAGTTCCTTTAACCCGGACAACTACACCTGGCAAAAGTTCCCCTTTTTCGTCTTTCACAATACCTGATACGGTAATGGCCTGAGCATGGAGACCGGTGGGAAACATAAATGCTGCCAGAAGGAGACAGGCAGAAGTCAGCAGCCTGATGCGCTGAATTGTAATGTTTTTAATCATGGAATTAAGACTTGTTCGTTAGGAATTTTACGTGGATCAATAGATTTTTTACGTCAGTGTGGGAATAAAAAAGAATTGCAATTGATCAGATTCTTACCTGGAAATTAAAAATAGAGAGAACGGGAGAATGAATGTTTTATACAGGGCCCTACTTGAACCCTACAAAAGAAAAATTAATTGGGCACTACGGATTTTGAGCCCTACAATGCCCCTACAGCAGTAGGTTAATTATATGATAAACAATGACTTATGCGCTTACAGGACTTTTGGGGAGCTGGGTCAGGAAGTCTACCAGGTTGGTGTCCGGGAGGAGGAGTAATTTCTTTCTAAGGCGGTAACGGGCAATTTCCACTGCCTTGAGCGTGATGTTGAGGAGCTGGGCAATTTCCTTGGAGGAGAGGTTCATCCGGAGGTATGCACATAATTTCAGGTCGTTTGCCGTGAGGTCCGGGTAAGCCTGTTTGAGTGTATTGAAGAAGTCGATATTGACATTATTGAAGTGGATGGCAAACTGGTCCCAATCCTCATTACTCTTTTCCACTTCCCGGATCAGCTTTAATAAATTACGGAAAGCAGGGGAACTATCGTCCGAGGTATCTTTTTTCATGAGGGAGGAAATGATCTCCTTGATCTTGGTGAGCACTTCACCTCTTTGTACGAGGTTGATGGTCATGGTGAGGAGTTCCCTGTTTTTGAAATTGATGTCTGTTTCCAGTTTTTCGTTCTTCAGTTTAATGATCTCTTTTTCGTTCCTGTCCAGTACCAGCTGATGTAAATAATTGAGGTGTTGCTGTTCTGCCTGGTGTTTCTTCTGCTGCCACCTGAACACGAGGTAGATGATCCCTGCCAGCAGGCATACGTATAATCCATAGATCCAGAAGCTGTTGTACCAGGCGCGGTGCACTTCAAATGTCCAGGTAACGGGGGCAGATTCATTGCCCAGGTTGTTCCGGGCCTTTACATAAAAGGTATATTTCCCGGGAGGCAGGTTGGTGTAATCCTTTTCACTTTTGGTACTCCAGGCAGACCATGCTTCATCGAAACCCGCCAGCTGGTAGCTGAATTCAATGTTCCGCAACTGCTCAAACATGGTGGAGGAGTATTCAAAGTGAAGGGAGTTGAGCTTGCTGCCCAGGTGTACGGTAGCCTGCTGTTTGGTGTAACCACCATACAGGAGGCTATCCTTTTCAGAAAGCCTTACCTGCCCCAGGAATACATCTGGGCGGGAGATCTGGGCGCTGTATTTTTTATAGTTCACATGAATGATGCCTTTGTTGGCGGCGATGAAGATGTTCTCATCGTTCCAGGAGTAGATGGATTCATATCCGCCGAGCACAATGCCATTGAGTTCCGGGAAATACACCACGGAGTAATTTTTGCCGTTGGCGGGTTTGTGAAAATCCACCACACCTGCTTTTTTGTGGGTGATGAACCAGATGTTCCCGTCTTTATCTTCATGGAGGTACTGCAGGTCCAGGTCTTTAAAGATCGGGTGGAGGGTGGAAGACAGTTCAAAACGGTTGGCAGAGGAATTGAATTCATATACCCCGCTCAGGGCTGTTACTACTATCCTGTTTTTGATACGGTATATATAATTACCATTATTACCGGGCAGGCCGGATTTGCTATCGTATAATTTGGTCCGCACGATCCTGCTCAGGTCCGGCGAAAGTTCTATCCGGAAAATACCACGGTTGGGGTGGGAAGCCCATACCGTGGAGGTATTACTGTCGAAAGAGAGGAACCGGAGGGATTCGTGAATGCCATCCAGGCGGCCGAGGTCTTTGAAGGTCTGCTGGTCAAACTTTATCACGCGCAGGCCGGTGTAAGTACCTACAATAATATGAGAAGCGGGGAAAACCTGGGAGCTGGGTTTGAACAACCAGGAGCCTGCTGCGGCATAGAGTTTTATGGCATTACTGCCGTTAACGGTAAATCCTCCATCTTCATGCCCTACCAGCAAATGATCGTTGATCTCATCCAGACTCCATACCTGGCCGGTGGAATTATTCACTTCCGCAAAATTGCTTTCAGATAAGCTGAGGTCTTGCTGGGAAAGATCAAGCGGGGAAGAATAGAGTCCGTTGGATGTGCCGATATATAACCTGTCCCGGAAAACCCGGGTGGCGTAACCGGTTACCTGTTTCTTTTTGTCAGGGTAGATATATTTAATAGCACTGTTGATGGCTACCTGGTCTATACCATCGTCCAGGCCTATCCAGAGGTTTTTGTTCCTGTCTAAGAGTAAGCTCCTGATATTATTTTTCTGCAGGCCTTCCGTGTAGGAGTAGGTTTGAATGAGTTTTCCTTTTCTGTCTACAATGAAGATGCCGGATGAGTTGGTGCCAAATGCAAACCATTCTTCATTCACTTTTACCGTACAATAGAGGCGGTCGTTAGTGAAGATATTGTCTATACTGGTGGTTTTGGGTGTGAGTATATTATTATGCAGGAAGTACACCCCTTTTTTAAGTGTGGATACCATCAGGGTGTCTTTGCCATATTCCAGGATGGCAGTTACGGGTGTTTCATCCAGGATGGGGTTATTGCAGTAAGGTTTCCATACGCCGTTGTCATATACCACAAGGCCTTTATTATATTCCTGTGCAAAGAGCTGGTTATTGGCTTCTCCGAGGAAGTCCCATCTTGTTTCAGGTTTATATACACTTATTACACCATCTTTCAGGTGGAAGATCTGGTTCCTAGAGCGGAAGAAAACCTGTTCCTTATAAATAGCGATGTTCCAGATGTCAGAGAAATGGCCTTCTGCTGAGGGAAGTAGTTTTTTCAGGGAATGATATTCCAGCCGGCCCTGGTTGTCAGGGAAAAAATAACCGATCTCGTCCTGACCGCCTACATAGATCTTTCCATCGGCGGCTATTTTTACAGAGCGAACAATGGTTTGATTGGGTAGCTGGTAGCGTCTCCAGAATTTACCATCGAAGGAGAGGAGTCCTTCGCTGTTGCCAAAATACAATAATCCGTTAGCGTCTTGTTCAATGGCCCAGTTTTGCACACCGGCTTTGTAATCGTAGCTATGATAGTTAACGATCTGTGGTAATGCTGTTTGATTTTGACCCTGGGCACAAAAGCATATAATCAGGATGTTTATCGTGGATATAAACTTCTTCACGCAATTTAGATTAGTGGAGATGACCTTTATCAACGAATATACATAACTCAGCGTATATTTCGTGATTGGGGCGTTCCAGATCTGTTTGTACGGGAAGAAAGGGGAGCTTTCCCTGCGCTCAGTTAGGACTCGGCGCTTCCATGAAATCTTTCGTCACCATCACCGGTTTAGTGATCCTGCGTTTTACAGGAGCCGGTATCTTTTTCTTATGCCTTCTGCCCCACCAGACAATGAATCCTGTAATGGGCAATGAAGCGGCAATTAAAGCTACAATGAAGTAAACGATCTTGCTGCCTATGCCCAAAGCCCTGATCCTGCCTGTATGAAAATCGAAGTTACTCCTGGCTACAGCAGCGTAACCGGTATAGTTTTTATACAATTCTGAAAATACAAGTTTACCTGAGTTAGCGTTGTAGTAAAGCGTGTTCTGCTTACGTATAATGCTGTAGGGGTACCGCATGATGATGCGGATGTTGGCATCTTTATCGTTAAATGGTGTGATGAAAGTTTCTTTAGCTCCCGGGAAATCCCTTGTGGCAGCATCATAGGCATCCTGCAAAGTGAAATGCCCTATTGTTTCCGGTTTGATGGGTGTTCTTTTAGTATTATACTCAGTTGTGCCACCGGCTATTGCCGCTGCTATTTCTTTTACGGTATCAAAAACCCAGAACATACCGGTGAGGGAAATCACGAACAGGACGATGAGTGCATAGAACCCCAGCACACTGTGCAGGTCCCAGTTGAGGCGTTTGTAGTTTTTTGTTTTAAAGTTGATGCGTGTGGCCTGTTTGAGGAACCTTAATTGTTTCGGGAACCATAAGATGAGCCCGCTCACACACATCAGGAAAAATATCAACACATTCCAGCGGATGATCTCTTTACCTACTTCGCCCAGGTAAAGTTCCATGTGAACCTTCAGCACTACCGTAAAGAAATCTGCATTTTTGTTCCGCACGCCAATGATCTGTGCGGTGGTAGGATCAACAGATACAAAGCGTTTTTCCATGAAGAAGATAAAGGCTGCATCTTTTGTTTCCTGGAAACGGATACTGGTGATCTTCTCTCCGGGATAACGTGCAGCAACGGTTGCCTGCATCTGATCTACGGGCAACCTGGGATGACCGGCATTACTTTCCGGGATGTGGTAGTACCGGTGCTGGAACATAGCCCTTCCTTCCTCTTCAAATATGTACAGGGCACCAGTGATGGCCACTATAAAAACCACTAGCCCGGATGATAATCCGAGCCATAGGTGAATCTTTCGTACAATATTTTTAAATCGTTGTTTCTTCTTCATCTTCTAAAATCTGAAAGTAGCATTTGCCGTAACCCTGGTTGGCATTTGCGGTGCCAGGCGGGGTGACCAGTATTTTTCATTTGTAAGGTTATCCACTTTTACACCAAAACGGAACGTAGGTCTGTCGTAATATATTGTTGCATCCAGTAAGGTGTAGGAGGGAATATTAAATACAAATGCTTTGGTGTTTGTCTGGAAAGAAGCGCTACCGTAGTTGCCACCTATACCAAAACCTAATCCTTTTGCGGGACCGGTCATCAGGCGGTAGCTCATCCAGAAGTTAACCAGGTGCTCAGGACCGGCGCTGGCTGGTCTTAAACCTTGTATGGTTGAATCTGCAAAAGTGTATTTGCTGTCGTTATAAGTATACCCTGCTACAATGTTGAATCCGGAGAAAGGATTGGCGATCACTTCTGCTTCCAGCCCTTTGCTCACCTGTGTGCCGTTCTGGATGCTGAAATTAGGATGTTCCAGGTCCACGCGGGTCATATTGCTTACATCAATATTATAATAGCTGATGGTGCTGCTGAGTTTGTGATTGAACACATCCAGCTTAAAACCCAGTTCCCACTGGTTGGCTTGCTGTGGTTTAAAGTTTGCGCCGGTGTAATCCTGCCCGGTAACATTATTAAACCCATTCATGTAGTTACCGAACAGCGATATTTTTTCTTTCAACACTTCATATACGATGCCCAGTTTGGGAGATAATGCATTCTGGGAAAATGCGCCGCTGGCTGTATCAAATGCGGGGCGGTAAGTTCCTTCATCCACATAACGGTCTGCACGCAGACTTAACATCACATTCAGTTTAGGGGTGATGTTAATGACGTTAGATACATAAGCGCTGTAGGTATATAAATTGGTCCTGTACATGTCGTACGGCACAGTGGCTGCAATAGAGTCCACCCTGTCTGAATTGTAGAGTGTATAAGCAGTGCCCGGTTTTTTGAAATTGATAACAGGGAGGTTAATGGTAGGGGTGGTCCTGTCGCTGCGTTGGTTAAAGAAGTCAACACCTATCACAATGCGGTTGCGCAGTTTGCCGATCTTGAAATCACCGATCAGGTTCTGCTGGATCTCTGTACCATTATAGGGGAAGTTTTCTTTTTGTACGCTGAGTTGTAAAGTGCTGTCCGTTATTCCTCTTAACTGGCTGACGTAACCAACGGTGGTAGAAAAGGTACGGGTAACATTGGTTTGCAATTTCCACCCGCTGTTGATCTGGTAGTTGATCTGACCGAAAACATTGAACTGTTTTGTTACGTAGTCCAGTGTATTATTGGTGAATGAACGTTTATAGTCCATACCCAGGTCTTTAATATTGTTGACCTTTCCTTTTACCGCAGGTGCATAACGGATGGGGGAGGTAGCATTAAAAGTAGAGGCTTCTATATCCAGCAGGAAAGAAAGTTTGTCATCTGCTTTATAAATAAAACTGGGAGCGAGCATCAGGCTGCGGGTAAAACCTGCGTCCTGGAAACTTTGTTCTGTGTGCAGGGCACCATTCACGCGCATCAGCACTGTTTTATCTTCATTGACCGGTGTGTTGACGTCAAAAGTGAGGCGGTTCAGGTTATAGCTGCCGGCTGAATAACTGATCTCTCCTTTTTTGGCTTCGTTTGGTTTTTTGGTAACACGGTTGAACAATCCGCCGAAAGAGATCTGGCTGCTGTTGAAGAGTGTACCGGATGGGCCTTTGATAGCTTCCAGTACTTCCAGGTTGGCGGGGTCAATATTGGTATAAACAAAACCGGAGATACTGTTGCGGATGAGGTTAGCAGTAACAAAACCCCTGGTGAGCAATGCACTTCTGCCCTGGTTGTATACAATGGGTATACCGGCGCCGGGTATGTTTTTGAAGATGCTGTTATAATCCGTGGCCAGTTGCTCTTTGATGATCTCTTTGGTAACGATGGTGTAAACTTGCGGATTTTCAATGTTCTTTAAAGGCAGGCGGGCAATATCGTCTGTTTCTTTTTTATTGAATTTGTTATATCCGGAGGTGATGGTTACCTCGTTCAGTTGCTGGTGTGTTACTTCTAATTGAACGGTTACGTTAGTGACCTGGTCCTTTTTTACTTCCACTTCCAGGGTGGCTGGAGCGTATCCTATCAATAAAACCCTTAATGTATGGGTGCCGGTCCTGATCTGTTGTACGGTAAAAACACCATCTTCTGCAGAAACAAATTCCCCCTGGATGCCTTTTATCTGGATGCTGGCCCCGTCTACCGGTTTGCCGTCTGTGGTGAGTACTTTTCCTTTAATTGTTCCCTTATCCGCTGATTCTCTGGCGATTGATATATTATAAGTAAATATAAGTAATAGAAAATATAGACCTCTTCTCATGTGTTAAGCAGCATTTGCGGATGCAAATTTCCCCCGGGTTTTCCAAATTGGAATGTCGGATCGGGAAAATTTCTTACGCAAAGCGGAAATGAGGGTTCATTAACAAATCCGGAAGGTGCAGGATGCCGCGTTAGTTGCTTTTTATTAGATTTAGCCCATAACGTTATGAATGATGAAATTATTCCTGTTACTAGCCTCGGCTTTTGTATTACGAACCGGTACTGTTGATGATCAGTTAAAACCAGCTTCTTCCGCGCGCATCGCTGGTTTTACCGGTGAAAGATTAGACGCTTCCTATAATAACCGCATTCTTGCGCAGGATGTGGACAGATTAATTGAGACATTTAAAACACGTACAGAAACCCGTTGCTGGCAAACGGAGTTCTGGGGGAAGTGGTTTACGTCTGCTGTGCTGGCGTATCGTTATAAACCGGAACCCAAGCTGAAAGCTGTGCTGGATCATGCAGTAACAGGTATTATCAGTACGCAAACGGAAGATGGTTATATCGGGAATTATGCTGAGGATAAGCGATTGCAGGCATGGGATATCTGGGGGAGGAAATATGTGATGCTGGGTTTGCTGGATTATTATGATCTGACGGGAGATAAAAAAAGCCTGACCGCCGCAGGAAAAGTAGCAGACCATTTGATGATGGAATTGGGCAAAAAGAATGTGCTGATCGTTAAGATGGGGAATCACAGGGGCATGGCAGCTACTTCCGTGCTGGAACCTGTCTGCCGTTTATATGCCCGCACGAAGAATAAAAAGTACCTGGCATTTGCGGATGAGATCGTGAAAGAATGGGAAACACCACAGGGGCCGCAGCTGATCAGTAAATCAGAGATTGATGTGGCCAAACGTTTTCCGAAAGCGCTGAATAATTGGTATGGATGGGATCAGGGGCAGAAGGCTTATGAGATGATGTCCTGCTACGAAGGGTTGCTGGAATATTATCGTTTAACGGGAGAAGAGAAATATAAACAGGCGGTGGAGAGAACCTGGGAGAATATCAGGAATACAGAGATCAATGTGGCCGGTTCCGGTTCTGCTTTGGAATGCTGGTTTGGTGGTGCGCATTTACAAACGGCGCCGATACATCATTACCAGGAAACCTGTGTTACGGCTACCTGGATCAAGTTAAGCCAGCAGTTGTTGCGCTTAACGGGAGAAGCGAAATATGCAGATGCTATTGAGCAGACTTACTACAATGCATTATTAGGTTCCATGAGTACAGATGGTGCTGCATGGGCAAAGTATACGCCTTTATATGGGCAACGGCTCAAAGGGAGTGAACAATGTGGCATGGGGTTGAACTGCTGTGAGGCCAGCGGGCCGAGGGGTTTGTTCACTTTGCCTTTAACGGTGGCAATGTCTGGCAAAGATGGTTTGTCTGTTAACTTCTTTACGGAAGGGGAGTTTGTGTTAAGATCACCTTCCGGCCAGCAGGTGGTTTTGCAGCAACATACCGATTACCCGGTAACGGGGAAAATAGCGATAGGTGTACAATTGGCTAAAGCGGAAGAAATGACCTTACGCGTACGTATCCCTGCATGGAGTGAAACGTCTACATTAACCGTGAATGGAGAGGCTGTAGCTAATGTAACACCAGGTACCTATGCAGCGATCAAACGTAAATGGGCAAAGGGAGATACATTGGCATTGGAGCTGGACATGAGGGGCCGTATTGAAACATCAGGATCTGAGCCGAAGTATGTGGCTATTCTGCGTGGGCCGGTATTGCTGGCCAGGGATGCAAGATTGCCGGGGCCTGACTTTGGGGCTATTGTAAAACCTGTTGCAGATAAAAGCAAACATATTGCGCTTACATTAAAGGACGTAAATAAAGATGGTATCTGGATGCAGTTTACTGCAATGTGTATACCGGAATCTTATGCAGAAGGAGGAACGAAAGCTGTTCCCCTTTCGTTGTGTGATTATGCATCTGCAGGGAATGCAGCATCCCTGCCCATGTTCAGGGTGTGGATGCCGCAGTTGCTGGATCCTAAGGAACTATAATTTTTTTGGTCTGGAAGCATAGTGCTTCCAGGCCATGTTATAAACGCAAACCCCAAAGTCAACCCCTACCAGATTATTCCCAATCCCGTAAATCATTTTCCCGAATGCATAAACTCCTCGCGGAAGGGGTATGTAGCTTTGCGGCGATCCATAACTATAAAACAATACCATGAGAGCAATCATTATTGCCCTGGGCCTTGTATGCCTTATACTGGTCCCGCAATCAACCATTTTCGCACAATCTTCCACCGGTATTATTAAAGGACAGGTAGCTACTGCTGAAGGGGAACCGGCAGCATCAGTGGGTGTGCGGTTGAAAGATACCCGCAGGCAAGCCCTGAGCGATGAAACAGGCAGCTTTATTTTCCGCAACCTGAAACCAGGTACTTATGAACTGGAAGTATTCTTATTTGATCATGATAAATACACGCAGTCCGTTACCGTGAAAGCCGGTGAAACCACTACCGTGGATGTGAAGATGACCCTCTCCCAGAAAACACTGCGGGAAGTGGTGATCGCGGGTGACAGGAACAGGTTTGCCCGTAAGGAAAGTGAATCTGCTGTTCGCATGCCTTTAAAGAACATTGAGAACCCACAGGTGTATACCGTGGTGCCGGCAGAATTAATGAAGGAGCAGATCATCCTGGATTATAAAGATGCGATTAAAAATGTGGCGGGTGTGAATTCTACGGAAACAGTGAGCAATGGCCGTACCTCTGCTATTATCCGTGGTTTCAGAACAGGGAGTTTTGTGCGCAACGGATTAGTGGCTAATCAGCTGATCACGGTAGACCCTGCTAACCTGGAAAGGATTGAAGTGATCAAAGGCCCTTCAGGCACACTGTTCGGTTCCGGTGCTGTGTCTTACGGCGGCCTTGTGAACAGGGTGACCAAAAAGCCGTTTGAAACCTTTAAGACGGAACTGGCGCTCACAGCCGGCAGCTTTGGCCTGAACCGCATCACGGCTGATATCAATGCTCCGCTGAATGAGGATAAAACCACCCTGCTGAGAGTGAATATCGGCCGCCATGCATCGCAGAGCTTCCAGGATGCAGGTTTCAAACAGAACTATTTCCTGGCTACAGCTTTAACGTATAAAGCAAACGAAAAGCTCTCCTTCCTTTTTGACCTGGAACTGTTCCGTAATTATGGTACTTCCGCCGTGGCTTACCTGAACCCGGATGCCAGCATCAAAAATTATAAGGAGATGGAGCAATACTATTATAAAACGTTCTATTCAAACGATCTGACCTCTACCTTCCCGGGTTATAACGTATACGCACAAATGAATTATAAGTTCAACAGCAAGTGGAATACCACTACGCTGTTCTCCACAGGAGGTGTGAATGCGCGCAATCAGTTACAGTTCTCCGGCACGCTGTACGGCAGGGCCAGTGATTCCCTGACAAGGAAGATACAGAAGTACAGCCACAATTACCAAAGCATCAACGTACAGCAGAATATCAACGGGGAATTCAATACAGGGAGTATACGTCACCGTGTGCTGATCGGTGCAGATTACCTGGCGGATATTACACAACCTACTTTCCTGATGAACTTTATGTATGATACCATCAACATAAAGAATGGCAGCTCACCTATTATGCTGGCAGAGAAAATAGAACGCCGCCTGTCTGAAACACCATTGGCTTCTCACTACCAAAGCCAGATAGACCGTTATGGTATCTACGGCGCAGATGTGATAAACTTCACAGACCGCTTATTGTTGATGATGAGCCTTCGCTGGGACAAAGTGGATAACAAAGGCACTTACTCTTTTGTAAATGGTAAAACTACCGGCAACTATAGTAAAACATCCCTGTCTCCTAAATTCGGCGTAGTGTACCAGGTGTTAAAAGAACAACTCTCTGTTTTCGCTAACTATATGAATGGGTTCTCTTATACCGGTACTTTGGACAGGAACGGGAATATCTTCAAACCTGAACAGGCTAATCAGTGGGAAGGTGGTGTGAAAGCGGAGATGTTCAGTGGTAAACTAAATGCAACACTGAGTTTCTATGATATCACGGTATCGGATAAACTGAGAACTGATCCGGTGGATAATGCTTTCCAGGTACAGGATGGTAAGCAAAAAAGCAAGGGTGTGGAAGTGGAGCTGATCACCAATCCTGTTCCGGGATTGAACATTATGGCAGGATATGGTTTTAATGAAAGTGAGATTGTGAGAGCCAGCAATTTCGAGGGCAAACGCCCGGCACGTTCCGGTGGTAAACACATGGGGAATGCATGGATCAGTTACCGGATGCCCAAAGGTAAGGTACAAGGCCTGGGCATTGCCGGTGGTGTTTTCTACAACAGTGAAACACCATTCAATGATGCGAACACTTTATTCTTCCCGGCATATGCGCTGGTGAACGGAACTATTTTCTATGACCGTCCCGGATACCGCATTGGCGTGAAGCTGGATAATATCACCAATACAAAATACTGGGGGCCCTGGGGAGAACCACAGCCTCCGCGTAATTACGCTGTTAACCTCATCCTTAAATTCTGATTATTGTAAGGCTCCGGGAATTCCCGGGGCCTTTTTTATAGTATTTTCTCATGGGCCCCGTAGGAAGGCTAAGCGAACACGTAACAAACCTGTCTTATACAAGTGACGAACCTGAGCTTTGTTAAAATAGCATCAATCTGAATAAAGTTCTCCGGCAGGCAACCCGGAAAACTTCCTCCCCGTATTAGCGGATAGTTTATAATCTTAACCGTTAATCATTATGCTGAACACAAAAGCACACATCACTGTGATTGCCCTCGCATGCCTGTCAGTGGCTTGTACAAGAGATCAGGCGCCCCCTGTTCCTCCACCCCCGGTTGACAATGTTGTACTGAAAGAAATTGCCCCACTGGGTCAGGTACTGACGGACAGTGCCGGCCGTACGCTCTATTATTACACAAGGGATACCACGGGTAATTCTGTCTGCACCGGCGGATGCAGGGATGCCTGGCCTATCTTTTATACCACTACACTCCGCCTGGGAGCAGGTTTAGCTGCGGCGGATTTTGGGACCATTACCCGTCCGGATGGCGCAAAGCAAAATACCTATAAAGGCTGGCCTTTGTATTACTACAAAACAGATGCGGCTGCGGGTGAAGCAAAAGGAGAGAACGTAGGTAAAGTATGGTTTGTGGCAAAACCGGATTATACCATTATGCTCATGAATGGCCCGTTGATCGGGAACAATGGTAAACAGTATACCAGCGCTTATGTGGAAGGTGTAGAGATTGTGCAATATTTTACAGATGCGAATGGCCGTACGCTGTATGGTTTTAAGAACGACAGGAACAATGTAAATAAATATACCAAGGAAGATTTCAGCAATAATGCCACCTGGCCGATCTACGAGGTAGCGGAACTGAAAAAGGTACCTACCGGTGTGGCTGCTACGGATTTTGCGGTGATCAATGTGTTCACCAAAAAACAGCTTACCTATAAAGGCTGGCCTTTGTACTATTTCGGTGCAGATGCAGGGCTGCGTGGGAAAACAAAAGGTGTAAGTGTTCCAACGCCGGGTGTTTGGCCGATTGTGAACCAACAAACAGTTGTCGCTCCCCAATAACTATTAAACCAGAGGCCCGCAGCAGTTTGTTGCGGGTTTTTCTGATCCCTGAACTCCAATTCAGGCATCCTTCTCTGCAATTCACGCATTTCAGTGTTGTGTGCCTTTCCCTGCCGCTTTAATTTTGTCATCATATTTATAACCCCAAAAAATGTTGACATGAAGATTGTTATCTCCGGGCTCATGGTATGTTTGAGCATGGCTGCCTGTAACATCAGGGAGTCAAAGGAAACAGGCGGCAGGTATGCCACGGATCCGGCACAGTTAGTTGCAAAAGGCAAAGAGCTGGCTGATAATTACGGGAATTGCCTGCACTGGCAGGCCCTGGAAGAAATGAACGAGGAAGACCTCAAAGCCTGGCAGGCTTATCTGAAGGCTACGGAGCCTGTGGTGCAGCGGTAAACTGAAAAACTTCAGGTTCTGTGATCCAGCGGTAAACTGAAAGCTACAGGTTCTGTGATCCAGCGGTAAATTGAAAGCTACAGGTTCTGTGATCCAGTGGTAACCTGAAAGCTACAGCTCCCCACAGCATAGCAGTAATCTAAGTCTGCGGCACAGCGGTAATCAGCCTAACCATTTCATCCGAAGGCAGCCCCATCCGGAGATAACAATTCATCCATGGTTTACTACATTTCATCCTTGTTTCCCTCAATTCATGACCATGTTATACGCAATACACCCGGATTTTAATACATTTATAACATGGCCTTTGTAAGATATAGCAAGAAAGAACCACTGGTCTTTGGATGGGTGATGATCCCCTATATCCTTGTGATGAACCTGCTGGTATTCGGGAGCTGTATCTTAGGTAGCGCACTGGAATTTGGGAAAAGTTTTCTTGGGAGCGGTTTATACTTCCTGGTCATCTATTTCATCTTTGGCCTGGTAGCTGTATTCATCCGTAACAGGTTCCCTTCCGCCGGTGACCTGTTCAAACGCATCGCAATAATGCTGCCCATCTTCTACCTGATGAATATTGGCAGTATGACGGCGCTGTACCTGTCTTACAATCATGTGCCTATCCTGGAATGCCAGGCAAAACCGCATATGTTCTGGTGGGCAGTATTATGCGGCTGTATCCTGAGTACGGTGATCACTTTTATCAATGAAGCGATCGCCAACTGGGAAAACTGGAAGGCTTCCCTGGCGGAGACAGAAAAGCTGAAGAACGCCTATCAGCGAAGCCGGTTGCTGGGTTTGAAAGGCCAGATCAACCCGCACTTTCTTTTTAATTGTTTTAACACCCTCTCCGGCCTTATCCCGGATGAAGAAGAAAAAGCAGAAAGGTTCCTGGATGAAATGAGTAGGGTACACCGGTACCTGTTACGCAGCGATGATGAATTCCTGATACCGGTAGCAGATGAGATCAAATTTGCAGAATCTTACCTGTACTTAACAGAACAACGGTTTGGCGCTGCTATTAAAGCCACTATCAGGGTAGATAAGGATACCCTGCGTAAGAACCTGCCCCCTCTGAGCATGCAGGTGATCCTGGAGAATATTATCTATACCAATGCCATCAGCAAAAAGAACCCGCTGAAGATATTGATTGAGAGCAACGATAACAATGAGATCACGATCACGCATTCGGTATATGAAAAAACAGTGTTGCAGAATTTTAACATAGAAGAGGGGCTGGACAACCTGCTGAATAAATACCAGCTGCTGAATGCCCCGCCTATCACGATCAGTGAGAGCAGCAACATCAGGATCATCAATTTACCCTTGTTCGGGGGAAGGGAGGTAGTCGTATGAAATTTGTAAAACCTAACAGGATACAAACACTGGGCTTTTTATATTCCATGCCTTTTATCATACTGGCATGGGCATATATCCTTTATGATGAGCGGATCTTCAGCGACTGGCGGATATGGGCGGTTTCTTATCCGCTGTTGTATGGAATAGGCGTAGTGAGCTGGTTCCTGCATTACCAGTATGATCATTATGTGATCAGTAAGTTTCCTTCGCTGGAGCAAACGGCACAAAGGATCAGGTGGAAAAGCCTGGTGAACCTGGTGGTGATGACGCCCTCCAGTTTTTTTATTCTGTTGGTGTACGACTGGTTCCACATCCTGGGGTATCAGCTGGAGAACGTTGATTTTCTGTACGCCTACCTGCTGGGCCTGGCGGTGAACATTATGTTTGAGACACTCTGGGAGGTATTGTATATCATTGATAAGTACAAGGAGAGTGCCACAGAACAGGAAATGATGGAGAAGCTGCACCTGGAGCAGGAATTTGATAATCTGAAGCAGAAAGTGAACCCGCACTTCCTTTTCAATTGCTTCAACACTTTGTCTTCTTTAATCTCGGAAGATAAGAAGCTGGCAGAAGAATTCCTGGACGAACTGAGTAAAGTATACCGCTACCTGCTGCGCAACAATGAAAGCGGCATGAGTACGGTGGAGCAGGAAGTGAACTTTATACAGTCCTATTACCAGTTGCTGAAAACCAGGCATGGGGAGAGTTTTCAGATGCATGTGAAGATAGACAACGGGTTTATGCTGTATGAATTACCGGCCCTGAGTTTACAGTTGCTGGTGGAAAACGCGGTGAAGCATAATGTGGTCAGCAAACAGGAACCGATCACCCTTACCATTACTTCCACAGAAGATGGTTACCTGGTGATAGAGAATAACCTGGTGAAGAAGCTAAACAAACCGGAATCCATGGGTATAGGCTTACTCAATATCCGGGAGAAGTACAGGTTGTTACGCCGGTATGATGTGCGGATCAATGAATTGGAGAACCGGTTTGTAGTGGTGTTGCCGCTGATCCCGGGCCTGAGTTAAGTAGTAAATTTCTTTTTATGAATATTTTTATAATTGAAGACGAAGATCTGGCTGTAAAGAAATTACAGAAAACATTGCAAGCGGTAGACCCGGCTTCTATCGTAGTGGGTACGGCAGACAGTATTTCTTCCGCGGTGGAGTGGTTACAGTCCAATCCAAAACCAGACCTGATCCTGATGGATATAGAGCTGGCGGATGGGCAGAGTTTTGAGATCTTCAATCTCACCGAAGTAAAAAGCCCGGTGGTATTTACTACCAGCTACGATGAATATGCCCTGAAGGCTTTTAAGGTGAATAGTATCGACTACCTGCTGAAACCTGTACAGAAAGATGAATTACAGGCAGCCCTCAATAAATACAAGGAACTGAAGAAAGGATTTACAACCGGCGCAACGGATGATACCATGAATATGGACCATCTGCTGAAGGAACTTCGCCAGAAACTACAGCCCCCTGCTTACCGGAAACGGTTCCTCGTAAAGCACGGGCGGAAGCTGGTTTCAATTGATATCAGTGAGATCGCTTACTTCTTCTGTGATGGAAGATTAAACTTCTTTAAAACATATGATAACCAGAAGTTTGTTATTGATTATACGATGGATGAACTGGACGAAATGCTGGACCCGGAACAATATTTCCGCATCAGTCGTTCTTTTTTTGTTGCTGTGCGCAGCATCGATAAGATTGATGATTATTTTGGTAACCGCCTTATTCTTGGATTAAAACCCTCAGAAAGTAAAGAAGCGCTGGTGAGCCGGGAAAGGGTAACGGAGTTTAAGAAATGGATGGGCAAGTGATCCTTAATAATTAAGTAACATTGGATGCTTTTCTTTGCGGCTTACAACAGCCCATATGAAAAGAAGGAATTTTCTGAAAAGTTTTGGCGTATTCTCCGCCGCTGCCGCATTACCTGCGGTAGATGTATTAGGAAGGGAAAAGAGCCAGGTTAAAAAGGTACAAGGTAAAGTAACTTCTGCCGGTAAGGGTATCGCCAATGTGGTGATCAGTGATGGCTACAATGTGGTGAAAACAGGCAGTGACGGCAGCTTTGGCTTTGAGCCGCATGTGAATGCCGAGTTCGTTTTCCTCTCTGTTCCCTCCGGTTACGCCATCCCGCACAAAAAGGGCGTAGCTGATTTTTATGTTAAGATAGACAAAAATGCCCCGCAGCAGAACATCCAGTTCCCCCTGGATGCCATCAAAGGCGGTGATGATAAACATGCCTTCATTGTATGGGGCGATACACAGATCCTCACTAAAGAAGATGCGGAGTTACTGAAAACCATTTCCGCTCCGGATACTAAAGCGCTGGTTGCCTCTCTTGGCCAGATACCGATCCATGGTATTGGCGCAGGTGACCTGGTGTTTGATAAATTTGAATTATACGCTGATTACAAAGAAGCGGTAGGTACTACCGGTGCACCTTTCTTCCAGGTGATCGGTAATCATGATATTGATTATTCTGCCCGTACGGATGACCGGTCACAGGCTACCTACAAAGAAAACTTCGGCCCTACCTATTATTCTTTCAACAGGGGTAAGGTGCATTACGTAACCTTGGATAATGTATTCTTCATTGGCACCGGCCACCGTTATATCGGGTACTTTACGGAAAACCAGCTGAGCTGGCTGGAGAAGGACCTGCAGCATGTGCCTGCCGGCAGTACAGTAGTGGTATCTCTGCATATCCCTTCGGATAATGGTGCTAAGAGAAGGAGTGGGGCAAAGGAAGAAGAACTGGGTGGCGTTACCAGTAACCGTGCTGCGTTGTATGCCATGCTGAAACCTTACAATGTACATATCATGAGCGGCCATACCCATTTCAACGAGAACTGGGAAAAGGACAATATCATGGAACATAACCATGGCACTGTTTGTGGCGCCTGGTGGACGGGCCCTATTTGTTCAGATGGAACGCCCAGTGGATATGGAGTATACGAAGTAGATGGCAACGATATCAAATGGTATTATAAGTCTGTTGGTTTTGATAAAACGCACCAGATCAGCATCCATAAAAAAGGCCGTATGGCGGAACATGCAGATGCTGTGGTAGCCAATGTATGGAACTGGGACCCTAAGTGGAAAGTGGAATGGCTGGAAGATGGCGTGGCCAAAGGTAATATGGAACAGATCATAGGCTTTGATCCTGAAGCTGTGGAGCTGTATAAAGGGCCTTCCATGCCCACAAAACATACCTGGGTAGAGCCCAGCTTAACGGAGCACCTGTTTACGGCCAAACCTTCTGCGAATGCAAAGATGATCACCGTGAAGGCCACAGACCGTTTTGGAAATGTATACACGAAAGAAGTAAACTTAGGATAGCTGTAGAATGGGCATTGGTAATGTCTGTGCAGAAAAAGTAACTTTAAGATAGCTGTAGAATAGCAGGAATATTTGTAAATATTCCTGCTATATTTACTATCCATGAGAACGTTGTTATTATTGCTGCTCAATAGCTGTGCATATGCGCAGCATGTTAAATATGTGAACCCGCTGATGGGCACTGCTGCTTCCACTACCATCAGCGCAGAGAAACATGGCGCCGGTACAGAAATGCTGGCGAATGTGATCCCCGCTGTGGGGCTGCCTTTCGGTATGACCCAACTTACTCCCCAAACCCGCAGCACGGAAAAGAAATGCCTGGCTCCTTATTACTATAAAGACGAAACCTCCAGCGGCTACAGGCTCACGCATTGGCTGAGCGGTTCCTGCACGCAGGATTATGGCAGTGTGACCATTATGCCGGTGAACAGTGGCGGTAATGCTTTGGACCATACAAAAGAGATCAGCCAGCCGCATTATTATAAGAACGAATTAGGAAATGTGCAAACGGAGATGATGGCTACACTGCGTTGCGGCATGCTGCAGTTCACCATGCTGAAAGATGATAGTTTACATATTGTGGTTACGCCTAACAGTGATAAGCAAAAAGGCGGTATTACAATTGATCCTGTAAAGAAAGAGATCACAGGGTATAACCCTGTGTACAGGATCTACCAGGGCAGCGGGCAACCCGCAGGCTTTAGTGGCTGGTTTGTGATACAGTATGATGTGGATGCTGCGAAAGCAGGAAGTGTTGTAAAGAAGGGAGGAGCAAAGAATGATGCATTGGAAGTGATGGCTACCTCCATGGGTATTGCGCTACATGCAAAGAAAGGCACTGTGATCCGGTTGCGCGTAGGTACTTCTTTCACAGGGCTTGAAGGCGCAAGGAGGAACTTACAGGCAGAGATGAACACCTGGGATTTCTCTGCTTTGCGCAAAAAGGCAGAAGCTGCCTGGAATAAAGCGCTGGGGCAGATTGAGGTGAGTACAGGGGATGAGCAGGCTAAACGGATCTTTTATACTTCCATGTATCACAGTATGCAGCATCCCCGCCTGATGAGTGATGTGGATGGATTGTATCCAAGGTTTGCAGGAGATTATCAGAATGAACAACTGAAGCAAGGCGGGTATTACGATGATTTTTCCATGTGGGATATCTATCGTGCGCAGCTTCCTTTGTTTGAAATATTACAACCTGCATTGATCAATGATTTCGTACAATCCCTGATCCTTAAAGGGCAGCAGGGTGGATGGCTGCCTATCTTTCCCTGCTGGAATAGCTATACAGCAGCTATGATAGGAGATCATAGTACCGCGTTCATTGCTTCGGCTTATAATAAAAATATCCGCAACTACGATACTGAAGCAGCTTATGCACTCATGCGGAAGAATGCTTTTGAGATACCGGATATTAAAGATTATAAAAATGGCAAGGGGCGCAGGGCCATCACTTCTTATCTCCTGTATGGCTACATACCCCTGGAAGATAGCGTGATGGATGCTTTCCATAAAAGGGAGCAGGTATCCCGTACATTAGAGTATGCCTATGATGATTATGCATTGGCTACAGTTGCGCGGAGCCTTAACAAAAAAGAAGATTTCGAAAAACTCCAAAAACGCGCCGCCAATTACCGGAATGTTTTTGATAAGAAAGTAGGACTGATGAATGGCAGGTACGCTGATGGCAGTTTCTACAAAGATTTTAACCCGGATAAGAAATTGTTTTTTATCACAGAAGGCACGCCCCGGCAATATACTTTTTATGTACCGCAGGATGTGAAAGGGCTGGCTTCATTACTGAACCTGGAAGCCGCACTGGATAGCTTATTTGAAAAAAACGAATACTGGCATGGTAATGAACCGGGGCATCATATCCCGTTCCTGTACAACTATACAGCCGCTCCCTGGAAAACACAGGAGAAGGTAGCGCGCATTTTAAAAGAAGAATACAGTGATGGTATTGGCGGATTGAGTGGAAATGATGATGCGGGGCAAATGAGTGCCTGGTACGTATTCGCAGCCATGGGACTTTATCCTGTAGACCCGGTGGGAGGAGAATATATGCTCTGTACACCTATCTTCGACAGTATTTCGATCCACCTCCCAAATGGAAAGAAAACAGTTATAAAAACAGGCAGTAAAGGCGCATATATTCAATCCATCACCATTAACGGAAAACCGTTTTCCGGATATAGTCTCCCCCATTCCATGTTAGCTGAGGGAGCGCAGATCTTTATTAAAAGGGGGGATACCCCAGTTTCGCGATTGCAATAGGTATTATCAGAAAGTAAATGCCCATTTATCAAAAAGGGGGATACCCCAGTTTCGCGATTGCAATAGGTATTATCAGAAAGTAAATACCCATTCATCAAAAGGGCAGATGCTCCTGTTTTACCGCGTAATATTTCAGTTCAATAAGGTCATTGGGCAGGCTCTTTTTATTCCAGGTAGGGTGAATAGCCAGCGCTGCACCCATTGCAGTAGCCTGTGCCATGGAAGCCGCATAGATCTCTATCTCCGGGAATAACATAGCCAGCATGTTCATATAGATCACATTCTTGCTGAACCCTCCATCCACAAAGATCCGCCGCACTTTTGTGCCTTTCACCACCAGGCTGGTTGAATGCTGTTGCTGTATGGCAATATCAAACATCAGCTGATGATAAGCCGCTACATCATCCGGGAAATCCGCCAGGTGTCTGTCCGCAAAATTACCTGCCGGTTTCAGGGAAATGGTTGGATCGTAATCCAGGCTCCTGTAACGCAGTGCAGGCTGTTTAAAATGATCAGAGATACGTTTTACCTGCTGTTCATGTTCATAACCTGCAAAAAGCCTTGATGCTTTGATCGGTTTTCCCTGGAAGGTCATATAACAGAGGCAATCCTGTTCCAGCTCTTCCGCCGTAAGCGGACTTTCATTGAAAGGATTAAAACTGATACACCAGGTGCCGGTGGAAATTAATATGAACGGTTCGTGGAAACTCACCAGGTAAGGGATCAGTGCTGCCGAGCTATCATGAAGGCCTGTGCCGATATGGTAGTTGTTGCCGGGAAATACGGCAGGCATCACTTCGTTGGAAGGCATCAGGGGTGCCAGTTTTTCCAGGATCCCTTCTTCCTTCACCCAACGATGATAACTATTAGTGGTGAAATCCCAGAGATTGGTATGGCAGCCTATGCTGGTAATATCAGAACAGGCTGTGCCGGACAGGAGGTAACTCATGTATTGCGGCAGATGCAGGGCATACTTCATGGAGGCAAACACATCGGGCCTTTCCTGTTTCAGGCGGTAAAGCTGCATGCCGGAGTTGAGGCTTCCCAATACAGGAGAAGCGCTTTGCACACTGAATGTTGCTTCGCCACCATACTTTTTATAGAACTGTTGCTTTAACGCTTCCGGGTATGTTTTCAGGTAATTATACAAAGGTGTGAGCGGATTCCCCTCTTCATTGATGTACACCAGGCTGGCTCCGTAAGTGGAGAAGTTGATGGCCTTTACTTCAATGTCCTTCATTTTAAAAACTTCCCTGAGCGAATCAAATACAGAGAGGCGGAGGCTTTCCAGGTTTTCACAGGGATCGCCGTCTTCATCTGTTGTTTCCGTAAAACGGGCAGTTCTTTCAAATATGATCCTGTATTGTTCATCAAACAGGAACAATTTCTTGTTGGTTTTACCAACATCAAATATCACTATAACGGGAACTCTTGCCATTCATTCAATTTATTACAGACCGGTTGCCACAGTTTTGAGGCCTCTCTTCTTAATTAATTGCTCTCTCACTTTTGCTGCGCGGAAATAACCCAAAGGGTTCAGGGAGCCGCCTGCTCTTAAGCGGGCTTCTGCTACCAATGCGCGAACATCTGTGCGGAAAGCCTGTTGTAATATTTCCTGGGCGGTTACCACATCGTTATTCAATTGTGCTTCGGCGAGTTTCTTCCTGTCTACCAGCAAGGCCTGTGCATAGGTGAGCATGATCGCTTCCACGGATTGCAGCAGATCTTCCAAAGGATCTTTTACATTGTGAGAAGCATCTATCATCCAGCCCAGGTCTTTTGCATGGTTCATGCCACGTGCGTCCATCCCTTCTACCAGTTCATTGAAAATAAGGAATAACTGGTAGGGTTTGATGCTGCCTACGGTGAGGTCATCATCGCCATATTTGGAATCGTTGAAGTGGAAACCACCGAGTTTTCCTTCCATTAGCAGGAGGGCAACGATCTGTTCAATGTTCGCGTTGGGTAAATGGTGACCAAGGTCTACCAGTGTGTACGCTTTAGGGCCGAGTTTGCTGGCGTAGAGTAAAGACTGGCCCCAGTCGCCCACCGTAGTGGAATAGAAGTTAGGCTCAAATGCTTTGTATTCTACAAACACTTTCCAGTTATCCGGTAATGCTTTGTAGATCTCCTGTAAACCTTCCAGAGTGTTCTGGAATGCCTGGCGGAAATTCAGCTGGCCGGGGAAACAGGAACCATCAGATAACCATACGGTGAGTGAATCAGAACCCAGTTCAATACCGTGTTTGATCACTTCTATGTTATGGTCGATGGCTTGTTGGCGGATGGCTTTATTTACATGTTGCAGGGAACCGAACTTATAGCTCAATGCCTGGCCCGGCTGGTCCTGGAAGGTATTGGAGTTCATGGCATCGAAACGAATGCCATGTTCTGCTGCCAGTGCCCTGATGTGTGCAGGGTTCGAAGGAATATCCCAGGGGATGTGCAAAGAAATGGCGCCACTGGACTGGTTCAGTTTATGCAGCAGGCCAATGTCTTCAATTTTCTCTTCGAGGTTGCGGGGCTCGCCACCTGCAGGGAAACGGCCAAAACGTGTACCACCTGTTCCCAGCGCCCAGCTGGGGATAGCTACCTGGAAGGCCGCCAGTTTATTGAGTATGGCATCCGTTTGATCAGTTTCTGCGGCGATATAATTAAAGGCGCGTTGATGTGCAGCCAGTAACGATTCATTGTATTGTGCAATTTCCATAGCATGGATTTATTAAGCCATATAAAATACTTCTTTTAAAGGAAAAGTTACAGGGGAATTATCCGGATAGCTATCCATGATATCCTTCATGTAATTCCACCAGCGCTGCATCACTGCCTGTGATGGCAAACGGTCCAGCGCGGTGGCATCTTTCACTTTCAAACAAGCAAAGAGAATATTTGTTTCTTCATCCAGGTAAATGGCATAATCGCTGATGCCACTTTCCTTCAGTAATATTTCCAACTCCGGCCACAACGCACTATGCCGTCTTTTGTATTCTTCTGCATATCCTTCTTTAAGGATCATTTTAACGGCAATGCGTTGCATGGGGTTTGGGTTTTAGCTTTAGCGTACAAATGCCATGGCTACTCCTCCATCTATATTCAGCACATTTCCCGTAGCCTTGTTCAGTAATCCGCCAACAAACGCAAAGCAGGCATTGGCGATATCTTCCGGCAGAATGATCTCATTGAGTAAAGTGCGTTTGGCATAGAAGGCCGGTAATTCTGCAACGGTAACACCGTATGCTTTTGCTCTTCCTTCTGCCCATGCGCCTTCCCAGATCTTGCTGTCAGAGATAACGGCATCCGGGTTCACGGTGTTCACACGGATATGGTCTTTTCCTAACTCAGCTGCGTTCAACCTGCTCAGGTGTAATTGTGCTGCTTTGGCAGAGCCGTAACCTGCGTTATTAGGCCCGGATACAAGTGCGTTTTTGCTCACAATGTTCAATACATCACCACCCATATTTTGTTTACGCATGACTTCAATACCTGCCTGTGTAACCAGGAACTGGCCTTTTACCAGTACGTCATACAGGATGTCCCAGTCGGCTTCCGTATGTTCTTCTATGGGTTTGGAAATAGAAAGACCGGCGCAGTTCACTACAATGTCCACACCACCAAAGGCGAGGGCCGCTGTATTAAACGTTTTGCGGATAGTATCTATTTTGGTAACGTCCAGTACATCTGCTGCAAATCCATCTGCACCAAATTGCTGGCTGAAGGAAGCTTTAGCCGTTTCCAGACGTTGTGCATCGTTATCATTGATCACCACTACAGCGCCTTCCTGTGCAAACTTTTGTGCAATAGCTTTACCGATACCGCCGGCGCTGCCTGTTACCAGGGCTATTCTGCCGGTGAGGGGTTTCGGTTTGGGCATGCGTTGCAGTTTGGCTTCTTCCAGTAACCAATATTCAATGTTGAATGCTTCCTGCCTTGGCAGGGAGATGTAAGAAGAGATCGCTTCCGCGCCTTTCATTACATTGATGGCATTGATATAGAACTCTGCGGCTACGCGTGCAGTTTGTTTATCTTTTGCAAAAGTGAACATGCCGATGCCGGGATATAAGATCACTACAGGATTGGTATCCCGTATAGCCGGACTATTAGGATGTTTGCAGGCATTGTAATAATCCGTGTACATCTGGCGATAGGCATCGAACATTGGGCCGAGCTTTTCTTTGATCACACTGATCTCTTCTGTTACAGAAAAGTCCAGTACAAGCGGGCTGATCTTTGTGCGCAGGAAGTGATCAGGGCAACTTGTGCCCAACGGGGCCAGTCTGTCCAGATCATGGGAGTTGATGAATTCCAATACCCTGTCGTCATCTGTAAAATGACCGATCATTTTGGTTTTGGAAGAACAGTACCCGCGCAGCACAGGAGCCAGGGCAGCGGCTCTTGCCAACCTGTCTGCCTTGGGCAAAGATTCCATGCGCTGACCGCCAAACACCGGTCTTTTTTTACCGATGTTTTCCTGTAAGTATTCCGCACAGCGTTCAATCACTTCCAGCGTGTTCATATAACTTTCGTAAGCGGTATCACCCCAGGTGAATAAACCATGGGAACCTAACATGATACCCCTGATGCCGGGATTTTCATCGAGGCACTGGCGCAGTTTCAGGCCCAGGTCGAATCCTGGTTTCTGCCACTCTACCCAGCCGATGGTACCATTGAATAATTCCTGTGTGATCTTTTTACCGTCTTTGGAAGCGGCAATAGCGATCGCTGCATCAGGATGCAGATGGTCTATGTGCGCGAAGGGCAGAAAGCCGTGCAGTGTGGTATCAATAGATGGTGCTTTGGATTGCAGATCATAGATGCAATGGTTCAGCAGTTCCACCATTTCATCTTCCTGGTCTAATCCTTTGTAGATATTTTTCAGGCGATGCATCCTGTCCACATACAAAGCGGCGAGGCCACTTCGCTTCAGTGTGCCAAGGTCTCCACCGGAACCTTTTACCCACATCACTTCTGTGCTTTCTCCGGTGAGGGGGTCTGTGGCCATAGCCTTGCAGGAGGTATTTCCTCCGCCATAATTTGTTAAACGCAGATCGGCGCCCAGCAGGTTAGAGCGATAGATCAGCAGGGCTACTTCATCACCTGCCATGGATGCTGCTTTTGCTTCATCCCACAGATAGCTTACATGCTTGAATTTGGTGATGGTACTGTTATTTGTCGACATATTACTTAGTTTATCACGAGATCAATTTTCAAGAGAATTGCCATATCCTACCAGTACTACGGAAAGTATGATCGTAGTGATACCGATGAGGATAGTAGCGTATGTTTTTTTGCTGACGCCTTTCCATTCTTTCAATGCAAATCCCCACATGCTGGAGATAAGGATGATGAATGCCATGTGTAAGATCCAGGAGCTGGCGCCATTGCCCAGTTTGCTTTCTCCCATACCGTAAAAGAAAAATTGTAAGAACCAGGTGGTGCCTGCAATAGCAGAGAAAAAGTAATTGGCAGCCAGCGGGGTCTTTTTATTCGTATAATCACCGAATGATTTATTCCGTATGTTGAGGATAACACACCATATCAGATTAGTGGTGAGCCCTCCTAACATGATCACTACAAAGATCACATTATTCTTAAATAAAGGATTCGCATTATTTTCTACGGCTGCATGGCCCATAGGCTCTCCTGCTGAAATGGCAAAGCTCATACAGGCGCTGAGGATACCGGATACAATAGCCACGATCAAACCTTTTTTCAGGTCGAATTCTTTAATGCTTTCCTGTTGTTTTTCAGGAGAGAGGTCCTTTTCCTTATACATACCCGCTTTACCGCTGATGGCGATACCCACGAGGCAAACGATCACACCTAATAATACAAAGATGCCCCTGTTGTTCTGCAGCATGGATGTGAAGGTATCCGGACTGTCAGTAAAAAACTCCTTATACAAAGGTGGGATCAGAGCACCAAATGCAGAACAGAATCCTAATGCTACAGCCATGCCAAGAGACATGCCGAGGTAGCGCATGGAAAGTCCGAAAGTTAATCCGCCAATGCCCCAGAGTACACCCAGGATGTAAGTCCAGAACAAAGTAGAAAAGGGTGTGTTGGCGATGATGTCCATAAAGCCGGGAACAGTTAACCAGGCAGCAATAAAAGGAACGATCAGCCAGGAGAAAACGCCTCCGGTGATCCAGTAGCTTTCCCAGCTCCAACCTTTTACTTTTTTGTAAGGGATATAAAAACTACCACTGGCAAATCCGCCAATGAAATGAAAGATGATTCCTAAAAGTGCTTGCATGGTGGAATATTAAAGGCTTAATCGTTTAAAATTAAAGCATGAGTGAGCTATAACCGTCATGGACTGTCATGCTTTTAGTGTTTACCCTAAATTAAGATAGTATTGGGCGTTAGTGAAATCAGCAAGTGGTTTTTGATGTTTTTTGCGGGAATAGAGGGCTTTTGATGTTTTTTGCGGTGACATTTCTGCTGAAACGAGGCTGTTTTTTTGACAGGTACCCCACCTTAATACGGGATGGATACGGGAATGATACGGGATTGCTACGGGAATGTACGGGAATGGTACCTGATTGCCCTGTTTTTTTACTATCTTGTCTGCCGGATAAATTCCACTGTGCGTATGAAGCAACATCCGATCTTTAAGTATTTATTCATTGACGATTTCTCCGCTACACCTAAATACTATCAGCTGGCCAACTCTATTATCAAGGCCATTGCAGATGAAAAGGTGCAGATGGATGATGTGCTGCCTTCCATTAATGAAGTGAGTTATGTTTTTGAGATCTCCCGGGATACCGCGGAAAAAGCATACAAATACTTAAAAGGGCTGGGTGTACTGGGTTCTGTACCCGGCAAAGGATACTACGTGAAAAATGTTGACCTGGGCCGCCAGTTCAAGATATTACTCCTGTTCAATAAATTAAGCGAACACAAAAAGATCATCTACGATTCTTTTGCCAGCAAACTGGGAGAGCAGGCCAGCATCGACTTCTACATCTATAACAGCGATTTCGGGCTATTCAGGAAACTGCTCACGCAAAAACTGGAAGAATATACGCATGTGGTGATCCTCCCGCACTTCCGGGAAAGATGGGATAATGTGGATGAAGTGATCAATGCTATCCCAAAAGAAAAACTGATCCTGCTGGATAAGAAACTGAAAGGTGTAACAGGGGAATATGGCGCGGTATATGAGAACTTTCAGAAAGACATCTACGAAGCACTGGAGCAGGCGCGGGATAAGCTGCAAAAGTACCAGACCGTTAAGATCATTTTCCCTGAATATTCCTATTACCCGGAGGAGATCTTCCTGGGCTTCCAGCAGTTCTGCCAGAACTATGCATTCAGCGGCAAGGTGGTGAGGGATATTGCCACGGAAAACATCCAACCCGGCGATGTATATATCAACCTGCGGGAGAACGACCTGGTAGTATTGATAGAAAAGATCATTTCCCTGGGCCTGGTGATCGGTAAGGATGTAGGTATTATCTCCTATAATGAAACACCCCTCAAAAAACTGATCCTCAACGGGCTGACCACTATTTCCACAGATTTCAGGATCATGGGGGAAATGGCAGCAAAACTGATCCTGGAGAACTCCAAGGAACAAATAGAAGTTCCATTTTATATCACGATGAGAGAATCCTTATGATGTTATTGTACCCGCTGCTGGCTTTGCTCACTTTCGCACAGCCTCCTGCCAGCTATAAGTTCGACTTTGGTACCGGCCCTGCCGCCAAAGGTTATACCGCTGTATCCCCTTCCATGGTATACAATGCACAAACCGGTTTCGGCTGGGAACCCAATGCCGTTGTTACCGGCGTAAAGAGAGCCGGGAAGGATGAACTGAAGAACGATTTTGTGGAAGGCACTACCCCTTTCTCTTTTTCTGTAAACCTGCCGGAAGGTAATTATAATGTGAAAGTGATCCTTGGAGATGCGGAAGGTACTTCTTCCTCCGTGATCCGTGCAGAATGCAGAAGGTGGATGGTAGAAAAAGCGGAGACAAAAAAAGGGCGCTTTTTTGACGTGTATTTTACTATACATGTCAAAGATACACTTATTAGAAATGATAAAAATGAAGTAGTTGACAGGGTGCGGATCAAAGAAAGGGAACGCGGTTATTTACATTGGGATAACCGGTTAACGATAGAATTCAATGGAGCGCATCCCAAGGTCTGTGGCGTAGAGATCACCCCCAATACCAGTGCTACCAGTATTTTCCTGGCAGGCAATTCCACTGTGGTGGATCAGGACAGAGAGCCATGGGCCGCATGGGGCCAGATGATCCCCCGGTTTTTTGTGCCGGATAAAGTGGTGGTAGCCAACTACGCCGAGAGTGGAGAAGCGCTGTATTCCTTCATAGGTTCAAAGCGGCTGCAAAAGGTGCTGAGTATGATGAAACGGGGTGATTACCTGTTCATTGAGTTTGGCCATAATGATCAGAAACAGAAAGGTGGTGGGGCCTTTACTACTTATAAAAAGAACCTGGAATTCTTTATCAGTGAGGCGCGCAAGAAAGGCGGCATTCCTGTATTAGTTACTTCCATGCACCGCCGCAGCTTTGATTCCAGCGGCCATATCATCAATACTTTATTGGATTATCCTGCGGCAGTGCGTGCTACTGCAAAGGAACAGCAGGTTGCATTGATAGACCTGAACGAGATGAGTAAAACCCTCTATGAAGCCTGGGGTGTGGAAAACTCCCTGAAAGCATTTGTACACTATCCCGCCAATTCCTTTCCCAATCAGCCTGAAGCGCTGAAAGACAATACCCACTTCAGTACCTATGGTGCTTCACAGATCGCTAAATGTATATTGAAAGGTATACAGGATGCAAAACTGGATATCGCACAGTACATCACGAAAGATTTTCTCCACTTTGATCCTGCTCAGCCGGACCTTTTTGAGAAATGGTACTGGCCTTTGAGCACTGCCAACGCGTCAGGTAAACCGGATGGTAATTAGTCCGGGAACGATTGCATAATTTCCGGGAACGATTGCGTAAATGCTTTTAAATGTCAGCATGACATTTATGTTGACTGCAGGATAGATCAGGACAGTTATGCTGCTTATATTCAATAGTTTTAGTGAAGTTTGATGTAATTGTTTGAAGAACTGATTACGTAAAAAATAGCAATCGACTCACAAAGAAACAACCAAAATTCACCTCCTAATTGACCTATGTTAAGTTCATGGAAGGGGAGACGTTATGACAAAAATGCACGTTTCAGACGGCATCGCTAACTTTTTATTATCCTAAACATTTTTGATCCACGATGAAAATCTTGCTTTCACGATCCATAGTGCTTGCCTGTATCGTTTTGACCTTCAGCTGTAAGAAAAAAGCCTGGGATGAATATTATGGCCGTCCGGATAACCTGGAGCCACCTATTTACCAGGTGCTGGAAAGTAAAGGGAATTTTAAGACCCTGCTGGCCGCTATTGATAAAGCCGGGTATAAAAGATCTCTTGGCGCTGCGGGCTACTGGACGCTTTTTGCGCCGCACGATTCTGCTTTTTCCGTATACTTCAGGGATAAGGGCATCAGCGGGATAGAGCAGCTGGACAGCCTGGCCTGCCAGAAGATTATTACTTATTGCCTGGTGTATAATGCTTTCAAAAGAGAACGCATAGGAGATTACCAAAGCGCTGTGGGATGGGTACCTAATATTGCTTTCAAACGGCGTACCGCCAATTACACCGGGGTGTACGATGGGCAGGATGGAAATGGTAATCCTATCAAAGTGGTGGGCAGTAACCGCAACAGTGCCACTCTACCTTATGTGGACGGTGATAATAACAATAAGTACATCCCTTACTTCGTGAATAATTTTATGGCAGCCAAAAGTCTTTCTGCGGCCGATTATAATTACTTCTACCCCAATACGGTGTATACAGGTTTTAATGTGGTGGATGCTGTGGTTACACAGGCAGATATTCCTGCAGAGAACGGGGTGGTGCATGTGATCAATAAGGTGATCACTACTTTACCCGGGCTGGATGAATACATTTCTTCCAATCCCCAATACAGTGAATTCAAAAAACTGTTCGATAAGTTCCTGGTAGCCTATGTGGTGAACCAGGTGGTAACAAAGAAATACCAGACGGTTACAGGCAGGAATGAACAGGTGTATACCAAAGTATATCCTACGCTGATAGCCTTCTCCCCCAATAACGAAAATTACTTTAAGCAGCAGGATAATGATGCACAGGCAGATGGTTACAGCATGTTTGTTCCTACCAATACGGCATTGCTGGAATATGTGAACAGGGTATTGCTGGAACATTATACCAGTCTTGAACAGATGCCGGTGAACATCATTTATGACTTTATCAATGCACATCTCTGGAGTTCTACGGTATGGCCCAGCAAGTTTGCCAGTACTTTCAATGTGCTGGGAGAAGAAGCCCGTTTTGATCCGCAGGCAGATGTGGTAGACAGGAAGATCCTGAGCAATGGCATCTTTTATGGTACCAATAAAGTGCAGGAAGCAAATGTGTTCAGCAGTGTGTTCGGTAAAGCCTATTTAGATCCGAAGTTTTCGATGATGACGAGCCTGCTGAACCAGGAGTTAAAGTTCCAGGTATCCAATATCAAACAGAAGTATTCCATTTTCATGATCAGTAATGATGTGCTGAATGCGTCCGGTTATTTTGTGGACCCTACGGTAGACATCAATCCCAATAACCAATGGCGTTATACGCCACCCGGAGGAGGGACACAACTGGTTGGGCCTAATGCGGTGGGGCGTTTGATGCGGGTACTGCAATTACACATTATTCCGCAGGTGGATGTAAAAGATATTTCCGGTACCGGAGTAGTACTCAGCTATGGCGGAGAGTATGTAAGGTTTGAGAACAATACGGTGTTTGCTGCAGGTAACCTGGATGCTGGGAATGTGGGTGTAGGCACGGGTAGTAAAACAGCTAAGAATGGTACCGTGCAATATATAGACCGGGTGATGGAATTCAGCACGGCGATAGTTGGCAAACATGTGGAAAAGCTGGGCACGCCCACTACTTCAGACTTTAATTATTTCTGGCAATACCTTCGGAACTCCTCTATCTATACTATCAGCAGTGGTGAAATAGCCAATGTAGCCGGCGGTACTTTTTATACTTTCCTGATCCCTGATAAGAATGCGATCCTCGCAGCGGTGAATGCAGGTTTACTGCCTGGCACCGGTGTGGCTCCCAATAAATTACCGCTCTTCAATCCCACTCTGGCAACAGATAAAGAACTCGTGAACAAGTTCATTTATAGCCATATTCTGAATAAAAGATCAGTGGCAACGGATGGCTCAGACGGCGGAGCTGTGGAAACCCTTTACCGCGATAGCCAGGGTGACCCCGGATCTGTGTTCGTGGACAACAGTGTGATCAATGCCATGAAATTGAGGGATGTGGAAAACAGAACGGCAGATGTGATCTATGCCAAAAGCAACTTCCTGAGCAACCGCTGCGTGATCCATCTCATCAACAATTATTTGAAATACAAAGAATAATACTGGCCGGTATGATAAATTTTACGAAAACAGTTATTTGCCTTTTTACCTGTATAGGCATGTTTGTTTCCGGCGCAACTGCGCAGGGAGATGCTACTACGATCGTGAAGGGAAAGGTGACGGACAAGAAAACAAAAGAGATCCTGATCGGGGTATCGGTGATGGAGGTCGATGGAGAAGGCAGGATCATTAAAGGGACCACTTCAGACATTGAGGGGAATTACATCCTTAAGGTCACCAACCTGAAGAACAGGATCAGCGCTTCCTTCATCGGGTATAAAACAATTGTGGCCAATATCAGCGGAAAAACGCTGATCAATATTCCTTTGGAAAGCGGTTCTACGGACCTCAATGAATTTACCATAACAGCCAAGAGCACTGCCAGTAATGGTATGTCCCGCTTCGATGAAAGAAAGACCACTACGGCCATTGCACGTATCAATGCAGCGGAAATGGAGGAGATGTCGTCCACCAGTATCGATCAGGCTTTACAGGGCAGGCTGAGTGGCGTGGATATTACTGCTACCAGCGGAGATCCCGGCGCGGCCATGAATATCCGCATTCGCGGTATTTCTTCCATCAGCGGCAGTGGTAATCCTTTGATAGTGGTAGATGGTATGCCCATACAAACAGAGATCCCCAGTGATTTTAATTTTGGTTCTGCGGATGAACAGGGCTATGCGCAACTGCTGAATATCTCACCGGCAGATATCAAAGAGATCACGGCGTTGAAAGATGCCTCCGCTACTGCCATCTGGGGTTCCAGGGCTGCAAACGGGGTATTGGTGATCACCACCAAAAGAGGGGGTAAAGGTGCACCGGCTATTACTTACACGGCTAAAACCACAGCATCCATTATGCCTAAAGCCATTCCGCTGCTGAATGGTGATCAGTATTCCACGCTGATCCCGGAAGCTTTCATCAACCGAAATGGTTCTGCTTTGAATACCACCAACGTCAGGGAATTCAATTATGATCCCAATGATCCCTACTGGTACAATAACTATAGTAATAACACCAACTGGGTGGAAGAAGTGACACGGACGGGTATTATGCATGATCATAATTTAAGTATGACGGGTGGAGGTGATAAGGCGCGTTATTTTGCTTCCGTAGGATATAATAATCAAACCGGCACTTCCATCGGCACAGGACTGAAACGGATCAGCAGCCGCATCAACCTGGACTACTTCATTTCCAGCCGTATCAAGATCTTCACCAGTATTGCCTATACACACTCCGATCAGGACCGTAATTACATGAGTTCAAAAGAGGGGGCTATCCGTGCAGTGGCTTATACGAAGATGCCGAACATGAGTGTGTTTGAATATGATGAACAAGGCAATATTACCCCTACTTATTTTTCTCCTGCTTTCAATGTGCAGGGGCAATATTCCCGTATCTATAACCCGGTGGCGATGGCTAAGGAAGCAAAGTATTCCGTGCTGGGAGAAAGAGTGATCCCCCGTTTTCAGATAGATTACAGCATTGTGCCGGACGTATTGCGGGCCATGTTTGATGTACAGTTTGATATCAATAATACCAAAAACAAAAGTTTTCTGCCGCAGATCGCTACGGGGCGTCCGAATACAGAAACAGTAGTGAACAGGGCCTATGACGGGGACATTGATGTATTTGGTGTGAATACAAAACTTACACTGGAATATTTACCCCGCTTAAAGAACCAAAAGCATGTGGTGGGTGCTTTATTCATTGTGAATACGGAGGATGTGAAAGCGGTGAACCAGGAGATCATCACCTCCAATACAGCATCTTCTCTTTTACAGGACCCCTCTATTCCTTCCCGTACGCAGAACCAGGAACTGATGGTGTACTCCGGTATTTCACAAACACGGAATATTGGCGCCACCTTATCTGCGAAGTATGAATACAACGATAAATATTTTGTGGAGGCATTACTTCGCGGCGATGGCAGCTCACGTTTCGGGCCTAATTACCGTTATGGACTGTTCCCCTCTGTAGGGGTGAGATGGCGGGTGTCCGGTGAAAAATTCTTCAGCAGGTTCAAGAACATGGAGGACCTGAGTTTCCGTGCCAGTTATGGACAAAGCGGGGATGCTCCGGACAGGGACTATACTTTCTTCAACCGTTATAATACTTATAGCTGGAGTTACCAGGGGCAGAGTGGTGTATACCCTGCCACAATGGGCTTAAGCAATCTGCGCTGGCAAACCAACCATGGAACTAATATTGGTTTTAACGTATCCTTTTTTAGCGGCCGCCTTCGTGCAGATGGTAATATTTACAGGAACCGCACCAAGGATATGTTCCTGAAGGACCTGCGGTTAGGCACGCATACCGGTTATGGCAGTACTTCTATGAACATCGGCACATTGGATAACCAGGGCTGGGAGTTCGCGCTTTTTACCATGCCTTTGAAAAAGAAAGACTTTACTCTGCAGTTTGACCTGAACATTGCGGCGAATGAGAACATCATCCGCGAGATCTCTGAATTCTATCCCAGCTCAAAAGGAGATGTGACCATATTAGGGCAGTACATGGCTTTGCTACAGGTGAATAATCCTTTCGGTTCCTTCTATGGCTACAGGTATAAAGGGGTGTACAAAGATAAGGAAGCTACGATCGCAAAAGGAAGTAATGGCAAACCCATCACCAATCCTAACGGGCAGAACGTTTACATGCGCTTTAACTACCCTTCCATTGATTATACGTTCCAGCCGGGAGATGCTATTTATGAAGACATCAACAACGATGGGAATATCAACTACATGGACGTAGTATACCTGGGCAACAGCAACCCTAAGCTCATGGGCGGGTTCGGGCCTAAGTTCACCTGGAAGGGAAAAATACAGATCTCCGCTTATTTCAACTTCCGCCTGGGTTATGATATCGTGAACGGCGCCAAGATGAACACCAGCAATATGTACTACTTCGATAACCAAAGCACCGCAACACTCCGCCGCTGGCGTAAAGAAGGAGATGTAACAGATATACCGAGAGCAGTGATAGGAGGTGGTTACAACTGGCTGGGCAGCGACCGGTATGTGGAGGATGCTTCTTTCCTGCGCTTCCGTACTATTACGGCCCGTTACATCGTAGATCAGAAAACATTGAAAAAGCTGAAAATGAAAAAGCTGGATTTCTATGTTACTGCGGAAGGCCTGTACACTTTCACTAAATACACGGGGCAGGACCCGGAAGTAACCGCCATTGGTTCTGATCCATTCAGGGTTGCATTTGATTACAGCATGACACCTCCTTCCCGGGCTTTTACCTTAGGCATCGTAGCAGGATTCTAAATTCAAAACGTTTGTGAAAATGAAACACATTATTACATATACCTTATTGCTGGCATTGTGCCTTGGCCTGGCTTCCTGCAATAAGTGGCTGGACCTTAAACCGCAGGACGGCATTGTGCGGGAGAATTTCTGGAAAACCAAAGAACAGGTAGAAGCTGCCGTAGTAGGTATTTATGCTTCCATGCTGGGCAGCCACAGTAACACTAATGATCTGCCACTGACGGAATATTTCTTTATATGGGGAGAAGCCAGAACAGATATGGTGACGCCCAGCTTCAGAACTTTTGCAGATGAGTTCGATATCATTAACATCAATATTCAGCCCACTAACCGGTTTAGCAGCTGGCGCAGCGTTTACCAGACTATCAATTATTGCAATACCGTGCTGGAGCTGGCGCCGGATGTTTTGAACCAGGATAATACCTTTAAACAGGAACAGCTGGACAGGTCCATCGGAGAAGCACTGGTTATCCGTTCCCTGATGTATTTCTATCTCGTAAGGGTTTTCAGGGATGTGCCGCTGAAATTAAACGCTACCATCAGTGATGAAAATATTACCGCGCTGCCCAAAACCGGCGGGGATTCTATTCTGAATCAGCTGGTGGCAGATCTGAAAAAGGCAGCGCCCTTGCTGCCGCTTACTTACGGAAACATAGATAAGGATAAGGGACGGGCTACCCGCTATACTGTGAATGCTTTGCTGGCAGATGTGTATCTCTGGATGGAGAAATACACGGAATGCGCTGCGGAATGCGATAAAGTGATTAATTCCGGCAACTTTGGCCTGATAGGAGGCGATCTTTCTCTCTTCAATGAAGTATACTTCAAGGGCAATTCTGCTGAGAGCATTTTTGAATTACAGTTTGATGCACAGAAGATCAATTCCTTCCATAACCTGCATTTTCTCAATACCCGGCGTTGGAGTGCCGCACCGCAGATCATGGAAGAAGTGTTTGGTGTGGATGTGGTGAATGCTGTTCCCTTCAAAGATAAAAGGGGGGAATTCACTTCCCTTCGCCCTTCTGATCAAACCATCTGGAAATACATTGGTGCAAATGAAACCGGCACTTCGCTTCGCGCACCGGACCAATCTTATGCGCATTGGATCTTTTACCGGTATGCGGATATACTGCTCATGAAAGCAGAAGCCATCAATCAGCTGGACCAGCCACTGGAAGCTTCCCGTTTGGTGAAAACCATCCGCCAGCGTGCGGAAGCATTTGATTTTGGCGCGCCGATGGACTCCACCAGCAAAGAAAGCATGGAAGCATATATCATCGATGAGCGGCAGCGGGAATTTGCTTTTGAAGGAAAGCGCTGGTTTGATGTGTTACGCAATTCGAAAAGGAATAATTACAGAAACCTTAGTTATATGATCACGATGACGGCGGTGAGCATTCCGGCAGAGCGGCAACAGGCTGCTTTTACCAAACTCAGGGACCCTAACAGCCATTATATGCCTATTGCCTTGTATGAGCTGCAATCGAACAAGCTCCTGGTACAAAATCCATTTTATAAATAATTCAATCGCACGTTATGCACAGGAAAAATATATGCTTCCTTTTAGTGCTGGTTTTCATAACCACGGGTTTAACCTTGCCCGCCTGCAAGAAAACGGAGATAAAAATGTCCACTACGGACGATGTGAATATTGTAGGTTACCTGGATAATCATAAAGATTCATTTTCCCTCTTCCGGGAGATCCTGGAACGTACAGAAAATGCTGCATTCCTGAATGCGTATGGCGCCTATACCTGTTTTGCTCCTACCAATAGCGGGGTAAAAGCATGGCTGGCGGCCAATAATGCAGCCAATGTTGCCGCGGCAAATATTGATCTGCTCAAGGATATGGTGAAGTTCCACATCCTCACAGATACGATCACTACCAGTGCTTTTAAAGATGGTAAGTTACCTGTTCCCACTATGTATGGGCAATACCTGGTAACAGGTGTGCATTATGAAAATGGCAGCGCCGGTTATATTATTAACCGCCAGGCATTGGTGACCACTTCCAATATTAAAGTAGGGAATGGGAACCTGCATGTGATCAACAAGGTATTGGTACCGGCGAAATTATCACTGGTGGCGCAACTCGAAGCTAATCCCAACTATTCCATCTTTGTGCAGGCCATCAAAGAAACAGGGTTATATGATAAACTGAACACAGTAGACCCTGATACCAGTAAACGCTGGATGACCCTGATGGCAGAAAGTAATAAAGCACTGGCGGACAGCGGCATCACCAGTTATGCTGCATTGAAAGCAAAGTACTCTAAAACAGGCAATCCCGCCGATCCCAATGATAGCCTGCGGATGTATATAGCCTATCATATCCTGGATGGGGTGAAATTCCTTGGAGATATTATTTCTTCTCCTTCTCACCAAACCTTCCAGCCACAGGAGGTAATTAGTATACAACTGATCAACCAGCAGGTGGTGGTGAATGAAGATGAATTCAATGGCGTGATGGAAAAAGGCGTAACACTTACCCGTGCCAGCAGTGATAATGCCGCCACCAATGGCGTATGGCATGATGCGGGTGCACATTACAGTGTGAAGTACCGCAAACCAACTGCGATCTTTTGGGAACTCTCCGCTTTCCCTGAAATACTGAAGATGCCGGCGTATTATCAGAAACAAGGTTATACCTGGACGCGGCTCACGGAATCAGAAAACCTCTTCCGGGATTTTACCTGGGGATGGGGCAAACTGGCTTCCACCAATATCTTCACTTATAGCTATAGTAAAACCTCGAGTATTTCACGCTATGCGGTTAATAATGATATCAACCAACTGCCATTAGGTTTGCCGAACCGGCCTACCTGGTGGGAAATGAAAACACCGCCGGTGATCAAAGGGAAATACAAGATCTGGATCTGTTACTCCCGGCACGCGAATGCCAACCCCATGCTTTGCCAGATCACGGTGAACGGGGAAATGATGCCGAGAACATTAGACTTCAATGCTGTTCGTCCAAAGGGCACAGATGCGGAACTGGAAGCGATCGGCTGGAAGCAGTATACAGAACCAAGGGCTTACAATACAGACTCCAACTATGCCGCAAAACTGGCAGGGATCTTTGAATTCAAAACCACTGAAAGGCAAACGATCCGGCTCACAGCCATCGGTACACAAACCCAGAACACAAACTACCTGGATATGATCCACATTATTCCTGTGGATGAAAACCAGATATGGCCCAAGTTCAGGATGGACGGATCAAAAGTATATCAGTAAAAATTTTAACGATGCGTATGCAAAGATTGCTTGTAGTTATATTATGCGGCATAGTGCTCAGCGGCTGTAAGAAGTGGGAAGACCATAATGCCATCACAGATGATGCGCTGACCAAAAACCTCTTCCAGCAGATCAGTGCGGAAACAACACTCAGTAAGTTCACGGAGTTGCTGAAGAGATCCGGCTACGATACGGTGATCGCTTCTTCCCGGGTATTCACGGTTTTTGCACCTACCAACGATGCACTGGCCACACTGGATGCGAGCATTGTAAATGATGCGGCAAAGCTGAAAGCCTTTGTGGGGAGCCATATTGCCACACAGCATTATTTCACTACTTCCGCCACCGCTGTTACCAAAATACCCATGCTGAACGGTAAGCATCACAGCATGTTGAACAAAACAGTAGATGATGCCCAGATCAGTACGGCTGACAAATATGCAAAGAATGGCGTATTACAGGTGATCAACAAAATGCTCCCCGCCCTGAACAATTGCTGGGAAGCATTGGAGTATGATGTTACCCTGCCTGCCAAACAAAAGAACTATATGCTCTCCCTGTTCCGTAATGTGTTTGACCTCACGCATGCAGAACAGATAGGAGTGAACCCTGTTACCGGTGAGCCCATTTACAAACCCGGTACTGACTCCATCCGCACGAACCTCTTCTGGCGGAATGTGTACGACCTGCGGGACGAATCAAAAGAATTCACCCTCTTTCTGCTGGAAGATGCCGCATGGGAGGGAGAGGTGAATAAGTTCAAAGTACTGTGTGCGGCTAATACGGCAGATAGCACTACGGACTTTTCCAGCCTGGAAACCCTGAAAGACCTGGCTACAGACACGCTCTGGCAGCCTGCTGCTGTAAGGGATACTGTTTATTCCAAATTCGGGGTGAAGATACCGGTTACAAAAACGGAGATCGTACGGACGGTGAAAACCAGCAACGGTATCATTTACATCATGCGGAAAGTGGATATAACGTTTGCGAATAAATTGCAGGAGATCATCATACAGGGAGAGAATTACAGGACTACACTGGTAGACCGGAGAAGCAATACTTATTTCAGGGACCGTATAAACACACTCACTGGCAAGGACTATAAAGATGTGATGGTATTTAATCATGGAGTGGCTAATTTCTACCTGAACTACCGCCTGCGCAATATGTACAGCGTGAAATACAAAGCTTACTGGGTAGCAGTGAATGATTTCCAGGCGGCTGCATTTTCACAGAAACTGGCTATCAATGACCCTGCTACTTTATTGTTGCCATATACGGTGGTGAACGCAAATACTTTCAGTGAAGTGTACCTGGGTGAATTTCCACTGACCACCTACCAGACGGTACTGGACCTTTATTTAACAGCGGCCAATAGTACTACGGCGGCAGTGAATCCACTGGTTTGTGATTACATCAGGCTGGTACCTTCCTTATAACTAATAAATATTTTCGGATGAAAGCGATCCTGTTTTCTGTTCTTATATTATGTTCAATAGCAGCAAAGTGCCAGGAAATAACCGTTAAGGGAAGGGTAACAGCTGCTGCTACTAAAAAACCTGCCGCAGGCGTGCGGGTGGAAGTGGAGCAATTTTCCGCTGCCATTACGGATAGTGTGGGAGGATATGTAGTGAGGGTACCTTCTTATGATGCCATGATCACGGTAAGTGGTGAAGGATATGATACACGGCGTATTCCGCTTGCAGGAAGGAAGCAGTTGAACATTTCTTTGCTGGATGCTTCCTTTGAATCTTTCCACGAGCCGGTGACCTTACCCCTCACCGTTAAAACAAAAAGAGAAATAACGGCTTCCGCCGGGCAATACAATGTAAAGGGCTGGCAGCAATCCACGGAAACACCGGATGCTATTCTGCAAGGCAGGATCCCCGGTTTGAATGTGATACGCCGCTCTGGTGTGCAGGGCACAGGTGCCAATCTTTTCCTGCGGGGATATAATTCGCTGTATGCTACCAATAAGCCATTGATCGTAGTGGATAATATGCTGTACGATGCCAATGATTACGGTCAGAGCATCATTGCCAATAATTATACCAACCCGCTTGCACTGATAGATGTAAGGGATATAGATAACATCACCGTGCTGCGGGATGCCTCTTCCATTTATGGCGCAAAGGGAGCGAATGGTGCGATTGTAGTGACAACTTCCCGCAGTGCAGAGCAAGCTACTAAAATTGATTTCGGTGCCTTTACGGGTTTTAATATGGCCCCTAAGAACCTCCCTGTTATGAATGCAGCAGATTACCGCATTTACCTGGGTGAAATACTGCAAAGCAAAGGTATGAGCAGTGGAGAGATAGCTGCCCTGCCTTATATGATAGATGATCCGGCACATCCGCAATACGCTGCTAACCATTATAATACCAATTGGCAGAAGCGTGTGATGGAGAACAGTATGAACAATAGTTACTTCCTGAAAGTAACAGGCGGTGATAATATTGCTACTTATGGCCTGAGCATGGGGTATACCAAAAATGAGGGCATTGTTAAAACAACAGATTTCTCCAGGTATAGTACCCGTTTCAATGCGGAATTTAATTTCTCACAACGCTTTAAAGGGTATGCGAACCTGGCCTTTACCTACAATGAGCAGAACATGAAGGACCAGGGCATTGCACCTAAAACGGCCCCTGTATATCTTTCCCTCACCAAAGCGCCTTTCCTGCATGATCATGAAGTGAACAGCGAAGGGGTGGAAAGTCCTAACCTTTCCGATGTGGATGCATTGGGGGTGAGTAACCCCTCTGCCACCATCGAAAAAATGCAGGCATTTAATAAATACTATCGTTTCTATGGTTCTTTCGGATTTAAGTATGATATCAACAGTCATTTGAATGCCAGTACCCTGATAGGTGTGGTGTACGATAAGGTGCGGGAGAACTTTTTTGTGCCGAGTGTAGGTGTCACAAAGGATACACTGGATAATAATATCGCCAATAACAGGCTGGGTACACAGGTGAAACGTTTATTCTCTGTTTACAATGATACCCGTTTGGAGTACAGTAATACTTTCAACCGTAAACATCACCTGGCTGCGAGGATCGGTATCCGTTACCAGAATAATGATACGGAAGAAGATTACGCACTGGGTTTCAATTCCGCTACGGATGAACTGATCAGTGTGCAGAATGGTTTGGCGGAACTGCGCCAGGTAGGTGGTGGTATCGGGGAATGGGTATGGCTGAATACTTACCTGAACGCGGATTATAATTTACATAACAAGTATTTCCTTTCCCTGAATGTTGCGATGGATGGTTCTTCCCGTTTCGGCAAACAGGCCACGAACGGGATAACCATCAGCGGCAGTAAATTTCCGGTGATGCCTTCGCTGGGTGCTGCATGGTTAGTGTCCGCTGAATCCTTCATGGCTAATAGTGCTATTGATCTGTTCAAACTCAGGGCTACTTACAGCATTACCGGGAATGATGATATTGGTAATTATACCAGCCGCCAGACCTATGGGTATCAGAACCTGCTGGGCATGCAGGGGCTGGTAAGGAATGGTATTGCCAATCCTGCCCTGCAATGGGAAACTACCCGCAAAATGAACCTGGGGCTGGACCTTGCTTTCTGGAATGAGCGCCTTGGCATTACACTGGAAGGTTATTCCAATCAAACAGACAATATGCTGGTGTATGAATCACTGGCCGATTTCACAGGCTTTAAAACCATCCTCACCAATAACGGTAAAATGAAAAATACCGGCTGGGAAGTAACATTGAACACCAGGGTACTGGATGCGCCCAAAGTGAAATGGGACCTTGGGTTTAATGTAAGTCAGTATAAGAATGAAGTACTGGCCGTGCCCAACGGTTCTTTCACTACCAACTTTGCAGGGGCTACTTTGCTCACTGCGAACGGAAAACCGGCGAACCAGTTTTACGGATATACCACCAACGGTGTGTACGCAACAGATGCAGAAGCAGTTGCAGCCGGCTTGAAGATCGTGAACCCAGATGGTTCCGAAGCTGCGTTTAAAGGAGGCGATATCAAATTCACAGACAGGAATAATGATAAGATCGTCGATGAACAGGATAGGTCTGTGATCGGTGATCCTAATCCTGCTTTAACAGGTGGTATCACCAGCAGGGTACAATGGAACCGTTTTGAACTGAACCTGCTGTTCACATTCAGCCAGGGAAATGATGTGTTCAATTATGTGCGCTATAAACTGGAATCAGCAAGCGGTGTAGAGAACCAGCTGGAAAGTGTGAACAACCGCTGGCGTCACCAGGGGCAGTTAACCAACAGCCCTAAAGCTACCTGGAATGATGTAATGGGCAATAACCGTTTCAGCGACCGCTGGATAGAAGATGGTTCCTATTTGCGCCTGCGTTCCGTTGCAGTGCAATATCATATTCCCATCCGCAAAGGGGTGATCAAAGGCGTAACAGCATATGCTACGGGTAATAACCTGCTGACCTTTACGAAGTATAAAGGATATGATCCTGAATTCAGCCTGGGTACAAGTTTGTTTGCACAGGGTATTGATACAGGGCTGGACCCCATTTTCAAAAGCGTAACACTGGGTGTACGCATAGGCTTATAATGTTTAATAAGAAACTGATACGAATATGAAGAAGCTTTTAATTGCAATTTTGGTCGTGACGGGCTTTGTTTCGTGCAAAAAGATGCTGGATGTAAAACCCAAAGATGAGTTGGACATCAGCCAGATGTACCGTAACGTATATGATGCGGATGCTGCTGTGGTGGGGATCTATGGAAAGTTCGCCGGTCTTGCTGAAAGGTATGTACTGCTGAATGAACTGAGAGGGGACCAGTTGGAGTATACGGACAATGCGGATACCTGGTTACGCCAGCTGAGCACACACACGGTTACTGCAGATAATCCATATGCCAGTCCGCGCCCGTTTTATGAGCTGATCATTAACTGCAATGATGTGCTGAAGAACTTTAACATCATGAAACAGGCTAACAAGCTGAAGGAATCAGAATATGAACAACGGTATGCTGATATACTCTGCCTGAGGGCATTTTTATACCTGCAACTGGGCATCCATTATGGATCAGTACCTTATGTAACCGATGCACTGGAAACCCTGGATGCATTAAAGGATGAAAAGAATTTTCCAAAGCTGCCTTTTACAGTATTGCTGGATAGTTTGATCAATGAAACGGAAAGGCTGACTTTTAAAAGTGAATATCCTACAGGTGCTACGCTGAACATTACAGTGGATGGATATCCTACCACCAAATGGTTTATCAATAAAAAATGCCTGTTAGGTGATCTGCATTTATGGAAAGGCAACTATACACAGGCGGCAACTTATTACCGGCAGGTAATGGAGTTTGCTACCACGGGTACTCCCGGTGGTGCTTATTATTCTATGTATAAAGTAGGCTGGGATAACGTGGATACGGACCATTACATCAACTATGGCCGCCCCGGTGATGCCACTACTTTAAATACTACGGCTTACTGGCGTATGATGTTTGAAAAAGCTATGAACACGCAGGCCTTCATCAGGGAATGGGTATGGGCCATCCCCTTTGACAGCAAGTTCAAACCGGTGAATCCTTTTGTGAAACTCTTTTCTCCTATCGGCGGCGAATACCTGGTGAAACCTTCCAAAGCTGCGATGAACTATTGGGAAAGCCAGCAGCAAAGAGCTATATCGGCTACCGGTATTAATATGCCGGGCCTGCCTTATGATGCAAGAGGGTTGCTTACCTGGAAAGAAATTGGTGGGCAACCGGTGGTGATGAAGTACCTGTACAATTATATCAACAACAGTACGAACCTGCCTTTTAATGTTTTCCAGAAAAGCGGTAAATGGTTCCTTTACCGCCAGACGCATTTGCATATGCGTTTTGCGGAGGCGGCTAACCGTACGGGCCGTCACCGGCTTGCCTGGGGTTTATTTAATGGCGGTTTTGAAGCTGCTTTCAGGGCTCCTGCGAGTAATGTTACAGACTATCAGAACACGCTCTATGATTCCTACCCCTATAATTTCGATGCCAGGAACAGCGGTTCTTCTGGGATCCCTTATTACCGTGGGGACTGGTACCGCAATGTGGGCATCAGGAGAAGGGCGAATGTGCAAGACATTGTAGTGCCTGCGGCAGATAGCCTTTTACAGATAGAGAATGACCTGATCATGGAAACAGCATTGGAGAATGCTTATGAAGGTACCCGCTGGCCGGACCTGTTAAGGATAGCCCTCCGCCGCAATGAACCTGCATTCCTGGCAGATAAGATCTTTGATAAACTAACGAGGGATGGTATAGCCGGGGCTGCTGAAGCAAGAGGGCGTTTGATGAATCCTGCAAACTGGTATTTACCATTTAAACTATAATTATTATGAAACCACTATTGTTTTTATTAGTTTCCTTACTGTGTTTGCAGAATGTTTCCGCACAGGATTATCTGAAATCAAATTTCAGTACATTCCAGGAGAAGGTGACGATCCCTTTTATGTAAGCGCACTCGGGGGGTAATGTTACAATAGCTATTGAACCTTTTATAGAGAATAATTAGAAAAAAATTCCTGAACATAGTGAAACGGACCCATCTTATTTTACTGACCTTATTTTTATTTGAAACCGCTACGGCCCAGGTAAAGTGGCCGGTGATCACCCAATCCGCCAAACCCTGGACCAGGTGGTGGTGGGAAGGCAGTGCTGTAGAGAAGTCTGGCTTAACTGCCGCCATGACCCAATATGAAAAAGCCGGTTTAGGCGGATTGGAGATCACACCTATTTATGGGATAAAAGGCAAAGAGCAACAGTTCATTCCTTTCCTTACACCTAAGTGGGTGGAGATGCTGCGGTTCACATTGCAGGAAGCAAAACGGCTGAACCTGGGGATAGACATGGCTACCGGGACCGGCTGGCCTTTTGGCGGGCCCTGGGTAACAGATACCGATGCCAGCAAGTATGTTGCTTTTAAAAAGTATGTGTTGTCATCCGGTGAACAGTTAACAGAAAACATCGTTTACATCCAGGAGCCAATCATCAGGAGCGCCAATCTCAAACCGCTGCCGAAAGACATTGTATTGGTTGAACCGGTGGCAGCCAATAAAGACTTACAGGGATTGGCTTTGGACCAGGTACGTTATGCCAAACCATTACCCCTTATCTCCCTGATCGCTTATAATGAAAAGGGGCAGTTCACTGATATCACCAACAAGGTAGATGCGGAGGGAAAACTAAACTGGACAGCACCATTCAATGCCACCATTTATGCCCTCTTCCAGGGATGGCATGGAAAAATGGTAGAACGCGCTGCACCCGGCGGTGAAGGATTGGCGATTGATCACTTTTCCTCTCCGGCCATAGATCATTATCTTGGATATTTTGATAAAGCATTTGCAGGGCATGATCTTACTGTATTGCGAAGTTTTTTCAATGACTCTTATGAAGTGGATGATGCACGCGGCCAGGCTAACTGGACGCCGGATCTTTTTGATGCCTTCTTTAAGAAACGCGGGTATGATCTCCGGAAGGAATTGCCTGCTTTGTTTGCAAAGGATAGTTCTGCCAAACATCTCAGGGTACTGTATGATTACCGCATGACCATCTCTGATCTGTTACTGGAGCAATTCACCAGGCCCTGGCATCAATGGGCCAATGCCAAAGGAAAACTGATCCGTAATCAGAGCCATGGTTCTCCTTCCAACATCCTCGATCTCTACGATGCTATTGATATTCCTGAAACAGAAGGAACGGATATCCTCCGTTTCAAATTTGCCACCTCTGCTGCGAATGTGAGTGGGAAACCGCTGGCATCTGCAGAAGCAGCAACCTGGTTAAATGAACATTTTCAATCTTCCCTGGCTGATGTGAAACTGGCGATTGATAAATACTTTGTGGGAGGGGTGAATCATATTTTCTATCACGGCACTAACTACTCTCCGCAGGAGGAAGTATGGCCGGGATGGTTGTTTTATGCCGCAGTACACTTTACACCGGCGAATCCTTTCTGGAAGGATTTTGGCGCGCTGAACAGTTATGTGGCAAGGTGCCAGTCGTTTTTACAATCAGGTAAAAGTGATAACGATGTGTTGTTATATTTCCCGTTCCATGACCGTAACAGTCAGCCGGGGCGTGAGCTGCTGCATCACTTTGATGGCATGGAAGGGTTTCATGGCAGTAAGTTTGAAGAAGCCGGGCAGGAGTTGCTGGAAGAAGGCTACACCTTCGACCTGATCTCTGACCTGCAATTACAAAAAGCCAAAGTAGTGAATGGAAAGATCCAGACAGCTGGCGGACAACTGTTTCAGACCATTCTGCTGGCGGATGTAAAATACCTGCCGCTGGAAACGTTGGATAAACTGGTGGAACTGGTGAAAGCAGGCGCTGCTGTAGTGATGTATGAAAACCTGCCACAGGATGTGCCGGGTTATTTTCAGCTGGAAGAAAGAAAAGCGGCATTTAAAAAGAAACTGCAGGAACTCTCTGCTTCTAAAAACACTTTCCTCAACAATCATTTATCTGAACTGATGAAAGCGGCGCATGTACGGCAGGAAACATTTAAACACCTGCAGTTTGTACGCCGCGCTTATAACAACGGGCATTATTATTTTATCAGCAATACAGGTAAAGATCCTGTTGCGGATTATATCACCTTAAGTTCCAAAGCAAAGGGTGCTGCATTGTTTGATCCTATGCTGGAACGGAAGGGTGTAGCGGGTGTTAAAACGGCTGGCGATGGAAGATTGCAGGTATATGTGGTTTTAGAACCGGGAGAGAGTTGCATTATTCAAACGGGGAGTTTTACGGGGGAGGGTTTTCCTTATACCGCACCTGCCGGGAAGGCAGAACTTATTACGGGCAAGTGGAGCCTGAAAGGCCCTGTATCTGCTAATATGGATGAGCTGGTTTCATGGACTACTCTCCCTGAAGCACAATATTTTTCCGGCACCGGAGAATACATTATCCGTTTTAAAAAGCCTGTAGGTAAAGCAACTGGCTGGGAATTAAATTTAGGCAGGGTAGAAGAAAGTGCGGAAGTATTCCTCAACGGAAAACGGTTGGCTACACTTCTTGGCCCTGTGTATAAACTGACCATTCCTGCTACGGAAATTAAAACAGACAATGAGTTACGGATAGCGGTTACAAACAGTATGGCTAACCGTATCATTGACCTGGATAAACGCCGGGTGGAATGGAAGAAATTCTATAATATCAATATGCCTGCCCGCCTGCCTGCCAATCGTGGTGCGGATGGATTGTTCACTGCTGCAGGCTGGACGCCGAAGGTATCCGGTTTGTTGGGCCCTGTTACTTTAACGCCGGTTAATTATATTAAGAGATGAAGAAATTGATAATCCTTTTTCTGGTGTTCCATACAAATGCAATAGCACAGATCAACCGAAAGGAGGTTGTACAGCGTCATACCGTGCATATCAGTAAGGCAGATCCCTTGTCTTCCCTTTCCGTAGGTAATGGAAATTTTGCTTTTACGGTAGATGTTACGGGCCTGCAAAGCTTTCCGGAATATTATGCCGCCGGCGTGCCATTAGGTACGCAATCCGTGTGGGGCTGGGAAACTAAGCCCGGAAATTACCGCTTTGAGGAAACATTGAAGGATTATGATCTTGCGGGAAGGAAAGTTTCCTATTCCGTACAAACAAAATCACCTGCCGTGGAATATTTCCGCGCTAATCCGCATCGTTTGCAATTAGGGAATGTGGCGATGGAGATCACTAAAAAAAATGGGTCCCTCGCTGTGTTGCAGGATATTCAGAACATCGATCAGCAGCTGGATGTATGGACAGGGGAGATCAGCAGCCGGTTCACGGTGGAAGGAGATACGGTGAAAGTGATCACTGTAGGGGACCAGTTGGAGGATGGCGTAGCTTTTAGTATTACCTCTTCCTTGTTGCAGCAGGGGCGTTTGAAAATACGTTTACGCGTACCGGAACCTACGGGGCAATGGAAAGATATGGGGGTGAACTGGGGAAAGGAAGATAAAGAGAAACCTGTGGAATCTGTTTTGTATGCAGCCCCCATGACTATTGGCAACGCAAAACATTTCATACAGGTTTCCGCTGCCGGACGTATGCGGCGTACAAAACAAACTGTGTGGATCATTCCGAAGAAACAGAAGGTATTTGACCTGGTGCTGCGCTTTTCTTCGCAGCCATTAGCTGCTGCCCTCAATACATTTTCATCCATTCGATCATATAACAGCACAGCCTGGGCCAGATTCTGGAACAGTGGTGGTGCTGTGGATCTTGCAGGGAGTACAGACCCAAGGGCGCATGAGTTGGAAAGGAGGGTTGTGTTATCACAGTACCTTACTAAGATACAATGCTCTGGTGGTTTCCCGCCACAGGAAACAGGGCTTACCTACAACAGCTGGTATGGCAAACCACATCTTGAAATGCATTGGTGGCACGCGGTGCATTTTGCACAATGGGGCCGGCCGGAATTGATGGAGAGAAGTCTTGACTGGTATTTTAAAGTAGCAGAGAAAGCAAAGCTGCTGGCAAAACGCCAGGGCTATGAAGGCTTACGCTGGCAGAAAATGACAGACCACGAAGGCAATGAATCCCCTTCTTCCGTTGGCGCTTTCCTGATCTGGCAGCAACCGCACTTTATCTATATGGCGGAAATGCTGTACCGCCAGGATAAAAAAGCTTTGCAGAAGTACAAAGATCTGCTGTTTGCTACGGCAGATTTCATGGCATCTTACCCTACGTTCGATCCGCAAACAAAAAAATACAACCTGGGAAAAGGATTAATTCCTGCACAGGAATGTTTTGATCCGCTTACCACGTTTAATCCAACATATGAACTGGCTTACTGGCATTGGGCTTTGAATATGGCGCAGCAATGGCGCAGAAGGCTGGGCTTGCCAAGAGACCCCAAGTGGCAGCAGGTAATAGACAGCCTGGCTCCCTTGCCGCAAAAAGACAAGGTATACCTGGCTACAGAAAGTACACCGGATTGTTATACCAATGAACGTTATCTGGCAGACCATCCTGCCGTACTGGCGGCCTTTGCCACCATCCCTGCTGCGAATAAGTTGGATACTATTATCATGAAGAACACTTTGAAAATGGTATGGGACAAATGGAAATGGAACAATACCTGGGGATGGGATTTTCCTTTGGTAGCCATGACGGCTGCAAGGCTACACTGGCCGGAAAAAGCCCTGGATGCATTGATGATGCCCATCCGCACCAATACTTATCTCTTAAACGGACATAACTACCAGGATGAAAGATTAACGATCTACCTCCCCGGAAATGGCGGATTGCTCAGTGCTGTGGCAATGATGTGTACAGGAACGGATGCTGACCGGCGGGGTAATATTGGTTTTCCTCCAAATGGTAAATGGAAAATAAAATGGGAAGGCTTGCAAAGAATGTTTTAGTGCTTCTGCTCTTTGCCCTTGCAGCATGATAAAGTATTATATTCATTGTTGATACACACAATTAACGGCTTTAACCTTAGCAAGATGAAAAAGATCTGTTGCGCACTTTTTTTATTACTGATGATGCAGGCTGCTACTGCTCAGGATTCAGTATATCTCTTTTCCTATTTCAAAGACAATGGGCAGGATGGTTTGCATCTCGCTTATAGCATGGATGGCTATACATGGAAAGCTCTTAAGAACGACCGGTCTTTCCTTACGCCAACAGCCGGAAAGGATAAGCTCATGCGCGACCCCTGCATCATCCGTGGCGCAGATGGTAAATTCCATATGGTATGGACGGTGAGCTGGAATGAGCAAAGCATTGGTTATGCTTCCTCCGATGACCTGATCCATTGGTCTGCACAGCAGGATATTCCCGTAATGGCAAAGGAGCCAGATACACGGAATTGCTGGGCGCCTGAAATAACTTACGATGCAAAGAACAAAACATACATGATCTACTGGGCCACTACTATCCCGGGGAGGTTCAAAGCAGGAGAAGGAACTGGTGACGATCAGTATAATCACCGGATGTACTATGTGACTACCAGGGATTTTAAGCAGTTCAGTCCTGCAAAACTTTTATACGATCATGGCTTCAATGTAATTGATGCCACTATTGTTCCTAATGGCAAAGAATACATCATGTTCCTGAAAGATGAAACAAGAACGCCGCCGCAGAAGAACATCCGTATCTCCACCAGTAAGCAGTTGGCAGGCCCTTACAGCAAACCCTCTGCGCCCATTACCGGGAATTACTGGGCAGAGGGCCCTACGGTTCTGAAGATGAAAGGAAAGTGGCTGGTATATTTTGATAAGTACAGAGATCATAAGTATGGTGCCATTGAATCCACTGGCGGGAAAAACTGGACAGATGTAACAGATAAGATCTCTCTGCCAAAAGGCCTGAGACATGGAAGCATATTCGTGGTAACAAAAGATGAGTTTAATAAATTAAATCAGTAGCATGTACAGGTTGATATTTTTTTTATTGCTGGGCCTTCCGGCAATGGCACAGGTGAAACTTCCCGCGATCATCAGTGATAATATGGTACTGCAGCAGCAAAGCACCGTTACACTATGGGGATGGGCTAAACCCGGGGAAGCCGTGAAAGTAGAAGCAAACTGGTCAAAAGGGGCTCAAAGCACAAAAGCAGACGCAGCAGGTAAATGGGCAGTGCGGATGAAAACAGGTAAAGCAGGCGGGCCTTATACGTTACGCTTCAATGATGTAGAAATAAAGAATGTATTACTGGGAGAAGTATGGCTGGCATCCGGACAATCCAACATGGAATTTGTGGTAGTACGGCAGAATAATAATTACACAGGTGTATTGAACTACGAGCAGGAGATCGCGGGTGCCAATTACCCCAACATTCGTATGATAGATGTTGGGAATAAAGTGGCCAATGAACCGCAGGAGGATTTTTCCGGTAAGTGGAAAGTATGTTCCCCGCAAACAGTAGATACCTTTTCCGCCGTGGCTTATTATTTCGCGAAAGAGATCTTGAGAGAAACAGGTTATCCCGTTGGTATCATCAATTCCACCTGGGGCGGCACACCGGCGGAATCCTGGACAAAACAGGAAGTATTAGAGAACGATAAAGATTTCAAAGTGATCATGGACCGCTTCCGTCAGCAGTTGACAGAATACCCGGAAGCGATTGCCAAACATAAACTGGTAATGGAAAAGTGGCGGGCAGATACCAGCAGCAAAAAAGGTGCAGCACCCAGGGAACCCATGGGGCCTAACAACAGTAAAGGACCCTACAAATTATACAATGGTATGATCGCGCCGATCGTGAACTATACTTTGAAAGGTGTGATCTGGTACCAGGGAGAATCCAATTCGGACCGTGCTTATCAATACCGCCGGCTTTTTCCGGCTATGATAGACAGCTGGCGGAAAGACTGGAAGAACGAAAACCTGCCTTTCTACTTTGTGCAGATCTCTCCGCATCGTGGTCAGAGCCCTGAGATCAGAGACGCACAGTTCTATACTCACAGGACCGTGAAACATACCGGCATGGTGGTAACCACAGATAACGGCGATTCACTGGATATCCATCCGCGCAATAAAAAGCTGGTGGGAGAAAGACTTTCCCGCTGGGCTTTGAAGTATGAATATGGGAAGAAGGTGGTTGTTTCCGGGCCTTTGTATGCCGCTTCCAAAATAGAAGGTAATAAGATACGTATCTCTTTTGACCATGCAGATGGTTTGCAGGCAAAAGATGGTCCCTTACAGGAATTTATGATCGCGGGAAATGATCAGCAGTTTGTTCCCGCAATGGCAAAGATAGAAGGGAATACGATCTTGGTATGGCATGATGGGGTACAGCAGCCTGCCGCAGTACGTTTCGCCTGGAGGAACTTCCCGCATCCGAATCTTTTTAATAAAGAAGGCCTTCCGGCATCGCCCTTCAAAACGGATAACTGGAAGCAAACCACAGAAGGAAAGAACTAAACATGAAAATACTCTTCACGATCCTGATCACCTGCGCAACGCAGTTACTGCATGCGCAAAACCTGGCCTGGGCAGATAAAGTGGGGGCGGTTAGCTTCCCTTCCTCCAAAAAGGTCTTTACCGCGAATGACTACGGCGTGGTAAGTGATACTGTTACCATCAATACAAAAGCCATTCAGAAAGCAATTGATGATTGTGCCGCAAAAGGTGGGGGTATTGTAGTTTTTAAACCGGGTGCTTATGTTACGGGTTCCATCTTCATCAAAAGTAACGTACACCTGCGTCTTGATAAAGGCGTGACCTTGCTGGGTTCACAGGATTTTGCAGATTATCCTGACCTGGATACCCGTATTGCCGGTATTGAAATGAGATGGCCTGCGGCGATGATCAATATCCTCAATGCAAAGAATGCAGCCTTAACCGGCAGCGGCGTGATCAATGCAAGAGGCAAGTTCTGCTGGGATAAATACTGGCGGATGCGTAAGGAAGAGTACGAGCCTCAGGGCCTGCGTTGGATCGTAGATTATGATGCTAAACGGGTGCGTACCATCCTGGTGCAAAATTCCGCAGATGTAACGCTGAAAGAAGTGACCGTGAAAAATGCCGGTTTCTGGACAGTGCAATTGTTATATTCCACCCGCATTACGGCAGATGGATTGATCATCCGGAATAATGAGGATGGGAAAGGGCCCAGCACAGATGGTATTGATGTGGATTCTTCTTCCTGGGTATTGATCCAGAACTGTGATATTGACTGTAATGATGATGACTTCTGCCTGAAAGCTGGAAGGGATTGGGACGGACTTCGTGTGAACCGCCCTACAGAATATGTTGTGATCAGGAAGTGTATTGCCCGTAAAGGCGGCGGCCTTTTAACACTGGGCAGTGAAACCTCTGGCTGCATCCGTCATGTATTGGCTACAGACCTTATTGCCAAAGGAACGGGCAACGGATTTCATATTAAATCTGCCACCACCCGTGGTGGTATTGTAGAAGATATCTATTTCCGCAACATTACGCTGGATAGTGTAGGTAATGCTTTCCATTTCACTATGAACTGGAACCCTACGTACAGCTACTCCACGCTGCCGGAAAAGTTTCATCCAGACTCTATTCCCGCACATTGGAAAACCATGCTGCAAAAGGTAGACCCTGCAAAGGGCATCCCGCATTTCAGGAATATTTATGTGAGCAATATTAAAGCAGTAGGTGTAAAACGCATCATCAGTGCGGCTGGTCTCAATGCCTCCTTGCTGGAGAATTTCCAGTTCGATAAAATAGAGATCGAAGCCAATACTATGGGCACAATAGATTTTGCACAAGGCTGGAAGATCACTAATTCAAAACTAAAAGCAACGGATAACAAACCCATCAGCGTTACGAATTCCCTATCCATTCAAACCGGAGAATAATGAAAAGTACTTTCATCCTGTTATACCTGTTTGTTAGCCTCAGCGCATCTGCCCAACGGCAAATGGAGTGCCTGGACCGTGGGGTGGTAGCTATTTCCATGCCTAATGGCAGTAATTTCATCAGTTGGCGCTCCCTTGTATCCGATGAAGAAAGAATAGCCTTTTCCGTTTACCGGGACGGTGAAAAGATAAATGCAAAACCCATTACCGATGTAACATCATTTGAGGATATGACTGCTGATACTGCAAAGGCCTACAACTATGAGATCAGGGCAGAGAAAGAACGCAGTAAAATATTTAAGAAGAAAGCAGGCGGGCAGCCTTACATATCTGTCCCGCTGCAATTACCTCCGGGTTATCATGCCAACGATGCATCTGTAGGAGATGTGGATGGCGATGGAGAATACGAGATCATCCTGCATGTTGCCGGCAGAGGTAAAGATAATTCACAGGCAGGTATTACAGACCCTCCTGTATTTCAGGCATACAAACTGGATGGTACATTACTGTGGACGATCCGGCTTGGCAGGAATATCCGCGAAGGGGCACACTATACACAGTTCATGGTGTATGACCTGGATGGGGATGGTAAAGCGGAAGTGGCGATGAAAACAGCAGATGGTACGATGGATGGTGTGGGGAAAGTAATTGGTGATTCCTCTAAAGACTGGCGGAATGAAAGAGGATACATCTTAGCCGGTCCTGAATTCCTCACGGTCTTCAGTGGACTAACAGGGGCAGCTTTGGCAACGGTGAATTACATTCCGTCACGGCATACCTCATTACAACCTATGGGTAGTGAACTAAAAGAGGTATGGGGCGATGGAAATGGTAACCGCGTAGATCGTTTCCTTGCCTGTGTTGCTTACCTGGATGGTAAACAGCCCAGTCTGATCATGTCCCGCGGATATTATACCCGTACCGTGCTCAGTGCATGGAATTTCCGCAACGGGCAACTTACGCCACTCTGGACTTTTGACAGTGATGAACCCGGAGGTGCGAACCGTGCTTACAGGGGGCAGGGAAATCATAATCTCTCTGTAGCCGATGTGGATGCAGATGGGAAAGATGAGATCATATTCGGTGCCATGACCATTGATGATAACGGAAAGGGATTGTATTCTACGGGGCTCGGACATGGCGATGCCTTACATGTAACAGACCTTGATCCTGCGCGTCCGGGGCTGGAGGTATTTGATATACAGGAACGCTTCGGGGATGCCGGTGCGAGTTTCAGAGATGCGCGTACCGGAGAAGTGATCTGGAAAAAAGCTTCCGTGAAAGCAGGGGATGATGGGGAAGGCCCCGGCCGTGGATTGGCATTGGATATTGATCCCCGGTATCCGGGTTACGAATGTTGGGTAGCAGGTGCCGGTATCATGGGGCTTTTTGATGCAAAAGGGAATAAGATAGCAGAACGCACACCGGCCTGTAACATGGGCATCTATTGGGATGGAGATGTGCTCAGTGAAATACTTAACGGCACTTCCGTAGAGAAATGGATGTATGAAACCAGTACAACCACCAAACTGCTGGAGGCCAGTCGATATAACTGTGTACGCAATAACGGCACTAAATCCAATCCTGTATTGTCTGCTGATATTTTGGGCGACTGGCGCGAAGAAGTGATCTACCGCACAACAGACAGTAAGGAGCTGCGCATCTTTTCAACTACCATCCCCACCAATAAAAAATTCTATACGCTCATGCAGGATCCGCAATACCGATTAAGTATAGCCTGGCAGAATGTGGCATACAATCAGCCTCCGCATACCGGTTTTCATATGGGAGAAGGGATGAAGCAGCCACCCAAACCAAATATTCAGTTATGCAGATAAAAATTTGGATGCTATACCTAGTAGCATCTTTTGTTCAAGTAAAAGAAAGACCGGTGCTCTTTATCATCGGTGATTCTACTGTGAAAAATGGCAGTGCACAACAATGGGGCTGGGGCAGTTTCCTCGCTGATCATTTTGATTCCACACAGATCAAAATAGAAAACCATGCCATCGGCGGAAGAAGCAGCCGCACTTTTATCACAGAAGGAAGATGGGAACGTATCCTGGCAGTACTGAAGCCCGGCGATTATGTACTCATTCAGTTCGGGCATAATGACGGCGGTGCGCTGGACGATACTTCCAGGGCCAGGGGCTCTATCAAAGGCATCGGGGATGAAAGCAAAGAGATCTACAACCCCATCCGCAAACAGCAGGAGGTGGTATACACCTATGGTGCGTATTTGCGGAAGTATGTGACAGATGCCAAAGCAAAAGGCGCTATTCCCATTATCTGCTCTCCTGTTCCAAGGGATAACTGGAAAGAAGGAAAAGTGAACCGCGCTAATAATGATTATGGTAAATGGGCGAAAGAAGTAGCTGTTGCCACGGGCACTTTTTTTATCGACCTCAATAATAACATCGCAGATAAGTATGATGCCATGGGGGCTGAAAAGGTGAAACCACTTTTTATCGGGGACCATACCCATACCAGTAAAGAAGGTGCTAAGTTGAATGCCACTACAGTGGCGGAAAGTTTAAAACAGATAATTATATGAAATACGTACTCCTGGTATTATGCCTGCTCAGCCAGCTGGCTTCTGCTCAAAATAAAAAGGAAGTGCTGAAAGCCATGCGCATCACCAATCAATACTTCATGCAAAAATGGCCTGATCCCGGTAAACCTACTTTCACCAATAAAGAACGTCCCTCCAATCTCTGGACACGCGCGGTATATTATGAAGGGCTGATGGCTTTGTACAGCATCGATAAGCAAAAGTCTTATTATGATTACGCAGTAGCCTGGGGCGAAGCACATAAATGGGGCCTGTGGGGAGGGCCGCAGGTAAGGAATGCGGATAACCAATGCTGCGGGCAAACTTACATCGATCTTTACCTGCTGGACAAAAAAGAAGAACGTATCCGTGATATCAAAGTATCCATGGATAATATGAAAGCCTCTGCTAAAATTGATGACTGGTGGTGGATAGACGCATTGCAAATGGCCATGCCGGTATTTGCACGGCTGGGTGTGATCTATAAAGACACGAGCTATTTTAACCGCATGTACGATATGTATGTCAATACAAAGAAAGGTTTGTATAACACCGCAGATCATTTGTGGTGGAGAGATAAAGATTTTATTCCTCCCTATAAAGAACCGAACGGAGAAGATTGTTATTGGAGCAGAGGTAACGGCTGGGTGGTGGCAGCCCTGGTGCGGACACTTTCCTTAGTCCCTGCTTCTGACCCGCATTATGCAGAATATTTACAGGATTACCGGGATATGCTGCAGGCGCTGCTTCCCATTCAACGTACAGATGGTTTCTGGAATGCCAGTTTGCATGATGCCAATAACTACGGCGGCAAAGAATTAACAGGTACAGCCTTGTTTGTATATGGTATGGCCTGGGGCATCAATCATAAAATAATAGACCGAAAAGCCTATCTGCCGGTACTGCTCAAGGCCTGGGATGCTATGGTAAAGGATTGCATTCATGAGGACGGGAAGCTGGGATACATGCAAAGTACAGGCAAAGAGCCTAAAGATGGGCAGCCTGTTACCTATGATAAGATCCCGGATTTTGAGGACTATGGCCTGGGTTGTTTCCTGCTGGCAGGCAGCGAAGTGTATAAGCTCAAAAACCGGTAAGCACTGCTTGCCGGTTTTTGTTAACTATTTAATAATCATTTCTTCACATTGCGGTTAACCAGGTGCAGTATCATTGGCGAATAAACAAATCGCTTATGCACGTTAAAAATTTACTTTCTCTTTTAGTAATTGCCACATTATTCGCTTGTAACGGAGACAAAGATGCCCCCTTCTTTGTTGACGAAGACCCCGCTACTTTTGCTTTAGTTAGTACAATAGACATCGGTGTAAAACCAACTAAACCCGGTGCCGCAGAGATCTCTGCCTACGACCCCATCACCAAACGTCTCTTCACGGTATCCAATATTGAAGGCGATAATAAGATCGTAGTGATCGATTTTAAAGATCCTGCTAATATGAGTGTGATCAAGACCATTGATGTGAAAACTTATGGCGCTGTGAACAGCGTATCTGTTTATAATGGTAAAATAGCTGCGGCTATTGAAGCCATCAACAAACAGGAGAACGGAAAAGTAGTAGTATTCAATACCAGCGACTACAGTGTAGTGAAAGTAATACCTGTAGGTGCATTGCCGGACATGGTGACTTACAGCCCGGATGGTGCTTACATCCTCACAGCTAATGAAGGTGAACCCAATGCAGATTATACCAATGACCCTACCGGTTCCGTGTCTATCATTTCTGTAAATGATAACTACAGCGTGGTGAACCTGGATTTCTCCGGTTTTGCTACCCAGCAGGCTGCACTGGCCCTGAAAGGTTTGAGGATCGGTGGTTTGAACACCACTTTCGCAAAAGATATGGAACCTGAGTATGTAACAGTTTCCCCTGATTCTAAAACAGCCTGGGTTACTTTGCAGGAGAACAATGCGATTGCTAAGATCAATATCTCTACTAAAACCATCACGGATGTTTTCCCGCTTGGTTTTAAAGATTACAATACGGATGCCAATGCCATGGACCTGAGTGATAAGGACGGCGGCTTCCTGCCAAAGAAATATAAAGTGAAAGGTACTTACATGCCTGATGCTATTGCCGTATTGATGAGCGGTGGTACGCCTCACCTCTTTACTGTTAACGAAGGTGATGCGCGTGAATATACTGCTTACACAGATGTGAAAAGACTTTCCAGTCAAAACCTGGACCCTGTTGCCTTCCCTGATGCAGTTGCCCTGAAAACAGAAGCGCAATTAGGCCGTTTGAATATCTCTTACAGATATGGGGATACAAACGGAGATGGATTGCTGGATGAAATATACTCATTAGGTGCCCGTTCCTTCAGTGTTTGGAATGGTAACACCGGCGCACAGATCTACGACAGCAAAAACGAGTTGGATGCAAAAGCCAATGCAGCCGGTATTTATGATGATGGCCGCAGTGATGATAAAAGCATTGAGCCGGAAGGTATCACCATCGGTGTAGTGGGAAAAAAAACTGTTGCTTTCGTAGGTCTGGAAAGAGTAGATGCAGTAGCGATCTACGATGTATCTAATCCTGCAGCACCTGTTTTCTTACAAATGGTGAAAGCTGGCGATGCACCTGAAGGTGTATTGTTTATTGCTGCAAAGGATAGTCCTATTAAGAAGAGCTTACTGGTAGTGAGCAGTGAAGATGATGGACTGATAAAAGTTTACAAACCGAATTCGCTGTAAATAATATCTCATGCTTACAATCAGGGCCTGGTGTTTACCAGGCCTTTTTTATTGGAAGTGTTGATGATTAATGGCTGGTGTTTATCGGGTTATTTTTGTTTGTGCGTTTTCCATTGATGTCCTGATATTAGCATTTCTGTACTAATGATTCTTCTGCAGATAGTCCTTTTTATATTCCAGTGGTTTCTTTCCAGTGATGGTCTTGAACTGGTGATTGAAATGGGATATATTGTTATAGCCGCATTCATAGCCTATTTCCGCCACATTCTTTTCATCCTCCACCAATAACTTACAGGCATAACCAATACGCACTTCCATGAGGAACTGCACATAGGTTTTCTTTGTTTTGTTCTTGAAGAAACGGCAGAAGGAAGGGCGTGTCATGTGCAGCAATGTAGCTACTTTATCTAAAGAGATCTTCTGATGATAATTTTTGAGTGTGTATTCAAAGATAAGTTTGATCCTTTCCTCATCCGGGTTTCCGGGAGATTGAATGAAACCTTTGGAAGATAAGGGTACCGTTTCTTTACTGTCCGCCACTTCCTGTAACAGCCATAACAGGTGCACGAGTTTTTTGCCGGGAGAATCTTCCAGCATCTCTTCGATCATGGCAGCGGCAAGTTCTTTTGTTTTGCCTTCCAGCTTCAGTCCTGTGTTAGATTTGGCGATAATGTGCTGGATGGACTTTGCCTCCGGTAATTCGAGGAAGTGATGGCCCATCATGGCAGGCAGGAATTTTACGCAGATGGTTTCCCCTGATTCCATAGCTCCTGCTTCATGCCGGAAACAATGTGGCAGATTAGGGCCCAGCATCACTACATCTCCATTCTGAAAATGCCCGATGTGATCTCCCACCAGCCAGGTGCCGGTGCTTTTGCGGATGTAAAGGAATTCAATTTCGGCATGATAATGCCAATTGTTCAACATGCTCTCCCCCGAGTCTTTACGAACAACAAAAGAGTTGTCCGGCGTGGCCGTCATCTGACGCAATACTGGTTTCATAACGATGTTAATATAGCGCAATTAATTGACCTGAAAGCGCGTCCAAAATTGGTTAGGTTTCAATAAGTTTGTATCCGTAGTCAATACTACACTAAATTTCAGAATATTCATACTTGTTAGCGGGAAAATTCAATTTTCTCCATTTTTGTAATATACTCACATGAGAGCATTGATCTGCAGCGCACCGGGACTCCTGGAATACCAGGATATTGAAGGCCCGGAAATGAAGAAGGACCATGTTATTATCCGCATCCGCAGAACGGGTATTTGCGGAACAGATTTTCATGCTTTCAAAGGAAATCAGCCCTATTTCAGCTATCCACGGATCCTGGGCCATGAGCTGGCAGGGGAACTAACGGAAGATGTGGAAGGTTTCGTAAAAGGGGAGATGGTCACCTTCATCCCTTATTTTCATTGCGGCCAATGTAATGCCTGCCTTCGAGGAAAAACAAACTGCTGTGTACAGATGAAAGTTTGCGGTGTGCATGTGGATGGTGGCATGGTAGATTATCTTTCCGTTCCAACTGCCTCTCTTATAAAAAGCAATGGCCTGAGCGCAGATGAACTGGCGCTTGCAGAGCCACTTGCCATAGGTGCGCATGGTATAAGACGTGCAGCTATCGAACCCGGGGAATCCGTATTAGTGATGGGAGCAGGGCCGATAGGTTTAGGATTAGTAGCCTTCGCAAAAATGGCCGGTGCAGCCGTAACTGTTTTTGATCTGAATAAAGAACGACTGGCCTTTTGTGCAGAGCATTTAGGTGTAAATGTTACCAGCGATCCGCAGGGGATAGTAGCAGACGCAGTGATAGATGCTACCGGAAACCTGGCAGCCATCAATAGTGGATTGCAGTACCTGGCACATGGCGGGCGTTATGTATTGGTAGGTTTGCAGAAAGAGGTGCTTTCTTTTTCCCATCCTGAACTGCATAAACGGGAAGGCACTATTATGAGCAGCAGGAATGCTACCCGCGAAGATTTTGAACAGGTCACCCAGGCAATAAGGAACAAAACAATAAACCCGGTGCGCTTTATTACACACCGGGTTCATTTTTCTGAACTGAAAACTTTGATGGAAAATTTTCCTTCAGACAGTATTAAAGTAATGGTAGATTATTGATAAGTAGTGAACACTACTTTCTCTACGATCACACCTAATCTTTTTAAACCTGAATTATCTGAGCTGAATTTCTTTTCCCCGGTGAACTGATCATATAATTTAGGATCGCCGGTGTTCACAGCACGGAAAAGGATTTCTACCCCTTTTTTATCCAGTGCGCCACCCTGCCAGCTATCAGCAATACCGCCATTGGTCCATTCGAAACCATTTACTTTAAAGGGGCGGGTGTTCACCTTCGTTACTTTTTCAATGGGGTCCCCGGGTTTGATGCCGAAGGGAGGTTTCCATTTAGAGCGTTCTTTGCCGAACATAATGGTTTTGGAGGAATCGCCATTGAAGATCACTTCCATTTCATCGTCTGTATCCGGATAGATCACCCAGGCTTTGCCGGCTGAGTTGCCGTCCAGGTCATTTACTTCCCTGAGTTCCATATTCTCTTTGCCATAGATCTGCTGTAACTGGTCCGGTGTGGTGATCTGGAAGATCACGCGTACATCCCAGTTGCGGGTATCAGCAGGTCCGGCTGCCGGGTTTCCGCTAAGGGCGGCCTGTGGCTGATCTGTAACAGGAGCGGCGGCAGGTACTGTACTGCCCGGAGGGAGATTTACCGTAGCTGTGGTTACTGCCTGCTGATTGGCAGGAGGAGCCACCATTACGGAGATCACTTTCGGAATAGCACCTATCTTGATCAGTTCTGCTTTTTCTTCCACCAGGGCTTTGGTTTCACCTTTGTATTTATTCACCACATATGTAGCTACGGGGAACACGTTCCCGGATTGCAGGTTCATGGCCCTTAAATTTGCGATGAGGGTCTGGCGGTTACAGTCACTGAACTGGAACAGGTATTTGAGGGCCGCATCCAGGGCGGCGGGATCTTTCTTTAATTCCTGCATGGTTTTGTCGATCTCCAGGCCACCGGAACCGCTTCTGTTCATTTGCTCGGTTACAAATACCAGGGCGGGGTCGTTGAGCTTCAGGAACTGGGTGGCCATTTTGGTGGAAATATCTTCAACAGCCGATTCTGTGAGTTTCTGGGCATTTGAGACCAGCGGTAAGATCGTAGCAAGGAATAATAAAAACCGTTTCATGTATGATTATTTCTAAATGTTAGAGAGTTACCAATGGATATTAACGTACAGGATCACTAAATTATGCAATATTTACCTTTTTAGGGGGCAGTTTGACCCCTTCAGCAGTATTATCTGCAATTCTCATGCCCTTTCGGGGCTGATAGCATATTAACTTTTGAGGTAGCTTAGAGGATAGATACGGTAATGATACGGTGATCTTATAGGATTGATTTTTGGACGGGCAGGTAATATAATACCAGACAGGCCTGATTTTTCCGTATTGCGTAAATGGAATTTCCGAATTGATTAGTGGCCGCCCTCCGGTAGGATTACTTTTGCGGTGAATTGAACTAAAACACTGGTTATATGAATGTACGACTTTTCTCAATGATCACCTTGTTTACCCTGGCCTGCTCCCAGGTATTTGGCCACGCCCTTTGGATTGAAACAAGCCCTACCGGTAAAAAAGGACAGCCACAGGAAGTACGTGTTTTCTGGGGTGAGTATGCAGACAAAGATATTTCTCCTGTGGATAAATGGTGGTCAGACACCAAATCCTATACGCTTACGCTGATCACGCCAGATAAAAAAGAGATCAAACTGACCTCTGCACCAGGTTCCGATCACTATAAAGCAGTTTTTACGCCTGAAAGTGATGGTGTATACACTGTGCTGTTGCAACACTCTGTGAAAGATGTGTATAATGGCAGCAGGCTGGATTATCATTCCAGTGCAGCTGTAGTGGTAGGTAAAAGTAATACAGGCGGTGATGCTACTGCGAACAAAAATCCCATCAGCATTTATTCTATTGCAAAAGGCACTTATAAAGTGAATGAAAGCATCACCCTGCAAGCGCTGTTGGATAAGTCACCTGCCGGTGATAAAGAAGTGGAAGTGTTTGCACCAAATGGCTGGGGTAAGAAATTATGGACAGACAGTACCGGTTCTGCTAAATTTACACCCATCTGGCCTGGCCGCTATTTTGTAGAAGTAGCTGTAACAGATGAGAAAGCCGGTGAACATCATGGTAAGGCTTTTCAGAAAGTTTGGCGTTGTGCTACTTACTGCATTGAAGTAACGAAATAACCAACTAAAGCAATAGACCCCATTATCCCTCGTTGATGTGAATCGGCGGGGGATCTTTTGTTTTGAGGCGGAGTTTTTGCCGCGCAGCAGAGGGCGGAGGTTTTTTATTTTGAGGAAAGGCTGGCCTGCGGGATCTTTTCTTTGAAGAAGAAAGCAGATCGGCGGCGGCATTTTTTTATCAGGAGGAAAGCCCGCTTTCATTTTTTTATTTCTGCAAAAGAAAAAGGCCTCCCGGTTACTGTAGTGCCCCCAAAAGTGTCTAAACTTTTGGGGGCACCATATACCAGGAGGCCTTTTAAAACTATTTCCGCAACAATGCCGTTGCACACCAAAGAACGGGTGCCTGGCCGTGCATATCACCCACCAGGCGTTTCCTGTCCAGGTAATATTGATGATCATTTTTCATGTTGGTACCTTCGCACACTTCACTGATATCAGCATTCGCATCGATGTAAGTGATCAGTTTCAGCCATGCTTTACGTGCAGCGGGGCCATATGTTTTCTTATCCAGCCATCCTTCTTTCACACCTGTGATCATGGCAAAAGTGAACATACCTGTGCAGGATGTTTCCGGCCAGGAGGTAGGATCATCAATCAATTGCCGCCACATGCCATCTTCCGCCTGGTACTTCAGCAGAGAAGCCATCATGTTTTTATAAGCCGCCATAATACGCGGGCGGTTTGGATTGTCTTTCGGAACAGAACGTAATAATTCACTCATCCCTGCAGCCATCCATCCATTACCACGGCCCCAGAAGAAAGGAGCATTGGGAGCATGATAGAAAAGCCCGTTCGGTTTTTGCAGGGAATCCAGGTAAAGGATCATTTCATTCGCTGCTTTATCAATATAAGAACGATCTCCCGTAGCGCGGGTTGCCTGCGACTGTACTGTAGTGATCATGAACATATCATCAATCCACAGCCTGGTCTGCCAGGTATACCCTCTTTTATAGAATTCGTGGGAAGCAGGTATTACCCTTTTACCTTCCGGCGGCCCCCACTGTTTATCCGCAATGCCTTTGCCCAGTTTAAGATAACGGGCATCTTTTGTTTGCTGGTAAAGTTCCAGGGGAACGGCACCAAAAACGGTATAATCCACATGGTCCGGAACAGGGATCAATGTATCCTGCGCACCGAACAAAGGTTCAAAGCGATCAGCCAGTTGTTTGGCCATGGTTTTATCGCCAGTCACTTTTGCGAAAGTAAGCGCACCATACCAGGCACATGTTTCAGGATAGGTGATCACTTTGGGCGGAACCGGTCTGCCGAAGTTGGGATGTGGTGAGGCAATAAAACGGTCTGCCACCCTTTTGCCAATCTCCTGCGGTGTAGCCCCTTTAGGAAAGTTGGTCAGGTCTCCATCTTTTTGTGCCATGCCGGCTGTGCTGATCAATAAGCTGGACGCTGCCAGCCAGAAAGAGAAAGTTGCTGTTTTCATATCGTGAATTAAGAGGCTTCTAAATTATGCAAACGATTGCGCAAAACCTAGATTTTTCATGCGTAAAACTACGTGAAATGCAAGATCAGGGGTAATACGTGGTATTTTACCAAAGCGTGATATTATCTTTACATCGCTAGTCAAAAAATAACTGTTTGTTTGTTGATTCCAATCCCCCTTAAGTAAATGCGTACTTCCCCCGAGTGCGCATTTCTTTTTAAAAGAATATTTGACCGATTGGTATAAAATGCTACCTTTGACTTATTATGTCAGGTAGAAATAAAGAATTTGATGAAAGATCGGCCCTTGCGGATGCAACAGAAGTGTTCTGGGTGAAGGGCTATGAATCTGCTTCCACGGAAGATCTCCTGCAGGCCATGGGTATTAATAAAGGCAGCATGTACAATACTTTTGGCAACAAACGGGAATTGTTCCGCCAGGTGTTTGATGAGTTCTCCAAAAAAAGCGCTGTCCGTATCAAAGCTACTTTCGACAAACATAAAAACCCCGTTGATGCAGTGAAGGAAATGTACCGGGATGTAACACGCCCTGCAGATCCTATGGAACATCAGAAGGGTTGTTTCTTTATAAAGATACTGAGCGAGATGAGCGGCATGGATGAAGAAATGGCTGCAATAGCCCGTCAGAAGATGCTGGAGGTGGAAGCCATCTATCTGGTTTATATGAAGAAGGGTATAAAGGAAGGTTATCTCAAAGGAAATATCCCACCGGAAACTTTAGCCAAATACCTGATGAATATGTGGAACGGTATCAGTATCTCCCGCAGGATCTATGGGAAAAAAGACCTGGAGAAAATGGTGGAACTGAACCTCGAAATTTTCAAAGGAGCATGATCTCCTTTTTTTAGCACTAATATTTGACCGATCGGTATAAAATTAAAATCGCAACAGTATGACACAGTACAAAAACATTACAGTAAACGGATTGAACATCTTTTACCGCGAAGCCGGTGATCCAAAGAACCCTGCTATCCTGCTATTGCATGGGTTTCCCACTTCCTCCCATATGTTCCGCAACCTGATTGCGAACCTGGAGGGCAAGTATTATCTCGTGGCGCCGGACTTTCCCGGCTTTGGTTACAGCAGCATGCCCAGGGTAGAGGAATTTGACTACAGCTTTGACAATCTCTCTGTGGTCACGGAGAATTTCGTCAATGCCATTGGCCTGAAAAAGTTCAGCATGTATGTGATGGATTACGGGGCGCCTATTGGCTACCGTATCGCCGAAAGGAATCCTGAAAAGATACAGGCATTGCTGGTACAAAATGGCAATGCTTATGAAGAAGGCTTGACGGACTTCTGGATACCTATCTTTAAATACTGGAAGAACCCTAAAGACAGGGAGGAAGTGGCTACGATGCTGTTGCCTGAATCCACCCGCTGGCAGTATGTAAATGGCGTACAGGATGAAACAAAGATCAGTCCTGATAACTGGCAGCATGACCAGTCTTTGTTAGACAGGCCCGGTAACCGTGAGATCCAGCTGCAACTGTTTTTATCCTACGGAACCAATCCTCCGCTGTATCCAAAATGGCAGGCTTATTTCCGCAAATACCAGCCGCCCACCCTTATTACCTGGGGAGCTAATGATGCGATCTTTCCTCCATCCGGTGCACATCCTTACAAACGTGATCTGCAGAATGTAGAACTTCATCTTTTGGATACAGGGCACTTTGCACTGGAAGATCATCATAAAGAGATCAGCTCATTGATAGACGACTTCCTGCAGAAGAACCTGCATTAGAAATATCTTACGATATTTGGGGTATGCAACGTATCCTTTTATTCATCAGTCTGACCCTGCTATTTGCCCTCCCGCTGAAAGCTCAGAAGGACAGTATCCAACGTGTTATTAATAAGGAAGTGTGGATACCTTTTATCAAAGCATTCAATGAAGGGGACACGGAGGCTTTCCTTGCGGTGCACAGCAAGGATGTTTCCCGTGTAGTGGAGAATGCTATCTGGGATTACAAGGAGTATGCAAAATATACCCGGGAAGGCAATGCAGCCATGAAAGAGCGTAAGCATGCGCAAAAGCTGGAACTCCGTTTTACCCGCAGGGTGGCGAAAGGGGACAGAGCCTACGATGTGGGTTATTATAAAGGTACGGCTACAGATGCGGATGGTACATCGCGCAGTTACTATGGCAAATTCACGGTATTGTTAAGGAAAGAGAAAGGGCAATGGAAGATCCTGATGGACCAGGATTCCCCGGAAGATGCCAGCGAGGCTACTTTCCAGAAGGCTTCGCCGATGGAGTAAACCATTATGTCCCTCAAAAAGACATCTTCTTTTACTTTCTCACAAAAATGAGTACTTTTCGGTCTTACATCCAATAATACCATGCGCTCATTATTATTTCTCTCTATTATCCTCAGCCTCCAGCTGTCCACCTCAGCACAGCAATTCAAAAAGGGGGACAGGGTTTGTTTCGTTGGAAACAGCATTACCCACAACGGAGATTTCTGGCATAACGTGCAACTCTACTACAACACGCGCTATCCGCAACTGGGCGTGGAGTTCTTCAATTGCGGCATTTCAGGAGATGTAACAGCAGGGATCCTTCGCCGGATGGATGCTGACATCTTTATCCATAATCCTACCTGGGCCGTGATCATGATAGGGATGAACGATGTGAACAGGCCACTCTACGATGCCAAAAGAAGAGATGAACCCGGCATAAAAGAAAAACAGCAGGAAGCCCTGGTGGTCTACAAAAGGAACCTGGACAGCATTATCAATATCTTCCTGGCCAAAGGGGTGAAAGTGATCATGCAAACACCTTCTATTTACGACCAGACTTCCAAAATGGCGTCCAATAATCTTTTTGGCGTAAACGACGCTTTGAAGACCTGTGCCGGTTACATCAAAGAATTTGCTGCTAAATATAAACTACAGGTGGTAGATTACTGGACCATGCTTTCTACACTGAGCGCGCAGGTGCAGCAAACAGATTCCATGGCCACATTGATCAGCCAGGACAGGGTACATCCTGCCGGAGTGGGTCATTTGCTGATGGGCTGGGAATTCCTGAAAACCATCAAAGCACCGGCAGTAGTTGCTAACATTGTGATAGACCAGGATACGAAAATGAGCCAGGGTAAAAGCGCCAACTGCGTGATCACTGACCTGAAACGCGATAAATCCACCATCTCTTTTACTGTATTGGAAAAGGCCCTGCCTTTCCCGGTGCGGGAAGATCAGCAGAAAGCATTGGAGCTTGTGCCATTTACGGATAACCTGAACAGGGATATGATACAGTTCAATTACCTGGACCCGGGCAATTATGTGTTGCAGATTGATGATGTGGAAATAGGGAAGTACTTTTCCGGAGAACTGCAAAGAGGGCTGAACCTTGCGCTGGTACCTAATTCCCCGCAATACCAGCAGGCCCTGAAAGTACAGGCCTTGTACCAGAAACGCTGGAAGCTGGAAAGCCAGATGCGCTTGCTTCGCCTGATGGAATACCGCCATCTCAATGTGGTAAAGGGTAAGGAGAAACTGGAAAACGTGCAGAACTACTTTGATACGGCATTGGTGAAAAAACCGGATACGGATGGTATGAAGAAGAATTTCATCCAGTACCTGAAAGACAAACCCAGGGAGGCGGAGATCATGCAGGCGCTGAAGGGCTCACTGGATTCTCTGCCGTTGCTGAATAAAACAGTAGCACATAAGTTCGTTTTGAGGAAGCAGTAAACAGGCTCCTGCTGAATAAAACAGTAGTGCAGAACTTCATAGAGAAGGCCTGTAAAACAAACAGCCGTTGCTATAAAATATTTCGGCCTGGTATCTATTAGATACCAGGCCGATTGTCTTTATTTAAGGCCTTGCAGATTCAGGCCGATTCTTTTTATTTAAGGGTCTGCAAATTCATGCTAACCCTTTTTTATTTAGGGCCTTGCAAATTCAGGCCGTTCTATTTTAATTTATTTAGTCGCATCATTCACTTCTACCCAATACCCATCCGGGTCCTGCAGATAGATCTGTTTCACCCCATCTACCCTTACCGTCAGTTTCTTCTTTTCCCCGGCCCAGTTAATATATTCCATCCCTGCTTTTTCCAGCCGTTCAATAAATGCTTCTACAGAAGGCACGCTGAAACAGATATGTGTATTCCGGTCGCCCTGCTGTTTGGCTTTTGCGCCTGCGATCAGGTGTAAATGACTGGCAGGCCCAACGGCGAACCAGGTATGTTTGCCATCATGAAAGGGTTCGGGGATGGTATCCAGCCCCAGCAGGTCCCGGTAAAATACCGTGGCTTTCTGCAGGTCCTGCACATACAGGGCAATATGGTTCAACACGGGACGTGTTCTGCTTTGCGCAGCAACAGTGAGTGCGGCGCAGGAGAAAAGACCAAGAAGAAGGATTTTTTTCATAACGGGAGACAAGATACTTATCTCCTGTTATATAAAGGAACTCTTTTAGGAAGATTTAACGGAACGATCAGGAGGACAGACATGAGGAGGGTAACTACTATAAAGAATCCGCCTACCAGTACCAGTTGGGTGGAATCCTTACCCGCGGAAACCACATCATTGGCTTCATCCGCCAGCGCCAGTGAAAAGTAAATAGCCGCAAAAAGTACAATACCGCCTACGATCGTTCTGGCCACTTCTGATTTAAAGAACAGGAGCGTACCGAAAATTAACACCAGGATAAGCGAGAGGAAATTGATAGCCGCACCGCCAATTTGGATGGCAACGGCGAGCGCAATAAAATAGATACAGGGGAGGTAATGTCTTAAAAGTGTCGATTTTTTCATTTGCATTGGGATTATTATGGGATTAGTAGCAGTAAGGTAGCCAAGTTCTTCCTGTTTTCCTATAACATTTTTGTGCCTATTTTTGGCTAATTTCGCCCCACTATACAACAGTAAATTTCTATATGGCAAATAGCTTGTATGAATTTGGAATGATCGGTTTGGGCGTGATGGGGCGTAATCTCCTGCTCAATATGGCGGATCACGGGTTCGCCGTGATCGGCTTCGATAAAGACGCTGAAAAGGGCAAGGCCCTGGAATCGTCTGCCACAGCGGGCACCCGCGTAAAAGGAGTGGTAACGCTGGAAGACATGATCAACCAGTTACAAAGTCCCCGGAAGATCATGATGCTCGTTCCGGCCGGTAAACCGGTTGACGATGTGCTGGAAGCCCTGAAGCCTTTGCTTTCTCCGGGAGACATTATTATAGATGGGGGAAATTCCCATTATACAGATACCCTCCGCAGGGTGGTCTCTGTGAAAGCTGCCGGATTCCATTTCATGGGAGTGGGCGTTTCCGGAGGAGAACAGGGAGCCAGAACGGGGCCCAGTATTATGCCAGGAGGCGACCAGGAGGCTTACGCACATGTAAAACCCTTACTGGAAGCCATTGCCGCCAAAGTGAACAATGAACCCTGCGTGGCCTACCTCGGAAAAGGTGCCGCCGGTCATTATGTGAAAATGGTGCACAATGGTATTGAATATGCCATTATGCAACTGATCAGCGAAAGCTATGAGCTGCTGAAGAAAGCAGGCCTGAATAACGACCAGCTTCATGAAGTATATAAAGAATGGAACAGTGGCCCCATGCAGTCCTACCTGCTGGAGATCACGGCAGACATCTTCTTACAGAATGATGATAAGTCCGGTCAACGGATGATAGATGTGATCCTGGATAAAGCAGGGTCTAAAGGAACAGGTAAATGGACTTCGCAGGATGCGATGGACCTGGCCGTTCCGGCTACTATCATTGATACGGCTGTATCCATGCGTACCATTTCTGCCTATAAAGAGGAAAGGGTAGCAGCTTCCAGGATCTACAAAGAACCTAATATTCCCATTTCTACCGAAACCAGTCTTTTCATCTCCCAGGTGAAAGACGCGCTGCAGTTTGCCACCATTATGTGTTACGCACAGGGGATGGCCATGCTGCACAGTGCATCTTCCGCATTGGAAATGGATATTCCTTTACCGGAAGCGCTGAAAGTATGGAGAGGTGGTTGTATCATCCGTTCTGCCCTGTTGAGTGTTTTCTATGATGCGCTGAAACAGGCTCCGGAATTACCGAACCTTTTACTGAATACCGCAGTAGCGGAAGAGGTGAAGAGCAAAGAGCATAACATGCGTGCCGTACTGGTACAGGCTACGCAAACCGGTTCTCCGGCTGCAGGGTTTATGGCGGCTCTCTCTTATTTCGATGCTTACCGCAGCGAAAAACTCCCTACTAACCTGGTGCAGGCGCAGCGTGATTATTTCGGCGCCCACACTTATCAACGTATAGATATGCCTGGTAGTTTCCATACCACCTGGCTGCATCATTAATCATTTTTACTTTTTTTATGCAACAACATAAACGTCCGCCCGCTTCCATCCTTTTCATTTTCGGCGGCAGCGGCGACCTGAACTACCGGAAACTAACACCTGCGTTGTACAACCTGTTCCTCGATGAGTGGATGCCTGATCAATTTGCTATTGTGGGAATTGGCCGTACAGAATACAGCGCTGAAGATTACCGCAGTCATTTAACAGAAGGGATCGCCAAGTTCTCCCGCCGTAAGGAAGAACAGAATGGCCATTACAAGCAATTCTTTGAGCATGTGAATTACCTGCAATTAGATGCGGGGGATGTTAAATCCTACCAGCGCATTGCAGATTATGTACAACAGAAAGAACAGGAGTGGGGTGTACATCCTAACGTAATATTCTACCTGGCTGTGGCACCACAACTGGTTCCATCCATTGCACAGGAACTGGGTACGCTCAATCTCTGCAAGGATAAAAGCACTACCCGCATTGTAATAGAAAAACCTTTCGGGCACGACCTGGAATCTGCTCATGAACTGAATGCGCTGCTTGCCGGCCTGTTTGCAGAAGAGCAGATCTTCCGTATAGACCACTACCTCGGAAAAGAAACCGTACAGAACATCCTGGCCCTGCGTTTTGCCAATGCATTGTTTGAGCCGGTATGGAACCGTCACTATATAGATCATATCCAGATCACCGCAGCAGAAAGTGTGGGGCTGGAAGACCGTGCAGGTTATTATGAGAATTCAGGAGCACTGAGGGATATGGTGCAAAACCACATCCTGCAACTGATGTGTATGGTGGCTATGGAAGCGCCGGTATCTTTTGATGCGAACGAGATCCGTAATAAAAAGGTAGATGTGCTGAATGCCATCCGCCCTATTAAAAAGGAAGACGTGCATGAAAATGCCGTACGTGGCCAGTACGGCGCCGGATGGATGAAAGGAAAACAGGCGATCGGGTATCGTGAAGAAAAGAACGTGAAGCCGGGTTCCAATACAGAAACTTATGCTGCTGTGAAGTTCTTTGTAGATAACTGGCGTTGGGAAGGGGTGCCTTTCTACGTGCGCACAGGTAAATACCTGCACCAGAAATCCACACATGTTACCATACAATTCAAGGAAGCGCCTACTTATGCATTCCCTTCGGAAGCAGCAGAATCCTGGCGTTCCAACAGGCTTACCATCAGCATTCAACCTGAAATGGATGTTCGCATCCGCTTCCAGGCTAAACGCCCTGGTCAGACAATGACGCTGGACCCTGTGAACATGACCTTCACATATGAAGGATCTGATGATCACACACCGGAAGCATACGAAACCCTGTTGCTGGATGTAATGGAAGGAGACGCTACCCTCTTCATGCGTGCAGACCAGGTAGAGGCTGCCTGGAAAGTGGTAATGCCTATCCTGGATACATGGGAAACACGCATTCCGCAAGACTTCCCGAACTATGCACCAGATTCATGGGGTCCTGAAGATGCAGATGCCATGATTGCCCGTGACGGACATTCATGGATCAATCTCCCTCCTGAAAAAGCAAAATAAGCAACATGGAATTACACATCGCCAAAGATATACAGCAGCTGAGTGAGAACCTGGCTGCTTTCATCAGCCAGAAGATCCAGGATGTATTGCAGCAACAGGAGATCTTTACGTTCGTATTGTCTGGCGGCAGTACGCCTAAAAGCCTGTATGCTTTACTGGCCAAAGAACCTTATATCAATATGATCCCCTGGGCCAGGGTACATTTTTTCTGGGGAGATGAAAGGGCCGTACCTTTTGAAGATGCACGCAACAATGCCCGTATGGCGTTTGATGTGTTGCTGGACAAAACGGATACACCTCCTGAAAACATTCATGTGATGCGCACGGATATTGAACCGGAAGCTGCAGCAGCGGAATACGAAAAGATCCTCCACCGTTATTTTGACGGGAAAACCAATACATTTGACCTGGTACTATTAGGCATGGGAGATGATGGGCATACATTATCCCTCTTCCCCGGATTGCCTATTGTGCATGAAAAGAAAGCCTGGGTGAAAGCGTTCTTCCTGAAAGCGCAGGACATGTATCGCATCACACTCACTGCTCCGGTTACCAACCTCGCTTCCAGTGTAGTGTTTATGGCAACAGGTGCAGGAAAGGCACTCACTTTACAAGGTGTCATCAATGGCGCGCCTGATCCCGACCGTTATCCTTCTCAACTGATCCGTCCCGAAAATGGGGAACTGCATTGGTTTGTAGATGAAGCGGCGGCTGAAGCGCTGCAAGTATAAAACTGTACGAATTATCAATTGCGCAGCAATTATCATTCGTATGTGTAATTGATAATTCGTAACGTTTAACATGGCCAAAGTCCTTCTCCTCTTTGCACACCCTGCGTTTGAACGCTCCCGCATACATGCTGCACTGCTGAAAGCCGCAGCTGGTTTGCCGGATGTTACCCTGCACGATCTCTACGAAGTATATCCTGATTTTGATGTGGTGCCCGGGATAGAACAAAAACTCCTGACGGAACATGACATCATTATCTTTCAACATCCTTTCTACTGGTATAGCGGCCCTGCATTGCTGAAACAATGGGTAGACCTGGTATTGCAGCATGGCTGGGCTTATGGCCATGAAGGTGTTGCATTGAAAGGGAAATATCTCATGAATGTTATTTCGGCTGGCGGAAAGGAACAGTCGTATTCCCCGGAAGGGCATCATGGCTATCCGCTAAAACAGTTCATGTTACCTTATGAGCAAACCGCTACGCTCTGCAATATGCAGTACCTGCCGCCTTTTGTGGTGCATGATAGTAATAACCTCACTGCACAGCAGCTGAGTACATATGCAGCAGCTTATGTTGAATTACTAAAAGGTCTGCAGTCCGGCAAAATAGATCTGCCGCAGGCACAGCAGCAATACTATATCAATGCACTAGTAGGAGCACCTGATCATTCATCCTAACAGAGAGTCTACATGTCTAACGAATCCTTTTTCTACCAGGCTTTAGTTTATCTCGCCACCATGGTGGTATTTGTACCTCTTGCCAAAAAGCTCAACCTGGGTTCCGTATTGGGATACCTGATAGGTGGTATTATCATTGGCCCTGCTTTGCTGGGATTGATAGGCCAGGGAGGACAGGATCTGATGCACTTTGCAGAATTCGGTGTAGTGATGATGTTGTTCCTGATTGGATTGGAACTGGAGCCATCTTTACTCTGGAAACTCCGTGCGCCTATCCTTGGAATGGGCGGATTGCAGGTAACCGTTACGGCTATCTTAATAGCAGGATTATCTTTTTCATTAGGCATGCCTTTCAATGAGTCATTGATCCTGGGCATGATCCTTTCTCTTTCTTCTACGGCTATTGTACTACAGATACTAACAGAAAAAGGACAGATGGGTTCCGCTGCCGGCCAGAGTACCTTTTCTGTATTACTGTTCCAGGATATTGCAGTGATCCCCATGCTGGCTATTTTCCCCTTACTCGCACCAGCGGGTACTGATGCGGTGCATGCAGAAAGCACCTCTCTCATTGCCAATCAACCGGCCTGGGCAAAAACATTGATCGTATTAGGTGCAGTATCTGCTCTTGGCATTGGCGGGCGTTTTGTGGTGAAGCCCATCTTACATATTGTTGCGCGCACAAGGCTGCGTGAACTATTTACGGCCTCTGCATTATTACTGGTAGTGGGAATTGCAGTGCTGATGACTTTAGTAGGGTTGAGTCCTGCACTGGGGGCTTTCCTTGGAGGTGTTGTGTTAGCCAACAGTGAATATCGTCATGAATTGGAAAGTGATATTGAACCCTTCAAGGGATTGTTGCTTGGATTGTTCTTTATAGGTGTAGGTGCCTCCATCGATTTCAAACTGGTGCTTGCAGAACCCTTGTTGATATTGGGGCTTGTGCTCGGTATTATGCTGGTGAAGTTTGGTGTGTTACTGGGATTAGGCAGGTTGTTCCGCCTGAGTGGAGAACAGAACCTGTTGTTTGCTTTCGCGCTGCCCCAGGTAGGAGAGTTTGCCTTTGTGTTATTTTCCTTCGCCCTGCAATCTGCATTATTACCACAACGGATAGTGGGCCTTATGATGGCAGTGGTGGCTATTAGTATGGCCCTCACACCTTTGGTGTTACTGGCGCATGAAAAATGGATTGTGCCCAACTTTGGTTGTGGTGCTAAAAATGTCGAAAGAGAACCTGATAAAATAGACGAAAAGAACCCTGTGATCATTGCCGGCTTTGATCATTTCGGTACTATCGTTGGCCGTTTCCTGCGTGCCAGTGGCGTTCGTTCTACAGTGCTGGACCTGGATTCCGACAGGGTAGACCTGTTAAGGAGAATGGGACTGAAGGTGTATTACGGAGACGCAGCCCGTATGGATATGCTGCAATCTGCAGGTGCCATGCAAGCCAAACTGATTGTTATTGCCATGGAAACACCTGAGAAGAATCTGGAGGTAGTAGATGCCGTTAAAAAACATTTCCCGCATTTGCAGATGCTGGTGAGAGCTACTGAAAATGCGGATGCTTTTGATCTTATGAATTCAGGTGTGTTACATATCTACAGGGAAACGGTGGATACTTCTCTCCGTATGGCATCCGATGCACTTGAAATGCTGGGCCACCGTGCTTATCAATCGCAACGTGCTGCCCGTATGTTCCGCAAGTTTGATGAACAATCCTTAAAAGGAATGGCAGCTTACCGGGATGATAAACAATATGTAAATGTGATGAAGGAACGGATAGATGAACTGCAGAAACTTATTCAGGCAGATAGCTACACGAACTTAATGGTCCGCGATGCAGGATGGAATAAAAATGATGCAGAAGAAAGGAATTAATAGTGCATAGAGCCTGCCGCGCAGCAGCGGGCGGAGGTTTTTTATTTTTTGAGAGGTACTTGCCACGCAACAGAGGGCGGAAGTTTTTTATTTTTTGAGGTACTTGCCGCGCAGCAGAGGGCGGAGGTTTTTTATTTTTTGAGAGGTGCTTGCCACGCAACCGAGGGCAGCGGTTTTTATTTCTTGAAAAGTGTTTTTGGATTTTTCTTGAGAAGTGTTTTTGGCGAATGATCAATGCCCTGCCCCATGTCCGCCATGCCCGCCGTTTTCAGCTTCCCAGCGTTTGCCTTCTTCTTCCATCTGTGCCAGCTTCTTCTTACCATAAGCGATCCTTGTGATCAGCACATACAGTACAGGTACCGTAAAGATGGCCAGCAGTGTGGCCGCCAGCATACCTCCAATTACCGTGAAACCAATGTTCAGTCTTGACGCAGCACCTGCTCCTTCTGAGAGTACGAGTGGTGTAACACCAAGGATGAAAGCGAAGGAAGTCATGAGGATGGGCCTGAAACGCAGGCTCACTGCTTCCAGCGTTGCCTGTATCAAAGGCATGCCCCTGTCCACCCGCTCTTTACAGAATTCCACAATGAGGATGGCGTTTTTCGCAGATAGCCCGATCAGGGTGATCAGGCCAATCTGCGAGTAAACGCTATTGGCTTGTCCGGTTAGCCACAAAGCAAGGATAGATCCAAACAGGGCTACCGGAACTGCCAATAGTACGGAGAAAGGGACAGACCAACTTTCATATAGCGCGGTTAATAGTAGAAATACGAAAAGGATAGAGAGGCCGAAGATCATCATGCTACTGTTGCCGGCTTCAATTTCCTGCCGGGAAATATTCGTCCACTCATAACCAAAGTTAGCAGGGAGTACCTGTGCGGAAACTTCTTCCATGGCCTTGATAGCATCACCACTACTGAATCCCGGTTTAGCGGTACCACTGATCTCTACGGACCTGTACAGGTTGAAGTGATTGATCACCGGTGCACCTGCTCCCAGTTTTGAACGGATCAGTGTACTGAGCGGTACCATTTCTCCTCTTACATTACGAACGAAATAAGATTTGAGTGCATCGATATCTTTACGGTATGCGGTATCTGCCTGTAATACCACACGGAGGCTGCGTCCGAATTTGGTGAAGTCGTTCACATACGCGCCACCCAGGAAGGTCTGCAAAGCGCCGAACACATCTGTAACGGCTACGCCCATTTGTTTACAGCGGTCGCGGTCCACTTCAATATTGTACTCCGGTGTTTTAGCACTGAAGAATGCATATGCCATCGCAATTTCAGGACGTTGGTTCGCTGCCATCAACACCTGGCCGAGTACTCTGTTGAATTCTGCAAGGTCTGTGCCGCTTTTTTGTTCCAGTACATAAGAGAAGCCACTGGAGGTACCCAATCCACGCAGGGTGGGAGAGGGTAGCGCGAGTACAGAGGCTTCTGTTATCTGAGCAAGTTTTCCCTGTATACGGCCTACTACTTTATTAATATTATCCCCTTTTGGGTAACGAACGCCCCATGGTTTCAGGTTTACAAACCAGGTAGCCGAGTTGGGTTTGATAGCATTTGCAATGAAGTTGATACCTGTCACACCCATGTAGTGATTCACGGCAGAATCTTCCGACAGGATCTGGTTTACACGGGTCGCTATCTCCCTGGTCCTTTGAGAGGAAGCTGCATCCGGTAATTCAAGGGAAAGGAACATGGCGCCCATATCTTCCTGCGGTACAAACGTAGTAGGTACTTTTTTAAAGAGGATAAAAGCTGCGCCGAACAGGATACCCAGCAGTATCAGCACCAATACCGTTTGTTTGATCGCTCGGCGAACACCATGTGTATAACGGTCTGTAAAACGGGTGAACCATTTGTTGAACTTGTAATGCAGTTTATTGATGCCCCTTGATTTTTCATTCAGGTTGGAAGGGCGCAGCATAATAGCGCAAAGTGCGGGTGTTAAGGTCAATGCCAGGAAGGCAGAAAGTATCACAGAGAATGCAATGGTCAATGCAAATTGCTGATATAACCTTCCGCTCACACCCGGTATAAAAGCAACGGGTACAAACACTGCAGCTAATATCAAACCAATAGCAATAACCGGTGCCTGTACTTCGGACATGGCTTTATATGTAGCATTCAGCGGCGTCATGCCATTTACATCTATATGATGCTGAACGGCTTCCACCACCACAATCGCATCATCCACCACAATCCCGATGGCCAATACAAATCCAAACAGCGTAAGTGTATTAATGGAGAAGCCCAGTAAGGTGAAAAAGATGAAGGTGCCAATGATGGAAACGGGAATTACCAATACAGGTACCAGTGTGGCACGCCAGCTTTGCAGGAAGAGATATACCACTAATATTACAAGCAGCAGTGCTTCAACAAAGGTTTCAATCACTTCATCGATAGAGATCTTAACGAAAGAAACGGTTTCAAAAGGTACCAGCCATTGCACATCCGGCGGGAATGTTTTGGCGAGTTCTGCAAATCTTTTTTCTACGCGTTCTGCCACATCCAGGGCATTAGCCCCGGGAGAAAGGTAAATGGCCATACCTGTACCAGGTTTGCCATCTGCCTTTACTTCCACTGCATAGGAAAAGGACCCCAGCTGTTGCCGGGAAATATCTTTTAAGCGGATCAGGGAACCGGTTTGCTGATTGGCAGAAATAATGATATTGCCAAACTCTTCCGCATCCAGCAAACGCCCTTTTACTTTTACCGTATATTCAAAAGCCTGTTTGTTATTGGCAGGAGGAGCACCCAGTACACCGGCAGGCGCTTGTGTATTCTGTTCCTGTATGGCACGTGCTACATCTGAAGTAGTGATACCCAGCGAAGCCATCTTATCTGGGTTCAGCCATATGCGCATACTATAATCCTGTGAAAACGCATTCACATCACCCACTCCTTCGATCCGGGCAATTTCAGGTTTGATATAAATGTTCAGATAGTTATCGAGAAAGTTACGATCGTAAGAAGCGTTCGGTGAATTCAATGCTACCACCATCAACATATCATTAGAACGTTTCTTGGTAGTTACACCCACCCTTCTTACATCATCGGGAACAGATGGGAGTGCAAGACTTACCCGGTTCTGTACATCCAATGCACTGATATCCGGATTGGTACCAATGTTAAAAGTAACAGTGATACTCATGGAACCATCGTTTGCACTAACAGACTGGATGTACATGGCACCGGGTGTACCGTTCACCTGGTTTTCGATGGGAGTGGTCACTGTTTCTTCCACGGTGGTAGAGTTCGCTCCTATGTAGTTGGCACTTACTGCCACCACTGGGGGCGCAATATCCGGCAACTGTGCGATCGGCAGATTTACCATGCAGATGAGGCCCACAATCACCAGGATGATCGAAATCACAATAGTGGTGTTCTTCCTTTCTATGAATGTTTTTGAGATCATGCTGCGTTGTATTCTATTTAATATTCACCGTATCGCCCGGCCTGATTTTCTGAATGCCTTCCACTACCACCCTGTCTCCCGGCTGCAATCCGGAACGGATCAGCAGCAGGCTGTCTACAATGGGGCCTCTTACTATATTCCGTTGCTGCACTACGTTGTGCTGATCTACCACAAAAGCTTTTACTTCACCCAGCAACTCTACAATTGCTTTGGAGGGAATTGCCAGTGCCGTGTCTGCCGTATTATATTTTAACTGCACTACAGCAGACATACCTGACTTCAGTATTTCTTCCTTATTGGGGAAGGTGAGGCGTACACGGATGGTGCCGGTTTGCGGATCAATGATATTGTTGATCAGTAATACCTTTCCTTCCTGTTGATATACAGCGCCACCATCCTGCACAATAAAATATCTTTGCTGCCCGCCTTTTTTAAATTCGGCGTACCTGCTCTGGGGCAGGTCGATATCTGCATAGATGGGATCTTCATTCACGAGGGTGTTGATGGTTGTTTGCCCTGCACTCACCAGGTCGCCTACACGTACCAGGGCAATACCTATTTTCCCATTCACCGGGGCGCGGATCACGGCATGGCTGATATCTGTTCCGGACCTTGCCTGTGCTGCTTTGGCCGCAGCGAGATTTGCTTCTGCTGTTTTAACAAGTGTAGATGCCTGCTCTACTGTTTGCCGTGCAATGGCATCCTGCTTCAATAGGTTGGAATAACGTTCCAGGTCGCGCTGCTTTTGGGCAAGATCAGCTTCTGCCTGGGACACAGATGCTTTGGCCTGATCGTAACTTGCCATACTGCGGCTCCTGTCTATTTCATACAATACCTGTCCTTTTTTTACCGCACTGCCATCTTTTGCACGGATGGTTTCCAGGAAACCGGTCACATCAGAACGTATCTCCACAATGCTGTGAGCTGTTAAAGTAGCCGGGAAGGTTTCCGTAACAACATACGTGGCCGGTTTAACTTCAAAAGTGCTAACGGTGTTGCGGGGCATGGGACCCTGAGCGGGCTTCTGCTTTCCGCCACAGGCGCATAGCAGCAGACACATTGGTAAAGTGTAAATGCTCCTGGGGAGGTACATGGTAATTATTTTGATGATCGTTATTGTACTTTGATCTTGCCCATAGCCTGATCCAATTTCACTTTGCTGATCAGCGTATCAAGGAGGGCATTGATATAATCACTTTGCGCTTGTTTCAATTCATTGTCTGCAGACACCACATCCAAACTGCTGGAAACACCCTGGTCGAATTTCAGCACTACTCTGTCGTACACCCCCTGTGTAAGGGCCATGTTCTTTTCCTGGGTGAGCAGGGAAGTGGTATTGTTCTGATAATTGGTGTAAGCATCCCGCACTTCCAGTTGGATCTGCTGTGAAAGATTAGTGAGATCGTTTTCTGATTGCTTCAGTGTGATGCGGGACTGTGCTACCTGGTGGATCCTTTCCGTTCCCGTAAAAATGGGGAAGTTGAGGGTAAGTCCCATGGCTGAATTGCCATAGCCGGTTTTGTAGAGATCAGAGAACTGGGGGGCGAACCAGTTCACCCCATAATTAATGAAGGCGCTTAAAGTAGGTACAATGCCCAGGCGTTTGCTTTTAAGGTCCAGCCTGTTCAGTTCCACCTGTACCCGTTGCATATGATACTCCGGCCTGTCCTGGATATTATATTGCTGGCTGTCCGGCATTTCGCGGATACCGGCAAAGGATTTTACATCTTCTTCCAGTTCCAGGGTACTTTGCAGGGGCATGCCCATATTGAACTTCAATACATCCAGGGAATATTGCTGTAAGCGTTCCAGGTTGGCACGCTGGGTTTCTGCATTGTTAAAAGATACCTGCATACGGTCCACATCTATCCTTTCGGAAACACCTTCGTCATAACGGGCACGGGTATCTTTCAGGGTCTTTTGCAGGCGTACGATATTGGCATCCACCAGGCGGATGCTTTCCCGGCTCACGAGCACATTGAAATAAGCATTGCTTACCTGCACACGGGTATCGATGGCGGTACGTTCGAGATCGCGGACAGACAATTCATCATATACTTTAGCAGCTTTGAGGCCGAGAAAATAATCGCTGTTGAGGATGGTCTGGTTCACCTGGCCGGTAACAGCAGAGGCATATTTTGTACCGAACTGAACGGGTATTTTGTTATTAGGATCATTGGCAAAATCGGGGATAACGGAGGTCTGTAGTTTGAGGTTGTCGGTAAAACTTCCGGTGATATTAGCATGGGGTAATAACTTCCCGGTACTCTCCCTGATCCTTTCCCTGGAAGCCTCCCTACTTAACCGGGCATTTTGCACTTTAGGCTGGTTGGCCAGGGCATATTGGATACACTCCTCCAGCGAAAATTGATACGAACGGGCAGTATCCTGCTGGGCCTGCGCAGGCTGCAGGACGGCCATAGCAGTGGTAACCAGCAGTATTGCGCGAAGGGCAGTTGACGGGTTCCAGCTTTTCATGTTGACTAAAGTATTCATTTAGAGAACCGAAGGGTGTGCCTATACAACAACAATCTACCGAAAAATGTTCATTGTTCCCGGCCGCTTATGGAAAATATCAGGTGCCGCATCTTCCTTCAAAACAAACTGCCATGGAAACAACCAAACTCTTAAACTCCGACTTTATCGACATCCTTTTTGATGATCGTAACAAAGATTATGGTGCCTATGAGCTGCGCCGGAAATACAATAAGCGTGTGCGCAATGCAGTGATGGGAATGTCTGCTATTGTAGTAGTGGTTATTGGGGGGTATCTGATCAGTTCTAATCTGATCGCTTCTGATAAGACACATGAAGCGCTGACCATTTACGATGAGCCTGAAATGATAGAGGCGAAAATAAAGGAGGAACCGCCTGTTTACACTCCTCCTCCCGTAAGACAGGAACCGCCGCCAGCAGCAAAAGCAACGGTAGATGCGGCTATTTTCAGAATTGCGCCGGATGAAGATGTAAAACCTGAAGATGAAGTGCCAAAAAATGAAGATCTGATAGATAAGGTGATCGGTGTGGCAAATGCAGCTGGCGATCCTGACGGTGTTGATTTTGAGGTGCCGGATGGAGTGAAAGGAGGAACAGGAGTAATTGAAGCACCTAAAGCAAAAGAAAAAGAAGAGATATTCATGATTGTAGAAATGATGCCGGAGTTCCCGGGTGGGGAAGCTGCTTTGATGAAGTTCCTGCGGAATAATATGCATTATCCCAGCGTAGCCTCCGATAATGGCATCTCTGGAACTGTGTTCGTGAAATTTGTTGTAGACAAAAATGGAGAGATCAATAACGTAACCATAGAAGGAGCCAAAAAAGGAGGCGGGTTGGAAGAGGAAGCCATGCGGGTAGTGAAGAAAATGCCGAAATGGAAGCCTGGCAAACAAAATGGAGAGACCGTAGCCGTTTATTTCAACTTACCCATAAGATTTACACTCGCTGATCAATGATATTTATGGAATCATGCTCATTCCTGCATCATCTCCCCGACATCTATTATTAGCAGTAGATGACGCTAAATGTGGATATGATATTAGGGCCGGCCTTTTCAGGTTGGCCCTTTTTGTTAAATGCATACACTTATCAGAACTATCCCGCCTTTTTAGTATTTTTAAGGATGCGCTATCCAATTCTCCTTTTATCATCTATACTCTTCTTTTGCATGGCCTTCAGAAAGACTGACAAAGAACGCAGAAAACCTGTAGTGATCGCCTATGTTGGCGGCTATCGCGGATTGATCAAAGACCCTGCTTCCATAGAAGTGGAAAAACTCACCCATATCAATTACGCCTTTGTGGATGTGAAGAAAGGGCAGGCCTGGCTCACTAACGAAGCCACGGACTCCATCAACTTTCGTACACTTAATGCCCTCAAACAAAGGAACCCTGATCTTAAGATATTGATTTCCATTGGTGGATGGGCCTGGTCCGAGAACTTCTCAGATGCCGTACTCACAGAACAAGGCCAGCAGCTTTTTGCCGCTACGGCTGTGGACATCGTCCGGAAATATAAACTGGACGGAGTGGACATTGATTGGGAATATCCCGGTGTTCCCGGTGAAGAAGGTAATATCTACCGCCCGGAGGATAAAAAGAACTACACCCTTATGTTCAAAGCCATCCGCCTTTCACTGGATTCCCTGGAAAAGGAAACCGGTAAAAAGTACCAGCTCACCACAGCAGTAGGCGGCGGCCAGTATTTCATTGATCATACAGAGATGCACATCGCCCAGCAATACCTGGATTATGTGAACATCATGACCTACGATTATAAAACAGATGGTAAAGGCATTGCCGGTCACCATACTAACTTATATGGTTCAACGAAGGATTCTACAGAAGCTTCTGCGGACCGTTCCGTAAGACTGTATCTCCGGGCGGGCGTACCTGCAGAGAAACTCGTGATGGGTGTTGCATTTTATGGCCGCGGCTGGACGATGCCTAATGGCGAAAATAAAGGCCTTAACCGCCAGGCACTGAACAGTGCCCGCAGTGGAGGTTACACCCGTTTGAAAGACAGCCTGATGATTCAGGGTTATGACCGTCACTGGGATAAACGTGCCAAAGCACCTTACCTGTTTCACCCGGTGAATAACGTATTCATCACTTATGATGATGAACGTTCCGTGAAAGCGAAATGTAAGTATGTAAAGAAGCATAAACTCGGCGGAGTAATGTTCTGGGAATATTCCAGCGATCCGAAAGGATATCTCCTGCACGCCATTAATCAGTCATTTTAAAAGTAATTACAGCCCGATCGATTATGAATAACGGCCCGCTCAAGCCGTTATTCGTTTTTGATAACTGTAATTAAATCCTAATTATATGCAGCTCAGATTTTTGTTTGTTTGTTTACTATTCAGCTCTTTCGCCCAGGCGCAGAAAACGAATGGTTTGACTATTTCCTGGGAGTTGGTAGAGAATGGTTACCAGGGGAAGGCGCAGTCTTTATCCACGTTCACCATCACCAACAAAACGAAAAAAGCTTTTCCGGCTTCCGGCTGGACGATCTATTACAACTTCATCCGTTTTGTAACACCGGGAGAAGTGGCGCCCGGAATTGAAGCAGGGCACATCAACGGGCACCTGTACACTTTAAAACCAACGGCTGCTTTTAAAGGTATTGCTCCGGGGGATTCCTTAAAGATCAACATTGTTTCCGTGGCCTGGGTCACTAATTACACGGATGCGCCGGACGGGCCATACATCGTATGGGACCAGGAACCGGCAAAAGGGTATTCCTTTGCGGAATTCAAAGTGATCCCTTCCACACAGGAAAAGCAGTTGCGCAGGAATGCCGGGGATAAAAAATCACAGACCACCGCAGCAGATGTTTATCAAAAGAACAGTGCCACAAAAGATATTCCGGTAGAAGAGTTGCCGGCTATTTTCCCCACGCCTCTTACTTATGAAAAGAAAGAGGGCAGGTACCTGTTAGGTTCCGATGTAACTATCAGTGCTGATCCGGCTTTTGCACAGGAAGCTGGTTTCCTGGCAGCAGAATTATCTAAAGTGTTCGGCAAACCTGCTAAGCTGGGTAATGAGAAAGCCAACATCCGCATTACACAAGCCGCAATAAAAGACAGTTATACATTGAGCATTGATGATAACGGTATTGTGATCACGGCACCAAATGCAGAAGGTGCTTTTTATGGTGTGCAATCCCTTCGTTCTTTATTACCTGCCAGGGCCACAGCAGCTGTAACTTTGCAGCATGCACAGGTAGCAGATGCACCGCGTTTTCCTTTTCGTTCTTTTATGCTGGATGTTTCCCGCAACTTCCATGCAAAGGCAGAAATATTCAGGGTGCTGGATGTGATGGCGCTTTACAAGCTCAATGTTTTTCACCTGCATATGAGTGATGATGAAGGATGGCGGATAGAGATCCCCGGCTTACCTGAATTAACGGAAGTAGGAGGGCGCAGGGGGCATGATCTGCAGGAGTTGACTGCTATACAACCTTCTTATGGCTCCGGTCCTGATATCAATAACACCACCGGCTCCGGCTTCTACACAAAAGCAGATTACATAGAAATATTGCAGTACGCGAAAGCACGGCACATTAAAGTGATCCCTGAAATTGAAATGCCTGGTCATGCCCGCGCTGCGATTAAATCTATGGATGCCCGTTATGCAAAATTCATCAAGGCCGGCAATACTGCTGCGGCCAATGAATACCGGCTGAGCGATCCGGATGATAAAAGCCAGTACCGCTCTGTGCAGGAATGGAAAGATAACGTGATGAATGTAGCACTTCCTTCTACCTACAAATTCCTGGAAAAAGTAGTGGATGAACTGGTAGCGATGCATAAAGCAGCAGGGGCTCCTTTAGATGTTATTCACATGGGTGGTGATGAAACACCTGCAGGCGTATGGGAGAAGTCTCCCGTAGCGCAACAACTGATCAAAGACAATTCAGCATTGCAGCATACGGACGATCTGTGGTATTATTTCTACGATAAAGTGGCGCAGATTGTGAATAAACGTGGATTGCAATTATATGGTTGGGAAGAAGCAGGTATGCGCAAAACAAAAAAGGATGGGCATACCGTGATGATCGCCAATCCTGATTTTGGCAACCGCAATTTTCAGCTGGATGTATGGAACAATGTAATGGGCGGTGGTGTGGAAGACCTTACTTACCGTTTGGCCAATGCAGGTTATAAAGTGGTACTGTCCGGTGTAAGCAATTATTACTTTGATATGGCGTATACGCGTGACTATTATGAACCCGGTTTTTATTGGGGTGGTTATGTGGATATCGACAAACCCTTCTATTTTATTCCGTTTGACCTGTATAAAAATGCCAAAGAAGATGGAGCCGGTAATCCTTTACCTGCTTCCACTTTTGTGGGGAAAGACCGTTTAACGGAATATGGGCAGGATAACATTCCCGGTATCCAGGCTGCATTATGGTCTGAAACCGTTAAAACCCCTGCGCAGCTGGAATACCTGTTATTGCCCAAACTCCTGGGTATGGCAGAACGTGCCTGGGCAAAAGATCCTTCCTGGGCAAAAGAAAAGGATGAAGCAAAGGCCACCGCCCTGTATAATGAAGCCTGGAGCGTTTTTGCCAATGTGGTGGGTAAAAAGGAACTGCCCCGGCTGGCAACATGGAACGGAGGGTATGGATATCGCATCCCCACTGCGGGCGCAGTGGTGGAAGACGGAAAAGTTTTGGCCAACGTACAACTTCCCGGCCTGATCATCCGTTATACTATTGACGGGAAAGAGCCAACGGCTAAAAGTCCCGTTTATACGGCGCCGATAGCGCAGAAAGGGATCATAAAACTAAAAGTATATGATAGTGTGGGCAGAAGTGGCAGAACTGTTACCGTACAAAACTAAACCGGCATAAATTATTGAAAGGGGAGGGCGCAAACAGCGATTGTTTGCCCTTCCCTTTGTTTTTTTCCGGTAATCTGTATAATTGGTCAAAAAATTGTATTGTTGTTTACGAACTAGGGAATAATTGAAACTGTACTGGAAAATAAGCATCATTGCTACCCTTAGCTGTTACCTGATTTTGTTTTGTATGCCACAAAAGGCTGTTGCGCAGACGGATACTATCCCTGCGCAGGGCAAAAGGTGGTTCAAGAAGTTCAATACTTATGTCGACTCTCTGAAGAGCAGGCGTTACCGGGATTCTGTACTTTTTAAGCTTTCCCGGCACAATGACCCACCGCCTTCTACAGATGATAGCAGTATGATCAGGAGTGAACAGGGATTTTTGCCTCATACCGGCAAAACGATCCGCCGTATCTACTACCGCCGGGTAAAAGTGTTTGGCCCCCGGAACATCAATGATACCACCTTTACCACTTCCATGCGGCTGATCCATCTGGCCAACCGCCTCCATTTTGATTCGGAGGAATGGCTGATCAAACAATCCCTCTTTTTCCGGGAAAGGGATACGGTGAATGCCTACGAGTTTGCAGATAATGAAAGGTACCTCCGTAACAGGCCATTTATCCAGGATGCCCGGATCCTTATGGTGGTCACGCCTTTCTCGGATTCCGTGGATGTGATGGTGGTCACAAAAGATGTATTCGAATATGGTCTGGACCTCCGGGAAGCCAGTAATACTGCGGTGGCGGCTAAGGTGTTCAACAATAACCTCTTTGGAGCAGGGCAGGGTTTGATGTTCGGATTCCGCTGGAATAATGCGTTTGCCCGGCCCTGGGGTACGGAAGCGAGATATACAAAATATAATATATTAGGAACCTTTTTGGATGCTGCCGTAGGCTACACTCATCTGAACACACAGTTGCCACTGGACAGTAATGTATATGAAGGATCCTATTACCTGCAGGTGGAAAGACCGCTATACCGGAACTCCGCAAAGTTCGCCGGTGGTTTCTCCCTCTCCCGGAATTATTCTATCAACATTTATGGGCAGGCAGACAGTGTTTTCCGGGATTATGCCTATAAAGTACTGGATGTCTGGACGGGGTACAGTTTCTTAAACCGTTTCCGGAATGATGGAGAATCTGAGAACAAAGCTAACCTGGCTATCCTGGGCCGGTATTATAACCTGAAGTTTGATAAGAATCCTTCTCAGCCGGCATTCATCAAAGACCCCATCTATAATGACCGGCATTATTACCTGGGACAGTTATTGTTTTTTAAACAGGACTTCTTCAAAACCCATCAGTTCTTTGGTTTCGGCCGCACGGAGGATATTCCCTATGGTTACAGGATGGGCTTGTCTGCCGGCTGGGAGAACTGGATGGACAGGAAACGTTTCTATACAGGGCTGGAAGGAGAAAAAAACTGGCATACCCGGCTGAATGGCTTGCTTAGTATAGGTGCAGGCATTAGTAGTTTCTGGCAGCGGAATATTTCTGAGGATATGGTGATCAGCGCCAAGGCTGCTTATTACAGCCGCCTGATGCGTTTTTGGAAAGGAGCCTTCCGGTTATTTGTGAACATCGATTATCTCGGCAATCCTAACAATTACTTCTATAAACCACTGGATATAAATATGGAACGAGGTATCTGGGGATACAGGGATACCAAGGTGAGTGGTTTTCACCGGATCAACCTGCGTTCAGAGGGAGTCTATTACAGTCCCTGGAAAGTATATGGCTTCAAGTTTAATTTCTTTGCTTCCGTACAGGCATCACAGGTATCTTTCAAGAACAACTATTTACTGGAGAATCCTGTGTATACAGGATATGGGCTGGGGGTAAGGATCAGGAATGAAAACCTGCAATTGAACACTTTCAAACTGGGAGCGTATTATTATCCAGATGCCCCTCCCGGCCAGCGTAATGTATATTTTGAGATCACCACCGTGGTGGATTTCCGTTTCGATATTTTCGCGATGCGTGCCCCTTCTTTCCTGCAGTTCCGTTAAGGGCATTGTGATTCTGGCTTAGGTTTATTAATTTGACCGGACGAAACTGTCTACTTCTTACCTTAAATCTATTCAACGACATGCCACGTTTACTATCAACGTTCTTTCTTTTATTATGCTGCTTCTGCGCAACTGCTCAGATCCGCCTGCCTGCTGTGATTGCCAGTAATATGGTATTGCAGAGGAATTCTACTGTAAAACTCTGGGGCTGGGCGCATGCCGGTGAAAAGGTGAGGGTACATACTTCCTGGAATAATCAACTTGATTCAGTGGTGACCACCAGGGATGCTAAATGGAGTATCAATATTAAAACACCTGAAGCGGGCGGTCCTTATACCATCACTTTACAGGGAAACAACCTGCTGAAACTGGAAAACGTGCTGATAGGTGAAGTATGGGTTTGCAGCGGGCAGAGCAATATGGCCTGGAGTTCTTACCAGGGCCTGCAGGATGTGAAAGCAGAATTTCCTACCTGTGCAGATAGTAAGATCCGCTTTTTCCAGATCCCCAATACAACAGCAGCTTATCCGCAGGACGACTGCAGTGCCACCTGGGTAGCCTGTGATTCCAATACACTGAAAGGGTTCAGCGCGGTAGGGTATTTCTTTGGAAAGAAATTACGGCATGACCTCAACATTCCCATCGGCCTTATCAATACCAGCTGGGGAGGTACACCTGCAGAGGTTTGGACACCTGCGCCGGAAGTGGAAAAAGATCCAATCCTGAAAGAAGCTGCCACTAAACTCACACCGAGTAATGGCTGGCCGTTCACACCGGGTTATACTTACAATGCCATGATTGCGCCGATCACTAACTTTAGTATTGCAGGTGCTATCTGGTACCAGGGAGAAAGTAACACGGGGACCGCCAGTACCTATACGAAATTGATGGGTACCATGATCAGTTCCTGGCGCAAAGCATGGAACAAAGAATTCCCTTTTTACTTTGTACAGATCGCTCCTTACAACTATGGTAAGGGAACTATCAAAGGTGCCCTGCTGAGAGAAGCACAAACAGCAGCATTGCAGTTCCCGCGTACAGGCATGGCTGTTATTACAGACCTGGTAGCTGATACCGGAAACATTCATCCCACCAACAAACATGATGTAGGCCTTCGCCTGGCCAACTGGGCACTCAGCGATACATACGGCAAAACAGGCATTGCCTATAAAAGCCCGCAGTTTTCACAGATGGAGAAAAAGGATAACAAGATCATCCTGCACTTTGATAATGCGGAAGACGGCCTGGTGCTGAAAGGTAAAAAAGCAGAGCAGTTTTTTGTTGCCGGAGCAGACCATCAGTTTGTTCCTGCGGATGTTGTTGTGAAAGGTAATACGGTAACGGTATCTGCCAAAACAGTGAAGCAACCGGAAGCCGTACGGTTTGCATTTACGAATACAGCCATCGGGAATATCTTCAATAAAGCAGGTTTACCGGTGAACCCATTCCGTACTGATAACTGGGAAGAAAAGTAATGACATGAAGAAAATGATCCTCGCGGGCTGTGCGCTGCTGATAGCATTCAATGGTTTCGCCCAAACAAAGAAAAGACCTAATATCATTATGATCATGTCTGATGATCATGCGCAGAACGCCATCAGTACTTTTCACAAAGGACTGACAGAAACGCCGAACATAGACAGGATCGGAAAAGAAGGTTTGGTCTTTAAACGAAGCTATTGCACCAATTCTATCTGTGCGCCCAGCCGCGCGGTGATCATAACCGGTAAATTCTCTCACCTCAACGGGCACATTGATAACAATGTGCGGTTCGACAGTTCACAACAAACTTTCCCGAAGCTTCTGCAAAAGGCAGGTTACCAAACAGCCCTCGTAGGAAAGTGGCACCTGGTAAGCGAGCCAACCGGTTTCAATTACTGGACGGTAGTACCCGGACAGGGACAATATTACAATCCTGATTTCATCAAAATGGATGGAAAGCGGGAGCGGGTTGAGGGATATGCCACCAATATCATCACAGATAAGGCATTGAACTGGCTGGACGGAAGAGATACTACCCAGCCTTTTTGCCTGCTGTTGTACAACAAAGCCCCACATCGTACCTGGTTGCCGGATACGGCAGACTTCGATAAATTCCGTGGCCGCAAATATCCTTTGCCGCCTAATTTTTATGATAACTACGAAGGGCGCACAGCGGCTGGTTTACAGGAGATGACCATTGCCAATCATATGCACCTGGCTTCTGATCTGAAAGTGGATACCAGCAGTGATCCTAACCGTGAAAGGCCCTGGCAGCAGAAAGTATCCGGTACAGAAAGAATGAACGCTCAACAGAAGGCTGCATGGGACAAAGAATATAATCCCATCATTGCAGCATTCAAAAGGGATAAGCTAACAGGTAAAGCATTGGCAGAATGGAAATATCAGCGTTACATGGAAGATTACATGCGCTGCATTGCTTCTGTGGATCGTAATGTTGGCCGCGTGCTGGATTACCTGGATCAACATGGTCTCGCAGAAAACACCATTGTTATCTATACTTCAGATCAGGGTTTTTATATGGGAGAACATGGCTGGTATGATAAACGTTTTATGTATGAAGAGTCTTTGGTGATGCCTATGGTCATGCGTTATCCCGCTGGTATTAAGAAGAAGGGAGAAGTGAAGGAGATGGTGCAGAACATTGATTATGCGCCCACTTTCCTGGAGTATGCAGGTGTGAAATTACCTGTTGATCTGCAGGGCAGATCCATGAAACCTTTAATGGAAGGAAAGAAAACCGCCTGGCGTGATGCGATCTATTATCATTATTATGAATTCCCCGGAGAGCATAAAGTACGCAGGCATTACGGTGTGCGCACGGATCGTTATAAACTCATTCATTTCTATAACGACATAGATAAATGGGAGTTGTATGATCTGCAAAAGGACCCTACGGAAATGAAGAATGTGTATGGGGATCCCGCATATAAGGGTATTGCTGTAACATTGCATCAAAAACTGGAAGCGTTACGGAAGCAGTATAAAGATGATTCGAAATAGGGGCTTAATGGTACTATATTAACCAATATGGCTGACCGAAGGTGAACCGAACCTGAACCGAAGGAGAACCGAAGGTGAAGCCTATGTGAAGAGTGTGAAAATAGTATTATAACTATAGGGAGGGATACCCAAATATAAGAAAAAAGGAGCTATGTTATATCAGCGAATATGATCCTTTAATACAGTAATTTCGGCAACAAGGTGCACGTGTGTTTAATACAGTAATTTCCGCAGCAAGGTGCACATGTTTTTAATAAAGCAACTTCCGCATGTGTTTAATACAGTAATTTCCGCAGCAAGGTGCACATGTATTTAATAAAGCAACTTCCGCAGCAAGGTGTGCCCCCATTTATTAGTACAGCAGTTTCCGCAACAGGTCCGGCTGTACAATGCGTATACGCGTGCCCTGCATCTCAATCAGTTTCTCAGATTTGAAATCACTCAGCGTGCGGATCAGTGATTCAGTAGCTGTACCCACAAACCGTGCAATATCATCCCGGGATAATTCTATGAGCGCATCCGGCTGCTGTTCCAAATGCAGCTTGTCGTGAATAGCTAAAAGGCCATTGGCTACACGTTTACGGAGAGAATCGTAAGCCAGTTGCAGCAGGCGGTCTTCTTTTTCTCTTACTTCCATGGCAATACGTTTAATGAACGTACGCGCTACACTGATATCATTCAGCAATTGCTCCAGGAATACTTCTTTTGGTATTTGTACAAGTTCCGTCTGGTCCAGGGCTTCTGCATTTTCTTCATAAGGTTTGTCCTCCAGCAAAGGAACATAACCCAGGTAATCACCCTGGCTGAAAAGGTTGGTGATGTATTCCTTCCCGTCATCATTCAGGCGGTAAGCTTTTACTTTCCCGCTTTTCACATAATACAGGAATTGAGGGTGTTTACCTTCCCGGTATACAGGTTGTTTTTTGGCGTATTGGGCTACATCATAAGCTTCCATTTGCAGGTGTAGTAAACCGGAGGCCTGCCAGTCCTGCAACAGGCTGCCAATGGACTGTGTATGTGCAGCTGCGAATTTCTCCTGCAGGAATTGTTGTTTCTTTAATCTTGTTTCCACTGCATTCAGCAGTTCCACATCTTCAAAAGGTTTGGTGATATAGTCATCCGCACCCATTTCCATACCTCTTCTGAAATCACTCCTGTCTGTTTTAGCGGTAAGGAAGATGAAAGGGATATGTTCTGTTTCCGGGTATTTGCGCAGCATATGCAGCACACCGTAACCATCCAGCTCCGGCATCATGATATCACAAACGATCAGGTTAGGCAGATGTTCTTTAGCCATTTCTATGGCCTGTTTTCCATTCTCTGCTTCAAGGGTCTGGTAACCCGCAAGTGAGAGTATTTCCGCTACGTTTTCCCGTATACCGGGGTGATCGTCTACTACCATGATGGTGGCTGTCATTGTGCTTGCAGATTTGGAAAATTAATTAATATCCTGGTGCCTTTGCCCAGTTCGCTTTCCACGCTGATGCTGCCATGCAGCATATCCACATATCTTTTTACGATATGCAGGCCCAGACCTGTTCCCTGAATATTGGTGACATTGCGGGCGCGGAAAAAACTGGAAAAGAGATAGGTTTTGTCTTCTTCAGGTATACCCATGCCTTCATCTTCCACGATGGCGTGAATATAACCATTCTCTTCCCATAACTTCCAGCCGATGCGTGTTTCGGCGGGAGAGAACTTGGAGGCGTTGGTGAGCAGGTTTACGAAAATATGCTTCAGTAACCGTTTGTCTGACCATACATGCAGTTCCATCGGTACTTCAGAATGCAGGTGCTGCCCGGATTTCAGGAGGCCCTGTACTTCTTCCACTGTTTCCAGTGCAAAATTTTGCAGGGAGATCTTTTCAGGATGTACATGAATTTTACCTTCTTCTATCCGGCCAAGGGAAAGGAAGTCCTCCAGCAGTTCGTTCAGGTGGATCACGGAATCCCGTATTTTCTGTACATGCTTTTCCCTGCGTGGCTGATCTTCAGAGGTAGGATATTTCCCGATCAGGGCTGCGGAGGATAAGATAGCACTTAAAGGTGTTCTGAACTCATGAGAGGCCATAGATACAAAGCGCGACTTGATCTCACTCAGCTCTTTTTCTTTTTCCAGCGCATCCTTTAATTCGGCCTGTGAAGAGGCCAGGTGGGAGAGGGCAAGTTCCAGGTTGGCGGTTCTTTTCTCTACTTCTTTTTCTAATGCCTGGTTGAGTTCCTGCATGGTGCGGTAAAGACTTTTCAGGAACAATACCAGCAAAGTGGAACTGATCACGAGGATCAGGGAGAAGAAGTGTTCAATGAAAACCTCCGCCAGGTTGGGATTTTTATGCGGGAGGCAGGCAATCACCACTACCAGGATGGTACAGGCAATGCCCATAATCCTGGTAGGGGTGTCGTTCTTGATGAATATAGTAAGAAGGATGGCTGTGATAAGCCCTCCATCGAAAAAGTTGTAATCAGGCCGCCATACCAGCAAACACGCTGTCACCAGCATGATGAAAATGGAAATAACTAATGTTTGCCGCTGACCGAAATGAAACATGGGTGCTTATTTATCAGGGGCAAAGATAGCACATGCAGGTCTTATTGTTCCTGATCCAGGTCATGGCTGCGCTACATGGTAATCCCCGGACCTGACGGTAGGAAAGGTCACCACTTCCGCTTTATTGCCAGCCTGCGCCAATATCCTGCCTTGTGCATTGCGCACTGCTTTGCCGGCAGGTAACAGCAATCTGCAAAGGCCGCCTTTGCCGGAAGTGATCTTTGCCGTGATTAGTTTTCCTTTCTTCCAGTTCATATCTACGATAAATGCCCCGCGTGCATGCATTCCTTTTACACTACCACTTTCCCAATCTGCATCAGCAGGTAAGGCTGGCAGCATACGGATAGTCTGATCATCTCCATGGCTTTGCAGCAGCATTTCTCCGATACCGGAGGTGCCACCGAAATTCCCATCTATCTGAAACGGCGGATGCGCACTGAAAAGATTAGGATAGGATCCGCCACCAACAGGCTTTACAGGATCTACCGGGTGAAGCAGTTTATGGATCAGTACCAATGCATGATCACCATCGCCCAGCCTTGCCCAGAAATTAATCTTCCAGGCTAAAGACCATCCGGTGCCATCATCCCCACGCTGACGAAGGGTTTCACGTGCTGCAGCACTTAATTCCGGTGAAGCCCATGGTGTTATTTCATCATAAGGATGAAGGCCATAAAGCTGGCTAACATGACGGTGATGCGGTTCTCCGTCTTTCCAGTCATCCAGCCACTCATTCAGATCACCTGCTGCGCCCACCTGGTTAGGGGCTAGTTGCTTGCGTACTTCGCTTAATTCCGCCGCCCATGCGCCATCGACATTTAATATATTAGCTGCTTCAATGCAGGCGCCAAATAGTTCACGGCAGATCTGCATATCCATGGTAGGGCCCATCACCGTATTGGCCTGTGTGCCATCCGGCATGATGTAACTATGTTCCGGTGAATTGGAAGGAGCCGTCACCAGCCATCCATGTTTAGGTTCCTTGATCAGGATGGCGCGTAAGAAACTGGCTGCACCTTTCAGCACCGGGTAATATTGACGAAGGAATGCAGTGTCCTTTGTATAACGGAAATGTTCCCAGAGATGCTCACATAACCAGGCACCTCCTGTAAGTGTGGAACCCCATCCTGCTCCTTCTCCGGGAGAAGTGAACCCCCATGGATTAGTGATCACATGGGCTACCCATCCTGGTGCATTGTAATAGGCTTTCGCTGTTTTCATGCCAGGTTTTACCAGTCCTTTTATATACTGATGTACGGGAGCTGCAATGTCCGCCAGGCCGGTCATTGGTGCCAGCCAGTAATTCATCTGGAGGTTGATATCGATGTGGTAATCTCCATTCCAGGGTGTTTGATATTCCGGCGCCCAGAGTCCTTGCAGGTTAGCTGGTAAACCTCCGGGGCGGGAAGAACTGATCAGCAGGTACCGGCCATAATTGAAATACAAAACCGGCAATTGCGGATCAGGCTGTTTTGCATAATAACGGGCCAGCCGTTCCGGCGTGCTGAGTGTATCAGCAATATGCCCCTCAAGATAAAAGCGGCTGCGGTTAAAATATTGCGCGTAATGTTTGATGTGTTCATTCATCAGCGGCGAATATGGTTTGGATGCAGCAGATTGTACTGTGCTAAGCACACCGGGCAGGGGATCTCCTTTCCGCGTTGCAGAATTTGTGATGTTATAATCAGTGGCGGCGCTGAATATTAAAAGGCATTCATCCGCATTTTCTATTTGGATATCCTTGTCTGTGAGGATCTGTTTACCCCCGTTGCTCTTCACTTGTAAGGCTGCGGCATAACGCATGCCGGGTCTGTTGCCATTCGGTAATTGTCCCTGCATGAGGATGCGGTTATTCTGCATACTTACCTTCGCAAACTCCTTCCGGCTGAGGGTGGTGGATAAGGAGATCTTTCCTTTCTTAGAGGCAGTTATTTTTATGGCGAGGATATTGGCAGGGATACTGATCCATGCTTCCTGTTTATAAGTAACGCCATCCCGTTGCCAGGTAGTGGTAGCTACAGCTTTTTCCAGATCGAGGGTCCGTTGATAATCGCTCCAGGCAGTGATACTGTCTTTCCAGCGAAGGTGAAGGTCTCCCAGCACCTGGTAAGCTCCGAAAGCAACATTGGCGCCATTGCCATGGCCGGACCCTTCTCCTTTGCAGATAAAATATTTTTGCAACAGGTCCTGCGCTTCCCGGTTGCGGCCTTCTAACAGCAATTGCTGGATCCTGGGCAGCACACGGTAGGCCGTATCATTATCAGCATCCTGTACGCCACCAGACCAGAGGGAGATCTCATTCAGGGTGATCTTATCGTTCCAGGGATGGCCAGAGATCAATGCGCCTATCCGGCCATTGCCTAATGGCAATGCTTCCTGGTAATGCGCTGCAGGGGTTTTGAAACGAAGGGAAACATCCGGTTCCTGAGCGGACGCGGAAATAGATAAGGCCAGGAGGCCTGTAAATAGTAGCACGTGGTTCATAGGATTAAATTTAACAGCTAAATGCCTAATTATGAAGGGTTAGGTAAAGAAGACCGATAAATAGAGAATATTCCATCACTGAACATTACTCAGGAGGGAATCGTTAAATTGTAGCGGTTTTATTAATCCCGATGTGTATATGCGATTGACCAACCCCTTCCGGCAGGCGATCTGTTTCCTTTGTATCATGGTATGCTGTTATGCCTGTACGATCATCTCTAAAGATCCTGTATCGGTGGACTATGAGATATTGCCCAATCATCAGTTTTATCCATCCTGCGGCCAGGCGCGTATCTCCGGAGATCTGCCACATGGAGGGTACTATCTTGTATATGTGTTGAGCGATAGCCTGGATGTAAATAATTGTGTGAGCAGCCGCAGGGAAACCATCACCGGAAAAGATACAATGGCCATGCGTTTTGGAAGGGATTTTCTGATGACCATTGCGGTGCATGATGCGGAGAAGGATTGGTTCTTCAATTTTCAGCAGATGGAGGTGGTGGATAGTATGTTGCACATTCATCTCAGGGCATACCACCGGAGTGATAGTACGGTTAATAAACCTACCTATCATTTGTCTGATAATTATGTATGGAAGATCAACGGGCAGGGGGCCAAACTGATCAAGCTATATATAAACGGCAGCAACTATGCCTATGTTCCCGGGCCGCAATGGAGTGATGCTCCCATTAACTGGCAACATGCACATTGGGGGGAATAAATAATTCAGCGTTTTACTTTCTGATCATTATGAAAATAGGAGAGCGCTCCTGAGGGGCATTGCAGTATCTGTTCTATGATCTCTTCCGTAGTGCCGTTCTGTATATTGATCCAGGGTTCTGTATGTGGATCAAAAACGGCCCGCAAACCTTTTACGCATTGGGTGGAAAACTGGCAACGTAGCGGGCGCCACACAATAGTGATCTCTCCATTGGTGAACTCTTTGGGATTGTCTTTCTGCTCCTGTGCCATACCCTGGAAGATTTACGCTATAATGGGAAAAATGTGCAGGTGACTAAAGAGAGACCCGCAGGCGTCTTCGCATCATAGATTGATCATCTAATCTAAACCGCGTTATGAAAAAGCCTCTTTATTGCTACAGACGGCTTACCGGTAACTTGTTTAGAAAGCGGATCAAAACCATGAATAGAAATAAGGCAGGTAACTGAATAGAAACCCGCAAATCCCACACCGGTAACAGCATGGGATGCAGCAATTGAGTATTGCCATACTTTTTGGGGACATCACTGATGGACGGTTGGTTATTCATGTAATATCTTTTGCAGCTGCATATAGTATATAGCTTCGTTAGGCTCATAAAAATTCCGAGCAACAAAGTAGGTCACTGCAAAAAATCATGGAGTTAAAAAGTTGTTAAGCAGTTATGCAATCGTATGGCAAAAGCCATTTCACATACATGTATGCGCCATGATCATCAGGCACAGGATTGCAGCAGGCGAGGCGCCTGCAATGCTTTTGGTGAACTTGATGCTGAAGCCTCCTTTTTCACCGTAGTAATAACTTTCTTTGTATCTATCGTATTCTATGGGAGCGCCGAGATCTTTCATGAGTTTAAGGAACTCATATAGTGTTCGCTCTGAGATACGCAGGCGTTTTGCTAATTGCGCAGGTTTGCCTGTACCTTTAATACGAATAAGATAGTCTATCGTCTGTAGTCTTTCAAAATAGCGCTTGGGCATTGGATCAACAGGGGGTTTAAAAGCTAAATTGGAATTCGGGTTTTGTTCAACGAAATTATACTGCATTTTTATACCAGGAAGTTATTGTAATCACTGTTAAGCTGCATCTCATGTGCAGATAAGTGTATCTCCATGTCTAGGTTTACTACGGATTTTTCCTGGGTCTTTTAAAACTGTGTCTTATTATGGCTCAATAGTTAATCTAAGATAGCACACCACACTGCAATAATACCTCAGTTCAGTATATACGTACACAAAAAAAGCGACTGCTATCTATGGGGAAAATAGACGGCAGTCGCCATAATGAATAGTTAACTTGGAACGTAAAAAACTTATGGATGTATGATAGAATGTCATTGATATATTCAGATACAATGTTACAGGTATATGAGATTTTTGAATGTTAATGCCATGTTAAAGAATTGTCATATTTTTTGAGTGTTAACACCTATACAATTTGGGTTATAACCCTGCAACCTCTTCCTTCTTTCATAGTGTATATACCTCTTTTTTGACCCTTCCGGGAGGTGTCGGAAATTTCTTTTTATAATACATTCACCTTCGTTTCCCCTACACAAAAAAGAACATTGCCCACCGCATTCAAAAAATCTGTGTAATTCAGTGCAGTATTGATTTTCAGTCCTACAGAAAACAGCTGTCAAATGCAGACGCAAATGACAGCCGTTCACCTGAAGTTAAATCGGAGCACTAATTACTTAGCGCGAATAAAAACGCAAAAAAATAAGCTTTTATAAGCGTTAATTTCGAAGGACAATTTTACGGGGATTATATCTGTCTAAATGTTAATCGATTGTTAATGAGTTGTTAATTGAGATAAATGAAGATCCTGAAAGCCATGGTAATTAAATAACACACCCGGGCAAAATGCTATAAGCCGGAGCCATATGGTTGGATTACCTTGCCATGATATAAAACATATATGATGAAACGCACCAGCATCCTACTCTTTCTTTCCACGCTACTTACATTGAACAGCTTCGCCCAGGAGAAAAGACTCTTCTCCGAAACGCCCGAACAAAAAGAAAAACGCCTGGCCTGGTGGACAAACGACCGCTTCGGTATGTTCATCCACTGGGGGCTTTATGCATTACCCGCCCGCCATGAATGGGTTAAAAACCGGGAACGGATCTCTGACTCTGCTTACCAGAAGTACTTCGATTACTTCAACCCGGATCTTTACAACCCAAAGGAATGGGCCAAAATGGCCAAAGCTGCCGGTATGAAATATGCCGTGATCACCACCAAACACCACGAAGGTTTCTGCCTCTTCGATTCCAAATTCACGGATTATAAAGCCACGAATACACCCATCAAAAAAGACCTGATCAAAGAATACGTGGAAGCTTTCCGCGCGGAAGGAATTAAGATCGGCTTTTATTATTCCCTGATCGACTGGCACCATCCTGATTTCACAATAGATGGCACGCACTCTCAACGCCCTAATAACGATGCGGATTATGAACAACTGAATAAGAACCGGGATATGTCCAAATACCGCACTTACCTTCACAACCAGGTAAGGGAACTGCTCACCAATTATGGTAAGATAGATATCCTCTGGCTGGACTTCTCTTATCCCGGTAAACGTGGGAAAGATCATAACGACTGGAACTCGGTAGACCTGATTAAAATGGTACGCAAACTCCAGCCCGGTATTATTGTAAATGACCGCCTGGACCTGAAAGGGTATGCAGACGGGGGAGACTTTGTAACCCCGGAACAATATAAAGTAGCGGCCTGGCCTACCGAAAATGGTAAACGTGTGCCCTGGGAAACCTGCCAGACATTCTCCGGCTCCTGGGGCTACTACAGGGATGAAACAACCTGGAAAGATGTAAAACAATTACTGGTATTACTCATAGAATCTGTTAGTAAAGGCGGTAACGTATTATTGAATGTTGGTCCCACCGCCCGTGGTAAGATCGATTCCCGTGCACAAAGTGCACTGAAAGGAATGGGAGAGTGGATGGAAGTGAACAGCCGTGCTATCTACGGCTGCACACAGGCTCCGGATGAATATACCCGCCCTGATAACAGCCTGCTCACTTACAACCCTGTTACCAAACGTTTGTACGTTCACCTGCTGGATTACCCGCTGCAAAATTTCACCCTGCCCGGCTACAAAGGCAAGATCAAATATGCGCAGTTCCTGCACGATGGTTCTGAGATCCGTTTCAGTGCACCATCCGGATATGGCTACAAAACAAATGACCTCGGGCAGAACGACCTGAACCTCAGCCTGCCTGTTATTAAACCCGGTGTTGAGATCCCCGTGATTGAACTGATATTGGCAGACTAAAGATTAATATTTTTGTATCTTGATAGCGCTGCGGTATAAGAATGCCGCAGCGCTTTTTGTATGATAAAGAAACTCCTCGCTGCTGTATGCTGTTTAATAGCTACTTATAGTTTTATTCCCCAAAAGGAGAATAAGCCTAATGTCATTATCATTTTTATGGATGACATGGGATATGGTGATCCTGCCAGTTATGGTGGTGGCCCGTATAAAACGCCTAACCTGGACAGGATGGCGGCACAGGGGATCCGCTTTACACATTTCTACGCCGCACAGGCAGTATGTTCTGCTTCCCGTGCAGGATTGCTCACCGGCTGTTATCCTAACCGCATTGGTATTCATGGAGCCTTAATGCCTACTTCACCCATGGCATTGAACAATGATGAAGAAACCATTGCAGAACTGCTGAAGAACAGGGGATATAAAACAGGCATGGTGGGTAAATGGCATCTGGGCAGCAAACCTCCTTTCCTTCCTTTACAAAATGGTTTTGATGAATACCTGGGTCTGCCATATTCCAATGATATGTGGCCGGTACATTATGATGGAAAACCTTATACAGATACTACTAACAGCCGGAGCAAGTTTCCTCCGCTGCCCCTGATAGACGGTAACAATACCATCCGCATTATTAAAACACTGGAAGATCAGTCCGAATTAACTTCCATGTATACGGAACGTGCCTGCAAATTTATCCGTGAAAACAAGAAAGGTCCTTTCTTTCTTTACCTGGCGCATAGTATGCCGCATGTGCCCATTGCTGTTTCCAAATCCTTCCGCAATAAAAGTGGTGCCGGTGTTTTTGGAGACCTGATGCAGGAGCTGGATGCTTCTGTTGGAGCAGTGATGCGTACGCTGGAAGAACAGGGCCTCACAAAAAATACGCTGATCGTATTCACCAGTGACAATGGTCCCTGGTTGAACTATGGTAATCATGCCGGCAATACAGGTGGTTTGAGAGAAGGAAAAGGATCAAGCTGGGAAGGTGGTCAACGTGTTCCCTGCATTATGCGCTGGCCCGGAGAAATACCTGCCGGCGTAGTGAGCAGTGAAATTGCTTCCACCATCGATCTCCTGCCAACTGTGGCTACCATCTGCGGTGCCAGGTTACCGGCTAAGAAAATAGACGGGGTGAACATCCTCTCCTTATTACGCAATGAAAAAAATGTACATCCCAGGGATCATTTCGTCTATTATTATGGCGTGAACAACCTGGAAGGTATCCGCAAAGGAAAATACAAACTGGTATTTCCACATAAAGGCCGCACCTACAAGAACAACCTGCCGGGATATGATGGTTTCCCCGGCGCACAACCTAATGTGGATGTTCCCCTCGCATTATATGATCTCAGCATTGATCCCGGTGAAACACTGGATGTAAAAGAACGTTTCCCGGAAGTGGTAAAAGAGCTGGAAACACTCGCAGATACTTATCGCAACACATTGGGAGACGAACTGCGGAAAATACCCGGCACGGAGAGAAGAGAGCCGGGAAGGGTAGCGGTGAAGTGATAATCCCCTATCTTTGAAGTACGCATGTATGCAACTTCATTCCACGATGATGCCTCCGAATGGCAGGCTTTTATAACCGGAAGTCAGGCCTCCTGCGGAACCCTGTATGCCCGTTATGCACCGCAGTTATATAACTATGGCTGCAAGCTGCATGCAGACCGCTCATTGATAGAGGATTGCATTCAACAGTTGTTCCTCTACCTGCTAACGCACCGCAGTCATTTATCAGCCGTACAGAATGTAAAAGCATACCTCGTGAAAGCTTTTCGCCGCGATCTTTTACGCATGGCCGCAGAAAACAGGAAACAACAAGAGTTCCCGGCAGAAGGGTTTGATATCACCATTTCCCCTGAAACCCAGCTGATCAGTGATGAAAGTACCCTCGCAAGACGCCGGAAAGTAGCAGAGGAGATCAATGCACTGCCTCCCCGCATGAAAGAAGTGCTGTTCCTGCGCTTTTATGAAAACCTTTCTTTTGAAGACATAGCAGCTGTTATGAACATTCATCAGAAGTCTGTTTACAAAATGGTATACAAAGCCTTTGATAAACTCCGCCACCGCCTGATAGATTTTCCCTTATGGTTAGCCATGGGCTGGTTGCTCTGGAAATAAAAAAATATTTTCTCACGGAAGGGATAAAATCCCGCTAACCCTCCTCTATGTAAATATGGAATGGAAAGATTATGCGGAATACCGCCAGGAAGATTTCCTTACAGACGATTATTTTTCGGAATGGGTTTTGAGACCCAATAAGGAGAATAATGCTTTCTGGGAAGAATGGCAACAGTTATATCCTTCCAGGCAGCCCATTATCACGGAAGCCCGTAAGATCCTCCTTTCCCTGGAATATACCCGGGAAGAAATGCCTGCTGAAAGTTATGACCGGATATGGAGTGTGATAGCTGAAGAAATGGAAACAGCCGTTCCGGTAAAAAAAAGAAGATGGCCCCTGGCACTTGCTGCAGCCATGGTAACAGGTATGGTGGCCGTAGCTGCATTCTGGCTGTTACGGAGTAAACCTGTTCCGCCTGTTTATACCAGTCAGTTTGGCGAGAACAGAACACTGGTTTTGCCGGATAGCTCCAAAGTAATACTGGGACCACATTCCAGCCTGCGGTTGGGAGATTTTAAAGGCGTAAGGGAAGTGTGGCTGGAAGGAGAAGCTTATTTCAATGTACAGCATACCGCTGTTTCCGCCCAGCCCTTTATTGTGCATTCCCGCTCACTGGATATCGAAGTATTGGGCACCACATTTAATGTAAAAAACTACACAGGTAATACACAGGTAGTATTAAGTTCTGGAAAAATAGCCCTGCGCAGGCAGGATGAAAGACTGATCATGAAACCGGGAGACCTGGTTGAATATAAAGAAAAAGAAGAAAAGTATCTGCGTAAAGAAGTAAAGCCGGAACGTTACGCCTCCTGGGTGGAAGGTACGCTTGTTTTTGAAGACACTCCACTGGAAACAGTGGCTGCTGAAGTGTATCATCAATTCGGGATCAGGCTGGTGTTCAGGGATTCATCACTTGCAAAGGAAAAATTCAGCGCTACGTTAACATCGGCAGACCAGGCAGTAGTACTGGCTGCCATCAAAGAAGCTTTCAGCCTGGAATTAACACAGGGAGCTGATAGCACTTACATATTCACCCGGAAGTAAGACACGACCAAAACAGAAAATTGTTACTCCGTAAACACGTTCTTATGAAACTAAATCGATTACTATGCGGATGCATGTTACTCCTGCCATTTTGCGTACAGGCACAGGATGTAGGATATATTCCGCCACCATCATCAGAAACAGAGGAACCCGGAATGCCGCTCAGATCGGCACTTAATAAATTGGGCAAACTTCATAAGATCAGTTTTGCCTACAGCAGTAAATTAATAGACAGTAAAAAAGTTCCCGCAGTTTCCCCGGAGAAAAAATCATTACCGGAAGTATTGGACGATATGCTCACACCCCTTCATCTGCAATATAAAAAAATAGATGAAGGGCTGTATGTTATCCAGCCTGCATTGATCAGCGCGCAGAATATTGCCGTTCCCATAAAAGGAACTGTAAAGGATAAAGATGGGCAGCCCCTTCCCGGTGTAACCATCCAGGTGAAAGGCACCAGTGTGGGAACGGTTTCCACACCGGAAGGCAACTTTACACTGAATGCGCCGGATGCAAATGTAACATTACTGTTCTCTTATATCGGATATGATCCCCAGGAAATAGCATTGGAAGGCCGTACAGAATTGAACGTGGTAATGGCAACATCTTCCAGTCAGCTGGAACAGGTAGTGGTAGTTGGATATGGCACCCGCCGCAAAAGAGATCTCACAGGATCTATTGGTAGTGTACAGGGAGAAGAACTGACCAAACAACCGGTGAATACTGCAACGCAGGGCGTACAGGGAAAACTGGCAGGTGTACAGATCATTAGTTCCGGTGCACCGGGTTCACAGCCTTTGGTACGTGTGCGCGGTACCGGTAGTATGCTGGCCGGAGCAGAACCTTTATATGTAGTGGATGGTGTACTGACCAACGACATCAGGAATATCAATACGGCAGACATCGTTTCTATGGACATCCTGAAAGATGCATCTTCTGCCGCTATCTATGGTGTGCGTGCTGCAAACGGGGTTGTGATCATTACCACCAAACGTGGAAAGGTAGGGAAGATGGAAGTGAGCTATAATATGAATGCAGGATTCAGAGAGGTGGCACATCTTGTTAAAATGGCTAATAGCACACAATATACAGATTACCTGAAAGATGCAGCCCCCAATGTTACACTACCCGGCTATAATGTATCCACCAACTGGTACGATGCTATTCTGCGTAAGGGCTTTCAGCAGGTGCATAACATTTCCCTCTCCGGTGGATCAGAGAAATTCCTCTATTATTTCAATGCAGGATATCTCACAGATGAAGGGGTAGTGAACACAAATAAATACGACCGTTTAACTATCCGGTCCAACAATGAATACAATATCAATGATAAATTAAAATTCGTTGCACAGTTCTCTTACATGCGTTCCAATACAAAGTATGTGGACCTTGCAGGGATCTATACCAACACTTACCGCGCCTCTCCACTCATACCGGTGATGCAGAACGGAAAATACGGGAACACAGCGGCTTTTGGTAATGTGGGAAACCCCGTGCTCACCATCGATAAGAACAATGACAGGTTGCAGGAGGGCCGCGTACAGGGAACCACCTACCTGGAATATTCCCCCTGGAAGTTCCTGAAACTGCGTTCCAGCATGAGCGTGAACCAGTCTAATTTCAACAGGAAGAAATATAACTATCAATTCCTGAACGATGAAACAACTTTCCTCATAGCAGGTGGTAACCAGCAACGCCCGGAAAGCCAGCTCACCATGGTGAAAGAACAGAACCAGGAATGGCTCTGGGATAATACGGCCACTTTCCAGCAGCGTTTTGGAGATCATGATCTCACCGTACTGGCAGGGTATACTGCGCAAAAATACCAGGGAGAATATATTGAAGGTAGCAGGAGGAATGTACCTATCAGTACAGACCTCTGGTACCTGATAGCGGGTGATCCCAATACTTCCACCGTTACTGCAGATGGTGATAAGTATGCCCGTACTTCTATCCTGGGCCGTGTGAATTATAGTTATAAAGACAAATACCTCGCTACCATATCCTTCCGGAACGATGCCTCATCCCGCTTTCCATCAGAGAACCGCAATGGTTATTTCCCTGCTGTGGGTGTAGGCTGGGTACTTTCGCAGGAGTCTTTCCTCAAAGACCAGCAGATCTTCGACTTCCTGAAACTGCGTGCCAGCTGGGGACGCATTGGAAATGATAACATTGAATCCAATCTCTACGTGTTGACCGGCAGCACAGGCCAGCAGTATTTCTTTGATGGGAAAGCCACCTTGGGTACAAGCCTCGCCGATATTAAAAACCGTAATCTTAGATGGGAAACCACGGAAGAATATGATTTTGGACTGGAGTTCACCACCCTCAAACAAAAACTGACGGGGGAAATCAATTACTACAACAAGAAAACCATAGATGCACTGGTAGGCGTGAAGATCCCCGGTTTATTAGGTGACCCTGATAATGAATATATCACCAATGCGGGTTCATTCGTCAACAAAGGATGGGAATTCACATTGCAATGGAAAGATAAGATCAGTGACGACTTCGATTATACATTCGGCGGCAACCTCACCTTGAATGATAATGAGGTGACTGGTTTGAACCAGGGCCAGCCACTGTTAAAAGGCGGAGGGGGACAACAGGGACCAGTAACAAAAACAGCCAGCGGCCATCCCATCGGCAGCTTTTTTGTATATGATGCCCTGGGTGTATTTATAGACCAGGCAGCTGTAGATGCCTATCTGAATAAAGACGGTCAAAAAATACAACCAGACGCCAAACCGGGAGACCTGCGTTACAGGGATGTAAATAATGATGGCCGTATTACGGTAGATGATAAGATCTATGCAGGGTCCTACCAGCCTAAATTATATTATGGCCTCAATGCTGGTGTGAACTATAAGGGCATAGATCTGAGTGTGGATTTTTACGGCAACGCCGGAAACAAGATCTATAATGGTAAAAAAGCATTCCGTTATGAGGGCACGGATAATATAGAAGCCAGTTACGCTGATAAACGCTGGACGGCTACCCGCCCTTCTGCAACAGATCCACGGGTATTGAGCAATACCATGCCTGCTTCTACTTACTTCGTTGAATCCGGAAATTTCTTCCGCCTTAATAACATTACGCTGGGATATACATTACCGAAGCAATTACTGGAACGCATGAAAATGAACAGGCTAAGGGTATACCTCACCTCTCAGAACCTTTTCACGGTAAAACGTTTCAGCGGTTTCTCGCCTGAAATGATCTCCACCAATCCCAAAGCTGATGGTTTCATCTCTGCGCAGAATAATGCCAGTCCATTGGAAAGTGGCATAGAGTTGATGCCATATCCTACCACCAGAACATTTGCTGCGGGATTGAATGTTACATTTTAAACCACGTTATCATGAAAAGACTAATCAACATAAATATATTACTGATCTGTTTCCTGCTGATGTATGTCAGCTGCGGCAAGGGATTCCTGGATATTCCGCCGCAGGGCAGGGTAACGGAAGAAGAGATAAGGAATAATCCCAATGCAGCGGTAGACCTGGTGAATGGTGTGTATAACGTGATGTGGCTGGGAGGTTTTGGGCCTGACGTGCATGGTTTGCAAATGGTGGTACTCACCAGCATTGCAAGTGATGAAGGAGATAAAGGCAGCACGCCGCAGGATTATGGCCCTGCATTGGAGATAGATAATTTTACTTACACACCGTCCAATTCAAACGTGCAGAATTTCTGGACGGGCTATTATCAGGCCATTGCACGTACTAACCAGGCCCTGGATAAATTACCCTTAAGCCCGCTGGATGATGTTACTAAAAACAGGCTTATAGGCGAAGTGCGTTTCCTGCGCGGATATTTTTATTTTAACCTCGTGCGTACTTTTGGCGGTGTGCCTAAACTGGACCGTGTACCCAAACCGGAAGAAGCGAATGCAGATGAATTCCAGACCCGAGCTACTGCAACTGAGATCTATGATCTTATTATCAGCGATCTGCAGTTTGCTGTAGATAATCTTCCGCTGAAAGGTGCAACCCCTGTAGGCCGTGTTACCAAAGGAGCCGCGCAGGGCATGCTGGCCAAAGTATATCTTTATAAGAAAGACTATCAGAAAGCCTTTGACCTGTCAAAAGCCGTGATCGATTCAAGGTTGTATGATACGCTTTCCAATTATGCCGATATTTGGCGTGCAAAGGGAGCCAATTCAATGGAATCTATCTTTGAAGTGCAAACAGGTACCAATGCTGCGTGTAATGCTGCCATAGAATTGTATGCAAATTGTCAGGGCATCCGGGCAAGGAGAGGCTGGTCTGATTTCGGATTTGGATTTAATAATCCTACCGCAGATCTGGCTGCAGCTTACGAGCCTGGCGACAAACGTAAAGATGGTACCATCATTACTATTCAGCCAGGCGGCACTGTGTTGTGGGATGGTTTCAGGGTACCTTCCAGGGATTCTGTAGAAAATGATCGTTATAATTACAAAGCGTATCATAGCCGTACTCAGGAACCTTATTGCGGAAGTCCTGACCGTACGCCCAAAAACCTTCGCGTGCTGCGCTACGGAGAGGTGCTGCTGATCTATGCGGAAGCTGCCAATGAAATAAACAACCAGGGAGAGGCATTGGCCAAACTGAATATCATTCGTAAACGTGCAGGGTTGGTAGATGCACCTGCAGCAGGACAGGCCGACATGCGCCTGGCTATCTGGAAAGAGAGAAGAGTGGAACTGGCCATGGAGCATGATCGTTTCTGGGACCTGGTAAGGCAGGGACGTGCAGGCCAGGTGATGAGAGCACATGGGAAAAACTTTGTAGATGGTAAACATGAATTATTCCCCATTCCGCAGGAGCAAATACTCTTAAGCGGTGGGCGTTTAAAACAAAACCCGAATTACTGATGCGTTTAATCTTATTAAGCCTGCTTATCGGCTCCGTATTACCGGCAGCCGCACAGAAGAAACAGTTCCCCCGGCCACAGCTGGGGGACTCTGCTTTGCTGACCCTCGTGCAACAAAAAACCTTTGATTACTTCTGGAAGTTTGCGCATCCTTTATCAGGACTGGCTCCTGAACGTACCACCACTCCGGAAGTTGTTACCATTGGCGGTTCCGGTTTTGGTGTGATGGCTATTCTTGTGGGGATAGAACGAAAGTTCATTACCAGGGAGCAGGGGCTGGACCGTTTGTTGAAGATCATCCGTTTCCTTGAAAAAGCAGATCACTATCATGGCATCTGGCCACACTGGATGAATGGCGCTACAGGGAAAACTATTCCTTTCAGCCGTAAAGATGATGGGGGAGACCTTGTGGAATCTGCTTTTATGTTCCAGGGTTTATTGGCTGTGCAGCAGTATTTTGATCGCAATACGCCTAAAGAACAGGAATTAAGGAATAAGATCACCTGGCTCTGGAATGATGCAGAATGGAACTGGTACACGCAGGGAGGGCAGGATGTGTTATACTGGCACTGGTCGCCTAATAACGGATGGTCTATGAATCATACCATCCGTGGATGGAATGAGTGCCTTATTACTTATGTACTGGCAGCCTCCTCTCCTAAGTTTCCCATTTCTGCGAAGGCATATCATCAGGGCTGGGTAGTGAGTAATTACTTTAAGAACGGGAAAGATTTCTTTGGTATTAAACTGCCATTGGGTTTTGATTACGGCGGCCCGCTTTTCTTTGCGCATTATTCCTTCCTGGGTTTGGATCCCCGCGGGCTAAAAGACCAGTATGCAGATTACTGGGAGCAGAACACCAATCATACTCTGATCAACCGGCAGTATTGCATCAATAACCCAAAACAGTTCAAGGGCTATAGTGCAGACTGCTGGGGACTCACGGCCAGCGATAATCATGAATTCTACAATGCCCATTCTCCTACCAATGACCTGGGCGTTATAACACCTACTGCCGCATTATCCTCCTTTCCATATACTCCCGCCTATTCCATGCAGGCCCTTAAATATTTCTATAATAAAGTAGGGGCAAGGCTTTGGGGAGAATTTGGGTTCTATGATGCCTTTTCCGAAACCCATAACTGGTTCGATCATCAGTATCTGGCCATAGACCAGGGGCCCATTGTGGTAATGATAGAGAACTACCGTTCGGGGCTGCTTTGGCGCCTTTTTATGAGCCATCCGGATATTAAAAAAGGCCTCAAAGGATTGGGTTTTTCCAGCCCGGCTATTTGAAATGCGAATTCAATATTAAAAAAGGTTAAAATAGTGTGCATGAAAGTGCAACCGATTGCATAATTTGTGTTACGGATTCAATACCTTTATTGCGCAGAAGTGTCCTAAAGGATGCAAACGTTTGCAGAAAGTAAGACAACAAACTCTTTTTATATGCCCACGGGGGCACCGCGTTATGAAGATTAGACACGTTTTTTCATTACAATTAAGATCATGCTTTGCTGCTATTCACGGGCTGTACGGTTTGTAGATGCCGTACTTCCTGTGAAGGGCAGAAGCAGGTAAACCACGTTTCAACAGATCAACATTACATGAAGTTCCACGCAATTGTATTATTAACACTCGCGGCTGTCGGGGCCTATGGTCAACAAAGCAAACTGGTACAGACCGGAAGCAATGGAAAACTGATCTATGCTACCTACGCGAATGAAGGAGAGAGCAACAGTATTAATAAAATACCTGACTATTCTCATGCTGGTTACAAAGGAGGAGGCATCGCATTACCGCAGGTGCCCGTAAAGAAGACTTTAAGCCCACAGACAGGAGATAATCATAAATATATACAAGATGCCATTGATGCACTGGAAGAACTCCCACAGGACGCAAATGGCATCCGTGGAGCCATTCTGCTGAAAGCCGGTACTTATGAATTGAACGGACTGCTCACCATTAAAAAGAATGGGGTAGTATTAAGAGGAGAAGGACAGGGAGAGAATGGTACTATATTAAAAGACCTGGTTCCCGGTCAGCATAGTTTCATCCGCATCCAGGGAAGTGGCAAGGGCCATGGTAATGATGATAACCGCCATCATATCACTACTGAATATCTGCCCACCGGCGCAACCGTAGTGGAAGTAGATAATACCACGGGATTGAAAGCCGGAGACAGTATCATACTGGTAAGGCAACCTAATCAGCAATGGATAGATGCTTTGAACATGGCGCAGTTTGGTTGGAAACCAACCGGCTATAAAGCAGAATTTGAAAGGACCATCCTCAAAATATCCGGCAACCAGATCACCCTCAAAGAGCCTGTTGTGGATCCTATTCAGAAACAGTACGGCGGGGGATATATTTATAAAGCAAAACGAAGTGGGCGGATCAGCAATTGTGGCATTGAAAACATGCGCCTGGAATCTGCCTATAAAACAGATACCAGCGAAGATCATGGATGGGATGGAGTAGCATTGCTCAGGGCAGAAAATTGCTGGGTGAAAGAAGTAACAGCTAAGTATTTCGGTTATGCCTGCGTATCTATAGAGTCCCAGTCTGTTTACAACACAGTAGTGGAATGTGCGATGCTGGACCCTAAATCCATCACCACCGGTGGAAGGAAATATTCTTTTGTGGTAGAAAGCGGCTCTGCATTTAATTTCCTGAACCGTTGTTATACCCGCGGCGGAAGGCATGATCTTGTAACAGGTTCTGTTGTACCCGGTCCGAATGTATTCCTGGATTGTTATTCCACAGATACTTATGCAGACATTGGTCCGCATCACCGCTGGGCAACAGGTTTGCTCTTTGACAATGTATATGGAGGGCAGATCAGGGTACAAAATCGTGGAGCAATGGGTTCCGGCCATGGATGGTCTGGCGCACAGGTGATGTTCTGGAATAATTATTCTTACAAAAGTGACTTTAAAGTAAATAGTGCATTAGGATCAAAAAACTGGGCCATCGGTTGCTCCGGACAGAAACAGGATGGGCCTACCGGTTACTGGGAAAGCTGGGGAACATCTGTAACTCCCCGCAGCCTGTACCTTCAGCAGTTGAAAGACAGGTTAGGAGATAAAGCAGTACAGAACACAATTACTAAAGCACAGGAATCCGGAAATATCTGGGAATTACTGGCAGCATGGAAAGGAGAAGGTAAACTACGTTAATATGAGAAGTTTCGTTTTAGGATTGGTATTAATAAGCGCACCATTGCTTACACTGGGCCAGAAAGCAGATCCACTGCTCAGGCTCTGGTATCAGCAACCTGCCGCAAACTGGAATGAAGCCCTGCCTATAGGGAATGGCCGCATCGGTGCTATGATCTATGGCACCGTACAGGAAGAAAAAATGCAGTTGAACGAAGCTTTCTTATGGAGCGGTAGCCCAAAAGATGGCAACAATCCCGGTGCAAAAGCGCAACTGCCTGTTGTGCGGGAAGCCCTGTGGAATGCGGAATACATGAAGGCAGATTCCATCAGCCGTTTGATGCTGGGCACTTATTCCGCCAGGTATCTTACCCTCGGTAATTTATTGCTGCGCAATGATCAGCCGGTAGCAAATGCTACAAAATATGAAAGAGAGCTCAACCTGAATAATGCTGTTGCTAAAGTAAAATACAGTTCAAACGGTGTGGAGTATACAAGAGAAACATTTGTAAGTTATCCGGATCAGTTACTCGTGATCCGCTGGCGCAGCTCAAAAGCAGGTGCCCTGAACTTTCATGTGGCTTTCGATAATCCCATGCCTACTAAACTTACTAAACGTAATAACAGTCATATTGTATTAAGCGGTCAATGTCCTTCTTACGTGCCACACCGCCCATATGAAACAAGGAAGTTTGAATACGATCCTAAGAATGGCATTAAGTATGAAGTACATGTACAGGCTATATTGAAAAGCGGCAGCAGTGTGGCAGATGAAAACGGTTTGCAGGTAAAGAATGCAACTGAGGCAGTGCTGCTTGTTTCCATTGGAACCAGTTTCAACGGGGCTTTGAAAAACCCGGTGAGTGAAGGCAAAGACCCTGCTGCAGAAGCATTAAAATACCTGGACAAGCCAAAAGAATACAACACCTTATTACAACAGCACATTGCTGACTATACAAAACTATTCAACCGTGTAAAACTGGACCTTGGTGATGATGGTTCCGGGCCAAAAGCAACGGATGTACGCCTGAAGGAATATACCAAAGCAGGTGGTAACAGGGATCCGCAACTGACCACCCTGTTATTCCAATACGGCCGTTACCTGATGATTGCCGGTTCCCGTAAAGGTGGTCCCGCTATGAACCTGCAGGGTATCTGGAATGATAAGATGCAGCCACCATGGGGTTCTAACTATACCACCAACATCAACACGGAAATGAACTACTGGCCCGCTGAAACTGCTAACCTTTCTGAATGTGCGGATCCGCTGTTCGATTTTATTCAGCAGATCTCAGTAACAGGAAAGAAAACAGCAGAAGTGAATTATGGTATGAAGGGCTGGGCGGTACACCATAACGTAGATATCTGGGCATTGTCTTCTCCCTCCGGCGGCTTCGACTGGAAAGATCCGAAAGGTGATCCGCGCTGGGGCATCTGGCCAATGGCAGGCGCCTGGTTGTGCAGGCATTTGTGGGAACATTATACTTACACAGGAGATGAAAAATTCCTGCGGGATAAAGCATATCCCCTGATGAAAGGCGCTACGGAGTTTATGCTGGACTGGCTGGTGAAAAATCCACAAGGTCAATGGGTAACTAATCCTTCCACTTCTCCGGAAAATAATTTCCTGATCAATGGTGCCAGGAAAGGTAGTGTAAGCATTGCCTCTACAATGGATATCTCTATCATTCATGATCTGTTGAACAGAACAGCAGAGGCGGCGAATGAATTAAATACAGATAAAGCATTCGTTGCACAAATAAATAAAGTATTAAAAGACTTGTACCCCTTCCATGCAGGCCGCCTGGGTCAGTTGCAGGAATGGTACCTGGATTGGGATGATCCGAAAGACAGCCACCGGCACTTATCACATCTCTATGGAGTGTTCCCTGGTAATATCATCACACCACGCCGTCAGCCTGAACTGGCTGCTGCTGCAAAACGCAGTTTAGAGCTGCGTGGAGATGGAGGCACCGGATGGTCTAAAGCATGGAAGATCAACTGGTGGGCCAGACTTGAAGATGGAGATCATGCTTATACCATGTTAAACAAACAACTCTTCTATGCATCAATAGATTCTGTGAGTGTGGCAGATAACAGCGGAGGTTCTTACGCCAATCTTTTTGATGCGCATCCGCCTTTCCAGATAGATGGCAACTTTGGCGTTACTTCCGGTATCATCGAAATGCTGGTACAGAGCCATGATGGCGTGATCCATTTATTACCCGCATTACCTTCTGTATGGCCAAACGGCAGTGTAAAAGGACTGAAAGTAAAGGGCGGTTTTGAAGTGGATATCATCTGGAAAGATAAACGTTTGGTGAAAGCTGTGATCCGTTCTTCTCATAATGGAGGCGAGCAGGTGATCCGCACATCTGAACCGGTGCAGATAAAATCTCCTGTTGGTGCGGTGAAAAAGGCAGACCGTGCTCCAGTGAAAGATTATGGTTATGCTGTAAATAAAGAAATTAAAGATGCATCCAAATTACCAGCGCTGAACCTGAAAAAAGTATATGACCAAAATGTGATGCTCATTGCAGGCGCACATGAGATAACTATAAAATGAACGGAGTAAGAACATACATAGCAGCATCACTACTGGCTGTATCAGCCAATGCCTCTGCCCAGTTCAAGGGAGATGATGATGGCATCCTGATGCAGAAAGCAGCATTGCGGGACAGTATTGCGATTGCTGATGCTATGAACGGTTGGTGGACAGCCTCCATGAAAGATCATGATAAAAGGATCGAATGGTGGAGAGATGCAAAGTTCGGCTGTTTCATTCACTGGGGTGTTTATTCTGTGCCCGGTGGTGAATGGAAAGGAAAGAAAGTAGGCGGATATGCAGAACACCTGATGCGGAAAGAAAAGATCCCCCGCCAAGAGTATAAAGACCAATTGATCAGAACTTTCAATCCCACTGAGTTTAATGCGGACGAATGGGTGAAGCTGATCAAATCGGCAGGCATGCGTTACCTCATCATCACTTCCAAACATCACGATGGTGTAACCATGTATCCTTCTGCCATAGGAGATTACACGTTAAAGCAATCCGCTTTCAAAAGGGATCCTATGCAGGAGCTGTCAGCCGCCTGTAAGAAATATGGTATCAAATTCGGGTTCTATTATTCCCATGCATTCGACTGGGAGGATCCCAACGCACCCGGTAACGATTGGGATTACAACAATCCCGGTGGTGATAAGAACCTCTTCGGTGGTGCCCGCTGGTATGATGAACATTCTGAACTCCTGCCAAAAGCAGTAAAGTATGTGGATGAAAAATCCATCCCGCAGATCCAGGAGTTACTGCGTAAATATCATCCGGATATCCTCTGGTTTGATACACCGCATAAACTGCCTTTATCTGAAAACATCAGGATCCTCAAAGCTATTCGTGAAGTAGATAACAATGTAGTAGTAAATGGCCGCCTTGCCCGTACAGCTGCTATTTCATTCGGTGATTATAAAAACACGGCAGACCGTCCTGCAGAGTTTTACCCGGTAACAGGAGATTGGGAAGCCATTCCTACTACCAATGAATCATATGGATATTCCCGGTACGATAACAGTCACAAACCCGCAGGGTTCTTTATACAACTCATGGCAAAGGCTGCTGCAAAAGGCGGTAACCTGCTGATGAATATCGGGCCGATGGGAAACGGGCTCATCGATCCAAGGGATACCGTGATCCTGCATAAGGTAGGAGCGTGGTTAATTCCAAATGGTGAAAGTATTTACGGCACTGAGGGTGTTTTTGAAGTACCACAGCCCTGGGGTGTTATAACACAGAAAGGCGATAAGAAATACCTGCATGTTTTCAAATGGCCGAAGGATGGTAAGTTATTCGTGAATGGTATCCATCAGGTCAACAACGCAAAACTGCTGATCGGCAATAAAGCATTAACTGTAAAAAAGATCAGTCCTTTCAACTGGGAGATCACCGTTCCGCAGCAAACGCCGGATGAAAATAATACGGTACTGGTGCTGGAAACCACTAAAGGCCCGGCACCGGAGAGCAAGGCAGAAAGACTGTTCACAAAGGATTATGCCAACACATTATTAGCATTCGATGCCATACAGCAGGGAAAAGGTTTTGGATTTGGCGATGGAAAAACGAACAGGTATTATGTACAGAACTGGACGAAGGATAACCAATCACTGCAATGGCTTATCCGCAACGATGAACCGGTAACCTATGCCGTAAAACTGAAGTACGAAGCAGAGGGCGGAGGAAGTTATACGTTATCAGCCGGGGATAAAAAAATCAGGGCAGAAGTATTACCGGGTTTACAGGAACAGGAGATTGGAAATATCACCTTACCAAAAGGAGAACATACGCTGGAAATTAAACCGGAGAAAATAGCCGGAAAGGAATTGATGAAGTTAATGGAAGTGACGCTAACACCAATAAAATGAGAAGGAGTATTCTAATCATATTATGTATACTAACTGCCCAGCTTACAAAAGCTGACTGGCTGAAACAAGCGCTGGACGCCCGTAAAGCAGACATTCAAAAGAAAGCAGAATGGGCTATGCAGCAAAAGCCTGTTACAGTCACCGCTGCAAAGTCGGACCGCAGCGCCGGAGGCCTGCATGATTTTTATTCTGAAGGAGATTACTGGTGGCCTAATCCTGCCAGTGCAGATAGTCCATATATTCAAAAGGATGGCCAGACCAACCCGCAGAATTTTGTGGCGCATCGCCAGGCCATGGTACGTTTCAGCAGAGTGGTGGGAAATCTGGCCGCAGCTTATGTAGCCAATGGCAACAAGCGTTACCTGGATCATGCATTGGTGCATATTAAAGCATGGTTCGTGAATCCGGATACAAGAATGAATCCTAATTTACTGTATGCACAGGCTATCAAAGGCCGCCATACAGGCCGTGGGATCGGTATCATTGATACCATTCATTTTATAGAAATAGCACAGGCTTTACGTATCATGGAAAAGGCGGGTATGATCCCTCCGAAAGATCTGGTGGCTATCAGGGAATGGTTTGCTGCTTATCTGAAATGGATGACGGAACATAAGTATGGTCAGGATGAAATGAATGCAGCTAATAACCATGGTACCTGCTGGGTAATGCAGGTGGCAGCTTTCGCTACTTTCCTGAAAGATCAGCATTGGATAGAATTTTGCCGTAACAGGTATAAAGAGGTTTTATTGCCTAAACAGATGGCAGACGATGGAAGTTTTCCGCTGGAAATCCGTAGAACAAAACCTTATGGTTATGCGTTATTCAATTTAGATGCAATGGCAACAGTATGCCAGATACTCAGCACCAAAACAGATGATCTCTGGAAGTATACTGCATCAACAAAGGCAATTAGCAAAGGCATTGCATATATGTATCCATATGTGCTGAACAAAGAGAGCTGGCCGTTTGCAAAAGATGTGATGTATTGGGATGAATGGCCGGTGGCCCACCCTTTCCTCCTTTTTGGTGCAGCTGCCTATAACAATCCAGTCTACTTTTCATTATGGAAAAAACTTGAGCATGATCCTCAGGTGGAAGAAGTATTGCGTAATCTGCCGATACGGAATCCTGAGATCTTCATGGTTACCATTTAACCTAAAAAAGATAATCATAAACGTACTAAAGATTTTACTGTAGACGTGGAATATGATAACGCCGGTCTCGTCTGAGCCGGCATCTTTTTTTCTATAAGCTGTTCGGGAGAGAGTTTGTATCTGTTATGGGACCGGCAGCTGATCACTATTCAGCCGCCGTTGTGTCACTCACTTCAGCGGTTTGTTTTCTACTGAACGTTGTAGATTTTTTATTGACGCCATTGAATTAGTTCCGGCTATTGAACGGTATAGATTTTTTATTGATGTCATTGAATTACTCCCGGCTGTTTCTTGTGCAGATGTTGTTATTTTTTGCAGGTCTTTTGCGTTTTCCTTTCAGCAGGTTTGTTCGCTATTGAATGTTGTGGATTTTTATTGAAGCCATTGAATTACTCCTGGTTATTTCTTACAGGCATTCCTTGGTTATCTTCCTCCTACAGATCCCCCAATAACTCCTGTGCCTTATCATAGTTCTCTGCATTCTCCGGTATCTTCAGCAACCACTCCCTGCATTTAGCGGTATTCTTTTCTTTCAGGTAACTCAGCGCAGTAAAGAAAGCCCCTTCATATTTAAAAACAGATTCTCCATTATAGATCGCTTCCAGGTCAGGGCGTGCCTTTTCGGGCTGATCGTCTTCGAGGTAAGAAAGCCCGCGGTAATAACGTGCATAAGCATCACCAGGCTGATCGGCTAATAATTTGTCCAGTGTAACAATCGCTGCTTTATAATGACGGTGATTGAATTGCTCCGCTGCCTGCGCCGCCAGGGAATCTTTAACAGAACCCCGTTCTGCAGGAGAGATCATTTCTTCTATGGCATATTGGGAATAAAGGTCTTTCTTCCAGGGGCTCCAGTACATCAGCGCCGCAATCAATACGGCCACTGAAGCTGCCGCTGTCATAAACCTGCGGATGGAAACAACCTTACCTTTCTCTTTGAACTGGTTACGGTTGCTTTGCAGTGTTTGTATTAAAGCCTCCCGCTGGGGATCAGCCTGCAGGGATTGACGTAATGTATCGCTCACATCAGACCAGGTGGCTACCATCTCCCGGAATTCAGGATCCGCCTGCCTGCGGTTTTCAAAAGCCGCCAGTTCTTCCGGTGTCATCTGGCCGGAGAAGTAATGCTCTATCAGTTCGTAATCGATGTCGTTCATGTCAATCCCCATTTTGAAAGGTTATCTTTAATAGCACTGATCAGGGAGGCCATACATTCAGATTTCTTCTTACGAAGGTATCCGTAGGTTACACCCAGTTTGGCGGCGATCTCTTCCTGCGGTTTATCCGTCAGCGAAAGCCGGATGATCTCCTGGCAGCGTTCTCCCATCTGTCCCAGCATGGTTTTAAAGAGCCGGGCCTTTTCATTGTCTGCCCAGGTCTTTTCCGCATCCCGGAAGCTATCCTCGCCAACATTAAATTGCTCATCGAGGTCTTTTGTTACCCCCTGGCGTCCTCTTTTTTTGAGTTCGTTGAGCCACTTGCGTTTACACACCATTAAAAGGAATGCCTCAAAAGGACAGGTAAGGAGGAGACCCTTGTATTTGGCCTGGTTGTAAATATCCACCAGCGATTCCTGGAAGATATCGGCTGCATCGTCAGCGGAGCCGCTGTTCTGCAACACGTAGTATTTCACCTTGGGCGCAAAACGTTGGTAGATCTCTCCCACCACCTGCGTTTCATTATGCAGGAGCGCCTGGATATAATATTGATCTGCGTGTACGAATTGGGTGGACATATAAAAATAAAGATATTAAAAATCCGGGGGTAACAAATCAGGGCTATGGGTTATCTATTGGCAACAGCTCCGTTCCTGTTAACGCCAGATACACCCAAAAGGCCTCCTGTAATTCACAGGAGGGCCTTTTGTCGTTACAGTTAAAATGATATATATTACTGAGGTTTAAACTGTCGGAGCAAGAGAGCCTCAACTATATATATCCTAAATACCGCTTTATGTCGAAATATCTATTCGCCTCCATACTCTTGCTGATACTTACAGGATCCGCCATGGGACAGCAAAGAGTAGCGCCGGATACCATTCCCGCCACCATAGATGTGGAGCAGGATGAGAATAAGACCGTCATAAAAGCCGGCCTGCGGCCTCTCCGCCAGATAGCCGGAGCACCCGAAGCCTTTTATACTTACTTCTGGGAATTCGGGGATGGCACGTTCAGCTTTGCCCCGCAACCTGTACACAATTACAAAGATACCGGCGACTATGAGATCCGCCTCTATGCTACCAATAACTATGATGATGGCAAGGCCCCCAAAGGAAAACCCCGCCGTATCAAAGTAAAAAAGACCATGTACGCAGCCGCGGATGCCCCCTCGTCTTTCTTTGCCGCCTCAGATATGCTGGCCATGAAAACAAACCGGATGCCCAAACCCGGAGAGGAAATGGTGACCATCGTTGGTTATCGTCATCCCGGAGGAACGAGTGCTGTCAGCGGTTCCCTGTTATTGTTCTATAACGAAAAGCAGTTTGCCCAAAAGAACTTCGTCCTCTCCGAAGAACGTAAATACAACAATGAACGCAAGTTTGGATTGGACTCCCTGATGGCGATGGCTCCTTCGGAAGATCTGTATGTACCCCTGGCCGGAGGCCCTTCTAATGCCGCATGGATAGACCCTGTAAGAAAAACGGCGCTGGCGGGTATGCTGTCGGAAAAGAAAACCCTGTTCCGGGAACAACACATCTGGCGGGTAGAAGACCTGAAGGCAGGAGAAGAAAAATTCCTCTTCCTCTCCATGGAAACAACCCCTGAAATGATCAAAGACACGAATGCCGTAGTTACCATCAGTGGAATGTTTGTACCGGATGATCCTGCTTATCCTATCTCTCAATACAACCTGGATATGCAGATCGTGGCCTCACATGATCCCAACAGGATGCAGCTGAAGAACAGGCGCATGAATTACCGCTTCGTGAGTAAGTCGAAAGAATTAAGTTATAAAGTACAGTTTCAGAATACGGGTAAAGGCCCCGCCAGCAAAGTGGCCATTGGTGTTGCGGTGCCCGGAATGCTGAATGGCCAGTCCCTGGAGATTACAGACTATTCCCCTAAATGCGTGATGTGCGATTCTGCTTATGAGCGCCAGAGCTGCCTGGATACTATTATCCGGAAGGACAGTATCTTTTTCGTCTTCAATAATATCTACCTCAAAGGTGTAAAACAGGAAGGTGTGGAAGACCAGGATTCTACGAAAGGGTTTATCAAATACAGGATACGTTTCAGTAAAGAGCTGAAAAAACTCCCCTTCACCAGTCAGGCTGCTATTGTGTTCGACAGGAATGAACCGGTGATCACCAACCGTTCCAAAGGAAGATTTAAACCCGGCCTTTCACCCGGTGTGATCTTAGGTTATGGCAAAGGAATGAGTAATGGAGAATTGCCCTTAGGTATCCCTGCCGGAACACTGGGTTTTACGGTTTCTGCATTTGCTCCTTATAAGCCATACTTTCAGGCTGAGTTGTATTTCAATGTGCAGCAGAAGAATGAAACGCTGCGATCATTTTCCCGGGACCAGCGGGATACAACGATCGGTACCGGCAAATACCTGGTGATAGGCAGAGAGAATTATGAGGTGGTGAGCAGAACAACGATGGATGTAGTGCCTTTACATTTGCGTTATAATATTACCGGCTGGTTAGGAGTGGGTGCAGGTATAATGGTGAGTGTGGTGACTTCTGAAAAAACACAGGAGAAAAAAGTAGTGCAGGCAACAGAAATGGTAGTCCCTCCCTCCGGCACTGTACAGCGCTTTCAAAACCTGGCAGGCGCCATCACCAAAAACTTCTCCGCAGCAGACGGAGCTATATTCGCAGATCTGAATATTGGTAAAGTAAGAGCCGGCCCGGCTCTGGGTATACGCCTCCTGCAATATATAAAAGACCCGCAACAGCGGTTGTTCTTTTATGGCATCTGGAGATTTTAGTTGGCTGAGATTTCTTGTGGCCGTTGTTCTTTTACGGAGTCTGGAAGTTTTAGTTGTTGCCTGAGATTCCCTGACTGCCGCCGTGCTTTTACGGCATCTGGAGATTTTAATTATCTTTAAGAGGGAGGTACCTCCTTCTTAAAACATGATCCGGATCTGTTTTCTTCTCTCTTTCCTATTCTGTATATCGGCAACTGCCGATTTTAGTTTCGTGGGCTTTCCTGAAACATTGAAGAAGAAAACAGCACAACTCAAACAGGACGATAACCTGGAAGAGTGGATCTACTACATGCTCGATTATGTATACGAGCAACCCCTCACCCGCGTAACCGTACTAAATGAAATAGATAACTGGGCATGGCGCAAACCCAAAAATGAAGACGAACGCGCCGCCTGGCTGGATATGCTCATAGCCCAGGGATATTACCTCATGTATGAAGGCAACATCCTTCCTTCCATTGAAACCTACGAAGAAGCCTATCGCTTTTATAACGCCGCACCTTTTCCCGGAACAGATATCCTCGAATACATACTGAAGCCCCTGGGCAATAACTACACCCGCCTCGGAGATTATGAAAGAGCTGCATTCATTCATACCAAAGCATTGGAAATAGCCCGTAAGGAAGGAAATATAAGACAGATTGCAGGTGTATACAATAACCTGGCAGTGGTATTCCAGATGCAGGACATGTTTCCCGATGCCATCCGTTCAGGACTCGCAGGTTTACAGTATGCTCCCGCCAACAGCAGCATAGCAGGGTTGCTGCATTCCTCTTTAGCTGATGTGTATTTAAAAGCCGGCAAAACAGACAGTGCAGCCCTGAGTGCAGCACAGGCTGTAAAGATCTTACGGCAGCCGGGTATCCTGAAAGAAGAGAATGCACCTTACTGGTTATCTTCTGCTTTACAGATGTCCGGCGATGTAGCGTTTAGCCAGCATCGTTACAAAGAAGCGCAGGTTTTCTTTAAAGAAGGATGGAAGGTAATGGAATCCCATTACGCCGGTGCACGTAAAAGAGAAAAAGCAAGACTACTGGAGAAATCCGGCCGCGTAGCTTTACATCTGAAAGAAAAAGCAGACGATTTTGATAAAGGCATTCATTTACTCATACCCGAAAAACTGGCAGGAGGCATCTGGCCACAGGAGAACCAGTTGTACGGAGAATTTATGCTGGCAGATGCATTGGAAGGAAAAGCAGATGCCCTGGTGCAATCAGGACAATTAAAAGATGCATTGACCGGCTACATGCTGATCTTTTCCATAGAAAAATCATTACGAAGAGAATTCTTCAGCCGCGCCACACGATTACTGCATCAGAAGCAAAGCCATGCACTCGCTGAAAAAGCCATGAACACAGCCTTTCAATTATGGGAGCAAAGCGGTGATCAGCAATATGCTTTTACCATGCTGGACATCATGGAGAAGAGTAAAGCACAGGTATTGCTGGAAGAGCAGCAGTTCAATATGCAGAACAGCCAGTTGCAGGTAAAGGATAGTTTGCTGGACCGGCAAAGAAAATTGCAGCAGGCGATTGCATATTACGATAGAGAAAAAGCACTCACCGGTAAAACCGGAGGCGATAGAACAGAACTGGCCTACGCACTTTCACAAATACAATTACAGATCAAAAGAAAGTACCCGGACTTTTTTGAACCGGTAAACCCTTCTCCGCTTTTTGTTCCATTCCTCCCGGGTAAAGACCTCCCGCAGGGTTTGATCGTAAAGAATTTTTTCGCCGGAACAGATCACCTCTATATTATCGATCTGCAAAAACAAGGTATCCTCTCTATTAAAAGATTACCGGATGCGGCACAGAAACTGGATGCCATTCACCAGTTCGTCACCCGCTTCTTTCACAATGGCCCGCAAGCCATGCAGAACGATCCGCAAACGTATTATAAACAGGGATACCAGATCTGGCGCTGGCTGTGGAACGATACCATTGCTGGCAACAAGTATTTATTAGTACCCGATGGCGGATTGGGATACCTGCCATTTGATGCACTACCAACAGACAGTGTATATAATCGTGATCTGAGCAAATGGCCTTTCCTGTTAAAAAAAGCAGCCACCGGTCTGGCCTATTCCATGCAAACCTGGTTACAGCAACAACAGCAGAGCAATGGAAAAACAAATGGCATTACAGGGTTCTTTATTTCAAAAGCCAGTGAAGGTATCACGCTACCTGCAGTACAGCAGGAGTTTGAAGCAGTGAGCCATGCCGCCAAAGGAAACTATTATCAGAATGAAAAGGCCACACTTGCAGCCTTCAGAGAACAATTGGGAAAGAACAGCATCCTGCATCTCAGCACCCATGCATCTTTGGAAGGTGCACAGCAATTACCCGCTATCCAGTTGGCAGACGGGCCTTTCTTCCTGTTTGAATTATATGCCCGTAAATTCCAACCAGGCCTCATTATGTTAAGTGCCTGCAGAACAGGGCAGGGCATGCTGGCAGAAGGAGAGGGGATCATTTCGCTGGCGCGCGAATTTTCTGCATCCGGCGCTACAGGTATCGTTGCCGGCTTGTGGAATGTACACGATGTTACAGTAGCGCAGTTAACCGGTAATTTCTATCAGCAGCTGCCTGCTGCGGAAAGCCCTATGATGGCCCTGCACAATGCAAAGAAAGCATGGCTGGAAGATAAGGATACCAAACAACAGCTAAAGCTGCCCTATTACTGGGCAGCACTTACCTATATTGGTCATCATCATGCTGTGATCCTGGAAAAACCGGAAAAAGAACGGAATTATCTGAAGTGGATCGGGGCTGGCGGGGCCTTGATTATATTGATCTTATTACTTCGCTACAGCAGGAGGTAATATCCCCTCTACCAATCTGAATAAAATATCCCTTAATATTTCTGTATCCTTTTCCCCAATGATATTCGTATAGCCACGCTGAATATCCTGCACACAGGCAGAAGAATCGATCACCAGCTGTTTACCCTTGTCACTTAAATAAATAACAGTGGCCCGGTTGTCCGTTTCATGTTTACGGGTGAATATGAAACCATTCGATTCCAGGTTTTTCACCACCTTGCTCATAGCCTGTTTGGTGATCCTGGCCTTTTTTGCCAGTTCATTGTTAATGGTACCCTCGGGAGATATATTCGCCAGTAATACCATGTCCCCTATCTTAAAGTCCTTATAACCACGCTGTTGTAACTGCTCAATGAGCTGGAAATCAAAGTCCTTCTTAACAATGCTTAATAGCTTGATCAATAAACGCGGCCGCATGGCCACCACATCCATAAATTTCTGCTCCAAAGACGGTGTCGTCATAGTTATATTATTATATACGTTGTAGGCTTTGTCCCTAAAATACTCCCTTTTGTCATGCAAAGATAATCTTTTTATAAATAGACAAATTAGTTGTCTATTATGTCAACTTGGTTTACCTTTGTTCCCATAAAATAAAATCGTACAAAACACACACTACAATGGAAACAACAAAAGCCAATCCCCGGAAAGGGAAGTTAGCAGTGCGCCTTATTTTCATCGGCATCCTTATCCTCGCAGGTATTTTCGGCATCCGCCAATGGATGTACGCCAGTCACCATGAAACAACAGACAATGCACAGGTAGAAGGACATTCCGCTCCTGTGATCGCCCGGGTTTCCGGTTACGTAAAGAACCTGTATGTACAGGACTACGGAAATGTAAAACAAAAGGACACTTTATTAGCTATTGACGATGAGGAATACCGCATCGCATTACAACAGGCCGAAGCGGATTACCAGCAGGCGCAGGCGGACTTATTATCTGCCCGTGCAAGTTTAGGAAATGCCAATGCAGGTATCAGTGTAGCTTCCGCAAATGCACAGGTAGCCCTGGTGCGGAAAGAAAAGGCCAACGCAGATCTCCGCAGAGATCAAAGTCTTTTTGACGATCAGGCCATCACCAACCGCCAGCTGGACGATACCAAATCTGCCAGTCTCACCAACGAAAAACAATACCTCGCCGCACAGGACAATATCACGCTGGCCCGTTCCAGTGTATCCGTAGCAGCCGCAAAAGTAACACAGGCAGAAGCTTTGGTGGCCAGTAAAAAAGCACAGATCGATCAGATGAAACTCAAACTGGGCTATACCAATATCACCGCCAATATCACAGGTAAGATCGGAAGAAAGAATGTAGAGCCCGGTCAGTTTGTACAAGCTGGTCAAAGCCTTTTCACTATTGTGGATGAGAATGGATTTTACATCGTAGCGAACTTCAAAGAAACACAATTACCGCATATCACAGTAGGGCAGGAAGCAGAAATTGAGATAGACGGATTCAGTGATCTTCACCTGAAAGGCCATGTAGCAGCTATTTCAAGAGCCACCGGTGCTAAGTTTTCTTTGCTGCCTCCGGATAATGCTACCGGTAACTTCGTAAAGATCGTGCAAAGGGTTCCTGTTAAGATCTCTATTGATAACGCAGACCAATACCTCGACAAGCTTCGCGCAGGCCTGAGCGTAGAAGTAGCTTTAAAATACTAATAGTATGGCACCCAAACCGCAAGGCTTTGCCAAATGGATCATAGTGGCCACCGTTATTTCTGCCACTATGTTGGAGCTGATCGATACTACGATCGTAAACGTTGCATTATCGCAGATCAGCGGTAACCTTGGAGCAACTATTGAAGATGCTTCCTGGGTGATCACTGCTTACGCGATCGCAAACGTGATCGTTATCCCCATGACGGGTTTTCTGGCTTCCTACTTCGGAAGAAAGAACTACTATCTCGCCTCCATTATCATTTTTACGTTCGCTTCTTATATGTGCGGCGTTTCCGGTTCTCTTTGGGAATTAGTTGCATGGCGTTTTATACAAGGTATAGGTGGTGGTGCTTTATTGTCCACTTCCCAATCCATCCTGTTCGATGCGTTTGAAATATCCGAAAGGCCTACCGCCTCTGCCATCTTTGGTATGGGTGTGATCATCGGGCCAACGATAGGACCAACATTGGGTGGTGTGATCGTAGATAACTTCCACTGGTCACTCATCTTCGACATCAACGTACCTGTAGGTATCATCGCAGCATTCCTGGTGTTTACGTTTATCGACAAACAGGAACACGAGTACAACATCAACCGGAAAGCTATCAAGATAGATTATCTCGGTATTGCTTTACTCATCAGCTGGGTGGGCAGCCTGCAATATATACTGGAGAAAGGGCAGTCGGAAGACTGGTTTGCAGCCACACATATTATAGTGCTTACCGTGGTCGCAGCCATTTCTTTTATTGGATTTATCTGGTGGGAACTAACAACAGACGCACCGGCCGTGAACCTCAAAGTGATGAAGAACCGAACGCTGGCCATTACCACCTTGCTCACTTTTATCATGGGCTTAGGGATGTATTGTTCCATGTTCGTATACCCTGTATGGATGCAAAGAGTAATGAGCTATACACCTACGCTTACAGGAGAATCATTACTTCCGGGAGCTATTGTGGCAGCTATTATGATGCCCATAGCAGGTAAGGCTATGCAAAAAGGACTTCCGTCCAAATACCTCATTTCATCCGGGTTCATCATTTTCGCCATCTTCTGTTTCTGGATGTCTACTGCCAGTCCTGAAGCCGGAGTTGCCTTCTTTTTTGTGCCGCTTTTATTACGTGGGCTGGGAGCAGCTACCTTAACAGTTCCGCTTACTTCTCAGGCAGTGTCTGGCTTAACACCCATGGAAATGCCACAGGGTATTGCCATCAATAATATGTTACGGCAATTGGGTGGTGCCTTTGGTATTGCATTCATGAACACTTATGTAGCGAAGCAATATGCAGAGCACCGTACACAGTTACTGAATTATATCACACCTGATAGTCCTGAAGCAGTAGCCCGTTTGCAACAAACCACCAACGCACTCGCATCTAAAGGGATGGATGCTGCGCAGGCACATCATGTGGGTTTGAATATGCTGGATGGAATTGTATCAAAGCAGGCTTATATCCTTTCTTATCTGGATACATTCCGGATTGTAGGGATCTTCTTTATATGCGTGTTACCATTGATGTTCTTTGTAAAGAAACGTAATCTGAGCGCAGCAGCCATCAAAGAAGCGGCGGAACATGCGCACTAAACAAACTTGTTAAACAAAATGAAAAAGATATTCATCACCATACTCGCTTTTACTGCACTCAGCGCATCTGCACAAACAGTGCCTGATGACCTGAAAGTGATGGTACAGCAAACATTTGATCACCATGCAAAGATCAAATCGATGGAAACCCAGCAGCGTATCGCTGCAGGGCAGATAGAACTTTCAAAAGCCAACCGCCTTCCAACAGTGAATGGTGCTGCCAGTTACAGTCATGTGTACCCCGTGCCGAAAGTACAGCTCCCCGGAAGTGACTTCACCTTCCAGCCTGTGCCTTCCGAAAATGTGAATGCAGGCATCGAAGCCCGCCAGTTATTGCTGGACTTTGGAAAAAGCGGCAGCCAGATCAAACAAAGCCAGGCAGAAGCAAACCTGCTGGGTTCACAAACTACAGAAGCGAAAGATCAACTGGCTTACGATGTAGCCAATGTTTACCTGAACATTGCCTACCTCTATAATAATATTAATGTGCAGGAAGCCAACATCAAACTGTTGGAAGAAACCGAGCGCATGGTAGAGGCCAAACTAAAACACGGCGATGCGATTGATCTTGATCTGATCAATACCCGCGTGAAACTGGAATCTTACCGGAACAGGAAAGTAGATTATGTCAATTCCCTGCAAAAGCAAATGGCTACGCTGGAATATTTAACCGGCGAACATCCGAAAGACTCTATTCATGCAGGTTTTGAATGGCCGGTATCCGGTTCGCTCACTGACCAGGAGTTAAAAAACAACCCTGCGATCAGAACTGCTATGGAGAGAGAAAAGGTAGCTGCCACAGGTGTAGAAATTGCCAAAGCACAATACAAACCCTCTTTATTCCTGGATGCAGGTACCGGTTTTAAAAATGGCTACCTGCCTGATATCGGCGTTGCCAAGTTCAATTACAATGCAGGTGTGAGCCTGAGCGTGCCCATCTTCCATGGTAAGAAATTACGCACGCAGGAAAAGATGGCAGCACAGCAGGTAGAAGTAGCGAAGTGGAATACACAGGACGTGAAAAGCAATTTACAGAAAGAAGTGATACAACAGCAGTCGGATATCGCAGCCAGCAAGGAGCGTTTGCTCACTGCAGAGTCATTATTGCAACAGGCACAACGTGCTTTGCAGTTGGCGCAGAGTCGTTATAAAAATGGTGTGATCACATACCTGGATCTGCAGAATGCGCAGACGAGTATGTTGGAGGCGCAGTTGTCAAAAATACAATATCAATACCAGCTGTCTTTATCCAGCCTGGCGTTGTTACAACTGAACGGCAATGAATTCTGGAAATAGGGTTCATTGTTTTTGTAGTGTGTGTTAAAAAAAAGAAGCCCGGTACGTCTGTACCGGGCTTACTTTATATTTTTAAGCTGAAAATATCTTTACTTCAAAAAGCACACTTCTAAAAAAGTCCTGCAAAAAATACCTTTCTAAAAAAGCTCTGCCTGCAAAAAGGGCCTCTCAAAATAAAGAACACCCTCTTGAAAAAATAAAAGACCGCCTTTTGCAGCGCGGCCCAAATTCAGTCTTACTTCATCCCCCCGGCAATCCCTAACTCCAGTCCCCTCAACTCCGCCAATCCTCTCAAACGCCCAATGGCACTATAACCTGGGTTCGTTTTCTTATGCAGATCATCCAGCATCTGATGCCCATGGTCCGGCCGCATAGGAATGGAAACATTCCGTTTCTGCATCACTGCCAGGATATTCTTCACTACGCTATACATATCTACATCCCCTTCAAGGTGGTTCGCTTCATAGAAATTCCCCTGTGCATCTCTTTTAGTAGCGCGCAGGTGAATAAAGTGAATATGATCCCCTAGGCGTTCTACCATTCCGGCCAGATCATTATCTTCCCGCACCCCGTAAGAGCCGGTACAGAAACACAGCCCGTTAGCAGGAGATGCAGCCGTAGCCAGTAATTCACGGGCATCCTGCTCCGTGCTAACCACTCTTGGCAATCCAAGGATAGGGAATGGAGGATCATCAGGATGTATTGCCAGCTTAATCCCCACTTCCTCTGCAACCGGTACAATCTGTTGAAGGAAATAGAAGAGATGCAGCTTCAGCTTGATCGCATCCACATCTTTATATTTATCCAGGGCCTGCTGGAATTGTTCCAGAGTGAAACTCTCTTCAGAACCCGGCAAACCCGCAATGATATTCCGTTGCAGCAGGCTCTTCTCATCATCCGTCATACTGTCGAACTGCTCTTTGGCGCGGGAGATCTCCTCTTCAGGATAATCATTTTCCGCACCTGGTCTTTGCAACATGAACAGGTCAAATGCCATGAACTGTGCTTTATCGAAGCGGAGGGCTTTGGAACCATCTTCCACCGTATAGGCTAAGTCAGTCCGCGTCCAGTCCAGAACAGGCATGAAATTATAGGTAACAATATTAATACCGCAGGCAGCCAGGTTACGCAGGCTCTGCTGATAGTTCTTGATGTATTCCTTAAACCGGCCGGTTTGTGTTTTAATATCTTCATGAACGGGAACACTTTCTACTACAGACCAGGTAAGACCTGCTGCTTCGATCTCGTGTTTTCTCTGTAGGATCTCTTCTTTTGTCCATACAACGCCGTTAGGGACATGATGCAGTGCAGTAACGATACCTGTGGCGCCCGCTTGCCGGATATCTGACAAGCTAACGGGGTCTTTCGGACCGAACCACCGCCAGGTCTGTTCCATTCTCAACATATTCAAAGCTTTTTTTAGTTACCCAAAAATAGAATCAAATGTGGGATATGCAAATAATCCGCAAGAAATATCCAATCGATTTCAAAAAAGTATTACTTCCTGTTAATAGCTATTAACAGGCTTCTGGAGGAGGATGATCATAATATCCATCACATTAGTATGCGTATGGCCGGTTCTGATAAGGCTTCCCGCGGATTCAAAGAAATGCCAGGCATCATTATTCTCTAAATAGGAAAAGGGATCTTCAGGGGCATGCTGCATAATATCTGCACTCACAATGGCTCCGGCAGCATCAGTAGGCCCATCTATCCCATCCGTTCCGGCAGACAGGAAAGTGATATGGGGCGCATCTTTTAGTTGAATTCCCGCTGCCAGCGTCAGTTCCTGGTTTCTGCCTCCACGGCCGGAACCTTTTACCTGTACTGTAGTTTCACCCCCTGCCAGTATGCAGGCCGGAAAGGGGCCTTTGTAATCAATGGCCAATTGAGCAAGACGGGCACCCGCCTGAGATGCCTCGCCGACAATCAGCTCCGGCAATATTATAGTATGAAAACCCATCTCAGAAGCCTTCTCATTGGCTGCTTTCAGGGCAGTATAATTACTGGCGGCTATGGTAAAAAGGGAATTCGGTAATACTTTAGGCGTTTCCGGTAGTAGCCCTTCCATTCCTTGTTTAACGTATTCCTTCAAACCAGAGGAGATCTGGTATTTTTCCAGCACCGCCCAGGCATCCGCAAAAGTAGAAGGGTCAGGAATGGTAGGCCCCGAGCCAATTACAGCCGGATCATCTCCCGGCACATCTGAAAGGATAATGGTGTAAACCTTCGCCGGGCTTAGCTTTTGAGCCAGCTGCCCTCCCTTGATGGCACTCAGGTGCTTACGCACGGCATTCATTTCTTTGATATTGGCCCCGCTTTTAAGCAAACTGTTGAACAGTTGCTGTACTTCCTCCATGGATGCGCCATCCGGTACATCAGCCAATAGGGAAGAGGCCCCGCCGGAAAGGAGGAAAATAACAACGTCATCAGGATGTATGCCCCCGGCCACTTCCAGCATAGTGGTAGTGGCAATCAGGCTGTTGAGGTCAGGCACCGGATGCCCTGCAATAATAGAAGTGATCTTTTTTAAATGGAAAGGAGTAGGTTGATGAGTGACTACAAAACCTTGTGTGATCCGGTCTCCCAGGATATCTTCTGCCTCTTTGGCCATGGAGGCTGCTGCTTTTCCTGCGCCAAGAACATAAATGCGGCCACTGACTGGCAGGGTTTCTCCCAGAACAGTATCCTCCGTTAAACAGGCACGCATAAACTGCCGCGGTTGCACAGCCGCAACGGCACTTTCAAAAATGGAAATGGCTTGCTGTATGTGCTGGTCCATCAACGATTTGCTTTGCGGGCTTGTCTTTTATCCTGTTTTCGGTCCATTTTAGCTTCCAGCTGCTCTTTCTTCTTCAGTTCCCAGTCATTCCATTTCTTATACTGGGCAGGTGTCAGCACTGTTTTAAAACGATTGCTCCTTTCTGCGTCCAGCGTTTGCCGCACTTTCATGAGGTCACGTGCTTTGAGACTGGTATCTTTTTTAGCCGCTTCCCGGCGGCGGGAGATATCTTCATTAATATCATGGATCTTTTTATTTTGTTCTTTTGTGAGATCCAGTTCGCGATACAATTTATCGCTCATTTTGTCTGCCTTGTCAGCCGCATCCCATTTGGTTTTTTGTTGTGCCCGGGCACTAAACACCGTGAGAAGGAGGAGCATGATGATCGGCCAATTCTTCTTTTTCATATTGACTAGGTTAAGCTGGTTGCCGCAAGTATTATACCGTTCGTAAAATTTATACTAAAATAGTACGGCAAGCGATCAATGATTTGTTAAATTTAACACTTGTAGCTGTAATGCCGGCATTTTCTATCTAAACCTGTCATCAGCCATCATCTAACGCTCTAAATTGAAACTTACATGAAATCAAATCCGTTCCCTGCCGGTGCCTTACCGGTAAAAAGGAAGACCCAACGGCACCTCTTCCGGATGTCGTCCCTATGCGGCGCTATCGGGTTATTACTGGCCGGCTTTAATGCCAGTGCCCAGGAAACCTGGCCCGTAAATGGCGTATCTGAACCTAAAGAAGCCTGCTATGCTTTTACCCATGCCACCATTATTAAAGATGCACAAACCACACTCAGTAACTCCGTTCTCGTGATCCGCGATGGAAAGATCGTAGGAGCCGGCCCGAACGTAGCCATCCCTAAAGATGCCGTAGTCATTGATTGTAAAGGGAAATACATCTACCCTTCTTTTGTGGACATCTATAGTGATTATGGAATGCCCGCTCAGCAAAGAGGCGGCCGTACTTTTGGAGCAGCCCCCCAGATGTTCACTGCTACCAAAGGTGCAGTGGGCTGGAACCAGGCTATTAAAAGTGAAGTGAATGCCATCCAGTTATTCTCCGCAGATGAGCCCAAAGCTAAAAACCTCCGCGAAGCTGGTTTTGGTACCGTGCTGACCCATCAGGCTGATGGCATTGCCCGTGGTACCGGAGCATTGGTAACCCTCTCTGCTGAAAAAGAAAGCCAGACGGTTATCCGCGAAAAAGCATCCGCACATTATTCTTTCGATAAAGGTTCCTCCACACAGGATTATCCCGGATCCTTAATGGGAATGATTGCCCTGCTCCGCCAGCAATACCTGGATGCGCAATGGTATAAAACACAACCTGCTAAAGAAGGACTGAACCTCAGCCTGCAATCCTGGAATGATAATCAATCACTCATACAGATCTTTGAAGCCAATGATAAATGGAATGCCCTGCGTGCAGACAAGATCGGCGATGAATTCGGAGTGCAGTATGTGATCAAAGCCGGAGGTAATGAATATCAGCGTATCCCTGAAATAGCAGCCACGAAAGCTACTTACATCCTGCCACTGAATTTCCCCCAGGCTATGGATGTGGAAGATCCGAACGATGCCCGTTTCGTAGCCCTCGCAGATATGAAACATTGGGAACTGGCTCCTACAGAACCAGCCGCTTTTGAAAAAGCGAACATCCCTTTCTGTTTAACCGCGGCGGAACTGAAGGATGTGAAATCATTTATCGCCAGTGTGCGCAAAGCCATTGAATATGGTCTCACTGAACAAAAAGCCCTCGAAGCTTTAACTAAAACACCCGCCACCGTTTTAAAGGCCTATGATAAAGTAGGAAGTCTTGATGCCGGTAAACTGGCCAACTTCATCATCACTTCAGGCCCTGTATTCCAGGAAAACACCGTGTTGTATCAAAACTGGGTACAAGGGAATAAGTACATCATAAAAGAAGAAGGATGGAGTGATATCAGGGGCACTTACGCTTTACAGTTTGGTGGTGTTACTTACCCCATCGAAATTAAAGGAACACAAGCTGCACCTGCTTTATCTTACCAGGGTAAAGATACCATCGCCGGTAAAATTGATATCGATGGGCAACTTGTAAAACTGAACATCCCGCTTACAAAAGACAGCAAGCAACAATTACGCCTCAGTGGTGTGATCGGAACAGATAACAAATGGAGTGGTTCTGGTGTAGATGATAAAGGTAAATACAGCAACTGGACTGCCACCTTCTCCAAAGCCTTTGTTGCAAAACCAGACACTGCTAAAAAGAAAGAAACACCGCAATACGGTAAAATATATTTTCCTTTCTCCGGTTATGGATATGAAACATTGCCCAAAGCAGAAGATCTGCTGATCCGCAATGCTACTGTATGGACCAATGAAAAAGAAGGAAAACTCGAAGGAACAGATGTACTGGTCCGCAACGGCAAGATCGCACAGATAGGAAAAGGGCTTGCTGCCGGCAATGCCAAAGTAATAGATGGTACCGGTAAACACCTCACACCCGGTATTTTGGATGAACACTCCCACATCGCCATTTCACGTGGTGTAAATGAAGGTTCCCAATCCGTTACATCGGAAGTACGTATTGCAGATGTGATCAATCCGGACGATGTAAATATCTACCGCCAGTTAAGTGGCGGTGTTACTTCCTCTCACCTGTTGCATGGCTCTGCTAACACCATTGGTGGTCAAAGCCAGCTGATCAAATTGCGCTGGGGTGCAGATGCAGAAGAGCTGAAGTTCCAGAACTGGGGAGGTTTCATCAAGTTCGCCTTAGGTGAAAACGTGAAACAATCCAACTGGGGCGACAGGCAACGTGTACGTTTCCCGCAAACCCGTATGGGAGTTGAACAGGTATTGGTAGATGCTTTCACCCGTGCAAAAGATTATGAGAAAGCAGGTGCAGGCAAACGCCGCGACCTGGAACTGGATGCGCTCGTGGAGATCCTCAACAATAAACGTTTCATCACCTGTCACTCTTATGTACAGAGCGAGATCAATATGTTACTGAAAGTAGCAGACCGCTTCAACTTCAAAGTAAACACCTTCACCCACATCCTTGAAGGATACAAGGTGGCAGATAAAATGAAAGCACAGGGCGCAGGCGCTTCCACGTTTGCAGACTGGTGGGCTTACAAAATGGAAGTGGTTGATGCCATCCCGCAGAATGCCACTATCATGCAACGTGTTGGTCTCACTGTAGCCATCAACTCAGACGATGCCGAAATGGCCCGCCGCCTGAACCAGGAAGCTGCGAAGAGTGTGAAATATGGTTCCATGGCTGAAGAAGATGCATTGAAGATGGTGACCTTAAACCCTGCACAGTTATTGCATGTGGCAGACCGCATCGGTAGTGTGAAAACAGGTAAGGATGCCGACCTGGTACTCTGGAGCGATCATCCCCTCAGCATTTATGCAAAAGCAGATAAAACCATTGTAGACGGTATCGTGTATTTCGATCGCGATAAAGACCTCGAACTGCGCGCCCGCATAGCAGCAGAGCGTACCCGCTTGATCGGTAAGATGCTGGGTGAGAAAAAGAAAGGTGCTCCTATGGCAAGGCCTACACCAAGCCGCGAAGAGATCTGGCATTGCGAAGATCTTCAGGCAGGCCACCAACATCATATCATGCGTGATGTGAACCATGAAGCAGAAGACGCTAAATAATGTAACCAGTAAATTCGCATTCAACATGAAAAAATTATTCTTATATATACTTGGATTTACCGCCAGTTACACTTCCCTGCATGCGCAGGAAACAGTGTACCCTGCTCCTGCGCAGAAGGGCCTGGTGTTTCTGAAGAACGCCACCATCCACGTAGGGAATGGCCAGGTGATCAATAACGGTACCATTGGTTTTAACAATGGAAAGATCACTGCTATCGGTGCAGATGTAGCGATACCTGCAGACGATGTGAAAGTTTTTGATGTAAATGGTCAGCACATCTATCCCGGCCTCATAGCCCCGGAAAGTAACCTCGGCCTCACAGAAGTAGAAAGCGTACGCGCTACCAACGACTTCTCAGAAGTAGGAGAGATCAATCCTTCCGTTCGCTCTATTGTTTCTTATAATACAGATTCCAAGATCATTGCTACCCTTCGTACAAATGGCATACTCTTAGCACAGGTAGTACCACAAGGCGGTCTGCTTAGCGGAAGTTCTTCCGTAGTACAGCTCGATGCATGGAACTGGGAAGATGCTGCCTACAAAACAGATAATGGCTTTCACTTCTACATGCCCCGCCTGATGCCACGTGGTAATCCTTTTGGTGCGCCTGCTGCCGGTCCCGGTAATGATGCCATCAAAGCTGCCATGGCAGAGATCGCCAGCGTGAAAGCTTTCTTCCGCGAAGCAAAAGCTTACTCTCTTGCTCAAAAACACGATGCGGTGAACCTGAAATATGAAACGGTAAAAGGCTTATTTGATCGCACGCAGAAACTCTTCATTCACTGCGATCTGGTGAAGGAACTGGTGGTAGCGACAGACATCGCCAAAGAATTCAATTTCGATGTAGTGATCGTTGGTGGTACGGATGCATGGCTGATCACCGATGTGCTCAAACAAAACAACATCCCCGTGATCCTCACCCAGCCGCACAGCCTCCCTGTGATGCAGGACGATGATGTGGACCAGCCCTATAAAACAGCTGCCCAGTTGCAGAAAGCAGGCATCCTGTTCTGCATCAGCAACGAAGGTTTCTGGCAGCAACGTAACCTGCCTTTTAATGCAGGTACAGCAGGAGCTTATGGTTTGAGCAAAGAGGAAGCCCTCAGCGCTATCACCCTCAACGCAGCTAAGATATTAGGCATTGGAGATAAAACGGGTTCGCTGGAAGTAGGGAAGGATGCGAACATTGTAGTGAGCACCGGGGATATATTGGATATGAAATCCAGTGTGATCACGAAAGCTTATATCCAGGGAAGAGAAGTGAGTTTGGAGGATAAACATAAACAGTTGTACGAAAGGTACAAGTACAAGTATGGTTTGAAATAAGTTTTTATAAGAAAGAGGGCATTCCGGATGGGATGCCTTCTTTTCTTAGCTTCTTATTTTCACACAGGCTTTATAAATGTCCAGTGTGATCTGTGCTATACGTGTTTCAACCAAATGTGAGCATCCTGCTAAAGAATAGGTGTTGTCCTGCGGGGAAGGTTCCGCGCTTACCCTGATCCGCTCTATTTCATGACTTCCATATTCCTTTGTTGTATCTGTTGAAAGATGTATGGAAATATAGTCGGTTTCAAAAGAACGCCGGGTTTTTGCCTTGCTGAGATCGAAAGTATGCCAAAAGGACTTGTCTTTATCATAAGGTACCAATGGCTGATACCGGTTAAGTGCCTCCTCTATATTTGTTTGCAGGTCCTGGAATTTGCAGGGCCATGTATCCACGATAATATTTTCCTGTTCTACATGCAGGCCGATATCAGCCTCCCAAAAGGGACAAACAGGATCTGTTGGTACTTTTCACTGATATAGATGTTGCAGGCTCTGTAAGGATATTTGCCTGCTTGAGATCGTTTCTTTTTAAACCAGAACATAGGTAAAGCTAAAAATAATTCCTAAAACAACAACGCCTCCACCCTCCCCCCAAGTTCATACAGATCAACACCCCCTGAATTCGTCAGAAGGATAATTGTATATCCCTGCCTGGGATAATAATTATTCATCGCATGCCACCCGGAACTATCCCCCGAATGCCCAATGCTTTTATCATTAATGATCCAGATATAACCAAAGTGCGAACCTTCCCATGCAGAAGTATGTTTGGTCATCATTTGCGAGAGGTACTTTCCATGTACAACTTTGCCGGAGAATACCGCTTTGTCAAATTTATAAATATCTTCCACACTACTCCATGCCCCGCCAGCCGATAAGGGAATAGATCCGTTATCATAGTTATAAGGAATGGCTTCATCATTCTTGCGATAGCCGATAGCATATTTTCTCTGCGTGTCATCCAGTGCCCAGTAAGGAGTAAAACTGGTATTGGTTAAGCCCAGGGGATCAATAAATGTCGTCTTGATATAATTCTGGAAACTCATCCCCGTGATCTTTTCAATAATGGCCCCTAATACAATGCAGTCACCTGTTGAATAGATACAACTATCTCCTGGCGGATACACCGATGGTAATGATCTCATAAAAGTCAGCATGTCGATGCAATTCCTTACTTTATTATAACTGAAATCTTTGGCGTTGAAGAAATCATCCAAACCCGCAGAATGGGTGAGCATTTGATGGATGGTTATACCGGAAGGAAACCCTTTGATGTATTGCCCCAGCGTATCGGTAAATTTCAATTTCCCTTGCTGGGCCAGATAAGTAATGGCCGTACCCGTAAATACCTTTGATGCCGATGACATGCTAAACCTCGTGGCGGGAGTATTTTTAATTTTGTTTGCCCTGTCGGCATAGCCATAACCTTTCGATAACAATATCCCTGAACTGTCTGCAATGAGAACTGCACCGGAAAAGGACATCTTAATTAACAGCTGGTCAACCGACGCAATATTCTTTGACTGACCATACAGGGGCATTGTTCCAATTAAAAGGACTATAAATGATAGGGTGATTTTTTTCATCTTCAAAAAGATGAATTTACTCCTTTTTACTCATAAGGCGGTGCCCCTACAGGAATCCTCTTCGGTCCCATACGCTTCAATATCTTCTCAGCAGAGTCCAGGTGTTTATAGAACATCGCCAACTGATCCGCCGCAAAAGCCTTCACTTCACTATCGGTTGCATCCCTTGCAGCTTTCTGAAATTCCCTGATATCTTTCCTGTGATCATCCACCATGAGGTTTATATAAGCCCTGTCAAAATCACCATTAGGTTCTTTCAGTAGTTTATCTTTTTGCTTTTGCTGTGCGGCAGATATAGAATCCGGCAATACAACGTTTTTAGCTATAGCGAGCCTTTTAAGCTTTTCTCCACCTTCTTCATGGTCTTTGACCATCATACTACCAAATGCTCTCACCTGTTCACTGGTTGATTTGTTCTGCGCCATGTGCCCCAATTGAATTTCCATATTTCCTCCACTCGCAGCCTCCACAAGAAAATCAGCATCTGATCTGCTAAGCGAAACAGGTCCTTCATTCAAACTAGCCTGGCTATCGATCCTTTCCCTGTTTTCTTGCTTCGCTCTTTTTTCGCTATCTGCAGGTCTGTTATTACAACTGATCAACAGTAGTATTAACAGCAATGAAAGTGACTTTTTCATAATAGCCTCCTTTTCTGATAAAGACTTCAAAACACATGCCTTAAATTCCCTATACTCGTCGGAAATTCCCTGGGTGGCTATGTTGCCATTCTATGCACCCATCAGTATCCCGAAAAAGTAGCCCGTTTAGTCTTTACCGGCAGTTCAGGTCTTTATGAAAACAACAGCATGGGTGGTTACCCCCCACCGGATGTAGCACAGGAATTCTTAAGGATGTTACCTGATTCACAGTTAGTTATGATCGAAAAGTGTGGTCATGCCCCCATGATGGAACGGCTCGCACAATTCAACCGTATCCTGGAAAATTTCCTGAAAACCTAAAATAAATTTGCGCAGTTGAATGACTGCACATATATTTGCAGTCAAACGGCTGCACAATGGGAATCAGAAGAGACGTATTTCAAGCAATAGCAGACCCTACACGTAGGGCCATCATTACTTTGGTCGCTATACAGGCCATGACGCCTGGCGCTATAGCAGAGAATTTCAATTCATCCAGGCAAACGATTTCGAAACATATACAGATCCTGACAGAATGTGAACTACTGAGGCAGGAGCAGACAGGCAGAGAAATTTATTATCACATCAATGCAAAAAAAATGAAAGAGGTAGCAGATTTTATAGAACCGTTCCGCAAACTCTGGGACGACCGTTTTAATAAACTGGAAGACGTTATGAAAAAGTATAAACCAAAGAAATAGTATATTATGGAACGTAAAACAAAAGTTACTGCCGAAAAAGGCAGACACGACCTGACTATCACAAGGGAATTTGATCTGCCATTGGAGCTGCTGTTCAAAGCATATACTGAACCCGAGCTTATTGAACAATGGATGGGCACCAAAGTGCTGAGACTTGACAACCAAAAGTACGGCGGCTGGCATTTTCAGACCTCATACGAAGGTAATGTAGTGTTCGAAGCCAGCGGCGCCTATCATGAGTTTATTCCGGAGCAAAAGATCATCCGCACGCATGAAATGCACAACGCTGATTTTGATGTAGTACTCGAATTCTCAGCATTCGAAAAACTCACGGACGACACCAGCAAACTCACTATGCAAATGGTGTACAGATCAGTAGAACACAGAGATAAAAACCTGAAGTTACCTTTTTCATATGGTATCAACATGGCCCACGATGCATTGGAAAAAGTTGTCAGTAAACTCAAACTTAAATAAAACGTTATGACAAAGAGAAACAAGATCATCTACTGGATTGCCACTATCTGGCTTGCATTGGGAATGGTGTCAACCGGCATTGTTCAATTACTCAGGCATGAAGCAGAAACAGCCATGATGGGAAGATTGGGTTACCCTGTTTATTTCCTCACCATCATTGGTATCTGGAAACTATTGGGAGTAATAGCCATCTTAGTTCCTAAATACCCCTTGGTAAAGGAATGGGCCTACGCCGGTTTTTTCTTTGTAATGTCTGGCGCTATTTTTTCACATATTGCAGTGGGAAGTCCCGCTATGGATCTGTTTGGCCCGTCATTGCTGATAGTACTTACAATAGTATCATGGTATTTCAGACCCGCAACCAGAAAAGTTTAACCTATAAAACAAATAAGCATGAATCCTAAAGTTGATTTTTATTTCAAGAAAGCCAAAAAGTGGCAGAAGGAACTGGAGCAATTGAGGTCTATCATGCTGGATTGTCACCTCAATGAAGAGTTGAAATGGGGCGTTCCCTGTTACACGTTCGAGAAAAGTAACATCGTATTGATCCACGACTTCAAAGATTATTGCGCACTCCTGTTTCACAAAGGCGCTTTGATGAAAGACCCTCATGGCATATTGATCCAGCAAACAGAGAATGTTCAATCCGCCCGCCAGGTAAGGTTTACCAGCCTTGCAGAAATAAAAAAGCTGGAACCCATCCTGAAAGAATATGTGTTTGAAGCCATTGAAATAAAAGAAGCTGGTTTGAAAGTGGAGTTTAAAAAAGTCTCCGAATACAAGGTGCCCGAAGAGTTTGAAAAGAAACTGGCGGAGATGCCTGCACTGAAAAAAGCTTTTTATGCATTGACACCGGGCCGGCAAAGAGGATACCTTCTTCATTTTTCCTCCGCCAAACAATCCAAAACCCGCGAGTCAAGGATCGAAAAAGTGCTGCGGCAGATCCTTGACGGAAAAGGCCTGGAAGATTAGATCAGAACTGATCTAGGAATTGTTTGATCCTGTTTTCCAGTTCAGGATTGTTGTCTGCCATATCAGCATGCCCCCTGTCATAAGAAAAGAAGGTAAAAGCAGCGCCCGATCCTGACTGGTTAATTTCCTCCTGTAATGCATGTCCTTGTGCAATGGGTACATTTTTGTCTTTTATGCCCATGTGAATTTGCGTGGCAGGCAATTTATCAGCAAAGTAAAGTGGAGAGCTGGCAATCATCTTAAGCCTGGTGGAAGCCATGCTGGCCTGCTGATGCACTAAGGCATCCAGGAATTGACATTGATAGGTTGCATCGTTTTCACTCACGGCAGTTAAGGCCATCAGATCAGTGGGGCCAACAACGTTCACCACGGCTTTGACCCTTTTGTCCCTGATGCCTGCCAATAGTGCAACCGTTCCGCCACGGCTGCCGCCTCTTACCGATGTGCGGTTAATATCAGCTTTGTTTTCCGTTGCCTGTATGAGGTTCAGAAAGGCGATCACATCATCTGTTGCGCCGTCAAACGCATCGCAATGTTTTCCTTCAGAAAGGGGAGAAGAATACGCTGTGCCATTGACAGTAAGCGCCAGCTTTTGGCCACGTAATGCAGGAATAGCCAATATAAAAGGTTGATCGGAGTTATCTCCTATTGCAATGATCCGCGAAGTCACAGCATGATCAATGCTGAAGCCGCTGATCATCACTCTTACAGGAACAGGCGTATTTGTTTTAGGAATGATGAGTGCGCCATATTCTTTAATACCTGCTACAGTAAAGGATACTATCTTGAATGTATACTTACCGTCTGATAATGGTGTTTCCTGCACTACGGCGTAACCCGTAGGCGTAAGGTTCCTCGATTGCCATTCATTCAGAACGGCATCTGTTTCAACAGCAGAAGGAGCTGCAAACAAGGCGCGCTTATCGAACCCTGCTAAGAAATCTTTTTTCTTACAGGAAACAGAAATGCACAGGAGAAAGAATAGGGCAAGGGACCGCATGGCTTTTTTTTTCAAATGTACCCAGCCAAATGTTAAGCAGAACCTAAAATTGGATTAACCCGCCAACCGGTAAACCACTGGGAACGGATGCTGGCATTTTTTTATCATAATTACCATCATTCAGGGTATTGAGGAACTCAACAATGGCATTGATATCCTTAAATTCAACTTTCATTTCCTGCGCCAGCGGGTCTAATTGTGTTCTTGCTACATGCTGGTTCTGCAATGGTTTCCCATGCAGATCTTCATAAAGGAATAACACATCCTTGAGAGTGGCTATCTTTCCATTGTGCATATAGGGTCTTGTAAGCTGAAGGTTCCGGAGAGAAGGCGTCCTGAATGCATAGGTACTTTGATAACCGGAATCAGAAAAGGGTAATTTCTCATTATCAGCAACGCCCAGCACATGAGGTTTGAAGTCCGACAGCATAGGCCCGCTATGGCACCTTGCGCAGCCTGCCTTGAGGAACAGGTTCATGCCTTCCACTTCCTGATCAGATAATGCGGACCTGTCTCCACGCATATATTGATCAAACCGGGAGTTATTGGCAATAAGGGATCTTTGAAAAGCGCCCAATGCTTTGGAGATATTAAGCAGGTTTATAGAATCATTTTCAGGGAACGCCTTTTCAAATAAGCGCTTATATTCCGCAATGGCTGCCACTCTTTTCACCACTTCATCCGCAATATTCTCTTCAGCAAATCCATGTCCCCGCATTTCTTCCAGTGCTTTCACGGGAAAAGTTGCCTGATCCTCCAGTCCTTTAGCCCGAAGATCCCAGAACATAGGAGCATCCTCCGGCGTATAATGCCCATCCGGCCCTATGCCGTTAAAAGCTATATTGAGAAGAGATTGTGAATTCCGCTTAGTAAAAGGAATATCATTCTTAAAATTAAATTTCCGATGCTCTCCCAACCCCTTCCCATTTACCCCAATAGACAGATCAAGGTTTTCCGCGTACCCAAAATCAGGATGATGGCAGGTAGCACAAGACACATCCCTTCCTCCGGATAGCACAGGATCATAAAACAACAACCTCCCTAATTCAATCTTTTCCACCGAAGAAGGGTTATCAGCCGGAGATCTATAATTAGCCGGCAATGCGTCAATACTCCCCAGGCCTAATGGCTCCCTTTTTGCAGCAGGAGGTTTAGCCCTATCCTGGCAAGCAAATAGCAACACAACAAAAGATATCCGAACCAGCGAACGCATGCAGAAAAGTAGCATTATTTATTTGCTTATCAAAGCACAATTTAATATTTTAGATAGGCTTGACATAGGCTCAAGATAGGGTACCTCTTCTCTCATCCTATACCCATCCCCCCAACTCCCACCCAAAAGCCCACCAGCGGAAATAAGCATAAAAAAAATTCGTCCGAAAACTGTTCCCCATTGCCTTTTATAACCATTGGGCTAGTTTTTTCGGTCGAATTTTTTTTATGCTTATTGGGAGCGGAGCGGGAACTAAAAAAGGCCATCCCTCTCAGGACAGCCCTTCAATATGATTAAGAAAGCAACTCACACCACCTTCACCAGTATATAATTTTTCTTCCCTTTCTGAAAGAGAATATTCTTCCCAATGATCAACGCCTCATCATTGATCACCAGGTCAATCCCCGTGATCTTACTCCCATTCATACTCACTCCACCACCCTGTATCGTCTTCCGCGCCTCTCCCTTACTCGGAAACACCTTCGCATCCGCCAGAAAACTCACCACATCCTTCCCCGCAGCAAATTCCGCCATCGGCACCTCAAACGTAGGAACCCCCGCCATCACCTTCAGCAACTGATCTTCAGACAATGATTTCAACACCTCCACAGACGCATTGCCAAACAATATCTGCGAAGTCTTCACCGCAAATTCATATTCCTCAACACCATGGATAAAGGAAGTCACATGCTGCGCCAATACCTTCTGCAAAGCCCGTTTCCCCGGATCAAGCCTATGCTCCGCAATAAGCGAATTAACAGTTGGCTCATCCAGGAAAGTAAAGGTTTTAATATAACTCTCCGCATCATCATCACTCGCATTCAGCCAGAACTGATAGAATTCATAAGGACTCGTTTTCTTCGGATCCAGCCAGATATTCCCCTTTTCAGACTTACCGAACTTGGTTCCATCCGCTTTCTTGACAAGAGGGCACGTAAAAGCATACGCCTCACCACCTCCGATCCGCCTGATCAACTCAGTGCCTGTAACAATATTCCCCCACTGGTCAGAACCACCCATTTGCAATTTGCAGTTCTTAGCCGTATAGAGATGATGGAAATCATAGCCTTGTATCATCTGGTAAGAGAACTCCGTAAAAGACATCCCACTATCGCCTTCCAGCCTTTTCTTCACAGAATCCTTCGCCATCATATAGTTCACCGTGATATGTTTACCCACATCCCGGATGAAGTTCAGGAAACTGATCCCCTTGAACCAGTCGTAGTTATTCACCATTTCAGCCGCATTTGGCTTGGAAGGGTCAAAATCCAGGAACTTTTCCAATTGAGCTTTGATCCCTTTCTGATTCAGCAGCAGGGTTTCTTCGTCCAGCATCTTTCTTTCCTCCGCCTTAAAAGAGGGATCTCCCACCATACCGGTAGCCCCGCCAACCAGCGCCAGGGGTTTATGCCCGGCTTTCTGAAGATGTACCAGCAGCATGATCGGCACCAGGCTGCCCACGTGCAGAGAGTCTGCCGTAGGGTCAAAACCAATATACCCCGTGGTCATTTCCTTTTGCAGTTGCTCCTCAGTTCCAGGCTTGATATCCTGCACCATGCCCCGCCAGCTTAATTCCTTGATAAGATTCATGAAAGATGATAAAATTTTGTGCAAACCTACAATTTTCTAGGGACATGCTTTATCTTGGAAATAATCGTATATTAGGAAAGTATGAAATGTCTCTGGATAACCACCACGTTGTTATTGTTTGCAGTTATAACTGCCACCGCACAGGATTGTAAGAATTTTTACTACATGACGAACAACGCCGTTGTGGAAATGAGTATCTACAACGACAAAGAGGAGTTGATGGGTAAACAGCTTTACAAGATTGCGGAGGTTGAAAAAAAGGGAAGCGATTTGGTGTCTACCTTCACTACTTCCTTTTTAGACAAGAATGGGAAAGAGATCTCTCAGTCCGCGGGTACATTCAAATGTAATGGTATTACTATCGGGGTGGACATGAAGATGAATATTCCCGGGGCTTCCGCAGGGAATATGAGTGCTAAGATGAAGTCTTCAGACTCCTATCTTATGTATCCCACAACATTAACAGTAGGGAAGTTCCTCGCTGATGGGGCTTTCCATATGGAATCAGAAGTGAACGGGATGCCCATGGTCATGGATTTTAAAATAACACAGCGGAAAGTAGAAGCAAAGGAATCCATTACCACAACAGCCGGTACCTGGGATTGCTTTAAGATCAGCTACAACATTGAATCCAAAGTATCTGTAATGGGAGCGGGCGTACCTATGGAATTAAAGGCTACAGAATGGTTCGCACCTGGCTTTGGAATGGTTAAAACCATAAGTTATAATAAGAACGGGAAGTTGATGGGCAGTACGCAGATCACTAAACTGGAGAAGTAAGTTTATACCCTTGGCTTCCAGGGAATTTCTTCTACCTGTAATTGATGACCCACATAACGGGCAAGCACAAACAGGTAATCACTCAGGCGGTTAATATATTGTAACACCAGCGGTTCTACAAAAGTATCCTGCTCCTGCATCTCCACACACAACCTTTCCGCCCTGCGGCAAACGCAGCGGGCAATATGACAATGGGATACGGCTACATGCCCTCCAGGTATGATAAAGAACTTCATCTCCGGTAACACGGTATCCATTTCGTCCATCTTATCTTCCAGTAGTTTAACATCGGCCTCATGAAGGTCGGGGATCTTCATTTTGGTACCCTTATCAGGGTCAGTAGCCAGTGAAGCGCCTATGGTGAACAGGCGGTCCTGTATATATTTGTTGAATGTGATGATGGCCGGCTCCGTCATATGGTCGTTCACCAAACCCAGCCAGGAGTTCAGTTCATCTACCGTGCCATATGTTTCAATGCGAAGGTGACTTTTAGAAACCTTCGTACCCCCAATGAGCGAGGTTTTGCCCTTGTCACCTGTTTTGGTGTAGATCTTCATTGCCATATAGCGAAGATAAAAAAAAGGTAACAGCCACCGGCCATTACCTTTCAATATGATTTTTGAGTTATGCTCTTTTAATGCGCCAAGGCCATTTCAGTCCGAGATTGCTTTCTTTCTGATTCTGTCCTTCTCTTTAATGCGCCAAGGCCATTTCAGTCCGAGATTGCTTTCTTTCTGATTCTGTCCTTCTCTTTAATGCGCTAAAACCTCATTTCAGTCCGGCATTGTTTTCTTTCTGATTCTGTCCTTCTCCCTTTAATACTTTAAAACCTCATTTCAATCCGGCATTGCTTTTTTATCTTTTCTGATGCAGTCCTTCTTCTTAATGCGCCACTACTTCCTTCACTGCATTCATCTTATCAGACTCGATCACCCCATCCCGCAGGCGGATGATCCGTTTCGCATGTGCAGCAATATCTTCCTCATGCGTAACCAATATCACCGTATTCCCGGAAGCATGGATCGTACTGAAAATATCCATGATCTCAATGGAAGTTTTGGTATCCAGGTTACCTGTTGGCTCATCCGCCAGAATGATAGAAGGATCATTTACCAGTGCCCTGGCTATAGCCACCCGCTGGCACTGTCCACCGGACAGCTCATTGGGTTTATGTTTATAACGGTCTCCCAATCCCACTTTCTCCAGCATCGCCCTGGCCTTATCTTCCCTTTCCTTTTTGCCGACACCGCCATAGATCAGCGGCACCGCCACATTTTCGAGGGCAGACAAACGAGGCATCAGGTTAAATTGCTGAAATACGAAACCGATCTCCTGATTACGGATACGTGCCAGTTCATTGTCTTCCATACTGCTCACATCATGCCCGCTCAGTACATACTTGCCGCTGGTAGGAGTATCCAGGCAACCGAGAATATTCATGAGGGTAGACTTTCCGGAACCGGAGGGCCCCATCAGTGCTACATATTCATTCCTGTTGATATTCAGGGAAACACCCTTCAATACAGGCAACTCGTTCTTGCCAATGAAATAGCTTTTACGGATCTGATCGAGTAGGATAACAGTCTGGGACATATTTATTTCTTGATTACTTTAGGGACGCTGAAATACTCTGCCGTATGGGCTGGGGCGTTCTGTAAACCCTCTTCCCGGCTGATATTCGGCAGAACAGTATCCTCCCGGAGGATATTGGTGTCTGCCGTCATAAACAACATAGGTTTCACGTTGGCGGTATCCAGCTCACTTAACTTTTCAACGAATGTGATCATTCGCTGTAAGTCGTGCCGGATCTCTTCACGCTCTCCGGCATTGAATTCCAGCCTTGCCAGGGTGGCTAATTGCTGAATCAGTGCATCATTCACTTCCATGAGTTCAATATTAATGAATTAAAGCTAATAAATAGTGTTAAAATATAGGATAATATGTAGCAATTCGCAAAAATATGCAATTCCGTCATCGTCAATCTTAAATTTCTTAAATTGCGCCCCGATATGGGAACAGAAAAAGAAATCGTTGTCAGCGGCATCCGCTCCACAGGTATTTTGCACTTAGGGAATTATTTTGGCGCCATCCGTAATTATATCCGGATGCAGGAAGAGTTTAACTGTTACTTCTTTGTGGCAGACTGGCACGCGCTTACAACACACCCTGATCCAAAAGAACTGCGCGGCAACGTATACCGGGTACTGGCTGAAAACATCGCCTCCGGTCTGGATCCCGAGAAGGTGACCCTCTATGTACAAAGCGATATTCCCGAAATAGCAGAACTCTACCTGCTCCTGAATATGATGGCCTATAAAGGAGAACTGGAAAAAGTACCCACTTTCAAGGATAAAGTAAGGCAGAACCCGGATAACGTGAATGCCGGCCTGTTAACCTATCCCGTATTGATGACGGCTGATATCCTCGTTCACAGAGGCCTGAAAGTACCCGTGGGGAAAGACCAGGAGCAGCACCTGGAAATGAGCCGCAACTTTGCCCAAAGGTTTAATAACCGCTATGGTTACCTCTTCCCGGAACCTGTGCCCTTCAATTATGGCGATGATCTGATCAAGATCAACAGCCTGGACGGGGTAGGGAAAATGAGCAAAAGCGAGAACCAGAACTCCACTATCTTCCTGAACGACAGCGATGACGATATCCGGTATAAAATAAAAAGAGCCAAAACAGACAGCGGTCCCCAGGAACCCAATTCCGCCAAACCTGACTATATCGCGAACCTCTTTACTATGATGGGCCTGGTTTCTACGCCGGATACCATCAAACACTTCGAAGATACCTTTAACAACTGCACCATCCGCTACGGCGATATGAAAAAGCAACTGGCAGAGGATATGGTGACCTTTATAGCCCCGATCCGTGAAAAAGCCGAAGCCATTCAGCAGGATACTGCCTATTTGACCCGCATTATGCGCTACGGGGCTGAAAAGGCCAGGGCATCAGCGGCACAAACTTTGCAGGAAGCACGTAAATTAATGGGTATTAACTTTTATTGATTTATTTTATCTTGTTACTTACAATATTCCCCCATGCATGGCAAAAAATAAGATCAAGCACATAGCGATTGCCGGAAATATCGGCGCCGGAAAAACCACCTTAACCGAAATGCTGTCTAAGCACTATAGGTGGATTCCCCAATATGAAGATGTTGAGCACAACCCTTACCTGAGCGACTTTTATGATGATATGCCACGCTGGTCTTTCAATCTGCAGGTCTACTTCCTACATAGCAGGCTCAAGCAACTGGTAGATATTCAACATGGAAAAGATACCGTTATCCAGGACCGTACCATCTATGAGGATGCGCACATTTTCGCGCCCAACCTATACGAAATGGGCCTGATGACCAAGCGGGACTTTGATAACTACTTCAATTTCTTCGAAACCCTGAAGTCCATGGTAAAACCTCCGGACTTACTCATTTACCTGCAGGCATCCGTTCCAACACTCGTGGCGCAGATCCAGAAAAGGGGAAGGGAGTATGAAGAAAATATTCGTTTGGACTATCTCAAACGCCTAAACGAGTTCTACAATACATGGATTGAAAAATACAAAGATGGTCCTTTGCTGATCATTGATGTTGACAAGAATAAATTCCCTGAAAACGATGAGCACCTGGGTGAGATCATCTCCCGTGTAGACTCAGAGTTGTACGGTTTGTTTTAGTTTTTCAGGAAGCTATTAATCTCCGAATTTCGTGGTATAACCTCCGGAATTCGGAGATATTTATTTTGGAGCAGATCGTAATTGCCATTAATTTTATCCCCGTTGTTTGTTCACCAAAATGCGATCTACATGTTAGGAATTATTTGTAGCCTTTGTGCGCTGTTATTATTGGCGCAACCTCCGCGGCTCCCGTCTATTGGAGTTTACAGCCTTAAGTTTACCGAAGTATTTGCTGCCGATAGAAACCCCGCAGCCTTAGCCGGTATAAAAAAATATACAGCAGGCATATATGCAGAACGCCGTTTTATGTTGAAAGAAATGAGCGGGTATGCATTGAATGGCGCATTACCTGTAGCAGCAGGAACAATGGGCATACGCATTAAACAGTTTGGGTTTAGCTTATACAAAGAACAAATGTTCGGCCTGGGATATGCGCTGCCATTGGGGAAAAAACTCAAGGCGGGCATTCATCTGAACTACAACATGCAACGCGCACCACAATTTAACGAAGCAGGAATGATAGCAGAATGTGGTGTACTCTGGCAGATAGCAGAACAGGTTGGCATAGGTGTAAATGTTTTCAATCCTGCCGGCAAAGGACTGAAGTTATATACATTGGGCATGGGATATGCACCTTCTTCACAACTCCTGATAGAAGCAGAATGCAGAAAGGAAGAAGGTAAACCCCTCAGCACCCTGGTTGATGGTGTATACCGTCCCTTGCAGAGATTCTGGTTATTGGGAGGTTTTGCCACACAGCCTGTGTACCAGTTTGCCGGCTTAGGTTTTGTGTTAAGGAATATGCGCATCAGTGTTACTGGTAGCCGCCATCAGTTATTAGGTTTCACACCAGGCATCACTGTAATATGGGAAGCAGAGTAACATGGTGTTTGTTGTTGTTAATATGCAACAGTGTATATGCACAGGAAGAAGAACCCATGCAGCTTTCAGAGCAACAGGAACAAACCCTGCCGGAAAATGATGAACAAACCCAGCAACTGCAATCATACGCATGCAGAAAACTAAACCTGAACACGGCGGATGCCGCAGCACTGGAATCACTAGGCCTGTTGCATGCCTTACAGATAGAACAATTCCTGTTGTATCGCCGCACACTGGGTCCTTTGATCAGCATTTATGAATTGCAGGCAGTACCGGGTTTTAATGTGCCGCTGATCAGAACATTGTTGCCTTATGTACAGGCGGGGAATGGCTTAGAGCCCTACTACACCTGGAAGGATTATGTGCAACGCGGCAAACATTCCCTGCTGCTGAGATACACACATCCCTTTCAAAGTGAAGGGAAATATAATGGTAGTCCTGATAAAATGATGTTACGCTACAGGTACCAGTTCTCCCGTTACGCCAGCTGGGGCATCGTTATGGAAAAGGATGCCGGAGAAGAATTATTTGCAGGAAAACAAAAGAGCGGATTTGATCATTACGGCATCCATCTGTTCTTTAGAAATATAGGGCGAATAAAAGCATTAGCGCTGGGAGATTACACTGTGAACATGGGACAGGGGCTCATACAATGGCATGGGCTTGCATTCGGAAAAAGCAGTGCCGTGATGCACACAAAAAGGGAGGGAGATGTATTAAGGCCCTATGCCTCCGCCGGTGAATTCTTTTTCTACAGGGGAGCAGGCATCACTTATCAAACCGGGCCTTTTACTTTCACCGCATTTCTTTCCGGCAGGAAGCTGGATGCAAGGATAGGAGAGATCCCAGACTCAGCGGGCACCCTGATTAGCACAGGTTACCACCGCACCGATGCTGAAGCTGCATTAAAGGGAAACATTACACAAAGCTCCGCAGGTACAGTGCTCAAGTGGTCTGCAGCAAAAGGGCATGTAGCATGGAACGTTATCGCGCATCAGTTTTCTAAACCCTTAAGCAAAGGAGATAAAGCCTACCAGCTATATACAGCAACAGGAAGCCAGTGGCTGAACACCAGCATAGATCATGCTTTCAACTGGCGCAACCTCCACTTCTTTGGAGAAACCGCCATCAGCAAACAGGGCAAAATGGCTATCCTGCAAGGTGCCATGATCACCCTCGCACACAATGTGGATATGGGAATACTATACCGCAAAGAAAGTACAGCCTATGAAACACTCTACGGGAATACATTTGGTGAAAATGCAATGCCCGGAAATGAGTCAGGCCTTTACACAGCTGTATCATTGCGATGGGGAGCAAAATGGGAACTCTCTGCATATGCAGATGTATTCCGTTTCCCCTGGCTGAAATACAGGATAAACAACCCCTCAGAAGGATATGATGTTTTAATGTCCATGACCTGGCGCCCCGATAAAACCACGGAATTGAATGCGCAATTCCGGTATGATGATAAACCACTAATGCAGCGTCAACAACTCCGCGCTCAATGGAGCATGAAAATAACAGACGAAGTCATTTGGAGATCGAAAGTACAAGTAAGTAAAGTGAGAAATATCCCACAATCAAATACCGAAAACTCTCTAAACCGAATACCTTTTGTAAACGAAGAACTAAACCTGTCACATCCGGCAAACCCGGCAACCACCTCCTTCCTGGCCCACCACCAATGCCAGGCCAAATGGAAACACTGGCGCCTCATAGCAGGATATACCTGGTTCGATACCGCCGAAACAGAAGGCCTCTACCTCAGCGGCCAGCAATTTCCCGGCGATAACGCTTTATCCCGATTCTCAGGAAAAGGATATTCCACCCGCCTGGCCATCCAGTTCCATAAGATCTGGTGCCACTGGGTAAGAACTGTCACAAAAGAAGTGAACACTGCCGTTATGCTGCAGTACCAATTATAGCACTAATAATATTTTAACGCCTTGGATCAACGAAAATCCCACATTTTAATAATCATATCTGCACGTTTCGCATTCGCAACAAACACCGAAACAGCAGCAAATTTTTAGGCATTTTCACTAGATAAGATTAAGCAAAGAAGTATGCGAAGAATTTTTTTTATGAATTTTTCAGATGCTATCTGCTTGAAAAACAATGGAGTATAAACTTATCTTGTGATAGTTTTAACAAAAGGTTAACCAGAAAATTTTGTGAGTTGAAAAAAATACTAACTTACAAGAGTCATCCAAAAGCAGTATAAATAAATTCATCCAAAGTACGAAAGTGGTAAAATACCATCTTCACCCCTATTTGAAATGCCAAACGACAAAATCAACGCTCTAAACTAAACTTCTAAAATCTAAATCGATCTATTCATGCTCAAAGCATCGACCTCTTAACCTTAAGCTTGTTTTCAATCAGATAAAAAAGAACAGCCATTCTTTTAACCTATCGTTGCATTTAAATAACCCGGAACCTACATAAAAACAATCCGTTTTTATGCTGGAATACTATTGCCACTTACCTAACGATGCTGTCAACCACTAAACACTGCCAAAAAAATAGCATACCATATGACCTGATTAAAAAACTAACAGACAACAAAGCCATTTACTAAGAACAACAAGTTCAATTCATCCAAAATCTGAATCTTTTTTTATGAAAAAAGCGTTACTTCTATGCACCATACCGATGGTGACAGTCAGCCTGGCGTTTGCACAACAACGCCAGGTGACAGGGAAAGTGGCAGGTGACGACGGCGCACCGATCTCATTTGCCACCATCCAGATTAAGGGAACCACAACGGGAACCACCTCTGACCAAAACGGAAATTTTAAACTGAATGTTTCGGGTAACAACGTAGTACTGATCTTCAGAAGCGTAGGTTACGCACTCAAAGAAGTACCTGTAGGCAGCAACTCCGATCTCTCTGTTACATTGATCACAGACAACAAAAGCCTCCAGGAAGTAGTAGTGACAGCACTCGGTATCAAACGCTCGCAGAAATCTGTTTCCTATTCCGTGCAACAGATCAATGCAGACAAACTCACACAAACAAGGGAAACCAACATCAGCACTGCTTTGGCTGGTAAGATCGCCGGTGTGCAGATCCAGGGCCAGTCCGGAGCAAAGATCGGCGAAGGTGCCGTGATCCGTTTAAGAGGCGCCGGCTCTCTGGTGGATAAAAATCCATTGTTCGTATTGGATGGTACACCTATCAGTCCGGACGACATCAATATGGATGACGTGGAAAGTGTTTCCGTCCTCAAAGGCCCCACCGCTACAGCTTTGTACGGCCAACGTGCAGACGCAGGTGTGGTGATAGTTACCTCCAAAAAAGGGAAACTGCAATCCGGCATTGGCCTGGAAATAAATCAAACCACCACATTCGATCGCGTGTATCTCATCCCTGATTATCAGAACAGGTATTCTGGCGGAGGTAACTCCGAACTCACGCAATACAAATGGGCAGCCGGCCAGCCGGAAGAATGGAAAGCGCTGGACGGAAAGTATTATCACGACTATTCCGATGATGCCAGCTGGGGTCCAGAAATGACAGGCCAGGAATATATTCCATGGTACGCCTGGTATCCCGGTGCAAACTTTGGTAAAACAGCATCCCTGACCCCCCAGAAAAATAACGTCAAAGATTTCTACAGGACCGGCCTTTCACTCAATAACAATGTGCAGTTCAGCCAGGGTGGCGATAACTACACCGTAAGAGTATCGTTCACTAATCTGCAACGTTCTGGTGTAATGCCCGGAACCAGCATAGATAAGAACAGTATCTCCACGCAGAACTCATTTAACCTCGGCAAACATTTCACCATCGCATCCAACATTTTCTACACCACTGAAAAGTTGAAAGGGGAGTTTGTGGATGGATATTCCAATAACTCTACCGGGTCATTCAACCAGTGGTTTCACCGGGATCTGGATATGAAGAAAATGAAAGAACTTAGAGATCTCCGTTCTCCGCAAGGTGCATTGGGAAGCTGGAACCATAACAACCCCGAATCCTACTCCGCATCCAACCCCAAAGCTTTCTACGGGCCTAACTACTGGTACAATCCATTCAGCTATTTTGATAACGTGGATAACCAGGCAAACAGGAACCGCCTGATCGGAGATATCAACCTTACCTATAAACTCAACGATCACTTCAGGATAGCAGGGTTCCTGAGAAGGAATGAACTGAATACCAGTTTCGAGAATAAAATACCCTACATCCTGGAAGTAAGCGCTAACCAAACAGGCGTAAAACAAAGTTATTCCACCAGGCAAACTTTTGCCCGTGAGGATAACTATGAAGTATTGGCCACCTACAATAATAAATTCTTTAATGATCTCTCTGTAGATCTGAACATCGGTGGAAACGTAAGAAAGAATACCACTTCCTTTATTGCCGCAAATACGAACCAGGGTTTAACTGTACCCAACCTCTTTGCACTGAGCAATTCTGTCGATCCTATCAGTTACTCAAATACCCGCACCAGGAAAACAGTAAGAAGTGCTTACGGAAGAGGTACACTGGGCTGGAAGGAAACGTTCTTTGTAGACTTCTCTATCCGGAACGACATCAGCTCTGCATTACCCAAGGATAATAACTCCTATTGGTATCCTTCCGTGGGTGCCAGTATTGTATTCAGTGAATTCCTGAAAGAAAGTTTCCCTGCACTTACATTTGGTAAAGTAAGAGCCAGCTGGGCACAGATAGGATCTGACCTTGATCCTTATGGCCTGGACCTGTTATATACTTTAGGCCAGAACCCATTCGGCCCGGGCAACTCTGTGATGACCACGCCGAATATCCAACCCAATGATGGTATCCTGCCTTCTCTTTCTTCTTCCGGAGAACTGGGCCTTGACCTGAGATTCTTTAATAGCCGCGTGGGCGCCAGTTTCACCTATTATCACGAGGATAAAAGGAATGAGATCCTGGATGTGAATATTTCAAACGCCAGTGGATTTTTATCCAAAACCATCAATGCCGGCAGCGTTGTAAGAAGTGGTGTGGAAATACAGTTGAATGGTACACCTGTTGCCAGCAAGAACTTCAGCTGGGAAACGATTGTGAACTTTTCAAAAGGTACTTCCAAAGTTGTAAAACTGGCTCCGAACCTCAGTACCTATACCTTGCCTAATACAGATAGAGGAGGTGCTGCACCTGCATTTAGCGCAGTACAGGTAGTACATTCTGTAGATAACCAGGAATGGGGACAATTACGTGGTAACGGTATCAAACGCAATGAAGCAGGTGTACCCATCTTAAAAGCGGATGGTACATTCGAAATGGCACCGAATCTCTATTTCGGTTCTGTATTACCTGAATTCACAGGCGGATGGTTCAATACTTTCACTTACAAAGACATTACACTGAGTGCAGTGGTCGATTTTCAGAAAGGGGGTAAATACTTCTCCCTGTCTGATTTCTGGGGTTCTTTCTCCGGCCTGATGGCTAAAACTGCCGTTAACAATGATAAAGGTAATCCTGTACGGGATCCCGTTGCAGATGGTGGTGGTGTAAATGTATCCGGTGTAGATAAAGATGGAAAACCGGTGAAGATGTATGTAGATGCACAATTATACTGGCATCAGTTCCGTACCAATTCCAACATGGCTGAGATGTCTATCTACGATGCATCCTTCATCAAACTGCGGGAAGTATCATTGGGTTATAATTTCCCTGTAGCTAATATGGCCCGCAAGATCTTCACACGCGCTAATATTTCAGTAGTAGCCAGGAATGTATTAATGATCTACGCAGATGAAAAAGGATTCGATCCATCCGAACTCTCTGGCCGCTTCGGTGAAAATGGTCAGATGCCGGGTGTACGTTCCATTGGTATTAATCTCAGGTTAGGATTCTAAAATTTACGACAATGAAAAAATTACTCTATATAGGAATACTGAGCGCCACATTGATCAGCGCACCGGCCTGCAAGGATTTTGGAGACCTGAACGTTTCCCCGAACTCTGCTACCGGGCCTGTTACATCCGCACTCTTAACAAACTCACTCGCCTACTTTGGCAGCGGCAGAAGTATGACGGTTACTTATGCATTTGACGTGCGCTTCTTAAATGAAGGCGCTATGTATGCACAGTATACTTCGCAAACACAGTATCCGGATGAATCACAGTATTCAGTTACTGCAAGAGGCTGGTCCCAATTTTATGCAGGCCCGCTGGAAGATCTCACCAATATCATTAAGTATAATACAGACGCTGATAAAAAAGGATTGGCAACAGTTACTTCCGGTGGTTCTAATAATAACCAGATAGCCATTGCCCGGATCCTGAGGGTGTATTACTTTGCACTGCTCACAGATCAGTGGGGAGATATACCTTACACGGAAGCATTATCTGAAACACCAACACCTAAGTACGATACCCAGAAAGATATCTATACAGATCTCTTTAAGGAACTAAAAGAGGCAATGGCGCAGTTCGACAATGGTGCTGCTGTTAAAGGAGATATCCTGTTTGGCGGCGATGCGGCACAATGGAAACGTTTTGCCAACACTTTCCGTTTGATAATGGCACTCCGCCTCTCCAAAAGGAATACGGATATGGGCAACCTTCCTAAAACCGAATTTGCCGCAGCATTGGCAGATCCTGCAGGGCTCATAGATGCCAACAGCAAAAACGTGATCATGAAATGGCCCGGCAGTTCTTTTAAAAACCCCTGGTTCCAGATGTATGACGGCCGTTCTGACTATGCCATCTCCAATACACTGGCAGATACCCTGGGCGCTTATAATGATCCCCGTGTAAACGCATTTGCGGATGCAATTGCCGGTGGTGTCATTAAACCGGTGCCGTATGGTCTTACCCGCCAGTTGCTGATTGAATGGTCTGCCCTTAACCCTGTATATTCTAAAGTAGGCAAGAATATTACAGGCCAAACATCTCCGGATTATGTGATCACGGCTGCACAGGTATTATTATCCCGCGCAGAAGCAGCAACATTAGGCTGGACGGCCGAAAACGCAGGACAATTGTACAACGATGCTATCAAGGCATCCTGGGAACAATGGGGCGTTTTCACCCAGGCGGCTTATGATGCCTATATTGCTAATCCAAAAACATCCTGGGCAGGAGGGGAAACTCCCCGCAAGCTGGGTACCCAGAAATGGATAGCGCTGTATCCCAATGGCTGGGAAGGATGGGCAGAATGGAGAAGAAGTGGTTTCCCTGCATTGAAACCAACTATTTATGCGGTGAATTCAAGTAAACAGATCCCCCGCAGATATGCATACCCGGTAAATGAAGCCACCCTGAACGAGCCAGCCTATAAAGAAGCTGTTGCCCGCCAGGGTGCAGATACCCACGATACCCGTGTCTGGTGGGATAAACAATGATCTTGAAAACCCCAAATAGTGTCCCGATAATCAAAAAGTAGCAACTTGTAAAAAACAGTCTCCAAATGCGGGGGCTGTTTTTTACTTTTGTACCACATTAAAGCACAAATAATGGAAAATCAGGAAGAGCAGCAGCAGTTGAACATAGAGCTGACCGAAGAAATTGCAGACGGAACTTATGCTAATCTGGCTATTATTACCCACTCCCCGTCTGAGTTTGTGGTAGATTTTATTAATGTGATGCCTGGTTTACCCAAAGCAAAAGTAAAATCAAGGATCATCCTCACGCCCCAGCATGCCAAAAGGCTGATGAAGGCACTGGCGGATAACGTTAAGAAATATGAATCGCAGCATGGTACCATTCAGGACCAGGAACCGGTTTCATCTATTCCCATGAATTTCGGAGGGCCAACAGCGCAAGCATAATGGAACAGGTTTTTCCCTACGAACATCTCCACGCTTTTACCCGGGACGTTTTTATAAAAATGGGCTGTTCCCCCGAACATGCAGAACTGGCCTCCACGGTATTGCTTTCTGCGGATCTCAGGGGAATAGACTCTCATGGCGTGGCACGCCTTTCCGGTTATATCCGTCTCTGGGAAGCCGGCCGTATCAACGCCAAACCGGATATTAAGATCGTTCACGAAACCCCCAGCACTGCTGTGGTGGATGGTGATAGCGGCCTTGGCCTGGTAGTGGCCCCTTTTGCCATGCAGGTGGCCATCGATAAAGCTAAAATTGCCGGTACCGGCTGGGTAAGTGTCCGTAATTCCAATCACTTCGGTATTGCAGGTTATCATGCTATGATGGCCCTGCAGCAGGATATGATCGGAATGGCAATGACCAATGCCAGCCCCCTCGTAGCGCCCACTTTTGCCACGGAACGTATGCTGGGCACCAATCCCATTGCCGTAGCCATCCCGGCTAATCAGCAACCGGCTTTTGTGGCGGATTTTGCCACCACTACGGCTGCTAACGGCAAACTGGAAATATTACAAAGAAAAGAACAGGAAGCCCCACTGGGCTGGATCCAGGATAAACACGGTGCTCCCAGCACAAATCCCAACGAACTCAAGAGTGGCGGGGCTTTGCTGCCTTTGGGAGGCGACCGGGAACATGGAAGCCACAAAGGATATTGCCTCGGATCTGTGGTAGATATTTTTTCTGCCGTACTTTCGGGCGCAAATTATGGTCCATGGGCGCCGCCATTCGTTAGTTTCTTACCTTTGCCGCCCGATCCGGTGGGAAAAGGACTGGGACATTTCTTCGGAGCCATGCGGGTAGACGCTTTCAGGCCGGCAGACGAATTTAAAGACCATATGGATAAATGGATCGGCAGGTTCAGAAGTGCCGAAACGGTGGAAGGAGAAGAAAAAGTACTGATCCCCGGCGATCCGGAAAGGGAAATGGAAGCAGACAGGAGAGTAACTGGTGTTCCTTTATTGGACCCTGTAGTAAGGGACCTCTCCGAAATAGCCATGAGATTTAAAATCGATTTTTAAGCAACATATACCGTAACAATTAATGAAAGTCTTGAAATTTGGCGGAACCTCGGTTGGAAAACCAGAGCGTATGCATGCCGTAGCGAAGTTGATAACAGCGGATAACGATGCCAAGATTGTGGTATTATCCGCCTTATCTGGCACAACCAATTCCCTCGTTGAGATCAGTCAATCGCTCGCAGAAGGAAAGAAGGACGTGGCTAAACAGCAGATAGACAAGCTGGAAGCACACTACCGTACTTTCTGTGATGAATTGGTGAAAAGTGATGCCGGCCGCCAAAAGGCTAAAGCCATCGTAGACGAACATTTTGAGTTCCTCAACATCATCCTCCGCATCTCTTTCAACGAAGCCTTGAATAAAGATATCCTGGCACAGGGTGAACTGCTCTCTACCAAACTCTTCTGCGCTTACCTGGAAGATGCCGGTATCAAAGCAGTTTTGCTCCCCGCACTGGAATTCATGAGTATCGATGAGTTTGAAGAACCTGAGATCCCACGCATGAAAGTCCGCCTCAGTGCTTTGGTTGATCAGGAAAAAGGTCATACGCTCTTCATCACGCAAGGATACATCTGCCGCAATGCACGCGGTGAAATTGATAACCTCAAGAGAGGTGGCAGTGATTACTCTGCATCCCTGATAGGTGCCGCTATCCAGGCTTCTGAAATTCAGATCTGGACGGACATTGATGGTATGCATAATAACGATCCCCGTGTTGTAAAGAAAACTTTCCCCATCGATCAGCTGTCTTTCGATGAAGCAGCTGAGCTGGCTTATTTCGGCGCCAAGATCCTGCACCCTGCATCTATCTGGCCTGCACAGCATTTTAACATCCCTGTTAAATTGCTCAACACCATGCAGCCGGAAGCAAAAGGTACCATCATCACGGAAATGCCGGATGGTAACGGTGCAAAAGCTATCGCTGCAAAAGATGGTATCATCGCTATCAAGATCAAGAGCAGCCGTATGCTGCTGGCCTACGGTTTCCTCCGTAAGATCTTTGAAGTGTTTGAAAAATACCGCACACCCATCGATATGATCACTACTTCCGAAGTAGCTGTTTCTATCACCATCGATGATAAAAAACACCTGGAGCAGATCCTGAAAGAACTGCAGCCCTTTGGCTCTGTGGAACTGGATCACCACCAGGCGATTGTTTCTATCGTAGGAAATGAAGTAGCCGCTACGCCTTCCATCATCAAGAAGTTATTTGAATCACTGGAAGAAGTGCCTTTGCGCATGATCTCCTATGGTGGCAGCAGGCATAACATCTCTATCCTCGTAGGTGGACAGTATAAGGAACAAACCTTACGCTTACTGAACAAAGGATTATTCAATCTCGATTAATAGAATAAAAGAAACAAAAAGAACAGGCTGTATCCATAAAAGGGTACAGCCTGTTTTGATGTATATATGATGGAGAAAAGCCTACCTCGCCATCATCTGTACGGCGGCACCAGGAGTTTTATCCTCAAAGTACCCGATCTTCCGCATCACATGTACATCTAAGGTATACACCCCAAATTCCTCCATTACCCTGCCTTCCATAATATAGAAACCACTTTTCATAAATGGATATTGCCGCAGGCTGTCCGGAAAATGTACGGTGTCCATGAAGTCACCTTCCTTGTCCAGGAAAGTACCAAAACACATGGGTTCGTTTTTACTGGTGTATACATGTTTTAAACATACCAGGTAACCGATCGTATGCACATGCCTTCCAAGGTTCTGCGAAAAATCCCTGGCAGGCATATATCTGCGATGGTCATGTTCCAGTATGTCGAATGGGGAACACAATGGAAATCCCAGTAATTCTATTTCATCAAAAGCATCTTCATGCTGGCGATAGGAGAGCATGGGAAGATCCCAGCTGCGGGAAGGTTCTGCAAAGAGCCGGGGTTTGTTTTCATCCGGTGGCGCTGTTCTCAATAAAACAGCACTCTTCCAGAGCAGTTCTTTTTTAGTGTAGCCGGTAAAGTTAAATGCCCCGATACGGATAAGGATCTCCAGTTGCTCCGCACCGGGATCGGTTCTTTCCACAAAATGCTCAAGACTGCTGTAAAGCCCGTTGTGCTTACGGTCCAGGAGTACTCGTTCCATCCATGCCTGCTCCAGTCTTTCTACATGAATGAAACCCACAAATACCTGCCGGCCTTTGATATTGGTAGCATAATCACTGTTATTGATGCAGGGAGGAAATAAGGCCACACCTGTTTTCTGCAATTCCCGGAAGTACAATTCTCTGTTATAGAACCCGCCGAAATTATTGATCACCGCTACCATGAATTCCGCAGGGAAAAATGTTTTCAGGTATAAGCTCTGGTAACTCTCTACTGCAAAACTGGCGGAGTGTGCTTTTGAAAAAGAGAAGTTCGCGAAGCTGGCTATCTGCCGCCATACCTCCTGGCTTATCTCTTCAGGATGTCCTATCCTGGCGCAGTTATCAAAGAACAGTTTTTTGATCTTCTCGAAATTATTCTGTCCCCGGTATTTACCTGCCATCGCTCTTCTTAAAATATCTGCATCAGCAAGGTCCATATCTGCAAAATGATGTGCTACTTTGATCACATCCTCCTGGTACACCATTACGCCATATGTTTCTCCCAGCAGGGATTTCATAATAGGGTGAAGGTATTTCACCTTATCCGGCGCATGGAAGTTCAGTACATATTGCCGCATCATACCAGCCTGTGCAACGCCGGGCCGGATAATAGAACTCGCTGCCACCAGGGTAATGTAATCATCACATTTCAGTTTCAGCAGCAGCTGTCGCATGGCAGGAGATTCTATGTAAAAGCAACCGATAGTGTTAACCGTTCTCAAGGCATTTTTTACATCTTCATTTTCCATGAAGGTTTTTACATCATTGATATCAACCTCCTGACCTTTGTTTTCACGGATAAGGTCCATGGTATCCCTGATATGCCCCAGCCCTCGCTGGCTCAGGAGATCAAATTTGAATAAGCCGATGGCTTCTGCCATATGCATATCCAGTTGCGCCGTACTGAATCCTTTTGGCGGCATATGCGTTGCGCAATATTGATGAATGGGAGCATCACTGATCAGGATACCGCCTGCGTGAATACTGAGGTGATTGGGAAAACGGTCCAGCTTCCTGCCGTATTGGATAATACGCTGATGCACGCCGTCTTCCCCAAGTTTCACCTGGTAAGGGTTCTCAAGGATTTTGTCCAATTCTTTTTTAGGCAATCCGTATACCTTGCCCAATTCCCTTACGATAGCGTTTGTTTGGAATGTAGTAACCGTGCCTAACAAGGCAGCGTGTGCTGTTGTGTATTTATCAAAAACATATTGGATCACTTCGTCCCTGTCCCGCCAGGAAAAATCAATATCAAAATCAGGAGGAGAGGTACGATGCGGATTAAGGAAACGTTCGAAATAAAGATCCAGTTCAATGGGATCCACATTCGTGATCTCCATGCAATACGCGATCACGGAATTGGCGCCACTTCCACGCCCTACATGAAAAAAGCCCCTGTTCCTGGCATAACGCACAATGTCCCAGGTAATGAGGAAATAAGCGTTGAAATCCTGCTGGTCAATGATCTGCAATTCCTTTTCCACTCTTTCCTTCGCTTCTTTATTATCCGGGCCGTAACGGTAGATCATACCCCGCATGGCTTCACTTCGTAATAATTCCCGGTCTCCTTCCCGGCTGTCTGTAAAACGTTGTTTATTTAAATGATTGCCGAACCGGAAGCGGATCTCACAGGCTTCCATGATCGTTAGCGTGTTCTTTACAATGTCCGGCAATTCCCTAAAATGTTCCAGTAACTGATACGGTGAAATAAAACATTCATCCAGGCCTGCTACTTCTTCCGCAGGAAGCTGACTGATCAACAGATTATTGTCTACCGCCCTTAATACCCGGTGCAGTTGTTGTGCTTCCTTGTCCTGGAAAGTGAGTGGTTGTAATACCACGAGTTTATGTGCCCATTTTTTGGTGTCAAAACGGAAGAGTTTGTTCACTTCCCTTGGCCGTACGCCCATCAATTCGTGTTCAGCAAGATCCTGCAGCGGACGGCTTCCCCATGCATAGATCACAAATGTATGCGGGAGAAAAGGTGCATTCTCGGGAAAGGGTGTTTCTGTTTGCAGATGATGTGATAAGAAACGATTGATCTCCAGCCAGCCCTCCATGTTACGGGCCAGGATCACATAACGGAAGGCGGCGCCGTTCCTGCATTCCAGCCCAAGGATAGGTTTAATGTCCCGCTGCATACATTCCTGTATGAACATCCAGGCATCTGTAGTGGCATTGATATTGGTGAGTGCCAGGGAAGTGATCCCGCACTGCTGTGCCAATGCCGCTAATTCATCTGTTCTGATCGTGCCATAGCGAAGGCTGAACCAGGTTTTGCAATTCAGGTACATAAGCTATTTGGGGTAACGGCGTTTCATGGTGAATGTTTCTTTCTTCTGATAAGGCTGTAGCTCCTCTTCAAACCTGCCGCCACTGCTACTGCCACGCATCAGCAATTGCCAGCCATACTGACTTTTGATACTATCGATCGCCTGGTATAAAGAGATCATTTCATGCGTGTCTTCAAAAAGACTGATCTGGTAATTACCGGACACCATATGGCTGAAACGCACGCCTATCAGCCGGATCAGCAAACGGCGGTCGTACAGTTTAGAGAAGAGTTCTTTTACTTTTTCCAGCAATACATGATCGCTGGCGGTATAGGCAATACTCATTTGTTTGGTAACGGTTTCAAAATCCGAGTACCGGATCTTAACTGTCACACAACCTGCTAACCTGTTCTGCTGGCGGAGTTCAAATGCCACTTTTTCCGTCATGCGCACCAGTTCACTATGAATAAAATCCATATCGATAGTATCCGTAGAGAAAGTACTTTCCGTAGAAATAGATTTTTGTTCGTGGAAAGGGACCACCGGAGTTTCATCAATACCGTTGGCTTTGTTCCAAAGGGAAATACCGTTTTTACCCAACCAGGCTTCCAGTAAACCAATGGGGATCTCACTGAGTGTTTTCACTGTTTCCACTCCGCGGCGCCTTAATTGTGCCGCGGTTTCTTTTCCTACCATGGGTATCTTGTCAATAGGCATCGGTGCCAGGAATATTTTTTCCTGCCCGAAAGGGATGGATAACTGACCACTTGGTTTGGCTTCATTTGTGGCGACTTTCGACACCATTTTGTTGGAAGCAAGCCCCAATGAAATAGGCAGTTTGGTTTCGCGCATGATCTTTTGCCGCAATTCACTTGCCCATTTCAGCGAACCAAAATATTTATCCATGCCGCTGATATCCAGGTAAAATTCATCAATGGACGATTTCTCATATAATGGGGCATTACCTGCAATAATATCGGTAACATGACGGGAGAAATTGCTGTATTCTTCCATATCCCCGCCGCGGATGATAGCATGAGGGCATAGGCGGAGGGCCATTTTCATGGGCATGGCGGAATGGATCCCAAAAGTACGGGCTTCATAACTACAGGCGGCTACTACAGCTCTGTCTCCACGCCCGCCTACCAATACGGGTTTTCCTTTCAGACTGCGATCCTTAAGACACTCCACGGACACGAAGAAACAATCCATGTCGATATGAGCTATGGTTCTCTGTCCATCTAGTAGCATACACACTTATTTGAACCAAAAATACTAAATAATTTAGTATTGCTAATGTAGTTAGTAGAAAATAAACCTTTTTAAACTTAATTGGCCCGAATAATGTAGATATATATGTACAACTAATCCTTTTTCATATGAAACATCCGGATTACGTTAAAGAACTACTGCTGTTACTGCTTGTATTTGTGCCCATGGTTTATCTGGGCGTTATCTGGAACAGCCTCCCGGAGATCATTCCCACCAATTATAATCTGAACGGCGTGCCTGACAGGGTAGGGGATAAGCAGGAATTTCTGCTGCTGATGATCTTTCTTTTTTTCACAAACGGCCTGCTGTATTTTCTGTTCCGGTATATCCCCAAACCGGACGAAAAGGAAGAGCCGGCTATTGAAACGGCCAACCACATAAAGGCGTACTATCGTATCCGTTTCAGGATCCATATTTACCTGGCGGTATTCACTACCATTATTATATACCTGGTGAGCGTGGGCCGGGGAATATTCCTGGAAAAATGGGTATTTATCGGGGTGGGATTACTGATCTCGATGATCGGTTTAGTACTGCGGAACCTGAAGCCCAATAACTTTGTGGGGGTCCGAACACCCTGGACCATGCAAAGTGATGAGATCTGGCTGAAAGTACATGCTTTTGCGGGCAAATTGTGGCTGTATGCGGGGATCGTGATCGTTATAGCCGGGATGTTCCTGACAGTGGTGAGCGGCGTGTTCATGTTTATTTTTGCCGCCATGGCTTTGGCTGCATTGCCTTATATCTATTCATACCGACTTTTCTATGTTACACATGGGTAATGCATTATGAACCAGAAGAGCAGGGTTGATGGCAAGCACCCGCTCCTATTTTTACGAGGCCGTCTGGTAAGACGGTCTCTTTTAAACAAAAAAGCCGGGTACTCACAGCGTACCCGGCTTTTTTATATCAATGAATTATTTAGAAGGAAGGAACCAACGCTCTGCCAACAGCCTCACGTCCGGGCCATGGGATCAGGGCCAGGATCAGGATCAGGGCAAGACCGAAAAAGATCAGCGCTGTTTTATGTTTTTTGGCATCGGAAGCAGATTTTTTGATCTTGCTACGGCCGATATGTACAAGGGCTAAAGCCACTAATGCCATCAGGGTGTGCTCCACGGTAAAGAAACGGAGACCGGCATTTTTCATAGCGGCACCCATATCTGACGTAGCAGCTTTGATCAGCGGGCTTACGATGAACAGGATAATACCCAGCAGGAACTGAATATCTAAAAAGATCATAAAGAAAAGGCCGGCTTTAGTATCCGCTGCGGTATAGGCAGATTTGCTACTAACGCCCATCACTGCACGAATAACAGCCCATACACCGAATAACAGGATCAGCCATCTAACCACTGAGTGAATACCTAACAAAGTATCTTGCATAATAATTGAGTTTGTCTGCAACAAAAATAAGTGAACAACCCAAGAATAATTTGGTAATTATAAAAAATAATTGCTAATTTTGTTAGCATTACCATACTAAATTATTTAGGGATGTCTACTGTTTGTCGTAATCTTAAATATCTGCGCAAGCAAAAAGGCTGGACGCAGCAGGAGTTCGCCGACCGTCTTTCCATTAAACGTTCCCTGTTGGGAGCATATGAAGAAGAACGGGCAGAACCACGTACCGAAGTACTGGAGCAGGTTTCAGACATGTTCCGTGTATCCATCGATGATCTGTTACGCCGCGATCTGAGTTCCTCGAAGGAAAGCTTCCTGGAAAGACGCCGCCAGCAAAAGATGGGAGGTAGCAAAGACCGGCAGAATGTTGTTTTCGTTCCCGTTAAAGCCGCTGCCGGTTACCTGGCAGGTTTTAATGATGACGAATTCATCGAAGAACTGAACACCTTCACCTTACCCATGTTAGGTGCCGGAAGTTACAGGGCTTTCGAAATAGCCGGAGACTCCATGTTACCGACACCATCAGGCTCTGTAGTAGTCTGCCACAAAGTGGATGGCTGGGAAGATATCCGCAATAACGAAGCGTATATCGTAGTCACCAACCGCGAAGGCATTGTGTACAAGCGCGTGGTGAAAAGCAACCGCTCCAAAAGTAAAGTAACGCTCGTTTCAGATAACCCGCAGTACGATCCATACCCCGTAAACATGGAAGAAGTACTCGAGATCTGGCAGGCAGATGCCGTGATCCAGAAAATGGGCCAGCAGCACCGCCTGAGTGTAAACCACCTCGCAGGCATGGTCAGCCAGCTGCAGGATCAGGTGAGCATGCTCAAGAAACAGATGAAGAACTAAAGATCTTGCCATAGGATAGCATCGTATCGTATGCAAGGGAACTAAAAAGGGTTCTGACATAAGATATCACAGTATCGTATGCAGGAGAACTAAAAGTCCTGCCATAAGATATCATAGCATCATATACAAGGGACTAAAGATTTTGACATAGGTTGATACCAATGTCATATGCAAGGGAACTAAAGAATGCATTGTTTGCCCCCAGTTAACCATTAAAGTGTCGGGAGTTTTCTCCTGACACTTTTTCTATGTAGGATGAACAGGATCCCATAAAAAAAGGACGGCCGAAGCCATCCTTTTAACTATTCTCAAAGAAAGAAAACTAATTCCAGGTCTTCTCCCCCTTCTTCATCTTATTAAGCGTCTCTTCCAAAGGCTTCTTATCCTTCGCGAGGCTCACCGCTTTCTCCTGCACGGCAATCGCTTCATCTTTACGGCCCAGCTTGTAAAGCAGGTTCGCATAAGTATCCATGAAATTCGGATCCTGGTTTTCAGCAAAAGAACGTTTACTCCATTCCAGCGCCTCTTCCACACACTTCATATCCTTGCAGCTTTCAAAGATCGTCCAGGCAAACTGGTTCAGATCCATTGGACTGGCCTTGTCGCTATATTTCTTCATATAAGCTACAATGCTGTTCACAGAATTCTCAGCATCTTTTTTATTGGCATAATAGATCACTTTGCTTTTAGCTATCAGCTCATCCGCCAGCTTAGGATATTTAGCAGTCAGCTCAGATTGCAGTACAGCCCAGTCCGGAGCTCCGGCATCTTTCTTAAAGACCTTGGGATATATTTCTTCATTGCTGACAATGCTACCTACAATTCCTTCCGCTTTGCCCTTACCCAATATTTTATTGGCCTTGGCAGACTCATTCAGGAAAATAGCAAACCCTTTGTCCTTGCTGGTACGGGTGAACTTAGCCAGCATCTCCAGGTTGTCTTTCGTGAAAAGATCTTTCTGTGTATCAAAGTATTCTTTGGATACTGCCTGTGCTGTTTTTGAATCATAGGCATTTAATGCAGTCAAAGCAAAACTGCGGAGGAAGGCCTCGTCTTTATTGCCTTGTTCATATTTGGCCAGTTGCACATAATATTGTTTTGTGGGATCCAGCGCTTCTTTACTGCGGGCAATGAAAGCTTCTGCTTCGCCACCACCTACCATGCGGTGTACCACTTTGCCATCCGGCGCAAAGAAGAGGAAAGTAGGATAGGCCCTAACGCTATATTGCTCTCCAATAGCCTTGGCATCTTCATACCATTTTTTCACTTCTTCATTATCCCCTTCCGTTACATCCATCTGTAATTTTACGTTGATGAATTTACTATTGAAGAAATCACCTACTTCCTGCTGTGGAAAAATGTTGGCGGTCATATACTTGCAGGGGCCGCACCAGGTAGTGAAGCAATCAATGAAGATATATTTGTTTTCAGCTTTGGCTTTAGCCTGTATTTCTTTCCAGGATAATCCATGTTCAAAGTGTATACCCTTGTCCTGGGCTATAGCAAACAGGGGTAGGAGGAATAGAAGGAATAATGCTTTTTTCATGTCGGTTTTTTGATGATGTTGTAAAATCGGGTTAGAGCGTATGTGTTCTAATTTACTGAAATATCCGGAATATCTTCTTTTCCGCAATTACAAACACTGCGGATTCCGGTTCCGGGTGCAGGGAATACAAACCGGTAAATCCGCTGAATGCCGGCAGAACAGCCCCTTCCATCCCAAAATAAAAACAGGGCAGCCGTAAACTCTGCCTTCCGGCTCCTATCATCCTGATCCCCGGATGGATATGCCCGGAAATGAGGTAATGGCCTTCCAGCACGGAAGGTTTATCCTCCCGGTCATGCACAAAATAGAAATTACGGAGGGAGAGTACCTGGTGAAGATTGATCTGGAGGTCTTCGTATAAGGATGGTTCCAGGATGTCGTGATTCCCTTCAATCAGTTCAAAGGCAATATGTGCAAACTGCCGCCGCCAGATCTTAAAGTATTGCACTTCGTTATTGGCGGAGCTGTGGAACATATCTCCCACGATCAGTACTTTTTCCGGATGGTATTTGGTGATCAGTTGCTGCAAACGGTATAGGTCTTCCTGCACAATGTTCGCAGGCACGGCAATCCCTGCTTTCCGGAAGTGGGCAGACTTTCCCACATGCAGGTCTGCCACAATCAATGCGTTCTCTTCTTCCCAGTAAATAGCCCTTCCGGCTGAGAGCCGCCAATGCTGGCCCTTAAACTCAAATGCGGTATCCTCTAAGCTCATTCGTACGTAAATAAAGTCATTTTTTTGATGCGGTCTTCCAGTTTTTCGCTGGTTAATTGTTCCCGCAGGCTGTCCACTTTGATCGGGAAGCAGAAAGGGGTAAGGCGTTGCGGGAAAGTGATCACAATCTTGTTATGATAGATCCTGTCCATCGATTCGCGCAGCCGTGCTTCTTCCATCTGGTAAAAGAAGGCTTCATTGAATGCCTGCCGCAGCAGGATATTCTGGGAATCGTAATCGTTAAACACATTGAACAGCAGGGAAGCAGAAGATTGCAGGTGACGGTTGGCTTTGGCCTTTCCGGGGAATCCCTGGAATATCAGTCCTGCTATCACGGCAATATCACGGAATTTGCGCCTTGCCATTTCTGTGGCATTCACACTGCGTTGCAGGTCGAGGGTCAGATTATCCAGGGCGAAATATTCCTGGGCGTTTGTATCGTCTACGGGAATGGGCTGGTCTGAAAGTAATTCAAAACCATAATCATTCATGGCGATGGAAAAAGTAATGGGATGTTTTTGGCTGATGCGCCATGCGAGGAGCGTGGCCATTACTTCATGTACCAATCTTCCTTCAAAAGGGTAGACGAAAAGGTGATAGCCATCCTGTGTTTCGATCTGCTCCATGAGCAGTTCATCTTCCTTAGGAATATGGGAGAGTAATTGCTGCAGATCGAATAAAGGTTGCAGGGTAAGAATCTCCTCTTCCCGTGCTGTACCTGCCATGGCTTCATGGAATTTGCGCCGCAGCATTTTACCCAGGTTGGCGGAAAGGGGCATGCGCCCGCCATTCCAACTGGGTACGATACTTTTCTTCGATTTCGATTTGCGTACCAGCACCGTCATATCCTTGATCATCACAAATTCCAGGTTCTGCCCACTGAGGCTGAAGCTGTCTCCTGCGGTTAAGCGGGAGATAAAATATTCTTCTATTACACCAATGTAGCCACCTGTGAGAAAACGCACTTTGAGCATGGCATCACTCACAATGGTACCAATATGCAAACGGTGGCGCATGGCCTGTTGCCGGCTTACGCAATGATAGCTGTTGCCTACTTTATGCAGTTTGTGGAATTCATCATAGCTCTGCAATGCTTCCCCGCCCGTGGTAAGGAAGGAAATGATCCACTGCCATTCATCGGCAGTGAGGTCACGGAAACAGAAGGTGCCTTTTACTTCCTGCCATATTTCGTTGGCCTCAAAACCATCAGACACGCCGAGGGTCATCAGGTATTGCAGGAGTACATCATATGCCAGGATCACCGGCATGCGGCTTTCTATCATATTAGCCTTCATGGCATCTTTGAGGGCTGCGGCTTCTACTAATTCCAGCGAATGGGTAGGCAGGAACCATATCTTGCTCACAGCATCAGGGCGGTGACCACTTCTGCCTGCACGTTGTAAAAAACGCGCAACCCCTTTGGGGCTGCCCACTTGTATCACAGTGTCCACCGGGCGAAAATCCACACCCAGGTCAAGACTGGAAGTGCAGACCACCAGTTTCAAAGTGCCGGTATGCAAAGCTTCTTCCACCCATATCCGCAATTCCGCATCAATGGAACCATGGTGTAAAGCAATGGCCCCTGCTAACTCCGGACAGGCTTTGAGGATCTGCTGATACCATATTTCAGATTGGGAACGGGTATTGGTGAAGAGCAGGGTGGTATTGCTTTCCATGATCACCGGCAAAGCTTTGTGTAATAGTCTGATGCCCAGGTGCCCTGCCCAGGGGTATTTCTCAATTTCATCCGGGAGGATGCATTGCACATCAATGGCTTTGTGTACATCGGCCCGCACAATCGCTGTTTGCTGAGATGTGTTGCCCATCAATACATCCAGTGCTTCTTCCAGGTTGCCGATGGTGGCAGAGATCCCCCAGGTCTGCAATCCCTTGTTCATGCCGCGGAGGCGGCTCAGCGCTAATTCCACCATCACCCCTCTTTTGCTGCCCAGCAGTTCATGCCACTCGTCCACCACCACGGTATGCAAACCGGCAAAGCGCAGTGGATATTCCTTCTGCGACATTAAAATGTGAATGGATTCCGGCGTGATGATCAGTATTTCCGGCATCTGGCGTTTCTGCTGTTCCCGTACACTGAGTGTGGTATCTCCACTGCGGATGCCCACTTTCCAGGGAATGTGCAATTCATGGAGCGCTTCTTCCATGGCGCGGCCAATATCTTTGGCGAGTGCGCGTAAGGGAGTGACCCAGAGTAATTGTAAGCCATTGTGCTTTTTAGTGCGGTATTCCGGCTCCTCATTGATCCACCTGATCACTGCCCCCAGGAATAAAGAAAACGTTTTACCGAAGCCCGTAGGGGCATTTACAAGGCCGGAATAGCCCTGCAGGTAATGTTCCCAAGCTTCTTCCTGGAAGGTGAACGGCTTTAATTCTTTTGCCGCCAGCCACTGTTCTATCGCTTTCCAGCCGGGTGTGTTTTTCATGCTTTTCGAAATTAGGAAAATTTAAGTCAAACCCTACCTTTGCTTTATGCGCGATATCTTTCGTTTACACGAAAACGGTACTACTGTTAAGAAAGAACTGCTGGCAGGCCTTACTACTTTTTCCACAATGGCTTATATCCTGGCGGTGAATCCCATGATCCTCTCCAAAACAGGGATGGATTTTAATGCCCTGATCACTGCTACAGCGCTGGCTGCAGCTATCGGTACACTGGTGATGGGATTGTATGCCAAACTGCCCATTGGTTTGGCACCGGGTATGGGACTGAACGCTTTTTTTGCGTATACCATTGTGCTGGGCATGGGATATAGCTGGCAATTTGCTTTAACGGCTGTTTTCCTGGAAGGCATTATTTTTATTTTCCTCTCCCTCTTTCATATCCGCGAAGCGATCATTAACAGCATTCCTGAAAATCTCAAACACGCTATTTCAGTAGGCATCGGGCTATTGATCGCATTGATAGGAATGGCGAATGCCGGGATTATTGAAACCGGCATGCGGCATATAGGAAATGATAAACTGGATGGTGTGATCCTGAAGATAGGGGATATCACCAGCGCAGGGCCTTTGATTGCATTAACGGGTTTGATCGTAAGCGCTGTGCTGATGTACCGCAAAGTGAATGCTGCTTTACTGATCGGGATATTGGTAGCCACGCTGGCAGGCATATTATTAGGCGTAACTACAATAGGCCCCATAATAAGCTTACCACCATCATTAGCCCCAATAGCATTCAAACTGGAGTTCAGCAAAATATTTACCATGGATATGGTAGTGATCTTATTCACACTATTAATGGTAAACCTCTTCGACACAGTAGGCACCCTCATTGGCTTATGCAGTAAAGCAGGATTGCTGGACAGCCAGGGCCGTATCCCAAGAGCCAAACAGGCTTTATTTGCAGATGCAGTTGGCACTACTGCTGGTGCATTATTGGGTACCAGTGTGGTAACAGCCTACGTGGAAAGCGCCAGTGGCATTGCCTCCGGTGGCAGAACAGGTTTAACGGCTGTTACGGTAGCGGGCATGTTCCTGCTCTCGCTATTCTTTGCACCATTATTTGCCATGATCCCTCCGGCCGCTACCGCACCAGCTTTGATCATTGTAGGGATGTTGATGATGAGTGCAGTAGTGAAGATCGATTTTGAAGATGCTACGGAAGCGATCCCTGCTTTTCTTGCAATCGTGATGATGCCATATACTTACAGTATTGCGGAAGGCATTGTATTCGGCATGCTTTCTTATGTATTGCTGAAAGTATTTACAGGAAGATACCGGGAGATCAGCCCGGTGATGTATGTGTTGGCAATATTGTTTGTACTGAGTTTCTTATTACATTAAGTGAGGATCAACCGCACGCCAACGATCAGCAAAGCCCCGGCCAGCGCAAGGATGATGCCTTTGGGTTTTACGCGGGAAGAAAGCCCCGCTCCCAGTTGCGCACCAATCACTACACCAACGCCAATAGATAAAGCAGTTTGCCAGCCTTCCCAGAAACTCCCCTGGATCATATGTACGATAGTACCCGCCAGCGCCATGATGGCCAGTATCAGGTGAGAAGTGGCTGTGGCTACATGTATCGGGAAATTCAGCAGGCTGATCAGTGCCGGCACGTGAATAATACCGCCACCGATACCTAATAAACTACTGATAAAACCAACGAGAAAGCTAATACCAATGCCCGTCCAGATATTAAAAGAGAAACGGTGTTCTTCACCACTGCGTTCTGTTACGCAACGGTCCACGCAACGGCCTTTGTTAGCTCTTCCTGCATAAGCACCCTGTTGGGGTTTCAGCATCAGGAAGCCGGCTACCACTATCAGCAATGCGCCTAAAATAATATTGAAAACGTGACGGGATAATAAAGTAGTGGTGAATGCCCCGATAATAGCACCGGGTAAGGTGGCCAGCGCAAATATCAGCGCAGAGCGGTAATCAATGCGTTTCTTACGGGCATAGGCAATGGAGCCGGAAGAAGCATTCAGAAATACTACGGCCAGGGAAATACTCGTCAATACATCCGGAGACATATCAGGGTACATTAACAACAGCAGCGGCATCAGGATGAATCCGCCACCAGCACCAATGAGTGTTCCAAAGGTACCAATGAAGAATCCTAAGCCTACTAATAACAATGCATTCAGCGCATCCATTCGTGAAATAGTTAACGGCAGGTGGTTGGTTTTTTCCTGCGAAATAAAACAATTGCGTATTCTTAACGTTGGTTCTGTAATGCAAATGTAGGGGGTTATATCAACACATAATCTGTAGACTAAAGGGGTATGGTTCAGACCAGTTTTTTAAGATCGTCTAAAGTATTGATCTCCTCCACTGGCTTGTCTTTCCGCCATCTGTGGATCCTGGGGAAACGAACGGCGATCCCGGATTTATGCCTGCTGGAAAGCCCTATGCCCTCAAAGGCAATTTCAAACACCAGTTCCGGTTTCACGGTACGCACCGGCCCAAACTTTTCCAGTGAATTGCGCTTCACCCAATTGTCCACTTCAGCAATTTCCTTATCTGTTAATCCGGAATAAGCTTTGGCAAAAGGCACCAGCTGATCACCATTCTTCACAGCAAAAGTATAATCTGTATAAAGGTTAGAACGTCTGCCATGGCCCTTTTGCGCGTAGATCATCACGGCATCCACGGTGTAGGGATCTATCTTCCATTTCCACCAGTCGCCACGCCTGCGGCCGGTTTGATACACAGAGCTAAGTTTTTTCAGCATCAGCCCTTCACTGCCATTGTTCCTGGATTGTTCTCGTAAAGAGATCAACTCATCCCATGCGCTGAAAGCAATCGCAGGAGAGAGTTTCAGGGCAGGCTGGTTCACGGTGTTCACTAACTTTTCCAACAACGCCCTGCGGTCCAGCAATGGTAAAAGGCGCAGATCCTGTTTGTCAAACTCCAGCAGATCGTAGCTGTGAAAGATCACGGGGGCTTCCTGTAATTGTTTTTTGGTGAGGTTCTTTCTGCCGATGCGCGTCTGTAATGCCTGGAAGGGTAAAGGACGGTCCGTTGAGAGATCGTATGCTAATATCTCCCCGTCAATAGCGCAACCATCCGGCAGGAAATCCAATAGCGCCGTGATCTCCGGGAATTTATCTGTAATGAGTTCTTCCCCGCGGCTCCAGATAAAGAGCTGTCCGTTTCTTTTGATCACCTGCCCGCGGATGCCATCCCATTTCCATTCCGCCTGCCATTCTTCGGGATCGCCCAATGTTTCAGGGCCTCCTTCCAATGCATAAGCAAGGAAAAAAGGATAAGGTTTGGAGTCATCTATGGTACTGGTTTCTTCATTCAGCAAGGCAGCCATGGTAATCTGCTGCGGGTCCCAGTTTCCACTGATAAGATGAGAAACGGTGGCGGGTACAATGTTGTATGTTTTTGCCAGGGCATTCACAATCGTGCTTTGGGAAACACCTATCCTGAATCCGCCGGTGATCAGTTTATTGAATACAAATCTTTCCCGGTATTCCATCTGGTCCCAGGCATTGCGTACAAAGCCGGCTTTTTCTTCTTCACTGGCTTTATCCAGCCGCAGCAATCCATCCAGCCAGTGATGCAGGGGATAGGAGCCGGCTTTTGTTTCAGGTGGTGGTAATAATAATGCGATTGTTTCTGCGAGGTCACCTACGGTATGGTAACATTCATTAAACAACCATTCAGGTAAACCGGTAAGCTCCATACTCCATTGCCGCATCTGCGCAGAATTCACTACCCGCTTGGGTCTTCTGCCACTGAACAGTGCAAGCACCCAGGGTTTATCTTTTTCATCTGCCGTAGCAAAATAACGACTGAGTGCCTCCAGCTTTTCGTTGGTTTTAGTGCTTTGCGCCAGGGTGGATATGAGTTGTGAGAATTGCTGCATCAGGCTGTTGTTTCTTCTTCTTCACTACCATAGGCCGTTTTTACTTCTTCGGCCGATAAACCATTTTCCTGCAGGTAACGTGCCAGTACACTGGTGAAACCATGTGTTACAAATATTTTTTCTGCACCGGTCTGTTTGATCGTATCTAGTAATCCCCGCCAGTCCGCATGATCTGATATGGGAAAACCTGCATCTACATTACTTCTTCGTGCATTTCCCCTTACCTGCATCCAGCCGCTGCAAACACCCAGTGAATAAGGGTTGAAACGTTTCATCCAGGCCGAGTCTGCTGCTGAAGGCGGCGCAATGATCAGGCTGCCTTTATAACTTTCTTTGGGTGTTTCCGGTGTGATCAGTTCTGCCTGGGGAAGTGGCCATCCATTCTGGAGGCATACTTCATGTGCATTGAAAATAGCACCATGCACTAAAAAACGGGAAACGTGCTGTTGCATATTATACAGTAACCGTTGTGCTTTGCCCAGGCTGTAAGCCACCAGTACACTGTTCTTCCCCGCCTGCTCATTTTCATTCATCCAGTTACGGATATCGCTGAAAATAGATGATTGCGGTTTCCAGTGATATATTGGTAATCCAAATGTAGATTCTGTAATGAACACATGGCATTTTTGCGGTTCAAATGCACCGGAGATCCCGTCATTTTCTACTTTATAATCTCCGCTGGCCACCCAGGTCTGTCCCTTATACGTCACCTTCACTTGTGCAGAACCGATCATATGACCCGCAGGATGAAAGGATACGGTTACGCCGTTGATATAGATCTCTTCTCCATAAGCCAGACCCTGCACACTGATCTCTTTGCCGAGGCGTAATTGCAGAAAAGGAACACTGTCTTTTGTACAGAGATAATGCTGATTCCCCCAGCGGGCATGATCTGAATGGGCATGCGTGATCACCGCCTTGGGAACAGGTTTCCATGGATCGATATAAAAATCGCCCGCAGCACAGTAGATGCCTTTGTCTGTAAAAGTGAGCATGCTTTATAAATATAACATAAAAACAAAAGGGACAACCAGTTGGTCGTCCCTTTTATAAATACAGCAATACATCTTACAGGGCTGAATTCATCTTGAAGTCAGCACTGTCTCCCTTTTGGATAATGTAAATATTTTTATTCTCGAAGTAAGCCGGTACTACATCTCCTTCTTTCAGATACACGGGTTGAAAATTGTAGGAAGTGAACATCCGGTTGCCTGGTTTATTAATATCCTTGTTGAAATAAACACCATCCTGCGCGAGTAGTTTTACAAAGTAGTACGTCAGTTCAAAACCTTTGAAAGCCATGTCTGACGGGCGGGATTTGTAAACATTCTTGAAGTGGTCTATTACATACTTACTATAGATATCTGTTTTGTCGTTGTAATAAGGAGAAGAATAATACATGGTGATACCTGAAAATTCAGGCTCCTTGAACTTCATCACATCCCAGGTAGGCATCCCGAAGATATGCATCGGGTAAGTGGCTTTTTGCGTGGCCAGTTTACGGAGGATGGTTTTTGCACCCAATTCATCCAATGCTGTTACGATCAGAAGATTAGGACGGTCCGTCAGCAGGTATTGCGTGAGTTGCAGATCGGTGGTGGTTTCACTCCAAACCACTTCCCTTATCCTTGCCTTCTTATCATAGTTCATCTTCTCGTAAGCATGTTTGATCTGGTTGGCAATATCAGCTTCAAAAGCAGTACCTCTTCTTACAATAAGGATGTTCTTATTGGCAAATCCTTTCTGTGTGTAATCATGAATGGCTTCCACATGAGACTTGAGGGTGCTGCTGCCGATCAGCAGGAAAGGATTATCTGAGATGCCGGCGGCATTAGGGTAAGTAGCGGAAACGAGGTTGATCTCTTTTTGTTTGGCAAAATCGCTCAGTTGTTTCAGCTCCGGCGTACTCACTGCGCCGATGATCAGATCTACTGCATCCAGCTGGCGGTTGCGGATCAGGGCTGCAACATCTGCCTGGCGGGCTTTGTTATCAAACACCTGTACGTTCAAACGCAAGCCTTGCCTGCTCAGGGAGTCCAATGCCAGTTGCGCACCTTCGTAGAATTCCAGTCCGGGCAGCACATACCTTGGCATGGTGCGGCCGGGGATGTCCAGGCTGGTGGCAAAAACAGAATCCAGGTACATCGGGGCAAAAATGGCCACATTGTAACTGGCGCGTTTTACTTCTTTTGCAAACGCGGGTACATTAAATGGCGCCTTTACTTCCGGTTGTTTTTCTTCTGGTTTCTTTTCTTCCGTTTTAGGCTTGTTCAATACTGGCGGCGGACCGTCAGTTTTTGCCGGAGCCTTCCGGAAGACGCTACAGGCTTGCATGAGTATCAAACATGATACTGCTATTACAAGTCTGGTGATTGTTCTCGATCGGTTCATATCGTGCCAAAATTGCAAAAATCGTTCCTTAATTCAATCCTATTCCCATTCTATTGTTGCCGGAGGTTTGGAGCTGATGTCGTACACCACCCGGTTAATTCCTTTCACCTTATTAATAATGTCGTTGGAAACTTTGGCGAGGAACTCGTAAGGAAGGTGAGCCCAGTCTGCCGTCATACCATCTGTAGAAGTTACCGCGCGGAGGGCAACACAGAACTCGTAGGTTCTTTCATCTCCCATAACGCCCACACTCTGAACCGGTAACAGGATGGTACCTGCCTGCCAAACCTGGTTGTACAGGCCGGATTCTTTCAGGTTTTCAATATAAATGGCGTCTGCTTCCTGCAGCATATCCACTTTTTCAGGCGTGATATCTCCCAGGATGCGGATAGCCAGTCCGGGACCGGGGAAAGGATGGCGGGCCAGGAAAATATCGCTGATGCCGATCTCTTTGCCCACGCGGCGTACCTCATCTTTGAAAAGAAAACGCAGGGGCTCAACAAGACCCATCTTCATTTTCTCCGGCAGGCCGCCCACATTGTGGTGTGATTTAATGGTGGCAGAAGGGCCATTCACGGAAACGGATTCGATCACGTCCGGATAAATGGTGCCCTGCCCCAGGAAGGCGATATCTTTTAATTCATTGGATTCCTGCTGGAATACCTCAATAAAGAGGCGGCCAATGATCTTGCGTTTTTCTTCAGGATCTTTTACACCACTCAGCTGGCCATAGAACAGGTCTTTGGCATTTACCCCTTTCACATTGAGTCCCATATGTTTATAGGAGTCCAGCACGGTTGCATACTCGTCTTTGCGTAAAAGACCATTATCTACAAATACGCAATACAGGTTGCTGCCAATGGCTTTGTGAATGAGTTCTGCTGCTACGGTTGAATCTACGCCGCCGCTCAGGGCCATCACCACTTTTTTATCGCCCACCTGTTCTTTGATGCGGGCTACGGTTTCCTGTACAAAAGCTGCCGGCGTCCAGTCCTGCTTAATACCGCAGATATGGATCAGGAAGTTGCGGTAGATCTGTTTGCCTTCCAGGGAGTGGGTTACTTCCGGGTGGAACTGTAAACCGAAAAGCGGGTGTTTGGCGAGTGTGAAACTCTTAAAAGCCGCTACGGGTATATTTTCTGTATGAGCAATAGGCGTGAAGGCTTCCGGGAGACGTTTAATAGTGTCCGCATGGCTCATCCAAACCTGGCTCTTGGAAGAAATGTCATATAATAATGGTTCCTCTTTGTCATTGTGCTCCATAAAGGCACGGCCATATTCACGGGTACTGCTTTTAGCTACTTCTCCGCCAAATACTTTGGCCATCAGCTGTGCGCCATAGCAAACGCCTAAAACCGGTACTTTTTCACCCATGGCGGCAATGTCCACTACGGGGGCCTGCGGGTCGTTCACGGAAAATGGTGAACCGGAGAGAATGATGCCTTTAATACTGTCTTCCCAGGTAATGGGCTTCGTACATGGTTGTATTTCACAATAAACATTCAGTTCCCTTATGCTTCTTGCAATCAATTGAGTGTACTGGGAACCGAAATCGAGGATCAAGATCTTTTCTGTCATGGTGCGGCAAAGATAGTGGAATTTCGGATTTTGCTTTTCCCGAATTGGGGACAATGATGTGAAATGCATGCGGAACGCGGAATTCTTTGTAAATTTCGGCATCTAGTCCCAAACCCTTAAACCCAGGTTATGCTTACGAATTTGAAATATTTTGCATTAATGCTTCTTTTGGCACCCGCTTTTGTGTCTTGCGATGAAGTGCGTGGCAGCGGCAACGTTAGTAAAGAAGAACATGATCTTAGTAAATTCTCTGTTGTAGAGGCATCCGGTTCCATGGATGTATATATTACCAAAGGCAATGCTTCTCATGCTACCATAGAGGCGGAAGACAATATCCTCCCCCTTATAGAGCTGATAGAAGAAAACGGCCGCCTGGAAGTGCGTTTCAAAAGAAATGTGCGTGTAAATACCCGTAAACAGGTGAAGGTTTTCCTCACAACAGCCCAACTGGAGGCCGCCAGCCTTTCCGGTTCCGGGGACCTGGAAATTGAGAGCCATTTCGAAACACCCGTTCCGGTACACCTGAGCCTTTCCGGCAGCGGTAACCTGAACGCCAGTTTCACTGCGCCGGAATTGAATATCGACCTTGCCGGATCTGGTAACTTAAAAATAAAGGGAGACACCCGCGATCTGAAATTAAACCTGGCCGGAAGCGGAGATGCACACCTGGAAGACCTGAAAACGGAAACAGCTGATCTGGACATTGCCGGCAGCGGGGATGTGGACCTCCATGCCAGCCGTACCCTGAAAGCCAATATTGTAGGTTCCGGAGATGTTAATTATAAAGGAAATCCTACCGTAACGGTGAATAAGATCGGTTCCGGCTCCGTGAAGAAGCAGTAAGACAAATTGGAAATCTTTTGTATGTTTGCACGCTTTTTATATAGACTTTCCGAACCAACTTATGACGCAAAAACCTAAGATATTAGTGGTGTATTTCACCCAAACCGGTCAGCTGCGGAGAATTATTGATCATGTGACAGCACCTTTGCAGGGCAAGGCAGATATTGTGTTCGAGGAACTGGTACCTATTCAGCCATTTCCCTTTCCCTGGTCCAAACAGGAGTTCTTTGATGCCATGCCTGAAACAGTGCTGGCAAAACCGCGTCATATTATGCCACTGAAAGTGGACCCGAATGCGCATTTTGATCTGGTGATCCTGGCATATCAGCCATGGTTCTTATCACCATCCCAACCGGTGGCAGCATTTTTGCAAAGTGAGGAAGGTAAACGTTTGCTGAAAGGCAAACCCGTGATCACCCTGCTCGGTTGCCGGAATATGTGGATCAATGCACAGGAGAAAACCAAACGGTACCTGCAGCAGGCAGCAGCCAAACTGGTAGGGAATATCGTGCTGGTGGATAAAAACCCCAACCTGGTATCCCTGATCACCATCATCCGCTGGGCCACCAAAGGGAAAAAAGAGGCTTTCTTTTTATTTCCGCCCGCAGGTGTACAGGAAAAAGAGATTACGGAGTCCGGTAAGTTTGCAGGTCCCATCCTGCAGGCGCTGGAGCAGCATAATTATGACCAGCTGCATACACAATTACTGGCGCTGGAAAGCGTTGAGTTAAAACCAAGCCTGGTGGTACTGGAATTCAGAGGGGTAAAACCTTTCCGGTTCTGGGCAAATTATATCAGCGAAAAAGGCGGCCCGGGTGACGCAGGAAGGCAGGGGCGCGTTTCCATGTACAGGACCATCTTGCTGGTGGCCATTCCTGTATTGTCTCCTTTTACAACCATTGCCTCCTGGTTAAAACTGTTACTGCAAAAGAAGCAACTGGCAGAGGATGTTACATATTATAAAGGAGTGGGTCTCCGGGAAGCATGAACTTCATAGATTTGTAATGTTGTGTGATATTCGATTATCCATTCAAAATTTTATCTTTACGCCCGCTTAAACTTTTTTAAATCCTGACATGAAAGAAGTATATATTACGAGGCTCTCCAAATTTTTGCCGAACGAGCCAGTAGGGAATGATGAAATGGAAAGCATCCTCGGAATGGTGGACGGAAAGCCGTCCCGGGCCAGGACGATGATCTTGGGAAACAACAAGATCAAAACACGCTACTATGCATTGGATAAACAAGGAAAAACTACCCATTCCAATGCAGAGATGACTGCTGAAGCAGTACGGAACCTGTTTGATGAAAAGTATCCGATCAGCAAGCTGCAGCTGTTAGCTTGCGGTACTACCTCTCCCGATCAATTGTTGCCCAACCATGCCGCAATGGTACATGGTATACTGAAATGCCAGCCCGTAGAGCTGATCGCCGCAACCGGCGCCTGTGCTGCAGGTATGCAGGCTTTCAAGTATGCGTTCATGTCTATTAAATGCGGAAACACCAGCAATGCCGTAAGTACCGGCTCCGAAAAATTCTCCAGCTGGATGCTGTCACAGAAATTTGAACCGGAAACCGAAAACCTGAAAAGCCTTGCTGAGAACCCGATCATCGCTTTCGAAAAAGACTTTTTAAGATGGATGCTCTCCGATGGCGCCAGCGCGGCCCTCTTCCAGGATAAACCTAACGAAGAAGGCCTCTCGCTCCGCGTGGATTGGGTAGAGATCGCATCATATGCCAACGAACTGGACACCTGCATGTATGCCGGTGCCATTAAAAACGGTGACGGTTCTACGAAAGGATGGACAGATATGACCCCTGAAGAGTGGGCTGCCAACAGCGTATTTTCCTTCAAACAGGATACCCGCCTGCTCGGCAAAAACATTGTTCCTTCCGGTTCACAGATGTGGAAGGACCTGGTGGAGAAATACAACATCAATATTGATGAACTCACTTATTTCCTGCCGCACCTTTCTTCTGAATATTTCCGCTTTAAGATAGATGAAGAGATTGCAAGGCTGGGTGTACACATTCCACAGGAAAAATGGTTCACCAACCTCACCCGCGTAGGAAATGTTGGTACTGCTTCTCCTTATTTTATGCTGGAAGAACTGCTCAACCAGGACCTGTTGAAGAAAGGTGATAAGATTGTGATGATGGTGCCGGAGAGCGCAAGGTTCTCTTATGCATACGCACACATTACCGTAGTATAGGAAATTCATTACGAGCACAATATAAAATGCAGCAGGGGCCGGAATTAAGGGCTCCTGCTGCATTTCAGTAATATCCTTCAAAACTGCAACAATGAAAAAAGAAGAAGTTCCGCAGGATGGCGACAACCTGCACAAAGGCACCTTTAAACAACTTTTTTATGCAGTAGATCAATCCGGTGAATACAAAGAACCTGTGACCAGCGTAGGCTGGGAACCGGAAAATGTAGCACTGGGGCAGGCCTGGGAAGAAGTAGAGCACCGTGTGAATGAAACCAGGGAGCAGGTATTGGCCGGGCAGAAAAGTCCTATTGCATACTATATGGAAAGAACTTTGCTGGATCTGCCTTTGCTGGCCAGTAAAGCCGGTAAGTTCGGCTGGCAGGTAAAACGGCATATGAAACCTGCCGTATTTAAAAAGCTGAGTGCCGCCATGATCGCAAAATATGCAGCCATCTTTTCCATTCCTGCAGAGGTATTACAAAAGGGTGAATTGTTGCCATTCCAACGACCCCAATAAAAAACTTTCATGACAGCGTTCAATCACGTACAAACAGCTCATTGCGAAAGCGGCGTAGTTTCTAACTTGTTCCGCCATTATGGTTTGAAGATCAGCGAGCCCATGGCATTCGGCATAGGCGCAGGCATTTTCTTCGGCCATCTTCCTTTTGTGAAAGTGAACGGGGTACCCGGCACCACTTACCGCATCTGGCCCGGCGCTATTTTTTCCAGGGTTTGCAAACGCCTCGGCGTGAAAATGGAATCCCGTAAATTCAGCACGCCGGAAAAAGCACAAACGGCGCTGGATGAAGTGATCGGGAAAGGAATTCCGGTAGGCATGCAATCCAGCGTGTACTATCTGCCTTACTTCCCCGCATCCTACAGGTTCCACTTCAATGCACACAACCTGGTGGTGTTCGGTAAAGAAGGAAGTGATTACCTGGTGAGCGACCCTGTAATGGACACTGTTACGAAAATAGACCCCGGTAGCCTTGCACAGGCCCGTTTTGCAAAAGGGTTCCCGGAACCTAAAGGCAAAATGTACTATCCCGTAAGCGTTCCCCAGAACGTTGATTTCACAGGGCCCATTAAAGCAGGCATCAAACAGGCCTGTTATTTTATGTTGAAGGTGCCCATGCCGCAATTCGGCATAAAAGGCATCCGCTATCTCGCCAAACGTGTAAAACAATATCCTGAAAAACAGGGAGAAAGACGCGCAGCATTGTACCTCGGCAATATCATCCGCATGCAGGAAGAAATTGGTACCGGCGGTGCAGGCTTCCGTTTCATGTATGCCGCTTTCTTACAGGAAGCCGGTACTTTATTGAAGAATGAAGAACTGATCACTATCGGAAAAGACCTTACACTGGTAGGTGACCTCTGGCGCAACTTTGCATTTGCTGCCGGCCGCGTGTGTAAAGCCCGTGTGGTGGATAACAGTCCATATAATGAACTGGGAGATATGCTGCTGCATATTGCAGACGAGGAAGAAAAGATCTTCCGCCGTTTATCAAAAGTGAAGATATGATGAGCATAGCCGTAAAGGATCTGCATAAAACTTACGCAGGAGCATTAACGCCCAGCCTGGAAGGGCTGAGCTTCTCCTTCCCGGAAGGAAAGATCGTAGGTTTGCTGGGCCCCAACGGTGCCGGTAAAACCACTACTATCTCTATTTTATGCGGACTGGTAAAAGCAGGCAGCGGCACTGTGAAGATCTTTGATATCACACAGGATGCATCCCGCCGTGAAGCCATCAAACGCCTCATTGGCATTGTGCCGCAGCAGATAGCATTGTTCCCGCAGCTTACAGCAAAAGAGAACCTCTGCTACTTCGGCAACCTCTACGGTTTTAAAGGCAAAGCCCTGAAGCAAAAAGTAGATCATCACCTGGAAATATTCGGGCTGGAAAAAGCAGCGAATAAAGAAGTAGGCAAGTTTTCAGGCGGTATGAAAAGGCGCACGAATATCATTGCGGCTATCTTACACGAACCCCGCCTGCTCATCCTGGATGAACCTACAGCGGGTGTGGATGTGCAATCACGCAGCATGATCCTCCAATTCTTAAAAGAATATAATCAGAAAGGGAATAGCGTAGTATATACTTCTCATTTACTGGACGAAGCACAGCAGATCTGCGAAGACGTAGCAATTATTGATGAAGGAAAGCTGGTGGTACAGGGTAATCCGATAGACCTGATCAAACAGCATCCGGAATGCAGGAACCTCGAAGATGTGTTTTTACATTATACAGGGCACGCAGTTAGAGATTAAAAAAACATGTTAAGGCTCATTGCAACAATACGAAAAGAATGGCTGCTGCTCCTGAGGGATAAAGCGGGACTGGCATTGCTCTTTGCAATGCCCCTGATCCTCATCACGGTAATGGCCCTTATACAGGATGCGCCATTTAAAGATTACCAGGAAGTGAAGTTCGATATCCTCACCGTGGATAACGATCATGGCAGGCTGGGGCGTTACATCAGGGAAGGCTTGGGTAGCAGCGGGCAATTTAATGTGATAGATTCATTAAATAACCAGCCTGTAAGTGAAGCAACAGCTAAAACATTAATAGGAGAAGGGCATTATAAGATCAGCATCGTTATCCCCAAAGGCAGCACGGCAGAGATTGTCAGCAATGCCAATAAGATAGTGAACGATATCTCCAAAAGAATGGGCATTCCGGCACAGCTGCCGGTAAAGGCCATCGCCTCAGATTCACTGGCAGTACAACTTTACTTCGACCCCGCAGCCAAGAAAGCATTCAAAAGCGCTATCCGCCAGGCCCTGGATAATTTTCTCACGCAGGTACAAACAGACCTGCTGCTGGAACGCATCCAGATGCAATTGAGGAGTAAGGACAGTACGGCAACAGATACCTTCCCTGCCATCAAACTTAAAGCAGTAGGCTTGCAGGAAACCAACCTGGGCAAAAACCAGGAGATAGATGTGATCTCCAATTCCGTGCAGCACAATGTACCGGCATGGAGCATCTTCGCCATGTTCTTCATTGTGATCCCCATTGCAGGTAACATGATCCGCGAAAGGGAAGACGGCAGCCTGGTGAGGATGAAACTCATTCCCGGTAATTATCTTTCTATCCTCTCCGGCAAACTCCTGTTCTTTGTGGGCATCTGCGTAATACAATTCTACCTGATGATTGCCGTGGGCATTTACGGTATGCCACTGCTGGGCCTCCCGGCATTGCAACTGGGAGTGGACCATTGGGCAGGATTCATAACAGCTTTAAGTATCAGCATTACAGCTACGGCATATGGCATTCTGATCGGTACGATATTTAAAACACCCAACCAGGCACTGAACTTTGGTGCTATTTCCATTGTGATCCTGAGCGCCATCGGCGGCATCTGGATACCACTGGAGATCATGCCGGAGAAGATCCAGACCATAGGAAGGTTATCTCCTTTGAGCTGGGGCCTGGATGCGATAAATGATGTTTATTTAAGGAATGGAGATATAAAGTTCATCTTGCAGGACATTACCCGTTTACTGGCCTGTGGCCTGGTGATGCTGGGAATTGCGGCATGGGTGGAACAGAGAAGGATCAATTAACAGAGAATAAACATTTTCTTAACACAGGTAAAACAATTAATTTTACTCCCTTGGAGAGGCGCCACGAGCGTGAAACCTACAACATTATGGAAGCGTTAAAACTGAAATTGAAACAGCAGATCATTGAAGCTCTGAACCTGCAGGACACCCGCCCTGAAGATATTGACGACAATGCTGCATTGTTCGGCGAAGGATTGGGATTGGACAGTATCGATTCACTGGAATTGATGGTGTTGCTGGAAAGGCAATACAAGATCAAAGTAGAAGATCCCCGCGAAGGGCGCAAAATTTTGCAGTCTGTACAAAGCATGGCTGAGTTTATCCAGAGCAAACAACCAGCTTAACGAAGGCATGGCAGAACGTGTGTTTATAACCGGTGTAGGTATAATCTCTGCCATTGGTAACAATGTGCAGGAAAATCTCCATCATCTGCGTGAGCAGAAGAGCGGATTGGGATACACCCGTCATATCGATACCATTCATAAGGATGTACTGCCTGTTGGAGAAGTAAGGGCAGATACGCCAACACTGGCCGCTATGGCCGGTGTGCAGGATACTCCCGGTTACACCCGTACTACCCTCTTAGGCCTGGTGGCCATACAGGAAGCCCTGCAATCTGCCGGTATAAAGGATGCACGGGAATTACCCACAGCCTTCATCAATGCCTCCACGGTGGGCGGCATGTGTGATACGGAGAAAGTATATTTCGATATCCTGGACCCCAACAAAGAAGGAGACTTCCTCAAATACATAGATACGCTGGACTGTGCCGATTGCACACAACGCATCGCAGATGCTGTTGGTATCGATGAATATGTAACCACTATCAGCACAGCCTGTTCTTCTTCTGCCAATGCCCTGATGTACGGCGCACGCCTCATTCAGCAGGGCCTGGTGCAACGTGCCATCTGTGGTGGCACGGAAGCACTCACCCGTTTCACCATGAACGGTTTTAATTCCCTCAAGAACATCGATAAGCAATTCTGCCGCCCCTTTGATCAGCAGCGTAATGGGCTGAACCTGGGAGAGGGCGCCGCTTACCTTGTACTGGAAAGTGAATCGCTGGTGAAAGAACGTAAGGCACAGGTGCTGGCAGAACTGAGTGGCTGGAATAATACCAACGAAGCTTTTCATCCCACAGCTCCTTCTCCGGAAGGAGATGGCGCATATGAAGCCATGAAGAATGCGTTGAAGATGAGTGGCAGAAGTACGGCAGATGTGCAGTATGTGAATGTACACGGCACCGCTACTTTAAACAATGATATCTCAGAAGGGATTGCCCTGGAGCGTTTATTTGGTACACAGGTGCCTAAATTCAGTTCCACCAAAGCATTCACCGGACATACCTTAGCCGCCGCAGGCGCTATAGAAGCTATTTTTGGCGTACTCGCCATCAGGGAAGCGTTGATCTTTCCGAATCTTCATTTCTCCCAGAAGATGGAAGAACTGAACATTACACCTGAAACACAATTGCTGGAAAACTATCCCGTGAACAATGTGATCTCCAACTCTTTTGGTTTCGGTGGGAATAATGCATCACTCGTGATCAGTAAATATGAAGGGTAAATACTACATACAGGCCAGCGCCGCTATCTCTCCCCAGGAGAGCTTTTCCGGCCCTTTTATTCCACAGCTGCCCGTGCTGGCGGATAAGAACCTGTTGCGTATACAGGAACCGGATTACAGCGGTTTCATTCCTCCCAATAGTTTACGCCGCATGAGCCGCGTGCTCAAAATGGGACTGGTAGCAGCATTGCAATGTTTACGCAACGGCGGTGTGAATATGCCCGGCGCTATTATTACCGGCACCGGTAAAGGCAGTTTGCAGGATACCGAACGTTTCCTCAAGAACATCACAGAGTACGCAGAAACTGCGCTCAACCCTACGCCCTTCATTCAATCCACCTATAATTCTGTGAACGGCCTCATTGCCCTGCAGCAGAAGTATATGCAATACAACAACACCTTCGTTCACCGTGGTTTTTCCTTTGAACACGCCCTGCTGGATAGCATGATGCAACTCAACGAAGGCAATACAGATGTAGTGCTGGTGGGTGCTTTCGAAGAAATATCCGATGAGCATTTTTATATCAAAGGCCGCATTGGTTACTGGAAAGAAGCACTCACGCAACCCGCAGAACTGCTGACCAGCAATACCCCAGGCACCATTGCCGGAGAGGGATCTGCTTTCTTCCTGTTGGGCAATCAACCCGGAAACGATCCACAGGCCTGCATTGAAGGCATGAAGATGTTGTATAAACCTACGGAGGAAAAATTACATGCTGCACTGGAAACCTTCCTCTCGCAACACAATCTTCAACCTTCAGATATTGATCTGCTGATCACCGGCCAGAACGGCGATACCAATCACGATCACTATTATCACAACCTGGTAGTGCAATATTTTCCTGCTACGAATTCCCTTCCTTTTAAAACCTTATGCGGAGAATATGATACGGCTGCTGCCTTTGCGCTGTGGATCGCTACGCGTGTGATAAAGGAGCAGGGTTTGAAGAAGGTACTTATCTATAATCATTTCTACGGAGATCAGCATACTTTCCTGTTGCTGAGTAAGTGAACGCATTGCAATAATAGCAATCACTTTACCCGTTACTCCTGATTGTTACTAAAACGAAAAAATATTTCTTTCCAGGAAAGTGAAGACAATGTATTTTTGAGGGCATGACACAGGACGGATCCCTGGAAAAGGAACAATTGGTTTATTTTAAGATCGGTGGCATCATAAGGAAATACAGAAAGGAAAAGGACATGAAGCTGTTAGACCTTTCTGCCATTACCGGTATCGGCTCTGCCATGCTTTCCAAGATTGAAAATGGCAGGATGATCCCTACTATTCCCACACTTTTCACCATTATCCAGAAACTGGGTATTTCACCGGAAGTGTTTTTTTCGCAATTGAATCCGGACAATAAATTTCCGGGGTATTATTTTCTTCCCAAGGATCAGTTCACTGCGTATGAGAAGGAAGAAGGGGCTAAAGGGTTTGAATATTTCTCCATCCTGGAGCATAGTATGGAAACCGGCGGGGCTTTTCAGATCTCCATCCTGCAATTGAAGCCAGGTGCCAGTCGCCCGCTGGTAACTACTTCTGCGTATGAATTTATTTATGTGTTAAAGGGGAAGGTTGATTACATGCTGGAGGACACATCTTTTGAAATGACAGAAGGAGATGCATTATTCTTCGATGGCAACATTGCGCATGTACCGGTTAATAAATCCAGGCAAACGGTTTCCCTGCTGGTATTCTATCTTTTTACAGATGCCAGATCATAGATCTTCAGTAACTCCGGGTTAGAAAAGTAGTCTACCGGGTCATAGAACAATGCAATGTATTCCTTGTTATCCTGTGCTTTAAACCGCGCTACAGACAGGGTTTCCAATGTATGATCATAGGTGAATGCAGCTTTGTCGAAAGTGCTCTGCCCTTGCTCAATCAATGACTGGGCCAGTGCATAGTTCGCATCATTGAACTCTACATTAAAGTAGACCTCAAAGGATCTGAATCCGGTAATGAAGAAAGTTTTATCCTGCAGGATCTCCTTTTGCAGCAGCTCTTCGAACGAAGGCCCTGATTTAGGAACTGTTCCACCGCCAAAGATCCTGGATATATATTGAAAGAAACGATTACTCACTTTTACTTACCTTTTTACTTTTATAAAACTTCGATATCGCCCACACAGCAGCTGCTGTCACAATACTGACCCAGCCTTTCCCCAGCGAAAGCAACGTTATACCAATACCTGCAAGGAAGATCTCCGTTAAGGTAGGCTCCGTTGCTGTATTCTTCACTTCCTGCCGGTTAAAGAACATCAGCCGGATGGCAAAGATGATATGCACTGCAATGATAACAATAGTAATAGGGATCATCAAAGGTTATTTCAAAGGATCAGGGAAATGCAGTAAATATATTATAATAATTCCAATGTTAACTCCCGCTCAATTTTAAAAGGTACCTCGCGCTGGCATTGTTTGTAAGTACTGTCGCAGTTCAGTTTTACTTTCAGGTTCAGGAGGTTGTGCATGTGGGCCTTTTCAATCCTGCCATCTGTGGTACGGATGAAAGTGTTGATGGTAAAGAACTCACGGCCATACTGTACATTATATAACCCCGCCGCGCCCGGGCGCACCATCTGAAAATTATTCAGCGTGTCTTTGATCACTGGCTCTTTCATCTCTGGTAACAGGAGATCAAGACAGGGGCTGGCAGGAGGGAGGAATTGTGTTGTAATAACGGCTTGTTGTTTGTTGATGGCAGAAAGACTGGAAATAACCTGCAAACAATCATGCCCTGTAAGAATGGTGGTGCCATTGGAAAAATCACCTTTCACCAGATCTGGTTTCACCACTTTATCCCCTGCTTTTTTCAACTGCTGCAATCCAAGTTGTGGACCTACAGCTACATAGAAGGTGTGAAAATCAGTGATGGGGCCGGTCATGCCTGCTACATTTATCTTGGGCAGAGCAAGGTTGCCGCGGCTGTCCAGCGAAAGGGTGTAGGGTTTCACAGCCAATGCAGTAGCTGATTCATCCGTAGTATCTGTTCCTTTGATGCTTTTTAGGCTGATCCATTTCACTTCTTCGAAAGGAACCCCTTTCTCATCCTTGCCGGTAGTTACTTCACAAACCGCCAGTGAAGAAGGTTGTGGCTGCCCGTTATAGCTGAAAGAAGTGAGCAACTGATAACGGTGTTTGGCACCGGTTTTATATTGCAATGCTGGTACCTGTGCCAGAGCGGCATTGCTCATAAACAAAAGGAGTAAGGATAAGGGTTTCATATAGAGGGATTTATTACTTAACAATACGATACACAGGATAACGCATAAACCCGGGTTCGTTCCAGGGAGAATTGCGGTATACAAAATTCAGCTGTGCAGATGCGCTTTGTGCAAATGTGCTGTCCTCCGCTCTTTTCTTCTCCAATTCTTTCTTCACTTCAGGGTGCTGCTTGAGGAACTCAGCTGCTGTATCTTCAAACACATACGTTGAATAACCTTCTTTCTGCCCAAGTATGGCATCAAAGAAATTCCATGCAAAGAAGGAGTCACCACCTGTTGGTTCCAGTGTTTCTATGAGGTACCTGTTAGCAGTCTGATTCATAGGAACATAATAATCCCCTTTCAGGAATTTGAGCTTTTGCTTGCTGGTACTCACTTTCACACTATTATGAATGTAGTGTTTTTCATAAGGGCGTTGAGGTGTTTTGTAATCTTCGATCTTATAAGCCTCTACTTCAATGGTGGTATCATTCGCCAGCTGCTGCATTTTCACTTTATTATTCTGCAGTAGTTCTATCACTGCCCACCAGCCCTGCGGAATAATGTAAGCTTCCGGTTTATTCACGTAATCACCACCTGTGAAGGTGTTGAATATTTTAATCTGTTTCTCGTAAGGTTGATTGCGATCATAATAGAGCCGGGGTAATCCGGAGATCTCACTGGGTTTTCTTCCAGCTTTAAACCCTTTGAAGGTATAATACTCAAACCGGGTCATATCAGCTGCCCAGCTGAGCGGGAACCTTTCCTGTGTTTTTACAGCTTCTTTTGTTTGTTTACGCAGCCTGCTGATCTCTTCACTGTTTTCGCTGGTGAACCGGATGAAGCATTCCATAAGTGCATATGTTGCCTCTACCCGTTGTTTGTAAGGCTTCAGCATATGGGTTTCCGGTACAAAGCCGAAACTGTGGAAGAGGGTAGAATAACCGCTGGAATATCTTGGGCCATCTGCATAAGCTACCCAGCCACTATCCGGCGTATCTCCAAAGTGGTTGACGTAAGGGAGAAGATCGTAACCCTTTTCCTTCATCAAACGGTACAGGCCGGGTTCAAAGGTTTTGTGGATGAATTCGCCCATCACGCCACCCAGTTTACCGTGCTGGGTAGTGAGTAATGTCATGATGTGTTGATAATCAGCGCCATTGCTCACGTGGTTGTCTACAAACACATCCGGGTCTGTCATCTGGTAGATCTGCTGGAAGGCCCGGGCATTCCGGGAATCAGCTTTGATAAAATCCCGGTTCAGATCAAGGTTCTGGGCATTGCCTCGGGAACCGAACTCCTCGGGGCCATTCTGGTCTACCCGGTAAAAAGCACTCCGGTTCAGGGAGCCGCCTATGTTATACAGCGGGATCACTGCCAGTACCACATTCGCCGGTAATTTCTTCTTTCCCTGTACAATGTCCCGCAGGAGCATCATACTGGCATCAATACCATCTGGTTCGCCGGGATGTATACCATTGTTTATCAGGATGATACGTTTATTTTTTCTATGGAGGCTTTCGAAGTTGAAGTCTTTGTCCTGGGAGAGAACAACCAGGTGCAGGGGGTAACCTGCATCGGTTTTCCCTACTTCCAGCATTTTAAGCTGGGGATAGCGTTTTACGAGGGCTTTGTAGTAAGCAATGCATTCGTGGTAAGTAACGGTCTCTTTTGTGTTGGTACGTTCATATTTGGTGGTGAAATCCTGGGCTGAAACGGAGATGGTCAGGCAGGATAGCAGCAGCGTAATGGAGAAATTCCTCATGGGCATAAAAATACAGGGTTAGGGCTGAAAATCCCTGCCTTCTTCGTGGGAAATTTTAAAGCTACCCCTGGATAAAGACATAATAAGCCCTCCTTTACTTGTAGATAAGTCGTAGATAAGCCGTATCTATTAGGGACGGCTTATCTACGGCTTATATACGGGTTATATACGACTTATATACGGCTTATCCTATCTCAAAATAGCCATAGAAGGGGCTTGACAGACAGATCATCTGCGGATAAAAGGTTGTAAATCAGTGATTTTTATAAAGGAATGTAAGAGGAGTTGAGGCCTAGCTCAGGGTAAAGGGCTGTAATCAGCTATTGGTTAACACAAATAAAAAAAGCTCTTCCCTTTACCAGGGAAGAGCTGAAGTATGTTTACGCAGCGCAGCTTAAGCCAGGGTGTTCACCTTGGAAGAGAGTTTGCTCTTCAGGTTCGCAGCCTTGTTCTTATGGATAATGTTGCGCTTAGCGAGTTTGTCGATCATGGAGATAACTTCAGGTAAGTTCTCTGAAGCAGCCGCCTTATCAGTCAGCTTTTTCAGGTCCCGTATGGCATTACGGGTAGTTTTACCGTAGTAACGGTTCCGCTCATTTCGCTTGCTGCTTTGACGTACGTCTTTTTTCGTTGCTTTATGGTTTGCCATTGTGTAATTTTCAAGTTTCGGAGGGCAAAGGTATGTTTTTACTTATTACAAACAAAATAAAAAGAAGGCTTTTCCTCCGAAGCCGGAGAAATAACCTTCCGAAGAGCCGGCTCAAAGATAACAAAATATATACATATTAAGCCTTGAAATCCTCATAAAACCGCTGTGGAAATACCATAAAATCCCAAATCTTTAGCGATATTTGCAATCCCATATCCCGTTTTATTTGTTAGATAACTACGGAATGTGTTAAAGAATCAAAGACCAAGCTTAAATTTCGTTGTAAATGAAGGACTTTTCGTTTGTCACCAACTCGCACCCGGCGTATATCGAATCGCTGTACAAAGAGTATAGTACAGATCCGGCCAGTGTAGATCCGGAATGGATCCGGTTTTTTGAAGGATTTGACTTTGCGGTGAGCAATACTAACGGTAAAGCGGCAGCCCCTGCTGCTGGTGGCACGGCAACTCTGCCGGTGAGTAGCGAACAGCTTGTTAAGGAACTGGGCGTATATCGCCTCATTCAGGCCTATCGCAAAAAAGGCCATTTAGTGGCCAATACCAATCCCATTCGTCCCCGGAAGGACCGTCAACCTAACCTCGACCTCCATTTTTTCGGCCTGACAGACGCAGACCTTAAAACAGAATTTTTTGCCGGCCAGGTGATCGGCCTCGGCAAAACCAGCCTGGATAAGATCTTGCAACACCTTAAATCTGTGTATGCAGCAGCAATAGGCCTGGAATTCACTTATATCAATGATGCCGCAAAGGTAGAATGGCTGCAGAAAGAGATGGAAACAACCATTCGCCAGCCACTCACTGTTGATCAGAAAAAACGCATCCTGCTTAAACTGAACCAGGGTGTGATGTTCGAAAAATTCCTCCATACCAAATATATCGGGCAGAAACGTTTCTCCCTGGAAGGTGGCGAAACCACCATCCCCGCACTGGATGCCATGATCAATACTGCTGCTGAATATAATGTGCAGGAAGTGGTGATAGGTATGGCACACCGCGGCCGTTTGAACGTACTGGCCAATATCCTGGGTAAAACATATGAGCAGATCTTCTCTGAATTTGAAGGAACTGCCATCCCGGATACCACCATGGGCAGTGGTGACGTGAAATACCACCTGGGCTTCCGTTCTACCATTCAAACCCCTGCCGGTAAAGAGGTGAATGTACAGCTCACGCCCAACCCTTCCCACCTGGAAGTGGTAGACCCTGTTGTGGTAGGTTTTGCCCGCAGCAAGGCAGATGTGATCTATAACAGCGATTACGACCAGATACTCCCCATCCTGATCCACGGAGACGCGGCTATTGCAGGCCAGGGCGTAGTATATGAAGTAGCCCAGATGAGTAAGCTCAGGGGTTATTATACCGGTGGTACCATGCACTTTGTGATCAACAACCAGATTGGTTTCACTACTGATTTTGAAGATGCAAGGTCTGCAGATTATTGTACCAGTGTAGCTTCTATTGTACAGGCCCCGGTGTTCCATGTGAACGGGGATGATGTGGAAGCCGCCGTGAAAATTGCGGAGATCGCTACCCGTTACCGCCAGGAGTTCAACTCCGATATCTATATTGATATGGTTTGCTACCGCAAACACGGTCACAACGAGGGAGACGATCCTAAATTCACCCAACCTAAATTGTACACAGAGATAGATAAACACCCTAATCCCCGGGAAGTATATTCCCAGCAGCTGATTGCTAAGGGAGATGTGGATGCTTCCCTGGCACAGGAAATGGAAAAAGCTTTCTGGGCAGACCTGCAGGAACGTTTGGATGATGTAAAACAACATCCGCTTCCATATACTTACCAGACCCCGGAAAAATGGTGGAAAGAACTGCGTAAATCCACACCGGCGGATTTCGATAAATCTCCGGATACGGCTATCTCCAAAGAGCAGCTGGAAAAACTTTTCCAGGGTATAATGGTTATTCCTAAAGGATTCAAACCATTACGTAAAGTGGAGAAACTGTTGCAGGATAAACAAAAACTTTACAGCGAACAGGGGCTGCTGGACTGGTCTTCTGGTGAATTACTGGCTTATGGCAGTATCCTCACAGAAGGCAGGGACGTGCGTTTGAGCGGTCAGGATGTGAAGAGGGGCACCTTCTCTCACCGTCATGCCGTACTGCGTAACGAAGAAACAGACGAAGAATACAGCCGCCTCAGCAAACTGAGCGATGAGCAGGGCAAGTTCCGCATTTACAACTCCCTGCTCAGCGAATTTGCCGTGCTGGGTTTTGAATACGGTTATTCCATTGCCAACCCTTACGCGCTGACCATCTGGGAAGCACAGTTCGGGGATTTCATGAATGGCGCACAAACATTGATAGATCAGTTCATCACATCTGCAGAAACCAAATGGCAAAAGCAAAGCGGCCTGGTGCTGTTGCTGCCGCATGGTTATGAAGGGCAGGGGCCGGAGCACTCCAGCGCCCGCCTAGAACGTTTCCTGCAACAGTGTGCTGAACAGAATATATTCATCACCAACTGTACAACGGCTTCCAGCTTCTTCCATGCTTTACGCCGCCAGCTGGCATTGCCTTTCCGCAAACCCATGATCAACTTCTCACCCAAAGCTAACCTCCGTCACGTAAGGAGTTACAGCCCCATTGCGGAATTTACGCAGGGCGGGTTCAAAGAAGTGCTGGACGATCCGTTTATTACGGATGCAGCCGGTGTGAAGAAAGTATTGTTCTGCAGCGGTAAGGTTTATTTCGACCTGAGCGAGAAGCAAATGAAGGAAGACCGGAAAGATGTGGCCATTGTACGGCTGGAACAGCTATATCCATTGCCGGTAGGGCAACTGGAAGCTATCCAGAAGAAATATAAAGGTGCCGCATGGTCATGGGTACAGGAAGAGCCCCTGAATATGGGTGCTGCCAGCTTCCTGCAAATGAACCTGAGCCAGATCAAATATGATGTAATCAGCCGTCCGGCCAGTGCTGCTACAGCAACTGGTTACAGTAAAGTGCATGCTAAAGAGCAGCAGGATATCGTAGAGGCTGCTTTTAAGGTTAAGCAAAAAAAATAACGCTGGTTTGTAATTCACTAGTAAATTCGCAAAACAAAACTTTACGCATAAGCGGAATGGAGGGTTTAACACATGATAATCGAAATTAAAGTTCCCACGGTAGGAGAATCAATCAGCGAAGTAACACTTGCAAAATGGCTCAAGAAAGACGGAGACGTTGTGAAGCAGGATGAGGTATTATGCGAAATGGAATCAGAAAAAGCCACCTTTGAGCTGAATGCTGAAAAGGCAGGCGTTCTGAAGATCATTGCAAAAGAAGGAGACACCCTGCAAATAGGCGCGGTAGCCTGCACTATTGATACAGATGGCGCAGCCGCCACTACTTCCGCACCTGCGGCAGCAGCACCGGCACCTGCAGCAGCTCCTGAAGCTCCCGCTCCGGCAGCAGCACCTGCAGCACCAGCAGCACCGGCTGTGAACAAAGGCACCATCGATATCAAGGTTCCCACCATCGGAGAATCCATCAGTGAAGTGACCCTCCTGAAATGGCTGAAACAAACCGGCGATTACGTAGAGCGTGATGAAGTATTGTGCGAACTGGAATCTGAGAAGGCTACTTTTGAACTGAATGCAGAAGAAGCCGGCGTACTCAAAACAATAGCGAAAGACGGAGATACTTTAAATATAGGAGACGTGGCCTGCCAGATAGATACGGCTGCACCACGCCCTGCCGGTAAAGCACAACCTGCACAACAACAGGCTGCTGCTGCACCAAAAGCACAGGCATCTGCACAACAGGCACCTGCTGCACCACTCCCCAACGATGTGAAAGCAACCCCGGTTGCTGCTGCTGTGATTGCAGATAAAAAAGTGGATGCTGCTTCTATTAAAGGAAGCGGTGCCCATGGCAAGATCCTGAAAGATGATGTGATGGCAGCCCTGGAAAATCCGGGTGTGGCTATTGGTCATGAACTGTTCAGCCGTGTGGAACGCAGGGAAAAAATGAGCAACCTGCGGAAAGTAGTATCCCGCAGACTGGTGGAAGCCAAGAACACAACAGCCATGCTCACCACGTTCAACGAGGTGGATATGACTAACATCATGGCTATCCGCAGCAAATACAAAGAGGCATTCAAAACAGCACATGGTGTGAACCTGGGCTTTATGAGCTTCTTTGCGAAAGCAGTTTGTTTTGCACTGCAGGAATTCCCTGCTGTAAATGCATACATAGATGGAGAAGAACTGGTGTTCCACGATTTCTGTGATATCTCTATCGCGGTATCTGCTCCTAAAGGACTGGTTGTACCTGTGATCCGTAACGCGGAAAGCATGGGTATGGCAGATATTGAAAAGAAAGTAGTGGAACTGGCTACCAAGGCAAGAGATAACAAACTCTCCATGGAAGAGATGACCGGCGGTACTTTCACCATCACCAATGGTGGCGTGTTCGGTTCTCTTATGAGCACACCGATCATTAATATTCCGCAATCAGCTATCCTGGGTATGCACAAGATCCAGGACCGTCCGATGGCAGTGAATGGCCAGGTGGTGATCCTTCCGATGATGTATGTGGCGCTCAGTTATGATCACCGTATCATTGATGGTAAAGAGTCTGTAAGTTTCCTCGTAAGAGTGAAGGAAATGCTGGAAAACCCTGAGCAGCTGCTGTTCGGAAGGGATCCGGTGAAGGCTTTGCTGAAACTCTAGTTTACCCGTAACGTATAATCGTATATCGTACTGCCTCCGGAAATGGAGGCAGTTTTTTTATGGGGATATGCCTGCAGCAAAGCTGTTTATGCCTGGAGCAAAACTTCTTATGCCGAAATGCCTGCAACAAAGCTGTTTATGCCTGGAGCAAAACTTCTTATGCCGAAATGCCTGCAGCAAAGCTGTTTATGCTTGGAGCAAAACTTCTTATGCCGAAATGCCTGCAGCAAAGCTGTTTATGCTTGCAGCAAAAAGCGTCTTCTTATGCCGTCATGCCTCCAAACAAAACCGCCCGGCCATACGGCCAGGCGATTTCGTCTTGATTGAGATATTAGCGTACTCTCTAAGGTTTTCTGGTCACCTTGGGTAATTTTACGGTGACTTCATATGTTCCTTTCACCAGCAAGCGGAATGCCCAGCGGGGATTCACGTTATAGGTCTGACCGGGAACGGGGTTTGTTACAACGCCCGGGTCAATAATAACTTTGTTACTGGGTATACGGTAATACATCAGGTAACCATAACCCGGATATTCCAGGATGGGGAAGGGGGTCAACTCATAGTTACACACCATGGTTGTATCTGTGTATTCTACCGGATTAAACTTAGCGTAGGTTTCAAATAAAGGCCTGTCCCCGCGTTTTTGCAACTCTGCCAGTTTAGGATTGAATGGCTGACCATTTTTGTCCACTACTTTCAGGCGAACCTGGTAACCATCGCTGGAAACCTTTTTATAGGTCACTGTAGGGGCGCCAATATCACCACTGGTATTGGTGCCATCTATAAAGTAAGCACAACCGCCTCCTTTATCTTCAAAAGGCTGGTCTATCATCTGCAATACAGAAATGTTCTTGAAGGTTTTGGTACCACTGCCATTGGTTACCTGCAGATCGAAAGCATAGTTACCGGCAGGGATCTCCAGCGAACCTTCATTGAGGATCAGTTGCCCGGATTTTTCTACTACTTCCAGGGAAGGCAGGGTTTGCTTGGTCCTTTTTTTGTTCAGTAATGCTACAGTAGTATCTGTATTTACATTGAACAAAGCATTCCAGATATATACCTCATGTGGTTCGTTAAAGAGATTGGTGGGTTTGCCGGTTGCAAGGTCCCGCACTTCCAGCAGTTTTACACTGATGGGGTAGTTGGAGCCATCCAGCTCAAAGCCCTGTGGATCGCTTTTATAATTGGTCCCTCTGGGGATACGGAAAGTATCACTTACATAACGGATCTGATCGCTGATATAACCAATCGGCACTTTTTCACAGGCCGTGATCAAACCAAGACCAAAGGCGCCCAGTATAAGGCAGTTGCGAAGAGTTTTATACTTGTTCATAGATGATCTTATTTAGGTGCAGTTGCAAATGTGAAAGTATGCCCGTTAGCCAGTACATGCAGTACGCCATTCGTTGTGATGATGCCGGAGGTTTGTGCTACAATGCGTGCATCTTTTTCTTCCGAAGGAACGGCTGAATTATCCAGGGGATCCAGGTCGCCAATAACTTTGGTGAAATAAATGTACCTGGGAATATTGGTGAGCCCGCCTGAAGAGTAACCACCGCTTGGGTCGTCACGTAGAGAGATGTGGCGTTTCTCTGCATCTTTCGCGTTATAGTATTTGCCGGTTGCATTAAGGCCTGCTCTTTCTATCTTTTCACCAAAGATGTAAGCGCGTACGGAATCTTTCAGCTGGGCAAAATCGAGGTCTTTGAAATCGAAGACGAGGTTCTCGTCATTTGCTTCCAGGCGTTTGCGTTCCTGTACTACATCCTTCACGTAGCTTTTGATGGAATAATCTGTAGGCGCAAAGAAGGTAGTGCCTGCTGCATTTATTTCATCTTTCAAACCTGTTTTATCTATCAGCAGCACCAGCGTATCAAAGAGCGGATTGGTCTTCAGATAGTCGTAGGTGGTGCCATTGAAATTAGGATTATGCAAACTGCCGCCGATAAAGTAATCGTTCTTTTTGCAGGATGCAAAGGCGGCAAGGAGCAGAAAGGCTGCCAGCCATTTTATGGAAAGTTTCATGATAGTCGTTTTTAGTTGATCAGATTTAGAGCCTGCCATTCCAGTAAGGTGTTTGTTTCATCATCAGGTTGTCTTTAAACAGCACACGCGGAATGGGCCAGTAGTTACGTCCAAAGGTGGCGCTGCCTGGATGCATGGCATCTTTGAAGATTCCATTGAAGGAATCAATACCAATATCAGTGCGTAGCAGGTCCCAGTAGAAATGTCCTTCTGCAAATAATTCGCGGCCTCTTTCCCAGATCAGTTCGTAGAAGAAATTAATACCTACCGCTGCAGGATCCACGTCCCCGATACCTGCACGGTTGCGGGTCTTGTTCAGCAGGATCCTGGCCTCAGGTTCCCTGTTCAGTTTATAGAGCGCTTCCGCCCTGAGCAGGATGATGTCAGACAAACGGAAGATGAGGATATTATTGGAATAGCGGGGATCCCTTCTCAGATCGCCGTCCCTGTAGATCACGTTGGAGTATTTCTTCAGCATCGTCATATCAAGCCTTACATCTTCATATAACCAGATCTTTTCACGCAGGTCGTTTTCTTCCCAAAAGAGGTTGTTCTTTGTACCTGGATGTACTCTCCAGGGCACGCCGTCTTTGTTGTTAGGTTCACGTGTTGCGAGGAAAGGCGCCCATAAAGTTTTCTGGCCTATTCCGTTCCAGGAAGCTTCACTTTGTTCATAGCTGATATTGATCTCAAAAATGGCTTCTGTGGATTTGCCGATGGCCATTTTGGAATATGCTGCGGAGTCTGTGATGAAAGTGAGCCCGTAAGTGCCTGGATTGGCTACCAGGTCGCGGGTGGCTTCTTCACATTTTGCATAATCCTTTATCCATGCATAGATATGTGCTTTCAATGCCAGCGCGCTTGCTTTGGTAGCTCTTATGCCGCGGTCGCTTGAGCTGATGGGGGATTGGGGAAGCATTTCAACTGCTTTGTCCAGATCGGCCAATGCCTGTTTCAGTACTATCTCCTGTTTCTCACGGCCATAGTTTTTAGCTTCTGCAACGTCTTCCACTGCTTCCAATACTAAAGGCACATCTCCCCATACGCGGGAAATAAAGAAGTAATTGTAGGCACGCAGGAAATAGGATTCTCCGAGATAATATTCCTTATGACCGGACTTGAAAGTATTTTCCGGAATGTCGGGGATCTTTTTGATCAGGAGGTTGGCTTGTGCAATGGCTTTGTAGAACTTGGTCCAGTTCTGCAGATTTTCCAGATAGCCATAATACACGCCATCAAAAGAACCATCGCGAAGCTGATGAATGGAATAATCGGAGGTATAGGTGATCTCAAAAGTATTGGCAGGTACATCGCCATACACATAATACCTGTTCTCATCTGTCAATGCATCGCGGAGCATGGAGTAACCACCCAGCAGGCCGGCTAATGCATCTTTATCTGTTTTCCAGAACTTATTGCTGGAAGGCACGTTTTTGCTCTCCAGTTCCAGTATTTTTTTACAGGAACTGCCTGCTATTAAGAACCAGGCGGTCATCAGTGCAGGAAGTATATATTTAAGTCGTTTCATGTTCATTCAGATTTGATGTGATCAGAAGCCAAAGTCTAAACCAATGGTGAATTTCTTGGGGATAGGATATCCGTCGCCGGTGTAAATACCATAGGCGTTCACGCCTTCTGCATCAGGGATATTGCTTTTCTGGAAGGTGTAAAGGTTATCTACTACCCCATACAGGCGGAGACGTTTGATCTTCAGTTTGTTCAACACCTGTTGGTTGAAGCTGTAACCCGCGGTGATGTACTTGATACGGAGATAATCGCCTTTCTCAATATACATGGTGGTCTTATCGAAGAAGCGGTATGGAGAACGTGTTCCATCTACGAGTGAAAAGGTGGGCAGCGTTGCATTGTCTCCGGGTTTCTTCCAGAAGTTCAGTTTGTTGATATCCATGATAGCTCTTGAGGCCAGGTTACGTTCACCATCCTCACCCGTAGCTTCGAAGAGGTATTCCAAACGGCGGTTCTCGTAGCTGTTCATGATATCTCTGCCTAATGTATAGCTCAGGAAAACACCCAGTGAGAAACCTTTATAAGTAAGATTGTTGAGGATACCACCATAGAATTTGGGATTGGGATCGCCACCAATGATCTGGTCCATAGGTTCTTTCAGGTCAAAGTTGCCATCCTGGTCTACCAGGATCGGGTCACCTGCATGGTAGTCCCAACCTACGAAGTTTTTCATCGGCTGACCGGTGAGCAGGTTGTAAGGCACGTCTTCCGGACGGGAGTAAATACCCTTGAATTCAAACACGTAGAACTGGTTTACAGGAAGACCAACTGAAAGCAGATAGTCTGAACCATATACGCCTGTATTATAATTGAAGATGATACTGCGTCCGCCGTTTGGCAATGCGGTGATCACGTTCTGGTTATAAGAGAAGGTAATGTCTGTATTCCATTGCAATGCGCTTTTTGGATTGAGGTTGCGGGTATTGATGGTTACTTCCACACCGGAATTGCGTAACCCGATGGCGTTGGTTTGTGCCAGGGTATAACCGCTCGCGTTAGGAAGCAGGAAGTCAAAGAATCCTTTCGTGAGTTCACGTTTGTATAGATCTACGATCAGGCGGATCCTGTCTTTAAAGAAACCTGCTTCCAACCCAAGGTTACCCTGCCTTGATTCTTCCCAGGAAAGATCTTTCTGCGCAATACCGGAGTAATAGTTTGGCGTGATCACAGAAGTACCGTTGTAAGAGGTTACCTCACCATTGTCTGCAAAGCCGGCCTGGTTCACGGTATAGTTATTGTATCCGAGGTAATTCCTTTCAGGCTGGTTACCGGTAATACCCCAGCTACCGCGGAGTTTCAGGAAGTTCACAAAGCCGAGAGAGTTTTCAAAAGCAGGTTCGTCTGATACGATCCATCCTAATGAAACGGAAGGGAAAGTACCCCAGCGGTTATCTTTACCGAATTTGGAAGACGCGTCCCTGTTGATCACGGCAGATAATAAATAGCGGTCTTTAAAGTCATAGTTCATCCGGAGGAAGATACTTTGCATGCCGGTTTCTTCTGTTGCAGAAGAGGTGTTGGAAAACTGTTTGTTGGCAACGTTCACCGCCCATGCATTGTCATTCGGAATGAGGTCTGCACTACCAAAGTTCCAGTTCCATTTAGTGTATTCCATATTGGTACCACCGATCAGGTTAAGATGGTGATTGCCGAATTTGGTGGAATATTCCAGTGTTGAAAAGAGGGATGCGATCTCTACTTTATCTGAATAGGAAGAAGCATATCCGTAACCATTATTCCGCACTACAGAAGGCTGAAAGTAGTTACGGCTGGAGTTCCTGTTTTCGTAGTTCACCGTTGTGTTGAACAGCAGGCCTTTTGCGAGGTCTACATTAAAGGCATTGGAGAACTGGAGGTTGTTGTTGATGTTTTTATCCTGGCGGTTATCATTGCCAAGCAGGTATTCCCTGGAGCTTTCCGTTAAGGAAAAGAAAGAGGAAGGAAGACTATAAGTGTCGAACGCAAAGAAGCTGCCGGTACGTTCATTGATAGCACGCGGGCGGTCTGTACGTGTTACACGGAAACGGCTTGTGCTGTTCAACCAGGGGGTTACCTTGGCATTGATACTGGCCAGGATGGAGTACCGCTTAAAGCCGGTATTTTTCACCACACCGTCTTCTTTATAGTGACCAAGACTGAGGCGGTAGTTGATAGCATCTGTAGCACCAGCCATGGAAAGATCATAGTTATTGATCATACCGGTCTGGTAGAAATAGCTTTGCCAGTCTGTTGCGTTGTTAAAGTCCGGGTTTAAGCTATCCGTTAACATCATCGGCAGTGTCTGGTTATCTGCAAAGCCGTTATAAAGGTTCAGTACATCCATTTTCATGCGGCGTTCTTCAGCGCCTGCCACTACTTCAATGAGTTTTGGCCTTTGTGTGATACCCACATAGGTGCTGAAATTGAATTCCGGTTTGCCGGTTTTTGCTTTACGGGTTTTGATGATGATGATACCGTTAGAGCCACGGGAACCGTAAATAGCGGCAGCAGAAGCGTCTTTGAGGATATCTATTGATTCTATATCATTGGGGTTGATACCGGCAATGGCGTTGGTACCTGTTCCGGATCCGTCTATACCACCAAATTCCGTCACGGAAGTAGGGATACCATCAATCACATAAAGCGGGGCACTCAATGCGCGTGCTTCATCATAACCACGCAATACAGAAGAGTTACCGCGTATTACAACGGAGTTACGGATCCCTGGTTCACCGGAAAAGTTTTGTACGTTCACACCGGATACACGGCCTTGCAGCATCATATCCACACTGGGGGCAGGAAGGTTGGCAATGGCATCACCTTTAACGGTAGCAATGGCTGCCGTGTTCTTACGGCGGGAAACTTCCTGGTAACCGATCACCACCACATCTCCCAGCATTTTGGAGTTTACTTCCAGCACTACATTCACGGTTGTTCTGCCGGCCACACTTACTTCCTGGTTATCATAACCGATAAAAGAGAATACGATGATCTTTGAATTGCCTTTTACAATGAGTGAGAAATTACCATTGACATCGGTAACCGTGCCAGTGGTTTTCAGGTCTTTGTCTGTGATTGTTACACCGGGTAAAGGAGCGCCGGTCTTGTCCTTCACGGTACCAGTCACCTTCTGTTCCTGTGCGAATCCATGCAGGCAAAGCAGGAGCAGGAACATCAGCTGGAGCGTTCTTTTAAACATAATTTTAAATTTTGGTTGTTGTGATAAGTTTTAGATCAGTGCTAATAATTCAATCAATAATTGGTACTAGGTCATTTTGTGTTTTTATGGTTAGGAATATATTTCAGCTATAAGCAGGCAATAAACGGCCATGCTGCTATGTAGGGATAGCAGTGTATATATTGCCCCGAGGGGCTTTAGAAGATGGCTATGTTGTTGTTAGGTGTTTATATTATCATGGTAAATACGTTAAAGAGTAACTCGTAAAGTCCCGTAATTAGATGCAAAATCGATTTAGTCAAATGTTCTGGAAGATATTCTCATTGGTTCGCTGATGTCTGATGATTAGTGATGTTTGATGATTAGCTGAATTTGTTGTTTTTCTGCGTCAAGTGTTTGATCTACTATCGTAGTAGTTTTTCTGATCACTGTTTTTGATGTACCATTTTTGGTTGATGTATTTGCGGATTGATCACTACATACCTGTTCGGTGTATAATGGCGTCACTATCCTGCTGGTAATCTTTTCTAAACTGATTTCGGTTCGCGATTTTGGTATATGATGCTCTACTCTGTGAATCTCGATCTAGATACTTTTGTTTTCTTATCCCGATTAAAAATGCTCTTTCTGCAACTAAACTATGACCTTATCCGGCAATATTAAAATTTGATAGTCCGATCTGACATAGTTGTGACTGATCCCGATTTCAACGATAAGATAAGCTGTTTTGTCGGTTAATTTTATAATTTCTTTAACAAATATCTGATGAACTTTTCTTGTGGGTGGGTGCCTTCTTAGATTCTTACACTGAACTGCTCATATTTTAACCCAAGTTCATGAGTGCTAAATACCTGGTTTATCAGGTTAGCAGGGCTCTAAATTGTCATGTATCTGTAAAGAGGGTCGCTTAGACGAAGTGTGCCGGTGAAAGCTTAATCGCTTAAAGTTTATTTTTTCGTATTAAACCCTGTTGTTCATTCCACGTCCAAATTCAAAATCACTTATATGAAAACAGGAATATTATTAGCCGCTATTGTTGGTTTCAGTTTTATAACTTCTTCTTCATTTGCACAGAAAAATCCTGACAGGCGTGAAGATGTGCGTGACCGCAGAGAGGATGTGCGTGATAGAAGAGAGAATGTACGCGATCGCCGTGAAGACCGCAGGGATGTACGGGAAGATGTACGTGATGCAAGACATGATGGTGGGATTAAAGACAGGATGGAAGATGTGCGCGATAAACGGGAAGATATACGTGATAGAAGAGAAGATGTGCGTGATCGCAAAGAGAACCGCAGGGATAGAAGGGAGGACAGGAGGGATAGGAAGTACTAAGGAGTATTCGTGAAAAGGAAACACTGAAAGGGATTGGCAATAAAGGAAACACTATTGGCCCATTCACAATAAAGAATACTGGCAATGCTAAGGCACATTCACAATAGAAAATACCGGCACTAAAGTACATTCACAATAAAGAATACTGGCAATGCTAAGGCACATTCACAATAGAAATACCGGCACTAAAGTACATTCACAATAAAGAGTACTGGCAATGCTAAGGCACATTCACAATAGAAAATACCGGCACTAAAGTACATTCACAATAAATATAACCTTGGAAAAAAGCAAAGAGGAATTGCATGTCCATGCAATTCCTCTTTAATTTGGGTTTTTCTATTTAAGAAGATAGCTACACTATTTTGAAAAGATAGCCTCAAGCTTTTTCTGCAATGCTTCTTCCCGAAGATCTTTCGCAATCACTTTACCGGAAGGGTCCAGCAGAAAATTGGTGGGTACAGCCCTGATACCGTATTCTTCTACAATAGCGCTTTTCCAACCTTGCAGATCACCAACATGCGCCCAGGTAAGACCATCCTTGGCAATAGCTGCTAACCACGCATCTTTCTTGGTATCCAGTGTAACACCTACAATAGTGAACCCTTTTTCATGGTACTTGTTGTAAGCAGCCACCACGTTCGGATTTTCCTTCCTGCAGGGACCGCACCAGCTGGCCCAGAAATCTACCAGTACATATTTGCCTTTGAGGCTGGAGAGTTTTAACGGAACGCCTGAAGTATCTGCGAGCGTGAAATCAGGTTTTGCCCCGATCCCAGTCTTAGAAGCAATCCTGCGGGTTTCTGTTATCTCTTTGCCATAAGCTGAATTTTGCGCGGCAGGTTTGAGCATAGCAAAAGTGCGTTCCACTTTTTCAGGTGCAGGATAATTGATGTAACGGTCAATAATGATAAAGGGAGAAACAGGTGAAGCGGGATATTTTCTGATGAAGTTCACTACAGCGGAATCCAGTTCATTGCCGAGATCATCAAAAGCTTTACGGACTGCGGCGCGGGCCACGGTATCCTTTGCTTTGTCAGCAGCAGCTGATTGCTCATATAGCGGCCCTGCCTTTTGCGCGATGGATTGCCAGGTTTTACTCCATTCTTTCCACTGCGCCTGACTTTCACTGCCACTGAACTGAACATCATTAAAAGTGCTGTCTGCCGTAATCGTCATTACTTTATTCTCTGCGAAGAAGCCGAAACCTCTGCGCATGCTATCTACACGGAGGAAATAGAAGTAAGCGCCGGGCGATTTCCCTTTAAAAGTAAAACTGCCATTCTTCATCATCACAGAATCTATGATGTTTTTCTTTCCTTCCTGGTGGGAGAGGTACACTTTTCTGTCAGGAATGTCCTTCACTTTCCCATTAATTACGAAGGACTGCGCTTGGGTTAAAGTGCTGCATCCTATCACGGTCATTAAGCAGGCGATGATCTTTTTCATGCAATGTATTTTTAAGGTTATGGTACTTTGTATCCAAGGTCTACGATCCTTGCAAAGCCACTGTAAACATTTGTATAAGTAGTGAAATCTCCCACGGCGGAAACATCGAAGAAATATACTTTACTTTCTGTGCCCGTCCAGGTCACAGCTACCAGTTGAGAAGTGCCGGCTGGTACGCGGTTGAACTTCATTTTGATAACCGTTTCACCTGCAGGGAAAGTGAATTGCGGAACAGTGATATTGGATGTGGTTTCGTATTTGTATAGCTTGTTACCTACACCGTAATAGATATGCGGAGTGAGGGTGGAAGATGCAGCCGCCGTCATGTTCACAATATCCGGCGCACTCATCTGTGTTTTAAGCAGGGTAATGGCAGGTGCCGCGGTAGTAGCCACTGTTTTGAACTTCAGCAGCCAGGGGGTATTGGTTTCGTCTTTGAATACGCAGTTGTATTCACGTACTACGTTCGCAGAATCCATATACAAGAGGTCCATGCCTACGTTGTTCATATCAAATACAGTACTGGCAGCCCCGGGGAACGCATTCAGCACAGTACCCCCTGCACTGTAGAAACGTTTGTTCAGTGCATCATATACTGTAACGGTATAAGTAGTACCACCGGCTACATATGGTGCCAGGGTATAATTCTGATTACCGGCAGGAGTGAGAAGGGATGCTCCCCATTTCTTCGATCCCGGGAAACCGCCCACCAGGTTGGTATGCAGCTTGCCGTCATTGATAGCCACACCTAATGAACCGGATAAGTTAACACCGGTACTGCTGCTGGCCCATGTATGCCTTGCAGGTTTTACGATGGATGGTGCAGCGTAGAAGAGGTAACCATAGTTGAATTTTTTCAGCATGGTCTGGTAGCTCAGTTCCATACCATCTGTTTCCGTGAGCAGATAGATCTTTTTGGAAGAAGGAGAGAGGTCGTCTGTGATCTGGAAAGGTGTGATCTCCAGTTTCACTGGTTTGCCCATTGGGTTTGCTGCGTTCAGGGAGGAATACACATTCCTTTCAACGCTGCCATTTGGCAGGATCATAGAGAAATCACCTACACCCGCTTTATCTTCCAGGAACATCCATCCCTGTGCATACTTATTAATGATGGTAAGATTGTAAAAGAGGAAAGAACTCACGCCGGTGCGTTTATCCGTTACCTTATAGGTAAGACGGTAGTTCTGGCCTAAAGAGAACGGTGGCTCCGTGATCTTTACCGCGAGGTTGCGGGTGGTAGCGATCACCGTTTTGGGTAAGTTGTAACTGCTGGCCGGAGAATTATCAAACACCATCCATTCAAATGTAAGGTTCTCTTCATTTGGTGCGGTAGTTTGCGTGATCTTCGGATTTATCTTCAGTGTATCCCCAAAAGTGATGGGAACATTAACTGCGCCATAGGTGTCAGTGATCTGCAGTTTGTTGAGCTCTGCATAAGTGTAGTTGCCCTTGTCTTTATAACAACTGCTGAACAACACGGTCAGTATGCATATGATGGTTAGATTAGCTTTCATGTAGATTCATTTGATCTGTTAAGGGAATACAACGCGAACGCCGTTTTCATCCAGCATGGGGCCATTGGCCTGTTCATAATTATAGAGTGCCAGCTTTACGGTTTGGATCAGGAAGTTCTGATCGCCCGGGAAAATGGTACTGTTCCAGTCTGTTTTACCAGTGGCCTGGATCATGAATTTGAACTTTGTAGTAGAGTATACACCAAAGCTTACGGCAAGGCGGGAATCCCATGATGCGGGTTTCAGCAATTGATCATTGAAGCTGATCTTATAATGCTGGCGGTCATACACGTTAAGCCCGGGTTTATCTCCATAACCGGGTTTAAAATCCTTGGATTCCACCACCGTAAAATCGATCGTAACGATGCTGTCTTTCAATCCTGGTTTACGATAGAGGTATACCGGTATCCTTACTTCATATGCATTAGCGGGCATTACCAGCGGCCCCATGTTATAATGGTAACCGGCTTTGGCTTTGGAAGAATCAGCGATCTTTAGTTTGATCTCTCTGTCTTTATCCGTAGCGGTACCCATGATACGTAGGGTGAGGTACACCGTGTCTGTCATCAACGTTGCAGCTTTAACACCGAAGGAATAATCCGTACTGTCAGGATTAGTGGCAAACCTGGAAAAGTAGACCCGGGGATCTTCCTTGTACATGAGCCTGTCGTCTTTGCCACAGGCGGCCAGTATCACTGTAAGCAGCAGGAAATAATATATATATGATCTCATCTTCTTTCCGTTTTTTATTTACCAAATTCAATTTCAGCCAGCGGCCGTGGGAAGATGTATTTCGCTTCCGTCATCGGGTTGCCTACACCATCAGGGATAGTTACCGTATTCTTGCGTTTGAAGTAGTACCATAGTTGTCCTTCTCCATAGAATTCTTTCCGGTATTCTTTCAGTATTTCAGCTTCCAGATTTGCGGATGTTGCCAGGGCAGGTAATCCACGGGCTACCCTCACTGTGTTGAGATAAGGTAATCCCTCATCTGCTGTGGCGGCAGCTTCTGCGGCGATGTAATACATTTCGGACAAACGCATTACAGGGATGAGTTTTTGTTTTACGTTATCCTGGTTATCCGTATGGTATTTCCTCGTGTATACATAAAAGATGTTCACGATGGTAGCGCTTGTCCACAAAGGTTTTGAAGCACCTGGTATACGGATGTCTGTTCCATAACCGGGTTGGGTCACTTCATACATGGCCTCCACTTTTGAGAGCGTGCTGTACAGGTCACGGAGATCGTTGTTGTTGTTGGACGATTGTTTGAAGATGTCTTCCACTACTCTTCTCAGATCAGACACATAAATGGAAAAGATGTGTTCTGATGAAAAGGTCATGTCGGAAGCAACACTGGCAGCATCGTTATTGATCTCTGCGGCGGTGATGAAACGGAACTTCTTACCATCTATCACTTCTTTGGCATACTTCAGGGCATTCACTTTATCTCCTTTATAGAGGTACAGTCTTGCCAGTGCAGCTTTCACCGCCCAGTAGTTCAGGTGGTTCTGGCGGTACATCAGGAAAAGGTCTACAGAAGTAGCGCCCTGGTTCTGAGCGATCTGATCTATGTCTTTATTTACAGCCAGCAATGTTTCTGCTTCCAGTAATTCCTTTTCGCACTTGTTCGTCACAGCAGCTACAGTTAGCCTGTCCTGCGGCAGGATAGTGAACTGCTCCATGTAAGGGATAGCAGGTTTTTCCATGTTGGCTGTATTGTAAGCCGGTGCATAGAGGCGCAGCAGGTCAAAATGCAGGAAGGCACGCATGCCGATGGCTTCTCCTTTAATGATGCTATAGGTATTATCGTCCAGGATATCCCTGCGGCTATCGATGTTTTTCAGGATGTAATTCGCCTGAGCAATGGCGGAATAAGCAGCACCCCATATTTCACTGATCTTACGTTCCACATTCAGCGCGCCGGTTGTAGTGGCCGTGTAATTATACCTGGCCAGGTTGCCATACCAGTTGCCGGTACTTGCTTTATTCTCATACCTGCCGGCCAGTACGTCCAGCACACCAAAACTCAGGCTTTGGCCATACAGGGAGTCTGTTGCTGTACGCTGATAAAGACCGAAGAGGGCATCAATGAACCCCTGACGGCTGGAGAATTGTTCCGATTCCTTGATCTGTGTTCTGGGTTTTACGTCCAGCCATTTTTTACAGGAGGCCAGTGAAATGGCAACTCCCAGTAAACAGATCAGGCTATATTTTCGACTGAATTGCATGTTCGTATTTTTAAGCACTAGAAACTGGTTTGTAATTGCAGGCTGAAAGTGCGGCTGAATGGATAGATCAGGCCGCGTTCCCTTTTAATACTGGTAAAACGGAACAGATCGCTGGTAAAGAAAGTGATGCGGGTATTCTGCAAACGCAATCTTTTATTCAATTGATCCGGGAACCGGTAATAAGCAGATAAGCTTTCGCAGATCAGTTCATTATTATCCTGTACAAACCGGGAAGAGGCTTTGGTTTCGTCTGTTTGCATGCCCCCGGCATTGGTGAAGCCTTTAAAGAAAGTATGGTCACCGGGTTTCATCCAGCGCTCTTCATACACTCTCCTGTCCACATTGTAATAGGTGTACGCCACATTCTCTACGCGGTCGATCAGCGTTTGGTTGTAAGCCTGCCCGCCGTAACGGAAGCGGAAGAATACATTCATCCCAATACCATTGATCTCTACATTGGTACCAAAAGTACCTTCTACACTAGCCCTTGTATCTCCCATGATCACCTGGTCCAGCGGATCGTAAGTATTGGTGAGGGTGCCATCTCTTTTCCTGTAGATCTCCACACCGGTGGATGGATCAATACCCAGTGATTCCACTACCCATATGGCTGAAATGGAACGCCCTGCTGCAAAGCGCGGCAGCGGCAGCGTTGATTTGGAAGTATCTGCCTTTTTGTTCATCTGGGCAATGGTATTCGAGATCCTTTCAATGGTGTTCTTCACAGAGAAAGCATTCACGAATATGGACCAGTTGTTCCTGTTCCTTGGATTATTGATGATATTGTAACGTGCGTTCACTTCCCAGCCTTTGCTCAACACATCGCCCATGTTATCAGAATAAGAGCTGAAGCCGGAAGAAGGAGCGGTGGAAATATTTACTACACTTCCTTTCGTTCTTTCAACAAAATAGTTGGCTGTGATATCCAGCTTATTGAAAAGGGTGATATCTGCGCCGAAGTTATTCTTGAAAGTTTGCTGCCATGCCAGTGCGGAATTGCCATACCCCATTAAACGGCTACCCAGTACGCCACGGTAGTCAACATCTGCATAATAACTACTGGTGGTGATGCCCAGGAAGCTGGGGAAGTTTTGTGAACCTGTGTAACCTACTGAGTAACGCAGTTTAAGACGATTGATGAAACTGAGGTCTCGTAAAAATTTTTCATGATGGAGGTTCCATCCGATACCGGCAGACCAGAAAGGTGCAAAGCGTTTTTCTGCTCCGAACTGGGATGATCCATCGAGGCGGTAGGAGAGATCTAAGAGATAACGGTTGTCATAAGAATAACTCATATTGGCGAGGTAACCTGCCAGCCGGGATATGTTTTCCGATCCGAAAGGTTTACCACCCGTAGGGTAGCGGCTGCCCAGGATGATCTGGTCCAGCCTCGGATTGGGGAAACCCTGTGCTTCATAGTATTCTATACCATTGCCTGTTTCCTGTACATTCAGGCCCAGGGTGGCAAATATAAGATGCCGGTCTATCTTCTTATTGAAATCAGCCATCAGCATCCCTTCCAGCATGTTCTGCCTGCCATAGTTCTTTACATAAGAACCTTTTTCGTAAGTAGGTTTGGCAACGAAAGAAGTATGTTGTGCAGGTTTGAAATCATTTAATTCATCCACCTGTTTTGTATAGGCAAGGCGGCCGGAAAAACGTAACCAGGGAAAGGCCTGCCATTGTGCAGACAAGTTATTGGTGATGGCCTGGTTCTTTGAAAAGCTGGCAATGTTCAGACTGGCATTATACAAAGGATTTACCGGCCTGCCCGCAGCACCGCCATCAAGATTGTCGTACCTGTCAAAGTTGGTTAACCGCACGCCGTCTACTGTACGTACATCTTCCAGGTAGATCAGCGGGTTACCTTTCTCATCATAAGGTGTCCAATAAGGATTTAAGCGGGAATACTGGCTAAAGGAACCGTAGGGGGAATTGTCTCCTCTGTTGAAACTCAGTGTGAGGTCATTCCTGAACTGGAAGTTCTTGAAACGGTAACTGAGATAGGAATTCCCCATGATGTTCGTACGGCTGGAACCTTTCATGGTACCCTGTATATTATCGTAGGTAAGGCCGACGCCATACAGGGCATCATTTGCGCCGCCTTCCACATAGATATTGTGTTTGTGGCCTACGCCGGTGCGCAGTGGTTTGGATAACCAGTCTGTATTCACACCACGTTCCACATTTGCTTTTCTCTGATTATAGTAGTATTTATATTGCTCATCCAAAAAATTGAAAGTGTTATTGTATACGCCTGTTTTCACTTCGAGGTCCAGTTTCTCACGGGCATTCAGCAGATCATAACCGGTAAGGTCTGGTACATCCGTTCTTAAGGTAGCATTATAGGTAACCCTCAATTGCCCGCTGGTAGGGCGGATGGTTTCAATCACTATAACGCCGTTCGCAGCCCGGGAACCATAAATGGCGGTGGCTGCGGCATCTTTAAGGATATCTACTTTAGCAATGCGGTTAAGGTCCAGATTATTGATCCGTGAAAGGGTGGTTTCAAAACCATCCAGGATAAACAGGGGCACATTGGGTGCGTTGGAATAGTTGAATACATTGGAAGTGCTGCTCTGGCTGGGATCAACCAAACTGTTCCCACCTCTCAACACAACTTCCGGCAACTTATTTGGATCGGAACCAAAGCTGATATTCTCCGGCATCTGGAAGGAAGGGTCCAGTGATTTGAGTGCCGTGAGCACATTTGAATTGGTTACTTTATTCAGATCTTCATTAGTGAAGGAAGAAGCAGCACCGGTGAAGTTTTGCTTAGGGCGGCTGAAGATCCCTGTGATCACCACATCCTTAATAGATTGCTGTGATGTTTGCAACTGGTATATAAAACGCCCGTCTTTATCCGGTTTCTGTAATTGCGTTTCATAACCCATGAAGCTGATCTGTAACTGATCGCCTTTATTGATCTTCAATACAAAGTCCCCGTTAAGATCTGTAATGGCACCGGTGCCGGTTCCCTTAACAGCAACGGTGGCACCAACTACCGGCTCTTTTGTTTTAGCATCCAGCACCCTTCCTTTTATTTCAATGGGAAGCACCTGTACCGGCTTTTCCTCTTTTGGTAAAGGAGCGGTTTTGAGGATGATGGTGTTGTTGGAAATAGTGTAGCTGAGCGGCTGACCTTTGAGTGCCAGCGCCATCACTTCTTCCAGTGATGCACCGGAAACCTGTATGGTTACAGGTTTGGTGGCTTGCAAAGAAGCGTTGTTGTAAAGGAAAGCAAAACCTGTTTGTTTCCTTACTTCCCTGAAGAGCCTGGTCAGCGGCATGTCTTTTACAGACAGCGTAACTTTTTGTGCATACACACTGGCAGTTGCCTGCATAAAAACAAGCAATAGGCATAGGGCCAGCAGGTTGGTTCTTTTACCTGGCCGCAAATGGGCAATACGAAGCCCTGCCACCCCGGGAGGTGACTTTAAATAGTCAGTTAGTTTCATACTAGACGATACTTTTTAAAAAGTAATTAATAGCAACAAATGCGCGCTCAGCCCGCGCGGAATAGCCAGTTATATCACTGGTCCTGATTCAATGGTTGATCGTTAATATCTGTTCCTGCCAGTATTATTATGGCATGGCAATAATTTTCTTTCTTTCTATCTCAAAATGTACAGCATCGGTAAGCTCCAGCATCTTCAGGACTTCCGATAATTTCTCATGTCTCGATATTTGGCCAGTGAATTCGTTGTTCCGTATTTTATCGGTTGAAAAACTTATTTCTACATCGTACCAACGGCTTAACCTGCGCATGATATTGTCCAGGTTATCGTTGTTGAAAACAAACATCCCGTCTTTCCAGGCGATGGCATCTTCCATAAATGGATCTGTTACCACTTTGAAGCGACCATCTTTGTAGACCTGCATTTGCTGACCGGGGCGAAGCAGGTTATCCTTTATTTTCACCGCTCCTTCAAACAGGGAAGTTTTGATAGCATGCTCATCCGTATAGGCCATTACATTGAAGTGGGTGCCCAATACTTCCACATTTACATCTGCCACGCTTACAATAAAAGGCGCCTGTGCATTGTGTGCTACTTCAAAGTAAGCTTCTCCGGTAAGTTTCACATTCCGTTCTTTCCCGGTGAATTCTGCAGGGAAGTACAGGGATGATTCTGCATTCAGCCAAACCTTTGTGCCATCGGGCAGCATGATCTGGTATTGTCCTCCGCGGGGCGTTACCACTTTATTATAATGAATCTCCTGGCTTGCAGGCTGGTTGCTGCTTTGGTAAGCGAGCTGTCCGCCGGCTGTTTTTAAGATCGTTGTATTACCCTGTTTGCCTAATGCGCCATTCCGGGAGCTATCCAGTTCAATGGTAGTGCCATCATACAGTGTAAGGATGGCTTTATTGGTACCGGGTGCTGCATCTTCTTTATAAGGATGCGTTTTGGTTGTTTGTACCTGTTTATTTCTTTGCAGGAAATAAGTTCCGGCAGTGATCAATAATAAGATGGCAGCAGCAGCAGTCAGGCGTTTTATCCATGGCTGGCGTTTAACCGTTTTATCGGCGATGGCCTGTTGCATGCGAAGACGGAGGGCTTCTCCGTCCACCGGCAATTCTTCGTGCACCTGAATGCTGTCGTACCAATCGTGCAGCATTTTTTGTTCTGCTTCAGTAGCCGTCCCTTCCAGGAACTTTTGTGCCAGTTTATTGATTTGTTCTTGTTCCATGGTTGATTGTGGAAGGGTGTTTCTTATATAGAGTGCTTTGGAATGCACTTACCCTTAGTGTGGAGAAAATATTTTTTACAGGAACCAGGAAAAGAAGTGAAATGCTTTTCCCAGGTTGAGGCGAATAACTTTTAAAGCTTTGGTGAGGTGGGCTTCTGCGGTTTTGCGGGATATATTCAGTTCACGGGCCACATCTTCAAGGGGCTGGTCATAGAGTTTATTGGCGCGGAATACCAGGCGGCACTTTTCAGGGAGTTCACAACTTAATTTATCCACGATCTCCAGCAGGAGTTTGTGATCTACATCTTTTGCATCCGTAACGGCAGGGTTGAGACCACCGGCGGAAAGCTGATGCTGCTGGCGTTGCTGTTCCCGGGCCATCCTGCGATAGACGGCATAACGGATCATGGCAGCCAGGTATTTGGAAAGACTTTCTATATGGAGGTCATGGCGTTTTTGCCAGATAGTGATAAATGCATCCTGTACTATTTCTTCTGCGGCGGTGGAATCTTTGAGATGATGAAAAGCAGTGGCATACAACCGGTCCCAGTATCGGCTGTAGATCTCATTGAACGCTATCCGGTTGTCTGCTTTGATTAAATCCAGTAATGCGTCATCCTCAAAAGTGGCCAGTGCATGCATAACAAAAACTAATACTGCATCTTATTTTTTGATAATTTCTATCTAAATGGTTGATTATTTGCACAAAATACACAATTATGGCTAATTGGCTGGTAATTTATTTTATTGCTTCGTAAAACGGATCTCCTGGCCGCCTTGCTTTACTACCAGGCCTCCATTCTCAAAACGGTTGTCTGAAGGCGCATCCATAATCACAAAATCCTTGTTGGAAGTAAAGTACATCTGCATGGTATTGCCCATATTCTGCCTGATGAAAAGGGTGTTATCCTTTTCGGTCACGGTAAGCGTGATGTTCTGGAATTTGTAAATGCCCGGGTATTGTTTCAGTGTGTCTGCAGGTACTGTAGCCAGTGAACGAACACTGGTCCTGTTGAATTCATTCCATCCGTAAGTGCTGCCTATGCTCCTCATTACTTCGGAGATCACTTCAAAATTATCAGAATTCACCATTACCACAACGCCATTGCCGCCTTCCAGGCTTCCATAGTATACACATCTGAAACCTGCGTTCCCGCCATTGTGATTAAACCATTTGTTATCCATGATGAAAACCCCCAGCCCTGCACTTTTATCAATATAAGGTGTGAGCCGCTTTTGGGTCATGGCCTGCGATAATACTTTGGAAGACTTGCCTTCATAAGCCAGTTGTGTTTCAATGATGTATTTACTCAGGTCCACCGGATTCGTCCATAAGCCGGCAGCGCCCATTTCAGGATAAACATGGTATTTTCCTTCCACCGGATTACCATTTGCCCGGTACGCCGTGGCCAGCAGGTCTTTTTTGGAAGCAGGGGCAGGTTGTGTATAAAAGCTGCCGGTCATGCCCATAGGGTCCAGCACTTCTTTTTGCTGGTATTGATCATAGGGCCTGCCGGTTTGTTCTGTAAGGATCAGTTGTGATATGGTGGTGCCGCCGCCGGAATACTGAAAGCGTTTGCCTGAAGCAAATGCAGGTTTCACTTCCGGGGAGTTGGCAGGTTTTTTTCCCTGCAGGATCTGTTGCACGGTAGGCAGCGTGTCCTTTACATCATAGCCTCCAAACCCGTGTACCGTAAGGCCCGCCGTATGGCTCAGGAGATTGGCGATAGTGATCTTACCGGAATCTGCAGAAGGATGCCAGCTTTTAAGGTATTTGTTGATGTCTTCGTCCAGGTTCAGTTTATTTTGTTCCACCAGTTTTAAGATGCCCACTGCATTCAGGGATTTACTGATAGAGGCGGCCTGAAAAAGTGTTTGCGTGGTAACGGGCCTTTTTTCTTCCACATCCGCAAAACCATAACCACGTGCCCATTCCAGTTTGTAATTCCTGATCACGGCAATGCTGATACCCGGCACCCTGTAATATTTCATCCGTTCCAGGAGGTTGAGCTTTACGGGAGGCGCATTGTCGAAAGACACCCAGCTGCCCAGGCTGTTTTCTACCTGGCGGATCTTTTCTTCTGTTTCAGCGGAATATTTTTCCTGGGAAAAGCAACTGGCGGTTAAGAACAATAGTAAAATGGATGTAGTGTAGCGCATTGGAGCAAGGTTTAGATTGATATGAAGATAACAAAAAAAGAGGCGAGTATCCCTATCTTTGCGAACATGACGCGTTGGGAAAACTACATCATTGCTGCAGAGAAGATCATCACAGGTTATAACGGAAGTTTACCCCTGCATCATTATCTTAAAACATTCTTCAAGGCGCATCCGCATATGGGAAGCCGTGACAGGAAAAGGGTGCAGCAATTGGTGTATCACTTTTTCCGGTTGGGCAACTGGCAGCAAAACCTGCCGCTTAAAGAAAGGATCTTGCTGGGCACCTTCCTGTGTGAACAGGGGCCGGATGAATTGCTGACCTTCTTTAAACCGGAATGGGATGTAACGGCTTCGTTTGAAGATAAACTTGCGGCCCTGGGGCTCCAATGGTCTGTCTTCCCTTTTGCAAAACATCTGTCTGCCGGCATTGATGCAGAACAGTTTACGCGTTCCTTCCTGCAACAACCTAAATTATTCCTGCGTGCGCGGCCTGGTAAATTAGCTGCCATTCTTCGTTTGCTGGAAGGGAATTACGTCTATGAACAGATCGGCGCTAATACGATTGCATTGCCCAACGGCACAAAAACAGAACTGATCATCCCGGATAAGAGCTGGTATGAAGTGCAGGACCTGTCCTCACAGGAAACCGGCCTCCGTTTTCATCCAAAGGCCGGAGAGCATTGGTGGGATTGCTGTGCTGCCAGTGGTGGTAAATCCATTCTGCTGCATGACCTGCAACCCGCGATTCATCTTTTTGCCAGTGATGTGCGAGCCAGCATCCTGGAGAACCTCCGCAAACGTTTTGCGGAAGCCGGCCTGAAGAATTATAGTTCAAAAGTGCTGGACCTTACTTCGCCTGCTTTGCGGGCATCTATGCCCCGCACCCAATTTTCGGGTATTATACTTGATGCGCCCTGCAGTGGTTCCGGCACCTGGGGGAGAACACCGGAGAGTATCACTTTTTTCAAAGAAGCACAGATCTCAGAATATGCCGCCCTGCAAAAACAGATTGCCCGTAATGTGGTTCCTTTTCTGGCGCCGGGGGGAACATTGATTTATATCACCTGTTCCGTGTTCCGGGAGGAAAATGAGGAGGCTGTGGCCTTCCTGGAGCAGGTCTGTGGGTTGAAGATAGAGGAGAGTGGGATTGTGAGCGGGTATCAGCGGAATGCGGATACCATGTTTGTGGCGGTGGCGAGGAGGGAAGGATAATGGTGGCGAAAGATTAATGGATTGCAGGCTGCTTTTGTGGCAAACAGTATCGAAAAATTAGCCAATAGCAGGCTGCTTTTGTGACAAACAGTATCGAAAAATTAGCCAATAACAGGCTGCTTTTGTGACAACCAGCCTTAGGACTAATTTATTGTCGCAAAACGCCCGCGGCGGGTAATCGACTTTTTAGCGTAAACCTGCCATGGTAGCTTCATCCTTGCTTCATCCTAGCTTCATGTTGCTTGCCAGAGCGGGTTTAAGCTACTTTGAAGCTAGGATGAAGCAAGGATAAGAATAAAAAAAGGGGCTGTTCCATTATGCCGGAACAGCCCCTTTTTGTCTTTATATTAGAATTTAACGGCGAATGATCCCGCCGCCTAATACATCATCTCCTTCATAAAATACGGCAGATTGTCCGGGTGCAATACCCTTCACCTGCTCATAGAAATTCACTTTCACGGTATCATTGGCGCCGGTGTAAACATTGGCCAGGGTACCTTTATCCTTATACCGGATCTTCACAATAGACTCTATGCCCTCCGGCAGATGGTCATATTTGCCGAAATTGATACCGCCTACCGTCATTTCACTGCGGTTCAGTTCATGTTCCTCACCCAGCACAACGGTATTGGTTTCCGGGATGATCTCTGTAACAAAGATGGGTTTGCCCAAAGCAATATCCAGCCCTTTACGCTGCCCGATGGTATAGAAGGGGTAACCTTTATGTTTACCCACGATAGTGCCGTCTGCGAGTACAAAATTGCCTCCGTTCACCCTTTCTTCCAGGCCATCCACTTTACGTTTCAGGAAACCGCGGTAGTCATTATCCGGCACAAAGCAGATCTCGTAGCTTTCCGCCTTTTTGGCCAGTTCAGGATAACCGAAGTCCATAGCCATCTGGCGGATCTCCGTTTTACGGTATCCACCCAGGGGCAGCAGGGTACGTTTCACCACATCCTGGTCCAAACCCCAGAGCACATAACTCTGGTCTTTGGTTTCGTCCACACCTTTGCTGATCACGCCGCGGCCATTCTCCATACGGAGTTTGGCATAATGGCCGGTAGCAATGAATTCACAATCCATCGCATCCGCCCGTTTCATCAGGGCGCGCCATTTTATATGCGTATTGCACAACACACACGGATTGGGTGTGCGGCCGGCAATGTATTCATCCACGAAATTGTTGATCACAAAATCCCCGAATTCATCCCTGATATCTAAAATGAAGTGCGGAAAGCCATGATGTACGGCAGCAGCCCGGGCGTCATTGAAAGAGTCCAGGTTACAGCAGCCCGTTTCCTTTTTGGAAGGTCCGGCAGAAGCGTAATCCCAGGTCTTCATGGTGATGCCCACCACTTCATAGCCTTGCTCATGGAGCATCAGGGCAGTGACTGTACTGTCAATCCCCCCGCTCATGGCAACCAGCACTTTTCCAAGCTTGCTCATCTGTTAATTGGTTAAGGATGCAAAATTACTGAAATCCTGTTAAAGGGGTAGGTTTAGCTTATAGATACTGATGATGGGCATATAGTTGCTAATTACCAGATACTGCATAAATATTAACCAATCAGGTATTTACAACGTTTGATTTGCATTATATCCGCAAATCTTTAGTAAATTGTCAATAATTTCGAATACTAACTATATATTTATCGGCTAAACAGTTTAGTTATTTAATAAATTTCGCATGCATGCTTTCGAGATTGAATAGAAAACACGTTATGAACAATCCCGCCTGGGGCATTACACCTGAATACTTCCATTATCCTGAAAAAGTGCTGCAGTTTGGTACAGGCGTACTTTTAAGAGGACTGGTAGATTACCTGATAGACAAGGCTAACAAAAAAGGTCTCTTCCAGGGAAGGGTGGTAGTGGTAAAATCCACAGATGGGCCGGCAGGCGCTTTTGCTGCACAGGATGGCCTCTTTACTACACATATTAAAGGAATTTCTCAAGGGGAGCCGGTTGATCAATACTTAGTGAACGCTTCTATTAGCCGTACTTTGCAATCGAATGCAGAGTGGGAGGCAATATTGGAAGCTGCCACACAGCCTGGCCTGGAGATTATCGTATCCAACACTACCGAAGTGGGGATCCAGTATGTGGAAGAGAATGTAGCCGCCGGGGTGCCCGTTTCCTTTCCGGGAAAATTGCTGGCCATTCTTTACAAACGATATAAGAAACACCCGGCCCAGGGATTCATTATCATACCAACTGAACTGGTGGTGGATAATGGCAAACTCCTCAAAGAGATCGTATTACAGCTGGCCGCCTTTAATAAAATGCCGGAAGCATTTGTTGAATGGATCTCTTCCGCCAACAAATTCTGCAGTTCCCTGGTAGACAGGATCGTGCCGGGTAAACCCAAGAACCTGAAGGAATGCTGGGAAAAAGCCGGTTATGAAGATGAGTTATGGATCGAATCAGAACCATTCCTCCTCTGGGCCATTGAAGGAGATGCTTCCGTTGCCCAAAAACTCTCTTTCCACCAGGCAGATGCCAGGATGCTGATAGCACCCAGCATTACACCTTATCGTGAGCAAAAATTAAGGATCCTGAATGGTAGCCACACCGCAGCTGTTGCCCTGGGTTACCTTTCCGGTTTGAATACCGTATACGAATGTATGCAGGATGCCTACATGCGCCGTTTCTTTGAAACTGCTGTGTTAGAGGAGATCCTGCCCACACTCAGTGCATTGGGGCCTCAGACTGCAGTATTTGCGCAGGATGTGCTCGACCGTTTTGCCAACCCTTCTATTGAACATAAACTCATAAGTATTACCTTTCAGCAAAGTTCTAAAATGAACGCCCGTAATGTGCAGACCCTGCTGCGCTACCGGGAAGCTAAAGGTGTATTACCCGAAATGCTGATCTTAGGGTTTGCCGCTGCGTTACTTTTCCTGAAACCTGTGCGCGTAACGGATGGTAAATATCAGGGACAACGCAAAGACGCGTTCTACGATATTACTGATGACAATGCACCCATTTTTGCAGCTTATTGGCAGTCCGTTGAAACCCCAGGCTACACGGAGGTTTCCGGTATGGTGCGCAGTATTTGTGGCGACAGCCGCCTGTGGGAAACTGATCTCAATAATATCCCGGGTTTTGCGGATACCGTAACCGATCACCTGGTTGGTATGATGCAGAATGGTGTAAAAGCATACGTTACAAATCACTCTAAGGTTTTATAAGCAGCGCAATGAAAACTTTCTTATCGGAAGACTTTTTACTCAAAACAGAAACGGCTAAAAAGTTATACCACGACTACGCGAAGGACATGCCGGTAATTGATTACCACAATCACCTGCCTCCTGATCAAATAGCGGACAACCATCAATTTGCTACCATCACAGAAGCCTGGTTAAAAGGTGATCACTATAAATGGCGCGCCATGCGTGCAAACGGGGTGAATGAAGAACTCATTACCGGTGGCTCGGATGACTGGACCAAGTTCAAAGTCTGGGCGGAAACGGTTCCCTATACCATGCGTAATCCTTTGTATCACTGGACGCATATGGAACTGCTGAATCCCTTTGGCATAAAAGAGGTACTGAATGGCGATAACGCTAAAAGCATCTACGAAACCTGTAATGCACAGCTGCCAAAATTCAGTACCAAGTCTTTGTTGCAGCATTACAAAGTAGATGCACTCTGCACAACAGACGATCCTGCTGATCCGCTGACGTTTCATGAAGCCATCAGCAAACAGGGTTTTGCCACTAAAGTATTGCCTACTTTCCGTCCGGATAAAGCCATGGCAGTAGAAGATCCTGCCAGCTTTAAAGCCTATCTGCAAAAGCTGGGCGCCGCTGCGGATATTGATATCAACAGTTACAGTGCATTGCTGGCGGCCTTGAAGAAAAGGCACGATTACTTCCATGCAAATGGCGGAAGACTTTCTGACCACGGGCTTAACTTCTTCATATATGCTGATTTTACAGAAGCAGCATTGGAGCAGGCATTTAAAGATGTAATGGCTGGCAAACAACTGGACGATGCTGCTATAGCTATGTTCAAATCTGCCACGCTTCATTTCATCTGCCTTTGGAACCATGAAAAAGGCTGGGCACAACAGTTTCACGCCGGTGCTATCCGCAATAATAATTCCCGTTTACTGAAACGTTTAGGCGCAGACGCGGGTGTGGATTCTATTGGTGACTGGCCTATGGCTGAAGCCATGAGCCGCTTCTTCGACAGGTTGGATAAAGAAGATAAACTGGCAAAGACCATCGTATATAATCTGAATCCTTCTCATAACGAAGTATATGCTACCATGGTGGGTAATTTCCAGGATGGAACGGTTGCAGGTAAAATGCAGTTCGGCTCCGGCTGGTGGTTCCTTGACCAGAAAGATGGCATGGAAAAACAAATGAACGCCCTCAGCAATATGGGCCTTCTGAGCAGGTTTGTAGGTATGTTAACTGATTCCCGCAGTTTCCTGTCATATTCAAGACATGAGTATTTCAGAAGAATATTGTGTAATTTGATCGGTAATGATGTGGAGAACGGCGAACTGCCAGGGGATCTTCCATGGTTAGGAAAGATGGTACAGGATATCAGTTACAATAACGCCAAAGCCTATTTTAATTTCTAATGCAGCCGGTATCAGTTATAACATTTGGAGAAATATTACTGCGCCTTTCCCCGGAATGGGCGCAGCAGCGTGCAGCCATCTTTGTAGGTGGAGCAGAAGCTAATGTGGCCGCAGCTTTAGCTACCTGGGGAAATACCGTGGCATATATCAGTAAAACACCTGAAAATGGCCTGAGCCGCCAGATCCTGGAACAGTTACAAACGATCGGTATTCAAACAGACAGGATGTTATGGGGAGGAGACCGCATTGGTGCTTATTACCTGGCGCAGGGATCTGACCTGAAACATGCAGAAGTGGTGTACGACCGCAAATATTCCAGCTTCAGTGAGATCAAACCCGGAACAGTGAACTGGGATGATCTGCTGGGCGATGCAAAATGGTTCCACTGGAGTGCTATTTCACCAGCCCTCAATCCGGATGCCGTGATCATTTGCAAGGAAGTGCTGGAAGCGGCTACCCGTAAGGGAATGACCATTTCCACAGATCTGAACTATCGCAGCAAACTCTGGCAATATGGTCAGCAGCCCATCAATGTGATGCCGGAACTAACCAAGTATTGCCATGTGATCATGGGCAATATATGGGCCGCCAATATGATGCTGGGCACACCGCTTAACCAGGAAGCCATTGCAGCAGATACAAAAGAACAATACCTGCAGGCCGCGAAAGATGCAGCTGCAGCTATTATAGCGCAATTCCCTGTATGTAACAGGGTAGCATTCACTTTCCGTTTTTCCAGTGCACCCTCGCATAATTTATATTATGCCGTATATTGGAAGGACGGGGAATTGTTTGTTTCCAGGCAATACGAAACAAATGAAGTGGTAGACAGGGTAGGAAGCGGAGACAGTTTTATGGCCGGCCTGATCCATGCCAACCTGAATGGATACTCGAACCAGGAAACTATTTCCTACGCCGCCGCAGCAGCATACACCAAGCTGTTCCGTACCGGTGATTTTAATTTGACAGCAAAGGAATCTATCACACAATTGATGTAAGAGAAAATGACACCACAGCCAGATATTATTTTAAAAGCATTTGAATCCTCCAAAATAGTACCGGTATTCTATCATGATGATCCGGAAGTTTGTTGCGATGTAATGCGTGCCTGTTATGAAGGAGGGATCCGTGTATTTGAATTCACCAACCGCGGAGAAAACGCCAGGCAGAACTTTGCCCGCCTGCGTGACCTGAAAACTACCACCATGCCGGATATGTATCTTGGTATCGGCACCATTAAAAGTGCAGCAGACGCAAAGACCTTCACGGAAATGGGAGCAGACTTTATTGTGAGCCCGATCGTAGATGTTGAAACAGGAAGTTATTGCCAGTCACAGAACATTTTCTGGGTACCGGGTTGTATGACGCCGTCTGAAATAGCAGTGGCAGAGAAAAACGGTGCCACACTCGTTAAATTATTTCCCGGCAGTTCATTAGGGCCGGGTTTTGTAAAAGCCATCAAACCCTTATTCCCCACTACCCGATTTATGCCAACCGGGGGCGTGGAACCGGAACAAAGTAACCTGCAAACCTGGTTTGATGCAGGCGTAGTGTGTGTAGGCATGGGATCTAATCTCCTGGCTAAATCCACTATTGAAAACAAGGACTGGAAAGGATTAAGTGCAAAAGTGGCGCAAACGTTTGCATTTATCAGGGCGTTGCAGTAATTTGACCGAAGAAGTATTTATCCTAAACAATCAATCTGAAATGAATTCCACTGTAATCGGGCGGTATCGCTGGCGCATCTGTGCTTTATTGTTTTTTGCTACCACGATCAATTACATTGATCGTCAGGTAATTGGAATCCTGAAGCCTATTCTGGAGAAAGAATTTAACTGGACTGAAAGTGAATACGGACAGATCGTAATGGTCTTTTCAGGTTGCTATGCACTTGGATTGCTGCTGTTTGGCCGTTTTGTGGACAAAGTAGGTACCAAGGTGGGATATACAGTATCTATTGTTGTATGGAGCATTGCTGCCATGGCGCATGCACTGGCTAAATCCACTTTCGGGTTTGGTGCTGCCCGTGCATTGTTAGGTATTGGCGAAGCGGGTAACTTTCCCGTGGCCGTTAAATCTACAGCAGAGTGGTTCCCTAAAAAAGAAAGAGCTTTAGCTACAGGTATCTTTAACTCCGGTGCTAATATCGGAGCGGTAGCTGCTCCTGCTATTGTGCCCTGGCTGGCAGGAACATACGGCTGGCAGGAAGCGTTTATCTGGACGGGTGTTATTGGTTTCGTATGGCTGGCTTTCTGGCTGGTGATGTATGAAATTCCTTCCAGGCATAAGAAATTATCTAAAGAGGAATATGCCTATATCCATAGCGATCAGGAAGATGAAACACAGAGTGCTAAACGTAAAGTGCCCTGGATGAAACTCTTTGCTATCCGTCAGACATGGGCATTTGTATTCGGTAAGTTACTGACTGATCCCATCTGGTGGTTCTTCCTGTTCTGGCTCCCTTCTTACTTCTCTACCACTTTCAAACTGGATATGAAAAATCTTGGTTTGCCGCTGATCATTGTGTATACAGCAACCACAATAGGTAGTATTGGTGGTGGTTATCTTTCTGGATGGTTCATCAGTAAAGGCTGGCCGGTGTTTAAAGCAAGAAAAGTAGCGATGCTGATCTTCGCGGTTTGTGTGGTGCCGATTGTTTTTGCACGTTACACTACCAATATGTGGTCAGTGGTAGCATTGATCAGTCTGGCTGCCGCAGCGCACCAGGCCTGGTCTGCCAATATCTTCACTACCGCATCTGATATGTTCCCCAAGTTTGCACTGAGCTCTGTAGTAGGGATCGGTGGTATGGCAGGATCAATAGGCGGATTATTATTCCCGATAGTAGTGGGTGGTTTACTGGATCACTTCAAAGCATTGGGTAATATTGGTGCAGGTTATAACATCCTGTTCCTCATCTGCGGTGCTATGTATCTGCTGGCATGGGTAGCGATGCACTTATTTGCGCCGCGTATGGAACAAGTGGTGATCAAAGAAGATTAGATTTTAATACAGCATAAATGAAGAAGGCCCGGAATATAATATTCCGGGCCTTCTTCATTTTTATCTTTTGATTATAAACTCACGCCACGTTTCCATGGAATGAAATCATCCTGGTGTAAGATCTCCGCTTTTGTGAAAATCTCTCCGCTCGCTACTTTCACCACATACTCAAGAATGTCTTCTCCCATTGCTTCAATACTTTTTGCACCGCTGATAATACTGCCGGTATCTATGTCTATGATGTCCGGCATACGTTTAGCGAGCCTGCTATTGGTAGCCAGTTTCACAACAGGTGCAATCGGGTTACCGGTTGGTGTTCCCAATCCTGTGGTGAATAATACTACTGAGGCACCTGAACCAACTTCTGCTGAAGTGGATTCCACATCGTTACCGGGTGTGCAGAGCAGGTTTAACCCTGGCCGCTTCACATATTCCGTATAATCCAGTACATCTGTTACAGGAGAGTTACCACCTTTCTTGGCCGCTCCGGCAGATTTGATAGCATCGGTAATAAGCCCGTCTTTGATATTACCGGGTGAAGGGTTCATATCAAAACCGGAACCTACTGCTTCTGCTGAATTAGCGTAAGCGCGCATGATAGAGATAAACTTATCAGCTGTTTCTTCTTTCTCGCAACGGTTGATCAGCTCCTGTTCCACACCGCAAAGTTCAGGGAACTCGGAAAGAATGGAAGTACCACCCAGTGCGATCAGCATATCTGAAGTATGCCCGATGGCGGGATTGGCGGAGATGCCGGAGAAACCATCTGAACCACCACATTCCAAACCTATCACCACTTTAGAGAGCGGTGCGGGTTTGCGTTCTATTTTGTTAGCTTCTACCAGGGCAAGGAAAGTATCCTTGATGGCATTGGATAACATCCTGAATTCAGAATCACTGGTTTGTTGTTCATACACCAGCAATGGTTTATCAAATTCAGGGTCCAGTTTTTTCAGTGCCGCCTGCAGGATAGAAACCTGCGCATGCTGGCAGCCAAGGCTCAGGATGGTAGCGCCTGCCACATTCGGATGGTGGATGTATCCTGCCAGTAATGCACAGAGTGCATCTGAATCCTGACGGGTACCGCCACAACCTCCTTCATGTATGAGGAATTTGATACCATCAATATTCTGAAATACCGGGTTGCGGTTGGAAGAATGCGTGATCGTTTCCGGTGCGTAATTCTTAATAGCGTCCAGGTCGCCGCTTTTGTACAGGCGCACAAGGTCGTTCACCTGCTCATTGTAAACTTCTGTAGGAGCAAAACCAAGCCCCTTTTCGAATGCAGTTTTGATAACGCCAACATTCCTGTTCTCGCAGAATACCATTGGTATTACGAGCCAGTAATTCCTTGTACCTACCTGCCCGTCTTTCCGGTGAAAACCATTAAAGGTCCTGTTTTTCCAGTGACTAACATCAGGCTGATGCCATTGGTAATTGCCGTCCTTTTCATGAAAAGCATTCGCATCATGGTGAACATTGTTCACGGTGATGGGTTCGCCTTCCTGGATAGGAGATACAGCTTTACCAACTAAAACGCCGTACATTACCACGGAATCTCCGGGCTGCAGGCTTTTCAGAGGGAATTTATGTTTAGCGGGAACGTTCTGCTTCAGTTGTACTGTTGAGCCGTTGAACTGTATTTGCTGCCCTGCCGGTAAGTCTTGTAATGCTACCAGCACATTGTCTTTCGGATGAATCTGAAGATACGTGTTCATGATCTTGCTAAAATAGCGCATTTGCAGACGCTGGTTTAATACTAAAATCTTGATTTTTGATTGGATATTAACCAACTGCAAAGTTAAATAAACACCAGCTCATAACTACGGTTAGATTCCTTTTCCTACGTAGATTTGACCGTTTTATAGCAATATCATGCAAACGTTTGCAATATTCATGTTTTCATATTACCTTTCCAGCGTTATTATATTTTTGTTTATATCTTTTAACTGAACAGGCATTTTATAAATCCACTTTGATGAGCACGTCTATAGAAACCAGATACGCCAGCAGCCCACAGGAAGCTAAATCCTGGGATACGGCACAGGCAAGACAAGCTTTACTGATCACACCTTTATTTGAAGCGGATGCCATCCGCCTGGTGTACAGTCATTATGACCGTTTTATTACCGGAGGCGTTATGCCGGTAAAAAAGGCGGTGAAACTGGAAACAGTAGATCCCCTGAAAGCAGCTTATTTCCTGGAACGCCGGGAACTGGGCATCATTAACACAGGTGGCGCAGGTACTGTAACAGTAGATGGGGAAGTATTCTCCATAGACTACAAGGAAGCTTTATACATTGGAAAAGGTAAACAGGAGGTGATCTTTGCAAGTAAAAATGCTGCAGAGCCCGCCCTTTTTTACATCAATTCCACGCCTGCCCACATGAATTATCCGACCCGCCACATCACCCGCAAAGAGGCAGATGTAGTGGTATTGGGGGCTCAGGAAACTTCCAATCACCGCACCATTAACAAGCTGCTGGTGAATTCTGTATTACCTACCTGCCAGTTGCAGATGGGGATGACAGAACTGAAACCAGGTAATACCTGGAATACCATGCCGGCGCATACACACGATCGCCGTATGGAAGTATATTTCTATTTCGAAGTACCACAGGGGCAGTCCGTTTGCCACTTCTGGGGCCAGCCGCAGGAAACAAGGCACATCTGGATGCAGAATAACGAAGCCGTTATTTCTCCGCCATGGTCTATTCACTCCGGCGCCGGTACCAGCAATTATACCTTTATATGGGGTATGGCAGGTGAGAACCTGGATTACGGAGATATGGACCATTGCGCCATTCCGGACTTACGCTAACGATTATACTTTCATCCTTCAAAACTATTCATGAAGCAAATTATCTCTTTGTGTTTATGGATGGGTGTGGCTTTTATCTGCCAGGCCCAGGATCGTTCCGTTACCTTATCCAATCCTGCAGCTACCACCAGTGACCTCGTGGAATTGGATTATGCACAGGTGGCCGGCTCGCTGAAGAAAGGACCTTTTAAGATCATCAACGCAGCTACCCGCAAGGAGATTGCGTACCAGCTGATCTATGAAGGCGGAAAGGAACCGGTGAAAATATTACTGGGAACACCCGTACCAGCTAAAAGCAAAATCAGCATCACTTTCGTGGCAGGCACTCCGGCGCCGGTACAACAAAAAACGTTTGGCAGATATGTACCGGAAAGGAAAGACGACTTTGCCTGGGAGAACGACCGTGTGGCTTTCCGTATGTATGGCAAGGCATTAGAGGCTACGCCGAAGGAAAATGCCTATGGCGTGGATGTATGGAGTAAACGTACGGAAAAACTGGTGATCAATAACTGGTACAAACGCAGCAATTACCATAAGGATGAAGGGGAAGGACTGGATTATTATCATGTAGGTTATACACTGGGAGGTGGTGGTATTGCTCCTTATCTGAAGGACAGTATCTGGTTCCCTAAGAACTATACCTCCTGGCGTATCCTGGACAGTGGCCCTTTGCGTACTACTTTTGAACTGAGCTATGATGCCTGGCAGGTGGATGGCGCTACGGTGAATGTAACCAAAACCATTTCCCTGGATGCCGGTGCACAGCTTAGCAAAATGCAGATCAGGTTCACAGACACGCTGCCTGTGGCCATTGGTATCATCAAACGGAATGAGCCGGGGAATATTTGGTTGCAGGAAGCAGCGGGTGTGATGGGCTATTGGGAACCTGTACATGGAAAGGATGGCACCACGGGAGTGGGCTGTATCATACTGAACCCCGTGAAGGAGATGGCAGTGGCTAAAGGCCACCTGCTGGCTGTTTCAGCTACAGACAAAAACAAAACAGTAACTTACTATACCGGGGCTGCCTGGGATAAAGCAGGGCGCATCACTAATGCCACCCAATGGTTCCGCTACCTGCAGGACCAGGCTGACAGGTTGAAGGACCCGGTTAAAATATCATTTACCAGATAAAATATTTTTGCACCATGAGCGTATTGAATCTTTTTAGTTTACAAGGTAAGATTGCACTGGTAACCGGTTGTAAGAGAGGGATCGGAAAGGCCATGGCAGTGGCTTTGGCAGAGGCCGGGGCAGATATTATAGGTGTATCTGCATCCCTGGAACTATCCGGCAGCGATGTGGAAAAAGAGGTACTGGCCACGGGCAGAAAGTTTAAAGCCTACCAATGTGATTTTGGGAAGCGCGAAGCATTGCATACTTTTATTGCAACGGTTCAGAAAGACTTCCCGGCAATCGATATCCTGGTGAACAATGCAGGGACTATCATGCGCAAGCCGGCAGCAGAACATCCTGATGAATATTGGGACGAAGTGATTGCCATCAACCAAACCGCTCAGTTCATCCTTACCCGTGAGATAGGGAAAGGGATGATCGCAAGAGGAAAGGGGAAAGTGATCTTCACTGCTTCATTGCTGACCTTCCAGGGTGGAATAAATGTACCGGGTTATGCAGCAAGTAAAGGCGCTGTAGGGCAACTCACCAAAGCATTTGCCAATGAGTGGGCTTCCCGCGGCGTCAATGTAAATGCTATCGCCCCCGGTTATATTTCAACAGATAATACTGCCGCCCTGCGCGCAGACGAGAAACGCAGCCAGGGCATCCTGGAGCGTATACCTGCTTCCCGTTGGGGAGAGCCGGAAGACTTTATGGGACCAGTTGTATTCCTTGCTTCTGACGCATCTGACTATATGCACGGTACCGTTATGACGGTAGACGGCGGTTGGATGGGCAGGTAAAACTTATAACTATGGCCATTCGTACTGAGAAAACAATTGTAGATATCGCCGATGAGCTGGGGCTTTCGGTGTCCACCGTTTCAAGGGCATTGAACGATCACCCCAATATCAGCATCAAAACCAAAGAACGCGTAAAGAAAATGGCCCGCAAGCTGGGCTATCGTCCTAACGCCATGGCAGCCGGTTTGCGGAATAATAAAAGCAAAACCATTGGCCTGATCGTTCCGCGGATCTCTATGTTCTACCCCGCAGCTATCAGTACGATCATTCAGAATAAGTTACAGGAGTATGGCTATAACCTCATCATCTGCCAGAGTAATGATTCCCTTGAACAGGAGATTGCATTGGTGAATACCCTGTATTCAGCAAGGGTGGATGGTCTGGCTGTATCCGCTACACTGTACACTTCTGATTTCTCCCACTTCGATATATTCAAACAACAGAATATTCCGCTGGTATTCTTTGACCGGGTACCACCTAAAGAATACAATGTAAAAGTGATCAAAGGAGATGATTTCCTAGGCGGTTCACTTGCCACGGAACATCTGATAGATAAGGGTTGTAAAGATATTGTACATATCTCCGGGCCGCTTACCTGTAACCTTTATAAGGAACGCCTGGCCGGCTATAAGGATGCTTTGCAAAAAAATAAGCTGCCTTACAAAAAGCCGAGAGTGTTCTTTCATGAACTAACAAAAGAAAATGCATGGCAGACTGCGGAGAAGATCTTCTCGCAGAAGCCTTACCCGGATGGCGTCTTTGCAACAAACGATACCACAGCGCTCACCATTCTGGAATATTGCCGCAAGAATGGCATACAGGTTCCGCAACAGTGTAAGATCGTGGGTTATTCCAACGATCCGCGCACAGAGATTGTAACACCTTCCATTACTTCTGTGGACCAATATCCTTCCACAATGGGAGAAAGGATCGTGGCTGCATTGATGGACCTTATCCAGGCTAAACATCCTGCGGCTTACCGCCATTCACAGGAAATAGTGCCTATTACCCTGGTAGAGCGGGAATCTACTGCAGGGCCAGGCAGGAAAAAGAAGTAATCCACAATTGAAAACGTTATGAAAACAAAGCTGGTCTTTTTATTACTCGCCTGCTGGCTGACCAATACACAGGCGCAAACAAAACTTTCCACGAAAAAAATGTTGTCACTGGTAGATGAGAACTTCCGCTTCTCCGCTGCCCAGTACAAACATATGATGAAGAGCCTGCCGGATTCGCTTTTCCCAAGATCAACGAATAAAGACGGCAGCCTGATGACGGCTAAATTTAACTGGTGGACAGCCGGTTTCTATCCCGGTTCCTGCTGGTACATTTACGAATACACAAAAGATCCTGCATTCAAACAGGAAGCCCTGAAACGCCAGGAATATCTGCTGCCGGATCAGTACAGGACCAATACGCATGACCTTGGCTTTCTGATGTATTGCAGCTTTGGCAATGGCCTGAGACTGGAAGGAACTCCTGCATACAAAGACATCCTGATGACGAGTTCCCGTTCCCTCATCACCCGCTTCAAACCTACTATCGGTGCTATCCGTTCCTGGGATCATGCAGGATGGAAATGCCCTGTGATCATCGATAACATGATGAACCTGGAGATGTTGTGCTGGGCTACAAAGAACAGCGGTGATTCCACTTTCTACAAGATTGCGGTAACACATGCCAACACTACCATGAAGAATCATTACAGGCCTGATTATAGTTCCTATCACGTAGTGGATTATGATACCATCACCGGTAATGTATACGCTAAAAAAACACACCAGGGCCATTCAGATGCTTCTGCATGGAGCCGTGGGCAGGCATGGGGATTGTATGGTTATACCATGATGTACCGGGAAACAAAAGATAAAAAATACCTGGACCAGGCCCGCCATATCGCAGATTTTATGCTGAACCATCCACGTATGCCTAAAGACCTGGTGCCTTATTATGATTATGATGCTCCTGAGATCCCGAATGCTATCAGAGATGCTTCTGCCGCTGCCGTAATGAGTTCTGCCCTGCTTGAATTAAGCCGGTACACGAATAAAGCAGAAAGCAAACGTTACTGGAATGCAGGTGCGGATGTGCTGATCAGCCTGGCCAGTCCTGCTTACAGGGCAAAAGAAGGAGCCAACAATAATTTCATTCTCATGCACAGCACTGGCTCTATGCCGGGTAAATCTGAGCTGGACGTGCCTTTGTCCTATGCAGATTATTACTTCCTGGAAGCTTTGTTGCGCTATAAAGCATGGGCAGCCCGCTAAATATTTTAAGGAAATTTTAATACAAGAATAGTCTGATCATAACAAGGAATGCGGCAGAAATGCTGCATTCCTTGTGCTTTATTAACCCTATCTCCCGGATTTTTTCGCTATTTTAGCCACCAACGAAATGACGGGAGTATGATTCATTTACCAAATCTTATTGCGGATCTGGCCCTTATCCTGGGTGCGGCAGCTATTACAACACTCATCTTTAAAAAGCTGAAACAACCACTGGTGCTTGGTTATTTGATAGCCGGCATCCTGGTAGGTCCGTATTTTGATTTGTTTCCTACCGTTAGAGAAGAAGAGAATATTAAGGTATGGTCTGAGATAGGTGTGATCTTTTTATTGTTCAGCCTTGGACTGGAGTTCAGTTTCAAGAAATTAATGAAAGTAGGCGGATCCGCTTCTATAACCGCATTCGTGGAAGTAGTGGTGATGCTTGCTTTAGGATATGGTACTGGTCAGTTGCTGGGATGGAATACCATGGACAGTATTTTCCTGGGAGGTGTGTTATCTATTTCCTCCACCACCATTATCATCCGTGCCTTTGATGAGTTAGGTGTAAAGGGGAAGAAATTCGCAGGTCTTGTATTTGGTATCCTCGTAGTAGAGGATCTGATCGCTATCGTGTTATTGGTATTGCTTTCCACATTGGCGGTGAGCCAGCAGTTTGCCGGTACTGAAATGCTTATTTCAGTGGTGAAGCTGGTGTTCTTTTTAATCCTCTGGTTCGTAGGCGGTATATTTTTCATTCCCACTTTATTAAAGAAAACCAAATCGCTCATGAGTGAGGAAACATTATTGGTAACCTCACTGGGTTTATGTTTACTGATGGTGGTGCTGGCCACACAGGTAGGTTTTTCAGCTGCATTAGGTGCATTCATCATGGGTTCCATCCTTGCAGAAACCACACAGGCAGAGAAGATAGAACATCTCATCAAATCCGTGAAAGACCTGTTTGGCGCTATCTTCTTCGTATCCGTTGGTATGCTCATTGATCCAAAGATGTTGCAAATGTATATTGGGCCTGTGGTATTGATCACCCTGATCACACTGATAGGTAAAACACTGAGTACCACAGTGGGCGCCGTATTATCCGGCCAGCCGCTGAAATCTTCTGTACAGGCAGGTATGAGCCTTGCGCAGATCGGGGAGTTCTCTTTTATCATTGCTACGCTGGGGCTTACACTGAAAGTAACCAGTGATTTTCTGTATCCCATTGCTGTGGCTGTTTCTGCGGTGACAACCTTCACCACGCCCTATATGATCAAAGTGGCGGAACCTTTCTATAACTGGCTGGATAAACGTTTACCTGAAAAATGGAAAGCCAGTCTGAGCAGGTATAGCAGCGGCGCACAAACCATTTCTGAAGCAAGTGACTGGCAGATAGTGCTGAAGGCCTATCTTACCAACACCGTTATTTGCACAGTGATCATTGTAGCCATTGGCATGCTTTCTTCCTTATACCTGCTGCCGAAAATGAATGAACTGATGGTGCCTTTGTGGGGCAGGATCATTACAGGTATCATCACATTCCTGGTAATGATGCCGTTCCTATGGGCTTTGGCAGTAAGGCAGGTGCAAACCACAGCTTTCTCCAACCTGCGGAAGCAGAATAAATATAAAGGTCCCTTATGGTTACTGCGGATAGCCCGCATTGGATTGGCCGTGTTCATGATCGGATTTATGCTGGACCGGTTCTTCTCTTTTGCCATTGCCCTCTCCGTTACTTTTATAATGGTGGTAGTGCTGGTATTGTTATCCCGCAGGATCCAGGTATTTTATAACAGGCTGGAAGACCGGTTCTTCAAAAACTTCAATGCCCGCGAAACCGCAGAGGCAGCGGCAAAAGCAGCCAAACCTGAAGCTGCCGTACTGGCTCCATGGGATGCGCACCTTGCCGCTTTCCAGGTCCGGCCGGAATGGGATGGTGTGGGCAAAACCCTGGAAGAGCTTATCCTGAGAGAAAAATACGGTGTAAATATAGCCATGATCGAAAGGGGCGAACGCCTGATCCCTATTCCTCCTAAAACGGAACGCCTTTACCCGGGGGACCGTTTGCAGGTAATAGGTACCGATGAGCAGATCATTTCCTTCCGCAATTATATCGACATGCATCTGCCGGAAATCAAACATACCAGAACAGAAGTGGAACTGCGCAGGTTTGATGTGCGTACCGGTTCCGCCGTGTTGGGTAAAAGCATTCGCCAGTCCGGTATCCGGGAACTGGCAAGGAGCATGGTGGTAGGCATTGAACGTGGCGACCAGCGGATCTTGAATCCTATATCAGATACCGTACTGGAAGATGGAGATGTAGTGTGGGTGGTAGGCAATCCTAAACGTACGGCAGCCCTGTTCCGTGTAAAAGGAGAAGCACCTCCCCAGATACAGCCCGCATAATGTTAGCAGTATGAGCAAAATATTCTTCCCTGTATTATTCCTGCTGTTTGCCTGCAATGAAAAGAAACTTTCTGCGGCAGAAGCGTCTTTCCTGTTGCAGTTACAGGATGAATGTGGTTGTGAAGCTTCCCTGATGCATGACAGAACTGCCATAGAAAACAATGCCAGTAATGGTGTTTTTCATATTGACCTTATTAATTCAACGGTATATTACTGCAATATGAGCCCGGCTGAATTAGAACGTATTGCTAACAACCTGGCGCGGAGGTTTGCTGTGATCATGGAACATAAAGGCAACTACAGTAATATACAGGTAGAGTTTTCGCAGATGAAAAAGGATGAGGTGAACTGTTCCCGTAAATTCATGGTGAGAAGGCCCTGATTATCTTCGTACCTTTAGGTAAATACGAAAGGTATGAAAGTTATCTATCGCAAACTGGGGAGAGAAAAGGCCTTTGGCATGTCCGACTATGGTGTAAATACCATTGTAATAGACAGCCGCCTGCATGGGCGCAAACATCTGGAAGTGAGCCTGCATGAATCTCTCCACATTTATTTTCCCGAGAAGAGTGAAACATTTGTAAAGAACACTGCGCGAAAGCTGGCGAATGTATTGTGGCGGATGAACTATCGCAGGGTAGATAATTCTTTGGGAATCTGATGTATGCCAACGGTTGAATGGCCTCCGGCAAAGCCGGTGTTATTTTATTGGGTCTAAGTACCGGCATATTCCGATTATTAACCGTAATTTCCATTCTTAGAAGGTCATTGATCCATTATACTGTAATCGTCAACCTCGAGCCGCAAGTTCCGGCCAATAAAAACAGCGCATAACCACCATGAAAGAAAAAGGCCAGGAAATGAAGCGTCTCTCCCTTAAAGATGTAGCCAGGATGGCTGGTGTAGCGCCATCCACCGTTTCGTTTGTATTAAATGGAAAAGCCCGCCAGATGCGGATCAGCGATGAACTGGCAGAGAAAGTGATGGCCGTAGTGAAGAAAACAGGCTATACCCCCCACTCCGTAGCTGTGAATTTGCGTACCGGTCAGTCCAAAACCCTTGGCCTGATGGTAGAAAGCATCTCCGGTAGTTTTTTTGCCGCATTGGCCAGAGTGATAGAATCGGAGGCAGACAAATATGGTTATAACATTGTGTATTGCAGTACAGAGAATAATCCGCAGAAAGGAGGGGACCTGATCCGCATGCTGGGCCGTCAGCAGGTAGATGGTTACCTGATCACTCCCGCACCCGGTATGGAAAAGGATATTCAGCAATTACAGGCACATAAACGCCCTGTGGTTTTGATGGACAGTTATTTCCCGGAAGTTTCCGTGCCCTATGTACTGATCGATAATGCAGGTGGTGTGAAACAGGGTGTAAAACACCTGGTAGGTAAGGGGTATAAGAAGATTGGATTTGTAACCGTAGATATGGAACTGGTGCAGATCCAGCAGCGTTTGCAGGGATATAAGGATACACTGCGGGATAGCGACATGCCGGTACGGAACAAACAGATCCTCAAACTTAGCTATAATATCCCCAGGGAAGAAGCCGTTAAGACCATCCAGGATTTTATAAAAGAGAATAAGGGCATGGATGCTATTTTCTTTTCCACGAACTACCTGGGTATCCTGGGGCTGGAAAGTATAGCAGGCCTGGGGCTTAGGATTCCTGACGATATGGCCATGATCTGTTTTGACGACCATGATATCTTCCGTTTATATCCCCCCGGTATAACAGTGGTGCAGCAGCCCATAGAAGAGATTGCCAAAACGGCCATGACCCTGTTGATGAACCAATTAGATAAAAGTAAACCCGCCACCCGTAAGAACCAGGTAGAGGTACCCGGAAAATTTATTCAACGGGGATCCGCCTGATAAGGGTATAAAATACCTCTGCCATCCTGTTTTTTTCATATACAGCAAAACCCTTTAGGGTAAAGTGTATACGGAAAACCGGACAATTCGTTTGAAGAAAAAATGTTAAAATTATTTTGATTCAGGCAAATTAATTATACATTTATGGTGTGCTTGTTAAGGTCAATTAACGCGCAGTGATCCTTTTGGGTCTTTTTTTAGAACACTTAGCTAAATCGATTTTGCATTTAGCACCCGGAAGGGAGAAGGTCTTATGGAAAAAGGAAGCCACAAAGAAGAGTGAACAAGGGATTTCAGGTTAACAGCAACCTAACTTTCGTGACGTTTTTGAATACATTTTAGAAGATAAATCGAACTAAACTTTATTTCCTGGTTGGGAGGTGACCCGCTAACGCTATACAGCCAGGGAGGGAATCAATGCTAACGTTAAACTAGAATTACAAAGAAAAATTACAAAGAAAACCTGATGGACTGCCGTGACGATTCCACTTTGGCAGGCATCACTTATTGAAAAGTTCAAATACCAAAAACCTTTATTTACAATGAAAAGATAGCAATCTGGCAACGCAGTATTGCCACCCAGGTTTCCGCCTTTAAAACCATCTGCTAAATCGATTTTGCTTGACATACCCAATATGTCAAGGCTAAATTCTTTTGCCCTTTCCTGACGCGTCCTTTTGGAGGTGAATGGGAATGCCATGCCAGATCATTAGTAACCGGGACGAAAGATTTTATACCCATAGTATTAACCAATTCAATTTCATTTGCAATGAACAAAAAATCCACGTATCTAAAGCGCGTGTGTTGGCTAAGCACCTTATTCCTGCTTATAGCCTCGCTTTCTTTTGCACAGACCCGTACCATCAAGGGCAGGGTAATAGATGCAAAAGACAATACGCCTCTCCCCGGCGTTACCGTTAAACTCAAGAACAGTAACAGTGGTACCGCCACGGGCGTAAACGGTACTTACAGTATTGTTGTTCCGGCTCAGACAACAGCCCTTGAATTTTCTTTTATCGGTTATGAAACAAAAGAAGTAAGGATCGGCTCTGGTGATGAAATAAATGTTGGCCTGGCGCTCTCTTCCAAAACATTGAATGATGTAGTGGTGGTAGGGTATGGTACATTAAAGAGAAGAGAGATCACTTCTGCAGTAACTTCTATTAAAGCAGAAGACTTTAACCAAGGCGGTACACGCAGTGCCATGGACCTTGTACAAGGTAAAGTAGCCGGTTTGAGTATCACCCGCACAAGAGGTAACAACCCTAATGAGGGCGCCTCTTTGCAATTAAGAGGTGTAACCAGTCTCAGTGGTACCAATGGCCCATTGATTGTAATTGATGGTATCCCCGGCGGTAATCTTGACCTGTTAACGCAGGACGATATTGCATCTATCGATGTATTACGGGATGGCTCTGCGGCGGCTATTTATGGTACGCGTGGTAATGGTGGTGTTATACTGGTAACTACCAAAAAAGGTAAATCCGGTGAGCCGCAGTTCAATTATTCTACTTATCTGCAAAGGGAAGTAGTGGACAAAAAGCCGGTAACCCTCACTGCAGAAGAATACAAAGCAGTTACCACACCTACCAATCACCTTGGTGCTGATGTTAACCTGTATGATATGCTGATCAACAAAGACAACCTCAGCCATTATCATAACTTTTCCGCAACCGGTGGTACAGATAAATCCAATTATCGTGCAGCCATTTACTACAGTGATGCGCAGGGTATTGCCATCCGCAATAACCGTCAGCAATATGGTGGCCGTTTGAACCTTAATCAAACAGGTTTGCAAGGCAAGCTCACCATGCAGATCAACCTGGCCACCAACTTCAATAAAGCCGATCTGCTGGGTGGCAGCACCGGGGACTTTGAACAGGCTGTACAAAGGAATCCTACGGCTCCCATCATCGGACCTGACGGCAAATACATTGAAACAACTGCTTTTAATAACTATAACCCTATTGCCCGTTTGCAACAGGAATTATCTGAGCGCGACCAGCAAACATTGTCCGGCGATGCAAAGGTTACCCTTGAAGTGATCAATGGCTTACATGTGTCTGCCTTTGGTGCTATCATGCGTAATAACTGGAACGACCGTCAATATCGCAACAGGGCTTCCCGTTCTTCCCAGAACGATTACCAGGGAGGTGGTTATGCTTACAAAAGGAATGATAACCAGGTGAACCGCATTTTTGAATCTACCATTGATTACTCTAAAAATATCGGTGGAGATCATGATGTACAGGTAGTAGGTGGTTACAGCTATCAGTATGCTACACAGGAATGGTTTTCTGCCAATAACTCCGGTTTCCTGACAGATGCTTTTGCTGACTGGAACCTTGGAAACGGTGTTTATCTCACACAGGGTAAAGCCGGTATGGGCAGTAACAAGGAAGACAATACGCTGATCGCATTCTTCGGAAGGGTGAACTATGCATTCCGTAAAAAATACATGGCGCAATTAAGTTTACGTCACGAAGGTTCTTCCAAGTTCGGCAACAATAATAAGTGGGGTAATTTCCCTTCCGTTTCTGTGGGATGGATGCTGAGTGAAGAAGAATTTATGAAAGCTATTCCTGCAGTGAATGAATTGAAACTGCGTGCAGGTTATGGCGTTACCGGTAACGATGGCTGGGCTAACTACTTATCCCAGGTAATGTTAAGCACCGGCGGTAGTTATCTGCAGAATGGCGTTTGGTACCAGACCTATGGTCCTTCCAAGAACCCCAATCCGGACTTACGCTGGGAGAAAAAGAAAGAGTATAACATTGGTATAGACTTCTCTTTATTAAACCGCCGCCTGGGTGGTTCTATCGACTACTATACCAGGGAAACAAAAGACCTGGCCATCAATGCGGTGGCACAATTACCGCCTTATGTAACAGAGAGTTTGTTCACCAACGTGGGAACTATCACCAATAAAGGGTTTGAGATCTACATCAATGCCATCCCGGTTCAAACCAAAGAAGTGACCTGGCGTACAGACATCACTTTCAACAACCAGAATAACAAACTGAAATCTCTTTCCAACGATAAGTTCAGCATTAACCTGCTGGAGTTTGGTGGTTTGCCTTCTCCCGGTGCTTTGGGTAATGCCATCCGCATCGTAGAAGGTGGAACGATCGGTAATTTCTACGGAAAACGTTTTGCCGGATTTACGGATCAGGGCAAATGGCTGTTCTACAAAAAAGATGGTTCCAAAGCAGAAGCAGCTGCTATGACGGAGGAGGACAAAACAGTACTGGGTAACAGTATTCCCAAATACATGGCTTCCTGGAGCAACACCGTACGTTACAAGAACTTCGATCTCACCATCTTCTTCCGCGGCAAATTCGCTTACAAGATCCTGAACCTTCAGGACCTGTACTTCGCCAACAAACAATGGTTGCCGAACAATATGCTGAAAAGAGGTCTTACTGTACACGGCAAGCTGAACGATGCGCCGCAGTATTCAGATTACTACCTGGAGAAAGGTGATTTCGTGAAACTGGACAACATTACGCTGGGGTATAATTTCAAATTACCTACCAAGTATATCCGCAGCCTGCGGTTGTATGCTACCGGCAGGAACATTGCCACTATCACCAATTACTCCGGGCTGGATCCTGAATTACAGGATAACGGTTTAACCACCGGTATTGATGAAAGAGGTTTCTATCCGAGAACAAAATCATTTGCGGTAGGCCTTCAAGTTGGATTTTAACAGGGATCTAAAAAATGAAAACAATGCAAAAGAAACATATATTATTGGGCCTGGCGGCTATGCTGACAGGTATGAATGCATGTACCAACCTGGATGAGAATGTATACAGCCAGGTGAATGCTGAAAAATTTTACAACAACCGGCAGGAAGTAATGGCCGCGGTGTTACGTCCTTTTACACATGCTAATGCATGGGCTGCTCCCACAGGGCAGGTAGGTTACTGGCGTGTAAATGAACTGGCCGGAGATCAGCTGGCCTGGCCACAGAAAGGAAGGCATGGTTATGATGGAGGGGACTGGATCCGTTTGCACCAGCATACCTGGACGGTAGATGATCCAAATGCCTGGAACCCCTGGAGGCTGATATTCTGGGGTATGGGCTTTTGTAACAACACCATTTCCGATCTTGAAAAGGTTGATTTCACCAAAATAGGAATGACGGAAGCGGACAAAGCCTCTATCATTGCGGAAACCAAAGTGCTCCGTGCCTGGCATTATTTAAAACTCATAGATCTTTACGGAAATATTCCTATTATTACAACCGTTGGAGAACCTTTGAATCCTCCCAATAAGCCCCGGGCAGAAGTCTGGGCCTTTATTGAGAAAGAGTTGAAAGACAATGTGGAACTGCTACAGCCGCTCGCACCGGCCATGGTAGGGAGGATCTCAAAAGCTGGTGGATATGCGATGTTGGCTGAACTATACCTAAATGCGCAGGAATGGGCGGGAACGCCGAAATGGGATGAATGCATTACTTATTGCGACAAGATCATCAATGGCGAAGGTGGTTCCCTTTTTGGAACTGTTCCCAAGCTGGAAACAGATATCATGAAGCCTTTCGGTAATGCCAACCATACTTCCCCGGAAAACCTTTTCCAGATTGCTTATGATTATACGGTAGGGAATGCCAGGTTTGGATGGAGTGGTGACTTATGGCACTATAACCAGCGTTTTGCCTACAATGCCACTTTCGGGGGCAACAACGGTATCGTGGTTATTCCAACAGCATTTGATGCCTTTGAAGACAAGGACCTGCGTAAAAGCAACTGGATGCTAATAGGTCTGCAATACAAACATCCGGCAATGAGAAGTGCAACGGACCCCGGGGATACGGTTTTAAGGGGAACGGAAGAATATAACAATAAGCCGCTTATTTTTGTGAAAGAGATCCGCCGTAATTCAGAAGGAGAAACAGGGCCGGGTGGCATGACAAGGGGAGAAGAGAACAGTGGAGCGCGTTTTGCGAAGTATCTGCCTGGTACTCAATTGGATGTGAATTACTGGAATAACGATTTTGTGTTATACCGCCTGGCGGAGATCTATTACAATAAAGCAGAGGCTTTAACACGTAAAAACAATAATGTGCCCACCCAGACTGCGGTTGACCTGGTGAACGAAGTGCGGAAACGTGCTTTCAGAGTGGAAGACTGGCCGGCAGCAGCTTATACCGTTGCAACATTAACTATGGATGAATTTTTGGCAGAAAGAGGCCGCGAGTTTATCTTTGAAGGGAAACGCAGAAGTGATATGATCCGTTTTGGTAAATTTACAACCAATTCCTGGTGGGATCACACTGCTTCGAACAATAACAAATGGAAGATATTCCCTATTCCCCGCAGGCAGATTACAGCTAATCCCAGCCTGAAACAGAACCCGGGTTATGTCGACTAAAATGTTTATTCTATAGTGCTTATCATACAAACAATAAAGAGTAGCATCTAACGGCTGGCCCATTCCTGGGCCGGCCCCTTTCTTTTTACTAAATCGATTTTGCTAATAAAATCTCAGCGTATATTATGAAAAGAACAGGGTTGATATTAGCCTTATGTGCGGGAATTCAGGTGAATGCACAGACGGTTTCCAAAGTAACAGATCCGGTAGAATGGGTAAATCCGCTAATGGGTACAGATTCTAAAGGAAGTTTATCCAACGGGAACACCTATCCCGCTATTGCCGTGCCCTGGGGTATGAACTTCTGGATGCCCCAGACCAATACCATCGGAAACGGTTGGGCATATCAGTATACCGCAGATAAGATCCGCGGGTTCAAACAAACACATCAGCCCTCTCCCTGGATCAACGATTATGGCCAGTTCGCCATTATGCCCGTAACCGGGAAATTAAAATTCACCCAGGACGACCGTGCCAGCTGGTACTCCCATAAAGCTGAGATCGCAAAACCTTATTACTATAGTGTATACCTGGCGGATGCTGATGTAACCACAGAGATCACCCCTACAGAAAGAGCCGCGCAATTCCGCTTCACCTACCCCCGTACGGATAGTGCTTTTGTAGTAGTAGATGCTTTTGACAGGGGATCTTATATTAAGGTGATCCCTGCTGAGAACAAGATCATCGGTTATACCACCCGTAACAGTGGCGGTGTACCTGAAAATTTCAAGAACTATTTCGTTATCTATTTTGAGAAACCTTTCACTGTATCAAAAACCTTTAATGGTAACCAGCTGGTGAAAGATACGCTTGAATATAAAGCTGGTCACGTTGGCGCTGTTGTTGGATTCAAAACCGGCAAAGGTGAAAAAGTGAACCTGAAAGTAGCCTCTTCCTTTATCAGCTTTGAACAGGCTGAACTGAACCTGCAAAGGGAATTGGGGAAAGATGGCTTTGATGTTACCCGCCAGAAAGCTAAAGACAGCTGGAACAAAGAGTTAAGCCGTATTCAGCCGGAAGGTGGTTCTGTTGATCAAACAAGAACCTTCTATTCCTGCCTATACCGTGTATTGCTGTTCCCGCGCAAGTTCTATGAATTTGATGCACAGAACAAGATCATGCACTACAGTCCGTATAACGGAAAAGTGCTGCCCGGGTACATGTTTACGGATAATGGTTTCTGGGATACTTTCCGTGCCGTTTTCCCTTTCTTCAACATGATGTATCCTGAGCTGAACAGCCATATCATGGAAGGATTGGCCAACACTTACAAAGAAAGCGGCTGGTTGCCTGAGTGGGCAAGTCCCGGTCATAGAGATTGTATGATCGGTTCCAACTCTGCCTCCCTGATTGCAGATGCTTATTTAAAGGGTGTGCGTGGTTTTGATATCAATACTTTATATGAAGCTATTCTGAAAAATACAGAGAATGAAGGTCCGCTCACTTCCGTAGGCCGTAAAGGTGTGAAGTATTATAACGAGCTGGGTTACATTCCCTACGATGTGGATATCAATGAAAATGCTGCCCGTACATTGGAGTATGCATATGACGACTTCACCATCTACAAACTGGCGATTGCGCTGAAACGGCCGCAGGCAGAGATAGACAGGTTTGCCAAGCGCAGCCAGAACTACCGTAATCTGCTTGATCCTGAAACAAAACTGATGAGAGGAAAGAACAAGGACGGAAAATTCCAGGCTCCTTTCAATCCTTTCAAATGGGGAGATGCATTTACCGAAGGTAACAGCTGGCATTACACATGGTCCGTATTCCATGATGTACAAGGCCTTGCTACTTTGATGGGCGGACGGGAGATGTTTGCCAAAATGCTGGACTCTGTTTTCACCATGCCTCCTGTTTATGATGAAAGCTATTACGGCAGTGTGATCCATGAGATCCGCGAAATGCAGATCGGTAACATGGGCCAATATGCACACGGTAACCAGCCTATTCAGCACATGATCTATTTATACAACTATGCCGGCCAGCCATGGAAAGCACAGTACTGGGTACGCCAGGTAATGAATAAATTATATCATGACGGGCCTGATGGATATTGCGGTGACGAAGATAATGGCCAGACCTCTGCATGGTATGTGTTCTCTGCTATGGGCTTTTACCCGGTTTGCCCTGGTACAGACCAGTATGTTTTAGGAGCACCACTGTTCCCGAAACTGACACTTACCCTGGAGAATGGAAAGAAGTTTGTGATCGATGCGGCAGGTAATAGTGCTACCAATATTTACACGCAAAGCATTTTACTGAATGGGAAGCCACTTACAAAGAACTGGATTGCACATGAGGATATTCAGAAAGGTGGCAACATGCGTCTGACAATGGGGTCAGCACCAGAAAGAATAAGGGGTACAAAAGAAGATGCATTCCCTTACTCTTACTCTGTTTCTAAGAAATAAATTGGTTGATTATAAAATCCTGGAATAGTAGCAATTGCTATTTCATTGTTCACTGTAGACATTACATCCCGATTCTTCGGGATGTTTTTTTTGCTTATTTCTTTGGCTTACGGTCCATATAGAAAACGATCTTTCCGCCATTCATGATATCATCGTGGGTAATGAAGCGTTTGTTAAATGGCTGGCCGTTCAGTTCCACTTTACGTACATATACATTTGCGGCACTTTGGTTCACTGCTTCCACCTGGAAGATTTTTCCATTTTCCAGTTGCAGGGTAGCGGATTGTACAGAAGGGCTGCCTAATGCATATTCCACAGAGCCTGGGCAAACCGGGTAAAAACCCAATGAGCTGAAGATATACCAGGCGCTCATTTGCCCACAATCATCATTACCACCCAATCCATCAGAAGAAGGTTTATACATCTTTGGCAGGATCATCCGCACGCGTTCCTGGGTTTTCCAGGGGGCATCCGTCCAGTTATACAAATAAGCTGCATGGTGTGCAGGTTCATTACCATGTACATAGTTTCCGATAATGCCTTCGCGGGTGATGTCTTCTGTTTCTGCAAAGAATTCATCCGGCAGGTGCATGGTGAACAGGGAATCCAGGTGGCCGGTAAATTGTTTCTTACCACCCATCATCTCAATCATTTCCGCAGGATATTGGGGAACGTAGAGACTGTAGTTCCAGGCATTTCCTTCAATATAACCCTGGCCGTGTGTGCTGAGTACATCAAATTCTTTCCTGAATTTACCATCGCTCATTTTAGGGCGCATAAAACCTGTGCTGGCATCAAATACATTGCGGTAGTTGAGGGAGCGTTTAATGAATTCATCATACAGGTCCGTTCTGCCCAGTTTTTTAGCTACCTGTGCAATACACCAGTCGTCATACGCATATTCCAGTGTTTTGGAAACAGAGGAACTGTTCTTGTCTTCCGGCACATAACCCATTTGCATATAATATTCCAGCCCGTCATATTTCTTATAACGTGCAGTATTGGCACATGCTTCCAGGGCTTTATTGGCATCGTACCCCTTGATATTCCCTTTCATGATAGCATCTGCGATCACAGAAACACTGTGATAGCCGATCATACACCAGTTTTCATTGGCATAGTGGCTCCATACAGGCAGCATTTTATGTACGCTTTGGTTATAATGTTCCAGCATGGAGCGTACCATGTCAGCATTCCGTTGTGGTTGCAGGATATTGAACAGCGGGTGTAATGCACGGTAGGTATCCCAAAGGCTGAAAGTGGTATAATTTGTAAAACCTTCTGCTTTATGATTTAACTGGTCCAGGCCACGATATCCGCCATCCACATCCATATAGGTGGTAGGGCTCAGATAAGTATGATAGAGGGCGGTGTAGAAATTGATCATATCGTCTTCAGCAGTTGTTTTGATCGCTACTTTGGACAATTCCTTATTCCATAATTCCTGGCCCTGTTGTTTTACGGCATCAAAATCCCATCCCGGAATTTCAGTACGCAGGTTGAGCAATGCACCTTCGGTGCTTACGGGAGATAATGCAAATTTGATCTTGATCTTTTCGCCCGGTTGGGTATTGAAATCAAACCATGCCCTGATCTGGCGGCCGGCCATTTCAGGGAAATTGGTGGTTTGGTCGAACTTGCGGTAGAAGCCTTTGTACACATCATTCACATTATTCTGGTGACCATACTTTTTAAACGGTTTGGAGAAGGTCATGGCAAAATAAACCGTACGTGTTCTGGCCCATCCGCTGGTTTGGCGATACCCGGTAATGAGGGAATCATTTTCCACCCGAACGAAAGTCCATACATTCTTATTACCATAGTTATAGATGCCGGCCATCAGGTCCAGGATGATATGTGCCTGGTCTGATTGCGGGAAAGTATACTGGTGAAAACCTACGCGGTTGCTGGCAGTCAGTTCAGCCAGGATGTTACCTTCATCCAGTTTCACCTTATAATAAGCTGCTTCCACCGTTTCATTTTCATGAGAGAAGCGGGAGCGGTAACCGCTTTCAGGTTTATCAGCCGTGCCGGGGTTTAGCTGAAGAGGGCCTACAGTAGGCATGATCAGGAAGTCTCCCAGATCAGAGTGGCCTGTTCCGCTAAAATGGGTGTGGCTGAAACCCACGATTGTTTTATCAGTGTACTGGTATCCTGCGCAGTATTTGTATACATCAGGATTGTACTTTCCATTCATTTCATATGGAAGCGTATCTGTTTCCGGACTTAGCTGTACCATCCCGAAAGGCACAGTAGCGCCGGGATATGTATGGCCCATCTTTTCTGTTCCGATGATGGGTTTTACGTATTTCACCGGGTTTTGTGCAAAAAGCAGGGCAGGCCACAAAAATAGGAGGGCGAGGGAAAATCTTCTCATGCGCTAGGAATTGATTTTTATGCTACCAAAGATAAATCGTTTTAGCGTAGATAGGTAGTGATTTACGATGGTTCAAACAACAAAGCTGTGCACAAACAGTTTTGTTTGCCTTTAGCGCAGAGGATGGGATAGTTAACGCAGCTTTTGCATCCTTCCCAGAATGCAGGGTCATGTGTAATGTCCGCATAAGTAACGGGTTCAAAACCCAGTCTTGTATTGAGTTTCATGACAGCGCGGCCGGTGGTGATGCTGAATATTTTAGCGGTTGGGTATAATACGCGGGATAACTGGAAGATCTTTTGTTTAATGGTAGCAGCAATACCCCGGATCCTGAAGGCAGGGGCTACGATCAGTCCGCTGTTGGATATGAATTTATCCTGTTCCCAGGTATCGAGGTAAGAGAAGCCGGCCCAGATACCGGAGACCGTTAATGCAATCACGGCTTTCCCCTGCCGGATCTTTTCAGCGATACTGGAAGGGCTGCGTTTAGCGATACCGGTACCACGCACTTTGGCAGAAGATTCCATTTCTGCAGCTATTTCTTCTGCATAGGGTATGTCTGCAGCAGTAGCAGGGCGTATGATAATATCCTCGGAGGTAATGTTACCAGGTATGATTGTTTCTTCCCGGACGACGACCTCGTCCGATTTTGCAGATGCGTCCATTATTATTTATTTTTCGTTTGTATGTTCAGGTGATGTTGCATGTATAAATTATAGAGAGATGCCGGGATCAGGGAATATAACCTGATACGGCTGATGTTATCCGGTACCGGTTCTTTGGAAAGTTCCGGCACGATGATCTGGGTAACTGCTTTTTGGACGATAGGGTTCCCTCTTTCATAAAGCCGGCCGGCCAGGCGGAGGCATTTTTCGAGGAGGGGGTAGTTTTTATTCCGTAACTGGCGGATAAGGTAGCTATTCAGGCAATCAACAGTCTGGTAAATATGGAAGATAGCCGGGAATTGGTGCAGTGGCCTGCGTAATTCCGGAAGCGTGTCTTCAATGAGTGCGGGTACTTCAAATTGATTGATCATTGTTTAGAAATTAGTGCCCTTCATGGGCCAAATGCTGTTCCATCCTGTGGAAAAATGTTGTGAATGCAGGCCCCTGGCTGAGGATGCTTAAAAGAAGTGTTTGGGATACACGTAGTTACCCTTCCGTTTTTGCATGGTTACTGCAGAAATTGAATTATTTTTCAGATGGGATACACCCTGTCCCCCTTAAAAATTCATCTTATTATTGACATCGCTTAATATCATTTATGGAACCAGATCACAACCATATCAGGCAATTATACCTGCAACAACTTATGGATAGGCTTTCCGAACAGGAAAAGCTGGAGTTGGAGGCGGCTATGGAAGACCCCGGGATCCGGCAAATGTGCCGGGATCTGGATGAATTGTATGCCTCTCCGGAAATGAGGGAGCTTTTAAGGGAGAGGCCTACCAGTACCCGGTGGAATGAATTGATGGAGGTTATTATGGAGCGGGAGGACGAGCCGGTGAGGTACCTGACCGTTCGTAACCTGGTAGCCGCGGCTACTGTTTTATTAGTGATCGGATTAGGCACCTGGTTCCTTTGGGTTAAACCCCAACAACAATTTATTAACTATTCAGCCGCCACCGAAAAAGCGGAGAAATCATATGATATCAGGTTGAAATTATACTCCGGAGAGGAGGTAGCTTTAACCGGACCGGAATCAAATAGTTCCAGGTTGATCGGAGATGTGCAGTTGATGAGTGAGAATAAAACATTGCGTTATCAGCAGCGGCCGGGGGGAGGCAGTTTATGGAATTCCCTTGAAGTACCTGCTAAAAAGGATTACAAGATCCTGCTGGGGGATGGTACGGTTGTAACCCTCAATTCCTCTTCCAGCCTGCGTTTTCCATTCTCCTTCACAGGAAACACCCGGGAGGTGGAAGTGAAAGGAGAGGCCTACTTTGAGGTAGCGAAGAATGCAGAGAAACCTTTTATTGTTCATACACCTAATGGAGATATCCGTGTTTTGGGTACATCCTTTAACGTGAATACATATGAGCCTGGTAAAACAACCACTTCACTTGTAGAGGGTAGTATTAAAGCGGTAGCTGGAGGGAAGGAAGTGCTGTTGCAACCTAACCAGGAGGCCAGCTGGAAAACCGGTGAACCTATTGTGGTTCAAAGGTTTGAAGCATCAAGGGCATTATCATGGATGGACGGGGTGTACTTTTTTGAAGGTGCAAACATGAAGGAGATAGCAGATGTGGTTGACCGCTGGTATGATGTAAAGATGGTGTACGACAACCCGGCTATTGCAGAATATAAATTTGATGTAAAGCTGGATAAATCCCGGCCACTTGAAGAACTCCTTGCCGTGTTGAAAATAGCAAAAGGCGTGAATTACAGATTTGAAGGAAACATACTCCATTTACAATAACAACAGAAGATCTCCAGTAACACGTAACTTATTAATACTGAATTGACCATGAACAACTTTGATCTCATTACGAACCGAATCCAATATATCCTTCTTGAGGACAATCTCAACTGGGAGGAAGTTGCCCGCAGAGCTGGTGAACATGGCTCAAATGTTCGTGAAGAATTAATGGAGAAATTAGATGACGCCAGTGAACTTTTGTCTCTCATGGGATACCATATCGAAATAGTCAGAAATTCCGAACGCATTCGTTAGTAATCCTAATCCCCAAGCTTTTTTTGTGTTGTTACCTTCCCTGTTAAGGGAGCAACCTGCATGGCCTCACCCCAATCCCTGTTAACCGAAGATTAACATCTTTTGTTTAGCCCCTCTTTGCTATTTTCTGTAACTTCAATGAAAACAATCTTTTATTTTTGAATTGTTTTTACCCAAACATGCTCCTGCAGACGAGGGGCTTTGTTTTGGTTTTCTTCCATTTGTTTTATGATTGATATATTATATCCTTGAGCCATGAGGGAAGATCGCACAACTCCAAAGGATTCGGGCCGTTCCCAGGAAATACTGCAAAAGCTATTTTTTAAGTTTCGTGAATCACTGATCATGGAATCTTACGGTATTCTACGTGATCTATATGAAGCTGAAGATGTTGTGCAGGAAACATTTATTATACTTTGGGAGAAGGGTCACCTTGACCGTGTTAAGCCGGCAGCCTACATATCCTACTTATACTGTGCGGTTAGGAATAACTCACTTAGCCGCCAGCGCGTTGTACAGAACAACCAGCGCAAGAAGGACCGTTTTTCCGAAACGGCTCCTCAGTTTGAGCATAAGAACTATGCAGAAGTGTGGGAAATACGCAAAAGGATCAACGAAGCAGTTCAGACATTACCCGAGCAAAGACGATGGGCCTTTATCAAATCCCATCTGGACAGAAAGACTTATCGGGAAGTAGGGCTTGAAATGGGATTGAATATGGAAACCGTTAGAAGTCATGTGAAAATAGCCTTGAAAACGTTGCGGGAATTATTGGGGAATCTAAAGTGATCTCACAGATAGAAGAATTTACCGGGCTTAAGACAATAGCAATCCTATCGCCAGCATAGGATTTTGTTTATTAGAGAATGTTTTTCCGGTATTACATTGTATATCGTCGACCAATTTTTTTATATTCAGGTTGTTATACCTAGAACCAATGTCTGTGGGAATAGAATTTGATTGCCAGTTTATTGCATCCAGGAACCTGTTGCTCCAATGGGCAACAGCACATATGAAAAATTCAAGGAATTAACAATGTCAGGTAAGATTATGCCTTTCATCAGTGGACACCCCAAATGGATGATCATATGCATGTTCATTTCCCTGACAGTGCATGCCCAAAACTCCGCTTCAGAAGAACGTACCCTCACTTATTCCGGTAATGTTTCCATGGCTAATATCTTCAAAGCCATTCAGAAACAGACAGGCCTTACAGTTACTTTTGAAAATTCCATCATTAACAAAGAATCAAAGTTGCGCGTCAACTTCAGAAATGCAAGCATCCGCGATGTGATGAACAAAGTGACAGAGGGTTTGAACGTCAGCTGGGTATTGGTGAATACACAGATCGTGCTGTATCAGAAAGAAACATCTGCTGAAGTGAAGCCTAAGGAAGTACTTAAAGTTTCCGGCATCATCATGGATACAGATGGTAATCCCCTGCCCGGCACTACCATCATCGTGAAAGGAACAAACAAAGGTGCTACCACGGGAGCAAATGGACGTTTTACCATTGATAATGTTCCAAAACGTACCTGGCTGGTGATCAGTTCTGTAGGATATCTCAGCAAACAATTCTTCCTGGAAAATGAAACCGAACTTTCCTTCACCCTCGACGCAGGCGTTACACAAATAGAAGGTGTTACAATTGTATCTACCGGTTACCAAAGCCTGCCCATGGAACGTTCTACAGGTTCCTTCGTACCACTGGACAGCACGCTGGTGCAAAGAAGGGTAGGTACAAATATCCTGGACAGGTTGGATGGAGTGACCAGCGGTCTGTTGAACTTTACCACTTCCACGCCGGGGAATATTTCAAAAATGCCGTCCGTCACCTCTTTTGGTCTTTCCCTCAGAGGTTTAAGTACTTTATCTCCGAACCAGGTAAATGTCAATCCCCTGATTGTATTAGACAATTTCCCTTATGAAGGAGATGTCAGGAATATTAATCCAAATGACATTGAATCCATTACTGTACTGAAGGATGCGGCATCTGCCAGTATCTGGGGTGCAAGAAGCGGTAACGGGGTAATTGTTCTTACTACCAAAAAAGGCAGACTGAATGAGAAGATGAAGATCGACTTCAACACAAACATCACCATTGGAAGCCGGCCGGATCTATATTATGATCCGAACTATCTGAATTCAGCAGATTACATTTCCGTTGAACGGCACCTGTTTAACCTGGGATATTTCAATTCAGATATTAATAATACAACAGGCAGACCTCCATTATCTCCTGTGGTAGAGATCCTCGCGAAAGAAAGAGCACAACAACTGACCAGTGAAGAAGCAGAAGCCCAGATCAATCAGTTAAAAGGTAATGATGTACGAAAGGACTTCCTGAAACATATGTACCAAAGCTCGATCAACCAGCAATATGCAGTTAACCTGCGGGGTGGTTCTAAAGATATTACTTACTATTTATCACTGGGCCACGACAGGAACAGAGATAACCTCGTGAGAAATGGGATGTACAGAACTACGATCACTTCTTCCAGTATGTTCATGCCGGCCAAGAACCTGGAGGTTACAGCATTTATGAATTACAGTTATAGCAAGGTGATGCAGCATAATGAACTGAGGTATGGTGCTGTTAAAACCGGAGGCTCTACTTATGATGTGTTGTACCCGTATGCTAAACTGGCAGATGGGAACGGAGAAGCATTACCTACTATGAGAGATTACAGGACCGACTATACTGACAGTGTCTCAAGGCTGGGATTCCTGGATTGGCGGTACAGGCCATTGGACGAAATTAAGCAAGGGAATAATTATACAACCATCCAGGGTATCGTTCTCCGGGCTGCAGTTAAATATAAGATCGCATCTTTCCTGAATGCAGAAGTTTTATATCAGCATGAAAAACAATTGATTGAGGCAAGGAATTACAGAGGCGAGGAGACGTATTTCACCCGGAACCTGATCAACCGGTTCTCTGTATATGATACCGCTACGCAGACGATCAAGTATAATTTCCCCAGAGGCGGTATTTTGTCCAAAGGCAATTATGACTGGCGGATCCATAATCTCCGGGCAAGTTTGAATTACAACCAGAGCTTTGGTCAGCATGATATTACCAGTATTGTGGGTGCTGAAATAAGGGAGATCTCTGCTACAGGCACGGAAAGGAATACGGTAGGGCATTTTGATGAATTTGGCATGCCGGACGGAAATCTGAACCTGAATATCCTGTACCCTACTAATCCTGTAGGTGTCTCTACCTTGAATACTCCTTTATTACCGCTGAACGGAGCAGTGCTGGGAACTTTAAGCAGATATGTTTCTTATTACGCTAACATCGGATATAGTTATAATAAGCGGTACGACTTTACATTAAGTGGAAGAAAAGATGGCGCTAACCTGTTTGGGGTGAAGGCAAATGAGAAGATCACTCCGCTTTGGTCAGTAGGTGCAGGATGGGAGATGAACAGGGAGATGTTCTATAATATCAAATGGTTGCCCTACCTGAAGTTAAGGGCTTCCTATGGTTTCAATGGGAATGTTTATAACGGCTCTGCATATCTGACGGGGACTAATTTCACTAATCCTTTGACCGGGGCTACTTCCATTATTGCGCTTAACCCGGCTAATGATCAGTTAAGATGGGAGAAGGTGAAACTGATGAATTTTGGGGTTGATTTTAGTACGAAGGGAGCGAGGGTTTCGGGGACGGTTGAGTATTATAGGAAGAATGGGGTTGATCTGGTGGAGAGGGTGACGTTGGCTCCGCAAGTTGGATTTGGTACAATTAACAAAAACTCAGCAAGTATATTGGCCAAAGGATTGGATGTATCTATCACTGGACGTATTATGACTGGAAGAGTAAAATGGAATTCCACAATACTTTTCAATGTATTAAATGATAGGATTACCGCATATTCTTTTAAACCAACTTCTAATTCTGTCATAACTAAAGAGCCAGGAAATTTATTATATGTAGTTGGAAAGCCATTGAGAGGCATGCTAAGCTATAAATGGGCAGGGCTAGATCCTAAAACTGGTGATCCTCAAGGAATGCTGAATGGGCAGATCAGCAAGGATTATAATAGTATTATAAGAAATTCCAATCCAGATAGCCTGGTATTTCATGGTTCGGCTACACCAACTGTTTTTGGATCTGTTAGGAATGATTTATTATACAAGAACTTCTCTTTATCTTTTAATATTACTTATAAACTGGGATATTATTTTAGAAGGCCAAGTGTTAATTTGAATTATCAAGGTATTTTGCTCTTTTACATGAATCGTGATTATTCGAATAGCTGGAAGCAACCGGGAGATGAACTAAAAACAGACGTTCCATCACTAACTTATCCTGGCAATAATCAACGCAGTGACTTTTATCAATATTCTGAATTACTGGTAGAAAGGGGAGATCATGTGAGATTACAGGATATAAGAATTGGGTATACGTTAGGTGATTCAAGGCTGTTTGGAGCAGCATTCAAAAGGGTCCAAGTCTATTCTTATCTAAATAATTTGGGCATTATTTGGCGGGCAAATAAGTTTAAGATTGACCCTGATGTATACCATATTCCAGGCAGTCATAACTTACCTAATCCTTTTACTTTTTCTATAGGTGTTCAAGCTAATTTTTAAATTGGAGGAAATGAAAAATGTGTTAAGAATATTTTTTATTTGTGCACTTGTTTTTTGTAGTTGCAAAAAGCAAAATGAATGGTTGGATGAAAAAAGGCAAATATCAGATAATGTGCCAGAAACATTAAAGGATTTTCAGGCGATACTTGATAACAGCACAATAATGAATGCAAGTTATCCTTCTATTGGTCTATTAGGAGCTGATGATTATTATTTTTTGGACGGCACTGTGCAAATCATAAACACTGTAGGTAGGAATAGTTATTTATGGAACAAAGATATTTTTGAAGGAGAAGCTTCATCAGAGTATAATTCAGCTTATAATATTATTGCCAGTGCAAACATTGTTCTTGAAGGGTTGGCAGCCCTTGATATAGCGACTGAAAAAGTCGCTGATTATAATAATGTGAAGGGGCAGGCATTATTTTTCAGATCGATGATTTTCTATGAGCTGGCAGCGCTGTTTTGTAAACAGTACGATGTAAATACAGCAACTAATGATTTGGGTATTTGTGTTAGGACAAAATCGGATGTGCACCATCTGGAACCACGATCTTCCGTTCAGCAGACTTATAGCCAGATCATTAATGATTTAAAAAATGCGACCTTGCTATTGCCGGTGATAGCTGTATATAAAACCCGGCCTTGTAAGTCTGCTGCATTTACTTTGCTGGCCAAGGCCTATCTCCAAATGGGGGACTATGCAAACGCTAAGAGTTTTTCTGATTCTGCATTAACATATTCTAATAGATTATTGGATTTTAATAGTGATGTGATTTCCATTGCTAAACCCTATAGATTTCCTGACTTTAAGTTGGAGAATCCGGAAATTGTGTTTTACGCAACAGGATTTCAGCATACAGCAATTGCCCCTAGTGTCTCATTTAACAGGTCTTTTGTAGATAGTTTATTGTTTCAATCGTACAATGATAATGATCTTCGAAAAGCATATTTATTTGCTACTGATATTACGGGGAAGGCTAAGTTTAGAGGTGCTTATACTGGTAATGATGTGAACTTTGCCGGTATTGCAATTAATGAAGTCTATTTAATCAGAGCAGAATGCAATGCGAGATTAAATAGCGTGACTTCAGCATTAGAAGACCTGAATAAATTATTGGAAAACCGGTATAGAAGAGGTACCTATATACCCTTTGTTACAACTAATCCCGATTCTGCATTAATTAGAATACTAGAAGAAAGAAGGAAAGAATTGCCTTTTACGGGACAGATCAGATGGCAGGACTTGAGACGTCTCAACAAGGAGACCAGATTTGCACGTGTTCTAAAAAGATTATATAATGGTACTTTAGCCGAACTACCTCCAAATGATAAACGTTACGTTTATCCATTTCCTCAGAATGAAATCGATTTTACAGGGATACAACAGAATGAACGATAATGACTGATAATGGGAAAGGATTACCTCAGATTGACAACCCGAAGTAATCCTTTTTGGCTTTTGTTGGTATTAATTGTAAAGTGTGAAAATGGTCGCTTCGGAAGCAGGTATGAATTGCCCCGAGGAATAGCCGAATGAAGCAACAACAGTGCAAACCAATTCGGCATTGCCGATACATCCTTCAGAAGGAGGGACTGATGCTACCTGATAGCTTGTTTGTGTAGGACTGGTGTTTGGCATAACATAATAAAGAGTATTATTCGCCTTGTAATTCCCATAGGCGCCTACTGCGCTGATAAACATAACTAATGCTAATGATGCGAGCTTGAGCTTTCTCATAATAGTTGATTTTTAATAGAATTGGTCTAATGTATATATTGGCCATTTGACCCAGGTATGGCCATTTCACCTGTCATAAATATAGTTTCGTGCTTTGTTTTAAGACAAACTCATTGTATTGAACTGCCGGGATTGTAGTCCTCTTTTTTCCAGAAGGATCCCCACAATGCTAATACCCATGAAGAATAAATTGAAGAAAAGATGTTTCGTCCAGGTCAGATCTTTTAGTACTCCTCCGCAGGAACAAGGAATTGTTCCATAGTAATTGAGCTTAACCAGAATGATGTAACCCGTGAATAAAGTAAGCAGAAATAAAGATGCCCACAGCCCCTTCAGCAGGGTTCTTTTGAAAATGAGCATTCCGGCCACAATGAACTCAGCAATAGGTATACCCAATACTAAAAAGGGGGTATACTTGTTGTCAAATGGCTGAGCATTCATTTGAAATACAGTGGCGTTGTAATTGATCAGCTTGCTACCTGCTGTGTAAACATATAGAATGAACAGCAGTAGCAGAATGGTCTCCATTATCCATTTACGACGTGACATAGTAATAAATTATTCTGATGACAGGAATTTAGATATGGATTAACTAAAGGATGGAAAGCTGCTTTTCTCGAACGAAAAAAAGTAAATAAAGATGGAGTTTGGCGGATGAATAGTAGATGATGCGATACTCTTTCAGTTACAGGCCATGTAATGCACTCTCATATCAAATGTAAAATTTCTGCCGTAAAAATCGCTATCATTTTTTGAGCTTCTGTTGCCGCAATGAGAAAATCCTTTGCAAGGAAATTTTAACTCGCTTTTCTGTATGATTTGCGGTAGTCCGTGGGAGATTGCCTAAAGGTAAAGGTAAATACCCGTGTAAATCCCGCAGCGGATTCATATCCTACTTCCCAGGCAATCTCATGTACCGGCATTTCTGTTTCCAACAACAATATGGTTGCCCGGTGTAACCTTTCAGTACGAATATACTCCCACATTTGCTGTTTAAACACCTGTAAATAAGTTCTTCGCAGTTGGGCTGGCGGAAGCGAGAATTTCCGGGCCAGCATTGGAACAGAAAGTTTTTTATCTATATTCTCCTTAATGTATACCTGTACTTTTACCATTCGCTCATAATCCGGATGCAGCTGGAATGGCTGTTCTTTTTGCAAAGGAATGCCTATCTCATCCAGCGATTTAAAGAAGAGGTCAAGGATAAGGACTTCTCTTTTTAAACGCCATAATTCCCCGCTGTAATTGTTGCATTGCACATCCTCAATCAACTGCTGACAGGTTTGGTTAATGAGTTTGGCTTCTACTTTTGAAAGGATTGAATATTCATCCGGAACCAGCCTCAGGTCGGTGACCTGGGAAACATAAGGCGGATGGAAAAGCAACAGCAGCACCTTGCTGTAACCCGGGTCCATAACCAAGGTGTGTTGCCCTGGCTGAAGGGAGAGCGGACTGTAGCTTTTTTCCTTCAGTTTCAACTGGTGAGACTTACAGATGCTCAGGGTAGATCCGCCATTTAGGTTGTAAAGCATGGCTGCAGATACCTTTGGCAGTTTTACCGTTAGTTCCTCTTCTTTAACCAGTTCCATGTCATACACCCAAACGGTGTAATTCTGGTCTGAGAAATACCGTGGCCGAATGTTAATGAACTGGCCCTGATTGATGGTGGAGTCTGATCCTTTCAGAATAAGTGGTCCCGTTTCTCCAGGTACTCTACTGACGTTTGTAAAGCATCCCCCCTGGAAAACACTACGCATGTTTTTCATTGACATTACGAAAAATTGAAGGTTTAATAATAGGTACTAAGCTAGTTGGCGATAATTAAGCTAGTTGGGATAAATGTTTATCTCGAACACAATGGAAAAGCCTAATATAGAAACAAAATCTGGTAAGGTTTGTTCCATTTCCATGTGAATTTTCAACAACTCGTAGGTGCGTTTCCGTAGTCTTAAACATTCAATTCATTATGAACTTAAAAAGACGTTTAATGAATATATATTTTTTGAAAACTTAATATCAGTGTGTTTTGATTATGTCATGATACTGTCATGTGAATTGGATGGTTTTATGCCTCCCGATCTGAAAACCATTAAATGGGTGTTTAAAAATGGCTCCTTTTGTGTCATGGAAGAGGGTATTTATTCAGTAAGGGCTAATATTTTGCTATCGGGGGATGCTTGGGTGTCATGATACTTTCACATTAAAAAGTGGGAAAACCGTTTAGCAAATCGAGACGCTATCTTGTGGGCTGTGCGTATGCACTTTTGGTCAACCCAGGTCATTACTTTTTATTGTTTTGTTTCGTTTTTATTGTTTTGTATGTGATTCATTTTGTTTTCCAAACAACTATATTATTCGCGTAAGGTATTATCCGCTGCATTTTGCTGCATGGTATATTCGCGTAAAGTATCTATTTGAACGGTGCTACTCTTTATTGTATTTGTATTTTTGCAACACGTTCTACAGATGGAAAGGCCAGGGCTATTTGCCCTGGCTTCTATAAAAGAAATACCTCCCCGAAAAGCAGCCTGAAAAACACAGAACAATCTGTCAACAGCCTTCGCATTTGCGGAGGCTGTTTTTTTATATTACATTTATATCGATATAAAAACAACATACCGACTATGAAATGCAGAATTTTCTCTTTCCTCCTGTTACTATTGGCTTCTTTTGCAAAGGCACAGGATGTGAAGCTGGCCTCCGGAAAAATTGAAGGGTTGAAGGGAGTGGATACCTTCCATATTGTATTTGACTACACTAAACTTTCTGTGGGGGACGCAGGCCGTGAGGCAAATTACATCAGGCTGAAAAGGGCAGAGGCAGAGAAAAGAGCACCGGGCAGTGCATATGCATGGGAGGAGAAATGGACGAATGATAAAGCGAAATATTACGAACCGAAGTTTGTAGAGCAGTTTAAAAAGGCATCTGATATTCAATTGGGAGATTTTCCGGAAGCCCGTTACCAGCTTATCTTTAAGCCGATGCTCCTGGAGCCGGGTTATAATGCGGGTATTGTGAATAAATCTGCGAAGTTGAATGCAGAGGCCTGGATCGTGGAAAGCAGCAATCCCAAAAAGGCGATCGTGAAGATCAAGATTGAGGATGCAGCCGCTAAAGGGAAGTATGATGAAGATCCGGCACTCCGGATCGCAGATGCATACGGGGATGCGGCAAGAGGATTGAGCAGGTTCCTGGGAACGGCATTGAAGAAATAGGTTCAAGCAATGCCTGAACAGCCTGGCACAGCGTTGAATAGGGTCAGGCAGCAATTGCTGAATAGTATTGAGGAAATGGCGTCAAGGCAATGCCTGAACGATGTTGAAAAATGTCTACAGGCAATGATTGCCGGAACAACTTTGAAAGAATGGTCTGATCTGATTGATTGACTTGTAGCATATGGGCTTACGCCAATTGCTTAAACTGGCTGCGGATCTTTTCGCGATGGAGGGTACCCCATATTCTTAAGGCATCCACTACCTGGCCCAGCGAGTTACTGTATTCCGTTAACTCGTATTCTATCATCACAGGGGTGGAAGTATATACATGGCGTACCACAAAACCATTCAGCTCCAGTTCTTTCAATTCATGGGATAAAACTTTGGCTGCAATGCCCTTCACCGTTTTCTGCAATTCATTAAAACGTTTATTGCCGGTGCTGAGCGCTACAATAATTGGCAGTTTCCATTTACCATTTAAAACGTATAATGCATCCTGAACAGCACTGAGGGCTGTACAAGCTTCCCACTCTGCTGAAATAGTTTGTAACTTTAACATAGCATATCTTTATAAGGAATAACTTACCTTGAAGTAACCACTTACCTTCAGGTAACCGCTTACCAATTGTAAGCAAATGTACATAAGTTTGCAAACCTGTTAAAAATTAAACAAACAGATTTTATGAAAAAGATTACCCTCTTTATCTTCCTGCTGGCAGCATCCGCAACTAGTTTTGCCCAATCTTCCTGGAAAGTAGACAAAGCCCATGCGCAACTGAAATTTGATGTGCAACATATGGGTCTTTCTACCGTATCCGGCTCTTTCACTGATTTCGATGCTACGATCACTTCAGATAAACCCGATTTCAGCGATGCAAAATTTGAGCTGACCGCCCAGGCAACTTCCATTAATACAGGTGTTGGCCAACGTGATGATCATCTGAGAAGCCCTGATTTCTTTGATGTAGCCACTAACCCTACTGTTACTTTCAAAAGCACTTCTCTGCAAAAAGTAAGCGAGGGTAAATATAAAGTAACTGGCGACCTGACCCTGCATGGCGTAACTAAACCTGTAACCCTGGACCTCTGGTACCGTGGTACAGCTAACAGCCCAATGACTAAAAAGCCGGTAGCTGGTTTCCGTGTAACCGGTTCCATCAAACGCAGCGAGTTTAACTTCGGTACCAAATTCCCTGCCGCTGCCCTGAGCGAAGAAATAGCTATTACTGCTGACGGAGAGTTCAATAAGCAATAATTTAAACTTTTTTGAATAGAGAAACCCGCTCCCAGAGCGGGTTTTTTCGTTTATTTATATAAAGTCTACCGGATTGGTAGGATAATAGAAAAATATCCCTATCTTTACATCAGAATATCACCCGTTTTTAAGATCATTATACCAACAACATTAAAGAAAACATATGCGTACTACTAATCGATATGCGGACTTTTTGCCCCAATTCTACGAGATCAGGAACACTAAACCATTAGACAGAACAAAGATCAAACCGATTGTTACCGGAAGTACCTTTCCTTTGTTCCATTTACATAAGGATGATTTTGTAGTACCATTTTCTTTCCTTCGCCAGGAGAGTAGCTACATAGTAGGTAGCGAATTACTGAACCAGCCACTGGTATTGGCATTTTATTCCATTCACTGGAATGATTATGGTGTGAATTACCTGGAACAGCTGGAATCATTGCATGCAGACATCCAGGTAATGGGTGGTCAGTTGCTGGTGGTTTCTGCAGATGACAGGAAAGAACTGGAAGCAGAGTTGGCCAAACATAATTATACTTTCCCTTTAGCGATTGACCATAATCATCAGATTGCACGCGGTGCAGGTATTTATGCAGAAACAGATCCGCTTTGGGACCGTGTTTCAGGTATCGAAGAAAATGCACCATTACCTGCAGTATATGTGATCGGGCAGTCACAAAGACTGACCTATACTTTCATTGATCATTACTTTGAGAAAGAGATCAATGTGCGGGAATTATTATCAGAAGTATATAGCGCAGGGCAGGCACAGGCTTTGAGCCGCGCGATCGCTTAAAGGAATTGCTTCATTTCATCTTCAATATCCTTACGAAGGTCCATCAACCGGTGGGCATATTTTTCCATACTCAGTTCATCTTCTGTTTGCGGTACCCATTTTGGGATAGGTATTGTTTTGCCCTGATCATCAATAGCCGCAAATACCATGATGCAGTGCGTGGTTTTTACTTTCTCTGTTTGCCTTGGATTACCTGCATATACATGGATAGAGATATGCATGCTGGTGTTGCCGGTATAAATAATTGAAGCAGAGATCTCTACCAGGTCTCCGATAGCGATAGGTTTATAAAAACGAATTCCTCCTACATATACTGTTACACAATACTGGCCACTCCAATTGGCCGCACAGGTAAAACCAGCCTGGTCGATCCATTTCATCACGGAGCCACCGTGTACTTTTCCACCAAAATTCACATCAGAAGGTTCAGCTAAGAAGCGGAGTGTTACAGTATGTTGCGGTGTTTTCATGCTGCTATATTAATACATTTCCGGGAATGCAGTATATTGTTATATTGTTTATACCTATGGAAAGTTTTTATAAGAAGGTCCGCCTTGTATTTGTTCCTTACCTGGTACTGCTTGTAATATCTCTGGCAGCTTATTCCTTTTTCAACTGGCGTTTTTACCTGCTTCATCCTTCAGATCATATTCAGGAGGCTGTTATGTTGGTCATTTTACCAATTGGGTTAGCCATTGTAGCGGTGCTTACCTGGTTACGGCCAAGGCTTCGGTTACTGACGGTACCATCACCCAAAACTTCTCCGCAGTTTACGCTGAACATCTTGTCCATCATGGCTGTTGCTATCCCGATCATACTTTTTCAGTATCTGCTGCTGAGCGCCACAGGTGATCTCAGGAAGGTGCATGCACCCTCTGATATAGCAAAGGCGGGTTATGCAAAGTATTATTCGGTGGAGGAGTTTGCTGACCTGAAGAAGTATGCCTACATACGATTTGCCACTACCTCTGCCAACAAGGGCAGAACCTTAATACATCACCAGTATTTTGCTATGCCATTGATTGATAAAAGTACGTTTGCCAATAATTATTTTTCGGAAGATACTTCTCTTACTTTCATGAAATTATTTATTGAAGGCAATTTTCCGCCGGTATGGGCATGTATGGAATATACTTTCCGGATTAAAAAGAAAGAGAACACAAGAGAGAAGGAAGATGAATTTATAGAAAATTGTAAAAAGGATTTTTATCAGAAGGGCTTTTCAAATATAGTTTACATGGATAGGCTCGGCGATAATGGATTACAGCGTGAATACAGGAAAACGATCGTGAAGGAGGATAGGCATCAGGAGCTGATCATCCTGGGTGCTCAGTTCACACCATTTGAAAAAAGGTATGACCGGGAGTTGAAAGTAGCCATCATCGGAACCTTGGTGAGTATGGCTTCCCTGTTATTGGTGTTTGTTATTTTTAAATGGGATGAGGAACGTTTACAGGCATTTGAGAATAAAAACCGGATCTGGTAAGAGCAATTTACCTTCTTGGTTTCTGCTTCCGCCAATCCCAGGGGGCTACCGGATGCGCATCTTTCCATAATCCATTTCCTTCCTTTTTTGCTTTTAATGCAGCGGCCGCCCATGTTTCATTTTTGGAGAAATTGGTATAGTGCCAGGCAAAACCAGCCTGTAGCAAGCGGTAATTGAGAGAGCTGTTATCCGGCAAAAATACTTCTGCCACTACACGCCGGTATTGGTCCCTGCTCTTTTGTATGGCTTTTACCACTTTGCCGAAACACAGGCCTGCTGTGAACTGGCGGGATTTTTCTCCGAAGGGCTGTCCTTTTTCCGGGGCGTCCACTCCGAAGAGCCTTATCCTGATGGGTTTTCCGTTCACCAGCATTTCAATGGTGTCTCCGTCCTTTACGGCGGTCACTTTTCCGGTATAGGTCTGGCTAATGGAAGCGGTAGATATAAAAAGGAGCAGGGTGGTCAGGAAAACTCGCATGGGCGCAAGTATAGAAAAAAAACCTTGCTTAATTCAATCCGTTTGGTATTTTTATCCTCTGTGATGCAAACGTTTGCATCTTAACCACGTTCACAGTCAATAAAATATACTCTCCCATGAGGTCCACATTAGGAAAACTAGCACTATTCCTCGTTCTGCCATTCAGCGCAATGGCACAGCAGCCTTCCAAAAAGCAGATGCAGCAGCTGATAGATGAGAACATGCAATTTGCAGTCAAGCAATACAAAGTACTGCAGGACAGTACACCAGCCAACAGGATGCCCCGCTCCTTTGCAAAAGGCCGGTCTGTTACTTCTGATACAGAATGGTGGTGTAGCGGGTTTTATCCCGGCACGCTCTGGTACCTGTATGAGTATACAAAAGACGCTAATGTAAAAGCTGAAGCGGAACGCAGGCTCGCCATCCTGGAAAAGGAAAAACGCTATACCGGCAACCACGACATTGGCTTTATGATCTATTGCAGCTTTGGAAATGCTTACCGCATCACCGGAGATAAGAAATATAAGGAAGTGATTGACACGGCAGCTGTTTACCAGATCACCCGTTACAGACCATCCATTCATTCTATTCAATCCTGGAATAAAAGCAAGAACCTGAACTGCCCTGTGATCATTGATAATATGATGAACCTGGAGCAATTACTCTGGACGGCTGAAAAGGGAGGTGATAAAAAGTTCCGTGAGATTGCGATCACACATGCGAATACTACTTTGAAGAATCACTACCGCCCGGACCACAGTACTTTCCATATAGTGGATTACGATCTTTCCACTGGCGGTATCATTAAAAAGGTAAACGGACAAGGGGCACATGATACTTCTGCCTGGAGCAGAGGGCAGGCCTGGGGTCTTTATGGATATACCATGATGTACCGTTTTACGAAGGACAAAACCTACCTGGAACAGGCGCAGGGTATTGCAGCATTTATCCTGAACCACCCTAATCTGCCGGCAGATAAGATCCCCTACTGGGATTACAATGCTCCGAAGATCCCTACTTCCCGGGATGCTTCTGCAGGTGCTATTGCAGCTTCTGCTTTATTGGAACTGGGGCAGTATGTGGGTAAAGCAGACAAAGCAAAGTATGTGGATGCGGCGGCTGTGATGCTCCAATCTTTGTCGTCTGACGCGTACAGGGCAAAACTGGGGGAGAACGGAGGATTTTTGTTAAAGAACAGCGTGGGGCATTTCCTGGCTAATTCTGAAGTGGATGTGCCATTGACCTATGCGGATTATTATTTCCTGGAAGGTTTGCTTCGTTATAAGAAATGGTATTTATAACCTTTGTTCAGAGGGTCAGATCACATACTTTGAGCCTATCTTGAGCCTATGTCAAGCCTATCTAAGATATTAAAAAGAAGCGGGTGTCCTACAAGGACACCCGCTTCTTTTTACAATGAGGCGGCTACCCGGGGTAGCCGTTTTGTGGCAGGCTTTACCTGTTTGCCCGATTTCTTCTTTCGTTTCCCCCACCAGACATAGAACCCGGTGATGGGTAAACTGGCACAAATTAGGCTGGCAAAGAAAGCAATGAACTTGCCCGTCAGGCCCAAAACGGCGCCAACGTGTATGTCATAGTTCATCCGGTAGATCTTTTCTCCGGTAGAAGCGTTGGCAAATTTCTTTCCATAAATGCCGCCGCCTTTAACTTCTGCTAAAGAATACCTGTCGAAATACCTGAACTCTCTTTTGTAGTAAGTTCCTTCTGCCGGATTATAGATCACAGTGATGGGATCAGCAGGTAAATACGCAAACTGGATCTGTGTAGTTCCTTTTTGCTCTGGGTATTCTTTTTGCATCCGTGCCCATACTTTGTCTTCCGGAGACACCAGTACTGCAGTCTTTGCCAATAAGGTATCTGAAACGCCCTTTTGGAATTTGGGGAGGGTTTTTCCTCCTGTGAGCGTAAAGTAATAAGATTTTGAAAACCACTGGAAGCCCCAAACGAGCCCTGTTAGCCCAATCACCAGTGCAATGACCATGGCATAAAAGCCCAGCACATTGTGCAGATCGTAATTGATCCTTTTGGGGCCGGCGTCTGTTTTGATCTTGAAGCTTTTGTTCCTGTTGGCTTTGTTCCATTTTTTCGGCCACCACATAATGAGGCCGGTGATGAGCAGCACAACAAATATGAGTACCCCTATGGCTACAATGGGCTGGCCGATCTTCCTGGGCATCCATAACTGGAAATGCCCTTCCAGTACGAAACGGAAGAAATCATGTTTGAGGGCTGTTTTCTTCAGCACGGTACCATTGTAGGGATTGATGTAGATCATGGTGTATCCATCTTTTTTATCCATGAAAGCAGCCAGGGCTGCTTTTTCCGGACTGCCGTAGGATATGCCTATGATCTTGTTGATGCCGGTATCTCTACCAACACCAAAAGCCTCTTTTGCAGCAATCGCTTTCAACTGAGAAGGAGAGAGGTAAGGTTTGGTCTCTGCTTTTACGAACTTGTAGGGCTGGGTAAGATCGGACAATTCATGCTGGAAGGCATACAGGCAGCCTGTAATACTTACAATGAATACGATGATCCCTGATGTGAGTCCCAACCAAAGGTGCAGCCAGTTATTGATGCGGCGCCAGGTTGATTTACCTTTTTTCTTTTGAATGCTTTGCTGCATAATTAGAGTTTATATGAAACGCTACCGATGATCTGTCTTGGATTTTGAGGATCGTTATTAATACCCCGGTATCTTTTGTCTGTTATGTTATTCAGTTTCAGGCCGAGACGGAACTTCTGGTGGTCATAAAAAACAGTGGCATCAAAGTAATTACCGGGCTTCACCTTGCGTATCGTGAATTCACCATTTTCATTGGTGAGGGTACCTTTCAGTTTATCGCCTAACTGTACCGTTACGTCTGAGGCTGGTTTGTTGTCTGATGTGATGATGGTTCCTTTGATGGTTCCGGTCCCATCATTGTCTTCATTTGCAAACGACAAAACAGGAAGGCATAACAGATATAATAAGGTTAGATATCTAAACATGAATTTTTTGTGCAAAGTTCCGTCAGGAGAGGGGGAACCGTCTGCGAAATCGGGAAAAGTATTTACGCAAAAGGGAATCTTTTTCGCAAATTCCCGCTTCCCGTCATAAAAATGTAAATTGTGGGTTATGATGACCTCCTTCAAAGTGACAGTAGACCGGGAAGAATTTGAAGTCCGTTCCGAACTCAGGAACAACATTGCCGTGTTCATTGCGCATGTTCGGGGAGAGGATATTACGTTTGCGCTGGACAGGCAATATGATCTCCGTCCGTATCAGTATACGGGAAAAGTGAGTCCACAGTTGCTGACCAAAATTGCGGATGCTATCCTTAACCTGGAGGAACTGGACGATTAAGGTTTTGTTTTCACGTAGTCTTTCAGGTAACTGCACTGGCCGATGATGTCCCTGTAAAATGCCGTTTGGCTATAATCCTTTGCCAGTGAGGGGAAATAAGGGTTTTCGTAAATAGCTGTTCTTGCCCAGTCTTCTTCCTTGGCGTTTATATGTTTCTGTGCGCAGCGGGCAGCCATGAAGAGGGATTTGGCTTTGGATTCCTTGTCCGGAAAAGCATCTGCTGCTTTCTTGTAATATTCTTCTGCACGATAACAGCCGAAATATTGTTTCAGGAAAGGATTGTTTTCATGTGCAGGCTCATACCACCAGGTGCTGGGGCGGTAATTTACAGAAAACTGATAGGCGTGCCCGTAGTAGGAAATGCTGAATAAGCCGGTGGCATATTCATAATATACATTAGGGTCTACATTCTTCCCTTTCATCTTCTTTTCCAATTCCACCATTTTGATGGCATAATCCAATTGGCTGATACCAACCGTATCTGTTTCATACCCATAGTCCTGCAATTGCTCTGTAAATACATTCTCTGAATGGTTGGAGCTACCGCTGCGTTTGAACCAGGTCACTGCGTTATTGAAATCATGTTGCCGCACGTAATTGATGGCAATGATCTCTCCCAGTTCATTGTCGCTCAACTTCAGTTGATCAAAGAGATATTGCTCGTAGGGCGTTTTGCGTTTCTGTTGTTTAAGATCGTAAAGCGCATGCAGCTGTGTGGTGGGCAGGCTGTCCGAGATAAAATCTTTTCCAGAGACAGTGCCGTAGCGGAAAGCATATTGATCTACTTCATCCCTTTTCATGAGGATCAGGGCCTTTTTAACAGGGTCATTTTGCTTTGCATAACGGGGAGCAATGATGAAATCCAAGAGGTTGCGGTACATCCGGGAAAAGAACATATCGTTAATCTCCTTGCTGCTGCCGAGGTTTTGGAAATAATTGTCCCTTTTGACAGGCGCGAGGCGGGTATCCAGCCATTTGAAGGATTCCAGCAGTTTTGCTTCGAAATCCTTATCTATCCTGGGTTGTTCATTCACGGCAACCAAAAGCCTTACAATTTCCCATTGGTCCTGGATAGCGGTGCGGCTGTTGTTTGATTTACCGGCAGTGAGCCTTTTATTCGCCCCGGCATAATCTTTTAGCATAAACGAAATGTAGGCAGAAGAGGTATGCCATAATGCAGGTTCTTTTACTTTTCCGCCTGTGGCTATACTGTCTAACAGTTGCTGTATACCGGTCACTTTTGTTTGTGGTGGTTTTTCCATAAAACCCCAGGAGCTTGCCTCTCCATCCAGTACGGAATAGAGCAGGCCATCTTCCAGTTTATTTATCTCCCGGCTGAGCAGTACGTCCAGCATGGGTGATTGCGGATTCAGCTTATAAACTTCCCTCAGGCCTTCCGGGTTAAGATCTGCTGCTCTGCAGGCGTACATTGCAGCTACTGTAGCTTTCTCATTATTATTAGCGCATAACTTCATCACCTGTTGAGGATCGGCTGCAGCCCATCCTGTATTGAGATAGGCAAGCGTTCTTTGGGAAGGAGCGTTCTCAAAAACGCGGGAGAAATGGTATACGCTTTGTGCAGGCTGGCCTGTACGTAATAATGCGCCGGCTTTTAATGCCAGGGCTTTATAATGAATGAGGGAAGAAGAAGGGATAGGTGCTGCCAGTGAATCATAGAGCTGAATGGCTTGTTTGAATGCTTTGCTGTAGTGCGCCATGCGTATGGCTTGAAAAGCAAAACGTTCTTTGATGCGGGGATCTTTGCAGGCTTTATATAATTGAACGCCATTACGGGAAAGGCGGCTCATGGTAGCAGAATCCGGAGCGGGAACATTCCAGGCATCGGTACTACCGGTATGTGGTTCGCATTGTTTGGCATACATGAGGTAACCGAGTGTTTCCCGGTCTTTCGTATCAATAAAATAACGGGTAAGACCGTTCTTCATCATATTGTCCGGCAATTGTTGCGGAGTACCTTTATCTATTAGTGTATACAGGGCCGCCATTTCCGGCCGGCTGTAGTTGTAGATAAATACGCGGAGGTCTTGTTCCGCTATTTTGTCCTTGAAGAAAGCACTCCATTCTTTAATGACCACATTTTCTTCCGGTTCTTCCGTTCCGTAATAAACGGAAAGACTGGTATAATAGAAGGGTTCAAATCCTTGCTGGGCGGCTATGCCGGGGTTATAGAAGTTTGGATAATAATCATATGGGTCCGGCTCCGGGCCACAGGAAATGGATTTTCCAAAGAAACAGAGCAAAAAGCTACTTAAAAATATTGTAAATCGTTTCCAGTTCATGCTGATCATACTTTGAATCAAGATGATAAAAGATTATAGTAGGGTTATAGTTTTGCCTTTGCCTTGACAAATAGCGGGCTGCTTTCTTCAGCAGGTCAGGGCTGCATGTCTCGAACCGGATTACATCTCCCCTGCGGATCATATAACCGTTGAGGGTAGTATCCTGCATGCTGGTGTACAATTGTTTGCCGTTACGTGTAAAGAGCGTTGTGTTTTCCAGTTGGGTGCTTTCGATATTACGGAGCAGGCCCGCGTATTGTTTGTTGCGGAACAATACACTCCATTCAAACAGGGGCAAAGCCAGGTCCAAAGATAATGGATAATGGCGGATATGATCATCACCCGTATAGGCTTTCAATTCTTCCATATTAAGGATAGAATTATGATCTCCCCATTTGCGGAGGTCGCCCATGTTGTAACACATCAGCAAACCTTTATCTGCAGGAGGGATGCCGTTGCTGCGGGTATATTTTACCTGGTGCATGCGGATGGTCACGGATAATTGTTTCCCTTTCATGAAGGCCTGTTGGCGCACGTTTCGGAGGAAGGCGAAGTACGTTTCCTTGCTGTTGCGCGTCCAGTCGCAATCCAGTTGCACTTCTTTTGCTTCTTTACAAAGTTGTTCCAGCAATTTGCATACCCGTTGGGCCATTATGAGGGTATCTTCCTTTTGCCAGATCTCATTCATCAGGAATACTACAGGTACAATCTCTATACTGTCCGGAAAGGGGGCACGTTTGTCCAATATGGCAACGGGGACGGCTTTTTGTGCTTTAGCGTCCCAGGTTACATCGAACATTTTTACGTAGAGTTTCCGGGCTAGTGGGTTTGTTTGCCCTTCGTAGCGTTGCTTCCAGAAATAGAAACCGCGTGTGATCTCGCGGGGTTTTGTGGTGCAGGCGGTGAGCAATATTCCCAGAAGGCAGTACTTTAATTTATCCATGAAGCATAGAGATTGGCTTTGCCATAAATGGATGGTTGCTCCTGCAGGCGGTGTACATTTTTAAAACCGGCTTCGAGCAGTATTCTTTTCAACGAGGAAAAGCTGGCAGGGAAGGGTACCCAATGGTTGGGGGTATCCGTATCATATTCCACCAGTAACAGTGTACCATTTGGTTTCAGGGCGGCTTTTACTTTTCTTAAAAAGGAGGGTTTATCTTCCACAAAGTGCAGCGAATTGGCCATTAAGATTCCATCCAGCTTTGGAAAATCCCAGTCTGCCGTGATGAAGTCCATTTGTTTAAGGATCACAGCGGGGTGGTTGATCTTTACGGGATATTGATCTACGGCGTAAACGGTGCTTTTAGGATGAAGGTAGCTCAGCAGGGCATTGGTGAAGAGACCGCTGCCACAACCAAGATCGGCCCATGTTTCAATGGTGTCCTTATTAAAGTCATTGGACCTGATGAGTTCTATGGCTTGTGATAGTTCCATTTATTTATTGATCGCAATTATTCTATATCCTTCCGGAAGGGCGTTGAACCATATCTGTCCGCTTCCGATCATAGCGCCCTGGTAGTTCCGCCAGATCCTGTCCAGCCGCTGGGTTTCCACTACATTTTTCAGGCTGTCATCGAACACTTTGGGATAGGCTTTTCTGAAGGCTTCCGGCGTTTTATAATTTTTTAATGGGAAGCGAATATACGCCGTAATACTATCCACCTGGTCTTTCTTCACCCAATCTTTAAAGGAAAGGAGGAATTCTTTGAAGCCTGCGGGATCATCAAAGCCTGCATTCTGCCAGGAGGAGGGGATGGAACCGTCTTCGAAAGTAGTGTCCTGCGCTTTGATCTGTTCGGCCTGGGGATTCACGACAGGTGTGGGAGCTGGTTGAACAGGGAGGAGTTCTTTGGCGCCGTCCACGATGCTGCTGTCTTGTTTATTATTAGTGGCAGCAGTATTGCAGCTGTAACATAATACGAGGAGGAGGAGGTATCTCATATCTGGTGTTTTGGCTCTCTTAAATTTACTTAATAAAAAGCAGGATATCACAATTACCGGGCCGTAGTGGAGGGTAATTTTGGTGAAAACAACATTTTTATGGTTTATTACATGATTAGTTATGACATCGACAATTGGGAAGGGTTTTCTCAATATGGGCCTGCGCTGATTCCTTTATTTAAGAAGTATGGGGCTGAAGTGCTGGCTTCGGATACTTCGGGGATAGTGATTGAAGGGGAGGGAAGGATGATGAACGCGATTGTGCAGTTTCCCTCGGAGGAAGCGGCCCTGGGAATGTATTATGATCCGGAATATATGTCCATTAAGAAACTGCGTACGGATAATACTAGCCGGTGTACGATGGTTTTGGTGAAAAGGCTGCAACAGGCTTAGATTTGGGCGTGTTGTAAAAAATATTTGCAGGTATGATTTATTTGTGCTTATCTTTGCAATCCCAAAACAGAAGAGCTGTAAGGTTCTGATTGTTAAAGGGTAAGTTGGATCGGTAGTTCAGTTGGTTAGAATGCCGCCCTGTCACGGCGGAGGTCGCGGGTTCGAGTCCCGTCCGGTCCGCAGAAAATGTTTAAAAGCCACGCAGCAATGCGTGGCTTTTCTGTTTACTTGATCTTTCCAAGCGCCTGTGCTATTAAGGAAATGTGCTCTTTTATTTTCACTTTCTGAAGTTTCTCTGCTTTTTCAGCGCCTCCTAAACCTAACAATGGAACATAGCCATAACACTCATCGTATTCCGGCTCACCCAATCGCCCTTTAGCAGCAAGGTATTGCGCATCATCCAGGTTGTCTTTCAAAAAGCCACTGTCAGACAGATCCATATCAAAAAACCATCCCATATCATCACCACTCTCAATAATTGAATCGTAACCGTTCTTAAAATAGATGGCCCGTATGGCATCTCCCGTCCATGTTAGAAAATCTCCCAAGGCAGTCACGCCAAATACGATTTCGTTTCCACTATTGTCGTAGGCCTCATCAAAATACGGTTGAAAATCCCTGGGATTAACAATCTTCAAATAGCCATTCATAAATACTCCGAATCCATAAGTACGCCAGAATTCAATAAGTTGTGCAGGTAGTTTATTATTAAAACTGTTCTGCAGACTTTCGTCAGGTTTTTGTGCCGTAGTAAATTCCGGATATTTATCGAAAAATTTATCAAACATATTGTAGTAAGTTAAAGGTGAAGTATCTAAATTTAAGGGAAGAAGTGAATATCTAAAAGCCAAAATCTAATGGAGCAAAAAAATCTAACAGAATTAACAGACCAGGAATTGTTGCAGGAAGCAAAGAAAAGGAAATCAGCCGCCATCGCCAATGCTGTATTAATTGGATTCCTGGCAGGAATTGTATTTTACAGCGTTATAAAAAACAGTTGGGGATTTTTCACATTGATACCTTTATTTCTTGCATATAAATTGATCAATAATTCCAAATATGATAATAAGGAAATAGAGGCGCTTCTAAAAGAGAGAAATCTGAAATGAATTTTTATCTTTTATAAGTTTTACGATAAGCAGATGGAGATGTTCCAATAAGCTTCGTAAACAATCGCGAAAAATAATACTGATCATCAATACCCAGTAAAGTGCAGATCTCCTTGATGTTTTTATCCGTAAAGTAAAGGTATTGGCAGGACTGCTGCACTTTAAGCTGGTTGAAATACGTGGTAGGCGGTTGCCCGGTCTTTGCTTTGAAGCTGCGTAGATAATGAGAAACAGATAGGTTTTGTTGATCCGCAAGATCTTTTACACTCTTTTTTTTATCAAGGTTCATTTTCATATAGGCAATGGAATTGCTGACCATATCCACACTATACACCATAGGATTGATCTCCTTATAATAGATGAACGAGGTTAGAAAATGAAGGACCCGGAAATTCATAATTTCCATATCCCTGGAGCTAAAACTCCGGTCCAGGGTAGTAAATATCTGGTCGAATGATTTAGTTCTGTATCCCTCAAATGGAATAGCCTGAACCTGATGCTCGCCTTCTATTAAAGAGCGTTCGTAGATCATCCTGGAGTTTGTTCCACTAAAATGCAGCCAGTAAATACTCCAGGGCGCCTTTTCTGAACTATAATAACGGTGAGCCGTGTTTTTGGGGATGATGAAAAAATTATTAGCCCTTAGCACATACTCTTCTCCATTCATTTCTATTCTGCCCTCTCCATCGGTACAGTACAGGAAAATGAACTCGCCGGCACCCCGTGGCCGTTCGCATTCATGGCCCACAGCATGTGGATAATGTCCAATGGCAGTGAGGTAAAGGGTATTTATTAAGGGATTTGATTTGATTTCCTTTCTGATATTGGGTGTTAAAACAATCATCCTTTGCCCAAGAAACCCTTCTTCCATCAGTTTTTTCTGTTCTTCCATACGTGTTATTTAAAAGATGCGGCTGCGCAGCTATCGGCCTGCTTCTGTTTGGGTTGATCATGCCGTTGGCCAGTAGCGAAAATTAATCATTTTTTAGCGATTGGAAAATAGCAGTTGGGATTTCCCAATAATACTATAGTCCATCATTATGATCATTTTATGCATGCCTAAAGGCTTAAATCTGAAAATCCGACCTTGTTTTGAAGATAATGAATGATGTTATTGTCCATCATTATGATTAGTTTATACATTTCCTGAGAGCTGGTTTAGAGTAGTTTTACTTGACCAATTATCTACCAATTATCAACCGACCCAAGCGTTATGAATCTAACTTTTACCCAGCGTATAAAGCTGTTTTATCATTTTTTTCTGTGGAACAGAGGGTGTTTTTATTCCCCTTACCTGCACAAATTCCCCGCTAATCTGTTCACAAACTCAATTCCACTTTTATGAGATACATTTTTAATTTTAGTAAAGGCCACTGGGCTTCAGCATTGCTGCTGATATGCTTTTTTTCAATTGCCGGAAACAAGGCCTACGCACAAGGAACTGCTAAGATCACTGTATCCGGTACAGTATCAGACACACTAAGCAGAAGCATCCCTGGTGCGACAGTAATGGTTGTGGGAACTAAGATCGGGACCCAAACCGATGGAAATGGCAAATTTGTAATCGAGGCGAACGAGGGAGCGGTGCTCAGGATCACTTACATCGGATTTAAAGAGCAGCGCATCACTGTAACGACCACTACCAAAACCCTCAACATCCGCCTGGTAGAAAACAGCATGCAGGCCAACGAGGTAGTGATCACGGCGATGGGGCAAAAACAACGGAGAGAAGCTGTAGTAGGTTCGGTAACCACCATTAAACCTGGTGATCTGAAGATCCCCGCCAGCAACCTGACTGCTGCACTTGCCGGACAGGCAGCGGGAATCATCTCTTATCAGCGTAGCGGACAGCCGGGGCAGGACAACGCCTCTTTCTTTATCAGGGGAGTAACCACTTTTGGTTATAAACAGGACCCGCTTATCCTGATTGACAATGTGGAGTTGACGCCCAATGATCTGGCCCGCTTACAACCTGATGATATCGCCAGTTTTACCATCCTGAAAGATGCCAGTGCAACAGCACTTTATGGTGCCCGTGGTGCCAATGGTGTAATACTGGTAAGTACCAAAGAAGGTAAAGAAGGAAAGGCTAATGTAAATTTCCGATCGGAATACTCCCAGTCGCAATCTACCCAAACACTTAAGCTGGTAGATCCTATTCAGTATATGGAACTGTTTAATGAAGCTTCATTAACACGTGACCCGGCTTTACCCTTGCCTTTTCCAGCGGTTAAAATACAAAATACAAAAGCCACCATTGCCGGCACATCAGGCAATAACCCTTATGTATACCCGGCGGTTGATTGGATCGATATGCTGTTTAAAGATAAGGCCAGTACACAGCGTAACAATTTAAGTATTAGCGGTGGCGGCGGCGTAGCTAAGTATTATATCTCCGGTTCCTATAATGTGGACAATGGAATATTGAAAACGGACATACGCAATAACAATGAGAACAACGTTAATTTTAAGAACTACCAGTTACGTTCAAACGTCAATATTAGTCTTACTAAATCTACGGAGGCGATTGTAAGGCTTTCAGGTACATTTAGTGATTATAACGGGCCCATCACCTTAGATGGATCTTTTGCTTCAGATCTGTATGCCATTGCTTCTCATGCCAGCCCGGTTTTATTTCCGGCATATTATCCTGCCGATGAAGCCAATATGGGAGCCAACCACATCCTGTTTGGAAACATAGGCGGACCCAATGGAACAAGAAGTAACAGTATCCTTTATCCGAACGGAAATCCTTATGCACAACTTTTAAAAGGACATAAGAACTCCTCAGAGTCGCGCATGTCCGCACAACTGGAGATCAATCAGAACTTTGATTTTATCACTAAGGGCCTTAAATTAAGAGGAATATTTAATACCAACAGGTACTCTTATTTTGATTCTCAACTTGCTTACTCCCCTTATTTTTACAGCGCTGATAGCTATAATAAAGAAGACAATACCTATACACTGACCTGGCTTAATCCCATGAAGGGTCCATCATTCAGCAATGTGCCTACAGAATACCTGGAATATTCCAAGAGTGAACCTAATGCTAATTCATTCTACTACATTCAGGCTGCTTTAGACTATAACAGGAAATTTGGTAACCATACCCTCAGTTCTACACTGATCGGTACTTCACAACAAACCTTGTATTCAAGTGCTAAAGATCCCAGAACAAACACAACTACGCTGCCTTATTCTTTGCCTTTCAGAAATCTTGGTTTGGCAGGCAGGGCTACCTATTCATTTAATGACAGGTATTTTGTAGAGTTTAATTTTGGATATAATGGCTCTGAACGTTTTTCATCCAATAACCGCTATGGTTTTTTCCCGACCATCGGAGCAGCTTGGGTACCTTCTAACGAAGCCTTTTGGAAACAGAACGATATCGTGAACCGTTTAAAGTTCCGTTTCAGCCATGGTTTGGTGGGTAATGATGCGATCGGTTCCCAACGTTTCTTTTACCTTTCTGATGTGAATCTGAATGGAGGCAACTTTGCCCAGTTTGGTATCAATAACCAAAACCAGTTGAACGGTGTGACCATTAGAAGTTATGCCAATTCTAATATTACCTGGGAAACTTCAAAACAAACCAATCTGGCAGCGGAGATCACCTTGTTGAAAAACTTCAATATCATAGCGGAAATTTATAAGAATCACCGTTTCGATATCTTACGCAAGCGGAACATACCAGCAACGGAAGGTTTCGAGGCTGATGTTTTAACCAATCTGGGGGAAGTTGATTCAAAAGGTATAGACCTGTCATTGGATTACAAACAGAATTTCAACAATGGTCTTTGGGCTTCAGTCAGGGGTAACTTTACCTATTCAACCAACAAATACACTTATATAGAAGAACCTAATTATCCTGAAACCTGGAGACATTTTATGGGCCAGCCGATCAGCCGTGGCTATGGCTTTATAGCCGAACGCCTGTTTGTAGATGATGCTGAAGTGGCCAACTCGCCAAAACAATTGTTCACCACACAGGATGCTTACGATAATAAAATTACAGGAGTGATACCCAGAGGCGGTGATATTAAATATCGCGACCTGAACGGAGATGGTAAGATTGATGATCTGGATATGGTATTTATGGGCTATCCGAGTACGCCGGAAATTGTATATGGCTTTGGTCTTTCCTCAGGATTTAAGGGATTTGATCTCTCCGCGTTTTTTCAGGGTCAGGCAAGAGTTTCCTTCTTTATTGATCCGAGAAAGGTAAGTCCGTTTTTGGAACGTAATGTAAGATATGTAGAAGGGAGAGCGCAGGTATTGAAAGCTTTTGCAGACAGTCACTGGTCTGAGGAAAACCAGGATGTGTACGCCACTTATCCTCGCCTGGGCACCAGCAATGAATTGATCGCTAATAATTTGCAGCCCAGTTCCTGGTGGCTTCGGGATGGAAGTTTCATCCGGTTAAAATCACTTGAAATTGGTTATACCCTGCCCAAAAACGTCCTGAGGTCTTTAAAGATCTCAAACTGCCGCTTTTACTTCAACGGATTGAATCTGATCACCTGGAGTCCCTTCAAAATGTGGGATCCGGAATTGGGAGGTAATGGATTTGCTTATCCCATACAAAAGGTATTCAATTTGGGTATAAACCTGAATTTGTAATTGTTCATCATAGCAGAAAAAACTAGAGATATGAAATTCTATAATAAACTGGCCAGCGTTGTTGTACTGTGTATCATGGGGGCCTCCTGCCAAAAATACCTGGATGTTGTTCCCAATAATGTGGGCACGCTCGACTACGCTTTTTCGAACAGGAATGAGGCAGAGAATTACCTCTATGGATGTTTTAATGCATATCAGAGTATCAATCGTGATGTGGAGAATAATGTGGGTTTTGTGACCTCATCAGAAGTGGTCTATCCTCTTGGCCTGGATGATAATCCCTTTAACCAGATTAAATCTCCGGGCTTTAAACTTATAAGAGGCGGCGTACAAAATACATCGGATCCGGTGATCAATTACTGGAACGGCTCCAATGGAGGTCAGCCCCTGTATATTGCGCTGAGAAGGTGTAACATCATGCTGGAGAACATTAATAAGCCTTATGATCTGAAAGAGCCTGAGAAGAAAAGATGGATCGCCGAGACTAAGTTTTTAAAAGCATTTTATCATTACTATCTTATTAAGTTATATGGCCCGATTACGCTGGCTAAGGAAAACCGGGCAATTGATGGCCCTATAGAGGCAACAAAAGTTAAAAGAGCAACTGTTGATGAATCCTTTGCCTATGTAACCCAGCTTTTAGAGGAAGCTATACCGGACCTGCCTGTCATTATCGGTAACCGTCTTTTAGAGTTGGGCCGGCCAACAAAAGCCATGGGAATGGCTTTAAAGGCAGAAGTATTAACTACAGCCGCAAGCCCCTTATTTAATGGTAATCCTGACTATGTTGATTTTAAAGACAAAGATGGCCGGAGTTTGTTTTCAGCAACTGCTGATCCTCAGAAATGGTCCCTGGCAGCCAAAGCCTGTAAAGAAGCTATCGATGAGTTTCTTGCACAGGGTGGTGACCTATACAACAGGATCCCTATCGATAAGGTATCTAATGTATCTGATGAACTGAAACAGGTATTGAAGTTACAAGCAGTGATCACCGAAAAATGGGACCAAAATCCAGAACTGATCATTTCTTCACAGTATGATTTTCCGTACCAGGGATTCAGCTTTCCCAAACTGAACCAGGAATCGGTTTCTTTGGGTAACGAGCATCCCTCAAACTGGGCAGTGCCACTATCAACTACTGAATTGTTCTATACCAAAAATGGTGTGCCCATCAATGAGGATAAAAGCGGTGTTTTTGATTACTCCGGGAGGAATACCACGCGACCTGGAGATGCGGATAATAAACATTATATCAAAGAAGGCTACGAAACAGCAAAAGCCAATTTTAATCGCGAACCAAGGTTTTACGCTGCGTTGGGATTCGATGGCGGTATCTGGTTTGGTAATGATAAGATCAATGAAAGCGATGCTTACTATGTGCAGGGCAGGGGACGCTTTGCCCTTGCAGGCCCTAAGAGTCAATATGCCACCAATGTAACCGGATACTGGCCTAAGAAACTGGTGCACTATATGTCAATCATGAATCAGAATGCCAGCTTTACCTCCTTCAAATTACCTGTTGCGCGTTTGGCTGGTTTATACTTATTATATGCGGAGGCTTTAAATGAAGAAGGAGCTGCATCTAAAGCAGATATTTTATCCTGGGTAGACAAAGTGCGCACCAGGGCTGGTTTGGTTGGAGTGGCAACGGCATGGCAGCAGTATTCAAATAAACCCGGTAAGCCCGATACCAAAGAAGGCAGAAGAGAGATCATCCACCAGGAACGAAGGATAGAGTTATGTTTTGAAGGTCAGAGTGGCTGGGATCTGCGCCGCTGGAAGGAACTACAAGGTGTGCTCAGCAGACCGCTGCAAGGTTGGAATGTAAATGAGGATGCCCCGGCAAACTATTACAGACCTGTAACTATAGCTGTGCCAACTTTTGGCCTGAAAGATTATTTATGGCCTATAAAAAATGAAGAGGTGGTTAAGAACGAAAACCTGACCCAAACCATATTTTGGTAATTCAAAATCTACGAAGATGAAAAAACTCAATGATATAAAAAGCCTGCTTTTTTTGATGTTTACCATATTGCTGGCCTCGTGTAAAGAGGAGGACCCCAATATTGATATCATATCAAAGGATATGACAAAACCTGGCGTGGTAAGTAATGTAAGTGTAGAGAACCTGGATGGAGCTGCAAGAATTACCTACAGGTTACCCGATTCAAAGAACCTCTTGTATGTTTTGGCCCGCTATTCTATTAATGATAATCGTGTAAGGGAAACTAAGTCCAGTTATTATACGGATACCATTATGGTAGACGGTTTCGCCAGGGAAAAAGAATACGAAGTTTCCTTATATGCTGTGAGCCGGGCAAACGTGATGTCTGATCCGGTTGTTATAAAGGTACATCCCAAAACGCCCAATTATATTCTGATTAATTCCGGTCTTGCAATTACACCAGATTTTGGAGGAGCTAATTTCTTTGGGCTAAACAAAAATAAATCGCCGCTTGCGCTGCATTTACTGGTATACAACGAAACCACCAAAAAGTACGAAGAGCAGGACCCCGAATATATTAGTACAGACACGATAGATGTTTCTATCAGGAATTTGCCACCGGTGCCGCAGAAGGTTGGCGTATACACCACAGACAGATTTGGCAATGTTTCAGATACGGTATTTAAAACGATAACGCCATTGTTTGAAACGCTTTTGGATAAAAGTAAATTTTCTGTTTATCACCTGGCCAGCGACGCGCCAACCAATCAGTTTGGCTGGGACTTAAAGTATCTCTTCGATGGTAATTTAGGTGAACCGGGCTGGCATACCAATACCAATGTTCCCAAAAGCATCGGCACATTTGGTATAGGCGTATCGGCCAAGATCAGTCGGTTTGTAATGTGGCAAAGGGGATCAAGTTATTATGAATATCAGAACACACGCAAATTTACGCTATGGGGCTCCAATAAGGATAACCCTGCAGATGTAAACCTGCCAACCGGTTCTGCACTGGGCACTGTGGCGGGGGACTGGGTGAATATGGGCAATTTTGTTTTTCCGAATCCGCCATCAGGTTTGGCGCCAAGCCAGGCAAATGAGGCTGATAAAGCCTTTGTGGCTAAAGGTGTCAATTTCACCATGCCAAGATCAGCCGGGCCTGCGAAATACATCAGGCTTGAAGTTACCCAGACCTGGGGTGGTTTAACTTATGTAAATGCTTTAGAAATAAGCATGTATGGTAATCCACTATAAGTGTTAATATTTAATTTAAAGAAATAGGTTATGAAGATCATAAATAATATTGCCCTCATCTGTTTTATATCCCTGGTATTTTGGGGATGTAAAAAGTATGGTGATGATTATAAAGCTTTCCTGGAAGATAAAGAGATTAAATATTCCGGAAAGATCCAGGCGGCGGGTTATAACACGGGTAACTTACGTGCAGAACTGTTTTGGCATCCGAGCCCCGATCCAAGTATTACCAGGTATGTTATTTCCTGGAACAACGGTGTAAATAAAATGGAGGTAGCTGCAACTACGCATGATCCTAAGGATACCGTAAAGGTGATTGTACCTAACCTGAATGAATATGTCTACGCTTTTGTAGTGGTTTCCTATGATAACGAAGGCAATAAATCCATTGCGACCGAGATAAATAACGTGAGGGTATACGGAACAACTTATATCAGTACATTACTGAACAGAGGGATCAATGCAAGCGAGCCCTATATGTTTTTACCTGATGGGACGCTGCAGCTGAACTTTAACAAGAAAGACACGTTGAATGTAGCTACAACGATCCGTTATACCAACAACACCGGAGCAATAGAGGAAAGGCAATTGCTGGCAGAGAATAATAGCATAGTGATCCCAAATTACAAGCTGGGTACAACTATACAATACCGCTCTTCTTATATTCCGGAGCTCGGATCTATTGACAATTTCAACGTTGTGCAGTTTGCAGATTTCCCAACGATCTTTAAGGTCACACAATTAGACAAATCATTATTCAGAACCTATAAGCTTCCTACAGATATCAATGATGAATATGGATGGAAACTGGAGAATTTATGGGACAATAATGATGGTACGGGCGGAGGAGACCCGGCGGGTTTCCACACCGGCGGATCCGGTTTGCCACAATGGTTTACAATAGACATGGGGCAAACTGCAAAGCTGGACCATTTCAGGCTTTGGCAACGCGATAATGCCTTATACGATGTGGGGAACCTTAAGGTGTTTGAAGTATGGGGCAGCAACAATCCAAATACAAACGGAAGTTTTGATAACAGCTGGACAAAATTAGAAACGTTTACTTCGATGAAACCATCGGGCTTACCTAGGGGGCAGCTGAGTGATGCAGACCGTTCATTTGCAAGAGCTGGTGAAAAGTTTACTTTTCCTGCCGGTACTCCCCAGGTAAAATATCTCCGCTTTAAAGTGCTGGAAACATGGGGAGGAGTTAATTACATCCACCTTTTGGAATTGTCGTTCTTTAAAGTGAATTAAATAGATCTGTTGGTTTCTTTTAGTGACATCACTAAAAAGAAACCAACTTTATTTCCTGATAACTATACTCGTTTGAAACCATATCACCGATGCACATTGCAGGCGGATAGCCATAGGTGTGTAATTATAGTTAACCAATCTGCGAGTGTCCTTTAGAAGTTTATGAGTAAGATCACACATCATCCATGGAGTAAACAGAACAATGATACGATTCATCTGTTCAGGATGGAAAATGCCAGCGGTGCTTTTGTAAACCTTAGCAATTATGGGGCGACATTAGTCGCTGCCTATGTTCCTGATAGAAAAGGTTTACTCGGCAATGTTATACTCGGTTTTCCGGACCTGCAGGGATATCTCTGCGATAAAAATTATATCGGGGCCACTATTGGAAGATTTGCTAACAGGATCTCGGGCGCAAAGTTTATCCTCGATGGCCATAGTTATACATTGAATGCTAATGATGGTGGAAATAATATCCATAGTGGCAGTGCCGGATTTAATGCCCGGGTGTTTGATTATGATATTGACCAGCAGACGCTCTCCTTTAGCCTGTTTAGCGAAGATGGTGAAGGAGGTTTTCCGGGTAACCTGGAATTTAAGGTGAGTTACCGCTGGACCGATGACAATGAACTGCTGATTGATTATTGGGCAAGCAGTGATCAGAACACTATCGCCAATTTTACCAATCATGCCTATTTTAACCTTTCAGGCGCTACCACCAAGATATTCGATCACGAACTCACCATCCATTCGAATTACCTGGTTGATGCCGGACCGGACCATATACCTTCCGGCCTGATTATTCCTGCTGCTGACTTGTCTTTTAAGAAGAATAAGATCAGTGAGAAAATAACAGTAAATGATGCCGGTGATGTTTCCGGTCTGAATGTTTGTTATGTGCTGGATGAAGGCGAATGGGCTAAAGTACCGGCTTGTATACTCACATCGCCGCAATCAGGTAGAGTAATGGAGGTGTATACCTCATATCCTGGCTTAATGTTGTATACAGGGGATTATTTGGAAAGCAGCGAAATGGGAAATCACGGAAAGATATACGGACCTTTTGACGGATTGTGTTTAGAATGCCAGTATTTCCCGGATAGCCCCAACCAGTCTTTATTTCCTTCAACAGTATTAACTCCGGGAACTGTTTATCAGCATAGTATTCATTTTAAATTCAGAACAATAACATGAAATTTCTTTTAATTAGCGGGCTTCTCATCATATTCACTTGTAAGGCGGCCAGTGCCATTACGAAACCTAAAAGTTATACACTGGCATCGCCAAATGGCAAACTGCAGTTCAATGTGGTGATAGATGACAGCATTACTTATAGCGTATCGTTAAAAGATCAGCTGGTAATTGCTCCATCTGTAATTTCAATGACATTGGAGAACCAGGTACTGGGAAGGTCCGCAAATATCCGGCAGGTCAGGGAGCATAGATCCAGGGCGCAGATAAAACCCTTGTATGGTAAGGAGGCTGCACTTGATAACGCCTTTAACGAATTGCTGATTGACTTTCAGGGCCATTATGCTATCGCCTTCAGAGCTTATAATGATGGGCTTGCTTATCGTTTCATCACCCACATCGCAGATACGGTAAAAGTAATGGCAGAGCGCGCAGATTTTAACCTTCCTGGCACTCCGCAGGTGATCTTTCCTGAAACAGACAACTTTACTTCCTGGGAAGTTCCCTATGTAACATATAATAAGCTGGCACTGATACCTAACGGGAAAAAGGCCATTACACCCACTTTATTTGCCTATCCGGGATCTGGCCTTAAAGTGGTCATTGCAGAATCAGACCTGTTTGATTATCCCGGTATGTATGTACTTAAAGATAATGGCAAAATGACCGGCTTGTGGTCACGCTATCCTTTAAGTACGGTAATGGGAAGCTGGGGTGATTTTGTATCAGTAGTGAAGGAGAGGTCCGGTTTTATTGCTAAAACCTATGGCGAAAGAAGTTTCCCCTGGAGGGTGATCATAGCTACTGATGACGATAAAACACTGCTTAGCAACCAGCTGATCTACAAATTGGCCACTCCCTCAAAGATCAGCAATACTTCCTGGATAAAACCAGGAAAGGCTGCCTGGGAATGGTGGCATGATGCATTGCTGCCGGGGGCAGCTATTCCCTCCGGTATGGCCAACAGGAACACTGCGCTTTATAACTACTATGTAGATTTTGCAGCAGAAAATCATTTTGAATACCTGATGATCGATGCCGGCTGGTCCGACAATTATAATTTGCTAAAAGTTAACCCAAAGCTGGATGTGCGCAGTGTGATCCAGCGTGCTGCATCAAAACAGGTAGGCGTTTTTCTATGGTGTGTAGCCAGTACATTGATGAAGGACCTTGAAGGACAGCTGGATTTTCTGAAATCTATTGGAGCTGCCGGAATTAAGGTAGATTTTATTGACCGGGACGATCAGCTGGCCATACAATGGTTTGAGCAGATTGCCCGTGAAGCAGCCAAAAGGAACCTGATGGTAAACTTCCATGGTTGCAGCAAACCTACCGGTCTGCAGAGGACCTATCCCAACATTGTAAACTATGAGGCCGTAAGGGGAGCGGAATGTTCAAAATGGGATTATAGTGCCAATCCGGATCATCACTTGCTGATCCCCTTCATCCGCATGCTTGCAGGCCCTATGGATTATACGCCGGGCTCTATGCGGAACAGCAGCAGGGAAACATTTAAACCTGTAGATCCGGGACTACCTTCTACCCAGGGAACAAAGTGTCATGAACTGGCGATGTTTGTGATCTTCGACCAGCCCCTTGCCATGCTTTGTGACTCTCCGGATGAATATCAGAAATACCCGGATGTATTGAAGTTTCTGTCAGCAGTTCCCACTGTATTTGAGGAAACCAGGGTATTGGATGCCCAGGTAGGAGAATATGCTTTAATGGCCAAAAGATATCAGAATAAATGGTTTGTTGGCGCAATGACCAACTGGAATGAACGAACACTACAGCTTGATTTTTCTTTTTTACCTGCCGGCAAAACCTACCTGGTTAATTTATATACGGACGCGGGTAGCATCAATGCTTCAGACTATCATTATCAGACCATGTCAGTTAGCAGCCAAACTAAAATAAAACTCCCGCTGGCTAAGGGAGGAGGAGCGGTTGCTTATATCAATGTAGAATGAGCATATAGTCCATGGTTTAACTGAATATATCCATTGTTCAACTTATAACAAAAAGACAACTTTAAATAACCAAGAAATGACATGACGGACAATAAAAACACATTCAACAGCAGGTACATTATTGGAATTTCATTCATCTCTGCCCTCGGCGGTTATTTGTTTGGGTTCGACTTTGCAGTGATATCTGGAGCCTTGCCGTTCCTGAGAGAACAGTTTATGCTGGATGCCTGGTGGGAGGGTTTTTTAACAGGCTCCTTAGCTTTAGGATGCATAGTGGGCTGTTTAATTGCCGGAAAGCTGGCTGACAGATATGGCAGAAAACCCGGCTTGATGCTCGCTGCTTTTATTTTCGCCATTTCCTCTATCGCAATAGCATTTTCCCCAGGCCTTACTTTCTTCATGCTGATGCGCTTTGCCGCAGGGATCGGCGTTGGAATGGCATCTATGTTATGCCCGATGTACATTGCTGAGATCTCACCTGCAAAAGTACGGGGCCGGAATGTAGCGATCAACCAATTGACTGTGGTGATCGGGATCCTGGTCACCAACCTGGTGAATTACTTTTTGGCTGATACGGGTGAAAATGCCTGGAGGTGGATGTTTGGATTGGGAACAGTACCTTCTGTTTTCTTTTTATTAGGTGTGATGTGGCTTCCAGAAAGCCCGCGTTGGCTACTGAAAGATGGACAGGCTGTAGCAGCCCGGGCAGTTTTAGATAAAATTGGCTCAGCAGAATTTGTTGAAAGTACAGTTTCGGCCATTCAAAGATCGTTGACTGGTACTACTAAACACACTTATAGAGAACTATTTGATAAACGTGTGCGGCCTGCCGTAGCTGTTGGGATCACTTTAGCAGTATTCCAGCAGTTCTGCGGGATCAATGTGGTGTTCAATTATACTTCCACCATATTTGAATCTGTTGGAGCAAATCTCGACAGGCAGCTTTTTGAAACTGTTGCGATCGGATTTGTGAACCTGGTGTTTACCCTGCTGGCCATGTGGCAGGTGGATAAATTGGGCCGCCGCCCACTGATGCTGATCGGCTCATTGGGATTATCTATCGTATACATCATCCTGGCGTTTATGCTGCAAAAACAGTTCCCCGCAGGTATGGTTTCCATTTTTGTTTTATTGGCCATTAGCATGTATGCGATTTCCCTGGCGCCGGTAACCTGGGTGTTGATCTCAGAGATCTTTCCAAACAAGATAAGGGGCATGGCTTCATCAGTGGCCATTGTTTCTCTTTGGGGTGCCTACTTTATCCTGGTGTTTACATTTCCTATCCTCGCTAAAAAATTAGGTGCATACGGGCCGTTCTATCTCTATGCAGGCATCTGTTTCCTGGGCTTTCTCTTTGTGTTAAGGAAAGTCAGGGAAACCAAAGGACAAACCCTTGAAGAACTTGAAGACAATTTAATAAGACATTAGTATGAAAACAGCACAAGTAAACGTGTGGGAAGAAGAAGTGATCATACCCACCTATGGTATCGGTAAACCAGACAAGAACCCTATGTTCTTTGAAAAACGCATTTACCAGGGCAGCAGTGGCGTAGTTTATCCTAACCCGGTTATCGAAAAGATATATGATGAAAAAGCTGACAAGGCTTATAAAGGACTTTTCCTGGAGAACGAATACCTGAAGATCATGATCCTGCCGGAACTTGGAGGCAGGATACAGATGGCATATGATAAGATCAAACAGCGGCATTTTATTTACTACAATCAGGTGATCAAACCTGCGCTGGTGGGACTTACAGGCCCATGGATATCAGGAGGGATCGAGTTCAACTGGCCCCAGCACCATCGTCCCAGTACATTTGATCCTGTGGATTATAAGATTGAAGAAAATCCAGACGGAAGCATGACCGTATGGGTGAACGAAGTGGAGCAGATGTTCCACACAAAGGGGCTTGCTGGTTTTACATTACATCCCGGTAAAGCCTATATTGAGATCAAAGCTAAGCTGCTTAACCGCTCGAGCTTACCCCAGACTTTTCTCTGGTGGGCCAATCCGGCCGTAAAGGTTAATGACCATTATCAGTCTGTATTTCCTCCCGATGTGAATGCTGTGTTTGATCACGGCAAACGTGATGTATCCACTTTTCCAATTGCCACCGGCACTTATTACAAAGTAAATTATGCCCCGGGAACAGATATATCTATGTATAAGAATATTCCCGTCCCTACTTCCTACATGGCCATTAATTCTGCTTATGACTTTGTAGGCGGCTACGAACACGATTCAAGGGGTGGATTACTTCATGTGGCCAACCACCATGTTTCTCCCGGTAAAAAGCAGTGGACATGGGGGCATAGTGATTTTGGACAGGCCTGGGACAGGAACCTTACTGATGAAGACGGGCCTTATATAGAACTGATGACCGGTATGTTTACAGACAATCAGCCGGATTTTACCTGGCTGTTGCCGAATGAAGAAAAATCCTTTACCCAGTATTTTATGCCCTACCGGGAATTGGGTATGGTAAAAAATGCTACCCGGGATATCTTGCTGGCATTGGACGTACACGAGGGCTTAGCAGAACTAAAGATCTATGTAACTTCATTTCAGAAAGACATACGCATTCAGCTCTTTTATGAAGGAACTGAACTCTTCAACGATCAGGTAAGTATTGATCCAAAGCAGGTGTATGTCAAAAAAATAAACCTGCCGGAAGCGGTAAAGGAAAACGGTTTGTTATTGATCATCCACTCCGAAAAGGGCAATGAGCTCATCAGGTACGAACCGGCAGCCAATAAAATGAATGCGATCCCGGAAGCTGCAAAACCAGCAGTTGCACCTGAACTGGCGGAAAATAATGAACAGTTATTTTTAGCTGGCCAGCACCTCGAACAATATCGTCACGCAACCTATAGCCCGGTGCCCTATTATGAAGAAGCCTTAAAACGTGATCCTCAGGACATCAGGTGTAACAATGCACTAGGCCTTTGGTACCTGCGGAGAGGTCAGTTTGGCCAAAGCGAACCCTATTTCAGAAAGGCCATCCAGACAAGTACACAGCGCAATCCAAACCCTTATGATACGGAGCCTTATTACAACCTGGCTTTAAGCCTTAAGTTCCAGAATAAGCCTGATGAAGCCTATCAGTTTTTTTATAAAGCAACATGGGGTAAAGCCTGGAAAGACAGTGGATACTTTGCCGTAGCGCAGATAGACATAGCCCGGGGAGATCACGAACTGGCCTTAGAACACATCAATGCTGCAATAGATAGTAATGCCAACAATAGCAAAGCCTACGTTATCAAAGCTGCTGCATACAGGAAGATGGGACAATATGATCAGGCCATCTCAGTCTGCAAAGCTGCTCTGATCAGAGATCCGTTTAATTTGGGCGCACTATATGAACTTTCACTGGCTTTGGGGGCAACATTTCAAACTGCTGCATGTAGCGCTGCTTTGGAAGAGCTGCTGAAACTGTCCAGGGGATATGAGCATAATTTTATTACCTACGCGCTGGATTATGCTGCGGCAGGATTGTATGGTGAAGCATCAGACCTGCTCCGGCATGCAGTTAAACAAACAGGAACTCATCCGATGGTGTATTATCATATGGCCCTGTTTGCTCATCACCTGCACAAGAAGGATAAGGCCGAAGACCTGCTCAGCAAAGCAGCTGAAGCAGATCCTTATTTATGTTTTCCAAATAGGCTGGAAGATATAAACGCTTTGCAGCTGGCCATATCACTTCGTCCGGAAGATCCCCGGGCCCCTTATTACCTGGGTAACCTGTTTTACGACAAGCGCCAGTATTTACTTGCCATACATTATTGGGAGAACGCTGCCAAGACAGATCCCGGTTTCCCAACGGTATGGAGAAATCTTGGCATTGCATATTTTAATAAGCTGAATGATCAGCAGAAAGCTTTAATGTGCTTTGAAAAAGCATTTGAGCTGGATCCCGAAGATGATCGTGTACTGATGGAGCTTCACCAACTCTACAAAAGATTGAACCATACGCCCTGGGAAAGGCTGAAGTTTTTGGTGAAACATCAGGAAACCGCTGCTCGAAGGGATGATGTTTACCTGGAAATGATTACGATCTATAATTTTATTGGTGATCATGCCAAAGCCATACAACTGCTCAGGAACAGGCAGTTCCATCCCTGGGAAGGCGGAGAAGGTAAAGCTTCCGGACAGTATGTGTATGCGCTGGTACAAACAGCAAAGATGATGATTGCAGATGGGCATCCCGGGCAAGCCATTGAACTGTTGAAACAGGCCCAGATCTATCCCCATAACCTGGGTGAAGGAAAGTTGTTCGGAACACAGGAGAACGAGATATTTTACCTGATGGGCTGCGCTTTTAATGACCTCGGTGATCAGCAGCAGGCCATTACTTATTTCCAAAAAGCGACTATCGGGAGTACGGAACCTGCTGCCGCTATTTTCTATAATGATCAGCAACCGGACAAGATCTTTTACCAGGGGCTGGCATGGAAAAAGCTGGGAGATCAGGAAAAAGCAACCGGAATTTTTAAACGCCTGGTCAATTATGGCCTGCAACACATGACAGACGATGTAAAAATTGATTATTTTGCTGTTTCACTACCCAATCTGCTGGTATTTGAAGATGATCTCCAAATGAGGAATAAGGTCCATTGCCTTTTCATTAGTGGTCTGGGATACCTGGGATTAGGGTCAAATGAACTGGCGAACCGTTCGTTCCTTGATGTGCTCAGTCTTGATGCTGAACACCTGGGAGCTAAACAACATCTTGAAATCCAGAAACCGATAATAGATCTTATAGATTAGTTAGACCACATGAATTACATGAAACAATTTATCCCTGCAGCTTTATTGATGATATGTACACTCCAGAGTGTTGGTCAAACTATCATTCCAATAGAGACCAGGCATAATGCTCTGGTACTTCAGGCTGATGCCAAAAGGAACCTCGCTACTATTTACTTTGGCAGGAAATTGTCCGGCACGGAAGAATATGCACACATTCCGGCTGCTTACAAGCAGGCGGGAGACTATACTGGTAGCCTGAATGCAGCCTATGCCACTTCAGGGTCTAAAAGCCTGTTTGAACCTGCGATAAGTGTCAGCCATGCAGATGGGAATAATTCGCTCGACTTACGGTACGTGAGCCATCATGTAACAAAAGTGGATGACGATGTGTCTTTGACTACGGTACTTTTGAAAGATCCTGTCTATGATTTCCAGGTAACGCTTTATTATAAAACCTATTTCAGAGATGATGTGGTTGAGCAATGGAGTATCGTTAAACATCGGGAAAAAGGGAATGTTTTATTACACAAATATGCATCAGCCAACTTATACCTGAAAGCAGATGGCGGATTCTGGCTGACACAATACCATGGAGACTGGGCTAAAGAAATGCAGCCTGAGGAATCAAAAGTTACCCATGGTATAAAAACGTTAGACAGTAAACTTGGCACAAGAACAAATTTGTTTATGCCATCGGTATTTATGGTGTCATTGAATAAACCTGCTACAGAAGATGAAGGGACTGTACTATATGGTTCCCTGGAGTACAGTGGGAATTTCAGGACTGACCTGGAGCTGGATTATCAGGACAATCTAAAGATCATCTCGGGCATCAATAATTATGCTTCTGTATACACGCTTAAGCCAAATGAAGAATTTGAGACACCGGCATTCCTATACACCTTGTCCAGCACCGGAAAAGGTACTGCAAGCAGGAACATGCACAACTGGGCCAGGCAATATAAATTGCTGGATGGCAAAGGAACAAGACTCACATTGCTGAATAACTGGGAAGCCACTTATTTCGACTTTTCGGAAAGCAAACTATTTGAACTGCTGAAGGATACCAAAAAGCTGGGCGTGGATATGTTTCTGCTGGATGACGGCTGGTTTGCCAACAAGTATCCGCGCAATGGCGATGTTGCCGGCCTGGGCGACTGGGAAGAAAATAAAGCCAAGCTGCCAAACGGGATATCTTCTCTTGTGAGGGAAGCACAAGCCAATGGGGTGAAATTCGGGATCTGGATTGAGCCTGAAATGGTCAACCCTAAAAGTAATTTGTACGAAAAACATCCTGATTGGGTTATCAGGCAGCCCAAACGCGAGGAATATTATTTCAGGAACCAGCTTGTACTGGACCTAAGCAACCCTAAAGTGCAGGACTTTGTGTTCGGCGTAGTCAATGATCTGCTGACCAAAAATCCAGAACTTGCATATATCAAATGGGATTGTAATGCAGTCATCTACAATGCTTATTCTGCCACTTTGGGCAACCAGGATCATTTTTATATTGAATACATGCGCGGTCTGTATAAAGTGCTGGAAAGGATACGCAGTAAATATCCGGCTGTGCCCATGATGCTTTGCTCAGGTGGTGGTGGCCGTGTAGATTATGCAGCCCTGAAATACTTTACGGAATTCTGGCCAAGTGACAATACTGATCCTTTGGAACGGATCTTTATCCAATGGCAGAACTCCTATTTTTATCCGGCCATCACATCTTCCAACCATGTGACCGATTGGGGCAAACAACCCATTAAATTTCGTACGGATGTGGCTATGATGGGTAAGTTGGGTTTTGATATTGTAATAAAGCATCTGAACGGCAATGATCTGAATTATGTGCAGCAGGCAGTAAAAACATATAACAACATCAAATCTATCATCTGGCAAGGTGATCAATACCGGTTGGCTAATCCAACAGAGAGCAGCCTGGCATCCATGCTGTATGTGAACTCAGCGAAAACTTCTGCCGTCATGTTCAATTTCCTGGTGAATAACCGTTACGATCAGGGCAGTAAATTTCCTGTTCGGTTAAAGGGGTTGGATCCAGCCAAACACTATCGCATCAAAGAACTGAATGTATATCCCGGAACCAGCTCAACAATAGATCCGGCCAAAACATATACCGGGGAATTCCTGATGACCATAGGTTTTAATCCTCATGTAAATACAGGCAGAACCAGTGTGATATTGGAAATAGAAAGTAATTAGGTTTTGCATAAGACCTAATTACTTTTGGAAATGACCTCTTTGATCTCCCCGTTTACTTTTACTTTGACTTTCTTTGCTTTTGTTGAGCTGATCCTGTAGGTGATGATCTTTCCATCTTTCCAATTCATATCTACAGTGAAGTTTCCACGGGCTTTCAAACCTTTTACATTTCCATAGGCTTTCCATGCATCTGGCAATGCAGGGATCAGGTCGATAAAGCCATCATGACTTTGTATCAGCATTTCGGCCAGGCCGGCAGCGGCACCAAAGTTTCCGTCTATCTGAAATGGAGGTCCGGCAGACAACATATTTGGGTATACTCCACCGCCTGCTCCATAATTGATATCCAACCTGAGGGTAGGTTTGAGCAGCTCTTTAAAAAGTTTAAAAGCGCGGTTGCCGTCCTGAAGTCTTGCCCAGAACAATAATTTATATGCAATGGTCCAGCTTGGGCCATCATCTCCTCTTACTTCCAGGGTTTTCCTGGCTGCCTGGGCCAGCGCCGGCGTATGGGTTGGTGTAATTAATGAGGCAGGATACAGGCCATATAAGTGGGAGATGTGACGATGCTGAGGATCTGTTTCTTTATAATCCTCTATCCATTCCTGGATACGGCCATCTTTACTGATCACGCCTGCAGGGGGTACCAGCTTCAATCGGTTTTCCAGCTCTTTTCTGAAATCTGCATCGATGCCTAAAACCGTAGAAGCGGTGATCACATTGTTAAACAGTTCTCTGATGATCTGATTGTCGATAGTTGGCCCCATGGAAATACTGGCAGTCTTTCCGTTTGGCAGGTAAAAAGTATTCTCCGGAGATACAGAAGGGGAGGTCAGCATCCAGCCCGTTTTAGGATCTTTAACCTGTGCATTTTTATAGAATAGCGCAGACCCTTTTAACACCGGATAGATCTCTTTGAGGTACTTCAGATCCATGCTAAAAGCATAATGTTCCCAAAGATTGTTGCACAACCAGCCTGAACCTGCATTGGCCGCTCCCCAGGATGCACTTTCTCCCGGCTCTGTAAAACCCCATACATTGGTGATCACATGGGCGATCCAGCCTTCAGCATTATAATATGCCTTTGCTGTTCTTTCACCAGGTTTTACCAGGCCCTTTACCAGATCTGCGAGGGGAAGATTTAGTTCTGAAAGATTAGCTACTTCCACAGGCCAATGGTTCATCTGCACGTTCACATCCAAATGGTAATCTCCGTTCCAGGGTGTGTTAATCTCTTTAGCCCATAATCCCTGCAGGTTTGGAGGGAGCAGGCCAACCCTTGTGCTGCTGATGCTAAGGTACCGTCCATACTGAAAAAAAAGTGCGGCCATCCCCGGATCCAATTCAGAGCGTTTGTAAAAAGCCGCCAGACGGGAATCGGTGGGCTGCTCCTCTATTTTTCCAGATCCAAGATCGATGCTTAATCTTTTAAACAGTTTGCTGAAACTGGCAATGTGCCTGGCCTTCTGTGTTTCATAAGGCTTATTCATCGCCCCCGTCAGATATTGCTGCGTTTTTTCTTTAAATGCATTCCCTCTGAAGTCAGTGGCTGCTGAAACATAAATGATCAGTTCCGTTGCGTCTTTAATGATCAGGGAGTTTTGATCTGAACGTAAGTTTCCTCCCTTTAGCTTAACACTTACCCTGGCCAGGTATTGCATTCCCTTACCATCCGTTCCATTATCAAGCTGCCCCGACATCTGCAACTGTTGACCCTCAGTTTTAACAGTAAACTTTTCAGGACGGTTAATGACGATCCTGCAATTGATCATCCCGGATTTGTCTGAGCTGATCTTTATGATATCCACATCATCATCAAAACTGCTAAAATATTCCCTTTTATATTTTACCTGGTTCAAAGTATAACTGCAGCTGGCAATGGCGCTGTCCAGGGACAGTTCGCGTTTATAGTCTTTCGGAACGGCATCCCCGCCCTTATGGTTATAATGGATCTCAAGAGCGCCCAGGGTTTGGTATTTTCCCCACTGCGCGCCACCGGAGCCGGGGCCTTTACATACAAAATCACGGTTTACCAATTCCTGTGCTTCATCATTTTTTCCTTCAAGGATCAACTTTCTTATAGCCGGAAGGCTTTTGTGAGCTTCATAATTATTTGCATCCTGCTCAGATCCTGACCAGAGCGTGATATCGTTGAGCACAATTTTTTCATTTGTTAGTCCGCCGTCAGGGGTCATTCCCAATCGGCCATTGCCAAGAGGTAAAGTTTCCTCCCATAATTTTGCCGGCTTATCATACCATAACTTTAAGGACTTTTGCTGTGCATGAACAGATGCAGATAAGCAAGACAACAGTATGAATAAAATGCGGTTATACATGGAACTTGATTCAGTTTAAATGATGGAACTCAAAAATATCCTGTATTACCGGACTGTGCAATGGATTATACTTGTTAAATAATGGATAAAATGACCTTGTCCTGCAAAACTTTACAGCATCTCTGAAAGAAATTTTAGTTGTATCTTATATCTGTTATCTCAAAACATATCACTATGGCAAAAACGGATTATAAAACAATTGATGAATATCATAAGGTTCATCCGGCGGAAGTACAGCAAAGAATGCAATCCATTCGTGAAATTGTTCACAAAGTAGTGCCCGAAGCTGAAGAAGTGATAAGTTACCAGATCCCCTGTTTTAAGTATAAAGGTTATCTGGTCTATTATTCCGCAGCTAGTAAACATATTTCCTTATCCAGTCCATGGAGTGCTGAGCTGCTTAAAACGTTTGAAAAGGAACTGAAAGGATATAAGGTATCTAAATCCGCAATTCAGTTTCCTAATCAAGACCCACTGCCTTTGGATCTGATAAAGAAGATCATTGCATACAGGAAAAAGGAGAACGAAGGAAAGGCTTAATGCTGCAACGCTTCACGTAACAGATCATCTGCCTCCGGGTAGCCGGAAGGTAAAGGTATGTTTGCAGGAGATGCTCCGGCATCCAGCAAGGCTTTTATTGAATCAGTTGAACGCCGGTACGTCCAGTAAGAATCTACGCAGGCCTTTACAGCCAACGCTAATGGAGTATTGCCATTCTTATCCGGTACATCAATGTATGCGCCCCGTTCAATGAGTAGTTGCACAATAGCCGGCCAGCCAGGCCAGGTAGCTTTGATAAATGCTGTGCGGAGAGACATATTTAAATATGTTGATCTAAAAGGATCGTATTACCATCAGGGTCCGTGATGATGAAACTCGCAGGGCCGGTTTACCCGATACCAGCTACATTGCCGTAAAGCAGTAGCTTCAATACGTCTGAGTCTCTCAGATGCCAGCTGCCCCAGGAAATAGGGGTGTCTCCATTGGCATCTTTAACGGATGGGTCTGCACCGGCTTCTATCAACAATTTAACAATGGCTACGTTCCCATAGGCCGCAGCTCTATGAAGTGGTGTTTCAGCTTTCAGGAAAGCATCTCTCATGAAGCAAAGCGTTTCCGCACCTTTAATGGTTTTTTTGTTCACATCTGTGCCGGCATTCACCAGTAACCTCACAATTTCAGTTCTTTGATCTATTTCGCTGGTTTTGGAGATGGTGTAATGCAGTGCATTCTCACCAGTATTAACGAAAGTGAAATTTGGGTCTGCGCCTTTTTCCAGGAACCATTTTACGGATGCTGTTTGGCCATTATAGGCGGCATTGCAAAGGAGGTTATTATCTTCCAGGGTTATATCAGCACCTAAATTGTAGTATAGGTCCAGCGCTTCAATATTACCTTCCCAGGCGGCAGAAAACACAGCACAGTATCCCCATTGATCACTGTAGTTAATATTGGCTCCCTGGGAAGCCAGTTTTTCTACGGTGGCCAGATCGCCTTTCAGGGCAGCGTCCAGTAATTGCTGATCTATATCTGACATTATCTTAAAGCTACGAAAAAAATAAGCTCCGGAAGGCTCCGGAGCTTAAAAAACTATTTGGAAGAATAGATCAACGGGTTCTGCAATTCATTTACCAATGGGTCCCCGACTTTCAGGGTTTTCATGTACTCATCAGGCAATACATTCGGTATCCCGTTATAAGTATTCCCGTCCGGCATATAGGCACAGGTCATTGCTCTTCGCTGTCCCGGGGTCATATTTGCATGTGCGCCGTGAATAGTTAATCCGTTATGGAAAGAGCAACTGCCAGCTTTCATGGGAGCAGCAACAGATTTAGAAGTGCGGAAGGAGGGATAGTTAGTAAAAATAGCATCCATGTTTTTGCCAATGCCGGGATTATCAAAACTGGTTTCTTTTTGGGAGCCGGGTATAAAGAATAAACAACCATTTTCAAGTGTGGCATCATCCAATGCTACCCAGATGGACAAAGCCCTCCTGTCTGAAAAAGACCAGAAAGGTGTATCCAGGTGCCAGGAAGTGGGATTCGCCCAGGGCTTTTTGATCAGTGCCTGATCATGCCAGATCCGGATCCCATCAACCCCTGCCAGCTTAGCAGCCATTTCTCCTATCCTGGGATCGAACATGAGTTGCTTAACTTTTTCATTCGTTTGCCATAGATTGATCATCTGATCAAATACTTTATTGAAGTATTCTGCATCATTATTTATACCATCATCTTCTCCTGCTTTAATAGCTTTTCCGGGCATCTTCTGACCTTTCCTTTGCTCCACTGCTTCTGTTACTGCTGATCTCCAGGTCTCCAGTTCTTCCGCATTCAGGAAGTTTTCAATAACAATGTACCCATCATTCTGATAGGATGAAATTTGCTGTGGTGTGATAGTTGTATTCATTGTTCATGGAATTTATTATTATCAAAATTAGGCAAAGCCCCGGTTTACTGGTTTTACCAAAGCAAGCGGTGTTTTACCTTTCTGATATTTTTTACTATCTTAAGTCCATGCCTTATGGAGAACTATCATAAATACCTGAACATCTCGGGGTTTGAAAAAAGCTGGGGCTTTTACGTCAACACCGTGGGGGCTACAAGGGTAGGTCCTAATAAAAATTACCCGGACAATCGTGAGCATCCGAGTGATCACTCCTTTACCTGGAATAAGGGAAGGATACTGGATAGCTATTACATCGTTTATATCACAAAGGGAGAAGGCGTACTGGAATCTGCGAAAACAAAACCGATCCCGATCAAGGCTGGTTCCTGTTTTTTTCTGTATCCGGGTGTATGGCACAGGTATAAGCCACATCCGCGTTCAGGATGGGAAGAATATTGGGTTGGGTTCAATGGCAGTTATCCTGCGGAGCTAATGCAGAAAGGGATTTTTGCTGCAGAAGACCCTTGCCTGCATGTAGGGCTTCATGAAGAATTACTGCAGCTCTTTCATGCACTGATACGGCATGTAAGAATGGCTGAAGTAGGCTACCGCCAGACGGTTACAGGTATTACACTACAGATCCTGGCTGTACTGAATGCTATATCGAAATACAAAACGCCGGATGCAGAGGATCATTCCTCAAAATTAATCTCCAAAGCAAAATTCCTGTTGCAGGAATCCATAGAAACACCGGTCAGCCTGGAGGAAATGGTGAAGGAATTGCCCATGGGTTATTCGAAGTTTAGAAAGCTGTTCAAAGAGGTAACAGGTACTTCTCCTAATCAATACCATCTGGATCTAAGACTGGATAAGGCAAGGGAGTTGATCTTATCTACCAACCTAACCATTAATGAAGTAGCATTTAAGACAGGCTTTAGCTCTATCTTTTATTTCTCCCGTTTGTTCAAGAAAAAGAATGGATTGTCTCCTAAAGAGTATAGGGACGCAGCAGGTGCCTAAAGTATGTCTCCAACAGTAAACCTGGTATTGGGCTGACATTTCCTTTTTATAGAAAGGATGCCATCTTCTTTTATAAAGATGTGCTGAGTTTCATTATTGACAGACACCTGGAAGGTTGAGCGTGGTGGTAATCCTTTCAGTATAAATTGATAATCGCCGGGGGACTTAATGGTCCATGAATAAGCATCTAACCGCAAGGGAGTAATTTCCATAGCAATAACTGGGTTAGAGCTGCTTATTGCAATCGTCCTTGTTTCTTTATTATGAGGATAATAGGTAAGTGTATTCCCTTTCCTGCTTGCCCCAAAGCTTTCGGGGCTTTTGATTGAAAAACTATTCGTGCTCATCAGGTAATCATTCTCACTAAGTTGCAGGTTGTAAACTGTATCGCGAAGGGTATATGAGAACTTGGCCCCATTCAGCGGGCTGCTCATATTCGGCTCAATGCCCATCCTGTTCCATTTTGGGCGGATCCCGTAGATGTCTGTGTAAAGCGCTGTTATGCTGGTGCAGATGCCTGCGAGGATATCATCTCCTAATCCCAGTTGTGTAACCCTGCTGTACCGTTGTGAAGAGAGGCCATCCTTCTTATACTGTTCAAGGATGTTGCGGATGTATTTAAGGGCAATGTCTTTGTTATGCCTGGTATAAGCCCTCACCCCAAGATATCCCCAGGTAGGAAATATATCCCCGTTTTCGTATTTAGGGAAAGGCCAGTTGTTGCTATGCACTTCTTCTCTTTTGAAGGAATCAAAACACAAAGGCCAGTGAAAGAGTTTTTCAGCTGCGGTTCTTTTCTCTATCTGCTCAAGCACCATAGCGATCCGTTGGGGATCATGGCAGATACCGAATGCAATAGCTGCAAAATTAACAGGGGTAACTAGGTTGTCGCCATGAACGGAACCATCTTTATCCCTCCAGTATACATATTGCTGTTTGGCTTCTGACCAGAAACCGCCTTCTTCTACCGGTTTGTTAAAGGCGGTTTTTAACCGCCAGGCTATTGCTGCATAGTGTTCTGCTTTCTCCTGGTTGCCCAGTATCTTTTCACATGAAGACCAGAGCGTTAAAGCTTCGTATAGCTGCGCATTCACAAAAGAATTCTCAAAACTTGCCCATACAATATCTATCCAGTCGCTGGCCTTTTTGTCTGTGATGCCATCATTCATCATTTCAAAGATGCCGTTGTTGTTGGAGTCGCGTTGAATAAGCCAGTCCAATGCTTTTTCGCAACTTAGTTGGTGGGAGCGAAGCCAGTTAGTATCACCATTGAGATCAAATTGCTCGCTGGTGTTGATCACATAACCGGTTTGGGAGTCGATGGTGTATCCCCACACGGCTTCGTAGTATCCGGTTTGGGCATTATAGGTTCCGCGTATTTCATCTCCTGGTACATTATGCCAGCGGGAGAGCACACGGCCATTTTTCAGCATGGCCAGATCACGTTCCTGGTCTAATGTTGCGGACATATTCCTAGTATAGTTTTCATCATTCAACGCTGTTCCGATCTGGGCGAAGAATGGTTCGTGAAGGCATTTCCAATTGGTAAGCCAGCCATTTGCCCCTACAATGTTATTATCTACCACGCCATACCGGCCGGTTGTATTCAACAACTCTCTTACCGCTACTGCATCAATGCCGGGAAGTGTTCCTCTTGAATATTGTTTGTTATAATCCACATACTGTAATTCATAACTGGCGGTTACTTTTCCCTTCCTCACTTCAAAAGGAGCAAATACATCTGCCTTTTTAGCCACATAACGGCTTAAATTATAACGTTGCTGCAATGAGGAGTCAGTAACTAATTGCGTGAAGGTAAATTCATTTTGAGGGCTGTGAGAGTATTTAGCTGCGATCTTGCTGTTGGATGCTGCAGTGATGCGGAGTGCATCTCCTGATATTGTATTCCAGAAAGTAACACCTCCGGTATGAACACCATAAGTATCATTTATTTCTTTGAGATACTTACACCAGACCATACCTCCGTTATCCATAATACCCCCTTTCCAGACATCCAGGCCGGAGAAGTTCCATTGAGGGAATGCCATCTCTTCCAGTGTAGCAGCCTGATTATATTCCCTTATAATGTTCCATTGTATTTTATCTCCCTTTATTTTGAAGACCCATTCTTCTTTTATGGTACTGTAGTTTATTCCGCTAATAGTCACAGTCCCTGCATTTTTGATCACTTTGATATTGCTGGAGGAGTTGAGAGAAGAGGAGCTACCACTTTGGGTACGGATACCTGTATAGATGCCGGAGGGAGACAAGGTATTTTTGCCTTTTATATTCAGCTGCTTAATCATACAGCCATTGGAATAATCGATCGTAATGGAAAGTTTCTTATCAGGAACAGTGAGGGTAATGGTTTTATGCTGTCCTTTTCCCGTTGCATGAAAAAGGAATAATATCGTGGAAAGGATCAGGATGAATCTGGCCATCAGTTAGGATTATCCTTCAAATCTAAATGAATTGGTTTTGCGGAAAGAGCGTTTTCTTTGCACTTTCTGATATTTGCGCATTTATTTATAATTCATAACCGATCCTGTCCTACGAAAATATTATACATGTCCAAACAATCATTTCTTCTTCAAGAATATGCCATCAGGTATGCTGCCTGTCCGGCATTTGGGCAGATCTTTTTCTTTCACACCAAATAACTTGGCAATTACCATTGCTGTATTCTTATTGCTATTATACATACCTGTTATGCCGGATTTTTTAATTCCCGGGCCTCACGGTACCTGCATTTCTTCCATACTGGTGCCTGGCTGTTTTAAATTCATCAACACTGAAGCCGTCAAGGCCAATAATAACAACCCGTTTCTGCGAAAAGGCGTACTGAATGGAGAAATTCATTAAAACGGCTGCCAGGCAGACTAATCTGATTATCTTCATGTTATAGTATATTTTCCCTCATCAAAATAGCAAATATTTCTTAATAGGAATTATTTTTACTTTATAGGAAAATAAATGCATTGGGTAATCTTTAGCCTTAGAATATCAGATTTTTTAGCAGAAATATTTGGAGGTTTGAGATTAAAATTTCTATATTTGCAGCCCCTCAAAGGAATAACAGCAGGTCTTAAAAGCCCGCTGATATTGAGGATCGGTAGTTCAGTTGGTTAGAATGCCGCCCTGTCACGGCGGAGGTCGCGGGTTCGAGTCCCGTCCGGTCCGCAGAAAGCGAAAAGGATTGTTCCTTTTCGCTTTTTTCGTTTAGAAAGCCCTTCAGAAAACAACTTCCCCATATTGCCCTGACTTATAATAAAATATAATATTACTATTATATTAATATAATTTATTACTTTTAACTCCTCATTATAAACCTAAAAATTCTATATCCCTATGAAGTTCTTTAAAGCCAGCTTATTGCTTTTATCTGCTGCTATGTTTACTGTTGACCTGAAAGCCCAGGATTTTGAGAAAGCAGATCTTTCATTTCTTGATGGGCAAACCAAATTCAACATTGAATACAATTATGATAATATGATGGTGGCAGATGCTAAGGAAGAAACATACAAAAAGGAAAAAATTGCCAAGTTCAACGAAAAACAACCAGGTAAAGGTGAACGCTGGGCAGAAAAATGGATCAATGCCCGTGCGCTGACCTATGAACCTATGTTCGAAGAGCTGATCAGTAAATATGTATTTAAAGCCAATGGTGGTGTGATTGCAAAAAATCAGGATGGTGCAAAGTATACAGTGTATGTAAAAACAGTGAACACAGATCCGGGATGGAATGCAGTTGTAATGAAAAGAAATCCGAAATGTGTTTTTGAGATCAGTATTGTAGAAATAGCTACCGGAACAGTAAAAGCAAAAGGTGAATTGAAGGCGAACGGTGTTTTAATGGGAGGCAGCGACTGGGATTTTGACCCCACCAACAGCATCAAGGAATGTTATGCCAAGGCCGGTAAAGAAGTAGGTAAAAAGATCGCAAAAGCGGTTAAATAAACGAAACATACTAATAAAAAAAGCGCCTCCGGAAACAGAGGCGCTTTTTTTATTTCTCAGAAGAGAACATATACTGCTTTGGGCTGATACAAGGATGCAGTAAGTTCTGTTTACTTTGATTATTCAATAAACCCTTAAGAACTATTTTATGAAAAAACTATTGACCATGCTGGCCATCCTGATGGCTATTTCAGGAACTATCACCACTACCGCACAGATCTCTGCATCGGTTACTACAACTGAAGAACCGCAACCACATCCCAATAACCTTTATGTAAAGGGGAAAAGAGCAGATGGCACCACATTTACACTTTGGTTATTAGTATTCCCCACCTCTGTGGTAGGTGATGTGAAAGCCCAGGCAGGGGTAATGGCAGGTGTGGATGTGAGTACTAAATCCCTGTATTACAACGGCCAGGCACTTGATGACAGTCTTACGCTGAGTGCGTATGGTATTGGAAGCAATGTTTGGGTAACATTACGCTAGTTGAAATGGCATAAAGGGTTGCCGGATTCCGGCAACCCTTTATTTAAGATGAAAAACCTGCTGTTCGTGTGATTAAATTGTTGTTGATTATTTTCCCCATAATGCATTACTACGGCTGTTTCGCCTGTTTGGTATGCTAATTGCAAACACTTGGTTAGAACTATTTCTTAATTATTGAAAAACCAAGTGTATGAAACTAACGCTTAAGATTGTCGGAGTACTATTGTTGTCAGCTTTCCTGATGGGGTCCTGCAGTAAGGATACAGACCCTGCTGATGTAGACGTTTTCGCTGGTACATTTAGAGGTAAGATAGGATATACAGATGCTGAGAAAAATATTAGCCAGGATAATGGTAGTGTCTTTGTCACCAAAATAGGTACCCGTTATGATTTCAGATTTTCAGACGGCATTCCGGACCTTACCGGTGTTCAGTTTGAGAGAAAAGATGATAATACTATGGTCAGCGTAGGTTCCGATGGAACCGGCCTTATTACCATCAATAAGGATAGACTGGTGATAGGATTTGCAAGATCCGGCCGGAGCTGGTCGGCAGATTGTGGACGATAGGATATTCAGATACATAAATAAAAGCGCAGAATAGTATCTGCGCTTTTTTTCTGTTTTTTAGATATATTGTAAGCCATAACTGAAGCATGGCATTTAAAAAATGAACGCAATGAAGCTTAAGACCCTTTGCCTGATACTATGTACCGCAACCAGCGCTTTTTCCCAATCCATAACAAAAGACCAGATGCGGGAAGACCTGGATACCTTAATCCACAACATCACCCGCATATCTCCACACATTGCTGTCAAAAAAGATGTCTGGAAATATGACGCTATACAGGAGATGAAGAATTTAAGAAAGAGGATCGATACTATTTCATCTGACCTTTCCTATTATATCCTGTTGCAACAGGCGCTTACACTTTCACAGGATATGCATACCAGCACCTGGTATCCGCTTTCCGACTGGGCACAACCATTGAACAATGCTTACCAGCGTATCCGTAATTCTTTCAGGATGGCTATTCCCAATACTTATATGAACGGAAAATATATCATCCGTGAGGCATTCGTGTATGAAAAAGATACCATTGCGATCGGGTCGGAGATAACGCAAATTGAGGGGCAACCTGTGGATATATATGTACGGCAGCATCTTTCCGGCAGGTATTATTCATATGATATGAAGCAGGGAAAATTCTTTGGTGCCGGGTTCTTCAAGAATTTTGAAACAATTTTCCGTGATAGCCTCTCTTACAGTTTCCGCCTTCCTTCAGGTCTTGTGAAGAATATTACCATGTCCACCCGCGAATTTACACGTTATGTACCAGTGGGGTACAAAAGAAAGAATATGACGCGTGTGGAGTTTTGGGAACCTGAAAACATCCTCTATATCCGCCTGACGGAAATGAACGCAGATTCTATCCCTTTCCTGCAAAGAGAACTTGCCAGGTATAAGAACCGTACACAGGATATCAAACGGATCATCATCGATTTCAGGGGTAATCCGGGGGGAGATGATACTACCTGGCAATCCCTCTATGCAGCAGTACTCCCATCAAAGGTTTCTTATCCTTTAAAACTTAGTGCGAATAAAGGTTTTGGGAAAGAAAAGGAAACGCGTTCCCTCTTAGCCAAATATGGATTACACTCCCTGGTAGATAAAACAGAAAGACTGGAACCCTCGGATTCCTCCCTGCATTTTACCGGCAAGATCTTCGTTTTATTTGAAGATCATTATTCCAGTGCCGGCAGTGCTATGATCATCCCGAATGCCAGGAAGGACGACCAGATCATTTCTGTAGGCCGAAAAACAGGAACCTTCCTGGGAGTAGGTTATGCCCCGCTGGTCTTTACACTTCCTCATTCAAAACTGCGCTACCGCATTGCGCCTTCTATTGAAACTACCGGGGTTGGCCGTGCCGGGGATCTGATGCATGACGACCTTGAGATTGAGGTGCCATACGATATCCGGGATTTCGAAGCTACGGCAACTTACACCGGCAACCTGAACGACAAAGCTTACCTGCTCCATTATGACCCTTTTATCAGGGTTGTTATGCAACATTGAGCCATTTCTTGATCTGGATTAAGATTTCCTGATGCAGAGACTCCTATTTTTACCAGGCAAAACTTAATCAAGATCATGAATAAGCACATAGCAAATGCACAATTTCTGCTGAGGCTCGCACTCGGTATAGGGTTTATCTTACCTGTCCTGGACCGTATGGGAGTAATTGGCGCTCCCGGAAGCAATGGTGTGGCATGGGGTAACTGGAGTAACTTCGTGGACTATACGCATTCCTTAGTACCCTACTTAAGCCGTTCACTGGCAGATATTGCAGGACTGACCGCAACCATCTTAGAAGTAGTATTCGGTGTTCTGCTGATCATAGGTTACAAAACAAAATGGGCAGCACTTGGCAGCTTTGGCCTCACGCTGATCTTTGCTATCAGCATGTTCTTCTTTTCAAATTATAGAGCACCGTTTAGTTATTCCGTGTTCGTGGTGAGCTTTTCCAGTTTATTGCTGGCGGGCCTTCCCCACCATAAATGGAGTCTGGATTAAGATGCCTATATTAGCAGGCAAAACATCCGGCCTATGGCTTTCTTATCAAGTGTTTTTACAGAGAATAGTTATTCAAAGGAAGAACAGGAGAAGATCATTTCTAAGTTTAAAGCAATAGACTTTAAGAAGAATGATTTTCTTTTAAAAGAAGGTAAGACCACCAATGCCTATTGGTTCATGGAAAAGGGTTTTGCCCGTTCTTTTGTGATAGACACAGAAGGAAATGATATCAGTACAAACTTCTTCTCTCCAGGGGACATTGCCATCGACTGGCCTTCTTTTTTCCTGAGGATACCTACCCGGGAAAATATACAGGCCCTCACGGACTGTCATTGCTGGGAAATAAACTTCGATGACTTTCAGGAACTCTTCCACGGTATACAAACCTTCAGGGAACAGGGGAGGGCAAGACTGGTCAGCAGCTACTTTGCATTGAAAACCCACACTATTTCCATGATTGCCGATCAGGCAAAAGACCGGTACAAAAAACTGGAAGCAGAAAAACCACTGCTGCTGCAAAATATATCCCTGAAACAACTCGCCACTTACCTGGGTATCACAGATACTTCTCTCAGCCGCATCCGCAAGGAATTATCGGGCAAATAGATTTCTTGCCATATGGCAAGACCGGAATGTTCCCGGCATGGTAGCTTTATGTCATGAATACGATATTTAATGATGCAGACAGGAACAGCCTGATCGAAAGGCTGAAAGTCCTCCCGCCAAACAGCGAAGCCCAATGGGGCAAAATGACGGTTTACCAGATGCTGAAGCACTGCCGGTTAAACGAAGAAATGCTCCAGGGAAGAAAACATTACCCCAGGTTATTCATCGGCCGCCTCTTCGGAAAAATGGCATTGAAGGGCATATTGAAGGACGACAGCGAGATGAAGAAAAATCAACCTACACATCCGGCGCTTAAAATAAAAGATACCGGGGACTTTGAACAGGAAAAAAAGCAATTGATCAGGCTCCTGACAGCATATGAAAACCTGGTACCGGCGGAGCTCATGCATCCTTTTTTTGGTAAAATGACCCGGCAACAGGTAGGTCAGTTTGCATTTAAACATACGGACCATCACCTCAGACAGTTTAATCATTAGATCTTATGCCCGTAGTTTTTCTCTTTATTGCTTTTCTCTCATTGTACCTGCTGTACTCTGGTACCGGCAGAGATCTGAAAGTATTGACTATATATGGTGTTTGGGGAGCGCTGGTTGCTGTACTTTCGTATGCCGGCTTTTTCAGACATTTTCCTTTTGGTATGCTAATGATCATAGTGTCTGTTACCCTGCTTACCGTTTATTTCTACAGGATTAAAACCCTGAACACTAAATACCTGCTGGCCATTCATATTTTACGGATACCGGTGGAGATCATCCTTTTTCAATTATACCTGCAAAAACAGGTGCCCATTCAGATGACATTCAAAGGCTGGAATTTTGATATCGTTATTGGTATCACTGCAGTGCTGCTGATTTTTAGTAAAAATATCCCTCCGCTGTTATTTAAGATATGGAACGTAGCTGGCCTTTGCTTCCTGGCTACCATAGTGAGTATAGCCATACTGGCGGGGCCTACACCTATCCAGCAGATAGGATTTGAGCAACCCAATGTTGCGATCCTTACTTTCCCCTATACCCTTTTACCTGCTGTGATTGTACCAGCTGTATTGTTATCACATCTGCTTTGTTTAAAAGGACCCGGGTTAAGAAGCAAGTCTGTAGAGCAAAAGTAATGCTAGTATGCAAAAAGCCGCCAATGAGGTCCAGCGCCTTGTCTCTGTTGTTACATTGAAGAATGCCAGTATTTCTTTTTGCCATAAGGAAATAGAAATGAAGAGGTTCAGGAAGGTGATAGCCATAAAAGTAGCGCCTTGAACTGTGTCCAGTCCTATATACTTTAAAAGACTGTCCAGTTGTATGATCCTGCCGCCGGCAGTTATAGAAGCACTGATGAAGGTAAGTATCCAACCCCATGTTTTTCCTTTCAGCAGCAGATAGAATACAAATGCACTATAAACAAAGGGTATGAAAGAAACGAGCAAAACAGAAGTATCCCTTATCGATCCATCGTAGAAAAACACTTTTGCTGTGTTATAGAATTTCCATAAGAATTCCAATGCCAGCAGTACCAGTAAAAGGGTGAGCAGTTTGGGTGGTTTCGCTTCTTCCGTTAGTTCGAAGGAATCCAGCAGGTGAATAGAATTTACCTTTTCCTCTTTTACACCTCTTTCCTTCAGTATCCTCAAAGCGGCATCCACCGCATCCGGCTGATAAGCATCAGGCTGCTGCGTGATCTTCTGTAATTCAGTATCGGGATAATCCTTGTATCGTTCGTAAAAATCGAAATGCATATAGATAAATATACATCTATAACTCCATATTTTCTACAGTTACCCCGGATGAGTTTTTCAGCTTGACCACTACTTTAGTGTCTTTGGACCGTACCACTTTTACATCTTTGATCTTTGCACCTTTCACATCGTCCAGGAATATGGGATACCGGCCATCGGGCTGCTCTACACTAAAGCTGCTTTTGGTAACGGTTAATCCATTTGCATGCCTTACCCAGAGTCCATAGGAAGGCTGTACTTTCAGATTAGAGGCATTGTATTGCCCTACACCCAGTTCAGGAGGAGTGGCTGTGGTATCCGATGCAAGGTTACCACCTTTTACCAATACCTGTACATCATTGAACGTAATGTTTTTGATATACCCGGTATGATTACCATTGGGCAGTTTGAAATCTATTCCGTTATCAGGTAAGCTGTAACCGGCTACTATCGGGGTAGCTCTTCGCTGCGAGCCATCGTAAGCTTTCCAGCGGACCTTTCCGCTGAAGGAACTGCCTGCATATACTTCATACACATCTATGCCGTTGATGATGATATTCTCTACCTGTCCGATGTTCACATTTTTCACCAGTAATTCATTGTGTGGTACGCCATTGTCTGTGAAAGCATACTTTCCTACTTCCGCACCAAGTATACGTGCCCTGTTGGATATTGAAATGAAGAAGGGGGTAAAGGAACGGTACATCTTTGAGCGGGAATGTAAAGTACCGGTATGACCGCAGTTGAGATGGATGTCCTTGATATGGGCACCATCATTGGTAGAAATAGAGAAACCTGCTTTGTTGGCACCGAGTATATATATGTTGTCTACACAGATGTCTTTGATATCATCAGCAGTTTCTGATCCTATCTGGAACAGGTTGCAATTAGTGTCTCCGATCACATTGCGAACACGGTAGTGACTGGCAGGACGGGTAAAGCCCAGGGAACAATCCGATCCTGGTTTTACGATATCGTCTGAACTTACTTTTGAATAGATATTGGTCACTGTCACATTATTGCAGGCCATGAAGTCGTAGATATCCCTTACGGAAGAAGTATTTTGTTTACCGAAATAGGTATCATGCACATGGATGTTATCAGTGCCGGTAGCCAGTAACACAAAGTGTCCTGCACGGTCTATGTGCAGCATATTGTCTGTTTCCCTGTTGTTGCCCAAGTAATAGGGCTCGTCTTTCTTTTCATCATACCAGAGATCTTCTTCCCGGTGGATACCGCCTATTTCAAGATTGGTACACAGTTTCAGGGTGAACATTTTATCGGCACGGCTATCGGGAGCATTGTTCATCACTTTATCGCTGGTATTCAGATTGCCGTTGCCGGTGATGTAACCATTACCTATGATCTTTATATTATCCAGCCGTTCTCCGAAGAACATGGTGTTCCTGAAATAGTGGTGCCCCACATCCTGTTTGGTCATATAGTTTTCAGGATCTTCATAAGGACCGGCATCGGTAGGCGAGAGGCCGGAACGATATTTTTTATCGCTGAACCAGGTGGTTTCAGGCGTATCGGCTCCTTTTAATGCCTGGATGGTAGCGCCTTTTTCAACATAGAGATATACATTGCTTTTCAGGTGAACAGTCCTTACGTTGTAAGTACCATTGCTGAATAATAAGGTGCCGCCTCCAATTTGGTGCAGGTATGCAATGGCTTCATTGATCTTTTCTGTATCATCTTCACCTTTTAAACCGAACGCTTTGATATCCATTTTGCCGGAATAGAAATATACGGTATTGGAAAAGCCGTTGCCTTTTACAGCCAGCCTGAATGCATGTAGTTTATTGGGCTGCAAACCTTCGATGGTAACATTGTTATGCTCAATCTTAACAGGAGAAGGTAACCATGTTTTCCCTTTATCCAATGAATGCATCAGCGTGATGCCGGAAGCTTTGCTCAGGGCACTCCATTTAAAACTGACTTTTGTATAGGTGGAAGGTGTTTCCTTATAGGTAAGACTTTTGTCCAGTTCTCTTTCAAAGTCTGTAATAGTCTGAACAGCCTGAAGATTGGCTGTTGCGGCTGCACTGTTCAGCACTTCGGGCTGGGAAGTGGAATAATCAGCTTTGAAAGCATACGTTCCTGCTTTATTCAGTTGTACATCCCTGATCACAACAATAACATCTTCCCCATTAGCTGGCCGAAGGTCCAGCTGCCCCAAAGTAAGGATCGTACCAGCGTTTGAACGGTTTATATCAGCCACGCCCACTTTTGAATAGGAGTATTTTGTACCTGTACGGCCTATTGACTGGTTCGGCAGGTTTCTTAATAATACCTCACCACGGCCGATCACATTCACGGTTACATTATCCGGCGTAACCTGGATGCCGGCAGGAATATGGAAACGGACTGTTGTCTGCGGACTTCTTTGCCCTGCAGTAAAAAACAGGGAGATATTCCTTTTGGTATTGACGGTGATCCGTTGCTGCGCTAAACGCAATTGCGGGCTGAGTGCGCTGCGCTCTTCTTTTATGTGATAGGCTTTAGCATTAATGAACAGCTTATTGCCTGCTATCTTATATTCACCCGGTCCACGCAGAAAAGCCAGCTCTGCCAGCAATTGTTGCTCATTTGCTTTGGTGGAAACCAGTCCTTCATTTTCCTTGGTATCTACGGTAAAGGCATAAGTAGTTCCGGTGGCTGTCACCAGGGTATCTTTAGTGATCCGGACAATATGAGGTGCCTGTGCTTTTGCTTCAATAGCAAAGCCAATGAAGGAGAAAAAGGGTACCAGTACCCATGACAATTTCTTCATGTGTGTAGTGTAAAGACTATTTTAATAACGTGGCAAATGTGCCGGGGCACATTATGTCTTAAAAGTAGCTGTTAAAAATACGCACTTGTGATATAAAGTTGTCATTTAGTACCCTGATTTTCACCTAAAGCAGGTTGTCTATCACTGGTTTTAAGGCCAATGCCCACAGGCGGTATCCATTTTTTGCCAGGTGGATGCCATCATTGGAATAAGTGCCGGGGATAATATCTCCATCCTCCTGGATAAATGTATTGGATAAAGGGAAGTAAGAGGCTGCGGTTTTACTGGCAGACAGGATCTCGTGGATCCTTTCATATTTCCTGCGGCGGTCTGTATCTTTTTTCAAACTCGTAGGCAGCGGGCCGGTTAATATAATTTTGGTGGAAGGCATATGGGTCTTTGTCCATTTTTCAATGGCCAGGATACCTGTTGCGATCTCTTCGGCACTGTCGTCCCCAAAATTATTCACGCCAATAGTGATCACCATTACTTTGGGTTTCGCTTTAGCATAGTTGCCATGTTGCAGGCGCCATAATATATTCTGGGTACGGTCTCCGGAAATGCCTGCACATTCCCAGCTGCGGCCTGCAAATACAGAATCAAAGATAGCAAAGGCCGGTTTGCTGGTTACATAGGTCCTTGTTCCGCCGGTACCTTGTGTGATGGAATTCCCTAAGAACAGGATATCCAGGTTCTTCCTGGCATCCAGCAGGCTGTCTATGTTCCTGAACTGTGCCCACCAATCCTTTCCTTCCGTCCAGCCTGCACCGGAGCGATATTCAACACCGGGAGCAGCAATGGCTGCGAAGTTGAATTTGTTGCCGGTTGCGTGTAGGATGAAGTCTGCAATGAGCGTAGGATTAGGCAGGCTATGCGGATGATGTTTTCCTTCAGGTTTATGAATAACGGTGATATTTCCTCCCGCAGCTTTTACTTTTTCTTCAAAGGGATTGGTGTTTTCATCTACCGGAACTGCTTCGTCTATATCTCCCACTACATGCAGCATAGGGAATCCCAGTTGGGCAATCTTCGCTGCATTGTCCAGCGGGTTATTGTTAAACCGACTGGCTTGTTCTTCTGTGAGGTTATAATCTTTCTTGAATATCTCCCAGTCGTTTTTGCTGCCCGGGCCTTTTCCTTTTCCGCCGGGCCAGCTTTTCAGATCCAGTACGGGTGCATCAGCATAGATACAGGCTACTTTTCCCGGATTGGCCAATGCCCAGTTATAAATATAGATCCCGCCGCGGCTCATACCTTCCAGGGCTGCTCTTTTAGACAGGCCACGCTGTTGCAGGTAATCATAGAACTTGTTCCATACGCTTATGGCTTCACTATTTCCAAAGAGTTCTGCTACATCACAGAAAGCAATATGATAACCTCTTTCCAGCAGGGCAATATCTGTTTGCGGCTCGTGGCCCCAGAACCTTGCCCGCCATACCCAGGGTTTTCCTTTCACGGCTACTTTAGGCTTCACTATTTTACAACCATGGTTATTTAAAGTGAAATCCACGCATTCAAAACCATAAAAGGAACTACGTTTTTTATCTTCCTTTATCTGGGAAAAGATATCAGATGTTTTGTCTTTATTTATTTTAACCACTTCATATAACCGCCGTGCAATTACGCTGGCGCCAATAGAAGAGGGGTGTATCTTATCCGGGAACATATCTGCCTTATCTATAAACAGGGAGTATAGGTTGATGACCTCCGTACGAGTTTCATAAGCTACTTTCCGGATCATGGGGATGATCCTGTCTTTTATAATGGGATCATAGATCTGGTTGCTGTCCGGCGAAAAAGAAGGGACAGGTAGTAATAGAACGATCCGGGGTTTTGTTGCCAGTTTGCTGAAAGAAGCAATCAATGCGGTATAGTCTTTTTCGAATTCAGGATAAAAAGGCCGGTTCACTGCCTTGCTATCATTCGTGCCTAACTTGATAAAAACAATATCGGGTTTACTGGCCAGTGCTGCGGTATATTGACTGGTTTTCCAGTAAGGGTTGTTGCCGTTTTTCAGCAGGGTAGTGCCATTCACCCCAAAATTCATCACTTCGTATGCATTGCCCAGCATAGCCTGTAACTGCTGCGGATAGTTGTTGTTTTCTCTGTTCACTATACCTGCGCCATAAGTGATGCTATTGCCGATGCAGGCTATCCTGATCTTTTTCTGTGCAAAAGAAGAAAGTGCCGTGAACAGGAAGATGAGTAGGAACGTGGATCTGTGTATCATTTTATGAAAATAGCTTAGCCTGAAATATAAAACTAAGCTAAAAATGGCCATTTCAGATCCTATATTATCATGGCGGGTCACAATGAAATTCAAATTATAGCCGGCTAAATACCTTCTGTCATTTTAGCAATTTGATTATTCCGGTATATTTATATATTGGGCTATATGAGATTCCCGTTTATAGTAATGATGCTGCTGGCCGCAACTTCAGCGTATAGCCAGTCTTACACGAAGTATGTAAATACTTTTATTGGTACCGCACCGCTGACTGATCCCAAAATACTCGGGTACGAATTACCCAGGGGATGGAGATCATGGGCTGGTCTTACTTTTCCCGGATCTTCCCTGCCGAATGCCATGGTGCAGTTAAGCCCCATGACGGAATATGGATCAGGCGCCGGATATGAATATGAGGATACGGTTATTCTCGGTTTTACGCATACCAATAAAGGCCACTGGAACCTTTGCAATATTCCCATTCTGCCATTGTCAAACCCCGGCGAAAAATTTGGTTCCCGGTTCTCACATAAAAAGGAAAATGCTGCACCCGGTTTTTACCAGGTATACCTGGATGATTACAATGTGCAGGTGAACCTTACATCTACTTTAAGATGCGGATACCACCAGTACACCTATAAGAACAATACAGGCAGGCAGATCTTATTCGATCTCGCACGGGCCAATAACAGGGTCTCCAACTGGAACATAGAACAGGTGGGGAATAATGTGCTGCAGGGTTTTCAGCAAATGGGAGAACGGATCTATTTCTATGCCATCCTGAATACAAATATTGAGAAGCTGGAAAAGAAGGATGAAGGTCAACGCAGTGGTTTTGCCATCGTTCACGTAGCAAATGGCCAGGCAGGGAATGTTGAGCTGAAAATAGGATTATCTTTTGTGAGCATCGAAAATGCCAAACAAAATCTGCAGCAGGAAATTGGCAATAAAACCTTCTCACAGGTCCGCAATGAGGCCACGCAGAAATGGGAAACCTTATTATCATCCATCCAGGTGAAGGGAGGAACAGAAAAACAAAAGCAGATGTTCTATTCCTGCTTATACAGATCATTCCTCTGGCCCGCGTTACGCAGTGATGTAAATGGAGAATTCACAGATGCTAAACGCCAGGTGGCAAAAGCAGATTTCAATTACTACACGGAACCCTCTTTATGGGATACCTACCGGAATAAAGATGTGTTGTTGGGATTGATCTCTCCACAGGTAACATTGGATGTGATTAAGTCCATGAAGGATGTGGGAGATAAGAGAGGATTCATTCCTACTTTCTTTCATGGAGACCATGGTGCTTCTTCCATTGCAGGCGCATACCTGAGAGGTATCGACAATTTTGATGTGAAGGGTACTTACGATATCCTGTTAAAGAATGCCAATGTTTCAGGAGGTGCGCGTCCGCATATCACGGAGTACATAGAAAAAGGTTACATCTCTGATCCGGATATCCCGAACCCTAATGTGGAAACAAAGGCAAAAGCCGGCGTATCCAAAACTTTGGAATATTCCTACGATGATTACTCCCTGGCCCAAATGGCAAAGAAATTAGGGGACACCGCCAACTACAGGATACTGATGGCCAGATCTAAGAACTACAAAAATATGTTCGATCCCTCCACCCGGTTTATGAGAGGCCGGTTGGAAAATGGCGAATGGATCAAACCCTTTAACCCGCAGTACCCCTATTATGAATATATGTACAGGGAAGCCAATGCCTGGCAGGTATCTTTCTTCGCACCGCATGATATGAAAGGCCTCATAGAACTATACGGTGGTGCAAAAGGTTTTGAATCTAAACTGGATTCACTTTTTACCGTTCCCTGGAACCCTAAACACATTGCAAGGAATGTGGAAACCATGATAGGCCAATACTGTCATGGCAACCAACCGGATCATGAAGCGCCTTTTGCTTATTACTTTATAGACAAACCGGAAAAGTCCCAGAAAATGATCGATACTATCCTTAATAGCCTGTACGGCATAGGAGAAGAAGGACTGGCACTTTGCGGAATGGACGATGCAGGAGAGATGTCTGCCTGGTATGTGTTTGGCGCACTGGGTTTATACACTTACTCCGCTACCGATCCGGAATATCTTGTAACCGTGCCGCTTTTTGATGAAGTGAAATGGAAAACCAGTACCGGTAAATTATTAACGATAACAAAACCCGGGAAAGGCAGGAGCTTAACGGGCATAAAAGTGAATGGGAAAGAAAACAAAGGATATTTCGTGCCACATGACCTGTTCAAAAACGGGGGTAAGATAGAAATAGCTACAAAGTGACATAAAAAAGCGAAAACGATATCCGTTTTCGCTTTTTAGTTCCTTTTCTGCTGGCCTGGAGCAAATGGCTTGGCAGATTTTGTTCCTGCTGCTTTTTTCATCTGACCAGGTGGTACTTTTCCACTGTTTCCGGCAGTTCTTGGTATATAACATGAGCTTGCCAGCATCATTCCGGCAACTATCAGCACTAAGTATGTTCTTCTCATATCATACTTGCTGCTAATAACATGCCAAATTATGCACCCTTCCGCTTTCACACCAATGCCGGCGCAATTAAGATTGTCTTTTTCATAAGGCAGAGATCCTCCTAAAACAGACTGGCTGTTTTGTTGTGAAGTCCAGATTTTCTTTGTTGTGGAGCCCAGAACTATTTGGCACTATACCTGTTATTCATAGTGTATGAAAACCGTTGAACAATCTGGTATAAATACCGTACGTGTACTGGCTGCGGACGCAGTACAGAAAGCCAAATCCGGCCATCCGGGAACACCCATGGGACTTGCCCCAATTGGCCACGTTTTGTGGACGGAAAGCATGAATTATAATCCACACAATCCTTCCTGGGCCAATCGGGACCGTTTTATTTTATCTGCCGGCCATGCCTGTATGCTGCAATACATCTTTATGCACCTCACAGGTTATGATGTTACCATGGATGATCTTAAAAACTTCCGGCAGTTACACAGTAGAACAGCCGGCCATCCTGAGTATGGTTTATTGCCCGGCATTGAGGTGACCACGGGTCCCCTGGGCCAGGGTTTTGCCAATGGTGTAGGTTTTGCCATTGCGCAGCAATACATGGCCGAACGGTACAACAAACCCGGCTTTGATCTTTTCGACTATAAGATCTACGCCATTTGCAGCGATGGGGATATCATGGAAGGTATAACCGCTGAAGCTGCATCCATAGCAGGGCATCTGCAATTGGGCAATATCATTTATCTCTATGATGATAATCATATCACTATTGAAGGCAGCACTTCCCTGGCTATCGATGAAGATGTGGCCAAACGTTTTGAAGCATATGGCTGGCATGTGCAGGAATTGCCGGATGGTAACGATCTCAAAGCGCTATCTGCTGCTATTAAGAATGCACAGGCTGAAACCAGCCGCCCTTCCCTGATCAAAGTACGTACACATATCGGTTATGGCAGTCCGAATAAAGTAGATACCGCTGCTGCGCATGGCGCCCCCCTCGGAGAAGATGAGGTAAAACTGGTGAAGAAGAATTTCGGCTTTGACCCGGATAAATATTTTGTGGTGCCGGAGGATGTGGCAGACTATTATCAAAAAGCTGGAAACAGAGGCACCGAAAAAGAAAACGCCTGGAACAAGCTATATCAATCCTACAAAGAGAAATACAAAGAGCTGGCAAAGGAATATGAACTGATCAGCAGTGGTAAACTCCCGGATGGCTGGCAGGAAAAATTGCCCGTATTCAAAGCAGGGGAAAAGAAGATGGCCACCCGCAAAGCTTCCGGCAAAGTACTGAATGCTATTGCAGACTACCTGCCCCAGCTGATAGGAGGCTCCGCAGATCTTTCTCCTTCTACAGACACAGATCTCGAAAAGTATGCATCCTTTGCTGCCAACAACCGCAGCGGCCGTATTTTTCATTTCGGGATAAGGGAACATGCCATGGGCGCCATATTGAATGGAATGGCCCTGAGTAAGTATCTTATTCCCTATGGCGCCACCTTCCTGATATTTTACGATTACATGCGGCCACCGGTAAGGTTAGCCGCAATCATGAAAATTCATCCTATCTTTATTTACACACACGATAGTATAGGATTGGGAGAAGACGGTACTACCCATCAGCCCGTAGAACATCTGGCCGGCTTAAGATCTGTTCCTGATCTGATAATGATCCGCCCGGCAGATGCAAATGAAACCGTAGCAGCATGGCGTGTGGCATTGGAACATAAAGATGGCCCGGTAGCTTTGATCTTAACACGCCAGGAAATACCCGTGATCGACCCGAAAAACTGCCAACTGGAAAAAGGCGCATACATCCTCTCCGAATCAGAAAAAACACCGCAGATCATTTTAATAGGTACCGGTTCTGAAGTGCAGTTATTGTTAACAGCACAGGAGCAGTTAAAAGAAGAAGGCATCGCGGCCCGTGTAGTGAGCATGCCATCCTGGGAGCTGTTTGAAAAACAGGATAACGCTTATAAAGAAAAGGTATTGCCCAAAAAACTCCGGTTACGCCTCGCAGTAGAAGCCGGATCTCCCTTAGGCTGGCATAAATATGTAACGGATGATGGTGATATTATAGGTATCGATAAATTCGGTGAATCCGCCCCCGGTGAAGAAGTGCTGAAAGAATACGGGTTCACAACAGATAATGTTGTAAAAAGAGCTAAAGCATTATTGCATGACAAGCGCTAAGGTAAAAGTCGTTTTTTCAGATGTAGGGGGAGTATTGCTGAACAATGGATGGGGACATCAATCACGCCAAAAAGCTGCCCGGGTATTTGGCCTGGATCATACAGAAATGGAAGTACTGCATAACTTCATTTTTAACGTGTATGAAATAGGTAAGATCTCCCTGGACGATTACCTGAACACCGTGGTGTTCAATCACCCCCGGGACTTTACAAAAGAAGAATTCAGAACATTTATGTTCGCAGAATCTGTTGAACTGCCGGATTTCCTGCAATGGTTCAAAGCATGGAAGCAAAGATGCCCTTGCAGGGTTATTTCAATTAATAACGAAGGAAAGGAACTCAACGATTTCCGGATTAAGAAGTTCGGCCTGCATGACTGTTTCGATGCTTTTATCTCCTCCTGTGAAGTAGGATTACGCAAGCCGGACCCTGGCATCTTTACCCTGGCGATGGGCATAGCACAGGTTTCAGCAGAAGAATGCGTTTATTTTGACGACCGGCTGATGATTGTACAGGCAGCCAACAAAATGGGAATAAAAAGTTTCCATCACCAGGATTTTGCATCTACCCGGAAAATATTGGAAGAACTGATATGAAGCAGCTCATAATATTTGATCTCGATGGCACTCTAGCAGAAAGTAAATCAGCGTTGGATGAAGAGATGGCACAGCTGCTGGAAAGTTTGTTCCGTGTAGTAAAGGTAGCGGTCATCTCGGGAGGGGACTGGAGCCAGTTTGAAAAACAGGTGCTGTCTCATATTACCGCGCATGAAAATCTTTCTCTCTTGCCTACCTGCGGTACTAAATATTACCAGTATAAAGGAGAATGGAAACAACTATATGCAGAGAACTTCTCCGTTGAAGAAAAAACAAAGATCCTCACTCAGCTGAACAGGATTGTAAAAGACCTGCCACCTGTGAGAACATGGGGTGAGCAGATCGAAGACCGGGGCAGCCAGATCACCTTTTCCGGTTTAGGCCAGGATGCGCCGCATGAAGTAAAGAAAGACTGGGACCCTGATTTTGCCAAACGTAAAGTGATAAAGGAAGCGCTGGATAAAGTCATCCCTGGATTCTCTGTGCGGATGGGTGGAGAAACATCCATCGATATCACCAAACCCGGCATCGATAAAGCTTACGGTATTCAGAAATTACGTCAGACCCTGAACATCGCAATAAAAGACATGTTATTCATCGGCGATGCATTATTTGAAGGAGGTAATGACTATCCTGCCAGGCAAACAGGAGTGGACTGTATACAGGTAAGAGACCCGCATGAAACTAAAAGAGTGGTGGAAACCATTATTTCCTGCTCGGGCGGTAGCTGGCATCAATCTGCAGCACATTAGCACCTAACGGTTGTTCCATAACCCGTTCCAGCTGTTTATCATGCACTGTAACAAGTATTTCCACAGAACCCGTTCCTACCACTGCACTCAGCAGATGTCCCCCATAAGCTTTAAAATCCCTGTCGGTAACCACGCCATGTGTATGCAGGGAAACTTTTCCTTTTTGCCAGGCAATTGAACCTTGCATGCTGGCTAGTTCTACATTGTTGAATTCCCTGGGTTCGTATTCCTTGGTGTCAAAATTGAAGAAGCCGAATTTGGCATTTACAAAACCCATCCCGCTGAAATTGGCGGAGGGGATCTTTTCTTTCAGGGCCAATGCCTCAATATGCGCTAATACATCATCACCCTGGCGGAGCACCATTAAGAAACCAACCGGCACTTTGGTGTAACGTTTAGTAGTATCCTGCGCAGTAACCTGGCCGGCAAAGAACAGGCAGCAGATAGAAAAGAATGTTTTCATAAGATCTTTAAGCTCATAACGCACTAGTCATGCCAAAAAAATGCTAAATTTGTTAGTATGAAACATGCTGGATCAGCAGATCTGCCCTTGCATTATGGTTACGTTCCCAAATGGCTGGCAGAAAGAATGGCGAAGCTGGGATTAGCTATCACGGAGTCTATCCTCGCAGAATATGGGCAGGTGGCCTTTTTGAGCCGTATGAGCAGCCCGTTCTGGTTCCAGAGCCTGGGGGCGGTGATGGGAATGGACTGGCATTCTTCCGGTATCACCACTTCTGTGATGGGTGCATTAAAAAGAGCAGTTAACCCAAATGCTAAAGAACTTGGGATCTTTATTTGTGGCGGAAAGGGGAAATTTTCCCTGGAAACACCGGATGAATTGTTGAAGATCGCAGACCAGACAGGCCTGGATGGAGAACATCTCGTCAGATGCAGTAAGCTGAGTGCAAAAGTAGATAATACTGCCCTGCAGGATGGCTTCCAGTTATACACCCATAATTTTATTGTAAGTAGTAAAGGTGACTGGACGGTGATCCAGCAGGGCATGAATGCCGGAAATAAAAAAGCACGGCGTTATCACTGGCATTCCGGGCAGATCAGTTCTTTTATTGAAGAACCGCATGCCGCCGTCTGCGGCCACAACCAGGGCCTGATCTTAAACCTCACTGCAAAGGAAGCCGGAGACACACGCCATGGAATGTTACAGCTGATGAAGGAAAAACCGGAACAGATGATACGGGAGATCCAACACCTCATTATGCCGGATAACCATGCATTAGAAGCGAAAGACGTAGACCTTAAAAGATTAGGTGCTGTATTGTGGCTGGCAAACGAACATCCTTTGCATGATTTTGAAGAGCTGTTGCTATTGAAAGGAGTGGGCCCCCGTACAATCCAGTCCTTAACCCTGGTGAGTGAAGTGATCCATGGAACACCATCCCGGTTCAAAGACCCCGCCCGTTTTGCTTTTGCACATGGTGGAAAAGACGGTCATCCTTTTCCCGTTCCCATTAAGGTATATGACGAAACAATTGCTACTCTTCAAACAGCCATACACAAAGCAAAGCTGGGCAACCAGGACAAACAGGATGCGATTAAATCATTGCACAAACTCGCTGCAATAGCAGAAAAAGATTTTGTGCCTAACGATCGTTTCGAAGCGTTGATAGAAAAGGAGCAAAATGATTCCTGGAAATATGGCGGGCGTACTGTGTTTGGAAAAGCAAAGCCACCTGAAAAGGCAAAAGGTTATCAGCTAAGATTGTTCTAAAAAAAAGCCCGTAGCAGTACTACAGGCTTTCTTTGTAATATCATATCTCCGTCCGTTCCCCGGATCTCAGGAACACTGTTCTGTCCCTCGTTACCGCACTTCCCATCAACACGCCCCTCAGCACAGATTCCTTTTCTTTAAAATGAGACCATCCCCTCGAATGTATCGGGATCACTGTTTTCGGCTGCAACACATTCACTGCTTTTATTAATCCCGCGCTATCCATTGTGTATTCACCAAACCCTGAGAGGTAGCGGAACTGCACAGCCCCTACATGAAAAATACCAACATCGATCTTATATCTCCTGCCTACTTCATCAATGCCTGAAAAATAAACCGTATCACCTGAAATATAAATAACGCCATTTTCCTGACCATCAAATTCTATAATAAAACCGATCACTTTACCGGCAATAAATTCCGGTATCCAGGAAGGATGATGTTGTGCCGGAGTGGCCGTGATCCTTAAATTCTTAAGCTTAGGTGTGGGAATGAAATGTGTTTGCCACACATCCAGTCCTGTGATCCCCGGTAATGCCTTACTGGCACTTTTAGTAGAGAGCACATGGGTCACCTTTGAAGTAAATACCTTTCCGTTCGTGTCAAAATTATCTTTGTGCTGATGATGGCTCAGCAGGATCAGATCAATGTTGGTAAGATCTTTTAATGGAATGGCCGGGTTATCCAGTTTGCGGGATACCGCGCCAAATCCATGATGGTAAAGATGCCCTGCATTATCCAGGGTAGGGTCTGTTACTATCCTGTAACCTCCGATCTCCAGGAGTATACAGGCCGTGTCGATATGTGTAACACTTATGTTCATGCAAGTGCTTTTTTCAACTCGGTGGCTGCTGCTCTCAAAGCAGACTGTACAGCCGGGACCTCTGCCAGCGGATTTAATAACCCGTAATCATGGATCATACCCTGTACCCGCATTAAAGTAACAGGCACACCTGCACTGTCCATTTTCCTGGCATAAGCCTCTCCTTCATCTCTCAAAACATCATTCTCCGCTGTTTGTACCAGGGTGGAAGGTAACCCTTTTAACTGATCCGGGGAAGCAGTCAGGGGAGCAGCATAGACCTCGTTCCGCCGGGCTCCCTGTTCCACATAACTATCCCAGAACCAGGTCATCATATTCCTGGTAAGGAAGCGGGAGCTGGCATATTGATGATAGGATTCCGTTTCAAAGTTTGGATAGGTAACGGGCCAGAATAACAACTGGAATTTTATCTCCGGGCCTTTTTTGTCTTTTGCCATCAGTGCTGTTGCCGCAGCCAAGTTGCCTCCTGCACTGTTGCCCACCACTGCTATACGTTTACCATCGATATCAACCTCTGCTCCATGCTCCGCTATCCATTGGGTAACGGCATAACATTCATTCAATGCGGTGGGATATTTTGCTTCCGGAGAACGGCTGTACTCAACAAACACAGCTGCAGCACCGGAGTAAACAACCAGGTCCCGCACAAAACGTTTGTGTGTGGCAAAATCTCCCAGCATCCAACCGCCACCATGAAAGAACATAAAGGCTGGCAATACACCGGTCTGACCTTCCGGGCGAACGATATAGATCTGAACACCATTCACCATCCGGGGCGTTATCACAATGCCGGATACATCTACGGTTACAGAACGTTGTGCATCTTCGAGTACTTTTCGCGCATCGGCAGGCGCTAATTGTTCCATTGGTTTACCATCGCCGCTGTTCAGGATTTTCAGGAATGCTTTGGTATGACTTTCAATGGCAGGATCGTTCAAAGGGTCGATTATTTTATCCATATTTAGTTTTGTTTTATCCAGTTATAAATAAATGCAGCATCTTCTTTCCAGGTGGGCAACCCGAGTACAAAATGATTCCTGTCTTTCTCCACATAATCTGTTACGGAACTTTTGCTTTGGTAATGTTTAAATACCCTTTTACACAAGTGTGCCGGTATACATTGATCCTCTGTGCCGGCCAGTAGTAACAATGGCTCATGTTCTTTGCTGAAATCCACATGCGCCGCCCCGCCAAGCCCGCCTCTGGCTACTCTTTTTGATTCCGGTGTTACTAATTCATAGTAACTGCTTTTTTGCAGATCAAAAGGCAAACCATTGGTAAAGGCATACTGCCATTTTTGAAACGACATCAGAAAAGTTTTCTTAAGGGAAGTAAAGTATCCCAGTGTGGCCGTATTTGATTTTAAGAAAGCAAATTCATAAGGAATTACACCCTGGGGAGGAACAGCATGGATTGCAATGCATGCTGCTGCATACCCTTTGTTCAGTATTACCTGGCTCATCAGTCCGCCAAATGAATGACCGATCAGGATGGGCTTTTCCGGCAGCTTTTTAATAATGTCGATATGATACTGCAACAGGTCAGGCAACGAAACCCCGGCTAATGCAGCATCCGGATGACGGTTGCGGAGTGTGGCCGCATCTGCATTTTTATGCAGCCATGGGGGAGCAATGGTAGTATAGCCCAGTTCCTCAAAATAACTTCTCCAGTGATCCCAACAGGCATGACTCACATAAGCCCCTGTTATGAATACAATGGTTTTTGATTGAATTTTTTTCATGCAGGTTTATGTTTGTTATGTCACAAAACTATTCCTAATAGTAGCGTCAGTCAATTGACAAACAGAAGGAACTATTGTATATATACAACAGATAACGGCACATAGCTATTGATGCCCTTTACAGGCTGAATTAGTTTTGAAGTATGACAACAACTACTACATCAAACGTTCAGACAGCCTACGTAGAAGCCGGTGGAAGAAAACTGGCCTACAGATCAATAGGCAGCGGCACACCTTTCATTTTGTGCAACCGCTTCAGAGGTATCCTGGATACATGGGACCCTGCGTTTATTGATGCCCTGGCCCAAAAATTCCAGGTGATCATTTTTGATTACTCAGGCATCGGGTTATCTGCAGGAGAATTACCCATAGTGATGGCAGAAGTGGCAGAAGATGTGAAACACCTGGCGGCAGCGCTCTCTCTGAAGAAATTCATTATCGGCGGATGGTCTTACGGGGGCATGGTAGCACAAATCTTCTCCACGCATTATCCTGAAATGATCTCCCACACCATCCTGATCGGTACAAAGCCTCCCGGACAGAATGCGCATCCAATGGAACAGATCTTCCTGGAAACTTCTGCTCATCCGGTGAACGACCTGGAAGATGAAATGATCCTGTTCTTTGAACCTGCATCTGCATTGAGCAGAAGAGCAGGAGCCTTTAGCCACGCAAGACTGGCGCAGCGCGTAACGGATCTGGATATACCGGTGGAAGAAGAAAAATGGATACGCTATTTTCAGGGAGGCGCGGATTATATTGAAGATGCATTTAATTCACGAGAAAAAATGGGCCGTTTGAAAACACCTGTGCTGGTCATATCAGGAGATCATGATGTGGTATTCCCTGTAGAGAACTGGTATGTGTTAACAAGGGATTGGCAGAACCTGTACATCATGGTTTTTCCGCAGGCAGGCCATGGCCCGCAACATCAGTATCCGGTATTGTCTGCGGGGCACATCATCAACTTCGTTAATAATTACGCGGAGTAAAGGGAGCGCATGACAGGCTTCACGTAACGCAGGAACTAATAACCTCCCGGATTAACATGGCTCTTTTCAATCCCCAGTTTTTTGATCCGGGAGTTAAGCGTGGAAACCTTCAGCCCCAGCAATTCCGCTGCGCCATTTTTTCCGAAGATCTTACCATTACATTTCCGCAGTGCATCAATGATATGATTCCTTTCATGTTCTTCCATGGAAGCAATCGTTTTGCTTTGTGCAGGAAGGGCGCTGGTTTTTTTGATCAAACCTTCCTGTGCAAGCAGCACTGCTCTTTCAATGGTGTTCTCCAGTTCCCGGATATTCCCCGGCCAGTTGTGATGCATCAACTCATGCATAAAACCATCGGATACCCGCATAGGTGCCTTCCCGATCTTTTGGGAGAAATGCTGAACGAAGTGCTCAACAAGTAAGGGGATATCTTCCTTACGGTCCCTCAGTGCAGGAAGGTACAGTGGAAATACATTCAGCCGGTAATAGAGGTCCATCCGGAAGCGGCCTTCCGCCATTTCTTTTTCAAGGTCACGATTAGTGGCAGCAATGATGCGCACATCTGCTTTGATCACTTCATGCCCGCCCAGCCGTTCTATTTCTTTTTCCTGTAAAGTCCGCAGCAGTTTTACCTGCACATCCGGCGGAAGTTCCCCGATCTCATCTAAGAAAATAGTGCCTTTACCAGCCTGTTCAAACTTTCCGATCTTCCTTTCGGTGGCCCCGGTGAAGGCACCTTTCTCATGACCGAACAGGATCGATTCTATTAAAGTAGAGGGCAGTGCACCGCAATTCACTTTAACCAGTGGATGTGACTTCCTGGGAGATAATGCGTGAATGCATTCCGCAATCCGCTCTTTACCCGTGCCGCTTTCCCCAAGGATCAATACAGATGTGTCCACAGGTGCAACAATCCGGAGATGTTCCAGTACTGTCTGGAGCTTAGGGCTTTTCCCGATAATACCGGAAAAACTATCCGCCGCTACTATCGGGGGCTTTTGCTGCATGATCGCATCCAGGCTGTTCGCATGCAGGTAATGGGCTACTTCCAGCATGATCAGTACATCCTTCTCCCGGAATGGTTTTACCAGGAAGCCATAAGGCCGGGTGGCTTTTGCTGCATCAAGTGTAGCTTTGTTGGAATTGGCGGAAAGATAGATGAAGGCGATTTTTTTTTCTCTTAAGATATGGGCAAGATCAATACCCGTCTGAGGGCCTTTTAAATAAATATCCAGTAGTACCAGGTCTGGTACTTCTTTCTCAATTAAATTCAATGCAATTTCAACGGAACGCGCAATACCACAGACCTCATAGTCTGCTGCTTTAAGCATGCGCTGTAAGTTATTTGCCTCTATGAACTGATCTTCTACGATCAGGATCTTTTCTCTCATACGGCATGACGGGCTTTATGCAGAGGTGTGTTAGCCATAAAATGAATGGAAATGGTAGTACCTTCTGCGGATCTGATGGCAAAGGTACCATTTATATCGTCTACCAGTCCATCCATGAGTTTTAATCCCAAGTGACTGTCCAGGTCCGGTAACATGCCAATACCATTGTCTGCAATGGTAAGGGTTATTTCATTATCAGCTTCCTGTTCCATGCAAACACTGATCTCCTGGCCGATCTCTTTCCGGGGAAAAGCATACCTGATGGAATTGGTGATGGCTTCATTGATGATCAGGGTAACAGGCACCGCTTGTGATACATCCAGTTCAAGAGGAGGGAGGTTCAGATGAATATGGATCTGCCGGCTTACATCAAAGCTTTCGCGCAGGTGGTTCACCAGTTCGGGTAAATAGGAACGGATGTCTACAGCCGCTGCGTTTTCTGATCTCCGGTTGATGAGAGACATCGCGTATATCCTGTTCTGGCTGTCCTGCACGGAAGATTGAGAGCCCAGCAGGCTTACAATGGTCTGAAGATTATTTTTCACCCGGTAATTCGCTTCTTTCAGCAGCCATTCCTTCTCATTTACCAGGTGCTGCAGATCAGTGTGTTTCGCATTTGCCACCTGCTTCAGCCTGTACTGGTTGAAGAGTAATCCTGCAATGATCAGTAAGGCCGCAAGGCTGCCAAGTATAATATTACGCAGGAAACCGGATTGTTGTAAGGCGGCCTCTTGCAGTTTGCCGGATTGTGTGAGTAGCTGGATGTTCTGATCTTTCTTGTCTGTTTCATACTTCGCCATTAACTCCTGCATTTGATTACCGAGAAGGGAATCCCGGTAAAAAGTATATTTGATACGATACTGTAAAGCGGAGGCATATCTCCCCGCGGCCGAATCCAGTTTGGAAAACAGGAGATGAACGCCGGCCAGGTTTTGAAGGCCCATGCTGCCGGAAGTAAAATCAAGGGCTTTCTGGAGATAGGTCCTTGCTTTCGCCATTTGTCCCTGGTTGAAATAAAAAAGGGATACCTGGTAAAACGCTTCCGGTGTTTCTGTATAATTGGTTGGCAATGGAAACTGCTCTGCCATGGAAGTGAAAGCATCATAGTTCACCGCCGCCAGTGTATTATCTTTCAGAAGTTCGTAGCTATGCCCTTTAATGAAAGCCAGGCGCATTTTATCGGAAGTATTGGTAGGAGGGAAGCTGGCTGTTATTTCCTGCATGAGGGATAATGCTTCTTCAGCCTGTCCCAAAAATGCCAGCAGGTTAGCCGCACTGATAAAACCTTTATACCAGAAGTCCTGTGTGGCTGCACTCTTCTTCCCCGCATAGGACTTCTGATACCAGGCCAATGCTTCCTCCGGTTTGTTTAAATGACTGTACACGGTTCCCATCCTGGTGTAAAAAAGACAAGCGAGCGCAGAATCTCCCGTTTCCTGCATATTGTCTAAGGCTTGGCGGGCATAAGAAAGCGCAGATTTCTGATCAGCTAAACAGGAAAGGGCGTAAGCTGTATATAAAGTATGACGGAAACCAATGTTTTGCTGAAGTTGCAATATTTGCTGCCATTGTTTTTCCGCAAGTGAGCGGTCAGCATCCGCGATATACATCCTTACTTCAATTTCCTTTTCCTTCATCCGCAGTTTGCGATAAAGCGCCAGCGCTCTTTCCAGGTAACTTATTTTTTTAGGGTCCTGGTCCGGCAGATATTTCCCCTGGTTTTCATAAGCCGGCGCAAGGTTTGCAGGGTCAGCTCCTGCAGCATCCACCACCTTTGAAAAACACTTTTGACTTTCTGCTATGTTACCGGCCTGGTAGTAATATTTCCCCAGCAGGCTAAGACATTCAGGTTCCCCATTGGTATTTGCCTGTTGAAGGAAAAACCACGCACTGTCCATATCCGTTTTTTCACTGCCGGGTTTAAAAAGATAATAAGTACCCAGCTCCAGCAATATCCTCATCTTGTTCACCCCTTCCGTATAATTCAGGAGATTGGTGATCACCCCTATCTTTCCCGCATCGATCAGTTTGCTGGTGGGAGAAATAACACCATCGCTGAATCCTTCATTGTAAGGTAATAAACGGTTGTATCCATACATCCGGCATGCAAACAGGTTGGCACTGTCCCGGTCTATCAGGCCACGGCTTTCGTTAAAGATAAAATTACCTGTACCGGCCACTAATAACCGTTGTTTAAGCATGTCATAACTGCTCTGGGGAGATTGCCCGTTAACCACATTCTGTAAGAACACACATACGCATAGGAGAAAAAAACATCTTATCAAATATCGTATCATAAGTAGGGACATGTGCTGCTAAGATACGTTTTTCGGATTTTTTTATTTCTTAAATTATTCCCGCAAAGTATTGTTAATGCTGGATCATAACGGAAATGCCTTTCTTGAAATTAGTGAAGTTAACACCGGAATTATTTTTAAAGAACTTGCTGAAATGTGCCATATCATTAAACCCAAGTGCATAGGCAATTTCCTTCATACTGCGGTTGGAATGGATGGCCAGTCTTTTTGCTTCCTTTACCAGGTATTGCTGGATATGGTAACTGGCCGTATAACCGGAGATTTTTTTTACTACCTGGTTGAGATAGCTGGGAGTAATGTTTAATTCATAAGCATAATCTGTAACCATTTTCTTGGTGATGAAATGTTCCTTCAGTAACTGCATAAACCGGCGAAGCAACTCGGCATCTTTTGTAAAGATCACCGTATAGGAATATTTCCGGGAAGTATATAGCAGGAAGATCTTGAACAAACCCTTCAGGATCTCTAAGCGGAACGAAAAATAATTGACGAATTCTTTCCGCATTTTGCTAAGGATCTCTTCCACCTCAGTTTCTGTTTCTTCATCTATCGGTATTTGTAAAAGATCGTTTTGTGCGGACAAAAGAGAAAAGCTCAGGGTGGTTTCCGCCAGCTGCAGGAAATCTGCCGACATGGAAATGTAATACCCCTCCAGTTTTTCGGCCGGGACCAGTTGTTTTAACTGACCAGGCTGTAAACAGTAAACAGTTTGCCGGGTGATCTCAGACTCCTCAGATCCCATTTTCAGGAAACCTTCTCCCCGTTTCACCCACAGGATCTCATATGTATGGTGCTTGGCGTTAACCTGGTTTTTTGCGAACCATTCCAGGGTATGTATTTCAAATTCGCTGATAGTGGATATGTTCATGGCTCATGTAATTAGGCAGTACATTATTCAATCTCTGTGCCCTGATTGCAATCCGTTGAAATACAGTATTTTAAATGAAAATCCGGGGAAAAGATTAGCGATATATCAATAATTTTAACGGGATTATTGATATATCGGTAAAAAATCAGCCCGTAAAAAAGCCATGTAAAAATTGAAAAAAGCATCGATTTTAATTGTAACTTAAATACAGTGAAGATGCAACTGTCGCATGCCCAAATCCTCCATTGTTAGAGAGTACCGTGAAAGAGATTGTTTGAAACCACAATAATATATCAACCAAATTGTAACACATATAATAATTTACCGCCCATGCTTTTTAACGCTACGTTCCCGGAAGTGTTTGATCCCCTGGGCCGATAAACAGAAATAACAACTCTACCTATTTTAATAACCAAATCAACTTTTTTTTATGAAGAGCATGATGACCAGAATCTTATACGTTTCACTAATGGCCGTAGCAGTATTTTTTGTTTCCTGTTCCAAAGATGGATCTGCCGGTCCTGCCGGCCCCGCTGGTCCTGCCGGTCCTGCTGGCCCTGCTGGTCCCGCCGGCCCCGCTGGTCCTGCCGGAACTGCCAATGTGATCTATTCCGCATGGCTGGATGTAACATACGAAGTGGATGATAACGCAGCGGGAGATACTATCTATGGATATTTTGCTTCAATTCCTGCGCCGAAGCTGAACGCCGCCATGTTAACATCCGGAGAAATGAGAGTGTATTTCAACTATGGTACTGCAGCAGCACCCGTAGTAGAGGCTTTGCCTATAGCTGATCCTTTCCTGGGGCTTTATATTACAGCTACTTACTCACCTGCACTGATAGAGCTGTATTCCAATGCTAACGCAAGCACTGGTGTGAATGCCCAGAGTGTGAAGGTCCGTCAATACCGCTACATACTCATACCGGGTGGGCAAACTGCCAGGAAAGCGCCTGTGGACCTGAATAATTACAAAGCTGTGCAGGCATACTATGGCATAAAAGACTAACTATAAAAAAAGAGGCCCTCAAAAGCCTCTTTTCTTTTTATGCTATTCCCTGTAAATGGGAGAGATGTTGTTTTAATGTTTTCAACGCGCGGTTCATATGTACCCCAATTGTTCCCATACTTGTATTCATCCGCGCTGTGGTCTGTTTGTAACTCATTGCATGTTCCGTATGTAAACGGAACCGGATAGCCATATTCAACTCCCTGTTCTTAAAACAATCTTCCGGAGGATCCACTGTTTCTTCCCGCTTCTTTTCAGGTAGAAAACGGGCCTTAAAAACCAAAATATTGTTATATAACCTTAATTGTACTACTTTTGCCGCCCTGAGTTTCTAAAAAGGTTCGGGCATTTTCTGACCCGGGTTTGCCGGGTTTATCTTTTTTTAAGCAACTCCCTGTATCTGAATGCTCTTTGGGGCACTTGTTCAGGGTTTACTATCTTTATGACGTACTTTAACCTTTTTAAATCTGTATAATGCAATTTCTGGATTTTGAAAAACCGATTGCGGATCTGTACGAACAACTGGAAAAACTGAAGGAGAACGGCGTTAAGTCGGGCGTGGATGTTTCTGCAACCGTAAGCGAGTACGAACAAAAAATCAACGACACTAAGCAGAATATCTATAATAATCTGACCAGCTGGCAAAAGGTACAACTGAGCCGCCATCCGGACAGGCCATATACCCTTGAGTACATCGAACGCATGACCACCAACTTCGTGGAAATGCACGGTGACAGGAACGTGAAAGATGATAAAGCGATGGTAGGTGGTTTTGCTGATCTGGATGGTGAAACCGTGATGTTCATCGGGCAGCAGAAAGGTATCAATACCAAAATGCGCCAGATCCGTAATTTCGGGATGGCCAATCCGGAAGGTTACCGCAAAGCCCTCCGCCTCATGAAACTGGCGGAAAGGTTCAACAAACCCATCGTTACCCTCATAGACACTCCGGGAGCTTATCCCGGTCTGGAAGCAGAGGAAAGAGGCCAGGGCGAAGCCATTGCCCGTAACCTGTTTGAAATGGTGAAACTGAGAGTGCCCGTTATCTGCGTGATCATTGGGGAAGGTGCTTCCGGTGGCGCATTGGGAATTGGTATCGGCGACCGTATTTTCATGCTGGAAAACAGCTGGTATACCGTGATCTCCCCGGAAAACTGCTCCACTATCCTCTGGCGCAGCTGGAACTTTAAAGAAAAAGCAGCGGAAGAACTGAAACTCACTTCCACCTATATGAGCCAGTTCGGTCTCGTGGATGGTGTGATCCCGGAACCAATTGGCGGCGCACATTCCAATCATGAAGAAATGGCAGCCATCCTTAAAGCAAAGTTAAAGTCTACCCTCGCAGAAGTAAGAAAGATCGATCCGGATACCCGCATCGAACAACGGATAGACAAATTCTCGAATATGGGCTTTTACGAAGAACGCTAAATAAAATAATGCGCTTTTATTGCGGGAACCGATCCAAATTTTCATATTTGCATTTTTTCAGGGCAGCTAAGCGCTATTTGATACACTAGATATGTTACAGCAACAATTAAGGGGGACTGGTGTTGCACTGGTTACACCCTTTACTACAAACGGAGCGATTGATTGGACAGGCCTGGAGAGGCTGATCAATCATGTGATCGGAGGAGGAGTGGATTATGTGGTTACATTAGGTACCACCGGAGAAACACCCACCCTGTCTTCAGATGAAAAACTGGACCTGATAAAATTTACGTTCGAGAAGGTAAGTAAACGGGTGCCTGTTGTAGTAGGAATTGGTGATTATAGCACCGCGGATGTTGTAAGCCGGCTGGAAAAATGCCCGCTGGACGATGCTGCGGCTATTCTGAGCGTATCTCCTTTTTACAGTAAACCAACACAGGAAGGGATCTTCCAGCACTATAAAGCCATCGCGGCTGCTTCTCCCAAACCCATCATATTGTACAATGTTCCTGCCCGCACCGGCCGTAATATGACCGCAGAAACAACCCTGCGCCTGGCCCATGAGGTAGAAAACATCGTAGCCATGAAAGAAGCTTCCGGCGATATGCTCCAGTGCATGCAGATCATCCGCGATAAACCCAAAGACTTCCTGGTGATCAGCGGAGACGATGGCGTAGCATTTCCACAGCTTGCCTGCGGAATGGACGGCGTTATTTCCGTAGCTGCCAACTACTTCGCCAAAGATTTCTCCGCCATGGTAAAAGCTACCCTGGATGGTAACATAGCAGAAGGCCGCCGCCTCCACTACAAAATGCTGGAAGGCTTTGACCTGATGTTCATGGAAAATAACCCGGCCGGTATCAAAGCATTCCTGTCTTTCGATAAGATAATAGAGAATACTTTCCGCCTGCCCATCATTCCCGTGAGCAACGACCTGCAAACTAAAATAAATACCTTCCTAAAAGGTTACTAATAAGTAAGTTATCGTATTAATAAAGGCCCGTTCTGCTGAAGAACGGGCCTTTATGTATATACCATTCCTATAGTTGACATAGGCTTCACATAGGCTTGACATAGGGGATGCAAAGTTCTCTCATTGCTTTATCCTTGCTCGATCCTCCTAAAAGGATACCCCGATCGTTAACCCAAGTCCCCTCACACCCACAAAAGGCATCTTAACATCTGCCCGCAATCCGTCATCTCTCACCTCTGCCGTAATATTTTTCTTACCACCGATCTCTATCAGTGATTCCACATCATCTTTCAGATCAGCTCTTTGCTGCTCATCAAGATCACTCAGGTCCGTAAGTCCTTCCACTTTCCCACTAAGATTACCATAATGGCCGCCGATGACGAACAGGTCAACAATCACATTTTTGTGGAGGTTGAACTGGCCGCCAAGGATAATTCCTCCGCCAATACCACTGCTTTTGCCAGTTAGGGGTACTAACCTTTTTTCTGTAGGCAGCTCAAAGTCATAGGGGTAATCATATTTAAAGGAAGCATACCTGCCATACACCCCGCCATAAAAACCTTTAGCGCCAGACCTGCGGCCAGTATAGAAGCGGATCTCCGCAGTAATGGCATTTCCGCTCATTTGCAGTTTGTCCAGCTGCTGGGTGATCTCTCCGTCACCCTCCTCAAAGTAATCCATCACTTTCTCAGTTAGTGCCGTTTTTGCCAGGTAGGTTTTAGGCATGAAACGGTAACCCAGGGAAGCAGAGATCTTCCGGGCAATCATCCTTTCATAGGTAAGCCCGTAGTTGTTCAATGCAATGGAAGAGAGGTTCGTTTTAATAATGTTCTTGTTGTAGGGCAGATTACGGAGCCGGTGTTTGCGGGAAGGGGCTTCGGTTGAATCTGTGCCGGCGGTGCTGTTGGCTGTACTGTCTGTTTGAGCCATTACATTCAGGCCAAGGCATAAGGGGAGCATAAGAAGCAGTGCTGCTCTTTTCATAGGAATAGTGATTTTAAATTTAATGCGTAAATATAATGTAACAAAACTACTTACGCAACAATGGAATCACTAGATAAGATAGGTGACGCCTTCTATGGCCAGTTCTGTTTTAGGGAAAACAGGGATGGTTTCATCCAGGAAAGGCTGTAATTCAGTGTATTTGGAAGAGAAATGCCCGATCAGCAAACGGTGTGCACCTGCCATCTTAGCCAGTGTAGCTGCCTGAACAGTAGTACTGTGGAACCTGTCTGCCGCCCGTTGTGAAAGATCATGAAGATAAGTGGTTTCATGATATACGATATCGGCCTCCCGCATATGAGGCACCAGGTCCTCATCATATATGGAGTCCGCACAATATACATAACGTTTGGCCCTGGGAGGAGGAAGGGTTACCCAATCATTTTTGACCAGCTTTCCATCTTTCCGTTCATAATCAGCGCCTTCCTGTAGTTTGGAATAAAAAGAGGCAGGTATTTCATATATGCGTGCCTGTTCTGGTATGATCCTGCGTTTCCTGCGCTGAAGGCTAAAGGAAAAACCATAACAGGGAATGCGGTGCCGGGTAGGGAAGAAGCTGACCTCCATTTCCTTTTCCTTCAATACAATGCCCGTCTGGCCAGGCAGCAGGGGATGGAAGTTTAGCTCGAAGTTGAGGGTAGTGGCGGCAACATGTAACTGGATCTGCAATATCTCCTCCAGCTCCGGCGGACCGTAAACTGATAAAGGCTCTATCCGCCCCAGCAGGCTCATACTGTTGATCAGGCCTATCAGCCCAAAATAGTGATCTCCATGGAGATGACTGATAAAGATATGCCGGATACGCCCCCTTTTTATCTTGTAACGCTGAAGCTGCATCTGCGTGCCTTCTCCGCAATCCACAAGGATCAACTGGTCGTTATAAGTGATCACCTGCGATGTAGGATGCCGGTCTGGTGTAGGTATTGCCGAATTATTGCCTAAAATTGTTACCGCGAACATATCTCTAAAATAAACAAGTAATTGGTAATGATGCTATTCTCCCAGGTCCAGTTCCCGCTCCAGGTCTTCCATCATCACCATATCAATGGCTTCAGATTCTGTAGGCACTATATTCAGCATTTCGGGGTATTTTTCACTTAATACAGCGGATAAGGGAGCGCGAAGCTGAGCAACGGCAGCTGAAAGCCCACGCTCGTACTGGCGGTTGTATACTGCAAAAATGGCTTTAAGGCCCTTTTCATCAGCAGATTGAACGGAATGCAGGTCCAGCACCAGATTCTTATCCTCCAGATCAGGTATTTCAAAAACCGCTTTTTCCAGCTCGGCTGCCAAATTAGCATTCAGTTCGGGTTCTTCCAGCCGGAAAAGCACTATTTTTTCTTTGGTATCAATTTTGAATTGCATAAGCCAGGATGTTATATTTTAATCATTAAAAAAAAGGACAGCCGAACGAACCCGTCCGTAAAACCTTGCCGGAAGTAATCTCACACAAACAAAAACATCCCCCTTCTCGTAAGTATATTTACATCTATACGGCCTTCAGAAGCAAAAGTAAATCTTAAGTATAAATGTGCAAGGATAAAAACTAAATCCAAATTTATTTGGTAATATTGTATAAGCAAGCCCCCGTAAGGGTTTAATCAAAAATCATCTACAATGGATCAGAATTTTTCACCGCAAGTAAAGGAGATCATTTCGTTTAGCAGGGAGGAAGCTTTACGTCTGGGAAATGATTTCATCGGTACGGAACACCTGCTATTGGGCATCATTCGTGAAGGTGAGGGGACGGCTGTTAAAATTCTACAAGCTTTGAACGTAGATCTTTACGAACTGCGCAAAGAAGTGGAACTGGCTATTAAAGATAAGACCGGTAAGAACATTGCCAATATCAATAGCCTCCCTTTAACCAGACAAGCAGAGAAAGTGATCCGTGTGACCGTGCTGGAAGCTAAGGCCCTTAAAAGCCCTACAGTTGAGACAGAACATCTCATGCTTTCCATCCTCAAGAATAAAGAAAACGTATGTACTCAAATCCTTCAACAGTTTGACGTGGACTACGATACATTTAAAAACGAATTGGGCTTCGTAAAATCTGCAGATCCTAAAGCAGAGTTCGATGACCCCGGAGAAGAGGAATTTGAAGACGAACGTAAAAGTTATGCCTCTAAAGCGAAGCAAACCAATACCAAGTCTAAAACTCCTGTACTCGACAATTTTGGCCGTGATATCACCAAACTCGCCGAAAGTGGCAGCCTGGATCCTATCGTTGGCCGTGAGCAGGAAATTGAACGCGTTTCGCAGATCCTTTCCCGCCGTAAAAAGAACAATCCCATCCTCATTGGTGAGCCTGGTGTAGGTAAAACAGCTATCGTGGAAGGCCTGGCCCTCCGCATCGTTCAACGCAAGGTTTCCCGCGTGTTGTTTGATAAAAGAGTAGTAAGCCTCGACCTCGCTGCCCTGGTGGCCGGTACAAAATACCGCGGCCAGTTTGAAGAAAGGATGAAAGCCATCATGAACGAACTCGAAAAGAACCGGGATGTGATCCTGTTCATTGACGAGATCCACACCATTGTTGGTGCAGGTGGCGCTTCCGGTTCCCTGGATGCTTCCAACATCTTCAAACCAGCCCTCGCACGTGGCGAACTCCAATGCATCGGAGCATCCACACTGGATGAATACCGTATGTACATTGAGAAAGATGGCGCTTTAGACCGCCGTTTCCAGAAAGTAATGGTAGATCCTCCATCCGTGGAAGAAACTGTACTGATCCTCAATAACATCAAACAACGCTACGAAGAGTATCACAATGTGAGCTACACGGATGATGCTATCGATGCCTGCGTAAAACTGAGCGACCGTTACATGACGGACCGCCTGTTACCAGACAAAGCGATTGATGTATTGGATGAAGTAGGAGCAAGGGTACACTTAAAGAACATCAATGTTCCGCAAAATATCCTCGACCTGGAAAAACAGATCGAAGACATCAAGCAGGAAAAAAATAAAGTAGTGAAGAGCCAGCGCTTCGAAGAAGCCGCAGCCCTGCGCGATACGGAAAAGAAACTCGGCGAAGACCTGGAAAAGGCCAAAGCCGTGTGGGAAGAAGAAGTAAAGCATAAACGCTACCCCATTGATGAAGAAGCCATCGCAGAAGTAGTGAGTATGATGACCGGCATCCCCGTTAAACGGATGGTGCAGGCTGAAAATGATAAACTTCGCCGCATGGGTGAAGATCTGAAGAGCGCTGTAGTTGGACAGGAAGAGGCCATCAGCAAAGTGACCAAAGCCATCCAGCGTAACAGGGTAGGTCTGAAAGATCCTAAGAAACCAATCGGTACCTTCATCTTCCTCGGGCCAACCGGGGTAGGTAAAACGGAGCTGGCAAAATCACTCGCCCGCTATATGTTCGACTCAGATGATGCACTTATCCGCATAGATATGAGTGAATACATGGAGAAATTCTCTGTAAGCAGGCTGATTGGAGCGCCTCCGGGTTATGTGGGTTATGAAGAAGGTGGTCAGCTGACTGAAAAAGTTCGCCGTAAACCTTACTCTGTGATCCTCCTGGATGAGATCGAGAAAGCCCATCCGGATATCTACAACATCCTGCTGCAAGTGCTGGACGATGGTATCCTCACAGATGGTCTCGGCCGTAAGGTTGACTTCAAGAACACCCTCATCATCATGACCTCTAACATTGGTGTACGCCAGTTGAAAGATTTCGGTGCAGGTGTTGGTTTTACCACCAGTGCAAGAACAGTAAGTGAAGAAGATAACACCAAAGCCGTAATAGAAAAGGCTTTGAAACGTACCTTCTCTCCTGAGTTCCTGAACCGTATTGATGATGTGATCATCTTTAACTCTCTCTCCAAAGAGCATATCTACACCATTATAGATATCACTATGAAAGGTGTACTGGTACGTTTGCAGAACCTGGGCTTCAGCCTGGAACTCACAGACGAGGCCAAAGGTTTCCTCGCAGAGAAAGGGTACGATCAGCAGTTTGGAGCACGTCCACTCCACCGCGCTATCCAGAAATACCTGGAAGATCCGTTAGCAGAAGAGATCCTGAATATGAACATTCATAACGGGGATATTCTCATCGCGGACCTCGATAAAGAAAACCAGAAACTGGTCTTTTCTTTAAAGAATCCTTCCAAGAGTAAATCTGAGAAATCAGAAGCATAATTTATAAAGGACATTATATATAATATAGGTTGCCGGATACCCTCCGGCAACCTTTTTTTATGGACCCCAATCCCACGTAACTAACACTTTTTATTTTTTCCTAATGTTTTCCTTTCTCTTTTTACCTCACTGATCCTCAATAAAATAGTAGCTTGTAAACCTCCATAAAGCTCATTATTGTATTAAATAAATAAAAAACATTATAAATAATACGTATTAATCAAAATATATATGTAATATTGTGAGAGCGTTGTAGCCCTGATACGAGAGAGGGGAAAAACAAAAACCAGTATTCGTCAATAAAATCAATTAAACACATAAACCTTTTATTTTAACAACTCATATTTTTCAACCTATTATCCTATGAGAAAGTCGTTACGTATTGCCAGTATGGTACTGGCTGCGCTGTTGTTCTTTAGCTACGACAGCCTAAAAGCTCAGGTCAAGATCGGGGGAAATCCCGCCTCCATTGATCCTGCTGCTATCCTCGAACTGGAAAGCACCAGAAAAGGATTACTGTTACCCAGAGTAGATGATGCCGGCATGGCTGCAATTTCGAATTCAGCAAATGCTGGTTTCCTGGTTTACTACATAGGTGGTGGCCCCGCAGGTGTTGCAGGTCTCTTTGTGAAAACCGGAGGCGTTGGTGGCGCGATGGTGAGAGTTACTACAGAGGGTGGCCTTGGAGGTCCCTGGAAACAGGATGGTAACCTTGGTACAGCTGGAAGTTTCCTGGGTACTACCAACAACTTCCCTTTAGATTTTAAAACAAATGGCGCCACCAGGCTCACCATTGGTGCAGATGGAAAGTTGGTCTTTGCAGCTGGAGTTGTTGATGATGCAGTGCCTGCTACCGATGGTAATAATGTATTGGTGCTCGCAACTGACGGTACTGTTAAAAAGAGAGATCTGGCACAAAGTTCTGTTACGAGCTTGAACGCCTTGAAAGGTGACTTGGAGATCTCGTTGATGGATAATGCTGGTATAGCACCTGAAATTGTCACTGCGCCGCCAGTTGGTGCTACCCCTGGCCGTATTGAACTAAGCTTTCCTACTTTAACTGGTCAGGTTATAGCTGGTAACACGCCAACTTATGGTTTCATGCACATTGATGATTATACCAAACTGCAGGACCTGATGGCTGCTGATGGTATTAAAGTACTTCCTCCTTTGACAGTTGCTAATGCAGTAGCAGAAGGTGCTGTATTTACAAAGAACGGAAACAAATGGGAACTGGCTTTATCTCCCGCTACTGAAACAACTGCGGGTATTGTTACCCTTGGTGCGCAAACATTCGTAGGAGACAAGACGTTTTCTAATCAGAAGACCATATTTGATGGAAGTGTGGAGATTAAAAGGGTTAATCCGGCATCCGGTGCTCCAACTTTGTTAGTAGAAGGTGCTACAACCTTAAAAAGCGTTGCTGCACAAACACTGGTGAACACTGACAACTACAACCTGTTATTGCAGGATCCATCTGCTACAGGTGATGCACAATACGAACTGAAGAAAGTAACTGTTCCAGGTTGGAAATTAACTTCCACAGGTATCGGACAGATCTCTACAACATCTCCTACTCCTGCTGTAGGTGACGCTACTGGTAACCTCGCTTTTGCAACAGCTACAACCGGAACAGACTTTGCTGTTACATCTACCGGTAGTACAGTTACTTTTGCTTTACCTAACGCAAGTACTGCCGATCGTGGTGTGGTTTCCACAGGTGCACAGGAATTTGGCGGTGATAAATCATTCGCTGGTAAAGTACACGTGGGTGCTGCTTTTGGTACTCCGCAAGTATCTCCCTCTAACCTGATCGTGAACGGTTCCGTTGGTGTTAAATTCCGTACTGCTCCCGCAGGTAGCACAATCGGACCTGATGACTATATCGTTCTCATTGCAGCAGCAGGAGCAGCAACTACTATTTCGCTCCCCAATGCAACAGAATGTTCAGGAAGGATCTATGTGATCAAAAGGATCCCTGGTACCAACCCCGCTACAGAAGAAGATAACAATGTTGTTGTGAATACAACTGGTGGCCAAACCATTAATGGTATAGCAAGTACTACTATCTCCGTTGTACATACTTCCATCACTGTGATGTCTGACGGTACAAACTGGCAGATGCTCAGCAGAGGAACTGGCTTCTAAACCTGATTTACCGGAACGGTTATTATTCGTATAACCGTTCCGGTAAAATCTTAATACAAGCATATGATGTTTCTGTACACCAAAAAAGTTGACATGAATTGGCCGAGAGGATATACATCCCTGTTAATACTGCTGCTCTCCGGATTCGCAGCCATTCCTTCCCGGGCACAAATGAAAATAGGCGGCCAGGCAGAATCTACCAGGCTGGATGCCGCCCTTGAAATAAGCTCACACAAAAAAGGTTTGCTGTTACCACGTGTTACAAGTACTGCATTAACCTCCAATCCACTTGATAGTGCCGCTGCAGGCATGATGGTTTTTAACATCACAGATCAAACGCTGTACGTTAAAAAAACAAATGGTTACACGCCATGGTATAAAGTTCCGGACCTGACCACATACGCATTAGGCGGTTTGTCTGACATTAATTTCCCTATAGCACCATCCACTAATCAATTGCTTCAGTACAATGGTACAAAATGGAGTAACTGGACCCCTGACTATATTAAAACAATCTCCGGAGATGTAACTGCCAGCGCAGTAGACGCCGCCGGAAATGTTGTAACAACTTTATCAAACTTCGGCATTGCCAATACCTATTTCAAAGTAACAACAGATGCCAAAGGCCGTGTACAATCCGGCGCAACAGCACTCGTAGCCGCAGATATTCCAAACTTGGCTACTGCTTATATTCAGAATCAGAATGCAGCCTTACAAACCGGTGATTTCCGTATTAGCGGTAACGGCAACATGGCAAGCCTCTCTGTAACAGGTTTAACTGCACAGGGTGGATTATTGTTCACAAACACGGGTGCTGTAACACAGAAAGCAGGTCAGCTGATCTGGGATAATACCAATAACAGGTTGGGAATAGGTAATGCTGCTCCCAGCACAGCCTTACACGTTACTGGCGGAATAAGGGTAACTGGTTTAAATACAGCCGGAGGTGTATTGTTCGCCAATGGTACAACAGGTGATGTGGCACAAAAAGCCGCGCAACTGATATGGGATAATACAAATGACAGGTTGGGGATCGGACTTGCAGCACCTGCTGCTAAACTGGATGTGGAAGGGACTTTTAAACTTGGTGCTGACGGTACTGTGTTGACAGGTATTACTAAATTAATTTTTAATACACCTGCGAATCAAAACTGTGGCGCACTGGCAACAACAAATGTTACTTATACATTACCTGCAGGAGTTGTTTTGAAAGCAGACGATAATGTGATGATAAGTCCTGGTGCAGCTTTAGCTTCGGGGCTTGCAATAGGATGGGCCAGGGTGAGTAATACCAGTGCTACCACCCCGCAGATAATGGTCGGTTATGTGAATAGCAGCACCGCCACCAGGGCTGTTCCTGGTAATACGAGATTAAATATCGCTATCATCTCATTGTGATAACCAAAAACAAATGCGTTACATTTCACTTACCATATTAGCACTTCTCAGCCTTGTACTGCCACTCGAAGCACAACAGCAAGGCGTGTACATTGCCCCCGATGCCAGGATCCAGGTTGCAACGGGAGAGGTATTCAATATATATGGAAATGTTACTAACGAAGGCGCTTTTGGTACCAACCTCAATTCAATCATTAATTTCTTCGGTAAAACCTGGAATAACGGTAACGGTGCCACGCTTCCTGATGAATCCGCCAGTGGTGTTGATGGAAAAGGCGGCCTCTTCCGCTTTTCCGGAAATAACCCCATGTATGGTAACCTGGGAGCACAACAGTTACTCGGAGGATACAGTGTGGTTGGCCGTACCGGCGCCACCTTTCCTAACTTTGAAGTGAACAACCGCCTGGGAATTTTACTCTCAGACCTAAGTGATGTGAAAGTTCGTAACAATCTCAATTTTGCCAGCGGCCATCTTTTCCTGAATGGATGGAACCTGGTGGTAGGCGATGCCAAACCCGGAACCATCACAGGTTATAACGAAAACTCCTTTATCGTAACAGGCTCTACCGTAGCCGGTGGTTTCCTCTACCGCGAAAGTGTGGATGGCTCCTCCGGTAAAGTAGTATTCCCTATCGGCACCTCTATAGATACTTATGCCCCTGCAGAAATTGAATACACCGGTGTACCGGATGATTTCAGGGCAAGGGTGTTTGACAGCGTATACCAGCATGCAATATCAGGGAATGTGAATAAACTGGATTTTACTAATAAAACATGGAACGTAGCACGTGTAAGAAGTGATCATGCAGAAGCAAAAGTTACTTTACAACACATGGATGCGGAAGAAGGAAAGGACTATATGACCTTCCGTTCTGCCAGTTATGTATCCCGTTACGTGAACAATGCCTGGGATTACTTGGAGCAGCTGGAAACTTTCCCTGTTGCCGGTAATATCACTACTACCAATACATTGAGGAATGCCACTATGCACGTTCGTGTATTTAAAGATGGCCTGAACAATAATGAGTACTTTACGAAGGCGTCCATGATCTATGGACCGTATGCACCTGCTGCTTTTATTTATTTCAACGCTTACCGTCTCTCAGAAAACTTCGCACAACTGGAGTGGTCTGTGATACGTGAGCTGAACAACGACCGCTACGAAATTGAAAGACGTTTTGATAAAGATACCGGTTTCACAAAAGCAGGAGAGGTACGCTCCAAAGCACCCAACGGAAATACCACTTCCCGCCTCGATTATGTACACGCCGATCCTAATAACTACGATGGATGGACTTATTACCGTATCAAAGCAGTCTCTAAAAATGAACGGGTAAGTTATTCCCAGATCAAAGCCGTACCACCCTTCCTGCACATCGATGTATGGCCGAATCCCAACCTGGGCCAGTTCCAGGTACAGGTCCGCGGTGAACATACAGATATGATCATGCAGGTAGTGAACAGCCTGGGGCAGGTTGTGAACCAGTACTCCGTAAAAGGAGAAGCTACCATTCGCGTGAACAATCTCTCCAAAGGCACTTATATATTGGCATTCTACGATCAGAAATCAAACCGCCTAATGCGTACGCATAAAGTGATTGTGATCGATCGCAGATAGAAAAACTCTTTGATTTTTCGCGGAATTACGGCATTTTTGCAGTGGCAATTGTTGCATCAGGCACCTACCTGCACATCAAAAATCCGGGCGTGAAAAAGATTATCATTACAATAGACGGTTATTCTTCCTGTGGGAAGAGCACACTGGCCAGGCAATTGGCTGCTCAGCTGAACTACCTGTACATAGACAGTGGTGCCATGTACCGCGCTATCACGCTTTACTTCATTCAGCACAGGGTTGAATGGAATGATCATGTGCAAGTGAAGAACGCACTCGATAGCATTCACCTGGAATTTGTGCACAACCAGATCTCCGGTTACAGCGATATGTTCCTCAATGATGAAAACGTAGAGCAATTGATCCGTGAAATGCTGGTGGCGGAAAAAGTAAGTGAGGTAGCTGCCATCCGCGCCGTTCGGGAGTTTGCAGTGGCACAACAGCAAAAGATGGGTGCACAGAAAGGTATTGTGATGGATGGCCGGGATATCGGTACCGTAGTTTTTCCGCATGCAGAACTGAAGATCTTTATGACCGCAGACCCCGCTATCAGGGTGGAACGCAGGTTCAAAGAATTATACGCCAAAAACCCGAATATCACCCTCCACGAAGTAAAAGAAAACCTGGAACTCCGCGATTATATAGATGCTAACCGGGAAGTAAGTCCCCTCCGCAGGGCAGATGATGCTATCATCCTGGATAACAGTCAATTAAACATGCAGGAACAGCTCGATCTGGTCATGCAATGGGTAGAAGACGCTATCATGGCACATTCTTCTTGAAATTTTTTTGTATATCAAAAAAACGTTATTACCTTTGGTTCTATAGGGATACTATCCCTGTATATAATTTTATATACCTCATCCTCTCGAAATTCCTGCATTTTTAATGGTCTTGGCCCTGATTCCGTAAACTTACGGACGTGATTGATATTATGCCATGATACTTTGGATCGGATAGACAACATACCTTGAAAAGAACCTGAACTTTGTTGCAAATCATTGAATGATAAAGGCTACCGGATAGCGCTTGGCGGATCCAGTAGCTTTTGTATCGCTGCAAAGTGGTTCTAAGTGATTGTCCAAAGGCTTTTAAACGGCTATATCCAGACAAAAGACCATGCTATTAACCGATTATAAAAAGAACTGTAAAAATAAATCAAACACGCCGGGCTTATGGCGAAGCGTGTCTTAAAACGCAATGTGGAATGCGGTCGCTAGACGGCCCTATTTCATATTTTCAGTAGGTGTATTCGGTTAATAGGAAAGGGGCGAATTCTTTCGCCCCTTCACTTTTTCGTACTACCTGAAATACAATCGTTTATTTTTAATAACTTGTGTATATACTGTTCACCTCACCATGTCTAAAAAAGGCCTTATTCTTATAGTGTTCCTGCACCTTGCATTGTGGATGCACGCATCTGCACAGGATTCTCTGCAGGTTCAGGCGAGCCTGGATTCCATCAAAGGAATGGCGGACGATACGGTTAAAGTGAACCGGCTCATGGCCAGATCTAAAAGTCTTTACCGCTACTTTGATAAACGTAAGGAAGATAACGCCTTCCTCCAGGAAGCCATCAACGTTTCCCATAAGATCCGCTATAACAAAGGATTAGCAGAAGGATATAATGAACTGGGCACGGCTAAACGAAATAAATCCCAATACATCCTCGCAGCCGATTTTCATGAAAGGGCCCTCAAGTATGCGGAAGACGCAAAAGACGTTCGCCTCATCACTATTTCACTCAATAATATCGGGGTGGATTACCGCAGAAGGGATATGCTTCCCAAAGCATTCGACTTCCACTTCCGTGCACTCAAACTGGCTGAAAAAGCCAACGATGTCCGCAATATCTGTATCGCCACTAACTCCATCGGCAATATCAAACTCTCTGATGGTAAGTACAACGATGCCATCCAGGAATTTTCCCGCAGCCTCAGGCTGGAACGGGAAGGCAAAAACGACCTGGGGGTAGCCATTAACCTGGGTAACCTGGGATATGCCTATGAGGGCCTGGGGCAGCTGGATAAAGCCATTGAATACTATAAGAGCTCCCTGGCCGTTAACCAGGCAATGGATAATAAAACAGGGATGTCTATCTGTTATACCTGCCTGGGCACAGCCTATCAGAAAAAGAAGAATTATCCCCTTGCCATGGAATACCTCCAAAAGGCATTACAGGCAAATGATAAAGTAGATGATAAAGTACATGTGGCAGAAAGTTATCTCAGCATCGGGCGTTTATTGAATGAACAGGGTAAACATGAAGAAGCTCGCAAATACATCCAGGAATCGATAGACCTGGGTTTGAAATGGAGCTTCAAATCTACCCTGATGGAGGCTTACAAAGCCATGGCGGATAACTACAAACGGGCTGGTGATTACGATCGTTCCATTGATAATTCCAATCTCTCCCTCCTGTACAAGGATAGTATCCTGAACGAAAGGTCTACCACAGAGTTTGCGCAGATGCAGGCGATGTATGTGGTACACCAGAAAGATAACCAGATCAAACAATTGCAGCAGGAACAGGATATCAGCCAGCTGAGGATCCGCCGTAACCTGGCCCTGGCTATTGCCCTGGCAGGTTTTCTTTTTATGCTGATCGTTGGCGGTTTCTTTTACATCAGGCACCGTAACCTCCAGGCGAACCGCCAGACGCTTCAGCTGGAATTACGTTCCCTTCGTTCTCAAATGAACCCGCATTTCATTTTCAACTCGCTTAGTTCCATCCACCGTTATATCTGGAGCAATAACCAGGAAGAAGCATCGGATTACCTTACCAAGTTTTCCAAACTGATGCGCATGATCCTGGATAACAGCCAGCATACTTTCATTCCTTTGAATAAGGAGTTGGAATCCCTGCGTTTGTATCTTGACCTCGAAGCTTTGCGCTGTAATAATATGTTTGATTACCACATTCATGTGGCAGAGAATATCAATGAAGAAGAAGTGCTGATCCCGCCCATGATCATTCAACCATATGTAGAGAATTCCATTTGGCATGGTTTAGTGCACCGTAAGGATAAAGGCCGTTTGGATATCAATGTGAGCCTCAATGGCAGGGTACTCGAAATACTGGTAACAGATAACGGCATCGGCCGCAAACTGGCGATGGAGATCAAAGCCAAAAAAGACCATCTGCACAATTCCATGGGTATGAAAGTGACTGAGGGCCGTATAGCCCTGATCCGCAAGATCAATAATACCAAAGATGCAAACGTGGTAGTGAACGATCTGCAGGACCATGTAGGCCTGGCTACCGGAACGCAGGTAAAAATCGTATTGCCCGCAGAGTTTTTATTTTAGACAGAGAGGGCAGAGAAATAGCAAAATATCACCACATGAGCGAGATTAAAGCAATTATCGTTGACGATGAACAGCATTGTATTGATGCTTTGCAGACTATGCTGCAGAAAAAATGTCCGGAAGTGACGGTACTGGCCGGCGTAAATAGTGTTCAGGACGCTAAGCAGATCATCGATGACCTGCGGCCGGACCTGGTTTTCCTGGATGTGGAAATGCCTCACCAAAATGGTTTTGAATTATTGAAGCTGTACGATAAAGTGCATTTTGATGTGATCTTTACCACCGCTTACGAACAATACGCCCTGAAAGCTATTAAATTTAATGCCCTCGATTACCTGCTGAAACCATTCAGCGTACAGGAATTACAGGAAGCTCTCCGCAAATTCCACGAAAGACGCCTGAATAAACAGGATAACAGCACTGCCCCGCTGGAAGTGTTCCTGCAGAACATGAAAACTTTACAGCAGACCAATAAAAAGATAGCACTCCCAACAATTAACGGATTGGTGTTCATGCCTGTACAGAATATTGTAAGATGTGAATCCACCGGTAACTATACCAAGATCTTCTTCACAGATAAAAAGCAGCTGCTGGTATCCAAACCACTCAAAGAGTTTGAGGAACTGCTAACGGACGTGGATTTCTTCCGCGTACACAATTCCCACCTGATAAATTTACAACAGATGGAATCCTATATCCAGGGAGAAGGAGGGTTTGCATTGATGAGTGATGGCACACAGGTAGAAGTGTCACGCAGACGTAAAGCAGACTTCCTGAAAAAAGCGATGCAGTTTTAATTGCGATCCCGCCGCACCAAATTTAGTTCCAATCTTACCACTTATCGGCAATACAATACCGGATATTAAATCGAGGTTGCGGACTGCTGTATTGGAATGTACTTTTGTTGCACGTTCAAGGTCATCAATTGTTTGTTATAAGAATTTTCTCTGCATTACTAGCGTTTGATTAGCCCCAAAGGAAAAAGACACCCATCTGGTGTCTTTTTTGTTATCCGAAAGTTTCTATCGCTTCATTCACTTTATGTTCCAGGCCGTAAAAAGAAAGTAGTTTCCGGATCACGCCCTCTACAATGGCATCCGGGCAGGATGCGCCACTGGTAAGGAGAATGGTGGCCGGCGTTTCCTTTTCCGGAAGGAAGTGGGTGCTGTGGAGTTCCTGGTGATGATGAAAATCCCAGTGTAATACCTCCTCGCGGGAGAGGAGTTTTTCTTCTGAGGAAATAAAATAGGTAGGCAGTTTTTCCTCACAGAGTTCTACCAGATGAGAGGTGTTGGAACTGTTGTACCCGCCCACCACAATAGCCAGGTCCGCTTCCACCTCCAGCATCCCGGTAACGGCAGTCTGGTTGTCGTTTGTGGCATAACATAAAGTATCCCTTGTATCCGCAAACCTTTCCCCCACCTGGTTATCCGCCAGCTGGTATTTCTCCTGGATGGTCTGTTTGATATAGTCTGCAATTGCCTGTGTTTCAGATGCCAGCATGGTGGTTTGGTTCACTACACCAACACGTTGGAGGTGTTTGGTAACATCAAAGCCTTCTGAATACTGTCCTTTGAATTCCTCGTAGAACTGTTCCGCCGGCTGTGTGCCTAAGATGTAGGCTGCCAGCCTGTGGGTTTCTTCCATATCCTTTACAACAACCGTAGGGGTATGGTGCCTGCTATGGGAAAAGGTAGCCCGGGTTTCCTCATGTTTGGGTTTACCATGTACGATCACGGTATATTCCTTGGCCGCAATTTGTTCAGCTTTATTCCATACACGTTCAACAAAAGGACAGGTGGTATTATATTGAAGCGGGGTAATGCCCATGTCCTGCAGCCTGCCCTCAATTTCCAGGGTGGTGCCAAAAGCAGGAATGATCACAATATCGTCTGCATTCAATTCATCCCAGGGGATCAGCTGCCGGCCGGAAGTATCCATCAGGAACTTCACACCACGGGAAAGCAGATCGTTGTTCACCTGGGGGTTATGGATCATTTCGCTCAGCAGGAAGATCCTTTTCCCCTCGTTTTCATCCACCGTCTTAAAAGCGATCTCAATAGCATTTTCTACCCCATAACAAAACCCGAAATGCCGGGCCAGTTGTATCCGCACAGGACCAAAATCCAGCAGGGTAGGGGTAAAGTCTTTTTTCATGCGGTCCTGCTGTTTCCGCTGCTGTTTAATAGCAGAGATCAGCGGGCTGCGGTATATAATAGGAACGTTAAATGTCTTCATGTGGTCGTCTGTACGTTGTCTTGTGCCGTACAAAGATAACAAGAATCTGATTGCCCATAATTCGGTAAATTCATATAGCCTAAATCCCCTTCCGTGAACATCTTTAGATCCATATTATGCTTAAGCGCTGCCTTGTTTTTTATGGTCACCTCTTCAAATGCCCAGGATTCCCTCCTCGCCTCCGCCATTAAACAAAGGCTGGATAAGCAGAATTTCCGCTTTTTTGTACAGGCTGTTATGCCGCCCGGAGGCCAAACCACCAGTGTGCCGGGAGAAAATTATACTTTCCGGGTGCAGGGAGACAGCCTGTTGGTGAACCTCCCTTATTATGGCCGGTCTACCCATGTATATGCTGATAATTCCCAGATCGGGTTCACTTTTAAATGGGGGAAATTCGATTACAAACTGCAGGAACGCAAAAAGAGTTGGAATATCACCTTCCGGCAACGCAATTCGCCGGATGTAAGTTATATGGTACTGAATGTATTAAAAACCGGAGAGGCTACCCTGTATGTGGAACCCCGCAATAAACAGCCCATTTCCTACCTGGGGAACATTATAGAGTAAAAAAAGCCCCCGGGAAGATCCTGAGGGCCTGTTCAATCCTTAACCTTACCTTATAAAACATAGTAAGCGGGTTGCTGCTGTTCAAGTTCCACCTCCGGCATCTGCGTTTCTTCCAGCATCTGCAAAAGGTCCCGCTCAACCTTACGGGCAATGCTTGTCATAGGAGTATCAGTTGGTTTATTTTCAAACGGATCCTGCAGGTTGATGGCCATTTTCTCAATCAGCAGAAATGAAGCTGAAATTGCTGCCACCAACGGCACTTCCACAATACCAAGGGAATCTATAAGTGCAAACGGAAGTAACAGGATGAAGAAGATGACCGCAAAATGGGTGTACAGACTGTAAGTGGCCGGAAAGATCGTATTCTTGATCCGCTCACATTTACCCATTGCATCACAAAGCCTGGTAAGTGTTCTGTCCATCTCCACCTGCTGATAATTATTGATCCATTCATGCTGCAGTGCATAACGCAGATCACGGCTATGCATCTGGAGAAGACCGGCAGGAACGTTATCGAATTTCGAAACAAAATTCAGTTCCCGCCGGGAGAGCAGCCGGTCCAATCCTTTAAGTGGATCTTTTTTTCTGAGCGCTTGCCCGAGGGCATAATTCCATGCTATCTGTCTCCTTACGAACTGGTCCCGGAAATGCCTGATCTCCTCCGATTCATTTGTGTTATTGATCATGGATGTTAACTGCCTCACCAGTGAACGGGAATCATTTACGATAGCTCCCCAGATCGTACGTGCTTCCCACCAACGGTCATATGCCTGGTTGGACCTGAAGGCCAGGAGCAGGGATAACACCGTGCCCAGTACCATGGGTATGGCCAGTGGAATAGCAATCTCACGTAATCCGTATTGATAATAAAGGATATTGATCAGCAGCGTGTAAACCGTTACTGCCAGTATCTCATACCGGATTGTACCAAAAATATATCTTAGCGGAATACCTTTCTTTAGCAGCATAATTCATCATTTTTATTTTCACTCGTCAGGCATCATCTTAATTTTGCAGTACTAGCAGCTCAGCAATCGAAGTGGCGGAAGGAGCTGTTTGTTTAGGTGTATGTATGATCAGTTCCTTGATCGGCAACCGGCATTTCTTTAACAGCTTTTCAGGATTATAACTTTCTCTTCCCGGGCACTGATAACCCATTGACTGCGGCATAGCTACTTCATGGATCTCATGTGCTTTCAGGAAGTTCCGCAATGCCGGAGTAGTACTGCCATAAAAGAATTCAACTTTTATTTCGTGGATTGTTTTGGCGTATTTATTCTTCATCACTTCACAGGCTTCCCTGAAATCGCCGGTAACAAGCGTATGATGTCTTCCTGATTTGGTGAACATCCAGAGGTCCAGTATGGAATCCGGCATTTTTAATGCATGCATCAGCGTGATGCTCACCACTTCATCATTCCGCTCTGCCAGGTTGTGCAGATAGTTTAATGAACGAATGGACAGATCAGTGGGTACGAGTATGTTTTTCATGAGCATTTATTTTAAAACAAAACTAGAATGGGGGTGTTAGAAGGAAGTAAATGCACGATTAGAAGATAGTTGCGAAACGATAAAAATATCATGGCAAAGAGGTTAGAATCTGGTAAGAGAATGTGTAAACCCGCTATTTTCTGCGCTTCAGTGTTTAAATTTGGAAAGATGAGGATTTTATTAGTAGAAGATGAGCCTGCTGTGGTATCTGTGATCTCCCGTGGATTAACGGAATCAGGATATGAGGTAAGTGTGGCGCCGGATGGTTTGCTGGGGCTGGATATGGCGCGAAATAACAATTTTGGCCTGATCATCATGGATGTAATGCTGCCCGGAAAGAACGGGATAGAAGTATGCCGGCAGTTAAGGGCTGATCAGGTACAAACGCCTATCCTGATGTTAACAGCATTAGGCACCACAGAAAATGTAGTGATCGGGTTGGACAGTGGGGCAGATGATTACCTCACCAAACCTTTTAAATTCCAGGAACTGGAAGCCCGTATCCGTTCCCTGCTCAGAAGAAGGAATACAATACCCCTGAATGGCAAGGATAGCAATGTGCTGCGAATGGCCGACCTGGAATTGGATACCGATACCAAACAGGCTTCCCGCAAGGGACGGGTCATGACCTTAACTGCTACAGAATACCGCCTGCTGGAATACCTGTTGCGCAATCCCCGGAAAGTATTGTCCAGGGTAGAGATCCTGGAACATGTATGGGGCATTGATTTTAACATGAGCACCAAAGTGGTGGATGTATATGTGAACTACCTCCGCAAAAAAATAAACAAAGACAGTGGGCCGGAACTTATACAAACCGTTGTGGGCCATGGTTACATGCTAAAAGAAACCCTTACCGATGAAAATTCGTACTAAGATCATGCTGCTGTTTGCGATACTCACCGTATCCATCATTTCAGTGATGAGCTTTTTCGTGTACTACCTGGCTACGCAGTATTCTTTTGAAGATTTCTATAAACGGCTTGAAATACGGGCATACCTCACTGCAACAGCTGCTTTCCCGCCTGTTGGAACAGATACACTGGCATATAATTACATACGGGATAAACACCTGGAAAAACTGCCCTCAGAAAATGAATACATCCTGCGCATCCTGCCGGGCAACAAAATAGAAGCGCATCATTATATTGGCCTTCAACCGGAATTCTATGAGGCCGTGATCAGGGAAGGAAGGGAAACATTCCGGAATGGAGACCGGTTCTATGAAGGCATTCTCTACACGAACGGAGATAATAGTTACATCGTGATCGTGTCTGCAGTGAATGAGTATATGTCGCAATACATGACAGACCTGCGGCGGATCCTGCTTACCTGTCTTACAGTAGCGCTGGCACTGATCATAGGAACAGGGCTGTTCTTTTCACGTTATATTTTACTGCCCGTACATCGTATTATAGACCGGGTAAAGGATATCAGTTCCAGTAACCTGCATTTGCGTGTGGAAGCACATGGCGGCAATGATGAGATCCGTGAGCTGGCAGATACTTTTAACAATATGCTGGACCGTTTGGAGATGGCATTTGAAACACAGAATAACTTTGTAAGCAATGCCTCTCATGAGCTGAGTACACCGCTCACGGCTATTATCGGAGAAGCGGAACTGGCATTGAGTAAAGAAAGGGATTGCATGAGTTACCGTACCGCTGTGAGTAATATGCTGCGGGAAGCAGAACGCCTGGAACATATTACACGCAGCCTGTTACACCTGGCGCAAACGGGGTTTGATGGTAAAAAAGAAAGCTGGGACATTGTGCGTACAGACGAATTGCTGTTTGCCGTAAAACATGTGATAGACCGCATCACACCGGATAATAAAGTAGAGATTGATTACAGCCTTTTCCCCGAAGAAGAAGAGAAAATGAATGTGCTGGGTAGTTTTCAGTTACTGGAACTGGCGCTGAGCAATATTGTGAGCAATGCCGTGAAGTATTCCAGCAACCGGCCGGTATCATTGGCATTAGCGGCTACCAATTCCAAGAACATCATTATTGTAAGGGACCTGGGGATCGGGATACCGGTACCGGACATGCCTTATATCTTTTCCCCCTTTTTCCGTGCATCCAATACACAGCCATTTAAAGGTTATGGGATAGGGCTGCCGCTCACAAAGAACATTATCCGCATGCATAAGGGAGAGATCATTGTAAACAGCCGTATGGGGGAGGGAACAGAGATCAGGGTGGAATTGCCTTCTGCTTAAACCTTACTTCTCATCACTATACTTCTTTAACCAGTTCTTCTCTTCTGAAGTGAGGCTCTCATAGCCTTTTTCATTGATCTTATCCAGCAGCTCATCCAGCCGCGTACCAATAGCCACTTCGTTATTCCTCACCACGCGGAGCGGAGATTTTTTGGGTTTGAACTTCTTGGGCGCCCTGGCCTCACGGCGAGTAAATATCCCTTTAACTTTATCAAAAAGCGCGATCAATGGCCCGCAAAGATCAGTTCCCTGCTGCAGGATCCGGATATAACCATAACCAAAAGCAGCACCCCCCAGGTGAGAAATAAGCCCGCCGAGGTTACCATCTGCCATAGAAAATACATCAATCAGCACCAGCGCTATGGCCAGCCATTTTAAGCGGATATTGAAGATCCCGAAAAGCGCTATTTCAAGGTTAGGCATCAGTGTGCTGCTGGCTACAAGAAAAGTCATAACAGCAGCAGAAGCCCCTACCATGGTTCCGTCTATGCCCCTGTAACTGGGAAGGAGATTATAAACCGCCACATAAAGTATACCGCCAACAAGCCCTCCCAGCAGGTATAAAGGCAGCACACGCCGGTTGCCCAGATCAGAACGGAAAAGATTGCCGAAAAAGAAGAATACCATCAGGTTGAACAATACATGCAGCACCATGTAATGTGTGAACATATAGGAAATGAAGCCCCAGGGCTTCATTAGCAGCTGGTCCGGGCTGGAATGCAGGGCCAGGTTGTCATATAGGAAAACGAAAACCGGGTTGGCACTGTCCGATGCAAGGGCAACCAGCCTGATAATACCCAGTAGAAAGAAAATAGCAATATTTGTTACGATCAGGTACGTAACCATATTTTCCTGCCTGATCCAGTTCCGCAATTCCGTTTTGATAGAAGTTCCGTTCATAATGGAAAATTAAAGAAAATTGTTGATCCCGGCGGAAAGAGCTCTCATTAATAACGTTAAATTTAATATGTAACCTGTTTATACACATAGGCTATTTAGCCCAAAAAAAATTGTCCGAAAGGGATTATCTGCGTATCTTTGCCGTCCTTAAAATTCTTTACTTAAAAGGAGGAAACAAAAATTGACAGAAAACAACATTACTAACGAACAAAACGCTGAACAACAGGCCCCCGCAGCTCAGGAAGCTACGGCAGGAACAGCGACACAAAATGTACCTGTTGCCACCGCTCACGATGATTTCGACTGGAGCGTGGACAAACGTAACGTATCTTCTTACAGCAAAGAAGAAAAGGCTAAGTACGACCAAACTTACGAGAGCACTTTCAAAGTGATCGAAGAGAATGGTTTGTTAACTGGTCTTGTGGTTGGTTTAACCAAAACTGACGTAGTGCTGAACATCGGCTTCAAATCCGATGGTCTGATCTCCCTGAACGAGTTCCGCGACATGCCGAACCTGAAGATCGGAGACGATGTAGAAGTATTGGTAGTAGAAAAAGAAGACCGGGACGGTAACCTGCACCTGAGCCGCAAACAAGCGCGCGCACAACGTGCATGGGAACGTATCGTTGAGGTTTACAAAACAGGCGAAGTTGTTACTGGTACCGTTACCAGCAAAACCAAAGGTGGCTTGATCGTAGATGTTCACGGTATGGAAACATTCCTGCCAGGTTCTCAGATCGATGTTAAACCGGTTACCGACTACGATCAGTTTGTAGGCAAAACCATGGAATTCAAGGTGGTGAAAGTAAACGAAGCCATCCGCAACGCCGTGGTATCTCACAAAGCCCTGATCGAAAGCGATATCGAGCAACAACGCGTGGATATCATCTCCAAACTGGAAAAAGGCCAGGTGTTGGAAGGTACTATCAAGAATATCACAGACTTCGGTGCTTTCATCGATCTGGGTGGTCTCGATGGTTTACTGTACATCACAGACATCAGCTGGGGACGTATCTCTCACCCAAGCGAAGTACTCCAGATGGATCAGAAGATCAATGTGGTGGTACTGGACTTCGACGACGAGAAGAAACGTATCAGCTTAGGCTACAAACAACTGACCCCGCATCCTTGGGATACATTGCCTGCAACTATCACCGAAGGTGCAAAAGTGAAAGGCAAAGTGGTAAATATCGAAGATTACGGTGCATTCCTTGAAATTCTGCCTGGTGTAGAAGGTCTGGTTCACGTATCCGAAATCTCCTGGGCTTCCACACCAATCAACGCCAAAGAGTTCTTCAAACTGGGCGAAGAGTACGAAGCAGTGGTAGTTACCCTGAGCAAAGACGAGCGTAAAATGAGCCTGTCTATCAAACAACTCACAGAAGATCCATGGTCTACTATAGAAACTAAATTCCCTCTCGAAAGCCGTCACAAAGGTATCGTGAAGAACATCACTCCTTATGGCGTATTCGTTGAGCTGGAAACCGGTATCGGTGGTATGATCCACATCTCTGACCTGAGCTGGATCAAACGCTTCAATCACCCAAGCGAGTACACGAAAGTGGGTAGCGAGATCGAAGTTGTTATCCTCGGCATAGACAAGGACAACCGCAAACTGAGCCTCGGTCACAAACAGATCGAAGAAGATCCATGGAACACTTTCGAAACTATCTTCCCGATTGGTTCTATCCATGAAGGTACCGTAGTGAAGAAAGATGATAAAGGCGCTACCGTACAACTGCAATACGGACTGGAAGCTTACGCTCCTGCACGTCACCTGCGTACGGAAGATGATAAACCAATTGCTGTTGAAGATGTGAAAGAATTCATGATCATTGAATTCGACCGCAACGAAAAACGCATCCTGGTTTCTCACACTAAAGTTTGGGAACAAATTAAATCAGACGAGAAAGAAGCCGTGAACAAAGAAAAACGTGCTGAAGCGGAAAAAACCCGCAAGTCTGTTAAGAACCTCCAGGCTAAAGTGGAAAAAGCTACCCTGGGTGACCTCGGCGCACTCGCTGAACTGAGAGAAAAATTGAAACAATCAGAAGGTGGTGAAGAAAAGAAAGGTGAATAATTGATTGTTTTAAAAAGATAGAAAGATCCTCCCGATGTATATCGGGAGGATTTTTTTTGCCCCTCCCTATTCCCGGAATTAGTATATTGTATTATTGACACTTAAATAATACAAACATGAGGACCCTTGCCCTTTTACTGCTTATCACGCAATCAGTATTTGCACAACAGGATTCCGTATACATCCACGTTAATACAAACAATTCAAAAGGGCCCATGAAACCCATCTGGGCATGGTTTGGTTATGATGAACCGAACTATACTTACATGAAAGATGGTAAGAAACTCCTCACAGAAATAGCAAAACTCAGCAAAGTACCCGTATACGTCAGAGTGCACAGCCTGCTGGTAACAGGGGATGGAACAGCTGCCCTGAAATGGGGTTCCACCAATGCCTACACAGAAGATGCTAACGGAAACCCCGTTTACAATTGGACCATCATAGACCGGATCTTCGATACCTATATAGAAAGAGGTATGAAGCCCATCGCACAGATCGGTTTTATGCCGCAGGCCCTTTCCTCAAAACCGGAACCATACCGGCATCACTGGAAACCAGGTGATAACTATAATGATATCTACACAGGCTGGGCCTATCCGCCCACCGATTATAAAAAGTTTGCTACCCTCGTGTATGAATGGGTAAAACATTCTGTAGCACGTTATGGCAAAGCAGAAGTGGAAAGCTGGTACTGGGAGTTATGGAACGAGCCGGACATCAGTTACTGGAAAGGCACACCGGAAGAATACATCAAACTATACGATTACGTAGCAGATGCCGTAAAACGTGCCCTGCCGACAGCAAAGATCGGCGGGCCTGAAGTAACCGGCCCACAGGGCCGCAATTCCACCAAATTCTTTAAAACATTCCTGGACCATATTGTGAACGGCAAAAACCATGTAACAGGTAAAAAAGGAGCCCCGCTGGATGTGATCACATTTCACGCAAAGGGATCGCCGAAATTGGTGAATGGCATAGTGCAGATGAATATGGGTACGCAGTTAAGGGATATAGATAAAGGATTTGAAATAATAGCTTCTTATCCTTCTCTCAAACATCTGCCCATTATTATAGGGGAATCAGACCCCGAAGGCTGTGCCGCCTGCTCTGAAGAGTTCAGTCCGCAGAATGCCTACCGGAACGGGACCATGTATTCCAGTTATACCGCTTCTTCTTTTGCACGTAAATATGATCTCGCCGATGAACGAAAAGTCAACCTGGCCGGTGCCGTCACCTGGGCTTTTGAATTTGAAGACCAGCCATGGTTTGCAGGATTCAGGGACCTGGCCACAAATGGCGTGGACAAACCGGTGTTGAACATCTTCAGGATGTTTGGCATGATGCAGGGAAACAGGGTAGCCGTAAGCGGAAAACTCAGTTATGATCATCAACGGATAAAAACAGCCAGTGTGCGCGGAGATTCTGCTGATATTAACGCACTCGCAGCTAAAGATAAAAACAGCGCAACGGTGATGGTCTGGAATTATCACGATAACAACAGCCCCGCACCAGCTGCAATAGTTGTGGTAAAGATCAGCGGATTACCCACTGCTGCATTATTGCAGCACTACCGGGTGGACCAGGAATACAGTAATGCCTATGAAGCCTGGAAGAAAATGGGTTCTCCAAAACAACCGGATGCAGCGCAGATAACGGCTCTAGAGAAAGCCGGCCAGCTGCAACTGCTGCATGCACCGGAGTGGATTAAAACGAAGAATGGGGAAGCAGTGGTCAGGATCTTATTACCACGGCAAGGCGTTTCATTATTGAAGTTCACCTGGTAACAGCCCCTCCATCCCCTCATAGATTTTTTTTATTAGGATAGTTTTAACACATGGCCTACCTTCGCAGCCTATTTAGTCTATATAATTAATAGGGTTTAAGCTATGCGACAGAACTATATACTAACAACCCTGCTTTTGCTCCTAACAACCATTACCCTTCATGCGCAAAGCAGGAAAATCACCGGTAAAGTAATTACCGAAGGCGGACAGCCACTACCCGGCGTTTCCGTATTTATTAAAGGTACCGGAACAGGAACCGCAACTGCCGCAGACGGCACATATGCCCTCCAGCCTCCGGATACCGCAACACTGCTCACCTTCTCCCTGATCGGTATGGAAACACAATCCATACTCATCAACGGCCAGTCAACGATCAACATCACACTGCATGCCGCTGATAAACAATTGCAGGAAGTAGTGGTTACAGCCTTAGGTATCTCCCGCAGCAAAAAAGCACTGGGTTATGCTGTACAGGAAGTGAAAAGCGCAGAACTGCAAACCCGCCCCACCAATGCATTGAGTGCACTCTCCGGCAAAGTTGCCGGTTTGCAGGTGATCACCTCTGGTGGCAATATGGGCGGATCCAGCAGAGTATTATTAAGAGGTATTAATTCTATTTCCGGTAATAACCAGCCACTCTTTGTGATTGACGGTGTTACGATTGACAATGCCGACCTCAATACCAAAAGCACCACTAATGGTTCTGCCGGTAAAGATGTTGGGAACATGGTACAAGACCTCAACCCGGATGACATTGAAAACGTAAGTGTGCTGAAAGGCCCATCTGCCGCAGCTTTGTATGGATCGCGCGCAGCGAATGGCGTTATCCTCATCACTACTAAAAAAGGCCGTACCGGCAGAGGATACGATGTCACCATCAATTCAGGTATTGAACTCGAAAGGATCAACCGCTTACCTGAACGCCAGAAACTATATGGCGGTGGTAAAAGCAATACCTTCCAGGAAGCAGTGATCAACGGGCAAACATACAAGATCGTTGATTACGGTATGGATGAAAGTTGGGGCCCTAAACTGGATGGTACGCCTGTATTAAACTGGTATAACCTGGACCCTGAATACACCGCGGATTACCTGAAAGCAACACCATGGATATATCCTAAAAAGGATGTTACTGATTTCTTCCGTACGGGTATTTCTTCTACCAACAACATTTCTGTTAGCGGCGGCGGAGAAAATCAAACTTTCCGTCTTTCTTATACGAACAAGTCTGTAAGAGGTACTGTACCTAATTCCAGCCTGCAAAGGAATACCATCAACTTCTCCGGCTCCACCCGTTTCTCCCGTTTACTGGCTACTGCCAACTTCAATTATGTGAAGAACAGCAGCACCGGCCGCCCATGGACAGGTGCTTCCAACCGTAACATCATGCTGGAAGCATTTCAATGGGGCCAGGTGCAGGTGGATTATGATAAGCTCAGTGATTACAAACGTCCCGATGGTACACCCCGTTCCTGGAACCGCAACAGCTGGGAAAATACCACAGCAGGCAGGGCTACTAAATACATAGATAACCCTTATTGGTCTGCCCACGAAAGTTACCTCGAGGAAAACCGCGATCGCTTCTACGGAAATATCGGTCTTGCTTACGATGTGAACAACTGGCTGCAGCTGAGTTCCAAAGTGAATGCAGATATTTATAATTATCAGTACCAGGACAGGATCGCTGTATTCTCCCGTAGCCAGAGTAACTACACCGAGTATGCAAATTCATTCAATGAGTTCAACTATGAATTCCTGGCCACTGCCAACAAACGCTGGAGCACTTTATCACTCACAGCTTATGCCGGTGGTAATATCATGGACCAGAAACGCCGTATTTCCAATGCAGCTACACAGGGCGGTTTGATCATTCCCTTGTACTACAATCTGAAGAACGCCACCAGTGTATTGAATGAATCCAACTTCTATCATAAAAGCATCTACTCTTTATTTGGAAGTGTATCCTTAGGCTATAAGAACTTACTCTTCCTGGATGGGACCATCCGCAACGACTGGAGCAGTACGCTGCCACGTGATAAGAACTCCTTTGCTTATCCGTCTGTATCCTCCAGTTTCATCGTCAGCGAACTGGAAGGTCTGAAAGACATATCCTGGCTGAACTTCCTGAAAGTTCGCCTGGGCTGGGCACAGGTGGGTAACGATACAGACCCTTACCAGTTACAGCAGGCTTACGAAGCCCAGCAACCTTTCAATGGCAACCCCGGTTATAAATTACCGGCCGTGCTGGCGAATAAAGACCTGAAACCAGAGATCACCAGCTCATGGGAAACAGGCCTGAACGTAAGAGCTTTCAACAACCGTGTAGGGCTGGACGTTACTTTCTATAATAACGATAGTAAAAACCAGATCATCAATATACCCGTATCCACTGCATTGGGTTATGAATCAAAATTCATCAACGCAGGAAAGATCAATAACCAGGGTGTGGAAGTAACGCTGAACGTTGCACCAATAAGAACAACAGATTTCAATTGGGATGTTAGCTTTAACTGGTCTAAGAACACCAATAAAGTAGTAAAACTTTCTGAAGGTGTAACCAGCTTCCCGCTTACCGATCCAACCGGTTCACTCATTACATTAGTAGCAAGAGAAGGAGAGGCCTACGGTCAGTTGCTGGGATATGATTTTGTGTATGATAATGCCGGCAACAAAGTGATCACCGCTAATGGTGCTTACGCCAGAACAGAACAATTACGCTCTATCGGAAGTGTGTTGCCCAAATGGCAGTTCGGTGTACAACAGCAATTCTCTTATAAACGTTTTGATGCCAGCTTCCTGGTAGACGGGCGTGTAGGAGGAAAGGTATTTTCCCAGACCTATAAAGTAGGTATGCAAACAGGCGTGCTGGAACCTACTGCAGCCAATGGTATCCGTGAGAATGGCCTGGTACTGGAAGGTGTAAATGGCGATGTGGTATTTAAACCAGATGGTTCTTATACCGTAGGCAACACCAAAACAAATACAACAAAGATCTCCGCATACGATTGGGCATATGGATTCTCCAATGGTCCTACCACACAAAGTGTGTTTGATGGTACTTATGTAAAACTGCGCGAAGTAACAGCAGGATATACAATCCCCTTTGCGAAAACATCCGTAGTTCGCCAGATACGCGTAGCCGGTTACGGCCGTAACCTCTGGAACATTTACCAGGCAAACAAATTCATTGATCCGGAACTCACTAACAGCGGCGGAAATATCCAGGGTGTGGAAGGTGGTAACCTGCCTTTGCCCATTACATTTGGTGTAAACGTACAGGTGAAATTCTGATAAAAGTAATCGTCATGAGAAAGAAACATATCTTAATATATAGCTTCACACTGTTAGCAGCAGTATCCCTGATCTCCTGCAGTGATAAGAAGTTGGAGGAGATCAACACAGATCCTAACAGGCCTGTTGATGTACCCACTACCACTATTATTTCTTCTGCACAAAAGCAATTGATGGATAATGCACGCGGTTCCGCAGGCAATATCAGAAGTGCCATGCTGTTTGCACAGTACTTCTCTCAAAATCAATACACCAATGAGAGCAGGTACGATCTGCCGAGAACAAACTCTGATACTTATTGGGACAATGCCTACAAAGCATTGAACAACCTGGAGCAGGTCATCCGCCTGAACACAGACCCGTTGACGAAAGCAAAAGTAACAGCAGGAGTAGGGCCTAATGAAAACCAGATCGCCATTGCGCGCATCCTGAAATCATACACCTTCCTCACTTTAACGGATGCATTCGGCAATGTACCCTACAGCTCTTTCGGCAGCAACGATCCTGATTTCCAGGCATTGAAACTCAACCCGGATATCTCCAAACCAAAGTATGCTTCCCAGGAAAAGATCTATACAGATATCCTGAAAGAACTGAAGGAAGCAGCTGCACAGCTGATCGTAACGGAAAACACCTTCGGGAATTTTGATGGGATCTATAAAGGCAAAGCTGATCTCTGGAAACGTTTTGCGAACTCCCTGCGTTTACGTGTAGCCATCCGGGTTCGTGCAAAACTGCCGCAACTGGCAGCCACGCATATCCAGGAAGCCATTGCAGATGGACTGATCCGCAACAACACAGAGAATGCGGCATTGAAATATGAAGCCAAAGCGCCCAACGAAGCACCACTTTACAGGGCAACTGTAACAGAGAACCGCCGGGACTTTTCTGTATCACATATCCTGATCAATGTGCTGAAAGGCCAGGTAGGTCCATTTACAGCTGCTGATCCCAGGTTGAAAATATATGCCCGGCCCAATAAAGATGGATTGTATATCGGGCAGCCTTATGGTTTGTTGCCAAGCCTGGCTTCCATCCTGAAAGCAGAGGATATCAGTTTACCCGGCACCGTAGTGAATGCAGCTGATTATAGTGAAGTATTAATGGAGTATGCCGAAGTAAACTTCCTGTTGGCAGAATACAACAGTTGGAGCCAGGCAGATTATTTAAACGGTGTAAGGGCCTCCCTGGAAAAATGGGGCGTGGATAAACCTTCGGCAGATGCCTATATAGCATTATTACCTGCCGCTACCCAGGAAACGGTACTGTCTCAGAAGTATCTGGCATTATACATGCAGGGAAATGAAGCCTGGGCAGAGATCCGCCGCACTGGTTTCCCGACATTCCTTATAAAGAAGGGAGATGTTGTTTGGCCAACCGCACCGGCACCTGAAGAAGAAAAGAAATTCATCCCGCTGGCGGGAACCGGTATTCCCCAACGGATCTATTATCCGCAGAAGGAGCAGGCCGTGAACCTGGAAAATTACAGAGAAGCAGTGGGGCAACTGACAGGGGATAACATTGATGCGAAAGTTTGGTGGAATAACTAATCATCCTCCATATATAAGGGCGGCATGGGAAAAGATCTCATGCCGCTTTCTATTTCATGTTACAGCAGTTCCAGCTTTCCCTGATCAAACTCCAGTAAAGAATCCAGTTTCAGATCCGCCAGTACAAACTTCTTTTCCTCCCGCCTGTGTACCTCCGGCACCACCACCACTTTCATCCTGGCAGCCTTGGCGGCTATCATACCAGTTACGGAATCCTCAAAAGCCACGCATTCCAGCGGGGAACTGTTCAATTTCTCCGCGCAGGAAAGGTAAACTGCCGGATGGGGTTTGCCGTAAGGCTCAAATTCTGCAGAAACCACCGCATGCAGGGAAGACCCGATCTGCAAATGGTCTAAAACCGACTGGATCAGCCGCATAGGAGAGGAGGAGGCCAACCCCATTTTGAAATTCCGTTGTGCAAAGAAGTCCAGTATATAATGAAGTCCTTCCATGGCCCGGCCCTCCCGGAGGATTTTGGCCGTCACACCTTCGATGATCTCATCCGTCACCTGCTCAGCACTTTTGGCATCCCACTTGAAATAATTGTGCCAGTAGCTTACTACTTCCTTGGTTCTCAGGCCGGTAGTATGGCTGGCCAGTTCAGCCGAAAGCTCTACCCCTACTGTTGAAAACACCTCCCGCATGGCCAGGCCCCAAAGAGGTTCCGAGTCAATCAGCAGGCCATCCATATCAAAAATCACGGTATTGATCATATAGTCGTTTTTCGCCGCCGCAAAGGTAACGCGAAACTACCGCATGCAAAAGTCTCCTCCACAGAACTTCCTGCTGCATACAGAAGCCGTTGATCTCCTGCAAAAGCCTCCTCTGCAGAAGTTCCTGCCGCATTCAGAAGCCCCCTCAGCAGAACTTCCTGCCCCAGCCAGCCGCCTTTTCAGCAGCCACGCGAAACCTCCACCCTCCAAAAACACCCCGCCGCAACCCACCTTTCGAAAATTTCTAATTTATACCCCCCTTTTTTATTAAAAAAAGTTTTGCCATTCGTCACGGGACCTATATCTTTGTATTACTCTACAAAATCTATAGGAATATGGGTAATCAAGTATCAATGGGTTTGAATATGTGCATGTGCTGTTGGGCTCACTCAACGGACTAGGAGGTTTATACATATGAAGTATCTGTTTTCAGAATCATACAAGTTTAAGCCTCCGATATGCCAACGGAGGTTTTGTTTTTTTAGGCATTTGCCGCACGTTATATGAATACATTTTATCACGAGCAATTCAATTATCATGCAAAGTTTCAGAACTGAACTGGAAAATCCGATTGTAGAAAAGGACATCATCGAACTGGAGCAAAAGATCAGGCTGTTTAGAGAAGGAAAGATGTCTGACGAGAAATTTCGCAGCCTGCGTTTAGCCCGTGGCGTTTACGGACAACGCCAGCAAGGTGTGCAAATGGTGCGCATCAAACTTCCTTATGGTAAAATGACTTTACAGCAATGGAAACGTATTGCTGACATCTCGGATGAATACTCCACCGGGAACCTCCACCTGACCACCCGTCAGGATATACAGATCCACTTTGTTTCCCTGGACAAAACTCCTGAACTCTGGGCGAAACTCGAAATAGACGATATCACTTTACGCGAAGCCTGCGGTAACACCGTGAGGAATATCACCGCTTCTGATAAAGCAGGAATAGATCCGGAAGAACCATTTGACATCACGCCATATGCGGATGCCGCCTTCCGTTATTTCCTCCGCAACCCCGTTTGCCAGGATATGGGCCGTAAGTTCAAGATCTCTTACTCTTCCAGCGACAGGGATACTGCCTTCTCTTTCATGCACGACCTCGGTGTGATCCCTAAGATCCGCATCATAGATGGTAAAGAAGTTCGTGGCTTCAAAGTATTGGTAGGTGGCGGATTAGGTGCACAACCTTATCTCGCGAAAGTAGCTTTTGAATTCCTGGAAGCAGATCAGCTGATCCCTTACACAGAAAGTATCCTGCGTGTATTCGACCGTCATGGTGAAAGGACCAGCAGGCATAAAGCCCGTATGAAATTCCTCATCGCCAAGATCGGTATGGAAGAATTCGAGCGCCTGGTGAAAGAAGAATATAAAGCGGTTAAACTGAAATCAGTGCCGGTAGATCACGCTGCATGGAAAGAGCCAGCGCTGCCTGCAGCCAACCCTGCATTGCCTTCTTATACAATTAAAGATCCTAAGCAATACGAAGCCTGGAAGAAAACCAACACCTTCGAGCAAAAGCAAAAAGGTTATTATGGTGCTTATGTACGGGTACCGTTAGGTAATATCAGTTCCGTAGATTCCCGCACCCTGCTGGAAAAACTGGCGCCTGTTGTTGCTGATGATGTACGCGTAACCGTTAACCAGGGCTTATTGCTGAAATATATCCTTCCTGAACACCTGCCTTACGTTTTCAGTTTACTGGAAGAAGTAGGTTTCCAGGCCGCAGGTTTCGATAGTATTGCAGACATCACTGCCTGCCCTGGTACAGATACCTGTAACCTGGGTATTTCCAGCAGCACCGGTATCGCCGCTGCACTGGAAGAAGTGATCCACAACGAATTCCCCGATCTCATTTATAATAATGATATCAAAATAAAGATCAGCGGCTGTATGAACTCCTGCGGTCAGCATGGTATGGCACATATTGGTTTCCATGGTTCTTCCATGAAGAGCGGTGGTAAAGTATTGCCAGCCCTGCAGGTATTGCTGGGTGGTGGTCTTGTTGGCGATGGTGTAGGCCGTGTTTCTGATAAAGTACTGAAAGTGCCCAGCCGTAAAGGTCCTGATGTACTGCGCACCCTGCTGCATGATTATGAATCCAACAGCGAGAAGAAAGAACTGTTCAATGATTACTACGATCGTAAAGGAGAGAAATACTTCTATGAACTGCTGAAACCACTGGCAGACCTGAGTGTTTTGGGAGACAGTGATTTCATCGACTGGGGCCAGGCAGAAACTTTCAGCACTGCTATCGGTGTGGGAGAATGTGCCGGTGTAATGATCGATCTCATTGCTACTTTATTATTTGAAGCGGAAGAAAAACTGGAATGGGCAGCACAATCTTTTGCCAACAATTCATGGGCAGACGGTATCTATCATTCATATGCATGTATGATCCAAACCGCTAAAACCATGTTGCTGGATGAAAACGTGAACTGTAATACACAACACGGTATCATCGCTGATTTTGACAAACACTTTGTAGAAACAGGCCGCTTTAAAATAGACAGTTTCAAAACACTGGTGCTGCAGATCAACCAGCACGAACCAACTGAAAGCTTTGCCAAACAATACTATCAACAGGCAAAGGCATTTTATGACAGAGCGCAGGAATACCGTCTTGAAAAACAGGCGGCGAGTGCAAACGCTTAATAAACTAACCGATCATGCAAACAATACAACCGAAAGTGACACTGGTAGGCGCGGGACCCGGAGACCCGGAACTGATCACTGTAAAAGGACTGAAGGCCATTCAAAATGCCCGGGTGATCCTCTATGATGCTTTATCCAACAATGAACTGCTGGACAATGCACCACAGAACTGTCTGAAACGTTTTGTAGGCAAACGCGCAGGTATGCATGTGTACACACAGGCTGAGATTAACCGCATGATCGTTAAATATGCATTAACCTATGGGAGTGTAGTCCGGCTGAAAGGCGGCGATTCCTTTGTATTTGGCCGTGGTCAGGAAGAACTGGCTTCTGCACAGCAGTATGGTATAGAAACAGAAGTGATCCCCGGCATCAGCAGTGCTATTTCCGTACCGGGTGTGAATAAAATTCCTGTAACCGCACGTAACGTGAGTGAAGGGTTTTGGGTGATCACGGGTACCACCCAGGATGGAAAACTTTCCCGTGACCTGGAATTTGCTATCCAGGCAAATACTACGGTAGTGATCCTCATGGGCATGAGTAAACTGGATGAAATTGCTGCTATTTACACCCAACAGGGTAAAGGCCAGACGCCTGCCGCGATTATTCAGAACGGAACACTCCCTACCCAGAAAATGGGTGTGGGAAATGTGTCTGATCTGGGTACATTTGCAAGAGAGCAGGGGCTGAAGAATCCCGCAATCATTGTGATAGGGGAAGTGGTAAGGTTCCATGAAGCGTTTCAGGACCTGCAGGCAAAGCTCGCGGAGAATTACAAGCAAATAGCATAAAATGTGATCTTATGGAAGAGAATCATTTATTTCCTGTTTTCTTTAAGCTGGATCAGTTACAGGTACTGGTAGTAGGAGGTGGAAATGTGGGTACGGAAAAAGTGAACGCCATCTTACAGAATTGCCCCGCAGCAAGGGTAACCGTTGTGGCTACCTGGTTTGCACCTGAACTGGAAAGCCTCACGGCCGGGTTCCCTAATGTAACGCTCATCCAAAAAGCGTTCTCCTGTGGAGACCTGTTCGGAAAAGACCTGGTGATTGCCGCCACGGCAGACAGGGAATTAAATGCATGCATCTGGGAAAAAGCAAAAGCCAGCAAGGTGCTGATCAATGTAGCAGATACCCCCGGCTTATGCGATTTCTACCTGGGTTCCATTGTACAGAAAGGAAACCTGAAGATCGCCATTTCCACAAACGGCAAATCCCCCACCATCGCAAAAAGATTAAAAGAGGTACTGAACGATGCCATCCCCGATACCCTGGAATCTGTTTTACAGCATTTGCAGATCCTGAGGGACAGGCTGAAAGGTGATTTCAATGATAAAGTGAAGAAATTGAATGAATTGACCAGCGTACTGGTGAGCAGGGATCATTGATACCGGGCTTAAATCATAAAAAAAGACCGTCTCGGGTATAACTGAGGCGGTCTTTTCATTTCCTGACATAGGCTCCATATAGGGTATCCCTATAAGCATCCTATACACAAAGAAGGGCTGTTCCATAAAAGAACAGCCCTTTGCGTATTAATTACATGAAAGTAAACTTATTGCTCGTAAAACAAGGCCTTCAGTTCTCCCGCATCTGCAGGTTTCATCTTCCCGCCCAGGATCAGCCTTAACTGTCTGCGGCGGAGCGCCCCTTCATACAGTTTCACCTCATCCTCAGATTCCGGGATGATAGCCGGTACGTGACGGGCCTTGCCATTAGGGTCCAGGGCCACAAAGGTCATAAAGGCTTCGTTGGATTTATACCGGTACTGCTGCACAGGATCTTCCCCCCATACTTTCATATGTACTTCCATGGAAGTAGTGAAAGCACGGGTAACCTGGGCTTCAATATGTACCACGTTCCCCAGTTTAATGGGATTTTCAAAGGAGATATTATCTACAGAAGCAGTAACAACAGGGGCAGCACAATGTTTCATGCAGGCAAGGGCGGCAGCAATGTCCATCCAGTACATTAAACGGCCCCCCATCAGGTTGGCAAAAGTATTGGTGTCGTTCGGAAGCACCAGCTCAGTCATATTGATCAGGGAGTCATGTGCCTTCTTGGGCGTCAAGGTCATATCGAATGTATTTCAGGTCGCAAATTACGGGAATGCTGCGATAATTCCCGTGAACAAATAAAGTTACACTTCGGTGAAGTTTTTTGAAACGCTTGCCAGTAAAGGATTTGAATTGATATTGAAGGGGCTCCGCGAAAAATTGGCTTGGGTGCGAGGCAAATTTGTGTAACTTTGCATGACCTTACGGAAGTAAATTACTTGACAGGATACACCAAACAGTCCGGCATCACTTCCTCTTTGGTCAAGTAAAAATTTCGGGAACTTAGTTTTTTATGGCAAAATATATCTTCGTTACGGGAGGTGTTACTTCCTCATTGGGTAAAGGAATTATCGCAGCATCCCTCGCAAAACTATTGCAGGCACGCGGCTTTAAAGTGACAATTCAGAAATTTGATCCGTATATCAATGTGGATCCCGGTACACTCAACCCCTACGAACACGGGGAATGTTACGTAACCGAAGATGGCGCCGAAACAGATCTCGATCTGGGCCACTACGAGCGTTTCCTCAACACTCCTACTTCCCAGGCTAACAACGTTACCACCGGGCGTATCTATCAAACCGTGATCAACAAAGAAAGAGAAGGGGCCTACCTGGGTAAAACCGTTCAGGTGATCCCGCACATCACGGATGAGATCAAACGCCGCATCCTCCTCCTGGGCAAGGATAATAAATTCGACATCGTGATCACCGAACTCGGTGGTACCGTGGGGGATATTGAATCCCTCCCTTATATAGAAGCAGTTCGTCAGTTGCAATGGGAACTGGGGGAAGAAGATTGCCTCGTTGTGCACCTCACCCTCATTCCGTACCTGCGTGCGGCGAAAGAGCTGAAAACCAAACCTACACAACACTCCGTAAGATTATTAAGCGAAAACGGCGTGCACCCGGATATTATCGTGTGCCGTACCGAAGAACCCTTATATCGTGAACTGAAGAAAAAGATCGCCCTGTTCTGTAATGTACAGGTAGATGCTGTGATAGAAGCGCAGGACGTGGGAACCATCTATGAAGTGCCCCTGGAAATGATGCGCGAGAAACTGGATGTGATCTGCCTGAAAAAGCTGAACCTCCCCGTAGAAAAAGAACCCGAACTCATCAAATGGCGCGAGTTCCTGGATAAACTGAAATATCCTAAAACCAAAGTGACCATTGGTTTGATCGGTAAATACGTGGAATTACAGGATGCCTACAAATCCATCCTGGAATCATTTGTTCATGCAGGTGCCGTGAATGAATGCAAAGTGATCGTACAAAACATTCACTCTGAACATATTACACCGGAAAACGTAAGTGAGAAACTGAAAAACCTGGATGGTTTGCTGGTTGCTCCCGGTTTTGGCCACAGGGGAATAGAAGGAAAGATCACCGCTATCCAGTACGCCCGCGAAAACCACCTGCCTTTCTTTGGTATCTGTTTAGGTATGCAAATGGCAGTAGTGGAGTATTCCCGGAACGTACTCGGCCTCCGCGATGCACACTCCACAGAAATGAACCCGGAAACTCCTTACCCGGTGATCAACCTGATGGAAGAACAAAAGAAGATCACCAAAATGGGCGGTACCATGCGTTTGGGTTCCTATGCCTGCGAACTGAAACCCGGCTCGCAAGCTGCCCAGATCTACCATAACCAGGCCTCTATTAATGAACGCCACCGTCACCGCTACGAATTTAATAACGACTTCCTGGACCAGTTAGAAGAGGGCGGCCTTGTTGCCTCCGGTAAAAACCCGGAAACCGGCCTCGTGGAAATGATCGAACTGCCAGGCCATCCCTTCTTTATAGGCGGCCAGTTCCACCCGGAACTGAAAAGTACCGTAGAAAGCCCGGCGCCTATATTTGTCAGCTTCATCGCTGCCGCCAAGAATTTTGCCGAAAGCAGGAACGGCAAAGCTAAACAGGCGGAAGAGAAGATGATACATGATTGATATTTTTTATAAGTGATAGCGGATTCCGGCAGATGAATACTTTAACAATTCATCTGCCGGAATTCGTACATATTGCTACCTTATATATTACCTTTGCTCCTTAAATTTTAAAATCGACATGGACAGAAATTCGGTCATTGGTTTTGTGTTGCTTGGCGCTTTGCTGATTGGATATATTTTCTGGAATCAACAAAGCACTAATACTGCAAAGCTGGAGAAGGCCCGCCAGGATTCCATCGCCAACCTGAATAAGCCTAAGGAAGAACAGGCCAAAGTAATTGATTCTACAGGCAGCAATACTGTACTGGACTCAGCCCGTCTGCAAAGCGAATACGGTCCTTTTGCCGCAGCCGCCAGCGGAACGGAACAACAACAGGTACTGGAGAACAAACTGGTAAAGATCACTTTTAGCAATAAAGGTGGTGAACCACGTACTATTCAACTGCTTGATTTTAAAACCTCTGATGGCAAGCCCCTGTTCCTGCAACAAGGTTCCTTTAACAGAACAGGCCTTAAAATACCTTTAGCGAATAACCAGTCGCTCAATACTTCAGATGCCTACTTTGCACCACAGCCGGTACAAAAGAACGCAGATGGCAGTCAGACCATCAGCTACCGCCTCGGTACCAGCGCTAACCAATACCTGGAATATGTATACACCCTGAAAGCAGACAGCTACCTCGTGGATTATACCATCAACCTCATTGGTATGCAGAACGTATTGCCGAAAGGTAATATCAACTTCCAGTGGAACAGCCAGGCAGACCGCCAGGAGCATAACATGGAACAGGAGCGTTTAAATAACCAGATCCATTACCGCTTTGCGAATAAGGACCATGATTATTTCACCCTCACTAACCGCAGCCAGGAAAAACTGGATAAACCTATTCAGTGGATCAGCTTCAAGCAGCAATTCTTCAACATCACCCTGCTGGCCCGCAAAGAAAACTTTGCATCCGCAGAGATCAATACCAAAGTACCTGAAAGTGGCAACATCGTTGGTCAGAACATGACCACCCTGGCGATCCCTTATAATGGTGCTGCCGCTTACAGCTTCCCAATGGAAGTGTTTTACGGTCCTAACCACTACCAGACTTTGAAAAGAATGGATGTGGACCTGGAAAAGATCATCCCCCTGGGCTCCGGTATCTTTGCCTTTGTGAAGTACGTGAACAAATGGATCATCATCCCTGTGTTCAACTTCCTGGGTAGTCTTACTTCCAACTATGGTCTCATCATCCTGTTGCTCACCATCTTCATCCGCCTGATCATTGCTCCGTTCACTTATCAGAGTTATGTATCCGCTGCAAAGATGAAAGTGCTGAAACCTGAACTGGATGAACTGCGTGCCAAATACAAAGATGATCAGCAATCCTTTGGTGTGGAACAAATGAAACTCTTCCGCAGCGCCGGTGTGAACCCGCTGGGAGGTTGTTTGCCTGCACTGATGCAATTGCCCATCCTCGTAGCGATGTACTCTTTCTTCCCCTCTTCCATTGAGTTGAGACAGGAAAGTTTCCTCTGGGCAAAAGACCTTTCCACTTACGATTCCATCTATACCTTCGGTTTCAATATTCCTTTCTACGGAGATCACATCAGCTTGTTCACCATCCTGATGACCATCACCAGTTTGATCCTCGCTTTCTACAACCGTGGAATGACGGACCAAAGCAACCCTGTGATGAAATACATGCCATATGTATTCCCCGTAATGTTGCTAGGTATCTTCAATAAATTGGCAGCAGCGCTTACTTATTACTACTTCCTGAGTAACGTGATCAGTATCCTGTTGCAATGGGTGATCCAGACTTTTGTGATCAACCACGACAAGATCCACGCAAAGATCCAGGCGAATAAATCGAAGCCGAAAACCCAATCCAAATGGGCGGCGAAACTGGAAGAAATGCAGAAACGCCAGCAGGAAATACAGAAAACACCCAAGAAGAAATAAAATAAAAATATCCCAAAGGCCCCACGAAACTGGGGCCTTTGTTTTTTAACAGTGAACACATGAGAGTTATTCTATTAGCAGGTTTATTATTAACTGGTGCTGCCAGTTACGCACAAACTTATATGCCCTCTGCGGAGCGCATTACCAAAACAGTGAGTTATCTCGCTTCTGATAAATTGAAAGGAAGAGGTACAGCAGAAAAAGGAGGGGAGAAAGCAAGTAAGTATGTAGCAAAGAAATTTGCTGCCATGGGCCTGGAGCCCGGTTTTAACGGCAAATATTATCAACCCTTCACCTTTACCCGTGGCAAACATGTTGACGTACCCAGCAGGAATGTGATCGGCTTCCTGGATAACGGAGCACCCTATACGATCATCATTGGCGCACATTATGATCACCTGGGCCGTGCCGGTCTGTTCGATGGAAAATATCCCGTCGGTGAGATCCATAACGGGGCTGATGATAATGCCTCCGGTGTGGCAGGTTTACTGGAACTGGCAAGGTATTACACAGAGAATGGAACGAAAGAAGATTTCAATTTTATGTTCATTGCTTTTGGCGGAGAAGAACTGGGATTACAAGGCTCAAAGTATTATGTGAAGAACCCGGTTGATTCGCTGGATAATATCCATTTCATGCTGAACATGGATATGATAGGGCGGTATAATGCTGAACGTGGTGTAGGCATTGGCGGATATGGCAGTGCGGAAGAATGGCCGGCCATTTTTAAAGATGTTAAAGGAAATGGGGTGAAGTTCTTTACAGATGCAGCCGGTAAGGGTGGATCAGATCATCATAGTTTTTATGTATCAGGAGTACCCGTATTATTCTTTCACACCGGCGGGCACGATGATTACCACAAACCTACAGATGATATTGCTAAGCTGAAAGCCAAAGAGGAAGCCGGTATCCTGGATGTTGCCATACAACTGATCAACAATGCCATGAAGGAAAAGAAGCTGACTTATAAGGAAGTGGAAGAAAAGTAGTAGTGGGTAATTAACAGGAGAATAACAACCATTTTATTTCCAGATGGGTTGTACCTAAGTATTAAATCTTACGTACAATGAAAAAGAGGTTACACATCAACCCCGAACTGCAACTGCTTACCACCACACAAATGAATGAGATTTCGGGTGGAGATGTTATTGATGTTAACGAAGTTCAGGGTGAAATTGAATTACCCAAACTGCCTAACCTGCCAGCATCCCAGCCAACACCGGTACCAACATTTACGCCGGTATACATTAATCAATGATCCAATAAAAAAAGCGTTCCGATCGGAACGCTTTTTTTATTGGATATCTTTAAAATTTCTTTAGAATTGACTTCTATTTGTACCGGCTCAGTGTTTTTTTCCTTAAGAATTAACCCTCATTAGTTATCCTTCTTCACCCACTCAGTATTTCATCTTCCTTAAAAAAATAGCCCCCACAAACCTTTTTGCAACTGGTTATTTTCTGTGAACACAAAGCCTCGCAATTAGTTTTCCTTCTTCACCCACTCAGTATTTCATCTTCCTTAAAAAAAATAGCCCCCACAAATCTTTTTGCAACTGGTTATTTTCTGTGAACACAAAGCCTCGCAATTAGTTTTCCTTCTTTACCAGCTCAATGTCTTTATCTTCCTTAAAAAAATAGCCCCCACAAACCTTTTTGCAACTGGTTATTTTCGAAACATCAACTAATTATCCTTCTTCACCGGCTTCGGCGGCATCAAAGCCTTCGGATCCTTTGGCTGCGTAGCCGGATCTTTTGCCGGTTTATCTTTCTCTTTCACCGGTTCTTTCTCTTTCGCCGGCTCTTCCTTTTTCTGATTCTCTACCGGTTCTCCATACTGCCCTACATCCACTACCGGTTCATAATCCGTAGCAGCACCATTCCCCACATCTTCAGCTTCTGCACCGGGCTGTACATTGGAATCATAATTAAAGTACAGATCATTATGCAGGTTAGCAGGAATAGGGAATGTAGAATTAGGATCTACCCCCAGTGTTTTATCTGCATATACCTTCTGCATGAAATAAGCCCAGATAGGTAAACCTGTATTCGCACCCTGTCCCAATGCCGTACTCGCAAAACGCAGGTAGTTGTTTTCGCAGCCTACCCATGCACCAGCCAGCAATTGCGGTGTATAACCCAGGAACCATCCATCTGTATTATCATTCGTAGTACCTGTCTTACCACCGATCTCTCCGGGAATATTAAAACGGAAACGTAATCTCGCACCGGTACCACCTGGGGCAGTTACCCCTTCCATCATCTTCACCATCGTATAAGAATCTGTTTCACTGATCACTTCTCTTTTTTCAGGAACAGAAGTTTCCAGGATATTACCATTACGGTCTTCAATACGTGTGATGTAAATAGGTTTGGTGATCACCCCTCTTGCAGGGAACATGGTATACGCACGCAGCATTTCAAACAGAGAAAGCTCCGGTGTACCCAATGCAATAGATGGATACTCAGGGATCTTACTTTCAAATCCGATCTTGTTCTGCGCAAAATCCGCAAAAGCTTTGGCGCCTATTTGTTTGATGAGGTAAACACTCACCAGGTTCAGCGATTTAGCCAATGCACCTGCCATGGAAATAGAACCACCCACACTTCCTTCAGAATTACGGCTCACCGTCCAGTTACCAATGGTAACAGGTTCGTTGGGCAGCATCGCATTCGGACTGAAACCATTCATCAAAGCAAAGCAGTAAAGGAATGGTTTGAAGGTGGAACCCACCTGGCGTTTGGTTTTATAAACGTGATCATTTTTGAAATAACGGAAGTTAGGACCACCTACCCACGCTTTCACTTCTCCGCTTTCAGGGTCCATCGCCATGAAACCTGCCTGCAGTACAGCACGCATGTATTTGATGGAATCCATCGGCGTCATCACGGTATCAATATCATTCAGGTCTGGTTCAGTGAAACTGCGCCACGAGAATACTTTCATTTTAGTTGGCGTACTGAAAGCTTTTTTGATCTCTTCGTCCGTAGCTTCGTCATCCTTCATTTGTTTGTAACGGTCGGATTCTTTCATGAAAGACTCCAGGTCTTTTTGCCTTTTGTCCCACACTTTGCCGGACTTGATATTAGACTGCTGCGCGAAAGATTTTTGCAGGTCTTTCAGATGTTTGGCCACTGCTTCCTCCGCATACAATTGCATCCGGGGATTGATAGTGGTGTAGATCTTCAGGCCATCACGATAGAGATTGTATTCTGTACCGTCTGCTTTTTTATGGTCTTTACACCAGGTTTTTAATTCAGCCCGCAGTACCTCACGGAAGTAAGGAGCCAGTCCTTTATTATGATCTATTTTATTATAGCGTAAAACGATGGGGCGGTTTTTAGCAGCTTCACCTTCCGCCTTAGTGATGTAGCCTTCATCCATCATGTTCTCGATCACCGTGTTCCTTCTGTCCCGCGCCATTTGAGGATTCCTCCTGGGATTGAACTGGGAAGGGCCTTTCAGCATACCTACCAGCATAGCTGCCTCTTCGAGTGACAAACGGCTGGGATCTTTACTGAAGAAAGTACGTGCACCGTTTTCAATGCCATATACGTTATCTCCGAAAGTAACGGTATTCAGATAGAGCGTAATGATCTCTTCTTTGGTGAAATTCCTTTCCAGTTTGATAGAGATCACCCATTCCGGTAATTTCTGAAAAGCACGTGCAAAGAAATTCCTGGCCCTTTGTTTTCCTTCTGCATCCGCTTGCAGGTTCAGTGCCAGCTGCTGTGTAATGGTACTGGACCCTCTTTTTTTACCGATCAGCAGGTAAAAAGGGATCGCAAGAGTGCCTTTGGCAGAAATACCGGAGTGTTCATAGAAACCACGGTCTTCCGTAGCCAGGAGGGCATTGATAACGTTTTTGGAGATATCCTTATAGTCGATATTGGAACGGTCTACGGAAAGATATTTTCCCATAACGGTACCATCCTCAGCAAGTACCTGCGAGGCAAGGGCCGTTCTGGGGTTCTCCAGTTCCTCAATACTGGGCATATGCCCAATGAGGCGGAGGTTGATGAGTAAAATAAGGATCACCAGGAAGGCAAGCCCTCCCCCGAATACCCACCATAATAATTTTACGGATTTCTTCATATGTTAAATTGTGTGAAACAGTCTGTATGGTGCAAAAATATCTAAATTCCCCGGCTTTCATAGGCCTTGCCCAATGAGGATTTCTCTTCATTGGGCACCATTATTTAGATAAAACGCAAATAATATTAAACGTAGTGCAAATAGTTTTAAGTGATAACGCAAAAACTATTCCGTTATGTAGTTGGTATTGAAGAATTTCTTGTAGCCCTCTATGTCTTTTGTATTGTTGAGAAGAATGAAGTTTTCTCTTGATATGATAAAGAATTTATACTCAGTAGGTTTGATCCTTGGAATAATCACGGAACTGGCTGATTTAGAGATCTCATCCAGGTAATCCAGCGCTTTATCCTCAGTCGGGAATAACCGGAAGATCACCATGATATCAGTAGGTGTGAGCACAAAACTGCTCGTTTCCACTTTATCTGCCACATGTTTCTCCGCATTGTACTTGGAGAACTGCGCAAGTGCTTCATCTACAAGTACTTTAGACACCCTGGTGAAATACATCACCACAAAATGCGGATTCGCCGCCTTTTCGTCACCCAGTTTATAAGGCGTAACAGGAGGTGGAGGAGGAGGGGCTACAGCAACTGCCGCAGAATCTGTGGCTGGTTTTTGCACTACAGCAGCAGAATCTTTCAGATCAGGTTTAGGCGACTGCCATGGGTAACGGATGGAAATATTCTCGTCCACAATAGCATTCCCTGCACTATCGCGCGCAACCTGTAAGTTGGAGAGGTAGTCCACCACTTCCTTTTTCTTATTCAGTGCATCCGCGATCATATTAGCCTGGCGGAGGATGATATCATCTCCCGGATACTTTTTGATCACAGCTGCAATGGCATTTTTGCCTTCATCTTCTGTACCGGTTTTAATGATGGTCATGGCTTCCAGCAGGTCAAAACGGGATTGTAAAGAACTGAACTGGAAGGCAGAATCCGCCTGTCTCTTCAAAGTGAGCACCGTATCGTAATTGCCCGTGAGATAAGCCATGTAAGCGGATTCATAAATAGCACTTACAGCTTTTGTCCGCTCTTTATTTTCATCCTTCGGTAAACCGAACTGGATATAATTAGCATAACTGGTACCACCGAACTGGCTCAGCACAATCTGTTTGTAACGGGCTGCTTCCTGTGTATGGCCCATTTTTTCATGCCATACATACAGGGAATACATGATCTCTGCTTTACGCGGATTATCCGGGAATTTCGCCAGCAGCGAATCGTAAGAAGCGATCGCATCCCGGGGATTTTCCAGTTTATCATGGTATAACTTACCCAGTTCGTACCAGGCATCCATTTGTTTGGTACGGGATTCCGCCAGTTTTTCCGGTGTTACGGGAAGATTAGCAGCCAGCACATTGCTGTTGATGCTATCTGCAGGTAAACGGTCAATATTGGCAGCTACATTATCTGTAGCAGGTACCTCATCCGTAAGCGGTTGGTTATTGGCGGAAGAGGCAATGGAAGCTCCCTGGCTCCTGCGCCAGTTATCACCTAACTGGCGGTTTCCCCATCTGCGTTTAAATTCAGAATAACCACTGGATTTACTGCCGGCATTATAAAAATACCAATCACCTGCAGCATCCCCGTTATTAGTGGGAGAATTGGAATTATTGTAACGGCTGTTATTGTTGTAAGCCTGGTATTGCTGTTGTTCTTCCCCTTTCTTTGCGGGCGCATTTTTTTCATTACGGATGCTCGTTACCTTCCTGGCCAGCAGGGCTTCCCTTTGATCTGCAGGTAGTGCAGCAATCGCCTGGAGACTGTCTTCCTGGTGGATCAGGTCTATCCTTTTGGCTACTTCCGTCAACACTTCCTTGCGGGTGTTCACCAGTTCTGCATCTGTAAACTCAGGCCCCATGATACTGGCTGTACTGTCGTAATAACGCTGGGCAATGAGATAGTTCTTCTGGAAGTAATGTATATCCGCGATTGCTTTGAAAGTCAGTGTTTTCTGCAGCATGTTGGGGTTTTCCACCTTCAGTGCTTTATGCAGGTAATCCAATGCCCTGTTGGGATCATCGTTGGCAACAATGGAGGCCATGTTGTAATAGAGCGCATCTTTGAAAGGCAGGAAACGCTCTTTGCGCATCATGCGCTGCAAAGCAGCCAGGCTTTGCTCCATATTGGCACCACTCACTTTTGCATTGGCACGGGCTATCTGAACCCGGGCATTGAAGTCCATCAGCGCATCCGGCTTACGGGCAATTACATCCCGGAATGCATCCATAGCGGAATCCGGTACATTTTGTGAAAAGTAGATCTGGCCCAGGATATAGCTCATACGTGCTCTTTCGTCCCGGCTGCCTTTACCTTTTTGAATAGCCACCTTTAAAGGTTCTATGGTTTCCCTGTACAGGCCCTGTTTATAAAAACGGTAAGCCTGTAATTCTGCCAGCTGGCCTTCCAGCCTGCGGGGGAAATAAGGGTCTGTTTCCAGTATATTCAAAAGGGATTGTGCTTCGTCATGTTTCTTTTCTTCCAGGTAAACGCGTGCCTGCCAGAGGAAGGCATCATTCCTGGCAGACTTATGCCGGAAGCGGCTAAACCAGTTCTTTTCCTTTTCGCGGGAGGAAACGGACAGCTGGGAATCTTCACTTCTGCCGATCACCGTGCTGTATTCAGATTTCTTTTTAGGGGCAAAAGTGGTATTGATATACTTAAAAGTATTGTTCGCATTCTCCCAGTCGCCTTTATAATAATAAGCCTTGCCTACCAGCAGGTAACAGTCGTCTATCCATTTACTGCGCGGATCGTGGATCTGTACGGCTACAGAGGCTTTCTGGATCACGGAGTCCAGGTCTGTGGTATTCAGGTTCAGTTTATCAACAGAAAAAGGGTAGAAGGGGAGGAATACATTATAGTTATCCTGCCGTTGGGTGTTAATGCCTTTCAGCACACCCTCCAGCTTGAGTTTGGCGTGATAGTAATAGTTGTACCGGGTCACAGTGTTCTGCACCAGCTTTCGCTTGATGGTCCAGCGTTTTTCGGCCATTTTTTCAGAAGGAGGGCGCCGATCTTCTACTTTAACAGGTTTATTAACCTGGCTTTGCCCAAATACGGCCTGTGCCCCGCAACACATTATCAGACTTACCACACAAGCGCGTACATATAAGGATCTAGAACAATTCATGTATTTAACCAGGGTCAATAAGAACTATTATATAAACTAAGGAATTGGAAAAAATATTTTAAAGATATGATTATTTTTTTCTTTGCCGAGAGGAAGAGCGTACCCATATTATTGCCTAACTTTATGAGAATTACGATTTTTGATTGATTTTTCGGGAAATTCCACAATCTTTACATTAACAAAAAAGAATACATCTCCGTAACTGAACGCAATGGCAGAAGACAAAAACAAAAGGAGCCTCGACAGGTTAAACCACAAATACAGGCTGGTGATCATGAATGACGATACCTATGAAGAGGTAACGGCATTCCGCCTCTCCCGTATGAGTGTATATATAGCATTGAGCACCCTGTTCGTTTTACTGGTAGCCATTACAGTGGCCACTGTTGTGTTCACTCCCCTGCGTTACTACATTCCCGGTTACGGGGACCTGAAGCAAAGGAAGGAGTTCCTGCAGTTACGGATGAGGGCCGATTCCCTGGAAAGGTCCATCGTTACCCGCGACCAATACCTGGATAACCTGAAAAACGTGATCGGCGGCAATATCCAACTGGATACAAATATGCTCAAAGTGCCCAAAGTGGACAATAGTACCTATTAACGCAATGCAGCTCCCGGGAGATTTAATAATATTATAATACACATATCAATATATTTAACTATCTTACCAACGTCTTTAATTTTGACCATATTATCTTAAAAACTGAAAACCTTCGAACCTATGTTTAACCAAACAAAGAAAGGCGATGCCAAGGGGCTCATGCCTACGTCCAACATTAACCTTATCGGTAACGGCACCACTATCAATGGCGATATTGCGTGCGAGGGTGATATTCGTATAGATGGCCAGGTGAACGGACTGGTATCCACAAAGGCAAAGATCGTTGTGGGACCGGAAGGGGAGATCAATGGCGATCTGGTCTGCCAGAGTGCAGACGTCCTGGGGAAAGTGACGGGTATTATTAAGGTAGAGGAATTACTCTTCCTGAAAGGCAATGCTTTGATCAAAGGAGATATATACACAGCACATTTTGAAATGGAGCCTACGGTAAAGTTCAATGGCCGTTGCTATATGGATCCTAATGATGCGCCTGCAGCAGCTTCTGCTTCATCATCCTATAATCATTCGGATTCTAAAAATGGAAGAACAGTCCTCCAGGAAGAGACCGTATAACATGCTCTGGCGTTACGCCGGACTTGCATTTCAAATGATGGCGGCCATTGGTATTTCCTTATGGCTGGGGTATCTGTTGGATCAGTGGCTGGGCATGAAGTTCCCGCTGTTCATGATCATTTTTTCTTTACTGGCTTTAGCACTACTTTTGTGGAAGATTGTTAAAGATACCAGTAAGCATGACCGATAAATTTATTCTCTGGCTGGCAGTTGTTTTCATAGGGATCACTGCCGCCTTATTTCTCTTAAAGACCTGGCTGCTCCAAACGCTGGGCGTACATTATGAAGTGCTGGTGGCAGGCAACATTGTCATGGCACTGATCACACTCATCAGTTATTCACTGAACCGCAAAGGCATGACGAGCGAAAACGCGAATGTCATTGTGCGTTCTGTTTATGCGTCTACCCTGGCTAAATTGATGCTTTGCGTAGTAGCGATTGCGGTCTATGTGATCGTAAACCGTACCCGTGTAAGCAAAGCCACTATCTTTCTGTTCATGTTCTTCTATCTTGTATACACCGTATTCGAGACCAGTCATTTGATCCGAACCAGCAAAAAGAAATCGTAGCGCTTGAAGCAGGAAGCTCCATTACATGCATTGGCCGGTTATCTGCCGGATGGGACCTTTGAGCAGGTGATTGAATACATCACCCACTATAAAGTGCATCTGACCATTACCAGGGAAAGGCAGAGCGTATTGGGAGATTATCGTCATCCTTACCAGGAAAAAGGCCACCGCATCAGTATCAATGGTGGTCTGAATAAATATGCCTTCCTCCTTACTTTACTGCACGAGATAGCTCACCTGGTCACTTTCATGATCTATGGGAACAGGGTATCTGCCCATGGAAAGGAATGGAAACAGGAATACAGCAAGATCCTCCGGGAGTTTGTGGGTAAACAATACATGCCGCCGGATGTGGAAGCCGCTGTAAGGGAAAGCCTGCATAATCCCGGTGCCAGCTCCTGTGCGGATGAAGGTTTAATGAGAGTATTAAAACGGTACGACCGGAAAAAAGATAATCATTACCTGGTAGAGCAATTGCCGCCGGGTCAGTTATTTAAAACGAAGGACGGAAGGATATTCCGGAAAGGAGAAAGGATCCGCAAACGGTACCGTTGCGAAGAAGTACCATCGAAAAAAGTATACCTCTTCAGCCCGGTATACGAAGTGGAACTGGTGAGCGAGTAAGTGAAGCAGATATTGAACTGCTTAGCCGGTGTTCAAAATAAGCCCCCCTGTTTAACTCATCGTATCACTTCCACATGATTCAGTTTCACAGCTGCCCCCGATCTTAATGAAAGCGGGATCTCTGCAATCTGGTCCGTATGCCGGATCAGCTCTTCAATCTTTTCACGGGGCGCAGCAGACTCCACTTTGATGTCGTAACGTATATTGCTGGCCTTTGCAGGTTCTCCGCCCCAGTCGCCATTCACAATGATCTCCACATGCCGGATAACTACCTGCCATAGTGCAGCTTCCCGATACAGATCATTACAGATACTGGCACCGATAGCCATCATAAAGAGCTCTTCTCCGCTGAACCCGATCCCCAATCCTCCGGCCCTGGGCGTACGATCTATCACCAGGCTGCGCGGCCCCGCCCAACCAGCCGCAGCGCTGCTTTCATGAATTGTTTTGATATGTACTTGCATAATTTAATGTACGGAAAGTTGAGGGGATAAACAAAAACAAATGCCCCCCGTAAACGGAGGGCAAGGGGTAACATTTGCTACTAGTTAACGTTTCTTGAATGGTTTTAGAAAATGGACCGGCGATATATAAATTCTTTGCGTTTTCGTTTGCACATAGCCGTTAGTTTTACAAAGGATGAAATAATCCACCTGATTCCATAAACCCGGTTAAAATATTTTTAAGAAAAAGCGGCATTTTTTATCCTGTGTTCACTTTCTCCCGTCCGCACTGCAATACGTTCATCCGTTTCAAGTGTAAGCATGGCCTTTCTTTCCTTATTATGCATGGTGAATCCGTATTCATGTTGTTCCAGCAGATCGTCATAAGGCCCCCGGGGCGAGATCAGTTTTACAAATACAGGCGCTGTTTCAATGGCAATGAATAACAAGATAATGAACCAGTTGGCCCAACGGATAGGCGTACTGTTTTTTGTAATAGTACCCAGTGCATCCAGCCGGGAAGCAAAGCCATTCAGCTGATCTCTTTTCAACTGTGCAATGGTATTGGTAACCGCTGAATCCACGGTTGCCAGTTCAGCCCGGCCTGCCGCATACTGTTCGTTTAAAGCTTCCCAGGCAGCCTGCGCACTATCCGCATCTGCTTTTTTGGCTTTATAGATAGGGCCCAGGTTTTTGAGCCTGGAGCCACCGGTGCCATCTGCTTCCTGCTGTGCCAGTAATTGTAAGGTATCCCTGCGTGCCGCCTGCGTGGCCATTTGCTGCTGTAATGTTTGCAAACGTGCATTCAGGGTAGCGCTGCGGGCCTGAAAACGTTCTTTCACCTTATCTTCCTGGGCTTTGAATTTCTGTTGCTCCATGATCACCAGTTCTGCCTGGATCTCTTTATTAAAGATCTGCAGTTCCAGTGGTTTGGAAATAACAATAGCGATCAGCAATGCCAGGACGATACGTGGCAGGGCCATGAGGAATTCATCCCGGAAGCGTTCCCGCTTTTTCATGCTGGAAACAATGTACCGGTCCAGGTTGAAGATCATCAGGCCCCAGACGAGTGCAAATACCACAGCAGCCCAGGGTTGCTGAAACACCGTCCAGAGGGCATAACCTCCCGAAAGAGCTGCCAGTAATCCTGTGAAGAAAATAGTAGCGCCAATACCTGCGTACTTGTTCAGTTCTGAAGGAGCGCGTTTCAGCATCGGCAGATGAGCGCCGGAGCAGATGAGAAAAAATTGGCGGATGCGTAACATGCGTATATTATGTTAAAGGATAAGACCAATAACCGTTTGCACATTTTAAGTAAGAAGGATGGAAACCAAAGATACTGGATTTTCACAATCTCCACGCTGCGGTTCTTTCCTTTGCCTTCTTCTAAGCATTATCTGCAACAGGTTTATCCTTGCCCGATACCTTTTGCGGTTAAACGGCCGGCCTCAATCCCTTTTGCCGTCAGCGCAGCCTTTACGGCCTGGGCTCTTTCTTCAGAAAGTTTTTTATTACGGGCGGGCGTGCCACTGTTATCCGTATGTGCTTTATACCCTGCATTGGCAGTCAGCAATTTCTGGATCTTATCAATAGTAGGCTGGGGCTAACAGAACGGTAACGGATGCTGCAATGGTTAGAATACGGAGGTACATATATTGGGGTTTTATGGATACCAAATATAGGGGAAAGGCATAAAAAAATGGCCAGCATATTTGCTGGCCACTTATTATCAAAACATTATCTCTGTGTTTATTAAGCGTTTACCGCTTTGTTCACCAGGGCAGCTGCTTCACTCAGCAGGATGGCAGACTGTACTTTCAGGCCGCTTTCCTCGATAAGTTGCTTCGCTTCTTCTGCATTGGTACCTTGTAAACGTACAATGATAGGAACCTTGATGGTGCCGATGGATTGGTAAGCATCAATAACACCCTGTGCCACCCTGTCGCAACGAACGATACCACCAAAGATATTGATGAGGATCGCCTTCACTTTAGGATCTTTCAGGATGATGCGGAAACCTGCTTCAACGGTTTGTGCGTTTGCAGAACCTCCTACGTCCAGGAAGTTAGCTGGTTCACCACCGCTCAGTTTGATCATGTCCATGGTAGCCATGGCCAGACCGGCACCGTTTACCATACAACCTACGTTACCATCCAGCTTCACAAAGTTCAGGTTGTGTTTACCGGCTTCTACTTCGGTAGCATCTTCTTCTGTTGTATCACGCAGGGCCACCAGGTCAGGATGACGGAGCAATGCGTTATCGTCCAGGTTCAGTTTGCAATCCACCGCAATGATCTTTTCATCGCTGGTTTTGAAGAGGGGGTTGATCTCCAGCATGGCAGCATCCAGTCCAACATAAGCATTATACAGGTTGGTCACGAATTTCACCATGTTTTTGAAAGCTTCACCGCTCAAACCAAAGTTGAAAGCGATTTTGCGCGCCTGGAATGGTTCCAGTTTACCGCCTGGGTATACCCACTCTTTGAATATTTTTTCAGGAGTACTGTGTGCTACTTCTTCAATATCCATACCGCCTTCGGTAGAATACATGATCACATTGGTACCTTTAGCCCTGTCCAGCAGGATAGAGAGGTATAATTCCTTGATAGGATTGGGACCGGGATAGTAAACGTCCTGGGCTACCAGTACTTTATTCACCACTTTACCGGCTTCACCTGTTTGTATGGTCACCAGTGTACCGCCAAGGATATTGCCGGCTATGGTCTTAACATCTTCTGCATTTTTTCCTACCGCTACGCCACGTTGCTCAGTTCCTACAATTTTGCCTTTACCACGACCACCAGCGTGGATTTGCGCTTTCACTACGGAAAACTCGTTGCCAAACTGAACTTTCAGTTGCTTGTAAGCCTCAGCTGCAGCTTCCGGAGTATCTACCGGGATACCTTCCTGCACCGGTACGTTATATTTTTTCAACAGTTCTTTCGCCTGGTACTCGTGTAAATTCATCGGTATTTAAATTTGGGCGCTAAAATAGGCAATTTATGTTTTAGAAAGGTGAATTCTTTGGGGGAAGCTCTTCATATGTAATATAGGATTAACTTTGCCGGGCATAAATTTTTGCCATGCCCGCACAGATCAACGAAGCAACCGCATTTATACAGCAATATGCAAAGGAAGCGCCACAGGTGGGCATTATCCTGGGCAGCGGCCTGGGAAACCTGGCCGGGGAGATAACGGATAAAACGGAGATCTCTTATAATGATATCCCCCATTTTCCACCCGCCACCGTGGAAGGCCATTCCGGAAAACTCATCCTGGGCAGGCTCAATGGCCGTTCTGTAGTGGCAATGGCTGGCCGTTTTCATTATTATGAAGGCCTCAGCATGCAGCAGGTGACCTTTCCCGTAAGGGTTATGAAAGCCCTGGGCATTCACACCCTCCTTATTTCCAATGCAGCAGGGGGAATGAACAAAGCTTTCAGGGTAGGAGACCTGATGATCATCACAGACCACATCAACCTGCAGCCGGAACATCCGCTCAGAGGGCGTAACGATGATACCCTGGGACCCCGGTTCCCGGATATGAGTGAGCCTTATGCCAAAACCCTGGTCGCCAAAGCCCAAAGTATTGCTGCCGCTAAAGGTATATCTTTACATACCGGCGTTTACGTGGGCGTACAGGGACCTACTTTTGAAACCCGCGCCGAATATAAGTTCATGCATATCATAGGAGGCGATGCCGTTGGAATGAGTACCGTACCGGAAGTGATTGTGGCCATCCACAGCGGATTAAAGGTTTTTGCCATGAGCGTGATCACGGACCTGGGCATACGGGAGGAAGACAATGTGATCACACATGAAGAGGTACTGGCAGCCGCCAAAGCAGCAGAACCACATTTAACATATATTTTCAGGGAATTGGTTCAACAATTGTAGAGAATTGCGGGCCATATACGAATCATCAGAATGAGGCAGTTCACCATTATTTTACTTTTGCTGGTTTGTTCCGGCACCGCCCTGCGGGCTCAGATCAACACCGGCCGTATTCCTACTGGCGCTGGCGGTGGCAATTCCCGTATGCAAAGGGATACCACCAAACATGATCATGAACCGGATACCCTTACCCTCAGGTTCCGCTACCTGGATGAGCCTACCGATTTCATGCTGGATTCCTCTATCACCGATTTCAACCTGAACTACCTCAACGTTCCGGCTAATTATACCACCCTGGGCAATAACGGAAGCGCAGCCCGCAACCAGATCTTCAGCCCAAGAATGGTGCCCGGCTTTGATCCCGGTTTTCATGCATTTGATGTATACGGCTTCAATCACCAGAATGCCCGTTTCTATAATACTAACAGACCTTATTCAGAACTGGGATACCTTATCGGCAGCAAGCAGGAACAAATGATCAACCTCATGCATACCCAGAACCGCGGAGAGAAATTCAATTTCTCCTTTGCGTACCGCAAAATAAATTCCCAGGGGTATTACAGGAACCAAAGCACCAACCACGATAATTATAAAGTAACTGCAAATTATAATAGCCAGAATAAACGGTATCACATCCTGATGAGCTATTATCTGAATAAGATAAATGGTGGTGAGAACGGCGGGATCACAAATATCGCAGAACTGAAAGATCCTGAAAATACACAGCTCCGGCTGATCCCCACCAACCTGGGTGGCAGCAATCCTGCATCAAGTACAATATTTAATACAAACATCCCCGTAAAGAATGCTTACCAGGAAGCCAGTTTCCTGTTCCGGCATCAGTACGACTGGGGCAAGGGAGACACCATTCACGTGAACGATACCACGGATGTATACAAGTTCGATCCTGTTTTCCGTGTAGAACATACTTTCACGTATACACAGAACACCTATGAATATATAGACAGGAATGTAGATACTACTTTCTACAAGAAGAACTACGGTTTTGTATTTCCTCCGCCTGCCACCACCGGTTTTACAGATACCATATTAACACGTCATCAATGGCGCATCCTCAGTAATGATCTTTCCTTCATCCAGTTCCCGATACGCGGTAATATGGCCCACTTCATTAAAATAGGTGGAGGGTTTGATAATATCATAGGTGAGTTTATTGATAATACCGGTATCACGTTCCAGAACCTCCGCATCCATGGGGAATACCGGAATAAAACAAAGAACCAGAAATGGGACCTCTCTGCCAAAGGTGAGTTTTACCTGCTGGGTGAAAATGCCGGAGATTACAGTGTGAGCGCCAGCCTGCGCCGTTACCTCAACAGCACATTAGGCAACATTACCCTGATGGGCTTAAATGTGAACAGGGAGCCTTCATATGTGTACCGTTACTTTGCTACCGATCCCGAACACAACAAGGTGTACAGGAACCCTAACATACAGAAAGAAAATACCACGCTGTTACAGGTACGTTCAGATAACCCGAAGCTGAAGTATAGCATAGTGGGTAGTTATTATCTCTTTAATAAATACACCTATTTTAAAAGTTATTCAGAGAGTGAGCAGTTCACCGGATTGTTCAATCTTTTGCAGATCGTTGGACAGAAACGTTTTGATGTGCGCAGCTTCTCTTTCCTGGCAGACCTGGCTTTCCAGCAACTGGCAGGTAATGCGCCCATTCAGCTCCCAACTTTCTGGGGCCGTGTAAGGGCAGGTTACAATGCCCGCCTCTTCAAGAACCTGAACCTCTTCACTGGTATTGAAGGGAAGTATAACACACCTTATTACACGGATGATTATTCTCCCATGTTCGGCCAGTTCGTTTACCAGACCGCCATCAAACGGGAAGTATATCCCGATCTGGCAGGCTTCGTGCATTTCAGGATCAAATCCTTCACTGCATATGTACGGGCAGAGAACCTGAACACTTTCTTATGGGATCAGAATTTCTTTGCACCGCAGTATCCGAGTAACGATTTCTCCCTTCGGGTAGGTTTGCGCTGGTGGTTCATTAATTAAAACTATCTTTAGCTGCGTACAGTTGTATAATTATCCCAATAAATGCAATATCGTATGTTCAGCTCCCTCACTTTATGGTTACGTATCAGCGTGGCTATTATCCTTTTTACACATAGCATCCCCGGAATGTTTGACGGAGGCATCAATGCCTTTGGAAACCTGTATCTGAACGAGATCGGTTTTGCCCCGTTCGGACTGGCACTCGCATGGGCAATAAAGTTATCGCATGTTGTATGCGCTGTGTTACTACTCCTGAACAAACAGATACTCCTGGCCTGCCTTACCACTATTGCTATTTTAATTATGGGCATCATCATGGTGCATTTCAGGGAAGGTTGGTTTGTGGTAGGAGGGGGCAGGAACGGCGTAGAATACAATTTTCTGCTGATTGCCGTGCTGGTACAGATTATGGTGAATGAAAGAAGAACACCTCCTGCCACCAGATAAATATTTGCCTGATATTGTTTTTTATGGTTACTTTGTAGTGCAAAGTGAATCCAATAATGGAGCAATTCGTAAAAGAAGATAGTATTGTAAGGGAGATCTGGGGAAAGGCAGATACTATACTCTTTGTTTTTGCAGGATCTGCTGCGGAGTTTGCCCTGAACAAGGCAGTGGACTGGCTTTACTTTACCGGTAAGTTACCGGCCGACCCATTGAAAAGATTGTTCTCTACAGTTACTTATGCACAACGTATTGTTTTTGCAACAAAAGAAAATGCCTTTACTGCCATAGATCAGATCACTGCCATTCACCGGCAGGTGGAAACTTCCCGTGATATGAAAATACCCGATTGGGCATACAGGGATGTATTATTCATGCTCATCGATTATTCCATTCGTGCTTATGAATTGCTGGAACGCAAGCTGAGCCTGAATGAAAGGACGGAAGTTTTTAATACTTTTTATGAGGTGGGTGTGCGCATGGAACTGAAAGACCTGCCGGCCAGCTACAGTGAATGGGAACTAATGCGGGAGACACACCTGAAGCAGGATCTCCGGTTCAGTGACCTTACAAAAGACCTGTTCGAAAAATACCGTGAACATTTAGGTGAAATACGATACAGATTGTTAAAACAGGTACAGGCATTGCTGGTGCCGGAAACAGTAAAAGGCCTGCTTTCCCTGGATAACGGGGAATTATTATTGCCGGTGCTTTACCTGTATAAATTGAGCGGAACATTTAATATGCAGGATCTGCTGCGGAATATGCTGCTGCCTGCAGAATACAGGATGCAGGTACAACAGTTGAATAAATAAAACTACCTTTAGCAGATAATCCACCCTTATTGCAACAGATCTTTGATACACTCATCAATAGTTTTATAGAAAGTAAAGTAGGCATAGCAGAACATTTTTTGAGCGACCGGCTGGCGGGTCACCTGAAAGAAAATTTGAATACCCTATACAAAGAAAATAACATGCTTGCTGCCGGAACCGGCAACAAAGAGCTGGTGCTAAAAGATAAATTAGTACGAAGTGATGTGATCTACTGGCTGGACAGGAAACATAATAACCCCTACGAAAATGAATTCTTCGATCTGATGGATGCTTTTATATTGTATCTCAACAGTGAATGTTATACAGGTATCACAGGATATGAATTTCACTACACTTTATACGAAGAAGGCAGCTTTTACAAAAAACACCTGGATCAGTTCCACAATAATGAAAGCCGGCAATTCTCTATGATCATGTACCTGAATGCTGATTGGGTAGAAGAGGATGGCGGGCAGTTATCCATTACACGTGCAGAGGGTGATCAGCAGATAACACCCGTGAATGGGAAAACGGTGTTTTTCAGAAGTAATGAAATGGAACACGAGGTATTGGTAACGAACAAACCAAGGCTGAGTATTACCGGGTGGTTGAAGCGGGATCGTTAATAATTGACGAAGTATCCGAAATATAGAACGTTTTTGGAAAATAAAGTATAATTACCTTTGAATAGCCATGAGCTATCAGCAGTACAAACCACACCCGGCCCTGCATCCATATATCGATGCATACTGGACGGTTAGATCCGGCCAGGCTAACAGCCGTATCCTCCCGGATGGTTGTGTTGATCTCATCTGTAATTTCGGTTCTCCCATCACCAGTGATAACAATATCCTGGCCCCGGATCATGTGTACCTCATTGGCACCATGACACGTTTCTCAGACACCGTCAACACAGCAGACACAAACCTCCTGGGTATCCGTTTCAAACCCGGCGCTTTTAATTTGTTCTATGACCAGGCTCTCCACGAAGCCGCAGATCAATGCATAGAATTTGAGCGGTCATTACTAAGTGTAACGAACCTGGATCAATATTTTCTCCATAAACAAAAGAAAGCAACGCACGCGTTATTGCCCATCATCACAGATATCGTTGCCCAAAAAGGCAACACCAGGATAAGCACACTAACTAAAAAGCACTTCATCACAGAACGCCAGCTGGAAAGGAATTTCAAACAATATACCGGCATCAGTCCCAAAGCATTTTCAAACATCATCCGTTTTTGTTCCATTATGGATCAGATAAAGCATAACCCCGCAAAGGAGAGTTTTGAAACCATCGCTTTCAGGAACGGCTATTATGATCATGCACATCTCACAAATGAAATAAGGAAATACACCGGCCAAACACCAGCAAATTTGTCGGGTTTTTCCAAAAATGGGCAGTAAGGCCATCATTAAATTTGTAAGAAAAAATGAATGCTCTAATGCTTGTATTAAGTATGACCATGAACCTCAGCATTTCCATCAACCGCAGTGCGGACGATGTATATGCATACATGTCCAACCCGGAAAACCTCCCCCAATGGGCAGCGGGCTTATGTACATCCATACAGAAAACCGGAACAGAAAATGTATGGCAGATCAATAACGGGGAAGCCAGGGTACGCTTTGTAGAAAAGAATAAATTCCGGGTAGTGGACCATTACGTACGTGCAAAACCCGGAGAAAAGGAAGTTTACATTCCCATCCGTGTTATAGAACACGATGATGCCTGCGAAGTAGTGTTCACACTCTTCCGCTTACCGGGCATGACAGACGAAGAATTTAAAAGGGACATGGGGAACGTACAGAAAGACCTGGATACCATCAAAGTAATTATGGAGCGTAAGGCTAATTGATCTTCAGCGCAATAGCTGTTTTCCCATTGTTGTTGATGATCAGCTTTTCTCCTGCTACAAATATCACTTCAAAGTCTTCCTCGCCTTTCAGGAAGAAATGTGTTTCGTCAACAGCGCAAAGTACAGACTGCGGCCCTCTGTTGGGGGCTGCTATCAGCTTCCCATCTTCAAGTCTGATCTCTACCACAAGTCCGCGTTCTTTGGCTTCATAAGTACCCACATACTTTTGCAGAACTGTGGCGCCCAGCGTAATCTCCTTCTTATTACCCGGTAGCTGATATGGCTGATGATAAAGTATGGCAAATATCTTACGCGTTATAGTTTCCAAAAGCGGAGTTTCTGTATTGCTCAGCATTACAATGCATATATCGTCCGCAGGTACCCTGGCAAAATTGCTTCTGAAGCCCCAGATGCCGCCACTATGTGATACTGACTTATGCCCAAAAACGGTATCAATGATCCAGCCATAACCATAGTTCCCTTTGAATGGAGTATAGGCTGGTTCCATCACGCTTGTTTGCCTTTGCAATAGCTGATGCCATTTGTATAGGTCGCCCACCGTGGAATAGATAGAGCCTGCTGCATAGGATACAGATGAATCCACCAGCGGAAGATCACTGGATGCTTTTAATGGAGCATTCAGCCCTGCAAAATCAAAACCGGAATCATGCATATCTTCCGGGTCAAAAAGATATTTCCTTAGGGCTTCCTGGTAAGTTATGCCGGTTACCTTCTGAATGATATACCCCAATAGCATATAGCCTGAATTGCTATAGTTCCAGCCGGTGCCGGGTGAAAAATCAAGTGGTTTGTCTTTGAAGAGTGCAAGCATCTGTTCTTCTGTAGCTGGCTGACCAGCTGCTGTTTCCATGAACTCACGGTTCATGGTATAGTTATAAATACCCGAGGTATGTGTTAACAGATGTTGAATTGTAATGCTGTCCCCTTTAGGATAATCAGGATAGTATTTACTCAGCTTATCCTGTAACGATAACCTGCCTCTTTCTGCCAGCTTTAAGATCGCTGTAGCTGTAAATGTTTTGGTAACGGAAGCAATCTGGTAGATCGTATTCTCCTGGTTGCCATAACCTTTCTTCAGCAGAACGGTTCCTCCGCGGGCTACAAGTGCCGTGCCCCGGAAGTCTTTATAAGCACTCATGAGGGTATCTAATTCTGCCGGAATGTTCTGTGCCGTGGCAGAGGTCCAGGTAAGCAGGAAAAGGAAGAGTATACGTTTCATTGGATAAATATGACCATTAAAACCACAGGTCTGAACCAAATGTGACAAGTCCGGCAGAAAATGTGACGGGATTCTTCAAAGCTGGTGTAAATTAGTAGCATGAAATACCTCCGGATCAAACCTCCCTCAAGTCTGTCTGCCTATGTCAGGTATTTTTGGGTAGGAGAGGTGGAGGCACAATTCATACATCATGCTATTGCCGCCAGTTCCCCCAGGATGATCTTTCACTACAAGGGAAGTTTTGACGAAATAACAGCATCCGGTAAGCTGCAACGCTCTTACTCATCCGGTATTCAGGGTCAGTCAAAAAAACATACACAGTTCATTACTCAGCAACCCGCAGCCATGTTCGGGATTGAATTCTTTCCTTACGTGATCCCTTCCTTGTTTGCTATTCCTGCAACAGCACTCACAGATCAGTATATAGATCTTACTGTTTTTCTGGGAAGGAAAGGAAGGGAACTGGAAGCGCGTATACAAGAGGCCTGCACAGATGAAGAAAGGATCCTCATCGCTACCCGGTTCCTGGAATCCCGCCTCAATGGAATCAGCCACCCCTTTATCATAGACGCGATAGATCAGATCAATGCAAAAGGAGGCCTGGTGAATATTGCGGAACTGGCAAAGAACAGCCCTGTATCACAAAGGCAGTTTGAAAGACTGTTTAAAGAAGTAGCCGGGTTTACGCCTAAATTATATGCACGTGTTAAACGGTTCGAAACAGCTTTATGCCAGCAAACGGGTTCTTTAACACAAAGGGCGCTGGATGCGGGATATGCAGACCAGTCGCATTTTATCCGGGACTTCCGGGATTTCACAGGCCTTCAGCCCAGGAACTATTTTAAAGCTATGGCTAACCTGGCGGATGTCGAAAACGTACAATTCTGAACAAAAACTGTTATTCATCTTTGCAGGATGAACCTTATAACACCAATCTTCCCCTGCAAGTCACTGGATGAATTGCTGGCGTTCTACCAGTCATTGGGATTTACTGTCACCTATCAGCAGAAAAGCCCCAACCCCTACGCCATCCTGGAAAGGGACTGGATCCGGCTGGACTTCTACGGCATCAAACACCACGATCCTGCTAAATGTTATCACACCTGTTACATCCTCACAGATGAAGTGGATGACCTGTACGAAGCATTCACCAACGCACTCCGCAAAAGGAGTGGAAAACTGCCTACACGTGGTCTTCCAAGGATCAGCGAGATAAGGGATAAATCATACGGTGTAAGGGAATTTATGTTCTCTGATATTGCAGGCACCTGCATCAGGATAGGAAAGAAGATCGGGTTACAACAGGAAAGCCCCGCCAGTAAACGTTTATCCCTCACATTGGATTTCGCCTATAAGAGTGAGGATGAACCTTTAGAAGTAATAATTCCCGTATTAGATAAAGCCATCGAAAAAGAAAAAGACAGCGATTGCCTTAATCTATACAAAGTGATGACCATAAGAGCCGACATTGCTATTGAACAGGGAGATCATCAACTGGCACAGGAGTTACTGGAAAAGGTGAAAGCAGGTTTAGGGGCAGAACACAAGGCAGAACGCCAAAGGGTAAACGACCTGGAGCAGAAGATCATAAAACCATGAAAAATACCGTAAATTGGTAAGGTAAAACCACCAATTAATGAGCATCCTAATTACTGCCTTCACCATCCTCATCGGCATTATCCTGCTGTTACTGATCATCGCACTGTTCATAAAAAAGGAATACACCATCGAACAGGCTATTGTTATCAACAAGCCCAAAGCGTTTGTGTACGACTATCTGCGGCTGCTTCGTAACCACGATAACTTTGTCAAATGGTCAATGATAGATCCCAATATGAAAAAGACCTATACAGGAACAGATGGTACCGTAGGTTTTGTTTCTGCATGGGACAGTACAAATAAACAGGTAGGAAAAGGAGAACAGGAGGTCATTAAAATGGCAGAAGGAGAGAAGATAGATTATGAACTGCGTTTTATCCGTCCATTCGAAGGGATATCTTATGCCTCCATTGCTACGGTTGCAGTAGGTGAACAGCAAACCAGGGTAATATGGGTATTCAATGGAAAGATGAAGTACCCCATGAACCTGATGCTGTTGTTCATGAACCTGGAGAAGATGCTGGCAAAAGATCTCGATGAAGGCCTGGCAACGCTGAAAAATATCCTTGAAAAATGACACCCATTCAGAAACTACAGCCTTTCATTGGCACCTGGAAAACAGAAGGTCAAACCAGTACCGGTGAAAAGATAACCGGTACGGATAGTTATGAATGGTTCCCTGGCGGCCATTTCATTCAGCACAACATCCATGTGCAAATGGGCGGCCAGCAGGTAATTGGCCTCGAAATGATCAGTTTCGATGCTTCCACCGGCAAATACCCCATGCATTTCTATGATAACCAGGGAAATAACACCATAAGCCAGGCCACCGAACACAATGGCGCATGGACCTTCACGGGAGAAAAAGAACGGGGCACTTTTACCTCAGCGAAGGGGGAAATGTGATCCAGGGCACCTGGGAAGGTTCAGAGAACGGAAAGGACTGGGCACCCATCATGGACATAAAACTCACCAAAATACCGTAACTTTACAGGGTGAAAAAACTGCTCACCATATGTTTGGCCGTTCTGTACACGCTGATAACCAGCGGGTTCACGGTAAATATGCACTATTGCATGGGTGAGCTGGCTGCCGTAGAACTGCATGATACCCATAACGACAGCTGCCCGAAATGCGGCATGGATGTTAAAGGGGATTGCTGTAAGGACGAAGCCAAATTCGTGAAGCTGGATAACTCCCACCAGGCAGCAAAAGCCTTTGTGGAACTTTCCGCTACTGTTTCCCTGGTTCCCGCTGTTATGCAACCCATATGGCTGGCACCTGTTGCTGAAACGGTTGTATTAACTCCCCGTGCTCACGGTCCACCCATCGCCCCCTCTACACCACTCTACATGAGCAACTGTATTTTCCTGATCTGATATAAATACCCGTCCAAACAGGTATTTATTTAATCATTTCATTTAATACAACCATCATGAAAACATTACTCATAGCCTTCGCGCTGATAGGTGTACAATTCACCGCATCCGCTCAATATAAGAAAGCATCTTTACAGGCTGCCGGTCTTACCTGCGCCATGTGTTCCAACGCTACTTTCAAAGCACTGAAAACATTACCTTTCATAGACAAGATCGATACCGATCTGAACAACACTACCTTCATCCTCCATTTCAAACCCAACAGCAATGTGAACCTCGATCAGATCAAAGGGAAAGTGGAAGGCGCCGGTTTCTCCGTAGCCAAACTGATCGTTACCGCCAACTTCGATAAGATTAAAGTGGAAAACGATACGCACATTCCTTTTGCCGGTCAAACGCTGCACTTCATGAACGTAAAACCCCAGACGCTGCAGGGAGATAAGGACATTACCGTGATCGATAAAGATTTCGTGTCCGGCAAAGCATTTAAGCAATATAGCACCCAGACTAAAATGAGCTGCTATAAGACCGGTATCATGGAAAGCTGCTGCAAACCTGAAAGCGGATCAGCAGGTAAACGAGTGTATCACGTAACCATTTAACCCCTGCCTTACATGAAGAAATATATCATATTGCTGGCATTCGTCAGCATCAACCTGGTTGCGCAGGCACAGGAACTGTATGTGAATACGGAGCCAGCCAGTAACATGCCAGCCAATTCCATGGGCATCCGCCTCACCAACAAGTTCTTCAACATGAAGTTTGAAGGCAATACCGGTATGCGTTTTGAACCGGAAGTAATGTTCGGTATCTCAAAGAACCTGATGGTGCACGGAATCGGATACCTCTCGAATAATATGCAGGAAGATATCCGTTTTGAAGGAGGAAGTATTTATGCTAAATACCGCTTCCTCTCCAAGGATGATCTGCATTCCCATTTCAGGATGGCTGCCTATGCAAAAGGTTCTTTGATCGATAATCCGTACTACCCCGTCCTTAATGCCGGGCACGATCATAGTGGCAGGAATTATGAGAATGAAGAACTGGACCTTGAAGGAATGACTTCAGGTGCAGGGGCTGGTATCATTGCCACGCAGCTGATCCATAAACTCGCTATCTCAGGTATCGTAGGTTACAACCGCCACATGAAGAATCTCAAGAATGAGCTGCCTTCCAATGTGTCCCGCAGTATGGTGAATTACAGCCTGTCTGCCGGTTACCTGTTATTGCCGGTGAAATACAGGAGTTATGAGCAAACGAACCTGAACCTTTACGTGGAATTCCTTGGTAAATCCAATATAGATCAATACCGTGCAGGTTATTATGTGGATGTAGCCCCGGCTATCCAGTTCATCTTTAACAGCACTACGCGGCTGGACCTTTCCTATCGTACACAGCTGTTCGGAGATATGGCACGTAATATGGATAGGAGTTTTCTGATCAGGTTAGAACACAATATCTTCAATCTTAGAAATAAATAGGATGAAAAGTACTGTATTGCATATCAAAAATATGGTTTGTCCGCGCTGTATCAAAGCAGTGCGGCAGGTGTTGGAGCAGGAAGGAAAAGAAGTGACGGAGGTGGGCCTGGGTAGTGCCACGGTAAAAGGTACACTCAGTGCAGCACAAACAGAAGGTATCGCAAAAGCTTTACAGGAAGAAGGATTTGTATTGCTGGATGATCGCAGGCACCAGATAGTGGAAGGTATCAAAAATTTCATTGTGGAAACGGTGCACTACGGTGAACTGGATGAGCTGAATGAAAACTTCTCCACGCTGTTGTCCCAACGCCTGCAAAAGGATTATCACTTGCTCAGTAAACTATTCTCTGAGGTGGAAGGTACTACCATCGAGCAGTTCATCATTCAGCAGAAGATTGAACGGGTAAAGGAACTACTGGCGTATAATGAATTAACGCTGAGTGAAATTGCCTATAAGATGGGATACAGCAGCGTGGCCCATTTATCCGGGCAGTTTAAAAAGGTGACAGGACTTACGCCCAGCCAGTTTAAACAGCTGAAAGAGGATAAGCGGAAATCATTGGATACGATCTAGGAGATAGGGGATAATCAAAAAATCCTCCCTTGGATCTGTCATCGCAAGTGTAAAATCTCCTGGCTCTATCTTCAAAAAAATATAAGCCCTCGGATCTGTCATTGCAAGTGTAAAATCTCCTGGCTCTATCTTCAAAAAAATATAAGCCCTCGGATCTGTCATTGCAAGTGTAAAATCTCCTGGCTCTATCTTCAAAAAAATAAAAGCTCCTGGATTTATCATCGTAAAAAATAAATCTTCTGGATCTATCCTCACAAAAATAAAAGCTCCCCGATACTGGATCAGGGGGCTTTTTTATTTGAGGGGGAACAGATATCTTTTTATTTAAAGGAGACAAGGCTTCATTTATCTAAAGGGAACAACCCCATTTTTTTATCCCGGAACAAGCTTTCTCAAGGATCAACCGCTCCTTACTTATCCCACCACAACCTGCCATACAAATTATCTCCACCCGGGAACTGCCGCTTCACTGCATCCTCATAATGTTTCTTATTATTAAACACTTCATCCTGCGGATACCCTTGTCTTAATGGAACATCCTTCCCATCCGGTTTAATCAACCCTGCCGGAAAACCAGTTCTCCTCCATTCAGCCCATGCTTCAAAACCATGCATGAACAAATGCACCCAGCGCTGATTACCGATCTGCTCATAACCATTGGCAGCAACATACGGCATGCCGGCACTGGCCATCATTACACCATACCCTGTGGTATCATTATTTTTCCATTGACGAACAGAATGCTCAATCGCCATTTTATAATTAGCTTCAGCAGCAACATCGCCATCAGGGATCCAACCCAATTTAGCAGCTTCTGCTTTTGCAAAAAGCGCCTGCGCATAGGTTACGAGGTACACATTCGCATTCTGCTTTCTGATCTCTAAGCCCAGTAAGGAATAGGCGGTTGTACTCAATCCGCTTGTTGCGCCGTAGGTTAATCCTACATATTGCCCCGCGGAATTCTTATCACCATAAACAGGCAAACGCGGATCGTTCACCGGTTTCATTTTGCTTACCAGGCTTTCACTCAAAGCCCACCATTTGCGGTTCTGGTCCGTGATCTGATCATACCAGTAACTTTCATTCGCAGCTTCTGCAAGATGACTGAAAACAAAATTATCTGCATTGGAGGTCATGATACCTGCCGTCAATGCTTTATTGAATTCTGTTTTTGCTTTTTCCGGTGCCGCAGCAGATAAACGTAGGGCCATCAGTAAACGGATGGTATTACCAAGTTTTTTCCAGCGCGTCATATTACCCTGGTAGATGATATCGTTGATGATATCTCCCGCCACGATGGATTTATCTGCCTGGTCTAACAACAGAAAGAGACTGTCGTAAATAACGGCCTGGAGATCATAAACAGGTGTTGTATTGGCACGTCCTTTTAAAGCCTCTGTGTAAGGCACATCTCCCCAACGGTCTGTAATATGCCAGAAGTAATAAGCTTTGAGGATCTTGGCCACTGCCAGCTGATTGGGGATGGGCCCTTCATTGGCATCCATGCTGGTAGTACGGATCACGGAATCCAGGTTCATCAATGGCCCGTAATACATACTGTAGAAATTAGCACTTACCTGGTTGTATAAAGAAAGGTTGGGATATTGTGTTTCAGATAAGTATTGCGCAAAATATTCCGCCTGTGGGGATTCTCCCAGTACAGGCAGGAATAGTTCCGCACTGGCGATCAGCTGTGTGCTGGAAGTTTTAGACGGCAGGTTCGGGTTCACATTCATGTCACCAAACTTATTACAAGCCGCTAAAAGCAAACTGATACCTATGATATAATAAAGTCTTTTCATGATCATCGATTAAAAGTTAATGGTGAGGTTCGCGCCGAAAGAACGTACGGTGTTAGACTGACCGGATTCCAGCCAGCTGATACCCTGTGAGCCACTGGAAAGTTCTGTAGGATCAAGTCCTTTAGGTGCTTTCTGCCAGATCATGGCGGGGTTGCGTGCAATCAGTGCAATGTTCACTTTGCTGAAAGGCAACCTGCCCAATGCCGCTTTATCCAGTGTATAACCCAGCCTGATCTCGCGGAGTTTGATGTAGTCTGCACCATATAACCATTCTTCATACACATGTGTGGCCAGCACTGTTCTGTAATAACTGCGTGCATCCACATAAGCTGTTACTTCTTGTTTTGTAGCTGCGGAAATACCATTCACTTTGATGCCACCACCATCTGCTAAAGGATCACGGATATTTTTGCCTTTATCATTCAGCACGGCTGTTTCTTCTGCCATACCGGTTTTCATCGCCAGCATTTTAGAACGGCTGAAGAACTGTCCGCCGAATTGATAATCGATCATCACGCCGAGATCAAATTTCCCGAGGCGGAACATATTCTGGAATCCACCGGTAACATCAGGCAATGCACTGCCGAAGTTGTGATTGGCTTCTGTATACAAGGGCATATTGTTAGCACCCAGTAATATCTTGCCGGTAGCGGAATCACGCTGATATGCTTTCCCGATAAGACTGCCAAACGCTTGTCCTTTATATGCATTGAGATAAGCGGTAACGCCTGAATAGGTAGAGGAATAGAGTGGATACACACTTTGTCCGGGCCCCAGTTCCACCACCTGGCTTTTGTTCCTGCTCAGGTTGAAAATGGTGTTCCAGGAAAAGTTCTTGCTTTGTATGGGCGTAGCCGTTAGTGCTATTTCAAATCCTTTGTTTTCGATCAGGCCGGCATTGATAGTAGTACTGGCAAAACCGCTGGTGCCTGATAAAGCCAATGGAATGATCTGGTTTTTATTTTTCTGCGTATAATAAGTGAACTCAAATCCCAGCCGGTTGTCCAGGAATTTCAGGTCAATACCTGCTTCATAAGAATGTGCGAAAGATGGTTTGATATTGGCATTCGCCAGGTCATCCAGAATGTACAGTGAATTTACAATGGATTTATCCGGCATCGTGTAGTTACTACCTACCCCATAGTTCAGGGAAGTTTCGTACACACCCAGGTCAGAACCTGCCTGTGCATAACTCAATCTGAGTTTACCGTAGGAGAGTGCATTCCATTTGATCAATTCACTGAAAACAAAACTACCGGATAAGGAAGGGTACCAGTAAGAGTTGTTCTGTTGTGGCAGGGTAGAAGAGTTGTCGTTCCGCAGTGATACATCCACAAAGTAAGTGTTCTTATAACCGAAGGAGGCCATACCATAAGCACTCCTGATCTGTTTTCTTAATAAATAAGAATTACTGAGCGGCCGGTCTTTGGAAGCAGAGAGGCTATAGAATCCGGGGCTGGAAAGCCCGCCCTGTGTTTCTCCGGTTACATAGGTGTATCTCCTGTTGTAAACATTGCCACCGAGGTTGGCGTTGAAGGAGAAGTCGTCCCAGTTTTTATTGTATTGGGCCAGGAACTCATAGTTCATTTCCTTGTTCTGATATTTACCGGAGGAATACGCCGGTACCCTTCTGCCATTGAAAGCAATCCTTGTTTCAATATTCTGCGTGTACATATCGCCGCGTACAAATCCGCTCAGTTTTAAACCGGGTAATACCTGGTAGCTGAGGCCCACATCTCCGAAGAAACGATCACGACTGTCACTGCTGAAATTCTCATAAGCATCGAAGTACGGATTGTCCCAGTACAAAGCACTGAGGTCTGTGAGTACGCCACTGCTGCCGGTTGCAGGAGGGGAGATGTTCCAGTGTTTGATGGTACCATCTGCATAACGGTAATCCTTCATCCGTTTCATATCCATATTACGTTGAAACCATTGTACAATGTAACGCGCGCCCCATTCGGAACCCTGCGATGGGCGTTGCGCGCTGTTGTTAGCGTAATTGATATTTGTTGAAACCGTCAGCTTGGGGGTAAGGTCGAGAGATGCATTTACACCCAGGTTATTTCTTTTTAACCAGGTGTTGGGTTCCACCCCTCCGATATTCGTATTGTTATAGCTCAGGCGGAAAGTAGAATTCTCATTGCCACCGGAAACGGTGATGCCATTGTTTAAACTATATCCTGTTTCATAAAAATCTTCGATGTTGCTGGGATGCGGAACAAAAGGTGTTTCCTTTCCATATTCAGGGTCCTGCGGGAAAAAGCTGAATACCTGGCGAACAGGTGTGCCATCCATTTTAGGTCCCCAGCTTTCATCATAATCCAGTTGTACAAATTTCTGCCCATTGGCGAGGGTACGCCATGTTTGTGTAGAACCGGCACCATAAAGGTTTTGAAGGGGGAGGAAGTTAGCTGCCTTCTCAATAGAGTAAGCGCTGTTCAGTTGCACATCTACTTTCTTTGCGCCTCTTTTTCCTTTTTTAGTGGTGATCATGATCACGCCATACTGACCGCGTATACCATATAATGCAGAAGCTGCGGGGCCTTTCAGCACATTCACTGTTTCAATATCTTCAGGGTTCACATCCTGGCCCAGGTTACCATAGTCTGCCCTGTCGCTGGATGCAAAGTTAGCGTTGGAGATAGGCGTTCCATCTACAACTATCAGTGGCTGATCGCCACCGGAAATAGAGTTCACACCACGGATCTTGATCTTTTGTGTTCCGCCAAGGCTGGCACCGGAAGAACCTGTCACCTGCACCCCGGCAATTTTACCGGCCAGTGAACCGATCACATTCTGTTCTTTGGTAAGTGTGAGGTTTTCTCCTTTCACCTGTTGGGTGGAATATCCCAGGGAACGCTGACTGCGCGAGATACCCAATGCAGTCACTACCACTTCAGATAAACGGGTATCACCTTCCAGCATTTGGAAGTTGAGCTGTACTACTTCATTATTTTGAACGGTCACATTTTGTATTACCGGGCTGAAACCCACGGCAGAAGCCTGTAAACGGTAAGTGCCTGCTTTGAGGTTATTCAAAGTGAATTCACCCTGTGCATTGGCTACCGTGCCATGGGTAGTACCAACAACGGTTACGGTAGCAAAGGGTACAACTGCGCCTGTTGGATCAGTTACCTTTCCTTTAACACCTCCATCATACACAGTTACAGTAAGTGAGGGTGCTTTTTTGATGATGATGTTATCATTCACCACTTCATACCGGAGGTTGGCTGGCTTTAACAGGTCATCGAGGATCCGGGCAACGGTTTCGCTATTTGCCTGGTAAGTAATGCTGGTGTAGGCAGCAATGTCTTCCGTCTTATACGTAAAGGAGAATTTGGCGTGGGACTCTATCTTGCGCAGGATCTGTTTCAGACTCATGTTCTTTATGTCTAAAGACATCGTCTTATTCAGGTTCTGGCCGGAGCCGGTACCTGCCATCAGCAATCCGCTTAGGGTAAGAAGAATGGCAAGAATGGATATCCTCATAAGTAACCGTTTGTTTTTGAACAACTTAGGTAGTTGTTGCATGGCACAAAACAGCGCAGCAATACTGCTGTACGTTTTTACATACAAATTCATAGCTTTGATAAGTTTAATAATTCTATGACGGGATTATTTAAATGCACAAAAAGAGCCGTTTCCTGCTCGTAACAGGAACGGCTCTTACATGTTTTTTTAATCCGGTGCAAACACTGCATGGATATTCATAACATTAGATTTTGGTTGAAGATCGATTTACGCTTTATTGGATCACATATACACCCGCTATGTCCAGTAGTTGACTGTCCGTCAGCTTGCATAATATATGTAATGCTTCCTTTATGCCGATATCCCTTCTGAATGAAGTGGAAATATTGATCGCACTGATATTTTTATTATCTATTCTGATCGCTACGTTGTACACCCTTTCCAGGTCTGCGGCAATCTCTGCCATGGTTTCTCCATCGTAGGCCAGGCTGCCGTCTTTCCAGGGAGCTGTTTCTACCAGCGTTGCTTTTTTAGTGATAGCAGATTCCGTTACCTCATTCACTTTTACCTGCTGGCCCCGTGTAAGTAATGCCGGTGTTTTATCGCCACCATAATTCACACGCACTTTACCATGGCTCACAGAAACAATGATGTTCTCCTGCCCCGGATAGGCCTTTATATTAAAGGCGGTACCCAGTACCGTGGTAGATACTTTCCCGGTATGAATAATAAATGGCGCATTCTCTGCATGCTGTACATCAAAGTACGCCTCCCCGGAAAGCGTTACTTCTCTTTTGCCGGAACCGAAGCTTGTCGGGAATTCCAGTGTACTGGCTGCATTCAGCCATACTTTGGTACTATCCGGTAATACGAGGTATTTATATTCAGAACGTTCTGTGACCTTTTTCGTTAATGCGGGTGCCTGAGATGGCAGCAGGAACCAGGCAGCGGCAGCCAGTACAATAACGGCGGCAGCAATTGCAGGCATCATCCTCATCCTGCGGCGTTTGGGATGCAGCAGTACAAGGTTCCCCATTTCATCAATATAAGAAGCGTCCCCGGTCTGCGCATAAGCTGCTTTTACCAGATTACGGATAGCTTCATCATACTCGGATTGGCGGACGTAACTAAAGAACTCTTCATACTCCTCGTGGGAGCATTTATTGTCCATGTATTGCCTGAATAAATACTTTATCCGTTCCTCCATATACCTGTTAGACGAAGCAACGAACAAATGTTCCTATCCGGGATCAAAAAAAATTGAAAAAAAGTAAACTGAGGGGGCCGGTAGTTCTGATCACAAAACTACGAATGGTCTGTAATGCTGAAGAGAGCTGGTTTTTTACCGTATGCCGGGAGATGTGGAGCTCGGAAGCTATTTCCTGGTAATTCATGCCGGCTTCCCGGTTCAGGCAATAGATCAGTTTCCGCTGAGGGGGGAGGAGGGCAATTGCTTTCTGAAGGATGTGTTCATATTCATTCCCCGTTACTATGGTTTCAGTAGAATGGGCGTTTTGGGGAAGGTTGTTCCAGATAGTTTCCCGGAGACGTTCGTCAGCAGCAGCTTTGCGGAGGAAGTCGATCACTTTGTTCTCGGTGAGCCGGTAAAGCCATGCTTCCATGTTCCGGATCTGGCGGATGTCTTCCCTTTGTTCCCAGAGTTTCAGAAATACTTCCTGGATAATGTCCTGTGCATGAGGCGCTGATTTTGTGAGTTTTAACGCCAGGGCATATAACCTGCCTTCATGTTTACGGAAGATGTCCATAAACAGTAGCTCCTGGTCCATATTTGGCTGTTGGTTACTCATGAATAGCGGGGAATAGTTCTGCAAACGCCGTGCATTTAAAAATAGTTAAAAAAAGTTACAATTCCTGCTACTTCTTTTACGGAAAAACTAAATCCCGCTGCTGAACGATGTCTTTTGAGGTAGATTCCGCCACAAATGTGCATCAAAGACCATACAAATATTGCGGATGAAGGGAGCTCCTTTTTCGGATACCACCAATCTCCCCGGTTCTATACTTACCAAGCGCAGTGGACACATTGTTGTTGCATACCCAAAAGTACCGGCTGTTAACTCCCCGGCCGATGAGTGCCGTCACGAGAAAAGAGGATTATGGTCATAATCTTACAACAGACCGCCATAATTGTATAACAATCAGTTAGGAGGATGGCCGTATTTTTGCCCTATGGGAAATGTTATTATGAAAGTGCTCCGGTTCTTCGGATCACTGTTCGTTAAAAAGGATTGTTGCAAAGCGCTTATTGGGTTAACATTGTTAACATCATTAAGCGCACAGGCACAGCATGACCATCACATGCCGGCGAAGAAGGATACGGTACCTGCAAAGAAAAAGCACGACCATGCCGCCATGATGCAACAGGATGAACATGCCGGGCATAACATGCATACCATGACCCACGCCTATTCCAAAAACCTTCCCATGAACCGCAACGGCTCCGGTACCAGCTGGCTGCCGGATAACAGCCCGATGTACATGTATATGGCTCAGAAAGGCAACACCAGCTTCATGTTGCATGGGAACATCTTTTTAAGATACACTTCCACAGACTTCAGCGCCAAAGGCTCCCGCGGCGCCACTAAATTGGACGCACCCAACTGGCTCATGGGTATGATGAACCACCAGGTAGGAAAGAAAGGATTGCTCAATGCCACAGTCATGCTGAGTTTCGACCGTCCCATCATGGGCGGGGAAGGTTATCCGCTCTTATTCCAATCGGGTGAAACCTGGCAGGGCAAAGCTTTGGTAGACCGCCAGCATCCCCATGATATGTTTGCCGCTATCAGTGTCGGCTACACTTATGCGATCAACAAAAACATGGATGTATATGGTTATATAGGATATCCCGGAGAACCAACTATCAGTGCCCCTGCTTTTATGCACCGTGTATCTGCCATGAATAATCCTGATGCCCCCTTAGGTCATCACTGGCAGGATGCTACGCATATCACCTTTGGCGTAGGTACAGTAGGTTTCCGCTACAAACAGGTAAAAGCAGAATTCTCTTCCTTCACTGGCCGCGAACCGGATGAAGATCGCTACAACTTTGATAAACCTTTATTCGACAGCTACGCCTACCGCGTAAGCTACAACCCAAATAAAGCATGGGCCTTACAATTCTCGCAAGCCTTTGTACACAGCCCCGAAGCACTGGAGCCTGACGAAGATGTAACCCGCACCACCGCATCCGTTATTCATACCGTTCCTTTGCAAAAACAGGGTAGCTTCATTGCCTCCTCTGCTGTATGGGGCCTCAATACCCGCGACCATGGCCATAAGGAACATTCCTTTCTTGCAGAATCCAATCTGCAACTACAAAAAAATGCCATATATGGCCGATACGAGTTCGTAGAAAAATCCACCCATGAACTACAATTGGAAGATACTTTCGGCGAAGCAAAATTCAACGTTCACGCCTTCACGTTAGGTTATGCAAGAACCCTGGCTACCGTATGGAAAACCAATCTGGCAATAGGTGCGCAGGGAACTGTAAATGTGGAGGATAAAGCCTTGTATGGCATTTATGGAAAGAACCCGCTCAGCGCACAGATCTATTTAAGGATCAGTCCTGCTATACATAAATAAGTTAATATAAAATCCCACATTAATTTCAACACAGTTTTTGCAATTTATCCTACTTTAGCTGTGATGAAGTATCTTTCGAAGGGCTGGATATTACTCATCATCATAGCAATCGCTGCCTGTGGCCGTAAAAAAGGGCAACCCAGGCAGCAGGAGATCGTAAAAGACCTCCGGCAGCTGGATGAAGTGGTACCTGAGCAAATAGCAGAGCGACTGGAATATATTGCAGGCAACGATGGGGCTATGGAGGACAGTATAGCTGTTTTCCGCCTTTCCGCCCTTCAATATGTATACCAGCAGAACAATGGAGCCGCAAAATGGTCCAAAGACGGCAGAGCGAACGCCGCCGTAGCTTCCATGTTGCAGCTTATCAGCAAGGCAGATGATTACGGCCTTGTAAAAGCCCACTATCACGCCGGGCCCCTCCATACCTCATCAGCACAGTTAAAGAACGAAAAGCGCGATGCCGCACTCTGGGCCAAAATGGATGTATTCCTGACAGATGCATTCCTTAGGATGGCTTACCAGTTACATTACGGCATAGCTCCCCGGGATAGTATCACCCTCCGTAAAGATTCCGTTCTCTCAGATACAGTACTGGCAGGTCTTCTGCAGGAGGCGCTCCAGAGAGGAAATGTAACCGCCGTTCTTGAACAACAGGAACCCATCCACCCCGGATATGCTGCTCTCAAAGAAGGCATACAATTGTATAAACAACAATACGGCAACCGCCACTGGGATACGCTGCCACAGGTATATACAGATACCCTGCAATTCCGCCGTCAGTTAGGATTGCGCTTATTACAAAGCGGGCACCTGGATACCACAGGCGTAGGGTTAACAGATTCCCTCACCCTCAGAAAAGCCGTAAAAGCATTTCAGAATGAATTCAACATCTACCCGGATGGTGTAGCAGGAAAACGAACCATCCAGGTACTCAATAAACAACCGGAAGACTGGCTCCTGCAAGCTGCCATCAACTTAGACCGCTGGCGTAAACTTCCGGATACACTGCCACAACGTTACCTGATGGTAAACATTCCCGCTTTCCGTTTAAACGTAATGGAAAATGGAGACTCAATGGTAGAATCCCGCGTAATAGTAGGTACACCACGCACACGCACACCCGTCCTGAATTCAGTAATGACCAATTTCGTGTTGTACCCTTACTGGCGTGTGCCATACAGCATTGTATTCAAAGAAATGCTGCCGCAGATCAAGAAAGATGTGAACTACCTCGCAGAAAAGAATTTGGAAGTAGTAGATCATCAGGGCAATGTAGTAAGTCCTGATTCCGTGAACTGGTCAAAGCTGGGGAGAAATTACTTCCCTTATGTATTGCGGCAGATGGATGGCCTGGATAATTCCCTCGGCATCATGAAGTTCAACTTTTCCAACAAGTTCAGCGTATATCTTCACGACACCAATAACCGTAGCCTGTTCAGCAATTCCAACCGCGCACTCAGCCATGGCTGCGTACGTGTGCAGCAATGGGATAGCCTGGCCATGTACATGGTCAGCCATGATCCCAAACCTGATATCCGGGATAGTGTACGTACCTGGCTGGATCGGGAGGAAAAGAAACAGTATAATCTCACGGAAAGGATCCCCATCTATATCCGTTACTTCACAGCTGAATTGTGTAATCATAGGATGCAGTTCTACGAAGATATCTATGGAGAAGATAAAACGCTGATGAAGTACTTTACGGCTAAATAAGATGTTGGGCCAAACGGCAGCTTATTAATGGAGCCGCCGTTGCGTCGCACACTTGTACGATAGTTCACTGCACGGCGGGAAGAATTTTTTTTACATTACGTCAATCTTACACCTGTCAATTTCTCACACTTGGTCATAAAAACCTCCTGTACAGTTGCATCCATGGATATTGGGAGAAAATGATCCTGCCTTTTATGGTGAAAATACTTACCACTTACACATGCTTCAGGATCATTACTTACCGCAAGCCATACCTGCGTCTCAAATCCCTTTTCAAGGTTGTCAGGTGCACCTGTCCCACCCATTTTTGTAGGTACCCATCCGGGATCAACAGCATTAGAATAAACATCTGCCCATCTGCGTGCTACAGCCATAGACAAGATCACATCATGTAGTTTTGTATCTGAATAGGTAATCCGGCTGGACTCGGAATGTATGTTCAATGGGAGATTTTCCAATGTTGTATTACCCTGAAGATGCATACCGGAACTCAGATAAACGAGCCGTTTCGGTTTGTGCATCAAACAGGTTAGTAAATAAGGTGCAATACTGTTTACAGCATATAATAGCGGCAAACCATCAACACTTTGCCCCGATACCTGGTATACACCGGCATTATGGATCACTACATCGAAAGAGCCCAAAGCATTAGCCTTTGAAGCCAATAACTTTGTTTCTGCTATACTGGAAAGATCTGCTATTAATGCTTCCTTTGCACCCGGTATTTTCTCTAATGCCTGTTTTGCCCTCACTTCATTGCGTGCATGGAGAACAACCTCATGTCCCAACTTAATCAACGCCTTTGCTGCCAAATGCCCAAGCCCATCTGCTGAGCCGGTAATAAATATTCTCGCCATATTCTATTCGTTAAATAGCCTGGTTGCAAAATCAGCGTTTCTCCGGAACAAATTTGGTTTGCAGTGAAATGGGTTCAACATCTGTAAGTTGAAGCGACTTTACCATTTTCAGTGTCCCATTTTTATACTTCAGAAAGTGATCTGTTTTCAAATGTTTTTGATAAGCCTCCTCGCTGGCATAAATCTCAAAAACGGTTACATGTGTTGGATGCTCCTTATCATATACGGCGTTCAGTGTCAATACACCGGGTTCCACTTTCACAGCAGCTTCAGCATGCTCAGCTAAAGCCGCCTGGTATGCTGTCAGATATGTAGGATCAATTTCAATCTTTGCGATCCTTATCTTCAGTTTGCTTTGCTGAGCCATAGCACTGAAAGTAGAAAGCATCATCAATAAAATCGCCACCGCAAGGGAGAATGACTTTCGAATATCAGGTTGAAATTTATACAACCTTAGGCGCCCCTGATTCATATAAATAGTATTTTTATGAAGAGAATGACAGGCTAATCATTGTTTCCTTTATATTGCTCATCTGTAACTTTCTCCATCCATTCCACCACTTTGCCGTTCAGGTTTTCCTGAATAGCAATATGGGTCATTCCTGTAGTTGTTGTAGCGCCATGCCAATGTTTTTCATTCGGCTCAAACCACACCACATCTCCAGGATGTATCGTTTCCACCGGACTGCCTTCACGCTGCACCCATCCACAACCAGCTGTTACAATTAATGTTTGCCCAAATGGATGCGTATGCCATGCCGTTCTTGCACCCGGCTCAAAAGTCACACTGGCCGCTGCGCCGCGTCTTGCCTCATTGTAGTCAAACAGGGGATCTACTCTTACAGCACCGGTAAACCAATCTTCCGGTCCCTTACCGGAAGGTCTCGAACCTATTCTTGTTATTTCCATGGCTTTAGGTTTAACTCAATCTAACAAAATTTTATTACAAACAGTTAATAGAAGAAAGCTGCCTATTTAAGACATTCAGTAAAGAATACAGTGAGCTTATCGAAGGGAATTAATTCAATTTTATCGTAAAGATCTACGTGGCCAGCACCCGGCACGTAATATAGTTCTTTTGGTTCAGCTGCACGCTTGTAAGCATCTTCACTAAACTCCTTTGAGTGTGCCTGATCGCCCGTAATAAAAAGCAGAGGACGGGGAGAGATTGTTTCTATGTCATTGAAGGGATAGAAGTTCATAAACTTAGTGTTGCTGCTTAGGGTTGGATGTGTAGTGAGTTCAGGAAACCCGCCTTTTGGAGTGTACTCACCTCTTGGTGTACGATAGAAATCAAAAAACTCACTCTGAACAGGATGTGTGTTTTCATCCAGGTTATCTACAGTTCCACTGGTGTATTTTGTTGCATCACCATTGAACTCTGCATAACGCTGCTCAGCAGCTTCCGCAATAATTTTCTTTCGTTGCTCAAGTGTTTGTGAGTGATTAAGCGCATTTCGATTGGCAGCCCCCATGTCGTACATGCTGATAGTTGCAACAGCTTTTAATCGGGGATCTATCTTAGCGGCACTGATGACAAAACTTCCGCTGCCGCAAACGCCAATCACACCAATCCTGTTCCTGTCAATAAATGGGCGAGTACCAAGAAAGTCTACCGCCGCACTGAAATCTTCAGCATAAATATCAGGCGCAACAACATTTCGTGGCTTTCCTTCACTTTCCCCCCAGAAAGACAAATCGATAGCTAAGGTAATAAAACCACGCTCAGCCATATTGGAGGCATATACATCTGCACTCTGCTCTTTAACGGCCCCCATAGGATGTCCAACAATAATAGCAGCATGCTTTTTACTTTGATCCAGGCGCTTTGGAATAAAAAGATGCCCGGCAACATTCATATCGTACTGGTTCCTAAAAATAACTTCATGCATTGTTATGCTATCGTTCACCCTGAAGGTGGTATAGCTTTTTGGATCTATCTGTTTCATTGTTGTTTTTGTTTGGGCTGAGGCCCGTCCAATTAAAATGGACGAAACAGCAAGCATTATTATTTTTCTGATCATTGGTTTCTGTTTTATTTGTAAACAACACAAAGTTACCCCGAAGCCAACCCCTGATGGTAACGATTATCAAACCAATGATTAAGAAATTCAAACTAACGCCTCCCGAAATGTGGTTGGATTCATTCCGGTGATCTTTTTGAAGAAATTATTGAAATATGTAGGGTATTCGAAACCAAGGGAGTAGGCGATTTCCGCAACGTTCCAGTCAGTATGTTGCAAAAGCGCTTTGGCTTCACGGGCAATGCGCTCTGTGATATGCGTAGTGGTAGATCTGCCGGTTGTTTCCTTCACGGCGCGGTTAAGGTAGTTCGCATGAATAGCAAGGGAATTAGCGTAATCCTGGGCAGTCCGTAAAGAAAGGGGCCGGTCGCTGTTCTCAACAGGAAACTGTCTTTCCAGTAATTCAAGGAAAACAGAAGTGATGCGCGATAAAGCGTTCTTCTGCTGCTCAAAGTTTTCCGAAGGTTGAAGTTTCAGCGCTTCATGGATAATGAGGTGAATATAATTGCGGATCAGATCGTCTTTATAGGTATAGTCAGTCTGCTGCTCTTCCATCATCTTTTGAAAGATAGTATTTAGAAACAGCCTTTGCGACTCTGTAATCTTCAAAATAGATGTGCCGCCGATCTTAAAGAATGGCGATTGCTGCAGACTTTCAGACCGTTCAGACAGCCTCAGGAAATCTTCCGAAAACAGGCAGGTATAGCCTACATATGTAGTTGAAAGCGTTTCCCAGGAATACGGTACATGTGGGTTACCAAAGAATAGTACAGTTCCCTCTGCCTCAAAACTGCGGTCCGCATAATGGATAATGCTCTTTCCCGTAGTTAGGCAGATCTTGTAAAAGTCTTTCCTGCTATAGATCTTGGTGGCATTACTATCACTTTCAAGTTGCCAGACATTGAAACCTCGTAGTTTCAACTCATTATTGAATTCGGATACGGAACGTCCAATTTTAGCAGCCATACGGCAAAGTTAAGAAATTCAAACTTATGGACTGCATCGCTGGAATAACTTCCCTAATCACTTTTCCTGCATTTGATCAGAAAGAAAGGATAGTTCTCAGTAACCTCAGTGATCTCAAACAGCCCGGCCTGATCAAACTCTGCGTGAATGGATGCCCTGTCATAAAAGAACATCTTAACACCACCAAACATCTCATAACGGTCCTTGCTTATTAAGGTACCCTGTCCATAGGTCTGTGCTTCCTTCGAGATAACCGTAAATACCATATGGCCATTCTCCGATAACTGATCATAACAATCACGGATCAGTTTCGCTCTTTCAGTACTATCCAGGAGATGTATTAAAGCATAGCAGAATATTCCATCATAACGCTTATTGTCATATGGCATATCAGTTACTGACCCATGATGGATCACCATGTCCTCACCATAATGTTTCCGCGCCATTTCAATAGCCGTTTTGGATATCTCAATACCCGTTACTGCCATCCCGCTATCTATGAATACTTTTGCATTCCGCCCATAGCCAATTCCGGGAATAAGCACGTGCCTCACCGACTTCTCAACAAAAAGATCCTTTGTCAATACAGCAGACTTTGCAGGCTCGAATCCCCACATTTCCTTTTTTTCATTAAAAGCAGATTCCCAGAATTCCATCATCAAATATAAAGAAAGCCCCCAGGAAAACGTGTTTCCTGAGGGCTTTAATAAAACACTCCGTTACTTAATACTTCACAATGATCCGCATTACGTTACGTGTTCCTTCCAATACATGCAGGTAATAGATGCCATCTATTGAAGAACTGATATTAAGACTTACTTCAAAATATTTAGCACCATTCGGCGTAGCTACTGTAGATAAGACAACGTTTCCGCGATAATCAACCACCATAAATGTATGCGGCCGTACCGGCGCATTTTCCAGTTTCACTTTAAACTGCCCTGATGTAGGGTTCGGATATACTATTGCCTTGATCTCCGGGATCAATGTGCCGAGTCCTAATACAAGGATCTGTTGCGGAACAGGAACAGCAGGCTCATAGTTGTCATTACCTGCCTGATCCGCCTGGATAGTGATTAAACCTTCATAGTTTAACTTGAGCACATTGCCACTGAGGTTCCCATTTCCTGATACAATCGAAAACCCAACCGGTAAACCGGAAGAAGCCGTAGCAGTCAGATACACCGTTTGTCCTTTTACCTTCGCAGGAATAGCATCGAATGTGATGGTCTGTTGCGCTTTATGCACTACAATAGCCTGTTCCACAGCTATGGAATCATAATTCTCATTCCCTGCCTGTATCGCTCTCACAATGATGGACCCTGCTCCGGTGATGGCTACCAATGAATCAGTTAACACGCCGGGTCCGCTAACCAATTCAAAGGTTACCGGTAAACCGGCATCAGAACTGGCATGCAGCACAAAAGCGCTATCCCCGAAAGTTTTCTCAGGCACCGCTTCAAAACTGATCTCCTGTGCAGCTTTAGCCACGTTAATAGAGAGCTCCGCAGTTGCCGGGAAATAATCTGTTGACCCTGCCTGTGTGCCCCTGATCACAATCGTTCCTGCACCTGTAAAATGTAAAGCAGAATCCGTTAATGTACCGGGCCCGGAGATCACTTCTAAAGAAACCGGTAAGCCAGATGTACTCACTGCTCCAAAAAGTTCCAGTGGCTCATCACCATAAGTGATGTCAGGTACTTCGTTGAAAGAAACAGATTGATGACGGCGCTCAAATAATTCCCATTCTGAAAACTGCGTACCCGTATGTCCATTGTTAGCCGTAACATTCAGCCGGTAATAACGATAGGGAATAGTATTGCTGTCTACAGAGAATGTTCTGGTCAGTTTCCTCGTAGCAAAACTTTGATTGATCTGGCTATCGATCAGTGCCCATGTTACACCATCATTAGAACCAACCAGGTTCCAGTTCTTAGGATCACGCTCCGGAACATCATTCCCCGATGTTAAAGTGTAACGCGTAACAATCCCTGGTTGCGTGGAAGCATATTGTACCCACAGTGCTTTTCTTCCACTGATATAATATTTGGTACTGGTATTGTTATCAATAAGACTTGTAAAATTCTCAGTAGGTTTGGAAGTATTGGGATATTGCCCTGTAATAACCCCGCCATTATCAGTGAGGTCAAAAGAAGCAATGACAGTATCAGCACCATACCGCACCGGAGGTTCCGCAAGAATGCTTTGTCCACGCGCGCGGAGAGAATCCCACAAAGGAGCCACGAGCTGTTTGGGAATAGCAATATTCCCCACCGCAGAATCTCCAAGACGCTCCCGTAACTGTTGCAGGTAAAGGCTCCTGGGTATTACATGTGTACCCCAGCTTTCCCAATACCCGTTGCCGCTTTGCTTTTTCCCGATGTTACCGATACCCCAGTTCCTCGCACCAAAAGGACTGGACACGAGTATATCGCTTGTATAGGAATAAACATTCCAGAATAAAGTCTGTGCACCAGACCATCCATGCCCTGTTCCAGACGCTCCTCTGTTCTGCACCCTGATCTGTCCGCCATAGATATTATCATACAACTGTCCGGTAGACCATCTGTGATGCGGCCCGATATCAGCCCGGGTATTTTCAGAACTGCAATCCAGGAACACATTCGGACCGGGAACTTTGGAACCGCTCACCAGGTCGTGACGGCCTCCCCAGGTAATGCAGCGCTGATATAAATTACTGGTAGCATTGCCATCCAGGTTAAAGGAATATTTCCTTCCGCCGGTGGTAATGGATTTGGGATCTATCATCGCACAATCTTCTACCGTATTAAAACGACTCATATTACTAAGACTTACCAGCCCATTTCCAAAGTACTTACCGGTTACATGTTTGATCCAGCTGTTTTCCGTACGGGTAAAAACAATCGCATACCAGCCATGGCTTTCATCTTCATCATTCTGAAAATAAGATTCGATCCGCAATTGCTCCAGGCCGCATTCACTGATCCTGCCCGTAATATTGGAACGGTACACCTCACCACCGCCTAATGTAGTTTCAATCGGGTCTACAATAGGAATATCAATAGTGATGGTAGCTCCGCTAACCGCTGTGATAGTTCTTTCATAAGTAGTTTTATACCCTGAAGCCGTCCAGCCATACTGCCGCATATCCAGTGTATCGATCCAGAGATCGTTCGGCGTTTTCTGTACCACCACTTTATCACCTACGTGGAAAGTGTGATTGGCAGCCACATCAAAAGTTTTACTACCGGTAGGCACATACGAAGAAGTAATGCGGAATTTGCTGCCGCTCACTTCTCCATAACCACTACCGGCACCCTGTACTTTGATCAGGTCATGCTGTGTTTTCTGCGTGGCAATGATCACCGTTCCATTCACCCCGTTTCCAGCTCCCCGTAGCACAACCCCGCTGGCCTTAATGAAAATGGAACCTTCCACAGGATACACGCCTGCTTTTAATAACAACACCCCACGATGTCCGTTAGCCTGTAAAGGCAATGCAGATACTCTGTCTATTGCAGCCTGGATGTTAGCGCGGTTATCTCCCTCAACAGGAGAGATACTGTCAGATACTTCCCATACCGGAATGCGCACCCCGCCACCACGATAACCTGCATTCGAAAAGTCAGGTATCTGGTTGACCGTATCGGTCTGTCCCTGGTTGGCGTATTTTTTATACACCAACTGTCCATTTTCCATGGAGATCAATTGTGCTTTGGTGCTGTGGCCAACAGCGAGCAAAATAGGCAATAGCAACCCGGCCAAAAATCCTTTGAGTGTAGATTTTTTCATAAGTGGAATTTTAATATCCCAAAAAATAGAAATATTATCCCAGCCATGTTAATAGCATATTCGCTTCCTGCAATGACATTTTCATTTCCGGGCAATTCAGCAGGGCACTCCTTGTGTTCTCCCATATCTAAGATTCGCTTGACATAGGCTCAAGATTCGCATTGTTATATGCCATCTTTGTCTTATCTTAGCAATATGGCAGTATCTGAACATAACGTCATCACAAAAGGAGCCACCGGCACCTTCGGCAAACAGATCGTCTTCCGCCAGCGGAACGGCAAAACTGTAATGTGCGCTCCCCCTTGCAAGTATCCTCCCAAAACCGCCAAACAGATAGCCAACCAGGAGCGCTTCAAAAGGGCCAATGATTTCGCGAAAGCCGCCATCAAAGACCCCGAAAAGAAAGCTTACTATCAATCCATCGCCAAACCCACCCAAACAGCCTTTAACGCAGCTTTTCAGGATGCTTATAATAAACCGGAAATAGAAGTAAGTGTAGAAAATGAAACAGTGATCGTAAAAACAAAAGCTAAACATCGCATTGAAAAAGTAAAGATCATTACCCCCAAAGCAACAGGGTTTGCAGTTTGGAAAAACAACCGCTGGGAACACAAACTCGTAGAAATCCCCTTTACAGTGGTCGTATATGACATCGCAGGTAATATCTGCACACAGGAAATAAGTCAGGAAATAAGAACATAGCCCCCATCAGTAATAAATTCCCTTCTGCGTAAATCTAATTCCTGATCATTAAGATCAGCGATAAGGATTCCCTGTACCTTGTGCATATATTCACACCACGTGTGAATTCCCCCTTAAGCATCGGCATAAAAGCCAGCAACCCCGGCAACAAACAATACCGGGATGGGATGGCTACCCCGGAGCCCAAAAACCACGCAACCTGACGTTTAAGTTCTAATAAAAAGAGCGCCGCTATTATCAGCGCCGCTCTTTGCAATTTTACGTTATTCCCCAGCTCTTAAAAAAAGCTTGCTAAAAACCCCCTATACCAGCGGAAATAAGCATAAAAAAAATTCGACCGAAAACTGTTCCCTATTGCCTCTTATAACCAATGGGCTAGTTTTTTCGGTCGAATTTTTTTTATGCTTATTGGGAGCGGCGGAATGATTATTTAATCACCTCAGCCAGCTTATCCTCCAGGTTCTTCCCACGAAGGTTCTTAGCAATGATCTTCCCATTAGGATCCAGCAGGAAATTCTGCGGAATAGAATTCACCGCATACTGCTGAGCCACCGCATTCTTCCAGAAAGCCAGGTCAGAAACCTGCGTCCAGGTAAGATTATCATCAGCGATCGCCTTCACCCATTTATCATGCGCACCTTCCTGGTCCAGAGAAACCCCCAGCACCGTAAAGTTCTTGTCTTTATAAGCATTATACGCCTTCACCACTGTAGGATTCTCCGCACGGCAAGGTCCACACCAGGAAGCCCAGAAATCGATCAACACATATTTACCTCTGAAAGAAGCCAGCGAAACCGGTTTACCTTCAGGGTCATTCTGTGTGAAACCAGGCGCAATAGCCCCAATAGCCACAGCCTTCACCCGCTCAAGACGTTCAGCATACTTCACACCCGCCTCGCTTTTTTGCACACCGGCAGCCAGGGTATTGAAGAGAGGTTTTACTTCCTCATAATCAGGGAAAGAACCTGCATATTCCTGTAAAGCCTCAAGACCAAGAACAGATTTAGGTTTGGAAGCAATGAACTTCTTCAGCACTTCTTTACGGTCTTTTATGATAGCATCGTTAGTAGCCATTATACCAGCATAGAACACAGAATCCTTACGCTCAGCTTCTGATTTGCTCATCCAAAGCTCCATCAGATCGGAGTTACGTTTCTCCAATGGCTTCAGCAAAACATCCAGGTCATTACTTTCCTGGTTGGCAACACCGCCTTTCACTTTGGAAAATTTGATGGAATCCGCGCTCTCAATAGAGATCGTACCATTTTCCAGGTATACTTTAACACGTTCCGTACCGTTCACAAAGCGGGAAGCAGTAGGACCATAATATAAGGATACCATAGCTCTGGTCGGTTCTTTCACAGTACCTGTGAACTCAAAGGAACCATTTGTAAGCGTAGCGGAATCCGTTACCTGTTTACCATCTGCCGCATAACGGAGGTAAGCTTTGATAGGAGCATTCAATTGCCCCACCTTGCCTTTAATGGTATAATTAGTTTGTGCTCCGGCCAAAGCGGGTAACAACAGTAGGCCGGGGAGGATAGATGATAGTTTCATTTTAATGTTTTGTTGGTTTTGATTTAGTCCCCGTAAAATAAAAAAAGTCCCGCAATTCCTGCGGGACTTTGTGATTATCGGTCAAAGCCTTATTTGTTCAGCTTAATTTTCAACGCTTTATCCAGTTCCTCCAGGAATTCCTCTGTATAGAGGTAATGTTTGCCATGTTCCACTTTGTTACCATGGATACATACTGCGAGGTCCTTCGTCATTTTACCGCTTTCCACCACTTCGATACAAACCTGCTCGAGTGACTGGCAGAAGTTGATCAGGTCCTGGTTGTTATCCAGCTTACCACGGAATTCCAGACCGCGGGTCCATGCAAAGATGGAAGCGATAGGGTTGGTGGAAGTTGGTTTACCAGCCTGGTGATCACGATAGTGACGGGTAACGGTACCATGTGCTGCTTCTGCTTCCATGGTTTTACCATCAGGTGTAACCAGGGTAGAAGTCATCAGACCCAGGGAACCAAAACCTTGTGCTACAGTATCAGACTGTACATCACCATCATAGTTCTTACAAGCCCATACAAAGTTACCATGCCATTTCAGTGCACTGGCCACCATGTCATCGATGAGGCGGTGCTCATAAGTAAGACCGGCTTTATCGAATTCAGCTTTGAACTCCTGTTGGTAAGTTTCTTCGAAGATATCTTTAAAACGGCCATCGTATTTTTTCAGGATGGTGTTCTTGGTGCTGAGATACAAAGGCCATTTTTTGATCAGGGCCTGGTTGAAACATGCACGTGCAAAACCACGGATAGATTCATCCGTATTATACATGGCCAGCGCAACACCATCACCTTTGAACTGGTATACTTCATGTTCAATCACTTCACCGTTCTCACCTTCAAATTTGATAGTGAGTTTACCTTTACCTTTTACTACGAAATCGGTTGCACGATACTGATCACCAAAAGCGTGACGGCCGATACAGATAGGGGCAGTCCAGTTAGGCACTAAACGCGGAACGTTCTTCATCACAATAGGCTCACGGAACACAGTACCATCCAGGATGTTACGGATAGTTCCGTTCGGTGATTTCCACATTTGTTTCAGCTTAAATTCCTTTACGCGTTCTTCGTCAGGCGTAATGGTAGCACATTTGATACCAACGTTATATTGTTTGATAGCATTGGCCGCATCGATCGTAACCTGGTCATTTGTCTCGTCACGGTATTCCATGCCAAGGTCATAATACTTTATATCTAACTCCAGGTAGGGGAGGATCAGTTTGTCTTTAATGAACTTCCAGATGATCCGCGTCATTTCGTCGCCATCCAGTTCAACCACAGGGTTTGCTACTTTGATTTTTTGAGACATTGATTAATAATTTTTTAAATGTGTGTCGATAGTAAACACGAAATATACAAATAGCCTGAATAATATGCAAACTTAGAGCTGTTTGATGATCTCATCCGCAAACTCACTGCATTTTACCAGGGTGGCATCATCCATTAGTTTGTAGAAGTCGATCGTTACTCTTTTACGCATGATAGCAGTGCTGAGGCCATGTACAATGATCTCTGCAGCTTCCTTCCAGCCCATGTATTCCAGCATCATTACGCCGGAAAGGATCACGGAAGAAGGGTTCATGGTATCTGTGTTGGCAAAGCGGGGAGCTGTGCCGTGTGTTGCTTCAAATACAGCGTGGCCGGTAGCATAGTTGATGTTACCACCTGGTGCAATACCAATACCACCTACAGCAGCGGCGAGGGCATCAGAGATATAGTCGCCGTTCAGGTTGAGGGTAGCGATCACGGAGAAGTCCTGTGGTGCCAGCAGGATCTGCTGCAGGAAGTTATCTGCGATCACATCGTTAATGATGATCTTGTTATGCGCCTGTGCTACTTTGATCTCGCGGTTGGCTTCATCTTCCCCTTTCTCAGCTTTGGTTTTCTCCCATTGCTCCCAGGTATACACTTTATCGCCAAATTCACGTACAGCCAGTTCATAACCCCAATTCTTGAAGCCACCTTCCGTGAACTTCATGATATTTCCTTTGTGCACGATGGTCACAGTGGGTTTTTTATGCTCAACGGCATAAGTGATGGCCGCACGTACCAGCCTTTCCGTACCTTCTTTAGATACCGGTTTGATACCAAAAGAAGAAGTTTCAGGGAAACGGATCTGTTTAACGCCCAGTTCTTCCTGTAAGAACTTCAGGAGTTTGTCCGCATCAGGTGTGCCATACATATATTCAATACCGGCGTAGATATCCTCTGTGTTTTCACGGAAGATCACCATGTCTACCTTCTCAGGATGTTTAACGGGAGAGGGTACTTTGTTGAACCAGCGTACAGGACGAACGCAGGCATAGAGGTCAAGCTCCTGGCGCATGGCCACGTTCAGGGAACGGATACCGCCACCCACCGGTGTACTCAGCGGGCCTTTGATAGATACGAGGTACTCTTTCAGCGCATCCAGCGTAGCTTTGGGGAGCCATTCGCCTGTTTCTTTAAAAGCCTTTTCGCCAGCCAGTACTTCTTTCCATTCAATCTTACGATCGCTGCCGTAAGCCTTTTCAATAGCTGCATCAAACACGCGGACACTGGCACGCCAGATATCCGGCCCGATGCCATCACCAATAATGAACGGAATAATAGGATGGGCAGGGACCTTGATCTGCCCGTTAATCATCTGAATTTTTTCTGCCGGCATATTCTGAGTTATTGTTTTATTAATTGACCGCAAAGGTAACACATTTGTCATACGGATAGGGTATCCCAATTGTGATAATTACCTTAAATTAGATGAACAATTGGGCGAGTCATGACAGAACATATTGTTGCAATATTGGATATAACCCCTGTAACCCATAACGTTAAGAGATTCAGGATAGAAAAGCCCGCCGGCTACAAGTTTGTGCCGGGGCAGGCAACAGATGTGTCCATTAACAAACCCGGCTGGGAAGCAGAACTCCGCCCTTTTACTTTCACCGCCCTCAACCATTGGGATTTCCTGGAATTCACCATCAAGATCTATAACGACCATCCCGGCGTCACCAATCAACTGGGCAAACTTAAGGTGGGAGACAGTCTCCGGATCCATGATGTATGGGGAGCTATCCATTACCAGGGGGAAGGGGTTTTTATTGCCGGAGGAGCCGGTGTCACTCCTTTTATTGCCATTTTCCGGGACCTGGAAAAAGAAGGCAAAGTGGGTAATAATAAACTGATCTTTTCCAACAAAACCCGCCAGGACATTATCCTGGAAGAGGAATTTCAACGCATTCTCGGCCCAAATTTCATCAATACCCTCACAGATGAAGCCATTCCCGGGTATGATAATCACCGGGTAGACGAAGTGTACCTTCGGGCCAAAGTGAAGGATTTTAACCAGAATTTCTATATCTGTGGCCCCGATCCCATGGTGGCTGCTATCCAATCCACCCTCAAAAAATTAGGCGGTAAATCCATCGTGGTGGAATTGTGATCATTTTCACCGGCAATTTCCCCGGTTTTACCGGTAATACCCCCATTCCTGCCTAAGCAGTATTGATACAGATACAGCCCCGGAGTAGATTTGTATCATAAAATTCAAAAACACAAAATAATGAGCAGACTTAATCGTCAACAAGATAATAGCGGTAATGGTCTTTGGGCCGGCGTGATAGTTCTTTGTATTGGTCTATTCTTTTTCCTGGACCGCCTGGACCTCCGCATGCCGCACTGGGTATTTAGCTGGCCTATGTTGCTGATCGTGATCGGTTTTATAATGGGCGCAAAACGTAAATTCCAGGGGCCGGCATGGTTCATCCTGATGCTGGTAGGTACCGTGTTCCTGGTAGATGACATTGTTCCTTTTGCATGGGACCTGCGCCGGTTCATGTGGCCGATCATCCTGATAGTTATAGGTGTATACCTGATCGGTAAAGCTTCCAGCCGCAGACAGCAATATGATGAATATCTGCGGGGAGGAAGCACCAGCGATGATTATTTACAGGCCACTACTATTTTCAGCGGCTCCAATAAAGTAGTGCTGTCCAAAGATTTCAAAGGAGGTAATATCACCACCGTTTTCGGCGGCACAGAACTGAACTTTATGCAGGCAGACATTCACGGAGAAGTTATACTCGATATCACCACTTTATTTGGTGGCGTTGAATTAGTAGTTCCTTCCAACTGGGATGTGAAGTTAGATGTGAACACCGTATTCGGTGGAATTGAAGATAAACGGGGGATAAACCCCATGCCAAATTCCGGCAAAACTTTGATCATCAAAGGTTCCTGCACATTTGGCGGGGTAGACCTGAGAAGCTTTTAACCTTTCCTTCCGCCATCCTTTTTATTCATTGTTTTTTACCCCTCCATCCTTATCATCACCTGTAAACCATAATAACATGTATTGGTTTGTTGCAAAGATCGTTTACCAGATAATATGCGGAAAAGGAGAACACCTCCCGCAATTCGATGAGCAGTTACGCCTGATCAGTGCTATCAATAAACAAGAGGCCTGGAAAAAAGCACTGCAGATCGGAGAACAGGAGCAATACGCATTTAAGAATCAAAGAGAGGAACTGGTAGAATGGCGCTTTATCAATGTGCCTGAATTGTATACACTGGACGATCTGAAAGACGGAATGGAACTGTATTCCCGTGTAGAAGAGCCTGAAAATGCCAGCAACTATATTGCCCTGTTGCAGATGAAAGCAGCCCAGTTACAATCACAGAAGTCTTTTGAATTAAACGTATAGAACTTGGCTACACATCTGTTAAAAGAAAAGCCTTACCGCTGGACCTTCGTCATTGGTTTCATCGTTTTTCTCAACCTGCACCGCGTTATTTTATACAACTGGCTGCACCTGAGATTAACGATTGCCGTAACGGAAAGTCTTGTTCATAATATCCTGCTTTTTTTAGCCGTAGCGGCCATCACACAAATGCAGGCATATTACCGGCCGGTTAACAGGAGATATGTGAATGTGGCCGTCCTTACCACCGTAGTAAGTTTGATCTGGCTGGCAAGTGTATATTGCCTTTTAAAGGCCTTCTTCGGAAATGAAGTAATATATACACAATGGTTATCAGACACACTGCCCATCCGTTTCGCATTAGGCTGGATGCTGATCACCGGTACCGGTTTTATCAGCTTCTTCATGTACGAAATGGAAGAAACGCGGGAGGTCCTCGCCCGGAAAGAAGCAGCAGAGAAATTATCCAAAGAAGCAGAACTCTATAAACTGCGGCAGCAATTGCAGCCGCACTTCCTGTTTAACAGCCTGAACTCTATCAATGCCCTCGTATCCATCCGCCCGGAAGAAGCCAGGCAGATGATCCAGAAACTGAGTGACTTCCTGCGGGGCACACTCAAAAAAGAAGACCAGCTCTGGATACCGTTGAAGGAAGAACTGGTGTACCTGGAATTGTATCTCGATATTGAAAAAGTTCGTTTCCGTCACCGTTTAACCACTACCGTTAATACGGCAGAGGATGTTTCAAACATGCAGATCCCGCCCATGCTGCTGCAGCCCGTGGTAGAAAATGCCATTAAATTCGGGTTGTATGATACAACAGAGGCGATCAATATAGCGATCGAAGCCAGGAAAGAAAACGAGGTGCTGATCGTATCCGTTTCCAATCCATTCGATCCGTCTTTACAACAACAGCCTTACCAGGGAACAGGCTTTGGCCTGAACTCTATCAGCAGAAGATTGTTTTTATTATTTGCGCGGCAGGACCTGTTGGAAACGAAGATCAACGACAACATATTTACCACCATCATTAAAGTACCACAACTCCATGATAAAAACAGTTCTGATAGATGACGAGCCGCTGGCCAGGGAACTGGTGAAAGAATTTCTGCTGGCGCACCCGCAGATAGAAGTAGTAGCGGAATGTAATGATGGCTTTGAAGGACTGAAAGCCATCCAGCAGTATCAACCCGATCTGATCTTCCTGGACATCCAGATGCCGAAGATCAATGGATTTGAAATGCTGGAACTTGTGGATAAAATTCCCTGCGTGATCTTCACCACCGCTTTTGAAGAATATGCCATCCGCGCGTTTGAAGTGAATGCCATTGACTACCTGCTCAAACCCTTCTCCCGCGACCGGTTTGATAAAGCCTTACAGAAAATGCTGGAACGGCGGACAGAAGTAACCGCTGCCTTACTGGAAAGCACTTCGCAGGAAATGCCCATGCAGCATAACAGGGTAGTGGTAAAGATCAATGGAAAGATCAAGATCATCCCGGTACAGGATATTCATTACCTGGAAGCAGCAGATGATTATGTGAAGATCGTTACACAGGAGGGGCCTTTCCTGAAGAATAAAACAATGACTTTCTTTGAGAAGATGCTGGACCCGCAGCAATTTATCAGGGTGCATCGCTCTTTTATCCTGAACGTGAGCCAGATCACACGTATTGATCCTTATGAGAAAGAAACTTATCTCGCTATCCTGCGGGATGGCAGTAAAATATTAGTGAGCAAAACAGGATATCCAAAACTGAAGGAAGTGCTGGGGCTATAAACGCTGGCACTTCTTAAAAAAAGAATAAACCTTAATTCCGCAGTTGCTGAAAGAGGTTTTCTTTTTTAACAGTCCATGCCAGATGTTAGCGCTGCAACTTTTGAAACACAGCCTCCAGCTTCTCTTTTTTCAGGACCTTCTGCCCATTCTCCCCTGTGGCAATAACCCTGTCCCCCACCTTTATTTCCAGCGTACAAATGATCTCATGCCCGTTTAATGTTTTTACGGTAGCCCTGAAATCAACCGTACTACCTTCCAATGCAGGAGATACATGTTGCAGACTCAGCATTGTTCCGATCCCTTCTTCATCCGCCTCTTTCATTTCCAGTACAAACAAGCGGCAACACCATTCTGCATCCCGTGCCAGTGCAAACGTAGCATATACCGGATGCACCAGCCCGCTGTCAAATGCAGCACAATCTTCTTTCCGTACTACACGCTGGAAAGTTTTAACATCACCTGGTTGAAATAAAGCTTGCATGTAATGTTTTTATTGAACTACTAACACAGGAATATGAACATAGTGCCGTACGTTGTTCACCGTTTCCCCATAGATCCAATCCTTGATGCCCGTATGCCCATGCCCGCCCAGGATCAGCAGGTCTGCCTTTTCCTGTTTCACGATCCGTACAATTTCTTTTGCACGGTGGCGGTATCCCAATATTCCTTTTGCATGGATGTTCTTGCTTTTCAGCAACTCGAGATAAGTATCTAACTGCTCCTGGTCTTTCCGTGTTTCGAAGTCATCCGCATCTTTCCCGAAATACCGCGCGGAAGCACTCTCTACTATGTGTATCAGTACATACTCCGTATCCGGTTGCCCTTGCGCCAGGGCATTGGCAATGATCTTTTCATCAAACTGTGAAAAGTCGAGCGCCAGGGCAATCCTTTTGTACTTCGGCGCTTCCAGGTTGCCCAATGTAACCTGCGTAGGATGCATACGTGCTGAACCTTTCTGACGGTAGCGGCTGAGGAAAGGATAGATAATAGTGATCACCAGCAATGCCACAAATACCACCCCGATGAAGATGATCAGGGCATCTACCCATCCATTTTGGTTTTCACTGATAAAGGTACTGGCTTCGGAATATACCATACGTATATTAAGGTACACCAAAATGGTGGCAATCAGCCATGCAAGCAATTTTACATGCCACCTGATAGCAAACTGCCCCATCGTTTGTTTATCACTTACAAAGTGTATCAATGGAATAACGGCAAAGCCTAATTGTAAACTCAGCAGTACCTGGCTGAACACCAGCAACTGGCCTATCTTTTCTTCTCCTGAAACCCATATCACGATCAATGCCGGTACAATAGCCACCAGCCTTGTGAGTAATCTCCGCAACCAGGGATTGATCCGTAAACGCAGATATCCTTCCATGACGATCTGTCCTGCGAGGGTGCCTGTAACTGTAGAGCTTTGTCCTGCTGCGATCAATGCCACCGCAAAGAGGATCGGCGCTAGCTTGCCGCCCAGCAAAGGTTCCAGCATACGATGTGCTTCATGCAGGTCCGCAATTTCCGTATGCCCTGCTTTAAAGAAAACAGTGGCGGCAAGAATGAGGATGGCTGCGTTTACAAAGAAGGCAAGGTTCAAAGCAATGGTGGTATCCCAGAAATTTATTTTGATGGCCTGTTTAATACCGGCCTCTGTTTTTTTGATCTTGCGTGTTTGCACCAATGCAGAATGCAGGTATAAATTATGCGGCATCACCGTAGCACCGATGATACCGATGGCAATATATAAAGCTGTTTCATCCGGCAGGGAAGGAACAAAACCTGTTACCACTTCTGATACATCCGGTTTGGCGAGTAATAACTGTATGAGGAAAGAAGTACCCACAATGGCCACCAGCGCAATGATAAATGCTTCCATCTTGCGGATGCCATAACGTTGTAACAGCAATAGGAGGAAAGTATCCAGTACTGTCAGCGAAACACCCCACATCAAAGGCATGCCCGTTAAAAGTTGTATCCCGATGGCCATGCCCAGCACCTCTGCCAGGTCAGTAGCAGCAATGGCTATTTCCGCCAGGATATACAAAACAAAGTTTACCGGCGCGGGATAAGTTTCCCGGTTAGCCTGTGCAAGGTCCCTTCCGCGAACAATGCCCAGGCGGGCACTGAGACTTTGCAGCAGCAGGGCCATCATATTGCTCATCAATAAAACCCAGAGGAGCGTGTAGCCGAATTTACTACCACCGGCAAGGTCTGTAGCCCAGTTTCCCGGGTCCATATATCCTACACTCACTAAATATGCGGGGCCGAAGAATGCTAATATCCTGCGCCATTTGCTGGTGCTTTGGCCGGTTGTATCTATGCTTTGATGTACTTCGCTGAGAGATGCCGCGTGGTCCTGCAGTTTCATAAGGTCTTCTTACAATGATTTTACCATGATTGTTTTCGATACCTGCTCACTGATCGTAAAGGCAGATTGATTCTTGATCTTGATCTCTACAGAGTTGTCAAAATCGTAGCGTTCAATGATCTCGATCTGTGTGCCCAGCCTGATGCCTTTGGCATTCAGGAATTCCAGCAGGGAGGAGGATTGGTCAGACACCCCGGCCACTTCCAGCCTTTTGGCCGTAGCTTTGTCCAGCGAAACAAGCTGTTTCGATTTGCTCATTTTGCCCTGTGCATCCGGAATGGGATCACCATGCGGATCCGTAGTAGGGTTCCCCAGGAATTCGCTGAGGCGGTTCACGAGTTTTTCACTTTTCACATGTTCCAGTTCTTCCGCAATCTCATGTACCTCATTCCAGCTGAAAGCCAGTTTATCTACCAGGAAACATTCCCACAGCCGGTGGCGGCGAACAATCTGCAAAGCATACCTGCGCCCTTCCGCTGTAAGCGTAATGCCCTGGTATTTTTCATAGTCTATCAGTTTCTTCTCCTTCAGCTTTTTGGCCATATCCGTCACCGAAGCCGGTTTGGTATCCAGGTCATAAGCGATGGCATTGGTACTCACCACTGCAGTACCATCCTGTAGCTTGAAAATAGCTTTGATGTAGTTCTCCTCCGCGTTCGTCAAATTCATGGTATCTAAAATATAATTTAGACAAATCTAAATAATAATTTTCAAATTAGGAAGTTCTGGGAGATATATGGAATTATATTTACCTTTTCGCCCAATTATAGCATGATATGAGCAGAATCCTACTCCTGACACTGATGTTTGGCCTGTTTGTGGCCTGTACGAATACTTCCAAACCAGCCAATGATGAAGATCGTGTGCTCACTTTTAAAGATTTCAGGGAGTTTTTTCCTGAAACTGCTTTAACCTACCGGCTCAACGCGGATTCGCTGAAACACCGTATTCCGGATACATTTGCCCTCAAAGCAAAGGTGGTAAAGCAATTCCTGCCGGATACCCTGGCAAAGGGTTCTTTTACAGCGGCAGAGAAACCTAAATTCTTCCCCCGCGCCTATATCAAAAAAGGAGATCAACAGTTTTTTATCGTGGAAGGAGCTACCAAAGCAGGTAGTGTTGCCTGGTTATGTATATATGATAAAGAAGGAAAATTCCTGCAACGCCATCTGGCAGCAAAAAATACCGCCGCAAACAATACCCGCATGGGGCTTGTGATGGATGCCAGGAACGACCTGAGGGTGACCACGGAAACCCAAAAGGCTCCCGGCCAGATCTCCACCCGTGATGATGTATACGCTATCAACCCGGACGGCAGTCTGGCGCTGATCATGACCAATTCCAATGAACCTGCTGCCACCGGTTTATACAATCCCATAGATACCCTGCCCCGTAAACACAAGTTCTCCGCCAATTACGCTTCCGGAGAACAGAACCTTGTATCCATCCGTGACGGGGAAACACCGAAAGAGTTTTTATTTTTTATACATTTTTCACGTGATAAAGGCGAATGTGTAGGAGAATTAGATGGTGTGGGCCGTTTCACCACAGCTACTACCGGCCAGTTCAGAGATAAACACACTTCCTGCATTGTGGATTTCAAATTCAGCAGCGGAAAGGTGAGCATCAAAGAAACCAGCTGTGGAGCTTACCGTGGGATCAAATGTTTCTTTGAAGGTACTTTTATCAAAAAGAAAAAATAACACACATGAAACGTGTAACCGGTATCGGCGGCGTCTTCTTTAAATGCGAGGATCCTGCAAAAATGAAGGAATGGTATGGTAAACATCTGGGTTTACCTGTTACCGACTGGGGCGCCAGTTTCAGATGGAGAACGGTAGAAGATCCGGAAAAAGTAGGCCGCACGGAATGGAGCACCATGAAAAATGATACGGACTATCTGCAACCCAGCGATAAACCTTTTATGATCAATTACCGGGTAGACAACCTGGTGGCATTGCTGGAACAACTTAAAACAGAAGGTGTGCAGATAGCAGGAGAGATCCAGGAATCTGAATATGGCAAGTTTGCCTGGATCATGGATCCGGAAGGGCATAAGATAGAATTGTGGGAACCACCTGCGGATGAGTCATTATAGGTTCCGCTGCACAATATCCGTAAAGGTGATCCTGCTGATAAAACGGGCTCCCAATGAAGCCAGGTGATGTGTATGTACCTGGCAATCCACCATGGCCAGTTCATTTTCATATTGCCGTATAAAAGTGATGAAAGCAGCTTTGGAAGCATTACTTACTTTCGCAAACATACTTTCCCCAAAAAAGCATCGCCCTATTTTTACGCCATACAAACCGCCCACCAGTTCTTCATTTTGCCAGCATTCCACAGAGAGGGCATATCCCGCTTTATGTAACCGCAGATAAGCTGCCATCATATCTTTTGTGATCCAGCTGCCATCCTGCCCCTCTCTTTCAATACTGCTGCAATTACTGATCACCCCTGCAAAGTTTTCATTGACGGAAATACGGAACGGCGATTTCTTCAACAGCTGTTTCATACTGTTGGATACTTTCAATTCGGAAGGGAACAATACAAAACGGGGATCGGGAGACCACCAGAGGATGGGTTTACGGTTATACCAGGGAAATATGCCGGAGCGGTAGGCCAGTAACAGCCTTTCCATACTGAGGTCCCCACCGATGGCCAGCAGGCCATCCGGTTCCGCCTTATGGAGGGGAGGAAAGATCAGTTCATTATCAGGTATCTGGAAAAGGGGCATTTATGAAGCTACAGTTTCTTCCAGGGTGGCGCTGATCCCTCTGTCGAGCAATGCTTCGAGCATGGGTTTCAGATCCGTGTATTCACCTTCTTTCACGGCGTATTTACCATTATGATGAATAATGAGCGCACATTGTTCCGCCTGCTGTTCCGTATGTCCGCAAACTTCCACTAACGACTGTATCACCCAGTCGAAAGTATTTACGTCATCATTCCAAACTACCAGGCTGAATGGATATTGTTCTTCTGTTTCTACCAGCACTTCCGATTTTTCCTGAACGGAGGTCCTCGTGCCCATATAACTCATATTCTGCAGATGTTTACACAAAGTTACATTTTTTTGGCAATGACCATGGTTTTGGCAGAATGATCGTAAATTAACAGCCATGAAAGGATTGGTTTTATTAATGGATTTCAGCCTGCCGCTGAAGGATCCAGTGCCTATATTCTCGTTGGTTTTGTTCATTATATTGCTGGCGCCCATTATTTTGCGAAAATTCCGTATCCCCAGCATCATAGGACTCATATTAGCGGGAATGACCATTGGAGACCATGGATTCAAGATCGTAGAGAAAGGAAGTATCGACCTCTTCGGAAATGCCGGTTTATTATACATCATGTTCCTCGCGGGCCTGGAACTGGACATGACGGAATTCCGGAAGAACCGTCACCGCAGTCTTGTTTTCGGCGCCTTTACCTTTTTTATTCCGCTCATCATGGGATATGTGCTTTGCACTTATGTGCTGCACTTCAATCTCATGGCCACCCTGCTGATATCCAGCATGTTCGCCACCCATACCCTGGTAGCTTATCCATTGGCCAGCCGCCTGGGCATCACCAAAAACGAAGCGGTGACGGTAGCCGTAGGGGGTACCATTATTACAGATACTGCCGTACTATTAATACTAGCCATTATCACCGGTGCCGAAGCCGGTAATCTGAACACCGCCTTCTGGTTAAAACTGGGGATCTCCCTGGTTATTTTTGCAGGCATTGTGTTGTGGGGATTCCCCATTATCGGCAGATGGTTCTTTAAAAAGATCAAAGACGATAAAACCTCCCATTTCATATTTGTACTGGCGCTGGTTTTCCTGGCAGGTTTCCTGGCAGAACTGGCTGGCGTGGAAGCCATCATTGGCGCTTTCCTCGCAGGGCTTGCCCTCAACCAGTTGATCCCGCATACATCCCCCCTGATGAACAGGATGGAATTTGTAGGCAGTGCTTTATTCATTCCTTTCTTCCTGATCAGTGTGGGGATGATCGTAGACCTCAGGGTATTGATGAAAGGCCCTGAAGCATTGATCATCGCTGGCGCTTTAACAGCCATGGCTTTATTCAGCAAATGGCTGGCTGCATTTTTCACACAGCTTTCCTTTGGGTATTCTGCCACACAGCGGAACATTATATTCGGCCTCAGCAGTTCGCATGCTGCTGCAACCATTGCTGTGATACTGATCGGTTTTAAGATGGGCATCATCAATGAAAATGTGCTCAACGGCACCATCATACTTATACTCGTTACCTGTATGGTAGGCTCGTTTGTAACAGAAAGTGCCGGCCGTAAACTTGCTATCAGGGAAGCAGAGAAAAAACCGGAGATCACCGGTGGCCCTGAAAAGATCCTGATCCCCATTGCCAATCCGGAACGCATGGAATCCCTCATAGATTTTGCACTGATGATAAAAGACCCTGCCAGCAGGGAACCTATTCATCCATTGGTAGTAGTGCAGGACGATGCGGAAGCCCGTGATAAGATATTTGTCAGTAATAAAATGATGGAGAAAGCAGTGATCCATGCTGCCGCTTCTGAAAGCAACGTCCAGGTAGTAACGCGTGTAGACCTGAACGTTACAGATGGTATTTCCCGCACGGTGAAAGAATTACTCATCTCTGACGTGATCCTGGGCTGGAGTGATAAGAATAGTGCCACAGACCGCCTCTTCGGCAATATCTTTGGTACCACCACTGATAACGTTTTGCAGAGCGTATGGGAAACCGTATTCATCTGTCATTTTAATCATCCCCTCAATACCACCAAAAAGCTGGTGCTGGTATTACCGAAGAACACGGAATACGAACTGGGTTTTGCGCATTACCTGCAAAAGATTGTGCTGCTTGCCAAACAGGCCGGTGCTAAAATGGTGATCTATGCAGGCCGTAAAACACAGGCTGCCGTGCAGAAGTTTATCAGCAATACCAAGATCAGCGTGGAAGTAACTTTCCGCGATCTGGAAAACCTGGAAGATTTCTTAGGACTGGCCCGCAGCATTTCCCGCGATGATCTGCTGGTAGTGGTTTCTGCCCGTAAAGGAACCCTGTCCTATCAACCATACCTGGAAGGAACACCGGCAAGGCTGGGCAGGCATTTTAAAGACAACAACGTACTGCTGATCTATCCTGAACAAACAGCCACAGAGAACAGTGAGCCGGGTATCCAGGATGGTGATATCACCCTGATGCCGATACAGGAGCAACTGGTAAATATCAACAGGATCCGTAAAGCTGTCAGCCGCATTTTTAAAGGAAATAGACCGAAAGGGAAAATAGAGGAAGAAGAGTAGGCTGGCACGGTTTTTCTGGCTCTTTGAGTTCATCAAATCCTTGGAAATGAAAACTTCGAAAACGCAGAACGACCGTCAGTCCAATATGCCAAAGCCTGAGATCAGGGATAACCTGGACAGCCGTAAGAATGAGGAGCAGGATTTTAAAGGGGATGATATGACCCATAATAAAAAAGCCCTCAAGGACGATAAGCCTAAAAAGAAGAAGTCCTGATAGTCACCGGGCCTGTAAGTCCTGATGGCAGCAAAGGTGAATCCGGTTTATAGGGGCTATATGTTGTAAAAGTATATCGCCCGCTTGTCCGCTTTTTACCTTCCAGCAACCACGCAGGCCATTGGCCATTCTTCACACCATCATCCGGTAGTTTTGCATCCCCTATCAGCCTGTTGGGCCAGAGGTTCACCACTTCTATTTCCAACAGGTTGTTTTTTTGCAGCGCTGCTGTGATATCTACACGCCATGGAGCCGTCCACAACACGCCGAGGTCTTTGCCATTCAATCTTATACGGGCCAGGTTCTTTACTTCTCCCAGGTCTAAATAATAGCGTTGATTATTTTTTGCTAAGCTGAATTGCTTGCGGTAAGTAGCCGTACCAGAATAATATTTAATCCCTTCCTCCGGCCGTGTAGTCCAGTCCTGTAATTGATCAAAGGTGATCTTGGAGGGGCCGCCCCATTTGGGATCAAATGAAACCTGCCATGCGCCTTCTAATGTATCTGCAATGTTTGTTTGTATAAAGTTCTTTTTGCCGGCGCTTGCGATTTTTCCTTTTTCAAATACGATAAAGAAACTCTGGTATGGTTCAAATTGCAGCGGAATAGTAGTAGTACCATTCTCTGTTTTAAACTCAGGCAATATGCGGGTAGTACCTGTCAAGGGGTCCCATAATTCTGGTGCACCTGATGTTGTGCGGAAAGTGTTGGTTGTTTGTATCGCTTTATCTGTACGATTGGATACAAAATAAATATCCCTGTTCTCCGTAACGCGATGTGTATAACGGATAGCTCCTGTTGAGCTGAAATCTTCTTTCACATCCAGCAGCTGGGTAATGGTATCATAAGAGGGATACAATGAATCATAGGGAACAGCCAGCAACTTCGTTTCTTTCGCGATGGCCTGTAATTGCTGGTCTGCTTTGGGGTAGTCCATCAAACCTGGTGTTCGTAGAGGAGGTATGCCCACTACCAATGCACCTTCCTTCACAAGAGATTGGATCTTTTTCAATAAAGGGATTGTCATTGTTTCTGAAGCAGGCAACACCAATACCCTGTAAGTAGCACCGCCGGGAAATACAATCTGTTTATCTTTTACGCTGGCTTTGTATAATTGCCCGGGAGAGCAGCCATCAAAATTATATCCTCTTCTGTCCGGCAGAAATTCATCTTCCGTTAATGCAGATAAAGGAGGTCTGAAAACATGTGGTGCCCCTTCCGGTGTGAGGTACAATATGTCAGCTACCGCACGCCCCTGTTGCAGGATGTATTGGCATCTTGAAATATACCGGTGGTAAGCATCTGCCATGGGCCACCAGGTTTGGCCTCTGTCCCAATGCACACCATAAGGCCCCATCGTCATGCCGGGTCTTAAAGAATCGTTCAGTGACTGATTAATAAAAGTATGATAGAAAAAACGGTTAATGCCCATGGCAAAAGCCCAGTCTCCCTGGTTCTTTACAGACCCGGGGTATTGTTTCCAGGATTCATTGTTCTCTGCCGTAAAAGCTTCTGCTGCAATTACAGAAGAGCCATTGACATGCCCGATGGAAGTGGCTTCGATGCAACTGAAGGAAGTATTATAACCATATCCTTTACTCCAGAACTCACACATGGGAATATCCGCAAGCGCACCTTGTTCCAGGTCTGCTGTGGGATTCATATCATAAGGTTCAATGGATAATTTAAATCCATTCCGGTGGCTGTAATCCTTTAAATGTTTTACGTGGAAATCGAGTACCAGCTCCTGTGATGTCTGCCGGAGGTCCCAAAGGAAACGTTCGCTGATAGCTGCACTTTCCACCACCATACCTAAGTATACGGGATAAAAAGGCTGGGGATCATATCCTCTCCGTTTGATGAATTCCTGCCTGAATGCTGCCGTCCAATTCTGTGCACCCATTTCCCAGCTATCCATATGCAGGTTCCTGAGCCCGCCACCACTTGTTTTGCGGGGTCCTATCTTACGTAAGAGTTTCCCCGTATAGGCTTCCAGGTGAGCATTCATGGCCACGGTATCAAACTTATCCGCTTCGAATCCTAATCCGGGAAAAGGGGCAGGCCTTGTTACGGCACCATTATTCCTGCTGCCGAAACGCAGGATGGTCCAGTTGCCGGGAGGTGCTTTCCACTGAAGTGTACCATCCTTTTGTAATTTATCCGTGAGTACAATGATCTGATCTTTGGTGATAGCAAGGCCTTCAGTTATTACCGGTGTGAGATAAGGTTTCACACCTTTTACAGAGCTGAAGGGTGCCCGGTAATACAGGGCTTTTTCATCTGCATCCTTTATTTTATGTTCGGCGGAAGGAGTGGGGAAAGCCAATACGGCCACATCTTCATAGAATGCTTTCCACTGTGTTTTCATCAGAGGTGTTAAACCACCTTCTCCAAAAAATGGTTTGCGGGGTTCCGGTACAGGGAGTTGTATCGGCGTTGATGATCCACCACTAACTTTGGTGGTACTGGCCACCAGGTGTTGCATTGATTGGTTGGGAGCTACCCATGGCCCGCCACTGCCACTCCATCCGGGGCCTACACCCAATGTTATTTCAATCCCTAATCTTTCCGCTTCATGAACTGCATGTGCAAATAAATCCTGCCATTCTTCACTCAGAAAATCCACCTTACCACGCGGAACACCCACATTCACTTCCAGGAATACCAGGTGCCCGATGCCCGCACGTTTCATGGATTCCAGGTCTGCGGTCATGGAAGCTTTGGATTGATTGCCATCCATAAAGTACCAGTAAACACCAGGTCTTGCAGAAGGAGGTGGTTGCAGGAACCCGGCTTTTAAACTATCCGGTTTTTGCTGCAAAAGCAGGAGGAACAGAAAGAGTTGTGTGAGCGTCATAAACCTAAGATAACTTTTAGGAGGCGGTAGGGCATCCTGTAGCTTCCTGCCCTTCTTTTTCCTTATTGCGTAAAACTCTTTCCCTTTTGCGTAAACCATGCATGATGTTTTTCAGCACATTTACGCCCATGAGACTTCAATGGGCAAAACATCAACAACGCTGGTTTGGAAAATGGCATGTATACCTGGGAATTATTGCAGGCGCTATTGTGGCATTTGTAGGAGTTACCGGGAGCATATTGGTATTTCAGGATGAAATAGACCGCGCTTTGAACCCAGAACTGTTCCTTGTTATGGAGCAGCAACATAAGATGTCCTTTGCCGAGATCCTTCCCCTGATCCGCGAAAAACATCCCCAGCTGAAGTTTAGCTATATGATGATGGAAGTGGACGATAAGCCCAACCTCGCCTACCGTCTATTCAATTTTAAAACAGAAGATGAATATTTCATCAACCCTTATACCGCAGAATTAAGTGGCAAACGCCTGCATGAAAGTTCTTTTATCCATATCGTAACAGAACTGCACCGCACTTTGCTTGTTCCAACAGTGGGCAGGTACATTGTTGGCATAGCCACACTCTGCCTTTTGATCCTCACCATCAGTGGCCTGCGTTTATGGATCCCTGCCAAATGGAACCAGTTAAGATCCGTACTCACTGTAAAGTTCAGCGCTGGTTTCAAACGGCAGAATTACGACTGGCACAACGTACTCGGTTTTTATTCTGCTCCCGTGGTAACCCTGCTCTCCCTCACCGGTGTTTGTATTACTTTTTCTCCATTGGTGATCGCATTACTTTTTGTATTGAATGGCCAATCGCCACAGGGCGTGGCGGCATTGTTAGGCGCAAAATCCACTTATACGGAAGGAGCGCGCACGCTGCCTTTGAAAGATATTGTATCGCTGGCCAATGAAACCATGCCCGGCGGAAGGGTTGCCGGAGTGGCTTTCCCTTCAGACAGTACCGGTAACTACCGTTTGGATATAATAGGAGAGGGCCTGCCCAAAAGTGGTAAACGTGAAATGCTGATCCTTGATCAATACAGTGGTAAGGTTTTACTGAACAGCCGCACGGATTTTCCCAACTCCGGCAGTGCCTACCTGAGCTGGCTTACGCCTATTCACTATGGCAGCTTTGGTGGTATGCCTACAAAAATATTAGCGCTGCTGGGTGGCCTGATGCCACTCGTGCTTTTTGTAACCGGCTTCATTATCTGGTGGCCACGTTTCCGCAAGCAGAAACAAAAAGTGCACAATGCAGAGATAGCAGACCTGATCACATTGACCTTCCGCTATCGCTGGCATTATTTTTATTTCAACCTGAAGAAAGGATTCCGTTATGCATTTTGGGTCGTGCTGAGTAGTATTGCCATTGGGGCATTGTATGGTCTTCCCTCAGGTATAGTAATACAACCTGCTGTATTTGCCATTGCCTTCACCTGCCTGCTGGTGGTGGTCAATTTTGTAGTGGCGCTGCCTGTCTGGGGCATCAACCTGCTCTTTTTTGCACCTTTCCGGAAAGGCAGCCGGGGTATCATCCGCTATTTCGCCTGGTCTTTTTCTTTCCTGGTAGTATACCTTGCCTGTTATTTGTTATTGATGAATACAGGCATGCAGATCTTTTAATCAGGGTTTCGTCTGCTCTACTTTTTCATGGAACTCCAGGTATTTAGGCAGCGCAGCGGAACCATACCAGGGAAATATTTCAACATCGAATACTTTTTCTTTGATGGCTGCATCTCCCTGCAGCATAACATCCACTTCCTCTTTCGTTTTGGCATTTAATACAAATATGCCACGATACTGTTTGTCGTTTTTACCCAGCGGCCCCGCAATAACCATCTTGCCATCCTTTACCAGTTTGTTGATATTATCCATATGGCCTTTGAAAAGTTCCGTCATTTTTTCTTTGTCCGTCACCTGGTTACTGCCTGTTTTCAGGATCACCAGGTAATACATTTTCATACCGTATTTATCGGCACCAAGGCTGTCCGCAAGTGCTTTATCGTATTTGGGATTTTCTGACTGTGCGGAGGAATGTAAATAAGATGCGCAAATGAGTAGCAGGGGTAGAATGAGATGTTTCATGGTAGCACTGTTTGGCTCAAATATAAAAGGAAAAATTGGTAGTGTGATAAACTTTACATTACTTTGCGTCATAATAACGCAAACAAATGGCTAAATCTTTTACTTCATATAAGAATCCTTCGCTGGCAGTGGATCTTGTGGTATTTGGTTACCATGATAACAGATTGTCTGTATTGCTGCTGAACAGGAACGAGGAACCATTTAAGGACCAATGGACTTTGCCGGGAGCCTTCCTCCAAATGGATGAAACCTTTCAGCAAACCTGTTCGAGGGTATTGTCTACCAAGCTGGGGATGGATAAAGTGTACCTGGAGCAATTGTATTCATTTGACGAACCGGAGAGGGATCCCAGAGGAAGGGTGATAGCTGTTGCTTATTATGCCTTGGTTAATCCCCGTAAGTTTGAGATAGCCGCAGGTAAAATGACTAACGATGTGAAATGGTTTGACTGTAAGGAATTGCCGGAATTAGGGTTTGATCATACTGACATCTTTAATAAAGCATTACAGCGTTTGCAGTCCAAGATCATCTATTTCCCGGTAGGGTTTGAATTGCTGGATGAGTTGTTCACTATGACGGAGTTGCATGACTTGTATGAATGCATCCTGGATATATCCATAGACAGAAGGAATTTCAGAAGAAAGATCCTGGATGCAGACTATCTTATCAATACCGGTACCAAGCGGGAGGGTTTACAGAACAGGCCCGCGGACTTATATAAATTCAATAAAAAATTAAAACAGTATAATTTCCAACTTAACATTATTTAGACATGAGAACATCTCCTATACTATTGAAAGATGGTTATAAAGTAGGGCACAAATTCCAATATCCGGAGGGAACTATATTGGTATATTCTAACCTTACTCCCCGTAAATCCAGAAACGCCGAAGTAGACGAGATCGTTTTTTTCGGGTTGCAATATTTCATCAAAGAATACCTGATCAGGCAGTTTGATGAACTTTTCTTCAAAAGACCACAGGCTGAAGTGTTGCAGCAATATGCAAGGATCATGGATAACTATCTGGGGAAAGACAGCATCAGCTATCAGCACATTGCTGACCTACATAAACTGGGGTATTTACCGCTGGAGATTAAAGCATTGCCGGAAGGTAGCCTGGTGCCCATGAGAGTGCCGGTATTCACTATCAAAAATACCGTACCGGAATTCTTCTGGCTTACCAATATGCTGGAAACATTGCTGAGTGCTATTTTATGGAAGCCTTGTACTTCAGCCACTACCGCTTTCCAATATCTCAAAACCTTTACAAAATATGCAGAGGAAACAGTAGGAAATGATATGGGCTTTATTCCATGGCAGGGGCACGATTTTTCTTTCCGTGGCATGAGTGGAATTGAAGATGCTGCCATGAGCGGCGCAGCGCATTTGCTTTCCTTTGCAGGAACAGATACGATCCCTGCCATTGATTTCCTGGAAACATACTATCACGCAGATTGTGAAAAAGAACTCGTTGGTGGTTCCGTTCCTGCCACGGAACACAGTGTAATGTGTATGGGTACGCAGGATGATGAGATCAAAACCTTCGAACGCCTGATAAATGATATCTACCCTGCCGGTATAGTGTCCATTGTGAGTGATACCTGGGATTTCTGGAAAGTGATCACCGTATTCCTTCCGCAGTTGAAAGACAAAATACTGGCACGTAATGGTAAAGTGGTGATCCGCCCTGATAGCGGAGATCCGGTAAAGATCATTATTGGCGACAAAGATGCGCCCATTGGCAGTCCTGAATACAAAGGTGCTATAGAATGTATGTGGGAAACCTTTGGTGGTACCATAACAGAAATGGGCTATAAACTATTAGATAGCCATATTGGATTGATATATGGCGACAGTATCACCACGGAAAGACAGGTAGCCATTCTTGAAGGATTGAAAGAAAAAGATTTCTCCAGCTACAATGTGGTATTGGGTATTGGCTCTTTTACTTATGAATATGTAACACGGGATACTTTTGGTTTCGCTATGAAAGCTACTTATGGCGAAGTGAATGGAGAAGGAAGAGATATTTTCAAAGATCCTAAAACGGATGATGGTACAAAGAAATCTGCCAAAGGATTAATGCAGGTGTACAGAGATAATGCTACTGGAAAACTTACTTTAAAAGACCAGTGCACCTGGGCGGAAGAAGAACAGGGAGAATTGAAAACAGTGTTCAAAGATGGCGCATTGTTAGTAGATGTTACATTGGCGGAAATCAGGAATAGAATAAAAGAATTGATATGAAGTATTCAAATCAATGGCTGATAGAAAAATACCAGCAGGAAGAGCAGATAAAATTCCTCTTTTTCTGGGGTCACAGGCCCACCAGGGATGGCAGTATTTCTGCCAGCTGCTTTAGCCAGTGGTGGCCGGCAGACTTTGTGGTAAATGATATCACTTATAAAACAGCAGAACATTGGATGATGGCAGGAAAAGCCCGACTGTTCAATGATGAAGTGGTATTTGGGAAAATCATTAAATGTACTGAGCCAGGTGAAGCTAAAAAACTAGGGCGGGAGATATCCAACTTTGATCCCGCCACATGGGACGAACATAAATTTAATATCGTAGTAGAAGGAAATGTTTTCAAATTCTCACAACATCAACCCTTACAGGATTTCCTGCTCAATACCCAGAACAGGGTATTAGTAGAAGCAAGTCCTGTGGATAGTATCTGGGGTAACGGCATGGCCGCAGATCACCCGGATATCAACAATCCATTAAAATGGAAAGGCCAGAACCTGCTGGGTTATGCATTGATGGAGGTCAGAGATAAACTCATGAAAAATGGGAGAACAATATAAAAGCAAATCAGACATGAATTCATTTAATCTCATTTATCCGGATAGATCTGATATCCGTTTTGAAACAATGATCTTCCCGGATGGCCAGCCCCATATAAAACTGGATGTGAAAAGTGTTCAGTACATCAGCAGGAAAGAACCCCTGCAAATAATCTGTAGGATCAATAATCCCAATGATCTGATGATGGTGCTGTTTATCAAAAGCACACTGGATTACATGGAGTTTGAGCATATAGAATTGTGTGTTTCTTATTTGATGGCCGCACGGATGGACAGGGTGATGTTGGATGGAGAACCCTTTTCCCTGAAAGTGGTGGCAGGGATCTTAAATCAGGGAAATTTTAAGAAGATAAAGATCTTTGATCCACATTCAGAAGTTGCAACAGCTTTGATAGACAGGTCTTATGCCGTTACTAATCACCTGTTCGTTAAAGACGCACTTGAAGATTATTTCCAACATAATAAGCCTGCTGAATATTGTTTGGTGTCTCCGGATGCAGGTGCGCTGAAGAAGATCCATAAGCTCGCGCATTTCTTACAAATAGAAAATGTGGTAGAGTGTATGAAAGAGCGGGACCTTAAAACCGGAGCGCTCACCAGTTTTAAAACCATCACCGCAGACCTCTCTGGGCAAACCTGTTTTATTATAGACGATATCTGTGATGGCGGCGGCACTTTTGCGGGCACAGCAAAAATGCTGAAAGAGAAAGGAGCACAAAAAGTTGTGCTCATCGTTAGCCACGGTATCTTCAGTAAAGGAAATACGATTGCCTTTATAGATGAGATCTATTCCACCGATTCATTTAATAGCATGGCAGGCATCAAAACCTTCCCTGTGGACAGGTATATCCAATAATGGCTGAAGAGTTGCCTGCTTTTAATGATCAGATTGTGGAGGGCATAAAAGTGATAAAGGTGTTTTTTGGTGAGCAGTTTGTAATGCCGGTACATCCGCAATTGGCAACATTATTATCAAAATTCAAAAGAGATGTACAATATGAATGAGCAACATAAAAAGAGCATCAGTAAATTCCTCAGCCTGATATTGCGCCATAGCCCACAAACGATCGGTTTGCAACTGGATGAGAATGGATGGGCAGATATTGAGGAGCTCCTGGTAAAGTCAGCAGATCATGGAAATCCGTTTTCAAGAGCTGAACTGGAGGAAATTGTAGACACAAATGATAAAAGACGTTTTGCATTCAATGATGCATACACGCATATCAGGGCAAGCCAGGGACATTCAGTCAACATTGATCTTGATCTGCAGCAAAGTGAGCCACCGGAATATTTATACCATGGTACTGTATCAAAGTTCCTGCAAAATATAAAAGAAGAAGGCCTGTTGAAAATGAGCCGGCAACATGTTCACCTGAGCAGCGATAAGGAAACGGCTACAAAAGTAGGCAGTCGCAGGGGAGTGCCTGTTATATTGGAAATAAAAAGTGGCCAGATGTATAAAGAAGGTATCTCTTTCTACCTTTCAGCAAATAATGTCTGGCTGACGGAAGCTGTGCCCAGTCAGTACATTGTATTCTAAATAGTTGAAAATCATCCACTTGACTATTTTAATTGCAATCCATTGCAAAAGCCGATTTTTTTAGAGAACTTGGCTTATCAGTCATTTACAATTAATCCATCAAACATGTCATCAAGAAGGGATTTTCTATTGCATGCCGCATTGGGTGTAGCAGCTACCACTGTTGCTCCGTTCGTGGCCTCTGCCAGCAACGCTACTCGGAATATTGATAAGAAAGACCACCTGCCGGTAGGGATGGCAGGTTACACATTTGCAAAATTCGATGTGGATAAGGCCATCGCCATCATGAACAGGGTAGCCATTAAGTATATTTCCATTAAGGATATCCATTTGCCGCTGAACAGCAGCGAGGAAAAGATCAAGGAAGTGCTGGGTAAATTCTCTGCAGGTGGTATTAATGTTTATGCAGTAGGTGTTATCTATATGAAAACAAAAGCTGCGGTAGACGATGCATTCGCCTATGCAAAGAAAGTAGGCGTTCCTTTGATCGTGGGCGTACCGAATCCGGAATTACTGGATTATACAGAAGAGAAAGTAAAAGAATACAATATTAAGATTGCTATCCATAACCATGGTCCGGAGGATAAATTGTATCCCGGCCCCAAAAATGTATATGACCTGATCAAAAACAGGGATGCCCGTATGGGGATCTGCCTGGATATAGGTCATGCTATGCGTGCCGGTGAAGAGCCTGGAAAAGCCATCCGCGAATACAAGAACAGGATCTTCGATCTGCATATCAAAGATGTGACCCTGGCCGCGAAAGACGGAAAAGCAACAGAGATCGGAAGAGGTGTGATAGATTTCCCGGGTTTGATAGCAGCGTTGGATAAAGTGAAGTATCAGGGTATCTGCGCTATAGAATTTGAAAAGGATATGAGTGATCCTTTACCTGGTATTGCTGAATCCACCGGTTATTTCAGAGGTGTGATCAATACAGTTGAAAAATAATCAGCAAAGAGGGAAGTACACAAATACTTCCCTCTTCTTTTATTTATGATGCATATGCCTGCTGCAATCCTTTCACATCTATCTTATTCATGGTGAGCATGGCATCCACTACTTTTTTCGATTTAACAGGATCTTTATCTCCCATCAGTTTTCCAAGAATAGAAGGGATGATCTGCCACGACAGGCCAAACTTATCCTTCAGCCATCCGCATCTTCCTTCTGATCCTCCGTCCGCTGTTAATTTATTCCAGTAGTAATCCACTTCCTCCTGCGTTTCAACATTCACATAAAAGGAAACCGCTTCATTGAATTTAAAATGCGGCCCGCCGTTCAGTGCCATGAATTGCTGTCCTTCTAACTCAAAGGTGGCGGACATAGGATTGATATTACTGATCTTCGCATTTGTAAAAACGGTAGAATAGAAATTAATGGCTTCTTCGAGATTGTTATCGAACCATAAGAATGGGGTGATCTTTTGCATTTTTATTGTTTTAGGATACAAAACTACTGGCTGAAAACAAATTGCAGTGGTGGTAAACGCGACATTAAAGAGGTGGTTCACGACAATCTCAGAAAACCCTGACGACAGCCGCGGGTTTCCACATTACATATACTGTGCCAATGTTAATCAGCTGTGAGACAGTGCTTTAGGTGTAGAGAAGAATCTACAGCCCCAAGGCTGTAAAATGTAATAAATTGCCTCCCTTTAGCTGCCCATTAAGTTATGATTCTAATTGTAGATGACCGTCCCGAAAATATTTATTCCCTACAAAAGCTGCTGGAATTAAACCGTTATAGGGTTGATACCGCTTCTTCGGGGGAAGAAGCTTTACGGAAGATCTTAAAGAATACCTACTTTCTGATCATCCTCGATGTGCAAATGCCCGGCATGGATGGATTTGAAGTAGCAGAAGCGATCACAGGATATAGTAAATCGAAAGATATCCCTATCATCTTTCTTTCCGCGGTTAACGTGGAAAAGAAATTCATTGAAAAGGGTTATCTCACTGGTGGTTTGGATTATGTCACCAAACCTTTTGATCCGGACATCCTCTTATTAAAGGTGGGTACTTTCTACCGGCTGCATCAGCAGGCCCGGGAATTAAATGAAATGCAGAAAGTGTTGCAGGATGAGATCGCCGAACGTAAGAATGCGCAGGAGGCACTTGTGCAAAGCCTGGAAGAGCTGCGTTCCGTACTTGAATCTATTCCTCAAATTGCCTTCACATTGAATGAACAGGGCCATATCGAGTATGTGAACCAGTATTGGTATCGTTTTTCACCTGATAAATCGCAATTCCCGGATAATGACTACACGGTAATTCACAGTGTGGCCAAAGCTGTGGAAGATGGCCAGCCACAGGCTGCGGAAGTTTTACTAAAATTACTGGATACACAGGAATACAGGTATCACTCCCTTACTTTAACGCCTATACGCAAACAGGGCCAGGTAGTGAAATGGGTAGGGATGTTCACGGATATCCATGAGCAGAAAAAAACTACCCAGTTACTGGAGGAACGGGTGCATGAACGTACCAAAGCCTTACAGGAGGCAAATAAGGAACTGGCGAACAGCAACCATGAATTGCAGCAATTTGCTTACGTGGCTTCGCATGATCTCAAGGAACCACTCCGCAAGATCCAGGTGTTCAGCAATATGATCAGCAGCAAATTCGGGCATGAACAGCCGGAAGCGAATGGATACCTGAACAGGGTGGTCCATTCTGCCGCCAGGATGAATAAGCTGATCACAGACCTGCTTGATTATTCCAAATTAGCGATAACAGATGTTTATCAACCTGCCAACTTCAATACCATCATCCTGGAGATCATGGATGATATGGAATTATTGATACAGGAAAAACAGGCAGTAATTGAGGTAGGAGAAATACCCGTCATAGATGCCATCGCTGCGCAGATCCGCCAGGTTTTTCAGAACATACTCAGCAATGCGCTTAAGTTCTCCCGGGAAGGGATACCACCGGATATCCGAATTACTGCAGATATCGTACGTGACCTGTCACCGGATAGCATAACAGATGCGCATGGTGCGTATTGCCGCATTGCAGTGCAGGATAACGGGATAGGGTTTAATGAAGCCTATCTTCATAAGATCTTCGTGATCTTCCAGCGCCTGCATGGCAGGGCGGAATATGAGGGCACAGGTATAGGATTAGCCATCGTGAAGAAGATCATTGATACTCACGGCGGATTGATCACCGCCAGCAGCGAAGAAGGAAAAGGCAGCACTTTTTACATTTTACTACCCTTAAAACAATCATAATTGTACAGGAAAATGAAATCAACTTTCCAGCGGAACCTGTTAATAGGTTTCGGGTTTTCATTAGTGTTGCTCATTTTTACCTCGGTTGCCTCTTATCTGAGTATACAGAATCTGATCTTTAGTGCAGACATGGTAGATCATACCAACGAGGTACTGCATGAGCTGGAAGCATCTATTTCAGTGATGAAAGACGCAGAAACCGCACAACGTGGCTTCCTGATCACAGGTAACGCTGATTTCCTGGAACCTTATAATGGCGCTGAAGATTCCATTAAAGCACATATCAATAACTTCCGGGACCTTACTACGGATAACCCTGCTCAGCAGGAGGATGCTAAACAACTGCTGGAAGCATCCACACAAAGGATGAAGTTACTGAAGGCCAATATCGAGAAAAACAAAAGCGGCCAGGAGGTAACAGTGGCCGACATGGAAAAGGGCAAACAGTACATGGACCAGGCACGTGACCTGGTAACCGCGATGAGGGACCGCGAACAAAAACTGTTACTCACCCGCACAGAAAGACTGAACGATTTTGCCGCTACTACCCCCACATTCATTATTATCGCTGCTTTACTGGCCATACTGATCACCGTAGTTTCATTCCTGAAAATAAATGCAGATTTCAGGCACCGCCTGGAAATGCAGTTGGAACTGGAAGGGAAGGATGCAGATATCAGCAGGCGGATCAGGATCATCCAGGGAGTAGCAGCCAGGATATCTGAGGGTGATTATGAAGTTCGGGTGCCTGATGAAGGAAAGGACGGATTAGGCATCCTCTCTGTTTCTTTGAATAAAATGGCCGGCGCACTGAAATTTTCATTTGATCAGCTGAAAGATAAAGAATGGCTGCAAACAGGAATTGCCACACTCAACGACCGGATGCTGGGAGAATATAATATGCAAGTACTGGCCGGCCAGATCGTAGATCATATCACTGCTTATACGGAAAGCCATATAGCAGGATTTTATGTTGCAGAGAATCACAACACCCTTCGTTTTGTAAAAGGTTTTGGTTTTGATGGAGAAGGATATGAATATATCCCTTATGGAAAAGGACTGGCAGGGCAGGCTGCGGAAAGCAAACGCATCCTGCACCTGAAGGAAGTAAAGGAGGACCTGCTGTTATTACACCATGCCTCCGGTACCATCAAACCAGTGAATATCATTGCCGTACCTATGTTCCATGAACGTAAAGTGGTAGGGGTGATAGAACTGGCTGCTGCACAACCTTACCCGCAGCGGGTACTGGAATTCCTCGAAGCTGCCTCTCACACTATCGGTACGGTTCTGTTTGGTGTTGAAGGCCGCAAACGCTTACAGGAGTTACTGGAAGAAACCCAGTCGCAAGCCGAAGAGCTACAGGCACAACATAACGAACTGGAAAATATCAACAGCGAACTGGAAGCACAGGCAGAGAAATTGCAGGCCTCGGAAGAAGAACTGCGCGTGCAGCAGGAAGAATTGGTACAAGCCAATGAAGAACTGGAGGAACGTAATCAGTTGATCTATGAACGGAACAGGGACATCCAACAGAAAGTTTCTGAACTGGCACTGAGCTCTAAATATAAATCAGAGTTCCTGGCTAATATGAGCCACGAATTACGGACACCACTGAATTCTATCCTCCTCTTATCCCGCCTCATGGGAGAGAACAACAAACAGAACCTCACGGAAGAACAGTTGGAATACGCCGATGTGATCCAGAATTCCGGAAAAGGCCTGCTGTCTCTCATAGACGAAATATTAGACCTCTCCCGCATTGAAGCCGGTAAAATGGACCTCAGTTTCTCTGAAGTGAACCTTCGGGAAGTAGCACAGGAAATGAATGCCTTGTTTGCTCCTGTGGCCAAAGAAAAAGGACTGGTCTTCGAAGTACATACAGATACAAGGATGCCTGCGATGATTGAAACAGACCGGCAAAGACTGGAGCAGATCATCCGCAACCTGCTTTCCAATGCTTTGAAATTTACAGCAGAGGGAATGGTGGCATTGAATATCGCGCAGGATGATAAAGATCCCGGCATGGTGATCTTTACCGTAAAAGACACGGGCATCGGCATCTCAAAAGATAAACAGGAAGTGATCTTTGAAGCCTTCCAGCAGGAAGATGGCTCTACCCGCAGAAAATTCGGCGGCACGGGATTGGGCCTTTCCATCAGCAAAGAACTGGTGAAATTGTTAGGCGGCAGCATCCGGGTAAGAAGCGAACAGGGTGCTGGCAGTGAATTTGAGGTACGCATACCTGTTACACCGGCGGCCTATACTTCCGCCATGGCGGAAACAATATTACAACCTGCAAAAGAACAGCGTTTTGTTAGTGCCGTGATACCGGAACATGTGCCGGACGACCGTAAGGATGTAAACCCCGGTGATCCTGTGATCCTGATCATTGAAGACGACAGGGCTTTTGCACAATACCTGCTCGACTTCACCCGTCAGAAGGGATACAAAGGTATTGTAACCGTAAGGGGAGATGAAGCGCTGCCACTTACACTGCAATACCAGCCTAAGGGCATTCTGCTGGATATTCAGTTGCCGGTGAAGGATGGCTGGGAGATAATGGAAGAACTGAAAAATAACAGTGCTACCCGTCACATTCCGGTGCATATCATGTCTTCTTACGAAAGCAGGTTTAAAAGTCTTTCTAAAGGAGCCGTTGATTTTATTGATAAACCGGTATCCTACAGCCGGATGGATGATGTGTTCGCAAGGATAGAACATATCCTGAATAGCAACTCCCGCAAGGTGCTGATCGTGGAAGAGAATGTAAAACATGCCAAAGCACTGGCTTATTACCTGGAAAATTTCTCAGTACATACACAGATCAGGAACAGTATTACAGATAGCATAGACAGCCTGCAGCAAAAAGAGGTAAACTGTGTGATCCTGGATATGGGCGCCTCCGGAGAGCAATCATATGATATGCTGGACGAGGTGAAGAAACATCCCGGCCTGGAAAACATTCCTATCATCATTTTTACCGGCAAAAATATTTCCGGCGAAGAGGAACAGCGCATCAGGCAGTATGCAGATTCTATTGTTATAAAAGTGGCCAACTCCTATCAGCGTATCATGGATGAAGTATCGCTGTTCCTGCACCTGATGCAGGCCAAAAAAGAAGGCGAGCGCACGGGGAATGGGCTTGGTTTACTACAGGATGTATTGAAGAATAAAACAGTGCTGCTGGCGGATGACGATGTAAGGAACATCTTTGCGCTCACCAAAGCACTGGAAACATACCATATGCATGTGATCTCTGCCATGGATGGAAAAGAAGCACTGAAGCAACTGAAGAAGAACCCACAGGTAGATATTGTATTGATGGATATGATGATGCCTGAGATGGATGGATATGAGTCTACCCGCCAGATCAAGGCAGACCCGCAATTCAAAAAACTGCCGGTAATAGCCGTAACGGCAAAAGCCATGAAAGGGGACAGGGAGAAATGTATAGCAGCAGGCGCTTCCGATTATATCAGCAAGCCGGTGGACATCGATCAGCTATTATCATTATTACGGGTGTGGTTATACGACAGCAACAAATGAGTGAACTTGAATTGACGGATGAACAGATAGATCTCCTGCTCAGAGATGTGATGGAGGAGTATGGTTATGATTTTAATGATTATGCCCTGCCTTCCCTGAAAAGAAGGTTGAACAGGTTATATACGCTGGATAAATTCCCGCATTTTGAGGGATTCCATCAGAAGGTGATGCAGGATGCTGTTTACTTCCGGTACTTTGTAGAGGAACTGACAGTGAATGTAACGGAGATGTTCCGGGACCCGGTATTCTTTCAACGCCTGCGCGAAGAGGTATTGCCGGAACTGGCGCGCCATCCTTTTATCCGTATCTGGCATGCAGGCTGTTCCACAGGGGAGGAAGTATATTCCATGGCTATTCTATTGAAGGAAGCCGGTCTGCTCCAACGATCGCTGTTATATGCAACAGACATTAATCCGGCGGTACTGGAAGTTTTAAAGAAGGGCATATATCCGCTTCGTTATATGAAGCAATATTCTGAAAACTATATTCAGTCTGGCGGTACGCAGGATTTTTCCAGGTACTATACCGCTAAATATGATTGGGCGAAACTGGATGAAGGGTTGCAGAAACGTATGGTGATCTCCCCGCACAACCTGGTATCTGATGGTTCATTCAATGAATTTCAACTGATCATTTGCAGGAATGTGCTCATCTACTTCTCCAGAAAATTACAGAATAAAGCGCTGCAACTGATTGATAATAGCCTTGAGCCCATGGGCTTTATTGCATTAGGCGGGAAAGAAAGCCTCAAATACTCGGCTATTGCACCCAGATATAAACAGTTACAGCAGCGGCAAAGGATCTGGCGGAAGATGGCTTAGAAATACTGTGCGAGGATATCCTTTAAAGAATTGATGTCGAATTGCTTGACGATATAATCACTGGCGCCCAGCGACTTTGTTTCCCTGATATCCCTGGGATCGGAAGATGTAGAGTAAATGATCACGGGGGTCTTTGAAAGATGTGGAATGTTGCGGATAGCCGTCAGGCAATCCTTCCCACCCATGCGTGGCATGTTGAGATCAAGGAAAATATAATGCGGTGTAAGATTTTCCGGCGCGCTTAATAATTGCAGGCCGGCAGCGCCATCATTGGCAGTAAGGAAGTGTACATCATCATTTACATCCTGTAAAGCAAGTTTAAATATCTCCTGGTCATCCAGGTCATCGTCTATGAGCAGACAGGTGATTTTTTCCGCCATGGTTGTTTATTGTCTTAAGTAATCAAATATAACAAATCCCACATGGAGATTTGTATATTTAGTAATAATCCCCCGCGTTGACGCAATTTATACCCGCATGTCGCAATAACCCCTTTTAATGTCGCCGTTACACCTCCTCTAAGTTAAATGCCGGGCCTATTTTTGTGTTACAATACCAAAAATAGCAACAATGGAAAAGAGACTTTCAACGCAGAAGATCACCTCAAACCTCTGGTTTAACATGCAGGCAGAGGAAGCGGTAAATTTTTACCTCACTGTTTTCAAGGATGGGAAAACTGCCCGGAAAACTTATTATGGTGCTGAAGGATTTGAATTTCATGGTATCCCGGAAGGTACTGTAATGACAATAGAATTCATCATTGCCGGACAGGAGTTCGTAGCACTGAATGGTGGTCCGCACTTCCAGTTCACAGAAGCTATTTCTTTCATCGTTAATTGCAAGGACCAGAAAGAAGTAGACTATTACTGGGAAAAACTCAGCGAAGGCGGAGATGAAAAAGCACAGATGTGTGGCTGGCTGAAAGATAAGTTTGGTGTATCCTGGCAGGTTGTTCCGGAAGGACTGACCGAAATGCTGCAAAACCCTGATAAGGCTAAAGTAGCCAGTATGACCAAGGCTATGTTCCAGATGAAGAAACTGGATATTGCAGCATTGGAAAAGGCATTCGGAAAATAGAATAAATGCGGTCTGTAAAGACCGCATTTATTTTTCAGGGAAGGAAATCCCCTTCCGGCATGGACTTTACCTTTCCCGGAAGCAGATGTAACATAACTGCCACTATACCAAGACAAATAATATTTGCAATGATGCCATTCTCAAATGCCTTGAAATAATCATGATGCCTGCTCAGTGCATAATAAAATACACCGCCCAGTATACTTATCCCTAATGCAGAAGCTGTTTGCTGGAATGTAGAAAATACCCCAGCTGCAACACCTGCAAATTTAACCGGTACACTTCCCAGTGCTATGTTCAGCAGGGAAGGAAGTATCATGCCATTGCCAAGCCCATAAATTCCTATCAGCAACATTACATGAAAGCCACTGACGGAGGGACCGAAAAGGAACAGTTGTAATACAAAGGATAACAGGATGATCAGCAATCCGATCTGTAAAACCCTTTTCCCGAAACGAACGATGAGTTTAGATGCGGCAAAGGCCGATCCCATAAACAACATAGCATGGAGTATAAAATACAACCCGCATTCCAATGCAGATAATCCCAGCCCGTTCTGCAGGTATACAGCACTCATCAGCAGATATGCAGTATGCATCATAAAATGAAATAACACCGCCAGCATACCAATATTAAATCCTCCAATCTTAAAAAGCGACATATCGATCAGGGGATTAGGTTTCCTTTTCTGATCATAGATAAAGCCCGAGAAGATGATGCCGGATAATAACAGCAGACCAATGCTCCATAAAGGCCATCCTGCTTCACGCCCTTCTGTTAAGGGGTAGATGAGGCTGATGAGGCCTGCTGTTAAGATCAGGGCACCGCTGTAATCGAATGTGTGCCGGGTATCCTTGGGTGTTTCATCCAGGTACTTCCACATCGCCCATATCGTAATTATGCCTACCGGCAGATTGATGAAGAAGATCAGTCGCCAGCCTTCTATGGCAAAATCCGTTTCTGCCAGGTAACCACCTAATACCTGCCCTATGATGGCGGCAATGCTTAATGTAATGCCATACCATCCCACTGCTTTTGCCCTTTCTTTATCATCCGTAAATAACACATGAATGTAGGCAATAGATTGTGGTACCATAAAGGAAGAGCTGATGCCCTGGAAGAACCGGGTAACATTCAATTGCAGTGCTGTTTGCGACAAACCGCAGAGGCAGGAGGTGAGTGTGAAGAAGAACATGCCCCAGAGAAATACTTTTTTCTTACCCAGGTAATCACCTGCTCTGCCACCGATAATTAAGAAGGAAGCGCTTCCCAGCAGATATCCGGCTATTACTAATTGTACCTCTCTATCTGTGGCATGTACGCCTTTTTGAATAGCGGGAATGACCATGTTGATAATGAAGATATCGATAACATAAAGGAGGGGTGCAGACAATACAATCCCTAACGCAAGCCATCTTGCGTCATTTTTTTTCTTTTCCATATTTTCTAGTGATTACCTTATTGATGTGATCTTTCGAAATCCAGCAGCCATTGCTTTCTGAATATGCCGCCGCCATATCCTGTGAGGTGCCCGTCTTCCCCGATCACCCTGTGGCAGGGGATGATGATAGAGATCCTGTTCATACCGTTTGCATTGCCAACAGCGCGTACTGCCTGTGGTTTACCAAGAATAACAGCCTGTTGGGAGTAAGAGCGGGTAGTACCGTAGGGGATGGTTTGGAGTTTCTCCCATACTGCCTGTTGGAACTCCGTGCCGGGAATGAATAAGGGAACAGTGAATACTTTTCTTTTACCTTCAAAATATTCTTCCAGTTCTTTCCTTAACTGATCAAAGTGTTTGTTGGCTCCCTGGATAATATTGGCATTGACCCTTTTAGCCAGGATCTTTAACTGGGATTCCAGCATTTTACGGTCTGTGAATTCCAGGAGGCAGATACCTTCCTCTGTTGCGCAGGCAAACATGGTGCCTAATGGTGTTTCGATGCGGGTGATATTGATGATCTTTTTATCCTTGCTGTGAGAAGGAGATACACCGAATATAGATTTGAAGGAATCTGAAAACCCACTCAATGATTCGTATCCGGCATCATAGGCAACGGAGCTAATGGCTTCCCCGTTTTGTATCTTGTTGAACGCGGAATTGATCCGGAACATCCTTTGGTAAGCATGAAAGGTAACACCGTGGTTCTTAAGGAACCACCTTCTTATTTTGCTGGGTTCAATTCCTTTCTGCAGCAGGTCCCAGTCTTTAAACTTTAAAGAAGGATCAGCGTTCAGGGCATCCAGTATCTCTTTAATTTCATCCGGTGTTTCGCCCATTTTTTCTAATGGGCTACAAACCTTACAAGGCCTGTAACCTCTTAAGATAGCTTCCTTCGGGGTCTTGAAGAATTCAACATTTTCCTTTTTTGGTTTTCTTGCGGTGCAGGTTGGCCGGCAGAATATACCGGTGGTTTTGACAGCTGCTATGAATGTTCCCTCATAGGAAACATCCTTGTTCAGCAGTGCATCATACATCATATCGTTCGTCAGCATTTCTCAATTCTTTTTATCAAAAGTAGGCCAGGCAGACCGGCTGAACAACCGAAAAATTGACAAGCATTTTTTTTAGCAAGCTTTGCTGCCTGCACCATGCCATTCGTGTTCAATCTTCGTCATTAACAGCGCATTGTCAAATTGAACAGACTTATTTTCAAAGAAACTGGAATGTACATTCAATACTTCAAGCGGTTGTACTTTCCATTCCCGGATCTGAAGCTTTAAACCTTCAAACTTGTTGTTGCCATTGGGAGAATAGCCAAGGGATCCGTTTTTGAAGAAGTTGGAGGCATTTTCCAGTGTCTGGAAAATGGAGCCGGACGGAAATAAATCCGTTGTTTTCGCATCTATTGAGATCTTCGTATGGTCTGAACTGGTAAAGTCTACATGATAAGCCCCATTGGCTTCTTTTACGTTGAACCTTGCCAGGTAATGTTTACCCGGGAAGATCCTTCCTCCGGCAAATGCATTGAGCCTGGAAGACGTATCCCGGCGCGGAACATATACCCCTTCCTTCGTTTTACCTTCTTCATCCCATTCAACCGCTATACGGTGTGCGCCATTTTCAGAGGCGATTCCCAGAAAATCCGGAAGGCCTTTGGGTTTGATGTTTTTTAACCTGATCAGGCATACACCCACAATTGCTTTGTTCTGATAGATCTTAGGCCGGAAGGGAGCGGGGAGCATATCCTGAACAATAGCAGGGTCGGCAGTGAAGTTGATCAGGATGCGGCGGTCAATAATGCCGTGTATGGCAGGGAAGTTCATGTTACTAAGATAAGTAACTAAATGTTGATTGTGTTAATGAATAATAGTTATTTATATTTATTTGAATGGGTGCGCTTGAAGTTGTTTTCCGTGTTAAATAATTACTGATAATTAAAAGTTTGTTGTATTTTATTCAAATCGTTGAAATAGTGATATTATTATTTACATAGTTAAAATGTTCATATGGCTGAAGCCCATACCTCTTCCTTAAAAAAAGCTATCCGCCCTGTCCATTTATGGGCTATTTCAGTTGGCCTTGTTATATCAGGTGAATATTTTGGCTGGAACTACGGATGGGGAGTAGCAGGTACAATCGGCTTCCTGCTGGCCACTATCATCATCACCATTTTGTACATTACTTTCATCTTCAGTTTCACAGAACTTACTACGGCCATTCCTCAGGCCGGTGGTCCTTTTTCATATGCTCAAAGAGCGCTGGGCCCTACCGGAGGTCTGATAGCCGGTTATGCAACACTGATTGAATTTTTACTGGCCACACCGGCGATTGCTTTAGCCCTGGGTAATTACCTGCATTTCCTGCATCCTGCCATTCCTGTATTATGGTCGGGCATAGCTGTATATGTAATACTGACCGCCATTAACCTGCTGGGCATTAAAGAATCTGCTTCGTTTACGCTGCTCTTTACTTTGCTGGCGGTAGTGGAACTGTTGATATACCTGGGAATAGTAGCACCTCATTTCCAGGCGGCGAATTTCCTGAAAGATGCATTACCTTTTGGCTACAGTGGGGTTTTTGCGGCCCTGCCTTTTGCGATATGGTTATACGTATGTATTGAAGGGGTAGCCATGGTGGCGGAAGAAGTAAAGAACCCAGCACGCAATATTCCCATTGGATATATTTCAGGAATATTAACGCTGGTGGTATTGGCTGTTGCCGTGATGGTCTTTACAGGCGGCATTACTAACTGGCAACGTTTATCAACTATTGATTATCCATTGCCGGAAGCTATCGGCATTGTACTGGGTAAAGATAACAGCATCACTAAAATATTTGCAGGCATCGGATTGTTTGGACTGATAGCATCCTTTAACGGCATTATCATCAGTTATTCCCGTCAGATCTTTGCACTGGCAAGGGAAGGCTATTTGCCTGGTATACTGGCTATGATCAGCCGGAAAAGACAAACACCTTACATGGCTTTGATCATTGGCGCATTAGCTGGTATGGTTGCACTTGTTGTAGGAAGAACAGACCAGCTGGTGATCCTTTCCGTATTAGGCGCTATTGTGATGTATGTGATCAGTATGATCAGTCTTTTTGTGTTGAGAAAAAAAGAGCCTCAATTGGAAAGACCTTTCAAAGTACCTTTTTATCCCGTATTCCCTATCATTGCATTAAGTTTATCAATTGTTTCCCTGGTAGCCATCGTTTATTATAATTACTGGTTGAGTATTATCTTTTTTACAGGATTGCTGGTTGTCTGGCTTTCTTATGTACTGGTACAGAAACAAAAAGTAAAGTATGGCTTATAAAACCACCATACAGCAACATACTTATGTTTTCAGTGATCTGAAAACATTGTTGGCAAAAGCCTCTCCATACAGATCAGGAGATGTATTGGCCGGGCTGGCTGCTGATAGTTATGAAGAAAGAGTGGCTGCTCAGATGGCATTGGCGGAAGTGCCGCTAAAGAACTTCCTGCAGGAAACAGTGATCCCCTATGAAACAGATGAGATCACCAGGCTGATCATAGATACACACAATACAACGGCTTTCGAGCCTATCTCTCATTTTTCAGTAGGTGCTTTCCGGGATTGGTTGCTTAGTGACTATGCAGACCTGTTTACGTTACAGCAGATCGCAAAAGGGATCACCCCTGAAATGGCAGCGGCGGTATCAAAACTAATGCGTAACCAGGACCTTATCAGCGTTGCGAAGAAGATAGAAGTGATCACCCGTTTTCGTAATACGATCGGCATGAAAGGGCGGCTGTCTGTACGTTTACAACCTAATCATAATACAGATGATGCAAAAGGTATTGCTGCTGCTATGATGGATGGATTACTATATGGCAGCGGGGATGCGGTGATCGGGATAAATCCTGCTACTGACAGTCCTGCTGCAGTAACAAGCCTGTTAACACTCATCGATCAACTGCGGCAGCAGTTTGATATTCCTACGCAGTCCTGTGTATTATGCCATGTTACCACTGCATTGCAGATCATGCATAAAGCACCGGTCGACCTGGTTTTTCAGTCTATTGGCGGTACGGAGAAAACAAACAGGAGTTTTGGCATACAGCTTTCTCTTTTGGAAGAAGCCTATCATGCCGCTTTATCTCTTCAGCGCGGCACGGCAGGAAATAATGTGATGTATTTCGAAACGGGGCAGGGAAGTAGTTTATCTGCCAACGCACATGAAGGAGTAGATCAGCAAACCTGCGAGGCGAGAGCATATGCTGTGGCCCGGCATTTCAATCCCCTGCTTGTGAATACCGTGGTGGGATTTATTGGTCCTGAATATTTGTTTGACGGCAAACAGATCATCCGGGCTGCATTGGAAGATCATTTCTGTGGTAAACTGCTTGGATTACCGATGGGGGTGGATGTATGTTATACAAATCATGCCAATGCAGATCAGGACGATATGGATAATCTTTTAACACTTTTAGGCGTAGCCGGTTGTAACTTTATCATGGGTGTGCCGGGTGCAGATGATATTATGTTGAATTATCAATCCACTTCTTTTCATGATGCCCTCTATATCAGGCAGGTATTAGGTTTACGACCTGCACCGGAATTTGAGCAATGGTTGATAAAATATGGACTGATGGATGAGAATGGCAAGTCGTTGCCAGTAACCGCTTCCCATTTGTTGCTTAAAAATTACCTGTAATGAACGATCTGATCATAGCTGACCCATGGCATGAATTAAAAGTATTTACCGCGGCACGTATTGCATTGGGCCGTACAGGTACGGCTATGCCATTGCAGGAAGTGCTGCGTTTTAAACTGGCGCATGCACATGCCAGGGATGCCGTTTATTCTTCTTTGGATATCGCAACATTGAGCAAACAGCCCTGGGAAACAAACCTCCTGCATAGCAATGCAGCAGACCGTGCAGTATATCTGCAACGGCCGGATAAAGGCCGCCAGCTGAATGAAAGCTCCCGGTTATCATTAACCCCGGAAAATACAGACATCGGAATAATACTGGTAGATGGTTTGTCCGCCACCGCCATTAATCATCATGCAGTTCCCGTAATGGCATACCTGTATCCTATGTTGCAGGCAAAGAAAATATCCTGTGCGCGGATACAACTGGTGGAACAGGGGCGTGTTGCCATAGGAGATGAAATAGGTGAATTGCTGGGAGTAAAGCTGGTATTGGTTTTAATAGGAGAGCGGCCTGGCCTTACTTCTCCTGACAGCCTGGGCGCATACCTTACCTGGCAGCCACGGCCGGGCTTAACAGATGAAGCCAGGAATTGTATTTCGAACATCAGGCCTGAAGGATTACCTTATAAACTGGCAGCAGAGAAAATGTTCTATCTCATCAGCGAGGCCCTGAGGCTGCAGCTTACGGGCGTTATGCTGAAAGATAATTACAGCCTGCGCATCTCATAACTCTTCTTTGTTTTCCAGTTGCTCCTTCTTCTCATCAGACACAGCATCGCCGGACCCGGGAGGGAAGAGTTCTTTCCTGTCACGGCGGTTCCTGCTGATCAGGAATGCCAGTAATGCTACAACAGCCAGTGCAATAACAACAATAATAGCAGCGTCCATATTCCTAATTTAAGCCCTTTTCATTAATTCCATGTTAAGGAATGCTTCTCTTAACAATAAGGAAACATCCATGTAGGAATTTCAGAGGATGAACTGGAAAGATTGGTTACAAAACTTCGATGAAAACCTTTTCATCCATATTCACGATATAGGTACCAGTGAATACCTGGACCCATTTATGCTGCTGCTGCGCAATGCACTCACCTGGGTACCCTTATACCTTTTTGTACTGATATACCTCATCAAATACCGCCGGAATAAAGCCCTGTTTTTCCTGATCGGTACCCTGATCACATTCGCCATTGCTGATTATGGAAGTGCCAGTATCCTGAAGCCTTTATTCCAAAGGGTTCGCCCCTGTTATAATGAAGACCTGGAGGGGCACCTCCGTCATATAATAGGTTGCGGCGGACGATATGGTTTTCCTTCCTCCCATGCCTCTAATCATTTCGCCCTGGCTGCATTCTGGTTCTGGAGTTTCCGTTATATGGGGATCCGCAACTGGTATTGGGTTTGGGTCTGGGCATTCATGATCGGGTATGCGCAGGTGTATGTGGGGAAACATTATCCGCTGGATATATTAGGCGGAGCCATCTTTGGATTAATAACAGGCTTTTTGATCTCCCGCCTCTTTATCTGGTGGAACGAATCCGGTATCAGCTTTCGTAAGCACCCTCATCCCGATGCATTATCTTAGTACACATGCAAACCTATCCTCTTACTACCAGGTATACCTGGTGTGTTGCTATTATCATCCTATCCCTTATTCCGGGATTATTCACCACATTAATGGAGCCGGACGCGGCGCTCTATGCAGGAATCGCAAAACAGATCGTATGGCGTAATGATTGGGTGAACCTGTTTGCAGATGGAACAGACTGGCTGGATAAACCACACCTGCCTTTCTGGATCAGCGCCCTGAGTTTTAAAATATTCGGCATCAGTACATTTGCCTATAAATTGCCTGCCTTTCTCTGTTGGCTGTTAGGTGCAAGATTTACTTATCTCTTTGCCCGGCACTTTTATGGCACAGGTACTGCACAAATAGCAGCACTCATTTATCTCACCGCATTGCATGCCATCATCAGCAGTAATGATGTAAGGGCCGAACCTTATCTTACCTGTTTCCTGATTGCGGCATCCTGGTACCTGGTGCAGGCTGTAAGATCTGCCTGGTACATTATACCTGCTGCCCTTTTTACCGCCTTTGCATTAATGACCAAAGGCCCCTTTGTACTGATCACCATTGGAAGTGGATTATTGCTGCATTGGATCATTCAAAAGGACTGGCGGCAGTTCCTGCAATGGAAATGGTACGTTTATCTGTTGCTCACAGTTGTTTTTACCTTACCGGAGATCTGGTGCCTGTACCTTCAGTTTGATGCACATCCGGAGAAAGTGATCTTTGGCCGGCAGGGAGTTTCCGGTATCCGGTTCTTCCTTTGGGAAAGCCAGTTCGGGCGTTTCTTTAATACCGGCCCCATTAAGGGTCATGGAGATCCTTTCTTCTTTTTACATACCCTGCTCTGGGCCTTTTTACCCTGGAGCCTGTTGTTTTACCTGGCACTTTTTCAGCGGCTCAGGAAATTAAAGAAGGGGGCGGAATGGATCACACTGGGTGCTTCGCTGTTCACACTTTTGGTGTTCTCTCTTTCCAGTTTTCAGTTACCGCATTACCTGAATATTTTATTTCCTTATTTCAGTATCCTCCTGGCGGCATGGCTGATCGATCTGCCCTTGAAAAAAGTAGCGATCACACAGCGTGTGATTGCATTGCTGATGGTGATCCTGCTGTTGGGAATAACCCTGTTGTTCCGTCCTCATTACTGGATAGCCTATGTTGTGGTAAGTGCCGTTGCGCTAATAGCATGGTGGCTGCTTCGTTCTCCCAATGATCTGATAAAGGTTAGCATGCTGGGCAGTGTATGCGTAGCTATTTTCATCAATCTTTTCTTTTACCCTACACTACTGGATTACCAGGGAGGGTCAACAGCTGCTGAATGGAAGAACAGGCAATTCCCCGGAGAGATCGTTCACTTTTACAGAAGTAACTCCCAGGCATTTGAATTTTATGCTGACGCACAGGTAGAAAGAAGAGATACTTCTTTTAATAAAAAGGAATTGATATTCACCGGCAGGGCAGGAAGAGCAGCATTGGACCTTGCAGGAAAGAAATATAAAGAAGAAGCTGTATTTTCAAGTTACCCTGTTACCAGGCTGGACGGACAATTTATCAATCCCGCTACCCGTCACGAAGGGTTGGATACCGTCTGGTTGTTACGTGTGAATGCTTTATATAGCAATAAATAAAAAATATATTATTCCTGTCCAAGGCTTGGGCATTGAGTTGTTATGATGTTTTAAAACAATTAAAATTTAAAACAATGAAAGAATTCTTATTTGTATTCAGAGCGGACTTTAGCAAAATGGGTGAACGTTCTCCAGAACAATTACAGGCCTCTATGAAAAAGTGGATGGACTGGATCAGTGGTATCGCTGCCCAGAACAAGCTGGTGGATCGCGGGAACCGCCTTGAGCCGGCAGGAAAAGTATTGAGACCGGATAACATTGTAACGGACGGGCCTTTTACGGAGATAAAAGAAACACTGGCCGGTTACACTATCGTGAAAGCTGATACATTGGAAGAGGCTACCGAATTGGCAAAGGGCTGCCCTGTTCTTGAAACCGGCGGAAATGTAGAGATCCGCGAAATAGGCAAGATGTAAGTTATCCGCTGATAAGATCGCAAGATCCCATCAGGCAAATAAAAAGACAGACAACTACTGATGAAATCGCAAAAGCCTTTGTAATTTACAGGATTACAAAGGCTTTTATCTTATGGCCAATGATGAATTGATACCACATTTATTCAGGACCGAATACAGCAAGATAACGGTTGTGTTGTGCAAACTTTTCGGCTTTGAGAACATTGAGATGGCAGAAGATATTGCCAGTGACACCTTCCTCTCTGCTTCAGAGTTATGGGGATTGAATGGCCCGCCCGAAAACCCCGTGGCCTGGCTTTATACCGTTGCAAAGAACAAAGCGAAGAATCACCTCAAACACCAGGCTGTTTTCCAGAACAGGGTTGCCGGGCATCTCAGCCGTTCTGTAGAAGGAATGGAGCTGCCGGAAATTGATCTGTCTGCCGGAAACATCAGGGACAGCCAGTTGCAAATGATCTTTGCTATCTGCCATCCCGCAATCCTGGCAGAGGCACAGATTGGCTTGGCGTTGCGTATCCTTTGTGGCTTTGGTATCGGAGAGATCGCAGATGCCTTTTTGACGAATAAGGAAACGATCAATAAAAGATTGCTGCGGGCAAAAGATAAACTCAGGGCAGAGAGCATAAAAATAGAATTCCCCGGTAAAGTTGAAATAAACAAAAGACTGGAAACGGTACTCAGAACGCTCTACCTGATCTTTAACGAAGGATATTATTCTGCCAGCAGTAATATGATCCTGCGGAAAGACCTTTGTTTTGAAGCCATGCGCTTAACACATTTACTGCTTGAAAATGAAGCCACGAATAAACCTGCGGTAAATGCATTGTTTTCATTAATGAGCTTTCAGTCATCAAGGTTTGAAGCAAGAATGGATCAGCAGGGGGAGGTCATTTTGTATGATGATCAGGATGCCGGTCTATGGAATAAAGAGATGATCGAACAGGGGGAACAGTTCCTCAATCTTGCATCAGAAGGAGATAAACTTTCAAAGTACCACTTAGAGGCAGGGATTGCTTATTGGCATACCATCAAAGCTGATACCGCAGAAAAGTGGGAGAACATCCTGCAGTTGTATAATCACTTATTGCAACTGGAATATTCACCCATTGCTGCATTGAACAGAACATATGCCCTCTCAAAAGCAAATGGCAAAGCAGCAGCCATCACAGAAGCAAAAAAGTTGAACCTGGCTAACCTGCATCTCTATCACCTGCTCCTGGGAGAACTTTATACAGGCATTGATAACGGTGAAGCGAAATCATATTTGGAACAGGCATTAAAACTTGCGAGTTCCACTGCGGATAAAAAGATCATTACACAGAAGCTCGAAAAGTTGAGTTATTTGGATAACCTGTAGATAACAGCATCTGCAGGGCCAACAGTGATACTCGTTTTTCCTTTGAAACTGGTTGTTTTGCCGGAGAATAGTTCCTTTGCTTTAGATACATTCAGGTCCACTGTAAATACCGTCGGTTGGTTGCTATAGTTTACAATAGCCAGGTAAGCATCATTCAAAAAAATGTTGGAAGGCGTTTCTCCCATATGATGGTCAACCGGACGGAAGATCCCTTCCTGCTGTGCTGCTTTGAGGATATCCGGGTTTTGCAGCAGGAGTTGTGCAGCCGGTGAGGCATTACTGTATACCGAATAGTCATCGCCGGTGATGAGTGTACCGGTAACAATGGAAGATGTTAACCTGGCCCTGTTGGCGCCGGGTGTTTCTTCAGCAAATACCACATGGTCCGCATCCGCGAAATCATATACTTTATTCTGCCACCAGCCCAGACTGGTACCGTTGAGTGTATATGCTGTTTCCTGGATACTCTTATAGGCATCACAAGCAATACGGCGCATGTGTACATATCTGCCGGTTGCCATATTCGGTGAAATAGCTGCATATACCAGCATTTTCCCTTCCAGCTGGTCTATGAGGAATTCCATACCCTTCCGGAAAGCCTGCATGCCTGTACGCACGGAAGTATCATAGAATGAATCCGCTTCAATGGCAGCATGCCCGATGAAATCTATTTTGATCATTTCAAATCCGGCATCTTTAAATTGTTTGATGCGATAAATGATCCTTTCCCTGGTAGCAGGGTGGGTAGGGTCCATTGCACGGGCACCATCAAAATCATGGTATTCACCTTTTGCCTTCGTCCATGTTTCTTTATAATTATAATTGCTGCCTTCCACTGTTCTGGCCTGCTTTCCCCAATCCACAAATGGTGCCCAGTAAATACCGGCTTTGCATCCTTTCTGTTTGCAATAGGTGACGAATGCGGCCAGTTCCTGCTGCGTCATGTTATCCCAGTAGGAATCAAGGTCAATGTATACCTGGCCATCTTTACTACGGAATGCCTTACAGGAGTCTGCAAAGAAATCAACCACCTTTTTGGCTTTGGCCAGCGATAGTTTTGTTTGCATGCTTCCCCAGCTATTCCAGCCGAAAGGTTTAGCAGCCGTCCATGAATGGATGTAACGGGGTTCTGCCAAACGGTTGGCACTGCCATATTCTTCCATGCCGATACGCCAGTCTGCAGCCGGTAATACCAATATCTTCGGAGAGATCCCCGTAGTAACAACACCATGTTTTATCCTGTCCCGGGTGCCTGTGCTATCCGTCCAACCGGCTATGACTGAGATATTATTCCCTGTTACCTGAATGCCCGTCTTCCAGTTATTATGCTCTACTGATCCGATGATCAGCCCTTTATTGCTGACACTATCATACATAGCCGTTACTTCTGAACTGGTGAAAGAGGGTTGTTGCAGATCGGCTACCTTATATTTAACCCAGGCATCATTGTCAAATGGAACAACCACAGCACTGGTGAAAAAATTCCTTTTACCTGTAAGAGGACTCATATAACGCGAGCTTGCACCCTTTAATATAAGTGCAGTATAGAAACCATCTGTTCCATTGTATACATAGAATACCTGTTGTTGCTGACTACCATTCGCAATCACATATTGCTTCCCGTTTTTTATAGATGAAACGGTAAAAGTACGGGTTGCCTTTCCGGTATCGGGTTGTTGTGTTTCATCATAAAAAGCATAGGCATCCTTTATCACTTCTTTTCCCCCTATCCATACGGAATAAATGCCCCTTTGCAGATCATAGACAATACGGTCATTTTTCCCGAAAGGAATGTTCTTTACATGTTGCGCCTGTGCAGTTAATAATGAACAAAGCAGTATTACAAGTGATAAAGGATATCTAAGTTTCATGCTGTTAAAATTACATTGCCGTTATTTCAAACACCTTGCTGGTTAATTCTTTTTCTGAAGAAACAGGTAAACCTATTTTCATCAGGTAGTCCCCTGAATAGTCTGCTTCCTTTCCATCCGCATTGATCTCTTTCACCTTATATTTCTTTTGAGGGTCAAGCCCGTTTAACCGCACTTTTCGGAACTGTTCTCCATACTGTGTATGAAGATTGTATGCGAATAATACCGACTTCGTTTTATCATTACTAACATACATCAGTACAGCCCTTCTTTCTTTATAAGGAGATATCAGGCGGTATAATGCACCATGTGCGATCACCTCTTTTAAGCGGTTGTAATTTTTGATGGCCTCCTGGCTGAAACGCCACTCTTCTTCCGTGAATTTACTCACATCTATGTCATAACCCAGGCGGCCCATCATCGCTACATCCGTTCTGAACTTCAGGGATTGTTTACCCCAGGAGGTAACGTGACTGGAGATGGTAAAGGAAGGGAAGAAGTAAGAATATCCCCACTGCATGAACACCCTTTCCAATCCGTCTGTATTATCGCTGGGCCAGAATTCAGTAAAGTAACGCAATGCGCCATAATCCACACGCCCGCCGCCACCGGAACAAAGCATCATGGGAAGATGCGGATACTTTGTACGCAGCTTCTCCAGTATTTTATACAGGCTTTGTGTGTAGGCAATAGATAAGGTGGATTGTTGTTCTTTCAGGAAGGGAGACCATGCATTCGTCATCATACGGTTGCAATCCCATTTGATATAAGCGATACCGGGATTTTTTGTCAGCAGTTTATCTACCACATCATATACGAAATCCTGCACGGCGGGATTTACAAGGTCCAGCACCAGTTGATTGCGGAAGTAATCTTCCGGGCGGTTAGGTAATTTCAATACCCAGTCCGGATGGTCTTCATACAATTTACTCTTGGGGTTTATCATCTCCGGCTCCAGCCAGATACCGAACTTTATCTGGTTGGCAGTAGCTTCCTTCACCAGGTGCCCAATGCCATGTGGCAGTTTGGCTTTATTTTCCTCCCAGTCACCCAACCCGGTATGATCACTATTGCGGGGATATTTATTGGCAAACCAGCCGTCGTCCAACAGGAAGAGGTCTGCACCGAGTTTGCGGGTTTCAGCAAAGAGGGAAGTCAGTTTTTGTTCATCAAAGTCAAAACCCGTGGCTTCCCAGTTATTGAGCAATACCATCCTGGAGCTGTCTCCATCCATTACGCCATATTTAGCTGCCCAGCTATGAAAACTGCGGCTGGCGGTTCCTTTACCGGTAGTGGAATAAGTGAAGATGAATGCCGGTGTGACAAAAGATTTGCCTGCGATTAATGGATAATCGGCAGCATAATTATTCATACCTGCTATCATCCGCAAAGAGTTCTGTTCGTCCACTTCAAACGCAAACCGGAAATTACCGGACCATGCCAGTGTGCCTGCCAGTACTTCTCCGTTGTTTTCGTCAGCCGGCTGATCTAAAGAGAGAAAGAAAAAAGGTGGTTGATACATATGTGCCCGGGAGCCTAATTTACTATCCAGGATCTTGATCCCGCTGGTTAGTTCAGTTTCCTGGATTTTCATTTCCTCTGCCCAGTCGCCATGGAATTGTGTGAGCCAGTAATGCGGCGCATCAAAATGCAACATCGCGGAAGCGTAGTTATGCAGGGTCACAGTTCCTTTTTCCCGGTGTGTGACCTCTGTAAAGCTCTTGAAGATATTCTCCCGATAGTAAGCGGTGAGATGCAGCTTTACCTGGATAGCGTATTGTGGATCTTTTAAAGTGATAATAGTTGTGCTGGTATTGGCATCTTCTTTTTTTGTTTCTACCCCTGCAAACACCAGGTCTAAAGAAGGATTGCCATCTTTATGGGTAACGCTTATGGCGGGTTCAAATAAGTCGTTCATACCGGCTGCTATGTAGGCCTGGTGCCTTCCGGCCTTTACTTCTGCAGGTGTTGATAGTTTTTCACCAAGATAACTTTGGTACAGTTTTCCTTTTTCATTTACCTGCAGTAACCATTGCAGCTGATTTGTTTCAATTGCGATCTGCTGCTGCGCCAATAGCTGCGCAGCCGGATAACATACAGACAATACGATGATGAGTAGTTTCCTTTTCATTACTTTGTTTTAGGCCAGTCAGATTATTTTACAATGATTTCCTTCTGATAAGGATAGTGGGTAATACTTCCTGAATCTTTTCCCTACTCAGTACAAAGTCTGTGGCTTTCACTGCCATGAGTTCAAAATCCGTGGAATAAGTAGTGATACCGTTACAGATGATCTCCTTCACGATATCATCATTATGTGAGAATAGTCAGCCGCTAAGGGCTCATACCGGTCTATCATCAGGAATTTATCCATGGGCAGCACTTTCAGGATCTCCGCTGTTTTGGGATGTGGAATGGGCGCTACGACATACATGCCGTATCGCCCTTTAATGGTAGAAACAATGGATTCAAATACCTCTATATTATTATGATGGAAGAAAACATCCAGCTGAATGTTCTCGCCGATATTTGCCCGGAACGTTTTATAAAAAGTTTCCTGGAAGGTGTCAAATGCAAATAACAGCAAAGCCACTTTCAGTTGCTGACCTGTATCATTGCTGCTCACAAAGAAACCTTTCCTGTTACGGGAAGTCACAATACCTCTTTCCACCAGCTCCTTATATCCCCTGGCAATTGTTTCCCGGGCAAAGCCCAGTTTGCTGATCAGTTTATTGACAGAAGGCAGGGCATCCCCTCTGGACAATAACCTGGCGTTAATAGTATTGATGATCCCCTGCACCAGCTGCTCGTGTTTGGACATACCCGGTATCCCCTCCAGCTCATGTATCTGTTCATATATATCCTGCATCTGTTCTGTACTATACTATTCTACTAAACTAATGTCTTTTTTTAATTCCTGCAACTCTTTTCCCAAAAAATAGAATTTCTGAGATTTATGTTCTTTTTTCCAAAAAGGCTATTATATTTGTATAAATGAATGCGTAGTCATTTTTTATTCCACCTTCAGAAAAGACATTCTATTGGAGAAGAAAAATTATACATCACAGGATGTAGCAGATATGGCTGGGGTTTCCCAGTCTACTGTTTCAAGGGTTTTTGCCGGAAATACGAATGTTTCTGCCAAGAAGAGGAAAAAGATCCTCGAAGTGGCAGAGAAGTTGGATTATCAGCCTAATGCTATCGCCAGGGGCCTGATAACCAATAAAACAAAGATGGTGGGTATTGTGATCAAGTATTTTCATAATCCCTTTTATTCTGAAGTGCTTTCTGCATTTTATAACAGGTTATCCTCATTAGGCTATCACCTTATTTTTATCAACTCAGATAATGATGAGATCCAGGCCAGCGAGATCAACCTTTTGATTGATTATAAGGTAGAAGGAGTGATCATTACAGATGCGATCCTCTCTTCTTCCGCAGCCAAGAAACTATCGCGTAATAATACCACCGTTGTACTGTTCAACCGCTATATCAAAGACTCTGAGTCTAAAGCGGTGTACTGTGATAACTACTTTGCAGGCCGGCAGCTGGCCACCTATCTTGTAGAGATGGGGCATAAGTCGATCGCGTTTATATCAGGACCATTCAATACCTCTACCACAATAGACAGGAAACAGGGCTTCGAAGAAGTGCTGGCAGAAAGAGGGCTTCCTCCTTTACACGTTGAAAGCGGAATATATACATATGAGAGCGGGTTTAAAGCAGCCCAGGCTTTAGTGGCCATGAAAGAAAAAGTGGATTGCATCTTCTGTGCAAATGACATTACAGCCCTTGGTGCCATTGAAGCGATCCGGGAAATGGGGTTAAGCATACCCGAAGACATTTCTGTTGTTGGATTTGACGATATCAATATGGCAAACTGGCCATCCTATTCCTTAACCACCTGGAAGCAGCCGATAGATGAAATGGTAGACAATGCCGTAAAACTATTATTGGGAGAAGAAACAAATCAGGAGAATGTCGTGAAATTAAAAGGGAACCTGGTGATCAGAAAATCAGTAAAGGCAAAGAAGTAACGTGCCCTTTTTTTTGAATTAATATGACTACGTATTCAAACTAGTATTTAATATACTGAAATTGAATGGCTGACCAGGTACCGGTCAACCAAACGATACACTATTGACCAAAATCAGCCATAGCTGTCCCTTGTAGCTATGCAGCAGATCAATCTATGTCCGTAAGAGAGGCAAGGAATGTATGATTCCTTACACGTGCGCAATTGTTAAATAAGGCTGAACCTTTTTAAACCTATTTCTTTATGCAATTGTTTACAAGTTCCATGTTTACCGACCGTCTGTTCGGAAAATGTTTACTACTGATGCTGCTATGTTATGGCATCAGCCCACTTTCAACCAAAGCCACCATTACGCCCCTTTCTTTTGTTGTTTCCGGAACGGTTACCAATGAAAAGGATGAAGCGTTACCCGGATCATCGGTACGTATTAAAGGATCCGCCAAAGGTGTTACCACAGACATGAATGGAAAGTTCATGATTGAAGTGGAAAGGGAAGATGATTCCCTGATAGTTAGCTTTGTTGGTTATAAGAACACCACCATTCTTGTAGGCAGCCAAAGGACCGTCATTGTTAAATTAATGCCGGATGAAGAAAGCCAGAAGTTAAATGAAGTACAGGTAGTAGGTTTCGGAACGCAAAGAAAAAGTACCATGGTAGGTGCGGTATCTTCTGTTTCCGTAAAAGAGATCCAGAAAGTGGCCACACCCTCCCTTACCAATGCCATTGGCGGTAAACTTGCTGGTGTGATCACCCGCCAGACTTCCGGTGAGCCGGGATATGATGCCGCCAAGATCTTCATCCGCGGCCTGGTTTCACAAAGCGGTACCAACAAACCACTGATCATTGTGGATGGTGCAGAACGTGAACTGCAGGATTACTGGACCACCATGAACATACAGGAGATAGAAAGCTTTTCTGTATTGAAAGATGCTTCTGCCACAGCGGTATATGGTAACAGAGGTGCCAATGGTGTGGTGTTGATCACCACCAGGAAAGGTACTGTCGGCAAACCCACAGTAACCCTGCGTTCAGAAATGGCTGCGATAGTACCCATGCGCATAGAAGATAACATAGATGGCTTTGAGTATGCATCGCTGCATAATGAAGCATTGGCGAATGTTGGCTTGCCACCTAAATATTCCCCGCAGGAACTGCAGAAGTATAAGGATGGATCTGATCCTTATTTATACCCCAATGTGAACTGGTATGATGTTGTGCTGAAAAGGCGCACCCGCCAGCTGATGAATAACCTGGGTGTATCCGGCGGTACGGAGGCTGTGAGATATTATGTGAACCTGGGATATACCATCCAGGAAGGTATCTATAATGAAGATCCCAGCAATGCCTATAAAACAAACGCTGCGCTGAAACGATATAACTTCAGGTCTAACGTAGATATCAAACTGCGGAAGAACCTTACACTGGAATTAGGACTGTCTGGTATCATCTCAGGTGCTAATTTCCCCGGCCGTGATGCAGGCGGTATTTTCACTTCGCTGAAACTTACAGCGCCCAATGCTTATCCTATCAAAAACCCCAATGGCAGCCAACCCGGCGCATTCGGTGATCTGGCATTGAATCCTTATGCAGTGGTTACACAAACAGGCTACACCAAACAGTTCTACAATACACTGGTCAGCAACCTGGGTGTTAAATGGGACCTCTCGTCTGTAACGCCGGGATTATCTGTACGCGGCCTTACTGCTTTTGATGTGGTGGATATCACGCAGAACGTAAGACAGAAAAGTCCGGCTACTTTCTTCTATACAAAAGATCCTGTCACTGGCGCCGAATCATACAGGCCAATTGCATCTGAGTCTGCATTGGGTTTCTTTAACCTGAATGAAACTTACAGGACCATCTATGGGCAGGTATCTGCTAATTACGACCGCTCTTTTGGAAATCATAATGTAACAGGATTATTGGCCGCGGAAAGAAGGGAGTACGTGAATGTGAACACCACCAGTTCTATCGCTAATTTACCCGAACGCCGCCAGGGATTGGTAGGCCGTTTTACCTATAACTACGATTTCCGTTACCTCTTTGAAGTAAGTGCGGGTTATAATGGATCGGAGAATTTCCCTAAAGGCAAACAATATGGATTGTTCCCTTCAGTAGGTGTTGGCTGGTTGATCTCCAATGAAAACTTCTGGAACAAGAATGTGGTGAGCACATTGAAAATAAGAGGGAACTACGGCGTAGTGGGTAACGACAGGATAGGAGGAGCGAGATTCCTGTTCCTTTCAACATATAATAAATCTGCCGGTGGTTATACATTCGGTCTGAACCAGAATATTAATCCCGGTGGTAAAAGTGAAGCCCGCATCGGTAATGAGAATGTGACCTGGGAAACGGCGTATAAATCAGATATAGGGCTTGATCTTGAATTGTTCCAGGGTAAGGTCACCCTTACTGCAGATGTATTCCATGAGCGCAGGGAAGGTCAGTTACTGGAGCGTAAGATCTTCCCGATCTACACCGGTTACCCTTCAGGATCTATTCCTTATGGTAACGTAGGTATCACCACTAACAAGGGAATAGATGGAAGTATCCAGATCAGGAACACTACCAAAAGCGGTTTCTATTATTCTTTCAATGGAACATTCACCTATGCTAAGAATGTGATCATAGAAAACGATGCGCCCAAAGCTTTATATCCGTACCAGGACCTTAGAGGAAGTGCTATTGGATCAAACCTGGGTTACAGGGCATTGGGTTTCTTCGAGGATCAGCGGGATATAGATAACAGTCCTACTCAGACAGACCTTCAGTCTATCATCCGCCCCGGAGATATTAAATATGAAGATATCAACAAGGATGGCCGGATCAATGATGCAGACCGGGTGATCATTGGAAGTTATGGTTCTGAACCACAGATCATGTTTGGCTTTGGTGCTACGGCAGGATGGAAAGGTTTTGATGCTACGATCTTCTTCACGGGCGCAGCCAGGAGAGACTTTTTCTTCACACAGGGCTGGACGGCCTGGGCATTCTCTGGTACTGTTGGCAGTTATAATGTAATGCAGCAGGTATATGATAAACGCTGGGTTGCAGGAGCAGATAATTCAAACGCTGAATTCCCTGCTGTAAGGGCCGGTAGTACCAATAACTACATCGGCTCCACCCTCTGGCAGCGGAGTGGAGATTACCTGCGGATCAAAAATGCGGAGATCGGATATACCATCCCTGTGAGCATCACACACAAAGCCACGCTTAAAAGCATCAGGGTATTTGTGCAGGGAACTAACCTGGCTACCTGGGATCATATAAAAGTGATCGATCCTGAATCCAATTTTGGAACGGGCAACTATCCTGTTACGCAGAATTTCAATTTTGGATTAGAAGTTAATTTTTAGCCATTCAAAACAAGCTATTATGAAATCTATTACAACGCTGGTGCTCATTACGCTGCTTTTGATAACACCGTCCTGCATGAAGGACTACCTGAATAAAACACCGGATGAAGATCTGACAGTTGATAAGGTATTTACCAACCCTACTTTTGCGGAGCAATACCTGGCCAATATTTACTGGCATCTGCCCAAGGAGATCGCTTTTGTAGATAATCCGGGTGCAGGTAATCCGCCCAATAATCCATTTACAGCAGCATCTGATGAAATGGAATTGAGTTATGAGAATAACTTCGCCCAGGTGATGAATACAGGTAACTGGAATCCTACTACTTACACACAGGATATCTGGTCGCAATGTTACATCGCTATCAGAAAAGCGAACATCTTCCTGGAAAACATTGATAAACTGCAACCTTCAGAACTGGCCACTGCCGAAAGGATCAGCCATTGGAGAGGGGAAGCACTTTTCCTCCGGGCATTCTATCACTTTTGCCTGATCAGGGTATATGGACCTGCTCCGATAGTAGATAAAACAGTTCCGCTGGACGATGACTTTAAGGCCACTAGGCGCCAGCCTATCGACAAATGTGTTGATTTTATTGTCAGTGAATGTGATAAAGCCGCTGCATTATTACAGCCAAGGATCACAGCGGAGAATGATTATGGAAGACCATCGAAGGCAGCTGCAGCAGCCCTGAAAGCAAGAGTGCTTTTGTATATGGCCAGTCCTTTGTGGAATGGTAACCCTGAGTATGCAGGATTGAAGGATAAAGAAGGTATGCGCTTATTCCCGGATGCGCAGCCTGCCAGATGGCAAACAGCCGCTACTGCTGCTAAAGCCTGTATTGATCTGGCAGAATCCGTAGGGTTTAAAATATACAAGTCTGCTACCAACGATCCTGTAAAGAATTACCAGGAAGTATTTTATGTTAACTTTAATGACGAGGTATTTTTTACCAGCAATGATCCCGGCTACAATAATATTGATGCCTACAGCGAGCCGAGAGGTATGCCAGGTGCCTTTTGGCCACTGCAAACACCTTCTCAGGATATTGTAGATGATTATGAAATGGCGAACGGCCTGCGTCCTATCCTTGGATACAATGCAGATATGACGCCTGTCATCAACCCGGCCTCAGGATATAGTGAGAATGCACAGGCAGCTGCCGCCACTGCCTATTATTATGCCGGTACCCGTACAATGTATGTAGGCAGGGAACCACGTTTTTATGCAAGTATCAATTTCACCGGTGCAAAATTTAAAACAACACCTCCACAGAGCAGGACCACGCCATTACAGTTTTGGAAAGGAGGGCTTGATGGCCGTCCTGTTGCAAGTGGTGAAAATTTCAGCAGAACGGGGTATCTTCTGAAGAAACTTACACAGCCGGCATTTGTGATGCAGCCCAAGGCTGACCCGCCCAGGGTATGGATCTTCTTCAGACTGGGAGAACAATACCTGAATTACGCAGAAGCACTGAACGAAGCACAAGGACCCGTTGCGGATGTTTATAAATACGTGAACCTGATCAGGGAACGTAGCGGCCTGCCTGGTTTACCATCAGGATTATCACAGGCGGATATGAGAGAAAGGATACGTCACGAACGCAGGATAGAACTGGCATTTGAAACACACCGCTATTTTGATACACACCGCTGGCTGACCGCAGAAAGTATTGATAACAAAAACATTTATGGCCTCGATGTATTGACCTCAGGATATAACATCGCCAGCGATGCATTTTATAAGAGAACAGCAATAGAGAAAAGGGTTTTTCAGAAGAAGCATTACTTATGGCCGATCCAGCAGCGGGAAATAGAGAAGAACCCGAACCTGGTACAAAACCCCGGCTGGTAGAATTGATAAATTATTTTTCGGATGATAAGAACATTGTACAGTACGCTCCTGCTAATCCTTTTTTGTGGAATAGCACAGGCACAGGAGTTATACGATCTGCCAGCCGGAGCTGAAACCCGTTGGATCAGTTTAGAGAACATTGCCGGTGCCAAAGGAAAAGGTGGCATGGAAAACAAGGGCGCGAAGGGCCATGCTTCCGAATGGCTGAAAGCAGGAGAAAGCAAAGTAATGATGGACTATGATGGTGCCGGTGTGATCAACCGCATCTGGCTGACCATTATAGACAGAAGCCCGGCAGCGCTACGTTCTATGTATATAGAAATGTATTGGGACGGTGCCACCAAACCAGCGGTATCTGTGCCGCTGGGGGATTTCTTTGGAATTGGCTTAGGCCGCAGAACAGCCTTTCAAAGTGCATTGTTCTCAGATCCTGAAGGCAGGTCTTTCAACTGTAATATTCCCATGCCTTTTAAGAAGCATGCAAAGATCGTACTGGTGAATGCTTCAAAAGTTAACCAGCTGTTGTTCTATGATGTGAACCTCACACGCCTGAAAAAGCATCCGAAAGAGATTGCTTATTTCCATGCATGGTGGAGCACGAATAGTAATAACAGCAAATTGGGAGATGACTTTGAAATACTGCCACGTATAAAAGGGAAGGGCCGCTTTTTGGGCACTAACCTCAGCATTATCGCAGACCCGATCTATGGTGATACCTGGTTTGGAGAAGGAGAAGTAAAAGCTTACCTGGATGGTGATAAGGAATATCCTACACTGGTAGGCACAGGTACAGAAGACTATATAGGCTCTGCCTGGAACCTCGGTGCTTTTTCACACCTGTACCAGGGCGCACCTATTGTTGATAAAGCGAAGAAACAATTTGCTTTCTACCGTTATCACATCCCTGATCCCATATACTTTAATACAGACTGTAAGATCACCATCCAGCAAATGGGTGGGGCAGGAAGAGACCTGATCAGGGGGATCGCCAAGGCAGGTGGTAAAGTAAAGCCGAATTCGGTGATGACGCCCAAAGGATTGATCAAGTTATTTGAAGATTCCTCTTTCCCGGATATCAATGATGATAAATTCCCGGCGGATGAATGGGTGAACTTTTACAGGGTGGATAATTATTCTGCCACCGCATATTTCTACCTGGATAAACCAGAGAATGAACTGCCTCCGTTGCAGCCATTGACAGAACGACTGATAGGCATACTTTGATAAACCGGAAATGTTGCATATGAATTGGCATCAATTAGACATTTTGATCGTAGCTGCGTACATCCTGCTGATGCTCGGAATCGGGTTCTGGCACCGCCGCTTTGCTAACAAAAGCATGGATAATTTTTTCCTGGGTGGCCGTAAGATCCCCGGGTGGTTAAATGGCGTGTCTTATACTTCAGCATTGGTGAGTCCGGATGCGGCTACCGGTTACGGAGGATTGGCTGTGGCAACAGGAGGTTTTATCTGCTGGTGGTACCTGAGCCGTTTTGGCCTGGCGCTGTTCCTGGGAGGTGTGTTGTTTGCGGTTTTCTGGAGAAGGTTGAATTTATTCACCACACTGGAATTCTATGATCTGCGTTTTCCTAAAAGAGCAGCAGCTGCCATGCGGTTATGGATTGCTATCCGGACTTCATTGATAGCCATGCCGGCCTGGACGGGGATTACCTTACTGGCAGCTTACAAGATCATGGGGCCCGCCTTTGATCTTACCAAACTGCAAACACTTTATCTCGTTGTTCCTATATCCCTGTTATTTGTTTTTTCTTCTGGATACAAGGGAGTAGTTGTATCCAACTTCATACAGATGATCATTTTCCTGGCTGGTACTTTAATGCTGGCCTATCTCACCCTTGATCACTTTGGAGGAGCAGCTGCGATGGTGGAAGCCATTGGCAATAAATTCGGACCCACTGGTAAGGAAATTCTGGGTTCGGTACCACCTGAAGATCATGCAATATTCCCCTTGGCTGCAGCCTTCGGCTGGCTCCTGGGGCAAAGTATTGGTTATGGTGGAGACGCTGCTCCAATGGGTGGCGCGATGGAGGGGCAACGTATCCTCTCCACGCGTACGCCCGCAGAAGCATTAACCATGTATGTTGTGGCAGCTATCAGCATGTTCTTATTGCTTTTACTGGTTACGCTGCCCAGTATAAGCGCAGCGGTGATCTGGCCGGAATTGCGTGAGACCGGAGCAGACCGGGAATTGGTGTATGGACGATTAATGAAACTCTTATTACCCACTGGTGCCATGGGATTAATGGTGGCAGCGATGCTTGCCGCAACTATGTCTACCGTTGGAGACAACCTGAACTTTGGCAGCCAGGTATTGGTGAGTGATATCTACCGCAGATGGTTTGTACCCAAAGCAAAAGAAGCACATTATATGCTGATGGGAAAAATAGGCATGGTGGTTATCCTGGCTTTGTCTGTAGCAGTGGTATTCAATGTACTGATCATTACGGACGTGGCCATATTCATGCTTTCACTCAGTGCAGCGGAATTACCGGCAAACTGGGCACAGTGGTGGTGGTGGCGGTTCAATGGACCGGCACGCGTAGCAGCATCTTTTGGCGGGGCCGGTGTTTTTTGTCTTGTTGTTGTGGGGCCTAAGTTACTTGCTTATTTCGGCGTGCCATGGGCAGACAGCCTTATCATTGCCTGGTATTGGCAAACATTGTTAGTGATGGGCTTAACCACTGTACTCTGGGTAACAGTTGCCCTGCTCACCAAACCAGATCCTGAAGAGTTATTACAGAGCTTCTATCTCAGGGCACATCCATTGGGATGCTGGACGCCATTTAAACACCTGGATAAACCAGGTACGGAAGGCGAATTTAAACCTGTTTTCCAGGGCATCTTTATTGCCATCATCGGAACAGGATCTGTTTCATTTTTTATTCTCGGGCTAACGCATGTCTGGTTTGCAAAATACCTTTCCGGCGCATTAACAATAGGGGCATCTGTGATCGCATTTATTGTTTTCTGGCAGCTGGCAAAGAGGTATCTCGCCTTCCTGGCTACCCGTGCTGCAGATAACACAATAACGTATAAAAATAGTGCAACATGAAACAACGCGATCATTTACTTTACCTCGGAGATTGGGTATTCAGCGTAGGACCATTATTTATTGAAACACCTTTTGGAACAGAAACAAAAGATGCAGACCTGCATTTCTATGGCAGAAGGCTGGTAAAAGCCATTGATCCGGTAATGGATGTAACCAGCATGGCTAACTGGGAACTATATCGCATGCAGCCAGGCAGACTGGAGGAGATCCTGGAAACCTCTGTAGGGCTGATCATCAGTGATGTGGAAGCAAAATGTTTTCACCTGTTCCCCAGCTTCTTTGACCGCGCACTGCGCAAAGACACAGTGGTTACTTTCCCTGACAGGCTTACTTCTATAAAAAGCTGGATAGAAAATGGAGGTGGATTAATGATGCTGGGAGGCTGGTTATCTTTCAGTGGCGCATTAGGCAAATCAGGCTGGGGAAGAAGTTCTTTTTCCAATGCATTACCTGTTCAATGTATGGCTACAGAAGACCTTGTGGAATCTTCCGCAGGTTTCACTGCAGAAGTATTGGTGCCTGATCATCCAGTTGTAAAAGGACTTTCATGGGAAACCTTCCCACCGATCTTCGGGTACAATGAAGTGACCGAAAAACCGGAAGGAGAGGTGCTGGTACGGGTAAAAGAAACCGGGCATCCGCTGGTAGTGGTAGGAACATATGGTAAAGGACGTGTACTCACTTATATGTCTGACCCCGCACCACACTGGGGGATCAATTTTGAGCTGTGGGATAGCTATGATGCATTCTGGCAGCAATCGCTGAACTGGATTAAAAAGCAAAGCTGAAATGAATAGTTTACAAGCAGGTACTGCTCAGGTAGATATTACGCCACCACTTGAAGTAGGATTACTGACTTCATCGGTGAAGGGGCTCTATGAACCATTTCAATCGGTAAGGCTTCCATTGAAAGCACGCATACTGGTATTGAAATCAGGAAAAGATATACTGGCATTAGTATCTCTGGACCTGCTGGCCCTCAACGATACTGCTGTTGGTGGATGGTATAGTTTCAAAAAGGCATTGTCTGATATTATTCCGCCTGAAAAGATCATTATCACTTGTACACATACGCATAATGCGCCGGAATCTGTGGCTTTATCCGATCTATATCTGGATACAGCCTACAGAAAATGGTTGTCGCGCATACAGGATGGCATTAAAAACGCCATCCTGCAGGCAGCCATTGCCACAAAACCCTGCAGCGTGGCGGTAGCTTCTTCCAGGCTGGAAGGTTATTCCATGCAACGCCGTATACCAACGCCGGAAGGGATCATTATGTCTGATTCAATTCAGCCTATAGCTCCGGAATTATTGAACAGGGAACCGGTAGACAGGCGGGTGCGTTCTGTTATTTTCCAGGATGCAACAGGCAATGTGATCGCTACCTTGGTACATGCTATTTGTCATCCTGTACATGAAATGTGCATGCCACATATCTCTGCAGAGTTCCCGGGTGAAATGTGTTTGGCCCTGGAAACGAATGCGGAGAACGGAATGCCCCTATTCTTAAATGGTGCAGCAGGAGATATTAATCCTCCCACTGTTTCCGAAGGGCCTGCATCTGCACAACGCCATGGCCATGCTTTGGCAGAACTGGTGCAGGAACAGGGAAGGCTGTTTATTGGATCATCCGGATTCAGGTCGCTATATCAGGAAATAAAAATGCCGGTGAGGGATGAAGTGAAACTGGCTAATGATAAGGATGCATTGGCCCGCTTAAATGTGATCAGTATCGGACCCTTGGCGATCGTATTTATACCTGGTGAACCATTTGTAGAAACGGCATTGGCCATTGAAAAGGATTCTCCTTTTAAACATACCATCGTAGCAGCCTATGCTGAAAATACGATAGGATATATTCCCACATTGCAGGCATCCCTTGAGGGTGGCTATGAGGCAGGGCCTGGTAAATGGTCGTTCCTGGAAAAAGGAACGGATGCATTGATCACAAAAGAAGCACTAAGGTTGTTGAAGGAATTGTTTAGTAAATAATTAATCAAGATGAAGAAATTCTCATGGATATGTATCCTCCTGCTTACAGGGTTGGTGGCAAGTGCTAAAGACATCTATTGTTATGGCAGCCTGCAGAATGATCTGTACCAGTTGCTGAAGCGGGAAGGATTTTCCATCAAACAATATAATACACCGGAAGCTGCAGTAAAAGCTGCACCTAAAGGAGCAGGCGTGTTTATCATAGCTGCTAAATACCCAGCAATAGACCCGCAGAATAAGATCAGCCAGCAACTGCTGGATGAAGCGGGTAAAAAGTCACTAAGGCTATACATCGAATATCCTGCTGCATTTCCGGGCTTGAGCATTCCTGCCAAACCGCTGGAAACTCATCTGGAACGTGGTGTTATCACGGCAGGTGTTTTTGGCGCACAACTACCACCGATGAGTTTGCTGGGTATTCATAACTGCCATGTGTTACCTGTTGAAATAAAAGACCCATTGATCGTACTGGCAAAGGTGGTGGGGTTTGATAAAGCAGAATATGGGCTTTCTGACACCAGATCCTACCCCTTGCTTTTTGAACAGGGTAATGCATTGGTATGTATGACCGGGCTCAGCAATTTTGAAACAGGGCGGTATGGACCGCAGAGTTCCATTAAAGCTGTATGGAGTTATATCCTCTCCCGCATGGGTGTTAACAGGCTGGATGGCTGGAAAGAAGATGTACACCCCATGTTCGGGCGTAACGAAAAACTCCCCCCAACAGCCAGAGCTAACAGCATCAAAAAAGGCGTGGCCTGGTTTGATAACGGGCGTTTCTTTATTCATCCCAGCTGGAAGCAGGACTGGCTTAAATACGGATCCAATGGCTTAACACCTGTAGGTCCAATGGTAAGTCAGCGTAAACCTAACGGAGATGGTAGTCTGGGTATACTGGAAGGACATACCTCTACAATTTATTACGATGGGACACAGCAATACCGTTACTGGATGCGCGCGGATGTGCAGGGTGAAGTAAGTATGGCACTTGCTGCTGCAGGAAGTTTTTTAAACAACAAAATATACAAAGAGAAATCTGCGAACCTAATAGATTATCTCTTTAAAACCTCCAATATGCGCGCCGATGCAAAGAATGATCCGGCCAGTGCAGCTTATGGTCTCATTGGCTGGGCTACTACTAATGCCGGCACATTTTACGGAGATGATAATGCACGCGCAATATTAGGCATGATAGGTGCCGCCGGATATCTGAAAACCAATAAGTGGGATAAAGAACTGGCCGAAGCCATCATGGGTAATTTCAGAACAACGGGTAAACATGGTTTCAGGGGAGAGCGGCTGGAAGAAGGAGACATCATTAAGAATGGCTGGCAGTATTACGAGAACAGGGATATCATATTTCCTTCTCCTCACTTTGAATCCTGGATGTGGGCCTGTTATTTATGGCTGTACAATAAAACCAACTATACACCATTGCTGACCAAAACCAAAGAAGCTATCCGGATCACCATGGAGTCCTACCCCGATAAATGGAAATGGGGAAGCAGCATGCAAACGCAACGTGCCCGTATGATCCTGCCACTGGCCTGGCTGGTGAGAGTGGAAGACACAGAAGAGCACAGGCAATGGTTAGATAAAATGGTGCATGAAATAACAAAGTACCAGGATGAAAGTGGCGCTATCCAGGAAGAGTTAGGCAAAGGGAAAGGCATGTTCAAATCACTAAGCAAAAATGAGGATTATGGTACAGATGAAGGCTCACTCATCTTCCGCAACGGAGAGAAAGCGGCCTGCATGTTGTACACCTGCAACTTTGCCTTGTTCAGTTTGAATGAAGCATACACAGCAACAGGAAAGTATAAAGCGGTGGTGGATAAACTTTCAGATTTCCTCACAAGGGTACAGGTGAGCAGCAAAGTGCATAATGACCTTGATGGTGCCTGGTTCAGAGGTTTCGATTACGGCCGCTGGGATTACTGGGCCTCTAACTCTGATGCCGGCTGGGGTACCTGGTGTACATTAACCGGATGGATCCAAAGCTGGATCGTTACCACGCAGGTACAGATCCAGCAAAAGCAAAGCTTCTGGGAAGTGACGAAAAATTCTGCCATTGGCGGACCCGGTAAAGCGGTTATCGAATCAATGATGAAAAAGTAAAAGCATGAAAATAAAAATGATCGTATGCCTGCTTGGTATTTTGACTACGCATGCATTTGGACAAACACCACAGAATGATCTTTCCTCACTGGCGCAAATACAGCAGGGCGTAACATCAAAGCGCGTAAGCAGTTATGATAAGAGTGGTGGTAACGATGACTTTCTGAAGATCGCAGACGGCGAGAAGAAGGTGATATTTGATGAAAGCGGTGCAGGTATCATCAATCATATCTGGATCACCATGGCCCCTCATCCCGGAGCCATGAATCGCAATGATATTATTATCAGGATGTATTGGGATGGAAAAGAGTATCCCTCGGTTGTATCTCCTATCGGCCCCTTCTTTGGCCAGGGCTGGAATGAAGCGTATGAATTCAATGCCTTACCTATATCTGCGAGCCCTGATCATGGAAAAGGACTGGTCAGTTATTTCAATATGCCTTTTAGTAAAGGTGCAAGGATTGAAATAGAGAACCAATCCGGCAGGGCCATAGATGCCTTTTACTTTTATGTGGATTATGTAAGCATGGATAAACTCCCTGCGGGTATGGGCCGTTTTCACAGTTGGTATAACAAACAGCTGATGGGTGCATCAAAGGAAGAAGGAGAGAACGAATGGGCCATTTTAGGTAAATACGGCAATAACACTACGGGTAAGGATAATTATGTTTTTGCAGACATCAAAGGGAAAGGGCATTTCGTAGGGGTGAACTATTATGTACATTCTCCCTCACCCATGTGGTATGGAGAAGGAGATGATATGATCTATATCGATGGAGCTGAGAAACCCACGCTTCATGGTACAGGAACAGAAGATTACTTCAACACCGCCTTCTGCCCGAAAAATGTTTTCTCTCATCCTTATTATGGTTATGCAAGAGTAAACAACGATATGGGATGGCTGGGCAGAACACATCTGTACCGCTTCCATGTTACAGATCCCTTATTCTTCAACAAGTCACTTAAGTTCACGATAGAACATGGCCATAATAATGTGCTGACGCTCGATCTTGCCAGTGTAGCGTACTGGTATCAAAATGAAGCATCACCTGTTCCGCCTATTCCTGATAAGGAAAGCAGAAGGCCTAAACCTTTCATTGGTATCGGGGATTTTCATAAATGGCGGAACGAGTGGAGGAAAAGCAAAGGCAATGATCCTCAGTTATGGGGTAACTAATAACACAGGCTTATGAAATGGACATTCCTTATCATTATGATATGCAGCTGCTCATCTCTTTATGCACAGGAGATGACGGACCTGAGTATCATCCAACAACAGGTGAAGTCGAAACGCATCAGTAGTTACGACAGGTCCGGCGATAACCATGATAATTTACAGCATATCAAACATGGAGAGAAGCGCGTGATCTTTGATGTGAAAGGCACAGGTATCATCAAACATATCTGGATGACCATGGGCCCGGAACCTGCTGTACTGAGCCGGAATGATATTATCATCCGCATGTACTGGGATGGTCAGGAATATCCTTCTGTTGAATCACCTATAGGCCCTTTTTTCGGGCAGGGATGGAATGAAACTTACCTGTTCACTTCAGCGCCACTGGTTGCAGCACCCATGGATGGCATGGGCCTGGTCAGTTATTTCGCCATGCCTTTTCAAAAGGGAGGAAAGGTAGAAATTGAAAACCAATCCGGCAGAGAGATCAATACGCTGTATTTCTATATTGATTATGTGGAAATGAAACAACTGCCACAACACGCCGGGAGGTTCCATGCCTGGTATAACAAACAACTGACGGCTTCCGTAGATAGTATTGAAAACGAACATTGGATGTTTGGTCCGGGCAAACCCAATAAAACAGGAAAGGATAATTATTTGATCGCGAATATAAAAGGTAAGGGACATTTTGTGGGGGTGAATTACTACGTTCATTCTCCCACACCTTACTGGTATGGAGAAGGTGACGATATGATCTTTGTGGATGACAATATTCTATATGGCACCGGAACAGAAGATTACTTCAATACATCATGGGGCGCCCCTAAAACACCCTATGCCACACCCTATTTCGGTTATGCGCGGGTGAATAACGACATCGGTTTCCTCGGCAGAACACACATCTACCGGTTTAACATCGCTGACCCGATCCATTTCGATTCTCTGTTCAGGTTTACCATAGAACATGGCAGCATGAATGTGCTCACACTGGATCTGGCCAGTGTTGCTTACTGGTATCAGGATAAGGCCTCGCCGGTTCCTGCCATCCCGGATGCGGCAGCAAGAAAGCCACAGCCAATGATCGGGCCATCGGATATACACAGGTGGCGTAACGAATGGAGAAAAAGTAAAGGTAATAATCCAACACTATGGGGGAATTAGTATTCAAACGAAGTTATATAGCTAGCCTTATGGCCCTTATGCTCTCTTGTTCGGAAACAAAGAAAGCAACTGATAATCCGCCGCCGGACAGAATAACATCATTTTATAATCCACTGCTCAGCAGTGGCCCTGATCCATGGGTATATAAAAAGGATGGCAGCTTCTACTATATGCATACCATGGTAAATAGTATTGCCATCTGGAAAACACGCGCTATCTCCGAACTGGGTAAAGCAGCTGTTAAAACAGTATGGACGCCACCAGCTACCGGTAATAATGCAAAGAATATCTGGGCGCCGGAATTACATTTCCTGCAAGGAAAGTGGTACCTGTATTATACTGCCGGTGCTACTACCAATCTGGCCACGCAGCGGTGTTTTGTATTAGAGAATCCCAATCCTGATCCAACTACGGGCACCTGGGCAGATAAAGGAAAACTGGCTGATCCATTGGGTGATTATTTTGCCATCGATGGTACGATACTCGAATACAAAGACAAACTTTATTTCATCTGGAGCGGACAGATCTCAGGAACAGACATCAGCCAGCGGATCTATATAGCAGAGATGGAAAACCCCTGGACGCTGAAGTCCTCCCGCGTACAACTTTCCTTCCCGCAGTATGACTGGGAAAAGAAAGGCTCTGCCGTGAATGAAGGGCCGGAGGTACTAAAGAACCCTGCCGGGAATGTTTTTGTAGTATACTCCGGCAGTAATTGCGCAACAGATGATTACGGGTTAGGTATGTTGAGACTGAAAGAGAACGGCGATCCTTTAAATCCGGCAGACTGGGCGAAAAGCCCGATACCCGTATTTACAAAGAGCATCAATAACAACGTATTCGGCCCCGGCCATAATGGCTTCTTCAAATCGAAAGATGATAAGGAAGATTGGATCATCTACCACGCCAATATACAAAGCGGGCAGGGCTGTGGTGGTACACGGAGCCCAAGGATACAGCGGTTCACCTGGAAGAATGACGGTACACCGGATTTTGGAGAACCGCTTGATGTGTCCCAGAAATTAACAAAGCCTTCGGGCGAATCAGAGTGAAAAAAAATAAATCATACGAATGACCAGGTTTTTGAAAAAAGGGAAAAGTGAATCTGATATTAAAAATGCAGATTCAGGCGTGAGAAAAACAGTAGGGAAGATCATTAAAGACATTGAGGAGAACGGAGACCTTGCTGTTAGAAAATATGCCGCATCGTTTGATAGCTGGCCGCCGGATGCATTCCGGCTGACGGAAGACCAGATTAAGGAAATCGTGCAGCGTACACCGGAACAGGTGATACAGGACATCCTGTTTGCACAGCAACAGATCAGGTTTTTTGCAGAAAAGCAACTGGCTTCTATTTCAGATATAGAGGTGGAAACCTTACCAGGCGTTTTCCTGGGGCATAAGAACATCCCGGTTAATAGCGTAGGCTGTTATATCCCGGGTGGAAGATATCCCATGGTAGCCTCCGCACACATGAGTATCCTAACGGCAAAAGTAGCTGGCGTGAAAAGAGTAATAGCCTGCACACCGCCTATCAATGGAAAAATACCCGAAGCTACTGTATGTGCCATGTATTTTGCAGGAGCAGATGAGATCTATATCCTTGGAGGCGTGCAGGCATTATGTGCCATGGCCATCGGTACAGATTCCATTAAAGCCGTGGATATGCTGGTAGGCCCTGGTAATGCCTATGTAGCAGAAGCTAAAAGGCAATTGTTTGGAAGAGTAGGGATCGATCTCTTTGCCGGACCTACAGAAGTATTGGTGATCGCGGATGAAACTGCCGATGCTGAAATGATCGCCTGCGATTTGTTAGGGCAGGCTGAACATGGCCCAACCTCTCCCGCAGCCCTCATCACTACTTCAGAAAAACTTGCAGCGGAAACTTTAGTGGAGATTGAAAGACAACTGAAACATTTATCTACTGCTGATATTGCAGGTGTTGCATGGGAAGAGTATGGCTCGATCATATTAGTGGATTCTCTTGAAGAAGCTGTAAAGGAAGCAGACGCGCTGGCATATGAACATGTTGAAGTGTTAACCCGCGATCCACAATACTTCCTGGATAATATGACCAATTACGGCGCATTATTCCTGGGCCCTGAAACCAATGTGGCCTACGGTGATAAAGTGATCGGTACTAATCACACCCTGCCTACCATGAAAGCTGCCAGGTATACCGGCGGATTGTGGGTAGGCAAGTTCCTCAAGAACTGCACTTACCAGAGATGTACACCGGAAGCAAGTGCGATGATCGGTAAATACGCGATGCGTTTATGTGAGCTGGAAGGATTTGCAGCACATAAAGAACAGGCTGCCTTACGGGTAAAACGATACAATAAATGAAATATTCTTTGATCATACTCTTACTGCTGAATTGCATTCATTCATTCGCGCAACTCATTCCGGAGATAAGCGGGCCATTCGTTCACATATTCAACCCGAATGATCTGCGTACAGAAGGAGACAGTTCATGGTATACAAATGATCATACTTTTATCAAGGGAGAAGATGGTACATGGCATGCCTATGGCATTATTCATCATTTACCAATTGCACCCTGGAAGGAAACACGGCTTTTTCATATCTCTGCGAAATCTATTAAACAGAAGAAATGGGAAGATCATGGTTATGCATTAACTGCGAAACCCGGTGTGGAAAGAGTGCTATGGGCACCTTATGTGATGAATGAAAAAGGAACGTATTATATGTTCTACAACGTAGGCAATATGCAGAAGAATGCACCTGACTACGCTTCCTGGGGGCAATTGTGCATGGCAGTCAGTAAGGACCTGTACACATGGGAGCGGCATCAGCGTAATCCGCTTTTCAGTGATCCCGGGCATGCAAGGGATTCCTACATCATGCATTACAAAGGAAAGTATTATTACTACTACACAAAAACATATAGCGAAACAGACTTTCGTTCTGCTGTTGCTGTAAGGACAGGCCCGGACCTGTTCCATTGGAGCGGGCCGCAGATAGCTCATGTGCAACCTTATGAAGTTTACTGGGGAGGAGATGCCGAGAGCCCCTTTGTGATACAGAAAGATGGTTTGTTTTACCTGTTCATCTGTAAAGCCATGACGGAATATAATCTGACCGCCGTATTTTGGTCTAAAGACCCGGAGAACTTCCCGATAGAAAATCTGGTATGTACTTTACCCGTGCATGCTGCTGAAATAATTTACGATAAAAAGGAAGGCTGGTTTATTTCAAACACAGGATGGGATAAGAAGGGGCTTTACCTTGCTCCCTTACGGTGGAAGCCAGCCAAATAAAATAAAGAAAAAGTATGCGGTATTTATTGATCCTGGTATGTTGCATACCTGTTTATACAAATGCACAGAAAATTCCCGTTGGCTACGATGCCTTCCGGTTATGGGAACAGTTACCACAGCAACGGATAGGCGTGCGGGCATATATGCGCAGCACTTATTCCCGTACAGGCGGTTCCTATGATGCCTCCAATTTCCTCTTCATGAATAAAGAAGATGAAAATGTAACACTGGATGTAAAAGGAAATGGAATCTTGTATTTCTTTCGTACCAATCACTGGCATGGGAGTCCATGGCATTTTGTGGTAGACGGAAAAGATAACATCGTGTCTGAAACAGCTACCGCAGATCCTGTTGATGCTGTAAAGAAATTTAAGAATACTGTTTTTATTCCGGCCAGTACTTTCCCGGAACCCATGGCATGGACCTGGGGAACAACCAAAGGCGCCAATCTTATCTGGACGCCGATGCCCTTCAGGGATTCCCTGCGGATAGCCTATTCCCGCACGTTTTATGGAACAGGTTATTACATCTATCATCTGTACGCCAATCCAACCGGCCTGCCTTCATGGGATCTCAATAAAGCACCTGATAAAGATGTGGTAGACCTTGTGAGCCGCGCAGGTACAGACATCGCTCCAAAGAATATCAAAAAGCTGCGGGGCACTGTAAAGCTGGATAAGGACCAGGTCGTACTGGCTAACATTACATCCTCTTCTTCTATCAGGGCTTTAAAGTTAAGTCTGCCCCTTGATAAGGCTGAAGCACTGGAACGCATCCGTTTAAAAGTGACCTGGGATAATGCAGCGCATCCATCTATCGATGCACCGATCTGCCTTTTCTTTGGTGCCGGTACTTTCTTTAACAGGGAGCGCAAGGAATACTTAGTAAAAGGACTGCCCATAAATATCCGTTACGATTATCCAAATAATAAAGTAGAACTGGCCTGTTATTATCCCATGCCATTCTTTAAATCAGCAAAGTTTGAATTAACAGGCATCACTCCCGGAGATGCAGCCATCGATTATGAGATCCGTTATGAACGTTCCAAAATACCCGCTAACCAAAGCAGTTATTTTCATGCTACCTACCGCGATTTCCCCAAACCGGATTTCGGGCAGGATATGACCTGGCTGGATACCAAAGGAGAGGAAGGGCAGGAAGAATGGACGGGCAGTTTTCTTGGTACCTCCTTCATCTTTTCCCATAATGCAAACCTGCATACATTAGAAGGGGATCCGCGTTTCTTCTTTGATAATAGCCAGTCGCCACAGGCATATGGCACAGGTACGGAAGAATGGGCCGGTGGTGGAGATTACTGGGGCGGAGAGAATATGACCCTTCCATTAGCCGGACATCCCTGTGGCGCTACAGAAAAGAAAACAGCCGTTAACGATAAAGACCTCATCCAATCTGCCTATCGTTTCTTAGTGGCAGACCTGATGCCTTTCGGGAACAGGGCCGTTATCCGCTTTGAGCATAACGAAAATGTATCACAGGAACATTACGAAGCCGTATCATACTGGTATGGCCTCCCCACATCCTCCTTAGTTAAAACAGATTCCATTGATATCGGTAAACCGGAAGACGAACAAAGGCATGCCTATCATTCCCCACAGGCTTCCGAAGTGGAGACCATCCGCTCGAAATATGAATGGGGCCCTGATGTGTATCCTGCACAGACATGGGGATATGATCTGCGAAAGAGAGATGAATATAAAGATCTGATCGGCAAGGAAATTTATCCAGCCCAGGAACAGGATGGCCGCCATACTACCGGCACTTCTGAGTTCAAGGTTAAACTCCGTAAAGATAACAGGGGAGTACTCCTGCGCCGTACGCTGGACTACAGCTATCCAAACCAGCAGGCCGAAATATTTGTTTCAACAGATGGGAAAAACTGGCAGAAAGCCGGCAACTGGTACCTGGCCGGCGCAAACACCTATATGATCTCCCGCCCGGAAGGAGAACTCTCCCCACGGAAATACAAAGTGGAGACCTCCAACCGCCGTTTGCGGGACGATGAATTCTTAATTCCCGCTAACTTGACAAAAGGCAAACCAGCAATACGTATAAAGATTAAATTTGTTCCCGGAAACCAGGAATTGTATCCCGGTCACCCCTTTCCTAACGGAAGTGCCTGGAGTGAGCTGAAATATGATGTCTACAATTACGTATTGCCAAACTTTAAATGACCGTTATGCGCAGAGTACTTACGATGGCACTTTTATGTGTTACTCTTTCTTCATTCAGTAATGTCCGGCTGCCCAGTATTATCAGCAGCAACATGGTATTACAGCAGCAAAGCAAAGTAAAGTTCTGGGGCGCTGCAGATCCTAATGAAAAGATCTCCATCACTACTTCATGGAATAACAAAACCTACGAAGCTGTTACCACCAATAATGCCCGCTGGGAGGTACTCATTGAAACACCCGCAGCAGGAGGTCCTTTTACCATTACCCTGAAAGGAAAGAACACGATCGTACTGAATAATATCCTGATAGGAGAGGTGTGGGTATGCTCAGGACAAAGCAATATGGAAATGCGTTTAGGTAGTTTGAAGGATATCAAAGAAGAAGCGCCGGTTGCCTACAATCCGAATATCCGTTTCTTCGACATCCCTAAAACCACTTCTTTGCACCCACAGGATAATTGTGAAGGAGAATGGACTATCTGCGACAGCAATACCGTCAAATCGTTTAGTGCTGTAGGTTATTACTTTGGCAAGAACCTGAACAAAAAACTGAATGTTCCGATCGGCCTGGTGGATGCCAGCTGGGGAGGTACTGCAGCTGAGGTATGGACACCGGATAGTATTATTTATGCTGATCCTGTGTTAAAACAGGCTGCTTCAAAGATCTCTATTCCCGGAGGCCGCCCTTATATTCCGGGATATGCATATAACGGTATGATCGCTCCTATCACGAATTATGATATTGCCGGTGCCATCTGGTACCAGGGAGAGAATAACACGGGCCAGGCTAAGACCTATGCTAAATTGCTTCCTACAATGATTGATAGCTGGCGCAATGCATGGAAGAAAGAATTTCCTTTCTACTTAGTGCAGATAGCACCCTATAAATATGGTCTTAAAAATAGCGGTGCCATACTGCGTGAGGCACAGACGCAGGTGGCAGATCATCATCCCCATACCGGTATGGTAGTGATCACAGACCTCGTTGCCGATACAAATGATGTACATCCTACCAACAAAAAAGATGTAGGATTACGCCTGGCGAACCTGGCACTGGCGGATACCTATCATAAAGAGGGCATTGTTTACAAAAGCCCTTCCTTCAAAAGCCTAAGCATAAAAGGAAATAAAGCAACGATTGTTATAGACCATGCAGAAAAAGGCCTTGTGATAAAAGGAAAAACAGCCACCGAATTTTTGATTGCGGGGGAAGATCAGGTATTTTATCCTGCAGACGTTACAATTAAAAATAATACCCTGATTGTTTCCAGCAAGGAAGTGAAGGTTCCCGTAGCGGTACGTTTTGGTTTCCGCAACACGGCAGTCGGGAATGTGTTCGGTAAAGATGGGCTTCCATTAGCGCCCTTCCGAACAGATACCTGGGAGGTAGAAATGAAGTAATTAAAAGGGCTGTTTCTTTACCGGAGCAGCCCTTTTTTAAATTTTTCAGATGGGCCATGGTAGCTTCATCCTTGCTTTATCCTTGCTTCATGTTGTGGTTTGGCGCGGGTTTAAGCTACTTTCAAGCAAGGATGAAGCAAGGATAAACCCTTTGTAGTTGTATATTTGTTTTTTTTGAATATTAACTAAGACGGACTACATTTTAAAGGTCCGTATGTGTAAGTGCTGAATTGACTAATACTTGTACTTTCTTTCTGCTTTTCCAGGATTTAATTTTTCTTTCCCGTTCACTGGCTTCTTTTTTAGTTGGATAGGCTTCCGTATAAACTATTTTCCAATCTTCTGATTTTCCTGTAAATCCTCTATGATTAGAGTTGTGTTTGCGTAGACGTTCACTTAAGTCATCGCCGGTATAACCGATATAATAAACATTACGAGAATTCGAGTAGAGGACATAAACGTGAAACATCTGGTTAGTTTTTGGATTAACAATGACAAATAATTTATGGGATAACTAATTATAAATAAAAAAAGGTCTTCGTAATTTATGAAATCTTTTTTATTTCTGAGAGTTAACGGGGTCTAATCGCCGATTCTTCCGATGTAGTCGGAAGGCTCTGAACCAACTGAGCTAAACTCGCAAATATCTAATTGCAATAAAAAAGGCCTTCGTAAACGAAGACCTTTTGTGGGAGTTGACGGGGTCGAACCGCCGACCCTTCCGATGTAGTCGGAATGCTCTGAACCAACTGAGCTAAACCCGCAAAGATCTAATTGCATAAAAAAAGGCCTTCGTAAACGAAGACCTTTGTGGGAGTTGACGGGGTCGAACCGCCGACCCTTCCGATGTAGTCGGAATGCTCTGAACCAACTGAGCTAAACCCGCAAAGATCTAATTGCATAAAAAAAGGCCTTCGTAAACGAAGACCTTTGTGGGAGTTGACGGGGTCGAACCGCCGACCCTCTGCTTGTAAGGCAGATGCTCTGAACCAACTGAGCTAAACTCCCAATATTTTCAAAACTCCTGTGATCCGCCGACTCTTCTGACTTAAGTCGGAATGCTCTGAGCCAACTGAGCTAAACTCCCAATATTTTCAAAACTCCTGTGATCCGCCGACTCTTCCGACTTAAGTCGGAATGCTCTGAACCAACTGAGCTAAACTCCCAATATTTTCAAAACTCCTGTGATCCGCCGACTCTTCCGACTTAAGTCGGAATGCTCTGAACCAACTGAGCTAAACTCCCAATATTTTCAAAACTCCTGTGATCCGCCGACTCTTCCGACTTAAGTCGGAATGCTCTGAACCAACTGAGCTAAACTCCCAATATTTTCAAAACTCCTGTGATCCGCCGACTCTTCCGACTTAAGTCGGAATGCTCTGAACCAACTGAGCTAAACTCCCAATATTTTCAAACTCTTGTGATCCGCCGACTCTTCCGACTTAAGTCGGAATGCTCTGAACCAACTGAGCTAAACTCCCATTCCCTCTTTAAGAGGGTGCAAATATATAGAGTTTTTTATTTTAAAAAAATTTAGGTTAATTTTTTTTGTCAACCTTCAGTATATGCACTGGCGGGAACTGCTGCAGCATCTTCTTTAAATAAAGTAGGATGGAATATTTCCAGCAACAGGTACAGGGACATATAGCAAATGCCTACACGCAGTGAGAGCAATTCCAAGGAACCGAAGAGCAGCACGCATATTGACAGCAGGTTGATCGTGAACAATATGTACACCGCTTTCCTTGAATTACGCAGCATTAAAAAGTTGATCAGCCTGATGAACTGGAAAAGCGTAACAACGGCAACCATTATAGGCAATACTTTGTTTTCTTTATAATATGACAGGTACTGGTATTGATTGTATCCTTGGTATAGCCCATAGACAGACATAATAAAGCCTATTACAATGATCCAGTTCGCCATTTTTGAATCATCTCTCAGTACATAGGCCAGCGCATTTTCAGAAACAGTAGTATGAACGTTTTTCTTGGTGCTGTAGATCAACAAAGGGATCAGGTTTAAAAAAGGCAAACAGTGCAGATAGTATAAAAAGCCGTTATGGAGATCGATCGTCAAAGAACGGGAAACCATAATATTCCGTAGCAGGTAACCACTCAGCACAATGGTAAGTATCGGGCAAAGCATATGAAATATTATTACTATGGCTGATACGAACGCTGGTTGAAAATTATATTCGAGCATTTCCCAGGCTTGCGTCAACTGGCCAACTGCAGCGGAACTTCCTATCACGAACATAAAGAATACACAATAGAAAAAGACATATTCCCCTCTGCCAATAACGAGGATCTTCGAATGGAACTTCTTACGGAAAGCATCTACATCATTCAGGTAGTTCTCCGTAAAATACAGGATGATATAATAGAAACAGGGGAGCAGGAATTGATAAAGGCCATAGACGAAGTTGCCAATGTAGCGGGATCCATTGAATGGACCATCTGTCAGCCAGTCGACCACGATATCAACAATGAAGAAAAGGCCCCTCATATCCCCGGTACCATAGAGCCAGATGAAGATAGTCAGCAGGGCTGTTTTAACGAAGAACTTATCCTTCAGCAGAATACCCCTGATCAACAACATACCCCAGAATGCGAGAAAGGTGAATCCCTGGTAAAAGATATTGAAAAAGCTGGCTCTCGTTCCTAAATGCAGACGATTGAAGATTAGCATCACGAGAAAATATAGTAGCGCTGCTGCGATAACAAAAATGCCAGCCCGTTTGAAATCTTTCCGGATCAGGAATTCCCAGCTTATGATCATTCCAATAAATCCGGCCTTTAAATACTCGCTCATAGAATTGGAAGCAGAGAATTCTGCTTTTAGGACGAAATGGTAATATAACATGAGCAGGCCGGGTATGGCGCTGTATTTAAGTACCCTGAATTGAAGAGGTGACAGGTAGTTCATAGGTGGGTTTCGGTTTATTGTACAAATATATGATTTATTGAATATAAGGGAGCGGGCATAAAAAAAGGCCTTCGTAAACGAAGACCTTTTCGTGGGAGTTGACGGGGTCGAACCGCCGACCCTCTGCTTGTAAGGCAGATGCTCTGAACCAACTGAGCTAAACTCCCAATATTTTCAAAACTCCTGTGATCCGCCGACTCTTCCGACCTAAGTCGGAATGCTCTGAACCAACTGAGCTAAACTCCCAATATTTTCAAAACTCCTGTGATTCGCCGACTCTTCCGACTTAAGTCGGAATGCTCTGAACCAACTGAGCTAAACTCCCAATATTTTCAAAACTCCTGTGATCCGCCGACTCTTCCGACTTAAGTCGGAATGCTCTGAACCAACTGAGCTAAACTCCCTTTCTTTTGATCGTCTAACGCTTTTTCGTTTGACGGGATTGCAAAGGTAAAAACTATTTTTATTTTGCCAAATATATTTTTGAAATTCCTCTTATCTCAGCTCCCAGTCTATGATTTTGTTCTTCTATTTGCCTGGGGAGGGTGTGGTTAATTATTAATAAAATACATAATCCCCCCTCTTATCTCAGCTCCCAGTCTATAATTTTATTCTTCCATTCGTCCCGGAAAGGGGTGCTTACTTTGATATAATTATCAGTAAAACCTTCCATAATCCCATCCTTGCCATGCTGCTCAAACAACACCTTCCGGGTTTGCCCGATATGCTGTTCATTAAAATACTGCTGTTTCTTATGGCTCAGATTCCTTAAAGCTTTATTCCGTTCATTCCGCAGCTGAACGGGCACGATGGGTTTGATCTCCAGGGCATGCGTATTGGGCCTTTCGGAATAAGTGAAAACATGCAGATAGGATACATCCAGGTCATGCAGGAAATCATAGGTTTCTTTGAAATGCGCCTCGGTTTCAGAAGGGAAACCCACAATCACATCCACGCCAATACTGCAATGCGGCATGAATTGTTTGATACAGGCCACTTTTTCAGCATATAATTCCCTGCGGTAGCGGCGGCGCATAGCAGCCAGGATATCATTACTGCCACTCTGGAGGGGAATATGGAAATGCGGCATGAACTTCTTACTGCCGGACACAAATTCTATAATATCGTTGCTGAGCAGGTTCGGCTCAATGGAGGAGATCCGGTACCGTTCAATACCTTCTACATTATCCAGGGCCTGGATCAACTCATAAAACGATTCTTCCCGTTTCTTGCCACCCTCAAATCCTTTCCCGAAATCCCCCAGGTTCACGCCTGTGAGCACTATTTCCTTCACTCCGGTAGCCGCAAGGGTTTGTGCATGGCCAATCACATTGGCCACACTATCACTTCTGCTGATCCCGCGGGCCATGGGAATGGTACAAAAAGAGCAGTTGTAATCACAGCCGTCCTGTACTTTCAGGAAAGTACGGGTACGGTCGTTCAGAGAATAGGAGGCATGGAAGGTATGAACGTCTTCAATATCGCAGGAGCAGATCTTAGCACTGTCTCCCTTGGAGAGTTCGCGGATGTGTTCCACGATATTGAACTTTTCGGCGGCGCCTAAAACCAGGTCTACCCCTGGAATTTCGGCTATTTCTTTGGGTTTCAGTTGCGCATAACATCCTGTGATCACTACAAAGCTCTCCGGGGCACGGCGTTGAATGCGGCGCACTAACATGCGGCATTCTTTGTCTGCATTATCCGTTACAGAGCAGGTATTGATCACATACACGTCCGCCGTTTCTTCAAAATCCCTCTTCTCGAAACCGTCCTTCTCCAATAACCTGCTGATAGTAGAGGTCTCGGAAAAGTTCAGCTTACAGCCGAGTGTATGAAATGCTACTGATTTTACCGCTGTCATAAGGAGGGCAAAGGTACGACATTCAAGGCATTTCAGCTATGCAGATATGTGTAATATTTAATATGGATGCCAAAACGCTTTCGCCTGAACCTATTATTCTGTATCTTTCCGGTTTTATGCGTGTGCTATTGAAATGTTTGCAGGCTCTCTATAGCCTTTATGCCCTCATCGTTTGGCTGGGTATTATGTTCCTGATCCTACCGCCCATCGTCCTGGTATCTTTTCTGGGAAAAGTGAGGGGAGGGAATATCGTATTTTATTTTCTCCGTTTCTGGGCGCATGTCTGGTTCCCTGCCGTGGGTATTTGGGTCACCAAAAAATGGAAATCTCCTAAAACCAACGATCCCTGCATTTATCTCGCAAACCATTCCTCTTACCTGGATGCTGCCCTGGCAGTAAAAGTAATGCCGCTGGCATTCCGCCCGCTGGGCAAAAGTGAACTTTCAAAGATCCCGTTATTTGGACTGATCTACAGCAGATCAGTAGTGCCGGTGGATAGAAAAACGGCGAAGGGGAGAGCACAGAGCATGAAGGATATGATGTACATGCTGCAACATCGCGTGTCCTTACTGATCTTTCCGGAAGGTACTACCAACGAAACGGAGCAGCCATTGCTTCCTTTTCATAGCGGGGCTTTCAGGATTGCTATTGAAACACAGACGCCTATCCGCCCGGTATTATACGTTGATAATCATGCACGGCTGGCTAAGATTAAGTTTATGTCCCTCAACCCGGGTCCCTGCCGTGTTATATTTCTGCCTGCTGTTCCTGTGGCAGGGTTAACCATGGAAGATGTGCCGCATCTGAAAAAGCAGGTAAGACAAATGATGGAAGAAGAATTGCGTAAATACCGCCACTACCCGTCCTATCAGGCAATATGAAATATGTAGATGTCATATTACCTCTGGCTTTGCCGAGGAATTACACGTATGCCGTGCCCCCGGAAATGGAAAGTTCCATCCAGGTAGGGAGCCGTGTTGCCGTGCAATTGGGGAAAGCAAAGAAATATACCGGCATCGTTAAATCTATTCATGAACAGGCGCCTTCAGCATATAAGACCAAACCGCTGATGGACCTGCTGGATAAAGACCCTGTGGTCTATCCCACGCAGCTGGCCTTCTGGGAATGGATCGCGCAGTATTACATGTGTAATGAAGGAGATGTGCTTAATGCTGCATTACCTGCTCACCTGAAACTTTCCAGTGAAACAGTATTACTGATCAATGATGCATTCGGGGATGATTTCACCATGCTGGATGATCATGAATACCTGGTAGCAGAAGCATTGAACATCCGCAAGGAACTGCGCATCGGTGAGGTGCAATTGATCCTGGATAAATCAGATGTATACTCCGTGATCAAAAAACTGATCGAGAAGAAGGTATGCCTGGTGTATGAAGAGTTAAAGGAAGTTTATAAAGAAAAGAAGGAAAACTATATACTGCTGAACCCGCTTTACGAAAGTGATGAGCAGATGGCGCCCTTGTTTGATGAGCTGGCACGGGCACCTAAGCAGATGGAATTATTACTGGCTTACCTGCACCTGTTAAAAACACAGGGGGAAGTGATCCAGAGTGAGCTGCTGAAAAAATCAGGGGCTTCCGCCGCACAACTGAAAGGCCTGGTGGAAAAACAGATCCTGCAGGTGGAGAAACGCACGGTGGACCGTGTGCCTATGGGAAAGATAGAAGCCCAGCTGGACTTTGATCTAAGCCCCGCACAGGAAGTTGCATTAACCAAAGTAAAAGAATGTTTCAATGAAAAACAGGTGACGCTATTGCATGGTGTTACTTCCAGCGGTAAAACACAGATCTATGTGAAACTGATGGAGGAGTGCCTCGCTGCGGGCAAACAGGTATTGTACCTGCTGCCGGAAATTGCGCTCACGGCACAGATCATCCGGCGATTGAAAAAACATTTCGGCGGACAGATAGGTATTTACCATTCCCGTTTTTCAAATAATGAAAGAGTAGAGATCTGGAACAAAGTAAAGAGTGGTGAGATCCGTATCGTATTAGGTGCGAGGTCCAGCCTGTTATTGCCTTTCCGGGATCTGGGGCTTATTATCCTGGATGAAGAGCACGACCCTTCTTTCAAACAGCAGGAGCCTGCTCCGCGCTACCATGCAAGGGATGCGGCCATTTATTATGCCAGCCTTTTTAAAGCGAAAGTATTATTAGGTTCAGCAACACCGGCTATCGAATCTTACTTCAATGCAAAACAGGGTAAGTACGGATTGGTGGAATTGAATGAACGTTTTGGCGGTATTGCCATGCCGGTGATAGAGATCGTGGACCTCAAACAGGAAACTGCTTTGAAAGAAGTGATCGGTAATTTCACTTCTGTATTACGGCAGAATATCACACAGGCTTTACAGGAAGGCAAACAGGTGATCCTCTTCCAGAACAGAAGAGGGTATGCACCTTTCCTTTTATGTACTACCTGCGGCTGGATACCTAACTGTAAACAATGTGATGTATCGCTCACCTATCACAAACACCAGGATAACCTGCATTGCCATTATTGTGGTACAAGATATCCTTATGTATATACCTGTGCTGCATGTGGCAGCCAGACTTTAGTGCCCAAGAACTTCGGTACGGAAAAGATTGAAGAGGACCTTCAACAATTGTTCCCTGAAGCTCGTATTGCACGGATGGATATGGATGCTATCCGTAATAAGGACAGTCATAATAAGATGATCCAGTCACTGGAACAAAGAGAGATTGATATCCTTGTGGGTACGCAGATGGTAGTAAAGGGATTGGATTTTGAGAATGTGAACCTGGTAGGTATTATCAGTGCGGATAGTTTATTGAGCTTCCCTGATTTCCGTGTGAATGAGCGGGCCTTCCAGCTGATGGAGCAGGTAAGTGGCCGTTCCGGCAGAAAAGATGGTTTGGGGAAAGTGATCATCCAGGCCAACAACACCAAACATCCTGTATTACAGTATGTGACGGCACATGATTATAAAGCGATGTTTGATACGGAAATAGCGGAACGGGAACAATTCGGATATCCGCCATTTTCCCGTTTGCTGAAAGTGACCATCAAACATAAGAAACAGCAGACCACGGAGCAGGCGGCATTGATCTTAGGGAACTGGTTAAGGAGTTTTCTGGCGTATCAGCTGGTAGGGCCGGCGGCACCTTTGGTGAGCCGTGTGCGTGGGTTTTATTTACAGGAGATGCTGATCAAATTACCACGCGATAGTAAGAAGATCACGCAGATCAAGAACAAGGTGAAAGAATTTTTCTCTCAGTTGCAGATAGAAAAACAGTTCCGCTCGGTGGTGATCATTCCGGATGTGGATTGTGTATGATCCCGATTGTCAGATCTATTCCTGCATGCAGGATGTCTGTAACCTCAATCGTCAAACCCTTCAATAGCATGCACACCCGGCTGCGGGTTTTTATCCAACTCTATCATTTTACGGGCTACGGTCGCTGCTTTCACCGGACGGTATTTCTTTGGAAAGATTCTCATCAGCGGTGCAAACAATGCGGCTAACTGTTCTCCTACGCGTACTTCAGAGCGGCTACCGATTAAAAAGGAAGGACGAAGGAAATAGAGGCTTTCAAAACCAATTTTTCGCAGTCCGTTTTCTGTTTCCCCTTTTGTACGCAGGTAGAAATTAGAAGAAGATGCTTTGGCGCCCACAGCGGATACCAGCTGGAAATGTGCCACGCCATTTTTATGCGCCACGGCAGCACATTTAAGGGGAAGATCCCTGTCTACCGCCCTGAAAGCCGCCTGGCTACCGGCTTTTTTGATGGTAGTGCCTACACAGCAGAACACTACATCCCCGGTGAGGGCTATTTGAAGCGCGTTTTCGTCATCAAACCTTAAGACAAGGTTGGTAAGTTTTGGGTGTTGGATCGCCAGGGGCTTGCGTACCAAGGCTCTTACGGAAGAATAGGTTTCATCCTGCAATAAAGCCTGGATCAGTAAATTCCCGATAAGACCAGATCCCCCGACCACAATAGCTGTTTTTGGCATTTTATAGTTAACTATATTTGTTCCGTTATTAAAGATAGGATTTCTATGAGCGTTTTAGAAAATGTTTCACTCCGGCCATATAATACTTTCGGCATTGATGCAACGGCCCGTTATTTCGCCTCTTTCGATTCTCCTGCAGCATTGCAGGCTATATTAGAAGACCCGAAATGGGCGGCAGTTCCAAAGGTGATCCTGGGGGGCGGCAGTAATATATTGCTCACAAAGGACTATGAAGGACTGGTACTGAAGAATGAGATCAAAGGGATCCATATCATCAAAGAAGACGAAGCGCATGTATATGTGCAGGCTGGGGCTGGAGAGAACTGGCACCAGTTTGTGATGTATTGCATTGATAAGAACCTGGCCGGCCTGGAGAACCTGTCTTTAATACCCGGTAATGTAGGCGCCAGCCCCATGCAAAACATCGGGGCATATGGCGTAGAGATAAAGGATGTTTTTTATGAACTGGATGCCTGGCATGTGAAGGAGCAGCAATTGATAAAGTTCAATAAAGAGGCCTGCGAATTCGGTTACCGGGAGAGTGTGTTCAAACGTAAATACAAAGATCAGTTCGTTATCCTGCAGGTGACCTATCGTTTAAATAAAACCCCGCATTTCAATACCAGCTATGGCGCTATAGAGCAGGAAATGGAAAGGATGGGCGTGAAGGAATTATCTATTCGCGCTATCAGTGATGCGGTGATCCATATCCGTTCTTCCAAATTACCTAACCCCGCTGAAATAGGGAATGCCGGTAGTTTCTTTAAGAATCCCGAGATCAGTAAAGAGAAATATGAAGCACTGAAAGAAGCCTTTCCTGCTATTGTAGCATATCCTTTACCCCATGATCAGTATAAACTGGCGGCAGGCTGGCTGATAGAGCAGGCCGGCTGGAAGGGCTACAGGGATGGCGATGCCGGTGTGCATGCCAAACAGGCGCTGGTACTGGTGAATTATGGCCATGCTTCAGGAGAAGAGCTGGTAGAGCTATCCTGGAAGGTGATTGAAAGTGTGAAAGAGAAATTCGGCGTGGTACTGGAAAGGGAAGTGAATATTATTTAGTAACAATATGCCGGATGATCTTATCCGCATGCTCCCTTGAATTCTCAATAAACCATACATGTGTGTTCATGCCACCACAAACCACTCCGGCCAGGTATATACCGGGCAGGTTGGTTTCCATGGTATCCGGATTGTAATAAGGTGCTCTGATAGCATCATCGGATAAACGAATCTTTGCTTTTTCGAGGAAGCTAAAGTCCGGCTGATAACCTGTGGCTGCGATCACAAAATCGTTGGGGATGGTGATCAGTCCTTCAGGGGTTTGAATATCTACTTCTGTTTCCCGGATGGCGGTTAAGTTGGAATGGTAATATGCTTTGATGCTGCCTTCGCTGATCCTGTTCTCCATATCAGGTTTTACCCAATATTTCACTCTTTTGCCAATACCTTCTTCGCGGATCACCATGGTTACATCTGCTCCTTTGCGGTAAGTTTCCAGTGCTGCATCTACAGAGGAATTGTTTGCGCCCACTACCACTACTTTTTGCGTGGCATAATAGTGGGGGTCTTTATAATAGTGTGTTACCTTGGGTAACGCTTCTCCGGGAATGTTCAGCAGGTTGGGAATATCATAGAAGCCGGTGGCAATAATCACATTGGCTGCATGATAGGTTTGTTTGGAAGTGATCACCTCGTAACCACCATTAGCGGCTTGAATGGTTTCTACTTTTTCAAATAAGCGGATGTTCAGTTCCTGGGAAGAAGCTACTCTTCTGTAATATTCCAGGGATTCTGGCCGGGTAGGTTTTGCATTATTGGATACAAACGGAATACCACCAATTTCCAGTCTTTCGCTGGTAGAGAAGAAGGTCATATTGATGGGATACCGGTATAATGAGTTCACCAGGCATCCTTTTTCAATGATCAGGTAATCGATTCCTTCTTTTTTCGCAGCTAACGCGCAAGCCAGTCCTATAGGGCCTCCACCGATGATCAATAACTTATACATTCCTCTAATTTAAGCCAATTTTTCCAACCCGTCCAGCAGTTGGCTGATCAGGATATTGGTGTTTTGTGCATGATGTGCATGGGCACGTATCTCTGCGGCTGTTTGCACATAAGTGTTTGGTACCAGTTCATGACCGCAGTGACTGATCATTCCTTCCAGTGCTTCGGGCGTGATTTCAAAATGAAACTGTAATCCTATCACACGATCTCCGATGCGGTAAGCCTGGTTTTTACAGGCTGAAGTTTCTGCAAGATGCACTGCGTTTTCCGGCAGATCAAAGGTATCTCCGTGCCAGTGAAATACAGTGGTAGGAGAGGGCGCTATCCCATCATGGAACTGAACAGGAAACCAGCCGATCTCCTTTTGCTTGTTGGGGTATACGCGTGCCCCCAGTGCCGCAGCTATCAGTTGCGAGCCAAGGCAGATACCCAGTACGGGTTTTCCTGCTGCAATGGCCTGGCGGATGAATTCCTTTTCAGTACTGAGCCATGGGTGAATATCTTCTTCATAAACACCCATAGGGCCGCCCATTACGATCAGCATGTCAAAGTCTTCCAAAGCAGGCGGCACCTGACCCTCATACCATTTGGTTACCGTAATGGTATGGCCTTTTGCTTTAGCCCAGTCTGCAATATAGCCGAGGCCTTCAAATGTTACGTGTTGGAAATAGTGGATACGCATAAATGATAAAATTTTGTATCAACAGGCATGATGTATTTACCATCAGGCACCTCATTTCTTGCAACCAGCTCAAAACCATTCTTTTCATAGAAACGATGTGCGGCATGCAGCTTGTCTGCTGTTCCGAGATAGAGATCGGAAAAATGTTTTTCTTTTGCCCAGTTGATCAGTGTGTCTAATAACTTTTTGGCGAGGCCATGTGCAGCACCTCTGTAGTCTCTGTGCACAAACATTTTGCGCAGGGCACCTTTGCCGGCGCCCAGATCTGTCAATGCAATAGTGCCGATCAGTTGATCGCCATCTACGGCTATCCAGAAATTACTGTTACCCTGTTGAAATTCAGCAGGGATATTGGCCAGATCAGGTTGGTCTTCTCTTTTGATGGGCAGGTTGAATTCATTCTGCTGAATGTCCAGTATGAATGAGATCAATGCTTCTGTAAATATGGGCTCAAATGGTTTGATCACTATCATGTCAATGTGGTTCCTTTCATTACTTCAATGCCTGATCCTTCTGCGAGGAAAACAGATGCGGGTGTTTGAGATAAACTCTCCGTAAAGTGCCTGCCATAAATGACTTCCGTATCACAATGAAAAGAAAATTCATGCACGGGATGTATCCGCCAGCTGGGATGTGTTACCTGGTATTCAGATGTTTGCTGTGTATTCAGTTGCGTATATCCCCAGTAATGTTCTGTAATAAAATGCTCTTTGCTACCGGGAGCAACAAGCGCTGCTGCTTTATCGGCGATGGCTTCAATATGGTTCCATTGCTGGCCGGATTGCCATTCATAGCGCACTTTCATGCGTTGCTGGTCAAAATCTTCCCAGGTATGGCGCATGGGGAGGGTGGCATATTTTTCACCATACAGCGTATTCGCTACCATGGTGATCATTCGTTTGGGCACCAGTTCTTTTACAAACACCACACCTCTCCGCCAGCCTTCTGCATGTTTGTACCGCACATAAAAGCGAAGGTTCACTTCTTCAAAGTTTTTATGAAAGGGGATGGAAAGTCCTCTTACACGGGTATCTTTAAACAGGAACCCAACAAGGCTCACATAATGTTTACCATTCCATTCATCCAGCTCTGTGCCATAGGGAACATAATTACGCAGTACCGCCGGGTCTGTTTCAAAGTTGGCCATGAGTAAATTTCTCCATTGGGCCGTCAGAAATTTTTTAGGCATAGACTTTATTCTGCTTTAATCTGCTCTTCCGGAAAGAGCAGGTCTATTTCTGTTAAGAGATTATCCGGTAAATGTTTTGTTGTTTTTGCATCGAGGTCTTTGATCACCTCAAATTTCCCGATAATGGTATCGCTTTTTCGTTTGCCATCTTTCAGCCGCTTCATGGCATCGTCATAGGCATTGCCGGCCTGGCGGAGATTATGGCCGATCTTATTCATTTCATCCAGGAATGAAATAAACTTATCGTACAGCAGGCCACATTGCCGGAAGATCTCTTCCACATTACGCACACGGTTCTCATTCTGCCACAGGAGCCGCACGATCTTAAATGTAGCTACTAATGTGGAAGGTGTGATCAGTACGATCTTTTTCTTGAGAGCACGATTGAAGATCTCCGGATTTTCGTTTAATGCCAGTGTGAGTGCAGATTCAAAATGCATGAACATGAAAACGAAATCCGGTGTGTTGAGGCCATTGAGCGATTGGTAATTTTTGGCAGACAGTTCATTGATGTGCTCAGTGATGTTCTGCACCAGTTGCTTCATGTACGTTTTCTTTTCTTCGGGATCGCTGGCATTGAAATAAGACACATAAGCATTCAGCGATACTTTACTGTCTATCACCAGGTGTTTGCCATCCGGCAGCCTGAGGATAATATCCGGGCGGCGGTTACGATCTTCTTCTGTATCCCGTAAAACTTCTTCACTAGTGAAGTCGATGTATTTCTGGAGGCCTTCAGATTCCAGGATGAGGCGTAGTCTGTCTTCTCCCCAATTTCCCTGTACTTTTACATCGGAACGTAAAGCTCCGGCGAGGCGTTGCGCATCTTCGCTGAGTTGTATGTTAAGTTTGGAAAGGGATTCTATTTCTTTTTTGAGCGAAGTGAATTCCTGGATATCTTCTTTACGGGTGTCTTCTATGGTTTTCTTAAACTGGCCGATATCTGTTTTCAGCGGGGCGAGGATATGGTCCAGGGATGTTTTGTTGCTTTCTTCGAAGTCTTTGCTTTTTTCCCGAAGGATATCTGTAGCCATGTTCCGGAACTGCTCCCGGTTGTTTTCCTGCATTCTGAGCAATTCCTGTCCAAAATCGCTGAGTTTTTCGTTGAGCTTGTCTTTCTCTACCTGGAGGCCGGAGAGCTGACTGCTGAGGCTGATAATCTCCTTTGCCTTGCGTTCTATCTCCTTCTCTCTTTCCAGCAGGGTGTATTGGAGATTATCGTACATATCCCGGACCACATACTCCTCATTTACCTGTTGGCGTGTAAGGGCCTGATGGAGCGGCATGTAATGTTTCCGGAAGAAGAGCCAGGTCAGCAGGCCGCCGGAAAACAGCCCGATGATCAAACCAGCTAAAAGGGTAACATTCATAGATCGCAAAGTTAATAAAAAAGGGCCCAACACCGTTGAGCCCTTTTTACATATAAAATCTGTTATTTATCAGAAGTGATAGCGAACGAATGCTTCCATGGCTGCATACTTCTGTAAACCGAGGCGGTCGTACAGGTCTGCAGTATTGGCGTTACGTTCTTCCGCACGTTGCCAGAACTCGCGTGCATCCGTTCCCTGGAACGGTACAACGTCTTTCTGACTTTGGTGAATAAAGATACCCAGGCGTTTTTGCATGATCTGATCAGGGCTCATAGGCACTGCCATTTCAATTTCATGGATATCCCATTCCTGCCATGCGCCTTTGTACAGCCATACCCAGCAATCCTTCATCCACTCTTCATGTTTCAGCCTGTTCAGGGCTTCAAAGATCACATCCAGGCAAACTTTGTGGGTACCATGCGGGTCAGCGAGGTCCCCTGCACAGAAGATCTGTTGTGGTTTCAACTGGCGAAGGAGGTCTACTGTAAGTTGAACATCTTCTTCACCCATTGGCTTCTTTTCAACCAGGCCGGTTTCGTAGAAAGGCAGGTTCTGGAAGTGTGCATTCTCTTCTTTAATACCTACATAACGGCAAGTGGCTTTTGCTTCACAACGGCGGATCAGCCCTTTAATGGCGCGGATCTCGGCAGTATCTTTCTGGCTCGGCTTCTTGATCTGGATGAAGGCTTTCGCATCTTCCAGGATCTGGGAGCTTTTGCTTCTGTCTATGTCGAACATTCCTTCAAAACCTACGGCGAAATCGATGAAACGCAGCAGGAATTCATCCGTTACGGCAATGTTACCGGAAGTCTGGTAAGCAACGTGTACATCATGCCCCTGTTCGTGCAGGCGGATGAAAGTACCACCCATGGAGATGATATCATCATCAGGGTGGGGAGAGAAGATCAAGGCGCGTTTACGTTCCGGCTGGGAACGTTCAGGATGATTAGGCAGCTGTGTACCGGGTTTTCCACCAGGCCAGCCGGTAATGGTATCCCGGATTGCGTTGAATTCTTCGATATTCAGCTCATAGGCAGAACCATATTGTACAATAAGATCATTCAGACCATTATTGTTATAGTCCTTATCCGTGAGCATCAGGATGGGCTTGTTGAGTTTCAGGGCCAGGCCGGTCACCGCTTTGCGGATCAGTTTAGGCGTCCATTCGCAATCGCCCGTGAGCCATGGTTCTTTATTACGGGTGAGTTCTGCTGCCGCCTGCTCATCTATTACAAATGTGCAATTGCGATGTTGCTGGAGGAGAGAAGCTGGCACCTGATCACTGCTGTGACCTTCTACAGAGCGGCAAACGATCTTGGCTTTGTGGGAACCCCAGGCCAGCAGGATCACCTTTTTGGCTTTCATGATGGTGTTGATCCCCATGGTTACTGCCAGGCGGGGAACAGCGCTCATGTTAGAAAATTCATATGCGTTGGCCAGGCGGGTGGAATTATCCAATGTTACCAGGCGGGTGTGGGAGTTGATGTTAGCGCCCGGTTCGTTAAAACCGATGTGGCCGTTGTTGCCGATACCCAGGATCTGGATATCAATGCCACCGGCTTCTTCTATCTTACGTTCGTAAGCTTCTGCGTAGGCTTTGATCTTTTCCTTGGGGATGGTGCCGTCCGGAACATGGTAATTCCCTTCCGGGATATCAATATGATTGAATAATTGTTCTTTCATGAAGCGGTTGTAGCTCTGTAAAGCATCCGGTTCAATGGGGTAGTACTCATCCAGGTTAAAGGTTACCACGTTCTTAAAACTGAGGCCTTCTTCTTTGTGGAGGCGTACCAATTCAGCATACAGGTATTTGGGTGTTGATCCGGTAGCTAAACCCAGTACTGCTGGTTCTTTTGCTGCTTGTTTCTCACGGATGAGGGCGGCAATTTGCTGTGCCACTGCTTTCGATCCGTCCTTTGCTGTAGGGTGGATGTCCACGGAAATCTGCTCAAAACTGTCTATCAGTTCAATTTCCTGGTGATTAATGGTCATTGTTCAAGTATTTTAAATGCGTTTTTAAAAACGAGCCCGAAAATTAGTTAAAATCTAGGGAATGTTGTTGAAAATTTATGATTTACTATTGAAAACCCCCTGCTAACGGGAGAAATTAACATATTAGCAAGTTCCTGCAATGGATTGCGGTAGAAATGTTAATTGGCCTGTTTAAATCCAAATTCTTTTAAGCTGCGTACTTATATTCAGCAACTTAATTACAAACCCTGCAGGAAAGTAATAACATTCAGCGCCGGACCTGGATGGTAAGAATGAAAAATTCTAACCGATCGGCCGGGAAGAAGCAATCGTCCGGATGCATTCTTCTACGGCAAATAATCAAAAAGAATTACTGATGAAAAAGATGTTATTAGTAGTATCGGGTGTTTTCCTGATGCTTATGACAAGTATTGCCGTAACCCATGCGGTTACACCTGCCGGTCACATTACCATCAATGACGCTGATTGGATGAAATCCAAAACAGGTACATGGGCAGGGTTGAAAGATGGAAAAACCTATTGGTACAAATTAGATAAGAATGCGCAGTTATGGTGGAGCACTGACTGTAAAAAATGGGCTGCCGTAGCAGGTGGTATGTGGGCTGATAAAGATGGCAAATGGCTCAAGATAGGTGAAGGCAAATTGTGGTGGACTGCAGATGGTGGTAAAAACTTCAGCGAAGTACCGGAATGGAAATGGGAGGGACCTAAAGGTGAATGGTACAAGTTTGATGCTAAATGGACTTTGTGGGTAAACTCAAAATAATGACTCGGGGTGTAACAAGAGTCACGAATAGCAAACAGTAAGATAAACAACCGGTACTTTTCAGTACCGGTTATTTTTTGCCACTAATAAACGGAACCTCCGCTTTTTTATTTACTGATTGCTGCAACCGCGGTTTCGATCACATCCGAAACTGCTTTTGGTTTAGACATAAATACAAGATGACTGGCTTTGATCTCTGTAACTTTTGCACCGGCCCTTTTTGCCATGAAACGTTCTGCATCCGGAGGGATCGTCTGATCTTCCGTAGCTACGATATACCAGCTGGGCTTGGACTTCCAGGCGGGGTTGGCAAATGAACTGCCAAACACGGATGCGGAAACCGGGATCTGGGAATCGGCCAGGAATTCAGCCTGTTCTTTAGGCAGGTCTGCACAGAAACCGGAATGATATTTTTTAACATCATACCAGATGTAACCATGTTCATCAGGAGGCAGTATTCCTGAATTCGGGGCAGGAGGGCCGGATTGCAGCAACTTCAGCAATGTTTCATTGGCATCAGGAACAAATGCGGCAATATAAAAAAGCCCTGCTACTTTAGGATGATTCCCTGCTTCCGTAATAATAGCACCACCATAAGAATGGCCTACCAGTAACGCAGGGCCGGATTGCCTGTCCAGTACCCGGTGTGTGGCAGCTACATCATCTGCGAGGCCGGTATTGGGATTACCTACCACGCTTACATTATATCCTTTCGCTTTTAATATTTTATACACCGCTTCCCAACCGGAACCATCAGCAAAAGCGCCATGTACCAGTACGATGTTTTTAACGGGGCCTTGCGCATAGGTTGCGCCCATAAATAAGAGCGCCGCAAGGATAGCAAACCAGGTTTTCTTTTTCATTGGTATTTTTTATTCAAAGCTATTTTACACAGCTGCCAAAGGCAATGGCCGCATCAGGGATTCAGTTGTACATCCTCCAATAGAAAAGGGCCGATCTGTCAGATCAGCCCTCTTTTTATACAATTACCTGGTGGTAGTAATGTTAGTTGATGATGATCTCATCCACAAATAACCATGCAGGATTTCCTGCTCCCTGTGCACCTGTTGGGATCTTACCTGCATTGAGTGCGATCACTTTTACGTAACGTGCTTTCACATCTGTTAAAGCATGACGCAGTTTAAGGATGCCACTGCCATCAAAGGTAGTTTCTTTATATACTTCTTTGTAATTCTTCCCATCAACAGATACCAGGAAGGTAACCTGTTTAGGAGGATAGATCCATTGGTCTTTAAAGCTCAGTGTGTTCAATCCTACCTGTTTGATCTCTGTTGAGTCTCCCAGATCCACTACAGCTTCCAGGTTATCTCCGCTGTAACCGGTCCATTGATTATCGTTGTAGGCTTTCACACCTTCAATGCCGTTCACCAATGAAAAAGCACTACCAGGGTTATAGCTCTGGTGAGGTGGCTTAGCCAGGGTAATATTTTTACCTACTGCTTTATGCAATACAAATGCCTGGTAGAATTCGTTGCCATATTGTTTGCCATCCTGGAAAACCGCAGCACGTACCACACCTGTTTGCTGAACAGGGATAGGAGCCGTGTAGGCTGCAGATGCAGCAGTAGGACCACTGCTATCTAGAGTAAAAGTGATCTTACCTCCATCCAGCTTGCTATCCAGTTTAACCTGCACGCCGCCTTTTCCATCACTTTCCACTACGCCACGCACTTCAAATACATGTTTGGCATAATTCACGCCCTTCATGGCCAGCAGTGGCAGATGCCCTTTTAAACGTTCCAGGAAGTTGTCGTAATCCTTCTTTTCTTTTGGCGACCATAATACTTCAGCTAAGGCTATAGCACGTGGGTATACCATGTATTCCACATGTTCGGAGTTCTTCATGTATTCCGTCCATACATTGCCTTGTGCACCGCGGATGAATGTAGCTTCTTCTCTGCTGAGTTCATCGGGAACAGGTTCGTAAGAATATACTTCACTCACAGGTGTAAAACCACCAATAGCCAAAGGTTCATTTTTACCCTGGGATTGATAATGATCCAGGTAACAATAATTGCCGGGCGTCATGATCACATCGTGATGTTGTTTTGCCGCGGCGATACCTCCTTCAATTCCGCGCCAGCTCATTACGGTAGCATTGGGAGCAAGACCACCTTCCAGGATCTCGTCCCAGCCAATGATCTGGCGGCCTTTGCTGTTGAGGTATTTTTCAATGCGCTGAATGAAATAACTCTGTAAGGCATGTTCATCTTTCAGCCCTTCATCTTTTATGCGCTTCTGGCATTTAGGACATTTCTCCCAACGTACTTTCGGGCTTTCATCTCCGCCGATGTGAATGTATTTGCCGGGGAAAAGCAGCATCACTTCATCCAATACATCCTGGTTGAAAGCAAATACAGAATCGTTGCCTGCGCAATACACATCATCATATACTCCCCAACGGGTGCCTACTTCATATGGTCCGCCTGTACAACCCAGGTGAGGATATGCAGTTAAGGCTGCGAGCGCGTGGCCGGGCATTTCAATTTCCGGGATCACGGTCACATGTCTTTCTGTAGCATATTTCACTACGTCTCTGATCTGTTCCTGCGTATAGAAACCGCCATAAGGTTTGCCATCATATTTTTGATCGTTGTAATGGCCCAGCATGGTTTCTTTGCGGCGGGAAGCTACTTCCTGCAGCTTAGGATATTTTTTGATCTCTATCCGCCAGCCCTGATCGTCTGTGAGGTGCCAGTGGAAAGTGTTCATTTTGTGCATCGCCAGCAGGTCGATATATTTTTTGACAAACTCTACCGGGAAAAAGTGCCTGCCCACATCGAGGTGTAAACCGCGATAAGGGAAACGGGGCTGATCGTAGATGTCAACGCCGGTTATCCAGAATGCTTTGGCTTTCTGCAAGGGCAATAACTGGATGAGGGTTTGCATGCCGTAGAAGGTACCTGCTGCATCATCCCCATGGATCCTGATAAAGTCTTTCCCCACTTTCAGGCTATAGGCTTCTGGCGTGCCGGGAGCGTCTTTGAACTGGGTTTGGAAAACGATAGCGTTCGGGGTACCGCTCCCCACTATCTTTAATTCATATCCGCTTAATTCTTTAAAGAAAGTATTGAAGAGTGCGGCGGTCTGTTTGTCTTCCGGAGAAACTGCTACCAGTGCCGTCTGCTTGTCCAGCAGAAAAGAATCTGGAAGGGTGGTGAGCCTTACCGGTAAAGGGATGATGCTCAATTTGGCTTTGTGTGCAGTGGAATCGTTTCCTGTTCCTGTACAGGAAACAAACCCTAATACAGCACAGCATGCAGCCATGTGTAATAATCTTTTTATGGTCATGTCCTTATGATTAGCTTCCGGAAAATACTATTCTATTATGATTTCATCTGCAAAAATATGACAGGGTTCTCCCTTGCCGGGATGCCAATCTGGAATTACGCCATGGGTAAGGGCTACAACTTTCAGGTAGCGGGTTTTGGTTTGCACCGGCAGGCTCAATACCTGTGTGAAACTGCCATATTCCTTATCGGAGAAAGTGTTTTTTACCACACCCAGGGAAGTGAATTGCTGCCCATCGTCAGAAGCAAAGAATTCTACCTGTGTGGGATACCAGATCCATACACCTAAATCCTGCAGCACGCTTAAGCCCAGCTTTTTCAGATTGCGGGGCGCTTTCAGGTCTACGATGGCTTCCAGGTTGCCGGGATAATGACTTTGCCATGCGCCCAGGCGGAAATCTTCCTGTCCGCGGATCCCATCTATCAATGCATCTGGTCCGCCAGCTGTGAATTGCGGGTTGATCTTAGAGGTCACTTTGATGGTTTTATCTGTTGGTATCAGGAAGAAAGGAGTTTGCATTAACTGGCTGTACTGGCCATTTCTGAAAGCAATGGCTTTCAGAGTAACGGACTTGCTGATGTTAAATGGCTGCGTGTATTTCGTTGATTTGTTGGTAGGAGTAGAGCCATCCAGCGTGTAATAGATCAGGGTGTTCGGTTCTACAGCTTTCAGCGAAACTTTCATGGAATGATTGAACCTGTCTGAATCTGCTAATGCAAATGGCACCGGTACGATCATATCATCTTTTACACTGCTCACCGGAACATTGTTACCACTGGCCCAGGTTTTATTGGCGGTAGCGCCCATGTTGAATTCCAATACACCACCATTCATGATAGCCGTGTGCGGAATGCTGGAAACAGGCAATGCTGCACCATCCAGTTTTACAGATTGTATATAGTAATTTTTAGCACTGCGGTCTTTTGCTTTGATGGTGAAAGTTTTTCCATTTTCCAGGTGGATTTTTACTTCATCAAACAATGGACTGCCGAGTGCATATTTCCCATCACCGGGTGTTACAGGGTAAATGCCCATAGCGCTCATTACATACCAGGCACTCATTTGACCACAGTCTTCGTTTCCACTTAAACCATCCGGTGCATTGTGATAGAGGGTTGTTAATACCTGATGTACCAGTTCCTGTGTGCGCCAGGGTTGGCCCACATAATTGAACAGGTAAGCAATATGATGACTCGGTTCATTGCCATGTGCATATTGCCCGATCAGCCCTGTAATATCAGATTGATGACGGCCGGATAATTTATCTTCTGTGGTGAATAAGTGATTTAGTTTGTCTGTGAACTTTGCGGTGCCCCCTTGCAGTTTTACAAGACCACTTACATCATGCGGTACGGCAAAGCTGTATTGCCAGGAGTTGGCTTCTGTAAAGAAGTTGTTCACTTCCGTTGGATCGAAGGGACTCATCCAGCGGCCACCTATTTTACCACGCATAAAACCGGTGGAGGCATCAAATATATTCTTGTAGGATTGTGCTCTGCGCATATAGCGCTTGTAGACTTCATCCTGCCCCAGCATTTTACCCATTTGCGCAATACACCAGTCGTCATAAGAGTATTCCAATGTACGGGAAACGGATTCCGGTTGTGTATCCATGCTCAGGTAACCCTGCCGGATGTAATGCTGCATGCCGAACTGTGTTCCTTCCGCATAACTGCGCATGGCTTCCAGCGCATACTTTGCATCGTATCCGCGAATACCTTTCTGGTAAGCATCCACGATCACGGGAACGGAATGATAACCGATCATACAGAAGGTTTCATTCGCGCTGAGTTCCCATACCGGCAGCATGCCGCCATATTTATATTGTACAAGGAAGGTATTGATCCAGTCGTTTGTTTTCTGCTGGTTGATGAGGGTCATCAAAGGGTGCAAAGCACGATGGGTATCCCATAAAGAGAACACGCTGTAGTTCTCAAAACCTTCAGCTTTATGGATCTTCTGATCCGTACCGCGATACTGGCCATCCACATCCATATAGAGGTTAGGGTTCAGGCAGGCATGGTATAATGCACTGTAGAAGATGGTTTGCTGATCAGGAGTACCGCCTTTTATTTCGATCTTGCTTAATTCTTTGTTCCAGGCACTCTTAGCGTCTGCGAGCGTTTTATTAAAGTTGAAGCCGGGCATTTCTGCATCGAGGTTTTTCATGGCGCCTTCTTCACTTACGCCGGAGATGGCCACTTTCACATACACAGGATCTTTTACATCGAAGGTGAAGTATGCTTTGATATTACGGCCTTCTGCCTGTTTCAGTGCGCCATTCTCTACATCCATCAATGCTACGTTGTGAGATTTGAAGGGTTTGGAGAATTTCATGGCAAAGAATAACACCTGGTCCTTTGCCCAGGAAGTAGAACGGCGCATACCGATCACGGTACTATCGTTCACTATTTTCAGATTGGAATTGATCACAATGTCGCGGTGATAGAGGTCCAGTAAAACATGACCCTCTTTAGCGGATGCCGGGAATTCGTATTTATGAAGGCCCACTCTTTTGGTGGCGGTGAGCGAAGCCTGGATATCGTATTTATCCAGCTTTACGCTATAAAAACCTGCGTAGGCTTTTTCGTTTTTATGGGAGAAGGGAGAAGCGTATTGTTCATTGTTCCAGGCGGGTTTTCCTGTGAGGGGCATCAGGAGTATGTCGCAATAATCTTCGATACCGGTGCCACTTAAATGTGTGTGAGAGAAACCGTACATGATGGAGTCCGTATAATGATAACCGGAGCATCCGTCCCATCCTTTCAGCCTTGTATCAGGACTTAACTGTACCATTCCAAAAGGTAGGCTGGGACCGGGATAAGTGTGACCGTGACCACCTGTACCAATAAAGGGATTTACCTTTTCTGCATAATTCACTTGCTGAGCCTGCGTTGCAGACACTAGCCCCAGGGCTAGTACAACCAACCATTTTTTCATTCACTGTTTTTTAATAAGACTCTAAAAAGCTAAAATAAACAAAATAGGGCTAAAACGTTTTAGTGTTCGGTTTTTTGATGTTGTGAGGATGTTAAAAAACAACAAAAAGGTGTTTAGATACTATAGGAAACTAAAAAAAAGCTCCCTGTTTGGAGCTTTTCAGACATTCTATTTTAATAATAATTCACAAATGACCGGCCGGTGATCTGAGGCAATGGTTTCTTCCACCACAAAGGCATTGATCACATGCCATTGCAGTTTGTTTGCCAGGAAAACATAATCCAGTTTCTGTGTTGGTTTGTCTGAAGGCCAGGTGGGGCCCAGCTTTTCAGTAGCATCCAGGAAAATATTCTTAACAGATGTGATCTCTTTTGATGGCGGCAAGGCATTAAAATCTCCGGCAATGATAACCGGTAGCTGGTTTGCAGAGAAATGCTGATTGAGCAGTGCGGATTGCGCCAGGCGGTCTGCAGGATCTTCCAGATGGTCCAGATGTGTGCTGGCAAATTGCAGCAGGCTGTCTCCCGGTAATTTAACAGTTATCACAGCTGCGTTACGTGGTTCACTGCCATTGCCTTTAGCAGGTAAGGCAATGTTGTAGCTTTTTTCAATAGGGAAGCGGGAAAGAACGCCGTTACCAAATCCACCACCATCATGTTCCATGGCTTTACCGAAATAAATGTACATACCGGTTGCTTCTGCCAGCTGTTTCAACTGGTTGGCTTTTTTAACCCGGTTGGTAGAACTATCAACTTCCTGCAAAGCAACCAGATCTGGATTGGTAGCGAGGATAATGTTGGCAATGCCCTGGATATCCACTTCGCCCTTCATGTTTTCAGCATGATGAATATTGTAACTGAGCACCTTGATCACCTGCCCTTGTACCTGTGCTGATACAGACGCAGTGGTGGTGAGGGTTAGCATTAAAATAAAGATAAGTCGATGCATATATTAAAATTGAAATTTCCGGATCGTATATAATATGGTCTCTATAGCGTTTACAAGTTTAGTGCCATGCCCAACACGTCCGGAAATCAAATTACTTTTCAAACGCATCTTCCACCGGCCGGCCTGTCCACACCTGGGGCATTTTCAGACCAAAGATCCATGCTATGGTTGCGGCGGTATCGTACGTCACCACACTTTCTTTCACTTCATGCCCTTTTTTGATACCTTTTCCACGGATGATCCAGGGGATCTGCATTTCCACCATGGTTTTACCACCATGGCCTTTGTTAATTCCCCCGTGATCAGAGCTCAGCATGATCACGCTGTTTTCCCACATGCCGGCATCTTTTACAGCCTGCAGGATCTGGCCTAATAAAACATCGTTCTTATGCACTTGTTCGTAATACTCGGGAATATTGTGCCCGATATTATGACCCACTCCATCCGGCTGATCGAAATGTATGAACAGGAAATCAGGTTTCTTCTCTTTGATATAGTTAATAGACGCTTCTGTGGTTGCGGTGTCGTTAGGGCACCCCTGATCTTTGTTCACTGCCTTTTTCGGGAAAAGGTAGCCAATGCCTCCCCAACTATATATAACGCCTACTTCGACCATTGGTTTTTGCTGGCGCAATAAAGTAAAGATCGAAGGGAAAAGACCATACTGGTCAAGCTCCCGGGATTCTGCCTCAGGGGTTTTACTTCCCCATTCCGTAAACCCGTGCAGTTCTGATCCAGCACCCATTAACATGGAAGCCCAGTTCACTGCACTGGATGATGGTAATACGCTGCGTGCTTTTAAGCTCCAGCTGCCTTCTGCCATTAATTGCTTCATATTCGGATTGTCTGCTTTTTGGATCGCATACGCACCCAATCCGTCCATCCCAATGAGGATGACATGTTTAACGCCTTTTAATTGTGCCTGCACTGTTAAACTGCATAACAATACTAAGGCAATGAAGCCTGCTTTTCTCATGTCTTGTCCAATTTAAAAATTATTTAATATAAAGAGCAGGAAGAAGCCTTCCTTTTATCCAGTGTGGATAAAAGTAGTGAATAAATACTATACTTTGTTTAATATTTATAAATAATTAACCGGCATTTAATGCTGCTTCGGCATTGCTGCGTATGAGTTTTACCTGCTCTGCCTGGCTTACGGCAATACCATATTCCGGAACACCGGGAATACCTCCCATGCTTACATTGGGATTGCGGTATTGCATCTGGCTGTCTATATATGCTTTTGCGGTGGTATGATATTCTTTAGCGTGGGTGGTGTTTACCAGTTCTGCTACATTATTGGCCCTTACGCCGGACCCGGCCATAATGGCAATGCGCCCTTCTGCTTTTTGCACGAGATCGGCAATGAGGGAAGAACCTTCTGCTGCTGTATTCCTTTGACCGGAAGTGAGGATACGTTCACAACCGGCAGCGATCACATCTTCCAATGCCTGAAAGGGATCGTCTGTCATATCAAAAGCACGGTGAAATGTAACACCCATGGGCCATGCCAGCTCCACGAGTTCTTTCGTGCGGGGGAGATCTATTTTACCTGCTGCGGTGAGGAGGCCAATCACTACTCCTTCGCAGCCGAGTTGTTTACAGAGCTGGATGTCTTTTTTCATGATCTCAAACTCCAGTTCATCATATAGGAAATCTCCACCACGCGGGCGAATGATCGGATACAATGCAATGTTCACTTTTTCCCTTGCGAGTGCAATAGTGGCATAACTGGGGGTGGTACCACCTTCCAGCAGGTTATCACATAACTCTATCCTGTTTGCCCCGCCTTCCTGCGCAGCGATGCAGGAAGCTACAGAGGCTGCACATATTTCCAGTGTGATCTTTTCCATTATTTGAAGTAATGTTTCCCTTTAATGAGTTGTTCCTGCTCAGGCATTTCTCCGGTGGTAACAGCATAACTGAAACCTTGTTGTAAACAGAATGCGCCATGTTCTCCTTTTTTATTCAAAGCGAGGAAACCGATCTGGATCTCTTTTGCTTTTTCCGGTTTCTTCTTCACAATACGCATCACGGCTTCTTTGCAGGCAGCTTCAGGAGAATAGCCCTGGCGCATTAATTCCACTACCAGGAAACTTCCTACCACACGGATCACTTCTTCTCCTACACCCGTGGCAGTAGCTGCTCCTACTTCATTATCTACATACAAACCGGCACCAATGATAGGAGAGTCTCCCACACGACCATGCAGTTTAAAAGCCATACCGCTGGTTGTGCAGGCGCCGGATAAATTACCCTGTGCATCCAAAGCTACCATGCCAATGGTGTCGTGATTATAAACGTTCCCCGGTAATTGTAAAGGATTGAAGGCGGTGGTGCCTTTGCTGTCGTAAGATTTATTTTCGATGTTGATCACGGGTTTATATTCCGCTTTCTTCAACCATTCTTTCCATGCTTTTTCTGATTCCGGCGTGAGCAGGTTTTCTTTCTTAAAACCATTTTCCAGTGCAAACTGTAACGCACCATCGCCTACCAGCATTACGTGTGGTGTTTTCTCCATCACTTTACGGGCTACTGAAATAGGATGTACGATATGTTCCAGTGCAGCTACAGATCCGCAATTCCCGAATTCATCCATAATGCAGGCATCCAGCGTTACACGGCCATCCCGGTCAGGAAAACCACTGAAACCTACGGTGTGATTATTGGGATCAGATTCCGGTACATGCACACCTGCTTCTACTGCATCCAAAGCACGGCCACCTTTTTTCAATACTTCCCAGGCAGCTTTGTTGGCTGCAATGCCAAAATCCCAGGTAGATACTACAATGGGTTTCTTTACTTTACCTGTTGCTTTTTTTGATTGTGCGATGGTGGATGGGCCATCCAGGGATAATACGGCGGCGCCTAATGCTGCGGTCCTGAGGAAATTGCGTCTGCTACTCATTGTTCACTGTTTTAAAGAAGAAAGTCAATTACAAGATACCAATTTTTACATTCGTACTTTGTAATTGACTTTCGCTATACTAAGATAAGAAGATCTGTTATGCTTCTTTCATTTCCCAGGCCAATGCGCTGGCGCCTAAAATGGCGGCATCACTTTCTTTCAGCTCTGAGAAAACGAGTTTTACTTTGTTCTGGAAGATCGGTAAAAGATTGAGTTCCATGTGATGGCGTACAGGGCGCATGATCAGATCGCCGGCCTGTGTAAGACCACCAAAGAGAACAATAGCTTCAGGACTGGAGAACATCACAAAGTTCGCCAATGCTTCTCCCAATACTTTGCCGGTGTATTCATAGATCTCCATAGCCAGCTTATCACCTTTGATAGCGGCTTCATAGATCATTTTAGAATCAATTTCTTCCCTGGTATGATTACGCAGCAGACTGGGTTCATCCGGGCGGGCTTCCAGTAATTCAAGGGCTGTGTTGGTTACACCAGTGGCAGAAGCATAAGCTTCCAAAGAGCCACGGGCACCTGTTCCAGGGTGATAACGACCACCGGGGATAACAATCACGTGACCCAGTTCACCAGCAAATCCATCATGACCATAGATCAACTGACCATTGGCAACAATTCCACTTCCCACACCTGTTCCCAGTGTGATGGTAATGAAATCCTTCATGCCACGTGCAGAGCCGTACGTCATTTCACCAATAGCAGCTGCATTGGCGTCATTGGTTAATACGGCCGGGATCCCAAAAAGGTCCTGCAGCATCTGTGCTAAAGGTACAATACCCTTCCAGCGCAGATTTGGTGCGTATTCAATATTACCGGTATAAAAGTTCCCATTGGGCGCACCTACACCTATTCCTTTAATGTTCGATATTCCCCCAACCTGGTCTATCAGCTTTGATAAACGCTGATGAAGTTCTTCCAGGAACATCGTTACTTCTTCGTGAGCTTTGGTCGACATCCTGTCCTGGCATAATATATTACCACGACGGTCTACAACTCCAAATTTTGTATTAGTACCTCCAATATCAATGCCCACCGCTAATTGCTGACTCATAGTCTATTCCTTGGGATTTTAAGATTGATTTTACACGAATTGCGAAAAACGCTAAATAAGCAAAACAGATAACCGGCACAATATAAGACATATGAATGCCTATTTCTTCAATATCTACCAAACCACCCTGAACCGGAGGAATTAATGCACCTCCGAGGATCATCATGATGAGGAAGGAAGAAGCCTGACCGGTGTATTTCCCAAGGCCTGCAATAGACAGGGAGAAGATACAAGGCCACATTACGGAACAGAAAAGCCCGCCGCTGATGAAAGCGAAAGTGGCTACCTGCCCTTCAGTGAACAAGCCAACAATCATCGCTGCGGTACCCATGATACCAAAGGTCATCAGGGTTTTGGCAGGTTTGTCCTGGCCATAGAAGAATCCCAGGATCTGTATAGCGATGCAGATAGCAAAGGGATACAGTTTGGTAATATCATTGCCTTTAAAATGGTTCACAGCAAGGATGACGCCGTAAGCCACAAAAGGTACTATTACAGATAAGATCTGGCGGGTACTTTTAGAGATGTTGAAAACGCTGATGGCACCAGTCCACCTGCCTACCATCAATCCTCCCCAGAACAATGCGATGTAAGGGTCTATTTCAGATTCTTTCAAACCATCCATGGTAAGGAAGCCCGGTTTCTTTAACAGTTCTCCCATGTTACTACCCACACTCACTTCCACGCCTACATATACAAATATGGCGATCATACCCATGATCAGCTGTGGATATTTCATAGCACCCCAACCTTCTCCGGAAGATTTACGGGCAGAGATCTGAGAGTAGAAGAGGATACCCAGGATACCAACAATACCTGCAATGAAGAACGGCAAAGGTTTTTCCTGTGAGATACCTATTGTGATCAGGATGAACATGGCTGCAATACCTATCAGGGAGCGGGTAGCTTTGGAAGAGTTTTCAAAATGATCATCTTCTGTGCCTTTAGGCATTTTAGTGATGGCAAATATACCGGCAGCAGCCAGGAATAAACATACCAATACTATATAGAGCACGTTGATCTTACTGATATCTGTATCACCACTGCTGGCAGCTGCATCAGCAGCTCTGCCGAAGAGGAGGATACTGATCACCAGCGGACCGATAGTGGTACCAAAAGAATTCACACCACCTGCAAAGTTCAGCCTGTGCGAACCTTTGGCGGGGTCTCCCAGCAAAATAGCAAAAGGATTTGCTGCGGTTTGTTGCAGTGAAAACCCTAAGGCAATAATAAAATATGCTCCCAGGAAAAGATAGAAAGCACTGGTTTTATCTTCCATCCCCAAACCAACGTTCACGGCAGCGATGGTGATACCAGCACCAACACCTGAAAGGAGGAGACCATATATAATACCTTTCTTAAAACCTATCCTGTTCAGGATGTCCACGCCTTTTAAAGCAGACAACAGATAGAGGATGAGGGAACCAACAAAGTAGGCACCATAGAATGCAAAGTCAACCAACTGAGATTGGATCTGCGTAAGGTCGAAATGTTTTTTACAAAAGGGAATCAAGATACTGTTAGACGCTGCAACAAATCCCCAGAAGAAGAATACAAGAACGAGTACAAAAAACGTGGGATGGGTGCCTTGCTTGGTTTGCTGAGACATATTCCTGTTAAATTTTGGTTCTAAATGTATAATTTATTTTTTGACAAAAGGCTAAAAAACGCAATAAATGTCCTGATTTTTTTCACTGCTCAAACGTTTTAGCTAAAATATTTAAAAAATATGAGAATTGTTGATTAAGTTCGTGGCATTCTTGAACAAATCAACCCTTGCAGCTCATGACAAGTAAAACCGCTACTCTGGCCGCTCCGCAAGAAGGAGGGTATAAGCAGGCTATGATCATCATCGGAGGTTTATTCTTCGTTTTTGGTTTTGTTACCTGGCTTAATGGCGCACTTATTCCATTTCTACAGATCGCCTGTGAACTAACTGTATCCCAGGCCTTAATGGTTACTTTGGCCTTTTACATGGCTTATTTCTTTTTATCTATTCCTTCATCTTTCATTCTTAACAAAACAGGATTCAAGAACGGGATGGCACTTGGTTTAGTGGTGATGGCCGTAGGCTCACTTATTTTTATTCCAGCAGCCAATAGCCGGAACTTTACCATGTTCCTGACCGGATTATTTGTTCAGGGGGCAGGACTTTCCTTATTGCAAACGGCTTCTAACCCATATATCAGTGTAGTAGGCCCTATTGAAAGTGCAGCTAAACGCATTAGCATCATGGGGATCTGTAATAAAGTAGCAGGTGCCCTCAGCCCGTTGATCCTCAGTACCATCGTATTAAAAAATGCGAGTGCATTGGAAGAACAGATCAAAGCGGCAACAGATGCTACCTTGAAAGCACAGTTACTGGATGATCTGGCCGGAAGGGTTATTCCTCCTTATATTGTAATGGCAGTTATATTGTTGATACTGGCTTTCTTCCTGAAACGTTCTTCTTTACCTGAGATCAATACAGATGGTGATGATAGCGCAACTGGTGCAGCCCCGGCAAGAAGCAGTGTGTTTGCTTATCCTTACCTCTTCCTGGGTGTGCTTTGCATTTTTATGTATGTAGGTGTGGAAGTAATGGCTGGTGATGTGATCGGTACTTATGGTAAAGCACTGGGGATGAGCCTGGACAAAACCAAATACTTCACTTCTTTCACCCTGGTAGCGATGCTGGTAGGGTATATTATTGGTATTGCCACTATTCCTAAGATCATCAGCCAGGATATGGGGCTCCGTATCTCTGCGATCCTGGGTGTGCTATTCACTTTCGGTGCTTATTTTACGGATGGTAACCTGGCTGTAACTTTCATTGCGTTGCTGGGTTTAGCCAATGCATTGATGTGGCCCGCAATTTTCCCGCTGGCAATTGATGGTTTGGGCAAGTATACAAAGATCGGTTCTGCTTTCCTGATCATGGGTATTGCGGGAGGAGCTATCCTGCCACAGATTTATACAGGATTATTTGACCCTGAAGGAATGTTCAGCTTCCTGTACAGCAGCAGTATCGATTTCAGACATGCCTTCCTGTATTGCATGGTGCCCTGCTATCTATACATTTTATTCTTTGCACTGGCAGGGCATAAACTGGGTAAAGCACGCGCAAAATAACTATTTTATATAATGTGAAAAGGCGTTCCGGAAGGAGCGCCTTTTTTATTTATTGGGAATACTCCCGCTTTTTTATATTTTTAGGTGTAAAACGTACGCTTAAAGATGATCGCGCAAGTTAAGGAAGAATTCCACCGTTTATTTGGGAAGGACCCATTGATCGTAAGCTCTCCCGGCAGGATTAACCTGATCGGAGAACATACTGACTATAATGAAGGTTTTGTATTGCCCGCTGCTATTGATAAAAAGATAGTGTATGCCATTGCTCTGAATGGCACCAATACCTGTAACGCATATGCCCTTTTCAATAATGAAAAGGTGTCTTTTCCCCTGGAGAATATCAAACCTACAGCGGGTTGGATCAACTACCTGCTGGGAGTTGTTTACCAGCTTCAGCAACAGGGGCATGAGATAAAAGGCTTTGATTGTGTGATCACGGGCAATATTCCCATTGGCGCAGGCATGAGTAGTTCTGCTGCTGTGGAGGGAGGTCTGGTAGTGGGTTTGGATCATTTACTGGGTTTAGGCATCGGCCGTATGGCTATGGCTAAAGTGGGTCAGCTGGCGGAGCATACTTTCCCGGGTGTAAAATGCGGGATTATGGACCAGTTTGCTAACCTGCATGGTAAAAAGGACAGGGTGATGCTCCTGGATTGCCGCAGCCTGGAGTTCCAGTATTTCCCCTTTGAGTTTTCCCGGGATTATAAGATTGTACTGGTGAATTCCATGGTGCACCATTCCCTGGCCTCTTCAGAGTATAATGTACGCCGGGCGCAATGTGAGGAAGGAGTTAAGATCCTCCAGGAGTTCTTCCCGGATATCAATAGCCTGCGTAATGTAACACCGGAGCAGGTGGAGCAATATAAACATAAATTATCTCCCAAGGTATATGACCGCTGCCTGTATGTAACGCAGGAGAATGAGCGGGTAACAAAAGCCTGTGCGCATCTTCAAAAGAATGAACTGAAAGAAGCCGGAGCTTTGATGTATGCATCTCATGAAGGATTGAGCAAACTGTACGAGGTAAGCTGTCCTGAGCTGGATTTCTTAGCCAACCTGGCAAAAGAGCGGGAAGAGGTAGCAGGAGCCCGTATGATGGGAGGAGGTTTTGGAGGTTGTACCATTAACCTGGTAAGGATGGATAAGGTGGATGAGTTTATCTCCTTTGTGCAAACCCGTTACCAAGAACATTATGGTAAGATCCCGGAGGTGTATGTGACCTCCATTGAGGATGGAACGAAAGTTGAAGCGTAAGGAGTACTAACATACTAATATAAAGGGCCGTTCTTCACAGAACGGCCCTTGCTTATAAGGATACCCTATGTCGAGCCTATGTCAAGCGAATGTTGGGTATAAGATGACAATACCTCGATAGCAAGAAGATACTGTTATTAATTACTAATATTCCCCGTCCAGCGCAAAGTTTGGTTTACGGTTGATCCACCGGCCTCTTGTAAAGTCAGGGATATATTGAACGGTACCGCCTTCCTGGATGGATTGCTCACTCAGGGGAGTGATGGCATACCAGGTGGCCAGGTCATACACATCCATTTGATAAGGAGTGCCGCGTTTGATGGATTCTATGAAGGAGTTGATCACGAACCAGTCCATACCTCCGTGGCCTGCGCCGGAAGCATCATTGGCATATTTCTTCCAGAGCGGGTGATCGTATTTAGCCATGTAACTGCTGGCATCGTTGGGATCGCCGGTTTTTTCCCAGGCGTGGGCTTTGCTTTTTCCTTCGATATGAATGGAATCAAAATCATCCATCCAGAGACCGTTAGTACCCTGTACGCGGAAGTTCAGGGAATAGGGGCGAGGGAGGTTGGTGTCGTGAGACAGCAGGATACTTTCGCCATTGTTGGTTTTGATGAGGGTGCTCACCACATCGCCGAGTTTAAATTCAACTTTGGCGTTAGGGTGATTAGGGCCACCCTGTGGGTGTTCTACAATATATTTATGCAGGCCGCGGGATTTGGTAGCTACTGAAGTGAGGGACAGTAAACGGTTACCGCGGTTGATATTGATCATGTTGTTCACCGGGCCGAGACCATGGGTGGGATACAGATCGCCATTACGATGTACGGAATGGTTGGTGCGCCATTTGGCTTCAGAGAGGCCTTTTTCGCCAAACTCCACACCACCGCCATAGAGCTGTTTGCCATCATTGAATTTTACGGCACGGAGATCGTGCTGATAACCTCCCTGCAGATGCAGCAATTCTCCAAAGAGTCCCTGGCGTACCATGTTCAGTACAGCCAATACATCCCTGCGATAGTTTACATTTTCCATGCCGAATAAAGGAATACCGGTGGCTTCAGAAGTATTCACCAGTTCCCAGCATTCCTGTATGTCTGCTGCGCCGCAAACTTCCACAGCAGGTGTTTTGCCGGCCCTCATGGCTGCAATGGCCTGAATGCTGTGCCATTCCCATGGAGAGGCAATGATCACGGCATCAATGTCCGAACGTTTTAACAGGTTGCGGAAATCTTCCGGGCCGTTGGTGTATTCAGCCACTTTTCTTTTTGCGCCATAATGTTTCTGGATCAGGTCCCGGCATTTGGGAATGGCATAATCAGTATCCGGGTCTGCGATGGCTACTACGTCTACATCGCTGCGGCGGAGACAGAGATCGAGATGATCAATACCACGGGCGCCGACACCTATCAGGCCAACCCTTACTTTTTCTTTTTTCTCAGCGGCAAAAAGCATGGCAGGCGAATTCAAAAGAGAAAGGCCCACACCTGCTGCTACGCTGTTCCTGATGAACTTTCTACGATGCAAGTGCTTATTCATACGATAACAATATTGAGATTGAGTTAAGAGTAAACTGCTTTAAATGTAGGGCTTTAACAAGGTTATCCGCAACCACTTTTTATGAATTTTGACATTTTTGTGATAGACGGGTATTATTTTACCATTCTCTATCCTGATATTACCAAAGTGCTGATAAATAAACGACTGTAACTTATTTTTATGAACACGTCATATATACAGTAAAATGAGAAAAGTAGCTTTATTCCTCCTGTTATGTAGTTTCACGAAAGCATGGGCACAACCAGAGATCAAGCCTTACGGCGCTTTGCCTTCAGCTGCACAGCTGAAATGGCAGAAACTGGAGTATTACATGTTTATTCACTTTGGCCCGAATACCTTTACGGATAAGGAATGGGGGCATGGTGATGAAGATCCGAAAGTTTTCAATCCTACCCAGCTGGATGCCCGCCAATGGGCGCGCACAGCAAAAAATGCCGGTATGAAAGGTATTATCATCACGGCTAAACACCATGATGGTTTTTGCCTCTGGCCCAGTGCATACAGTAAACATACGGTAAGAGAAAGTGCCTGGAAGAACGGCAAGGGAGATGTGCTGGCTGAATTGTCTGCTGCATGTAAGGAGTATGGATTGCTCTTCGGTGTTTATTTGTCTCCCTGGGACCGTAACCATCCTGCTTACGGCACACCGGAGTACAATCAGATCTTCGCCAACCAGTTGAAAGAAGCACATACCAAATATGGTGATGTTTTCGAGCAATGGTTTGATGGCGCAAATGGAGAAGGCCCTAATGGTAAAAAACAAGTGTACGACTGGCCGCTGTTTGAAGGCACGGTTACAAAAATACATCCTAATGTGATCTTCTTTAGTGATGCTGGCCCCGGTTGCCGCTGGATCGGTAATGAGAATGGTTTTGCAGGTACTACTATGTGGAGCACACTGAACAGGAAAGAGTTTGCACCTGGTATGAGTGGCATTCAGCAGATCTTAAATAAAGGGCAGGAAGATGGAACAGACTGGGTTCCGGGAGAAGCTGATGTTTCTATCCGGCCGGGATGGTTCTACAGTCCTTCTACAGATGATAAAGTGAAAACATTACCCTGGCTGCTGGATATCTATTATGGTTCCGTTGGGCGTAATGCCAATCTGCTGCTGAATGTTCCGGTGGACCGCCGCGGGCTGATCCACAAGAACGATTCTTTGCGTTTGATGGAGCTGCGGAAAGTGCTGGATGAATCTTTCAAAACCAACCTGGCAGTGCGTGCACGTACTGCTGCTACCAATACCCGTCCACTGAGTCCTTTAACCAGTGCGGCTTACCTCACAGATAATAATCCCAATACTTATTGGGCAACTGCTGAAGGGCAATTGCAGGGAGTGATCACGCTGAGCTTTGAAAAGGCGGTTACTTTCAACCGGGTGGAACTGCAGGAATTTATTGCGCTGGGCCAGCGGGTAAAGGCTTTCAGCGTGAGTGTGCTGGATGGAAAGGAGTATCGTGAGATCGCGAATGAAACAACCATCGGTTACAAACGTATTTTAAGATTACCGAATACAACTACTAAAAGTGTACGCATCAGCATCCTGGATGCTAAGGCCAGTCCTGTTATCAGTGAAGTGAAGCTGTTCAGGGCACCTGAGTTGCTGGCTGATCCTGTTATTAAAAGGGATAAAGCGGGCATGGTAACTATTACCAGTGCTTCTACGGATCCTGTTTTCTACTATACAACAAATGGTACGGAACCTACTACGGCATCTGCCAAATTCACAAAAGCATTTTCTTTCCCGCAAAGCGGTACCATCAAGGCGAAGGCCTTTATTGATAATGGTAAGAAGTCCGGCGCAACGATAACTACCCGTTTTGACCTGGCTCCATCTTCCTGGAGCAGTGAGGCTGCAAAGGCAATAGACGGAGATCCCGGTACTTTCTGGATCAGCGAGCAGGGGAGTAATTATCCGCATGAGGTGCTGGTGGATATGGGAAGTGTTACAGCCGTGAAGGGTTTTACCTACACACCAAGAGAAAGAGGGGGTATTATCTATACTTTCGCATTTTACCTGAGCCAGGATGGCAAAAACTGGGGAGCGCCTGTGGCGAAAGGAAGTTTTGCCAATATCCTGAACAGCCCGGTGAAGCAAACGATAACGCTCTATCAACCAGTACAGGCGCGGTATTTCAAGCTGGTGGCGGTTGCTCCGGCTGATGAGAAGGAGACGCGTGCGGCGGTTGGGGAGATTGGGGTATTTTAAAACAACTGGTAACAGCGCCAATGTTAATTTAACAAAACGGCTGAAGGCCCACCCTGGGCGAAAAATTAACTGAATAACAATTACTTCTGGTAAAAAGGGAGGAAACACCGGCCGGTTCGGGGTTCCTCCCTTTCTTGTGTCCACCAAAAAAAATGATTACCATATTTAAATATGTTATAACTTTGCAGATACTTTAATGAAAAAGACAGAATTTCTATAACAATTTAACTACGAACTGAAGTTGGAATATATCACAACCCATACCAACATCTCCGCTTATCATCCTTCTTTTGAAGAGGGTGTGTATGCTATTGGGTTTCCTGTCCTTAGATATCTCTCCCGACGACCTCGTATTTGATAGCGCCGTCACAGACCCGCTATCGCAACCATGATTCCCCATCATTGGTAGTTCCGGCAACGGATTTCAAATTAACTTATTGAATCACAATTTTCAATTTTAACAAGTTGGAAAATAAGGATATAATCGTTAGGGCAGCTACTGCCGACGATAAGCATTATGCTAAAACCATCACTGACGAAATGGAAGCTTCTGCAAAAGCCCGGGGAACCGGAATTGCAAAACGTTCTCCCGAATACGTGCAGCTGAAGATGGATGAAGGTAAAGCAGTAATTGCACTCACCGCGTCTGGCGACTGGGTTGGATTCTGTTATATTGAGGCCTGGGGTCATGAAAAGTTCGTGGCCAACTCCGGTCTTATTGTGAACCCTGCTTTCCGTGGCCATGGTGTTGCCAAGGCTATCAAGGAAAAGATCTTCGAACTCTCCCGTAAAAAATATCCGGATGCCAAGATCTTTGGTCTTACTACAGGACTTGCTGTAATGAAGATCAATTCCGATCTGGGTTATGAGCCGGTTACCTATTCTGAACTTACAGATGATGAAGAGTTCTGGAAAGGTTGCCAGAGCTGTGTGAACTTTGACGTGCTCACCAGCAAAAAACGTACGAACTGCCTTTGTACTGCTATGCTGTATGATCCCGTGGAAAAGGAAAAAGAAGCGCAGGAGAAAGCAGAAGCAGAAAAGAACAAGCTGGTGGTTACACTAAATGGTAACATACACGAACAAAGGAAGAAGCGTAGATTTAAGGAGAATTTTTCGCTGTTTGAAAGATGGCTGCGGTTCAAAAAATATGTACTGTTAAAAGCTGTCAGGAAAAACGGAGGAAGCGGTGCTGCCGGTACTTCTAAAAAGCGGTTTTTCTTTGGATGGTTGTGATCAATAACTGAATTAATTACGAATAACGAATATGAAAAAAGTTGTACTGGGTTTTAGCGGCGGGCTTGATACCTCTTATTGTGTAAAATATCTTTCTGAAGAGAAGGGGTATGAAGTGCACTCCGTGATCGTGAATACGGGTGGTTTTTCTGCTGAAGAATTGCAGGAGATCGAGAAACGCGCCTACAGTCTGGGTGTGAAAAGTCACAAGACAGTAGATGCGGTTCGCTCTTATTATGATAAAGTGATCCGGTACCTCATTTTCGGAAACGTGTTAAAGAACAATACTTATCCGCTGAGCGTAAGTGCTGAACGGATGAGCCAGGCCCTCGCCATTGCAGAATATGTAAAGGAAGTAGGAGCGGATGCCGTAGCACATGGCAGTACCGGTGCGGGTAACGACCAGGTTCGTTTTGATATGATCTTTCATATCATGATCCCCGGTGTGGAGATCATCACACCTATCCGTGATCTGAAGCTGAGCAGGGAAGAAGAGATTGCTTATCTCCAGGCTAAAGGTGTGCAGGTGAATTTTGAAAAGGCGATGTACTCTATCAACAAAGGTATCTGGGGTACGTCTGTAGGTGGAAAGGAAACGCTTACCTCCAATGGTATGTTGCCGGAACATGCATGGCCTACACAATTAACGAAAAACGAACCTGAGCAGGTAGAACTTTCTTTTGAGAAAGGTGAACTGCTGGGTGTGAACGATAAAAAATTCTCTCATCCCGCGGAAGCGATCCAGTACCTGCAAACACTGGCAGGTGCATTTGCTATCGGCAGGGACATACATGTGGGCGATACCATCATTGGTATTAAAGGCCGTGTGGGTTTTGAAGCCGCAGCACCCATGGTGATCTTGAAAGCACACCATGCGCTGGAAAAACATGTGCTTACAAAATGGCAGCTGAGCTGGAAAGATCAGCTGGCGCAATTCTACGGTAACTGGATGCATGAAGGCCAGATCCTGGATCCTGTGATGCGCGACATCGAAGCATTCCTGCAAAACAGCCAGCAGCATGTAACCGGTAAAGTATTTGTGACCCTGTTGCCATACCGCTTCCAGGTGACCGGTATCTCTTCTGCTTTTGATCTGATGAGCAGCAAGTTTGGCAAATACGGAGAGATGAACCAGGGCTGGAGTGGAGAAGATGTACGTGGTTTCAGCAAGATCTTTGGTAATCAAACAATGATCTGGAACCAGGTGAACGAAGAAAATAAATAAACTAATGGGAACTTCAAATAAGAAAAGGGCAGGCATTATTGGCGGGGCAGGTTACACAGGCGGAGAAACCATCCGGTTACTGTTAAACCACCCTGATGTGGAACTGGCATTTGTGCACAGCCGCAGTAATGTAGGCAATCCTTTATACGCTGTTCATAGTGATCTGCTGGGTGAAACAGATCTGCAATTCACAGGAGAGATCCTGGGAGATGTAGATGTGATCTTCCTTTGCCTGGGTCATGGTGAATCTGTGAAGTTCCTCGAAAGCAACGATATTCCTGCCGCTGTAAGGATCATTGATCTCAGCCAGGATTTTCGTTTGGGCGAAAGTGTGAAAGGCAGAATGTTTGTATACGGTTTGCCGGAGTGGCACAGGGACGAAATTAAAAAAGCATCAAACATTGCTAACCCAGGTTGTTTTGCTACGGGCATTCAACTAGGTCTTCTGCCATTGGCGAAAGCAGGTTTGCTGAATGAAGTACATACTACCGGCATTACCGGTTCTACGGGAGCAGGACAAAGCTTACAATCCACCTCCCACTTTACCTGGAGGGCGAATAATATTTCTACTTACAAAGTGCTCACGCACCAGCATCTGAAGGAGATACGACGAACTTTGCAGGCGCTCCAGCCTGCCTATTCAGGAGCGCTCAACTTTGTACCCGTACGTGGGGATTTTCCACGGGGTATCTGGGTCACTTCATATCTGGAATGCGCATTGTCACTGGAAGAGGCTTACGAATTATACACTAAGTATTACGAAGATCATCCTTTCACACATGTGAGCCTGAAACAAATTGATCTGAAACAGGTGGTGAACACCAATAAATGCATCATCCAACTGGAAAAAGTGGATGGCAAACTGGTGATCCATTCTATTGAGGACAATCTGATAAAAGGTGCATCAGGACAAGCAGTACAGAATATGAACCTGATACTGGGGCTGGAAGAAACAGCCGGGTTGAAGCTCAAATCCATCGTGTTCTAATCTTCTTTTTATCATTCTATCATTTCTCTTTGTATGAAATTATTCGATGTATATCCGGTTAACGATATCACTATTATAAAAGCACAGGGCTCTAACGTATGGGACGATAAAGGCCAGGAGTACCTGGACCTCTATGGTGGCCACGCTGTAATTTCTATTGGTCATACCCATCCTCATTACGTTAAACGGTTAACAGACCAGTTAAGTAAAGTTGGATTCTATTCCAATTCTATTCATATTCCTTTGCAGAAAGAACTGGCGGAAAAGCTGGGCAAGGTTTCCGGTAAGGAAGATTACCAGTTGTTCCTGGTGAATTCCGGTGCGGAAGCCAATGAAAATGCGCTGAAGCTGGCATCTTTCTACAACGGCAGGAAAAAGATCATTGCATTTAAAAAGGCATTCCACGGCAGAACTTCCCTCGCAGTGGCAGCTACAGATAATCCAAAGATCGTAGCGCCGGTGAATGAAACAGATAATGTGATCTTTCTGCCATGGGAAGATCAGGCAGCACTGGAAAAAACTTTCCAGGAGAACGAAATTTCTTCTGTGATCATTGAAGGTATTCAGGGCGTGGGTGGCATCAATGTAGCCTCTGCGGCCTTCCTGCAAAAGATCAGGAGCCTGTGTGATCAATACAATGCAGTATACATTGCGGATAGCGTACAGTGTGGTTATGGCAGAAGCGGTAAATTCTTCTCTCATGATCATGCCGGTGTGAATGCAGATATTTATACGATGGCGAAAGGCATGGGCAATGGTTTCCCGATAGGAGGCATTATCATTGCACCTAAGTTTCAACCTGCGTACGGTATGCTGGGTACTACCTTTGGTGGTAATCACCTGGCTTGTGCAGCAGCACTGGCTGTGCTGGAAGTGATAGAGCAGGAAGGCCTGATTGCGAATGCTGCGGCTATCGGCGAATACCTGACCAGTGAACTGAAGAAGATACCACAGGTGAAAGAAGTAAGAGGTGCGGGGTTGATGATTGGTATAGACCTGCCGGATGAACTGGCGCATGTTAAGAAGGAATTGTTATTTAAACATAAAATATTCACCGGCGAAGCGAAACCTAATGTGATCAGGTTATTGCCTTCACTGGCTTTGAATAAGGAACAGGCAGACCATTTTTTAAATGCATTTAAAAAAGAACTAGCAAACTAACGCCGCCGATGAAACAATTTATTTCCGTGGAGGATGTTCCGGGTGTCCCGCAAATCGCGGACATAGCACTGGACTACAAAAAAAATCCTTTTAAAGATAAAGGACTGGGTGAAAACAAAACCCTGGGCATGATCTTCCTGAACCCAAGCTTGCGAACACGTTTAAGTACGCAGGTTGCGGCCAGGAACCTGGGCATGGAAGTGGTGGTATTTAACATCGACAAAGAAGGCTGGGCGCTGGAAATGAACGATGGTGTGGTGATGAACGGAAGTACTACGGAACACGTGAAAGAAGCAGCAGCGGTGATGGGGCAGTATTTCGATATCATGGCCATCCGTACATTCCCCGGTTTGAAGGATAAAGAAGAAGATTATACGGAGAAATATATCAATCAGTTCATTAAGTATGCAGGTAAACCGATTGTGAGCCTGGAAAGTGCTACCCTGCATCCTTTACAGAGTTTAACAGATGTGATCACTATTAAGGAACGCTGGAACCAACCGCGTAAACCCAAAGTGGTGATGACCTGGGCGCCTCACGTAAGAGCGCTACCACAGGCTGTACCTAACTCTTTTGCACAGTGGATGAATGCATGGGGAGAAGTGGATTTTGTGATCACACATCCTGAAGGTTACGAGCTGGACCCTAAATTCAGTGGTAAAGCGCCCATAATTCATAATCAAAAGCAAGCATTGGAAGGAGCGGATTTTGTGTATGTGAAGAACTGGTCGTCCTACAAAGATTATGGCAAGATCACCTGTACAGATCAAAGCTGGATGGTGACGAATGAAACATTGAAGAATACAAATAACGCATCTGTGATGCACTGCCTGCCTGTAAGAAGGAATGTGGTGATTGCAGATGAAGTACTCGATGGCGCTAATTCTATTGTGATCCAGGAAGCGGGTAACCGTACCTGGGCTGCTCAGGCGGTGTTAAGTGAGATCTTAAAAGCAAAAAGATAAAGGAGATGATACCCGCTTTTTGGCGGGGCATTGAAAAATAAAAGCAATCATGGTATATGTGATCAAAGTAGGCGGTAATGTGATCGATAATCCTGTTTTACTGGAAAAGTTCCTCGCGGATTTTGCGAAGATCCCGGGAAAGAAGATATTGATCCATGGCGGCGGAAAGATTGCTACACGCATCGGAGATAAATTAGGCATTACAGCTAATTATGTAGATGGCCGGCGCATTACAGATGCAGCTACAATAGATGTGGTGACAATGGTGTATGGTGGTTTAGTGAATAAACAGATCGTTGCAAAACTACAGGCTGTTGGCTGTAATGCCATTGGATTAACAGGAGCGGATGCGAACATCATCCCTGCTTCTAAACGCCCTGTGAAAGAGATCGATTATGGGTTTGTGGGGGATATTGCTACAGCGGATCTGCAGGTAGACCCCGTGAAGTTATTACTGGATGCAGGCCTCACCCCTGTATTCTCTCCACTGACACATGACGGAAAAGGACAGATACTGAATACAAATGCAGATACCATTGCCTCTTCACTGGCTATCGCTTTATCCGGCAGTTACGCAGTACGCCTGATCTATTGTTTTGAGAAGAAGGGAGTGTTGCGTAATGCAGCAGACGATGATTCCGTGATCAATCTTATCAACCGGGAAATCTATCAAACGCTACTGGCAGAGGGCGTATTAACAGACGGTATTTTGCCGAAACTGCAGAATGCTTTCAGTGCCATTGAAAGTGGTGTGAAGGAAGTACTGATCGGCCATGCTGATGATGTGCGGAAGAATACCACCGATGCTGTAGCGGGGACTTTAATATGCTAACTATATGTGTACCGAAAAACACTATGAAGATGCAGTACAGCTTTTAAAACAACTGATCGCCACGCCTTCCTTTAGCAAGGAGGAGCAGGGCACTGCGAAAATCCTGGGCCAGTTTATGACAGACAAAGGGGTAGCTTATAACCAGCACCTCAACAACATCTGGGCACTGAATAAACATTTTGATCCGGCCAAACCCACTATCTTACTGAATTCTCATCACGACACGGTTAAACCCAATCCTCAATATACCCGTGATCCATTTACACCCACAGTGGAAGATGGTAAACTTTTTGGTCTTGGTAGTAATGATGCAGGCGGATGTTTAGTAAGCCTTATTACTGCGTTCCTGCATTTCTACGAAAAGGAAGGACTGCCTTATAACATCATCGTTGCCATCACGGCAGAAGAAGAGATCAGCGGCGTGAACGGTATTGAGAGTATCCTGAACGTATTGCCGAAGATAGACCTGGCCATTGTAGGGGAACCTACTAAAACAGACCTGGCCGTTGCAGAAAAAGGACTGATGGTGCTGGATTGTGTAGCACATGGTAAAGCAGGGCACGCAGCAAGGGATGAAGGAGAGAATGCTTTGTACAATGCTATGGATGATATCAACTGGTTCCGCACTTACCGTTTCCCTAAAGTATCTGAAGCCTTAGGCCCGGTGAAAATGAGTGTAACGGTGGTGCAAACTTCCAATAAAGCACATAACGTGGTGCCTGCTGAATGTTCCTTTGTAGTGGACATCCGGGCAACAGATCAATATACGCTGGAAGAAATGCTGGAGGTGATCAAGCAAAACGTGAAATGTGATGTAACGCCCCGCTCTATGCGGATGCGGCCTTCTTTCATTCCACGGGATCATGCACTGGTAACAGCCGGATTATCTTTAGGCAAACAACTGTATGGTTCGCCCACTACATCTGATCAGGCATTGATACCGGCAACTTCTGTAAAAGTAGGGCCTGGTGATTCTGCCCGTTCGCATACAGCGGATGAATTCATTTACCTGGAGGAGATCAGGCAGGGGATTGATACGTACATTAAATTGCTATCCATTGTGAATGGCGTAAATTAGCGGAGCATGAATACTGCACCCATACTGGAAAATAAACGTGTACTGCTGCGGCCCTTGCAGGCATCCGATGTGGATGCATTACTGGAAGTGGCGCTGGAACCTTCTCTTTGGGAAGTGGGCCTTACGCGTGTGAGCAACCGGGAAGAACTGGAACAGTATATAGCCATCGCACTGAAAGAGCGGGAGCAGGGAACAAGTATCCCTTTTGTGGTGATCGATAAAACAACAGGCAAAGTAGCAGGCAGCACACGTTTCTGCGCGCTGGTGCCACAACATAAACGTACGGAAATAGGTTATACCTGGATCCATCCTTCTTATCAGCGTTCCGGTCTTAACAGGGCCATGAAGTTTGAAATGCTTCGCTACGCATTTGAAGTGATGGACCTGAACCGGGTGGAACTGAAAACGGACGAACGTAATTTGAAATCGCGCAATGCCATGCTGGCTATTGGTTGTAAGGAAGAAGGTATCTTCCGTCACCATTGCGTTACATGGTCTGGCTGGTTGCGTAATTCTGTTTATTTCAGCATATTGAAAGAGGAATGGCCGGAGATCAAAGAACGTGTATTTGGTAAGTATGATCTTTAAACTGATGCAGTATGAAATTATGGCAAAAAGATAAAGCAGCATTGGCTGCAGTTGAGCAGTTCACGGTTGGCCGGGATCGTGAAATGGATGCCTACCTGGCTCCCTTTGATGTGCAGGGCTCACTGGCACATATTGCCATGCTGGAATCTATCGGCCTGCTCGAAAAAGAAGACCTTAATGTATTGCAGCAGGAACTGAAGAACATCTACCGCGAAATACTTGATGGCAATTTTAAACTGGAAGACGGCGTAGAGGATATTCATTCCCAGGTAGAATTATTACTCACCCGCAGATTGGGTGAGTCCGGTAAAAAGATCCACAGCGGCCGTTCCCGGAATGACCAGGTGCTGGTGGATCTAAAACTCTTTTTGAGAAGTGAACTGGAATCCATTGTTACGGAAACCAAATTGCTCTTCGATCTGTTACAACAGCAAAGCGAAAAATATAAAGCGCATCTATTACCGGGTTATACGCATCTGCAGATTGCCATGCCTTCCTCTTTCGGATTGTGGTTTGGCGCTTATGCGGAAAGCCTGGTAGATGATCTCACCATGTTGCATGGTGCTTATACTGTAGTGAACAAAAACCCTCTGGGTTCTGCTGCAGGTTATGGATCATCCTTTCCCCTGAACCGTACCATGACCACTGAGCTGCTGGGTTTTGAAACACTCAATTACAATGTGGTGTATGCACAAATGGGCCGTGGTAAAACGGAAAAACTGGTAGCCTTTGCCCTCGCAGGTATTGCTGCTACACTTTCTAAAATGGCGATGGATGCCTGTTTGTTCATGAACCAGAACTTCGGGTTCATCAGCTTCCCGGATGAACTGACCACAGGTTCTTCCATCATGCCGCATAAAAAGAATCCGGATGTATGGGAACTGATCCGTTCGCATACGAATAAACTGCAGGCACTGCCGAATGAAATTGCTATGATGACGGTGAACTTACCTTCTGGTTATCACCGCGATCTGCAATTGCTGAAAGAAAACCTTTTCCCTGCATTTACCACGCTGCGGAATTGTTTACAAATGAGCCGCCTGATGCTGGAGAATATCCGCATCAAAGAAGATATACTGAAAGATGAAAAGTACCAGTACCTTTTCAGCGTAGAAGTGGTGAACAGGTTAGTGCTGGAAGGCACTCCTTTCAGAGAGGCTTATAAACAAGTAGGGCATGATATTGAGAATGGGGTATTTAAGCCGGACACGAACATTCAGCATACGCATGAAGGGAGTATTGGGAATTTGTGCACTGCGGAGATTACATCGCAAATGGAAGCGGTGATAAAACAGTTCCCTTTTGAGAAAGTGCATAAAGCTATTGCGGCGCTGGTGAAATGATAGTATTTTAACCAGAAACAAAAAAATCCCTCACCTGTTTCCGGGTGAGGGATTTTTAATTTATACTTAATACGGGATTTAAGATTATTTAACTTTCTTTGTTCTTACATGAAAAGCAGACCTATAATCAGTGAAAGGGAATTGCTGCTTCAGCTCCGGGCTGGGGATAAAGATTCTTTTGCGCAATTGTATGATCTGTACAGCCCCAGGATGTTCGGTTTTCTCCTGAAACTGACAAAGAGCGAAGAAACTGTCCGGGAAATATTACAAGAGGTATTTATCCGGTTATGGGAAAAGCGCGAGACGCTTGACCCTGATAAATCTTTCCGCTCCTACCTTTTCCGTATTGCAGAGAACTGTGTGGTTGACTTCTTCAGAAAAGCCGCCCAGGACAAAAAGCTGGGTAAACAGCTGATGGACCTTGCTTCTGAACGTTACCTGCATGTGGAGGAAAATATCTATGAGCGGGAGAAGAACGCTCTCCTGAACCAGGCTATTAACCTTTTGCCACCTCAGCGCAAACGTGTATTTGAACTCTGTAAGGTGGAAGGAAAAAGTTACAAAGAGGTCAGCCTGATGATGGGGATCTCCGTATCTACCATCAGCGACCATCTCCTCAAAGCTACCCGCGCTATCCGGCAACATATACTTCTTTCTGATCATATTGCTACCCTGCTTTCCTTTTGTATCATACGTCTTCTCTTCCCCTGAAATATTTTTTTCTCCGCAGCAGGGAAAAAGGTCAATAACCCCGTATTAGCTATTAAAGCAAAAAATTGGAGGATAAGAATTACCTGGAAGGACTGTTTAAACGGTATCTGAATAATGAATGCTCTCCGGAGGAGATCGCCTTTTTATTGCAGTACTTTGATTCCGGAGAGGGCGAAAGCGATCTCAGGAGATTAGTGCGCAATGAATTGCTGGCGTATACCACGTCTGACGCTGAGCAGGAAGCTATGAAGGATACGCTGAAACAGGTATATCAGCAGGTAGCAGATAAAACCTTCCTCAAAGAAAAGCCGGTTGTTCGTTCACACAGACGTACTATCGTCAGTTTGTCCATCGCTGCTTCACTGGCGCTATTAGTTACTACACTTTACCTGGGCCGCCATTATTTGACGGGGATATTCAACCCTGAGGTACAAGTGTCTACCGTAAAAGGGGAAAGAAAACAATTTCAGCTGGCAGATGGTACAAGTGTATGGCTTGCACCTGCCAGTAAGTTGATCTACCGGGAGCATTCGAGAGAAATAACGCTCCAGGGGGAGGCCTTTTTTGATGTAGCCAAAGATGATCAACATCCTTTCATTGTACATACGGGCAAAACAAATACTACTGTACTTGGTACCAGCTTTAATATACAGGCTTATAGCGATCGTGCTGATATTGAAATAGTGCTGCTTACCGGTAAAGTGAAGGTGGATGCAAGTAATAACGAAGTATTGTTATCTCCTTATCAGCGGGCAGTTTTTAATACTTCAAGCGGTATGCTGAAGAAAGAAGATTATCCCGATGCAACAGCTGCACTGGCGCGTAAAGAAGGACAATTCAAATATGAGGGAGAAGTTCTGAAAAATGTTATCAGCGATATCGAAAGGGCCTACAATACAACCATCAGGCTTAATAAACAACTTCAGGGGATCACTTACTACGGGGACTTTGATCAGAAAAAGGACAAACTGGAAACGGTGCTGCAACAAATAAGCTTAACGTATAATGCGCGTTTAAAACAAACCTCCACGGGATGGGAAATACATAAATAGATCTTTCACTAAAACTATTCCACCATGATAAGATAGCGCCAGATAAAAATCCCGGCGTGACCGGGATCATTATGCATTGACATTAAAAGAATAACTGCTGTACTGCATATACAAGCAGTAATTACTAATTACGTAACGAAATAAAGGTATGAAAAAAAATATACCTGACGCAGGTTTTTTGCTTTCGGGAATGAAAAGCAGGTTGCTTCCTGCATTAATTGTTATATCGTTCTTTTCTTTTCGCACCGCATCTGCACAAGGTGTATTGAATAATCCTGTTACTATTGAGCTGAAACAGGAAACGCTTAAAAATGCGTTGGACAAGATTGCCACGCAGGGAAAGGTTTCATTTACCTATGGAGGCAATGTGCTGCAGAACAGAAATAAAGTAAGCCTCTCTGCCAGTAACAAACCACTCAAAAATGTATTGGATGAATTACTTCGTCCGTTTCCATTGAAATATACGGCCCTTGAGAATAAGATCATTATTCGGGAGGACGAAAGCAAAACCAGCACATCATCACCCGCAGATAGCCTTTTTAAGATAAACGGGCGGGTATTTGATACGGGAGAACCGCCCACACCTTTACCCGGTGCCACCGTAATCGTAAAAGGTGAAAGCCGTGCAACCACAACGGACGATAAAGGTAACTTTGAGCTGAGAGTGCGTATTGGTGAAGTACTTATCTTTTCCCATACCGGTTACAAATCTTTTGAATATCCGGTTATCAATAACAGGGACAACCTTACGATTGCATTGCCGGAAAATGTTTCCACGCTGGACCAGGTAGTGGTAACAGGTTACTCCGAACAGAAGATGAAACACCTGGCCAATTCCATCAGCGCACTGAATGTAAAGTCGAATATAGAAGGTAAACCTATTACACAATTATCCCAGGCTTTACAGGGAGGTATTACAGGGCTTACCGTAACTCAAAGTTCCGGCCTTCCCGGCGGCGATGCTGCTGCCATTAAAATACGCGGTATATCTACACTCGGTACAACAGCTCCGCTGGTACTGGTAGATGGTGTTCCCACCAATATTAATGATGTGGATCCTGTAACGGTAGAAAGCGTAACGGTACTGAAGGATGCAGCTGCTGCAGCTATATACGGGTCAAGGGCTGCCAATGGCGTAATCATCGTTACTACCAAGCGTGGCCAGGCAGGCCAGGTACATATTGTGTACGATGGATTTGCCGGTTTTCAGAAAGCAGCATACCTGCCTGATTTTGTAGACGCGCCTACTTATATGGAAATGGTGAATGCTGCACAGACCAATATCGGAGGCAATCCCATTTATACAAATGATGTTATCCAGAAAACACGCGAGGGAGTTGATCCATTGCTTTATCCTAATACCGACTGGAAAAAACTGGTGCTTAAAAACCGGGCATTTTCCCAGCAACATTCTCTTGGTGTAACGGGAGGTAACAGCCAGGCCCGTTTTGCGGTGAATGGTACTTACCTGCAGCAGGATGGTATTATTAATCAGACCTCTGCCGAAAGATATTCCCTGAGAGCCAATACGAGTGTTACACTGCGGAAGAATTTATCCATGTACCTTGATCTGTCCCTTTCAAGAAGAGAAACTAACCGTCCTATTAATCGCTATACCAACTTCCAGGACGGAGATGGGGCAGGATATATTCTGTACGAAACATTCAGGATCCCACCGAATATTGTATCTAAATATCCTTTGCGCGCAGATGGTTACCAGGCTTACGGTAACTATGCAGAAATGCTGAACCCTGTGGCTGAACTGGAACAGGGCGGTTTTACCAAATCCCGTGAAGATAATATCTCGATTAACTTTCAGCCTCAGTGGGAGATCCTTCCTGGCCTGAAACTCAAAGGCCAATACCTGTTCCGCTTATTAAGCACAGGTAATATCACTTCCCGTGATGCTTATAACTTCCTGGATTATTATACCAACGCCCTGCTTTTTCAATATGGTTCTACGCATACTTCCGCCATTTACAAACGGAACTATCAATACATGGCTGCTACGCTTGATTATACCAGAACGTACAATAAACATACGATCTATGCTGTAGGTGGTATCACCCGTGAAACAGACAATCCTGATCAGTCCAACCAGTTCGCGGAAGCTACACTGGCATCTTATTTCGTGAAGGTGAACTATATCTTCAATGATAAATATTTGCTGGAAAGTACCTTGCGTGCGGATGGTTCATCGAAGTTCGGTCCCGGCAATAAGTGGGGGTATTTTCCTTCAGTGGCCGCAGGCTGGAATGTGCATAAAGAGCCATTTATGAAGGATATGAAATTTATCAGCAACCTCAAACTGCGTACTTCTTACGGTCTTTTAGGAAATAACCAGGGCATTGGATTGTACAAATACCAAAGTACTACCAATACTAACGGTACAGAGGCTACTATTGGTAATCCAGACCTCACATGGGAAAGTGTAAAAATGCTGGATGCAGGTGTGGACGTTGGTTTGTTAAATGACAAACTGAGCTTTACGTTCGACTGGTTCAACAAACTCACAGAAAACATCCTGCTGAATGCTCCGCTTTCCTACTCCTCCGGTATAGGTCCCCAACCTATCAATGCAGGTAGCGTGCGAAACAAAGGATGGGAGTTTGCAATGAACTACGCTACTAATATCAAAGCAGTTTCTCTTGGTATTAATGCCGGTTATTCTTACTATAAGAATTCCATCCTTACCCTTAAAGACGGGCCTTATTATGATAAGAATACTATTCAGAAAGAAGGCCTGCCAATAGGAAGCGCTTATGGGTACCGTACTATGGGCCTTTTGCAGCAGAAGGATGTGGATGCTGGGGTTCCTATGATAGGATCAAAAACGCCTTCAGGACCAACGCAGGTAGCAGGGGATATACGGTACATGGACCTGAATAATGATGGTACTATTACTGAAGCGGACCAAACGATAATTGGTAACACCAATCCGCAGGGTAATTACTTCCTGAACTTACGCCTTGGATTCAAAAACTTTGATGTTGAAACATTGCTGAACGGCTTTACTGCATCGGATGTATTTTATACCGGCAGGTACATTACGCCACTGAATCTCAGTGGTGGCGGCGGGACTCCCATGGTATGGCAACAGGATACCTGGACGCCAACTAACACAGATGCAGCCTATCCCCGCATAACACCCAGCCCTACAGATAACGCCCGTTTCTCTGATTACTGGCGTACGCAGGGGGCTTTTGTCCGGGTACGTTTTATTCAGCTCGGCTATACTATTAAGTCGCCACTCTTTACCAGGGCAGGCATTACCAATGCCCGTATTTATTTCAACACTCAGAATCCTTTCACCTTTACCGGCATGAAATACCTTGACCCGGAAACAAAAGGATCGGATAATACTTATCCGCTCATGCGATTCTATACACTGGGTGTGAATATTAAATTATAAAGTAATTTTTTATGAAAAAAACATGGTTACTGTGCCTATTGCTGCTGATCAGTGTTACTTCCTGCGATAAGGATTTTCTTACCAGGGACAACCCCAGTGATACGGTAGATGAAAAATTCTGGCAAACAGATCAACAACTCATCGCGGTAATGCAGTTCCTTGCGGGGCAGCTTCCTACCGGCGGTTTTCAATATGGACCTAACAGCCGGATATCGATCAGCGCATTAACAGATGATGCAGTATGGACGGCCAATTTTTTGCCTGAGATCAACCAGTTTGCACTGGGCAATGGCAACTCCAATCCGCCGTCTTCCGCTTATATGCTGATATTCCCTTTCTGGAGGGATGGATTTCTGAAGATACGTACCTGCAACAGGTTCCTCAAATATGCGGGTAAGGCCTATGTAGATGCAGACAAACTTGCACAGTACATGCTGGAAGTAAGGGCATACAGGGCATTATTTCACCTGGAGCTGTTCATGTATTATGGAGAAATTCCTATCATAAAAGAAGACGTAGGCCCTAACGATTCTTATCTGAAGAGAAATACCAAAGAGGAGATCATCAACTTTATTACTTCCGAACTTACAGAATGTGCGGCAGGCCTTCCATACAGTTATAGTGGCGACCTTCCTTACCGTGTTACAAAAGGTGCAGCATTGTCTATAAAAACATTTGCTTTGCTGAATGCACTTAAATATAATGAAGCAGCCGCAACAGCTAAGGAAGTGGTAGATCTTACTGATCCTGCAGGCGGAAAAATGTACGAATTATACAAACCCGCGGCCACGGACAATTACCTGAACCTCTTTTTGTATAAAGGAGAATTCAATAAAGAAAGGATACTCTCTAATCAATTGCAGCAGGGTGTATATTTAAGGCTTGCGCCACCCAATGCTGCTGGTTCAGCTAATGTGAATCCTACGCAGAGTTTTGTGGACGAATATGAAACGAGGCAGGGTAAAACCATCTTCGAACTGGGTGCAGATAGTATTGCAGCCTACAGGAAAGATCCCAATTTTAAGAATAACCGGGATCCCCGCATGGCCGCTACGATCGTTTATCCCGGAGCCACTTTTTATACGGTTGTAAATCCCTTTGCACCTGCTCCAAATCCATGTGCAATAGGTGCTGTAAACTCATCACGTACAGGATATTTTGTAAGGAAGTATTGCGATGTGTCTATGGACAGGACCAGGCCTTCAACCGGAACCCTGGACTTTATGATCTTTCGCCTGGCGGACCTTATGTTGATGAGAGTGGAAGCATTGGTGGAAGGTGGTCAATGGAACCATCCGGATGTAATTGATTATCTGAACCAGATCCGTAACCGCTCCAACATGCCTAATGTGGATGCAGCTGTTTACAACAGCGAAGCAAAGATGCGTGAGTTGTACAGGCGTGAAAGGAGAGTAGAACTGGCTTTTGAAGGCAGTCGCTGGTTCGATATCAGAAGGTGGAAAATAGCAGATAAGGTAATGGGTGTAACAGTGATGGGGGCTACCAATCCTGCCACCGGGCAAGCTGTGGTGGTGGAAACCCGTAAGTTCAACAAGGACCGCGATTATGTGTGGCCAATTCCTATCCAGGAAATACAGGGGAATAGTAATATGGTGCAGAATCCGGGGTACTAAAGTAAATTACAGATACGCCGTTCCGATGAAAATCGGAACGGTTTTTTATTTCGGGAGAGAATTAATATTTACATAATACAGAACACAAATTTTTGCTGTTAAGTTTGCCTGAGGAAAAAGTGGTTGACTTATGGCGTTAACTTTACCCGAATTATCAGATAAGTTATTACTGGAGAAATGCAGAGAAGGCAATACAAAAGCCTTCGATGTTTTATTTGACCGCTATTCCGCCAAGCTCTATCACTATGCATTGAAGTATATTAAGGATGAAGCAGTGGCGGAGGAAAGCATGATGGACCTGATGTTGTGGGTATGGGAAAAAAGGCATCAGCTGGACCCTGACATACAATTTGCCCCATATATCTTCCGGGCAATGAAGAACGCCATTATAAAAGTATTAACCCGGAAACCCTTTGTTACCTACTCTTTTGATGATCTTTCGCCAGACCTCAGTACATCTATGGCCTATAATGCAGATCACCGGATCCAGGTGAATGAGCTGAGCGGTATATATCTTGAAAAGCTCGATGAACTAAGCCGTCAGCGTAAGATCGTTTTTAAAATGAGCCGTGAGGACAACCTCAGCCATGCTGAGATTGCGAAAGAAATGAACCTGTCCCTATCTACTGTAAAGAACCATATTAAAGCTTCTCTCTCCCATTTCCGCCACCATCTTAAGGATTATGTGGATATTACAACTGTTATACTGCTTTGCTTTTTCCCCAGATAATTTTTTATCACAGATTAGCCCCTCCCTCCATTTTCCGGCCTTTATATAGTAGGCATCTATATAAGCAATGGCAAACTCAGTTAACAAAGCACTATTAGAAAAATACCTGAACAATACCTGCACTCCTGAGGAAAGAGCGCGGGTAGCCCTTTTTCTACAGGAACCGGACGGCAAAGCATTGCTGGATGAGTTCCTTACGGAAAGGCTGCCTGCAGACATGCAGGCAACAGAAGAAAATACCATAGACACCGCCAGGGTAGCGAACTGGAAAGCTGAAATACAGGCCCGCATGGAACAACAGCAGATCCCTGAGAAAAAGGTGAAATACCTGCCACGGTTGCGCCAGGTAGCCATGTGGGCAGCTATTTTGTTTGGTGTGGGTTATTATGCGATCCACTTCTCCAATAAGAATGGAAAGCAACCATTGGCTTTACTGAAGAAGGAAACCCCTTTCGGTCAAAGATCAATGATCACCTTAACAGATGGCTCAACAGTATTACTGGGTGCCGGCAGCAGATTCACTTACCCGGAGAATTTTACGGACAGTATCAGGGAAGTAACGCTGGAAGGGGAGGCTTTTTTTGAAGTGAGCCATAATCCTTCCAAACCTTTCATTATACATACGGGTGAAATTCAAACGCGGGTGTTAGGAACCTCCTTCAGAATCAGTGCATTTCATGGATTGCCTGTAACGGTGGCCGTGGCCACAGGGAAGGTAAGGGTAGAAGGTTTAACGGAAATGGCAGTATTAACGCCGGGGAATCAACTCACCTGGCATCCTTCTGATCATAGTGCCATAAAAGCAACCGTGGATGTGGCAGATATAGAAGGATGGAAGAAAGGCCGTATTGCTTTTAACAACACGAAATTAAAAGATGTGGCTACTGAACTGGAAAGATGGTACGATGTGAAGATCGTATTCAAACAGTTGAAAAAAGCAGAAGAGGGTATAACGGTTACGCTGTTTGCAAGTGCCCCGCTGGAGAAAACATTGGAGGTACTCGCGGCTGGTAATGGTTTCAGGTATACGATCAACAAGAAGGAAATAATTATTCACTAACCTTTAAATCGCTGTATGTAATAAAAAAGTACATAAAAAAACGTTCCCGTCAGCATTGGACCGCCTTCAGGAACGCGTGTTTTAATTCATTTACCCGTAAAGTTTTCGACGACAAACAGGTAAACGAACCGTAGTTAACAGATTCCCGGCAAGCCGGGTTAACCAGTAACAATCAAAAGTATGAAAAAAGGATTAAACCATGATCCTTTAGGATTTATTGTGGAATCTATTCCCTTTGACCTTAACCATGCGTCGGAGGCTGAATGCGCCGCATGGTTCAAGCATGCGGTGAACAAGCATAGATGCAAAATTTACTTCCTGATGAGATGCTCATTTATTATGCTGATCGTTCATCTAACCTTCATAAGCCTGCTGTTTGCAGATAACCTGAAGGGCCAGGACCTTACGCTCAAAATGAACCTGCGGTTGGAAAATTCGGGGCTGAAAGAAAGCCTGCTTACCATAGAAAAGCAAACCGGGGTCAGGTTCCTTTTACCGGAAGAGTTATTAGCGGGTGCTTCCAAAAGCATTAACCTTTACCGTGAAGATATCAGTGTTAAGGATGCTTTATCTCTTCTCCTTAATAACACACCGCTTTCTTACCGTTCTTTGAACGGATATGTGGTGATCATCCGGAAACCTGTACAGGTAAAAACTACAGGCAGGGTAACAGATGGTAAAACAAAGGAGCCGATACCAGGTGTTTCCATCAGGATCAAAGGATCGGCTGTTGGTGCTACTACAGATGCGAATGGTTATTTCAGCCTCAGTGTTCCGGAAACGGGCGCCACCCTTGTATTTACATTTTTAGGGTATGAGGCCCGGGAAGTGAAAGTAACGGGAACATCCGGGCATCTCAATATCATATTGAATGCATCCAGCCGCCAGTTAGGAGAAGTAACCGTTCAGGCACGCAGAAAAGCGAATACGGAAATAGCTGTATTGCAGGAACGGAAGAATGCATCTATTGTGCAGGATGCTATTTCCGCACAGCAAATTGAACGTACAGCCAGTATTACTACCACACAGGCATTACAACGTGTGAGTGGTGTTACGGTTACAGATGAAAAATATGTAGCTATCCGCGGCCTGGGAGACAGGAGCGTGATAGGGCAATTGAATGGTGTGCGGCTTGCATCTTCAGATCCTGACAGGAGTTCCATTCCGCTGGACCTTGTTCCTGCTTCATTGCTGGATAACATTACCATCTATAAAACGGTTACACCAGATAAACCGGCAGATGCAGCAGCAGGGATCATAGAACTGAAAACAAAATCGGTTCCTGATAAAAGAACACTGGAAGTGATTGTTCAATCCGGCTTTAATTCCAATATAGGAATTGGTGGCCGCGTGAACAGTTTTTATAACAGTGACCTCGGCTTCTTTGGTGGTAAAGTGAATGATAAAAACCTTTCCAATGAATTTCTCGATCTCTCCCATCAATATCCCGGCGGTCTTGCTGAGATACAACGGCTGATCACCAGCAGCAATGCAGATCCTGTACTGCGTAAGGAAGCAAACCGCATCAACAATATCATGCATAGTTTTGATCCGGTGCTGACCACCCGTTTCAAAAATGCATCGCTGAATCAATTGTATTCTGTTACCTATGGAAATAGCTTTAATGTTTTCAAATCCCATAAGATAGGTATTGTTGCGGGTGCTAATTACTATCGCCGTTCAACGGATGTATATGGCGGAGATCTTACACAGTATAGTATTTACCAGGGTGTGATCACAGGTAACCCACAGGTGTACAGCCCGCGGAATATCCCAAACTACATCACACCAAACAGTCTCTATATGGGTAAATACCAAACCTATAAGGAGAATACAGGTACGGAAACCCTGAACTATGGCACACTGGGAGGTATCACCTACAGGTTCAGCCCCCGCCATGAGATCAGCTTCCAGTATTTAGGCAGTTGGGGAAGTGAAGCGCAGGCTGTGAATATGTATGGTGAGTACCAGTATACAGGTTTACCAGGCGCCGTAGCCAGTACTATCTATTCCCTGAAACAAACACGCCGTAATCTTAACACCTATAATTTACAGGGAGAACATAAGTTCCTCGCGGGAGAATATTCCCCACGTTTGAGTTATAACCTGGCTACTTCTACTTCTTCACAGAATGATCCGGATTTCCGCTTTGTTACACTCACGGATTACAAGCCTCGCGGTGGTGCCTGGTATGTAAGGCCAGCCAGCGAACAGGGAGGTTCAGAGTCATTTGTTTATACAGATCATCTCTATGCGCTTAATTCAGGTTATGTGAATGGCTATGGTACTTATGGTATTATCCAGGCGGAACCTAATGGCCGCAGATGGAGAAAGCTGAATGAAACGAACTACAACTACAAAGCCGATCTCACTATTCCGTTCCGTTTATTGGGACAGCGGCAGGAGTTTAAAACAGGTGTAAACTACCTGAACCGTGACCGTACTTTCCGGGAGAACATGTTCTTTCTGCCAGGTTCCAACTTTACACCTTATGGTGCACTTACCCTGTATGATGTTGAAGGTAACCTGGATAAACTGGTGAGCCCTGCGATAGTAGGTATCCGCGAGCCATCAGGCAGTTCAGGTGAAGGGGTGGGCAGAACCGGAGGATTCCTGTACAATAGTCAGAAATCACCCAATAACTATACCGGTTTCTTTGAAACGAATGCGCTGTATGGTATGCTTGATCTTAGATTGAGGGATAACCTTCGCATAGCAGGTGGCGTTCGTTTTGAGAAAACCAATATACAGTCTGCCGTAGATACTTCTAATGTATTCCTTGATCCGGCCCTGACTAAAAAGGATGAGAATGGTAATACGGTACCTGTAGTGCTCATAGATCCTAATACAGTTTATAAAACGGAATATAAACCCTATTACTCTGCCAATCTTACTTATACGCTGAAGGGGAATATGAATTTCCGCTTAGCTTATAATACAACACTGGCACGCCCTGAATTACGTGAGCTGACGAATGTATTTGAATTTGATGCTTTTCAGATGGGACTGGTTGTGGGTAACCCCAAACTGGTGAACCAGCATACAGAGAACCTTGATTTCAGATGGGAATGGTTCCCTGCCAGCGGAGAAGTTATTTCTGCATCGCTCTTCGGGAAACGGATTAATAACCAGCTGGTGAAAGTGTTCAGCCTGAAAACGGATGGTCTTGCTGCAAAATATCCTGAGTATCCTACCATTCAATTCCAGAACGATCCTAATACCGGTACGGTATGGGGCGTAGAGCTGGAAGTGGTGAAAGACCTGGGCAAATTATGGGCGCCTTTAAACAATTTCTTCTTTGGCTCTAACCTGCTGCTGGCGCAAAGCAATATTAAAAAAACAAAGACACGGTATGATGCCAATAAATCCCTGGATAGGCATACGCCGGAAAACAGCCCCCTGTTTGAACAGGCGCCTTATTCTGTTAACCTGTGGATGAACTATGCCAATAAGAAAAGCGGTACAGACCTTACCGCCACTTTTAACATGGTGGGAGAACGCCTGATACAGATCAACCTAACGGGAGAACCGGATCTGTACACACGTCCGGTTCCTGTACTGGATTTGGTTTTCACCCAACGCCTTTCCAAACGGATACTGTTTAAGGGATATGCCAAGAATGTACTGAACCCCGCTATTGAAACAGTATACGCCAATCCCGGCACAGGTGGTCTCTGGTATGGAGGCAGTTATGTGAACAGGAGTTTTAAGAAGGGCAGTGAGATCATGATGGGCTTTACAATGAACCTGTTTTAATTAAAAATATTTACGGATGAAACAGAAACTATTATCACTGGCGATGCTGCTCGTTATGCTCTCCTGCAAAAAGGAGAAGGTGGATCATGAGCAGGATAACAGGGCGGTGACGGATGCACACAAAAATTCAGGTGTAAGGCTGGTGAATGTTGGCGGGTATCAGCAGGTAATAATAAACAACGATACACTTACCAATTACAAAATAATACCTCCGGACCCTCAGTACAACCAATACGAATACCCTGCTACCAAATATTTTACATTGGATGGGAGACTGGGCAGAACATGGTATGTCCCGGCTACTTTTATAAAAAGAGATGGCACTGCTTTAATTAAAACGGAGAACGTCAGCCAACAGTCGTTTCACCGCCAGCTGGAATTTTCCATCCTGGAGGAGTACAATAAACCCATGGATTATTACCTGCTGAGGGGAACGGATGAGCCCAATATAATAGATGCCCCACCCAGCCTAATGGCTATTCCGAGGGATGTAACGGCACCATCCCGCCCGGATCATTTTAAGATCCGTGTGGTGAATATGGCTGCAAAGGTTAGTACGCAATTTCAGGATGTAGAAGATGTGGCGTTTCCGCTTACACTGGCATGGGCAGATGGTACAGCTGTAAGTTCGGCCACCAGCGCTATTGCGCCCGGAACCTGGTCTGAATACATTGAATTACCTTACGGCGCCTACCAGTTTAAATTACTTACACCCGCAGGTATACAGGTAACCGGCTACGGCGGTTCCCGTACAGAGGGTGTTGAGCTCGTTGACCCAGCTACTTCCACACTGGTTAAAGGTGCAACCGGAAGACCGCATACGGTTAGTATAAACCTTACGTATGCGCCTATACGCACTTATCAGCCCGGTGGCATCTATACGATCGTGGTATCACCGCAGCTTTTCCCGACTCCTTATTATAATGGTAATCCCGGTGAAGAAGTATCCATGGATCAAAATGGCTTCCAGGTAATAAGTGATATCAGCGAACCGCTGAATAGCACCTATACCCGTGTGCAGGGAGTGAATGCATTACCCGGTACTGGAACTGTTTCCATTACAGCTAATGGTAAGGTATTAGGAGGTCCGTTAAATTATGCAACAGCTGGCGGTTACGAAAGGCTGATCGCAGAAAATGTGCGTTTCCGTGCGCAGGATGCATCCGGCACATTGCTGGCAGAAAAAGAAGTACCACTTATAGCGGGGCAGAACTATACAACGTGGCTGTACCGGGATGGATCAGGGAAGGCAGTACTTTCTGTTGTAGCCAATAATTTGTCCGGTACTATCCAATACCCTGGAGCAGATGGGCAGGATGGAGCTTATGCAAACGGGAGCAGGAGTTATCCTTTTGATATCCGTTTTCTGAATTTCTGTGCAGAGATCCCTTATGCCACATTTACACTGAATAACGGACAGTCATTCTACTCCGGCATATCTGAGAATATTCAATCCGGCGTGATTCCTGTCATGGGACATCCCTACGTTGCTATACAGCAGAGCAGTGCAGCTTACCAGGTTATGCTTTATCAGTCTGCCCCGGGCATCGTTCCCGGAAAATGGTTATCTGATATACCGGTTGTAAAAAGTACAGACCTGATAGCCCGGAAAGAATTGTATGTAAGAGGGCCTCTGCCTGAACATGAACCTGGTATTTATACCATTGCGCTGATCGGCAGATATGGTGCTGCTGTACCGGCAGAGCAAAAAGCGAAGATGATCATCGTAAAACATATCAAATAACGAATATGCGCATGAAATTCATACACTGCATTGCGTTGGCCATATTACTGTTTGGCATGACTGCATGTAGTAAAGTAGAATATACTAAAATAGATGAACCTGCTTACCTCCGGGTATTTAATAACCTCAACTACTCAATAGGATTGGCCAATAAGGATGAACAGCGTCCTTTTCTGACTATGCTCATAGATCCGGTGCTGGATAAGGATGGTATGCCGATAGGAGCTGCCGTTATAGGAGACTTTCTGGATCAGCGGGCTTTCTATGCACCACCCTATCCTTCTCATATAGGTAGCAGTACTTCTGTAAATAATCCTGAATATCCAGGTAAGGAAAATGTACTTGTTGGACCTGTTTTAAATGGGTTTGATCTTTCCAGCTGGGCGCAGGTGGCCTCGGGAAAACACAGATACCTCTTCCTGTACAGGCCAACAAACAGTATTCCTTTCTTTAACCTGGAAACGTCACTAAAGAAAAAGGTGCTGCTGGATACAACCATTCAGTTGGATGCCGGTGAAGTATATACCATGCATATCCTTCAGAAGGATTTTACCACAAAGGAGAATGGCATATTACTGCGCCAGGAGAACTTTCATAAACTGCCGCTTTCAGATTCCCTGCTGTACGTTAATTTCTATAACTACAGCTCAGATGGTTTCTGGCAGGCGGACAAAAGTTTGAAAAAGGAACAGCCGTTAAAGAATATGCTGCAATATGGTATTAAGGATGAGATGAACGTATGGAGCTCTCTTTTTAAAGGGCAAACACTTGGTACAGCGGTTCCCGGGTACCTGTTCAATTACATGACCACGATACGCAGGAACACGGGAACAGGTGAGGTCACACGGTATTATAGCATTCCACTATTTGCGGATCCTGCTTCAGACGGGATCTCTACAGACATCTGGCAGCGCTTTAACATATTAGCGCCAGGCATGCATCCTACCAATATGCCTTATAATGACAATGCAGATGATACGCATTGCAACTATGGTGTCATTTCCTGCTACAGCAATGGAACCCAAAAGCCGGCCAGGGAAGAGTCTGCTTTCATGCTGCCTAACATGATCGTCAATGTTCATTCCGGCACGCACAATCCCCGTTCATTCGCTACGATAAATACGATTGAGTTCGTGAACGGCTATGCGTATTTAACTACCGTTCAGCGGAAATATCCACCACCGGTATATTGATTTTATTACAAAAGAAAATTAAGGATGAGAACGAATCATACTTTTTTATTCAGACTGCTGCTGGTGGTTTTACCCGTACTGGCTTCCTGCAAGCATGAGCAGCTGGAAGTGTACGAGGAAAATATCAGGTACCGCCCCGGAGCAGACTTCCTGAAGAATAACTACGACCTTTCCCTGTTTGCCGCCGCCGTGGAAAAGGCAGGCATGATGGAAGAGCTGAGTGGTCCGGGGCCTTTCACCATACTGGCTCCTAATAATGCTGCATTTCATGAACTGGGAATTCAACGCCCTGCAGACTTTGATAAAATGAACAAAGATAGCTTGCGGTTAATGGTAAGGTATCATATACTGAACAGAAAATTACTGACATCAGATATACCGGTTATGGGTGTAGATGTGAGATATACTACCCTGGCTGAAGGCCGGCAGTTATATGTCTCCCATGAGAATTACTATGTGGGCTATTATTATTTCAATGGTTCCATCGTGGAGGTGCGGGATGTGGTGATCACCAATGGTACGCTGCATGTACTGGGCAAAGTAATGAAATATGAAAAGGGGACTGTGCGGGACTGGCTGGAAAAGCACAAGGAATATAGCTTGCTGGTGGCCGCATTTAAGAAGTATGGCTTTTGGGACCAGCTGCTGCAGGATGGGCCGTTCACCATTTTTGCACCGGATAACGATGCCTTTGCAGCAGATGGAATGACCCTGGAACGATTAACACAAATGGATACTTCCCGTTATATCGGCAACAGGTTGTTTGGGGTTTACATCCAGCGGCAGCGGAATATTTTTATTTCCGACTTCAAGGTTTTCAGGTCCAATAATGCAGAATATGGTCTGGATGCACCTGTTTACGGAGATAGTTATTACCTGAACATCGGCGGAGATCAGACTTTTCCGACCAGGTACAGCTTTCAACTTCGCAGCAAGAAAGATTATCCATTTATGCAGTTGAAGTTAGTAGCAGGCAAGGAGTATGCCTCATTTTCAGATAACCTCACAGATAACGGGCTTATTCAGCCGCTTACAGGTTTGGCTGTAATGCCGGAAGAAGCAAAAAAATAACAACATGAAAGCTATAAAGATATTATCACTCGCTTTGCTCGTGCTGGCAGCTTCCTGCAAGAAGGAAGAATTTATGCCGGTACCGGAAGGAGGAAAAATACCTTATGAAGAGGTGACCACAGCATTGCAGGAATTGCTGAACGGAACTAATTACCAGCTTTTCAAACAAGCCTGGAACAAAAGCAATATGAACAGCATCCTTGCACTGAAAGGCGCAAAGGCCTCTTATACTCTATTGGTACCGGATGATGCAGCCATGAAAGCAGCAGGATGGAATGAGAACAGCATCAACAATGCTGCACAGGAAGATCTGGATACCCTGTTGATGTACCATACGCTCAATGGTATGCTGGATTCCACAGCTATCCGGGAGCAGATAGGTAATGTGGGCAGGATAAGCCTGCTAACAAACCCGCGTTTTACAGAACAATTAAATGGCCCGGGGAATGCGGTTCCCTATCCGTTACCCTCTGAATACAGGCAGTATATTGGTATTACAAGAGAAGGAGAGCTGCTTGTTAACGGCAAAGGAGCTGGCACAGCTAAACCTTTGATGGCAAAGAACGGAGTTATCTGGCCGATCAATAAAGTGCAGGTGCAGCCCGGGAAAACAATATTGGAGATCCTGCAGGCAGACGGGCGGTTTGGATTATACCTTGAAGCACTACGTATAAATGATAGCCTGTATTCTGCTGTAGATGGCCTGGACGTATTCAGCATGATGGATTACCTGTTCCTGCCTGGCCTGGATTGCCGGAAGGCTGAAATTGACTGGGATTGTTTCTGCCCCAAATATACACCAGGCATGCTGAGCAGGTTCTCACTGTTTGCTCCTACGGACGATGCCTTTAAAAAGGAGGGCCTGTTTACACCGGAGGATATCAGAGAACTGGCCTCCCGCTCTAAACCGGCATACATCGATTATGTACTGCAAGGACGTATGACAACAGATTCCCTGCTGAGTATGCATGTATGGGGAATGCAGGGGCAGCTAATGCGTGTGGATGTGCCGCCTGTCTTCTATTCAAACGACCTTACACCGGAAAAACTGAAATTTCATGATATCCAGTCCGGAGGTATTTTTTCCCCTGTCACAGGAACAACACCGCTTGAATTTTCAAAAGATGCGAATGGCCGGGTACAGGTAAAGTATAAGGACAGTCAGTATGAGAAAGCCACGGTGATCGAAGGGGATATTCAAGCCATGCAAGGCCCTATACATGTGGTAGACCGGTTGATCATACCTAAAAACTTTGTTTTCTAAAGGGAGCATCAGCTTCTAAAATATCAAATGATATGAATTACAAACATGGATATCTCCTGATATTCTCCCTGTGCTTTTGCTTGCTATTCAGTTGCAGCAAAAAGGAGAATGTGAAAGTGAGAGACAATAATATCATTCCATCTGTAGTAGCAGATAACTTCAATCTTACATCTTTCCGTGCAGCCCTTGACCGTAGTAATCTACGTACAGTAGTATCAGCTGCCGGCCCTTATACAGTGCTGGTTCCCTCTGATGCTGCATTCATAGCTGCCGGTTTTAATGGCCCTACTGGTGTAACTATTACGAGTCAGGCAGAGATCATCCGCCTCACAGGTTATCATATCCTGGAAGGCGCTTATGAGTTGGATAAATTGCCCTTCCTCTTTAACCAGGAGATCAGTTCTTACGGTGGAGGAAAATTATATGTGACAAGATGGATAAAAGAAGGAGATACCATCATCACCGTAAATGGTAGCCGGATATTATCAGAAAGTATGCATGCTTCTAACGGTATCATTGAAGTGATAGACCGTTTGCTGCAACCTTACCGCTTTGATAATATCATTGATGCTATAGCTGCTGATCGCGACCTGAGCCTCTTTTACCAGGCCATACAGCGCGCGGGATTGGCAGATCAATTGCGTGGTAAAGGGCCTTATACCATTTTTGCACCGGTGAATGCTGCCATGACAGCAGCCGGATATGCCACACTTGAAACAATCAATAGTACAGATCCTGTTGTAATAGCCACGCTTGTGAAATACCATATTGCGGCAGACAGAAGATTTCTGAATGACTATGTGTTAAGCACAGGCAGCACAGCCACAAGTACACAGACTATGTTAGATAATAACACGGTGAAGATCACGCTGATCCCTAACAGTTCTGCGCCGGGTGGATACGAAGGCATTACATTACTGGGAACAGGTAATGGAGGTGTATCGGTACAAACCGTGCAGCAAGACAGGATCACCGGTAATGGCGTATTACACACGATCAACAGTGTTTTGAAGGTAACGCAATGACATCATTTAACTATTACAAAATGAAAATTAAACAATACCTCCTGATGATGTTCCTGCTTGTATGCTCTGCTACGGCAAATGCACAGGAAACAAGCGGTGGCATCACAGGAAAGATCACGGATGAAAAGGGCGAACCGCTGGATGGGGCTTCTATCATTGCAGTACACATCCCTTCCGGTACACCTTATCCTGCCACTACTGGTAAAGACGGGCGTTATCGCCTGCCAGGCATGCGGCCGGGCGGACCATATAGCATTACAGTAACCATGGTCAGCAAAGTAACACAGCAATTCAGCGATATCGCTGTTAAACTGGGGGAACCTTTATTGCTGAATATTGTGATGAAAAATGGGGCAGAACAGCTCAGCGAAGTAGTGGTTTCCGGTGCCCGGCGCAAATCTCCCAATGCCAATACTTATGGCGCAGGCCAAAATATCGGCAGCACGCAGATCAGGAATATGCCTACTATCAGCAGAAGTATCCAGGATATGACAAGGCTGGTGCCGCAGGGAAGTAAGGATAATAGTTTTGGAGGTAGCAGCTTCCGCTATAATAACGTTACCATCGATGGTGCCATCAACAATGATGCAATTGGCTTCAGTCCTTCTATGGGAGGTCAAAGTGGTACTTCCGGCCAACCAGGCAGCAGTACCCGCACCAATCCTGTTTCACTGGATGCTATTGAAGATATACAGGTATATCTCGCACCGTATAATGTGAAGATCGGGAATTTTACAGGGGGCAGTGTAAACGCTGTAACCCGCAGTGGTACCAATAAATTCAGCGGATCTATCTATGGTTTCGGAAGGAATGCTACATTGATTGCTAAAGATAAAACCGGTTCCTCCGGTAAAATGCCGGATAGTTTTGAAGACTATCAGGCAGGTTTTCGCCTTGGTTTCCCTATTATTAAAAACAAGCTGTTCTTTTTCACCAATATGGAGATCACGCGCAGAACGGATCCGGTATTGCTGAAAGCAGGCATGCCTGAAACCGCCAATATCCTTAGCACAGAAGATGCAACTGCTATTATCAATGCCACAAAAGCCCGTTATACTGGATTTGATCCGGGCACCGCTGATGCATTTAATACTTCTTCCCGCTCTGATAAGTTTTTTAACCGTATTGACTGGAACATTAATTCCAAACACCAGCTCTCTGTCAGAAATAATACCATTTTTTCAAAAGCTGTACATATGGACCGGGACCAGCAGGATTTCCGGTTTAGCAGCATGGCATTTGATCAGAAAAATGATCAGATCAGTACCGTGGCGGAATTGAAAAGCCGTTTTAGCAATACTTTATCCAATAGTCTTGTGATCGGCTACACTACCGTGAAAGACAGCAGAGATCCTCTCAGTGATCCCAATCTTCCACAGGTACAGATCATGGGCCGTTCTCCCGGAACTACTATCTACATTGGTACGGACAGGGAAGCCTCCATTTTCAACATGAAACAGCAAACGCTGGAGATCAGCAACAACCTGACGTGGAGCAAAGGAAAACATACCTTCCTTTTTGGAACACATAATGAGTTGTATAAGATTAATTATGGGTTTGTGAACAGCTGGAATGGGAGGATAGATTACCTCAACCTTGACGATTATCTTCAGAACCGCCCATACCGGGTAAGAGGAAGTTATAACTACATCAATAACTCCCGTGATTATATATTGGCTAATCCTGCAGCTGTGTTCAACGTTAATCTTTACAGCATATACGCACAGGATGAGATCCAGGTTACGGAGAAACTGAAGATAACACCAGGGCTTCGTGCAGACTATACACATCTGCCACAGAAACCGGAACTGACGGATAAAGTAGCTAATTCCCCGGCTGATCCGAATTTTGGTACTTCTTACTACTATACTCCGTTAAGCCGTATCACCAATAACTATTTTAACAAGGTACAGATCTCACCAAGGATAGGGATCCGTTATGATATAAAAGGAGATCAGTCGCTGATACTTCGTGGTGGTGCCGGGATCTTTACCGGCAGGATACCATTTGCATGGCTGGCCTATGCTTATTATAACAATGGTCTCAGTTATGGTTCATTTGATCAGCGGGCAGAGCAAAAGCCATTTACGCCGGGTACGGATGCTGCAAAACCAGGGAATAATGGCATCGCGGATTTTGTGCAGCAGAATGGTGTGGTGATCAATAATCCCCGTGCCGGTAAAACACAGGTAGACCTTATTGATAATAATTTTACCGCACCTAAGGTGCTCCGCGCCAGCATAGCCCTTGATCACATTACTGCTGATCAATGGAAATTAGGTGTGGAAGGAATGATCACCAAAACCCTGAAAGACGTGTTTTTTCAGCAGGTGAATATTACCGATAATCCTGTTTACCATGCTTACGATATTCATAAACAGCAGCCTGTTTATTCCGGCACAGTGAATCCTGCTTTTTCAAATGCTTACCTGCTGAGCAATACCAACAAAGGTTTCCGCTATAGCGTTACTGGTACCATCAGTAAAGTATTTCCCTTTGGCCTTTCAGCTTCTGCTGCCTATACTTATGGACAAAGCAAAGATGTGTTCAATGGTGTGCGCAACTCTATGGAATCCAACTGGCAGCTGAACCAGGCATTGAGCCCTAATGATGCGGGTTTGGCCTATTCAAACTTTGATATCCGTCACAGAATGGTGTTCAACCTGGATTACAAAAAAGCATGGAGCGATAGCTGGATCAGTTCTCTTAATTTATTCGTCAGTGCCCAGTCCGGCAGTCCCTTTACCTATGGAATTGTAAATAACAGTGTGCAAGGTTTGCCACAACAGGTAAGCCTTGCCTATATTCCTGCCAGGGAGGAAGCGGTTGATTTCTTTACCACGGCGGAACAGGCGGATGCTTTCAATAAATTCATTGACGGGAATGCTTATCTCAGCAGCAGAAGAGGCAATTTCACAGAACGCAATATGGGCAGAACTCCCTGGAATGTGCAGGCAGATCTGCACTTTGCCCAGGAGTTCCATTTCGCGAAGCTGAAAACCAACTACATCACTTTTTCAATTGATGTGATCAATCTTACAAACCTGATCAGCAGCAACTGGGGTATACAATATTTTTCTCCCAACACCTTTAATTCTACGGCCAGCGTGGGAATGGTGCCTACTTTATATCCTCCCCAGCAAGGTAAGGAGAACATTCCTGTCTATACATTTTCCCAACCGGGCAAACCATATGCTATAGATTATTTCGGTTCAAGGAGCCAGGTGCAGTTAGGATTGCGATACTCTTTTTAACATGATAAACATCAACTGATGAAGAAAATAATTATTTATACCCTTTTAGTCAGCCTCTTTCTGGTACAGGCTTGTAAAAAGAAAGAGGACATACAACAGGTACCGCCTAAAGTGGAAAGTTATTATCCGAATAGCGGGAAAGGAGGTACACTGGTCACTATTGAAGGAACAGGTTTCGGTAAAGATGCATCCGGCATAAAGGTAACTTTCTCCGGCAAGGAAGCAACTATTGTAGATGCACAGCAGCATAAACTGGTGGTGCGTGTTCCGGAGGAAGGTAGTACAGGTGTTATTGCACTTACTGTTGGTACATCGCCTGCACAGGTAGGGAACTTTACTTATCAGACCCTGAGTATAAGCAGTATCTCTCCGGCTAACGGACCTGCAGGATCTCATATCCGCATCAACGGTAAAGGGTTTGGCAGTCTTAAAGCACCGGCAGAAGTAACAATGAATGGTAAAATGGCAAATGTTGTGAGTGCAGGAGATACCTTGCTCGTGATAGAAGTGCCGGAGAAAGCAGGCCGTGGTCCCATCAAAGTAAAGGTAGATGGTATGGAATCTACCGGGCAGGATTTCCTTTACCAGGAGATCGTATCTGTTAAACCGCTGACGGGTGGCAAAGGAACGCGTGTGGTTATCAAAGGTGAAGGATTTGATCCGGCAATAGCAGGTAATGTTGTAGACTTTAACGGACAGATCGCAGTAGTGGAAGAGGCTACGGAAACGCAGCTGACGGTAAGGGCACCGGATGAATTTAAGACCGGCCCGCTTTCTGTATCAATTAACGGCCAAAAGATCATAGGCCCGGAGTTTAAACTTGTACCACTTCCGGTAATTAAAACCGTTAGCCCCTTAAGCGGACCAAAGGGCCAGGTGATGACTATCTCCGGTCTTTATTTCAGCGAGGTAGCCGATGAAAACGTAGTCACCATCAATAATGTAGTAGTTCCTGTAACAGCAGCCACTGCCAATGCTATCACACTTGCCATCCCGGGAGGTACCGGTGATGGCAAGGTTAAACTTTCTGTAAATGACCAGGTAGTGGAAGGACCATTGTTTAAAGACCAGACGCTGGGTATCAGTAAAATGACGCCTGATAATGGTCTGGCAGGTTCTCAGATAACTATTACAGGTACTGGTTTTAGTGCCGTGGCAACTGAAAATATTGTCACCTTTAATGGTGTAGCAGCAACTGTTTCCAGTGTGAATGCTGAAGGTACTGAAATTGTGCTGGATGCACCTGTTGGCTTAAGCACCGGACTTGTAAGGATTTCACGTAATGGACAGACAGCAGAGAGTGCTCAGCCATTCAAACGTGCAGGAGTGATGACCCTGGCAGGTGGACCGCTTGACAATACTTTGCCCACTAATCTGAAATCAATAGCTGTAGACTCGAAGGGGAATGTTTATGTTACGCAGGGTACGTATGTGCAGAAAGTAACGCCTGATGGACAGGTATCTCTTTTTGCAGGCAGTACTACGGAAACCGGAATGAATGTAAATGGTACAGGCACAGATGCAAGGTTTTTCAGTATCAGGGCATTGGTGATAGATGCACAGGATAATTTAGTGATAACAGACTATCTGTTCATCAGGAAAATAACACCTGCAGCAGTGGTTACTACGATGTTGGAGTTAACTGGTGTGGCAGCAGGCAATATGACCATGGACAATAAAGGCAACTTCTATTTTACCCAGAGTTATTCAGGCATGATGAAACTATATCCCGGTGGAGCTTCGGAAAGAGTGGTAACAAGAGGTGGCAACGATGCCTGCCGTCCTGCAGTGGATGCATCGGGGAATATATTTATGGGTTTAGATATGTATGAGTCTACGATCATAAGATTTCAGCCCGGTGGTGCGCAGAATACCTGGTTCTTTGCTCCCGGTTATCAGGATGGTCCGCTGCAAACAGCACAGATCTCATATGGCCCGACTGCACTGTATGCTGCACCAGATGGTACCTTAACGATCCTGGATGCCAATAACTTTGCACTCAGGAGTGTGGATTATGTAAACGGTCAGGTAAGCACAATCTTTAAACTGGAATCCGGTTTTGCAGATGGCAGTTTTTCAGAAGCTAAAATGCGCCCCGCTGTAGATATGGCATTTGACAAAGATGGGAATATCTATTTGCTGGATGCCTGGAATAAAGCGATCCGTAAGGTATTCATGAAATAAATAGTAGGTTTAGCATCACTTTAAATATAATCAAAAAGAATCCCTCACCCATTCCTGGGTGAGGGAATTTTCTTTTGTTTTACAGGGGGTCAATCACTTTAGTACTTCTTCCAGTTTCTTCTCTAATTCCTCACCTCTCAGGTTCTTTGCCAGTATCACACCATCAGGTCCCAGCAGATAATTCGCCGGGATAGACCGGATATCATATTGCCGGGAAACCGCATTATCCCACCAGTTCAGATCAGATACATGCGTCCAGGCAAGCCCGTCATCATGGATAGCTTTCAGCCATTTCTCTTTTGCACCGGGTTGATCCAGTGATACGCTCAGGATGGTGAAGTTTTTATCCTTATAAGCATTGAAAGCTTTTACAACAGCCGGGTTTTCCTGGCGGCAGGGTACACACCAGCTTGCCCAGAAGTCAATCAGCAGGTATTTTCCTTTGAAGTCTTTTAAGGAAACCGGCCTGCCAAGCGTATCATTCTGTGTGAACTCAGGGGCTGGTTTGCCGATGGCGGTTGCTTTAGCTGCATCTATGCTATGCTGCATTTTTTTACCCAGTGCGTTCTTCTTGGCAACAGGTTTTAAGGTATTGAGTTGCTGTTGCAATACATTCATATCCTTCTCCCGCAGATAGAAAGATAGTACCATGGCACTTACAGGAGAAGCAGGATGTTCTTTTACCCAGTTCCTGTAATAGATATTTTTTACCGAATCTACAAGAGCGTATTTCTTCTCTAATGCTTTCAGCTTAATAGTATCCTTTACCCTGTAAGCCTCGTTCATTTCTTTCCCCAGCGCACTGGCTTCAATAAAAGCTGGTTCGGTTTTAGCTGCTTTGCTAAGACTGTTCAGATCGTTGGCGTAGTTACTGCCGCTGTATACCGCATCCGTTAATAACGGGCCTTTAGCGGTAACTTTTAAACTGCCTGGTTCCAGGTAGAAGAAAGTAAGATATCCTGCTGCGTTCCTGTCTTTTCCGATCCTGAGCAGATATATATCTCCTTCTTCCAGGTTGAGGCTGAAACGGAAATTGCCGGAACCTGCAATTACTGAATCAGGTTTGCCGGAAGAACTCATTTTTGAAAGGTAAACGGGTGTTCCTTCTTTGAGATCAGGAAGTTTACCTTCCAGTGTGGTGTTGGATTGTGCAAACAACGTTGTGCCTGATAATAGCAACGCTAATGATAACCATGTGTTTTTCATGTTACATAATTTATTGACCAAATACTGCTTTAAATTTTTCATCCATTTTGGCTTCATCCTTATCATCTCCTTCATATCGGGCAATCACTTTACCCTGTGGATCGATCAGTATTTTAGTAGGGAGGGAATAGATGCCGTACTTTTTGGAAATATCTCTTTCATTATAAATGCCGGCTCTTAACTTCTCCATATCCAGACCCCGTAAGACGTGTTTCCACATACTGATCCCATCTTGTTCTACTGCTTTCTTCCAGGCATCTGGTTTCCTGTCGTCATCAGAAACGCCAATGATCTCAAGGCCTTTATCCTTGTATGCAGCATAGAGTTTCTTTAAGTGTGGATTCCCTTTGCGGCAGGGTAAACACCAGCTTGCCCAGAAATCTATCAATACATATTTTCCTTTGAAATCGGAGAGCTTTAATGGCTGGCCATTGATATCCGGTGCGGAGAAATCAGCAGCAACAGTGCCTTCCACACCCAGCTTCCTTCTTTCCAATTCTTCATGGATGGTTTTCCCGGCGGTCGCTTTCACCTTTTCGGGAAACTGATTGTAATATGCCGTTAGCTTTTCTGTGCTGATGGAATGGAGATATCCTCTAAGTAAATGAGCGCTCAGGAAGGAAGTCGGGTGTTTGTCGATATAAGCGAAATCGATCTTCTCCATCGCTGCGTAATAAGGCTTCAGTCCGCTTTTAGCTTCCTGGAACTTGAAGTTGTCTATCTTGTTGACAGAATCCAGCATTTTGAAAAAAGGTTCCCATTCTTTCTGGATGGGTGCTTTCTGCTTCTTTAATTCGTCCATATCTGCCTGGGTGACGGAACCTTTGATACGGCTGTTGTTAACCTCATGCTCTTTCACCTCTGCAGTAAGTGCGCCTGGTTCCAGGAAGAAAGAATAAAGATTAGGATCTTCACTACGCCAGGTAACAGGATTACGATAGAGGTAGGCATTGGTTGGTCCGCTTACTGTTCCCTTAAAGGAGAAGCGGCCATCTTTAATAACAGTACTATCCAACACATTATTATAACGGAGATAGATGTAAGGAGTTGCAGTGCCTGAGAATTTCCCGGACAGGGTGAACTGGTCATTCGTGGTTTGGGCAATGGACGTATTGTAGATACATCCTGCTAATCCAAGGATAGCAATAGCTTTTCTCATTGTTCGTTCTGTTTAAGATTAGGATTACCGATAATTTCATCTGAAGGCAGCCGTAATAGTATTTTGGGATTTGTTGCCTGGATGGTCATAGTACCTGAGCTGTTGGAAATGTAATTACGTACCATGGGTAAGCCATTACGGAAATAATCATAACTCACGTGGCCTTCAAAAGCCAGTTCCAGCCGCCGTTGTTTTACTATTTCATTAAAGAGTGCTTCTCCACTGATACCTGTGGTGTCACCAATCCCTGCACGGGAGCGGATGGCATTCAGGCTGATCAGTGCGGTATTGTTATCACCTCCTTTCACGGCTGCTTCTGCTTTATTCAGGTACATTTCTGCCAGGCGGAGATACCTTGCAGGAGAAGGGCTGTACAAGGATACATAACCCATCATATATTTTACACTTGCCAATGAATCATTTGGATTACCCGGTGTTACATTCTTTACATAGAATTTGCTGCGCAGGTCCTGTGTTCTCAGCTGACCCAGCAGATCAGGAGAAGGGCGGTAAAGGCCTCCGGAATAGTTGATCTGCGAAGGCATCGCATACAGATTGCTGATCAATCCATTTTTGTATTGGGTATTCACTGCAAAAATATCTTCCTTATTGCCCGGGTTGTCTGTACTGTAGTAACTGGTATACGCAGCTCCCTGCAATAAAGTGTATCCGCCATTAAGGATAACGGAATCAGCATATTCCTTTGCTATGGCATTGGCTGCATTATCCGGTTGGGTAAAGGTGCCGCCCATATACAGATACACCCTGGAGAGTAAAGCATAGGCAGGATACTTTCCTGCGAAGCTGTTGGTCCGGGGCTGCGTGAGGAGCGGGATGGCAGCCAAAAGGTCTTTTGTAACCTGTTCATACACTTCTTTTACAGTAGCACGCGGTGGTGCAAAACCAAGCCCGTTATTGTCTGTAATGATCAGCATTACACCGGGGCTTGCTGCTGCATCCTGGTAATAAGGTTTCCCATACAGGCGAACCAGGTTGAAGTAAACATATGCCCGCAGGAAAAGGGCTTCGCCTTTTGCCTGTAAGATCTCCGGATTGGTTTCACCATCTTTTACATTCGCCAGGATCTTGTTGATCAGGAGGATGATGTTGTAACTTCCCCTCCAGTAATCGTAAGAATAGGAGAGATCTTTCTCGGCTGAATTGAGGTAGTTGAAAGCGTCTGTATTCTTGTTGACTGTTGCATCGAGGGCTTTGAGTGTATTGCCATGTGCTTCGGAAAGATAAAGCTGCAGGTCGTTATAGTTGAAAGAACTGCTAATAGCACTGCCTGCTACGGATGCATACACCCCCCATATTGCTTTTGTAAAACCAGTGGGGGAGGAGAACTGCTGGTCCTCATATGTGACGTTATGCGGGCGTAATTTATCCAGTTCTTTGTTACAGGCAAATAATCCTGTCAACACCATCAGTCCTAGTATATTTATAAGTTTCATCTTCGCTTTTTTAATGATTAGAATGCTACATTAAGACCTGCCAGAAAACGCCTTGGATTAGCAAAACCTGTTCCCACACCCCCATAGGCAGTGCTGGTATTGAGCACGGCACCTTCAGGATCAGCTCCCACAAAATCTTTATGTTTGATCACAGCCAGGTTATCGCCACTTACATAAGCAGTGATATTCTGCAGTTTCCATCTTTGTATGAGGGCACGTGGCAGGTCGTAGGATAACCTGACGTTGCGCAATCTTGCATGGCTGGCATCTCCCCAAAGACGGGAAGAACGGAAGGTGAGCGCGGACCAGGCATTGGGACTGGTACTGAAAACATCCGGGTAGTTGGCTTCCGTATCACCAGCACCTTTCCATACATGCTGATTGTCGCCAAACAATACGTTGTTCCTGCCCAGTCTTGGTGCACTGGGGGATTGGAAGTTATTTACCAGGGACATCATTACATAGTTCCCATATTGGAACCACCACTCCATGCTCAGTGTGAAATTCTGGTACTTGAAAGTATTGGTGATACCGCCGAAGAATTTTGGTGTGGCAGAACCTACTACCTGCCAGTTGGCCAGGTTAGTGGTATTGCCGATACCTTCCACATTGGTTACTTTGCCGGAGGCATCTACGTTCTGATGGAGCATATTCCCGTTAGCAGGATTGATACCTACAAATTTGATGGCTTTGATCACATTGATATCTTCGCCGATCTTGCGGTAGTAGGCTCCGGAATAACTATCACGGAGAGAATCCTGGTAAAGTGCAGAGATGTGATTTTTATTAAAGCTGATGTTGAAGTTGGTATACCAGTTGAATTTATGGCTTTTCACCGTGTGGGTGTTGAGCATGATCTCCAGCCCTTTATTGATGATCTCTCCAATGTTCTGATATTGCATGAGAGAGCCTTGTGCCGATGTGAGGTTTACATTTTGCAACAGACCGGCACTTCTTTTATGGTATGCATCAACCGTGAGTTCAATCCTGTTCCATACACCCAGGTCCAGCCCTATGTTACTATTATACATGGTTTCCCAGGAAATGCCCGGATTGGCTAACTGTGAAATGGTAGAACCAACATTGGTTTGTGTACCGTAACGTAAACCATCTGTATAAAAAGTAGTGTTCAGGTAACCATCGCCCAGATCACGGCCGGAAGTACCGTATACTGCACGTAATTTCAAATTGTTGATCACGCTGTTGCCTGCCAGGAATGCTTCATTGGATAACAACCATCCACCACTCACAGAATAGAAAGTACCATATCGTTTATCCCTTCCGAAATTTGTTGTGGCATCTGTACGTATGGCAACGGAAGCATAATAACGCTGATCATAATTATAGTCGGCCTGTCCGAAAGTGGAGAAGGTAGCACGCTCCTGGTAACTGCCGGCAGGTGCATAGGGAGCAGTAGCAGGGGTGATGTAAGCAAGATATACTGCTGTGCCATAACCTTTGGCAGCACCCATATTTCTTTCGCCGGGTAACATATTGTACATATCCGTAGTCATTACTTCGGTTGTACGTTTCCCCCATTCCTGACCTATCAGTGCAAATACGGAATGTTTGCCGAAGGATCTGCGGAAGTTCAATGTATTGGAAGTAAGATAATCGGTGTACTTGGTTTCTCTAATGGATAAAGTACCATTGGGGATTACGAGGCTCGCAGCTGTGAACAGGTAAGGGTAGCCACCGTATTTGCCGGAATAGGAACGGGGATCGAAATAAGAATTGAAGGAAGTGCCCATGTAGTTCAGCGAGTTGGAGCTCTGGATATACAACCAGGGGAAAATGTCATATCTCAACCGCAATGAACCCAGATGATTTTGTACGTTGGTAATGGCGGTATTATCATATTGTGTTTCCGCCAGGAAGTTCTGCGTCCAGGTAGTGTAAGCTGGACCGTAGTTGTTGGACTGTTTAACAGGAAGGCTATCCGCCAGTTTGCCATTTGCACCATAGGGATTCTGGAAAGGCTGGATCATGTACAATTCCGGTATGCCGTTGCGCTTTACTGTTTTGTCCAGAATGGAGCTGATGCCTATGCTGGCAGTGAACTTATCAGAAAGTGCCTGATCGATATTCAGGCGGATGCTTTTTCTGTCGAAGGTATTATCATACAGTGCGCCGTTTTCTTTATACCAGGCTACACTGCCATAGAACTTCGTTTTGTCTGTACCACTGTTGATACTCAGTTCTGTATTACGGAAATTACCATTGCTGTAAATGGCATCTTCCCAATTGAAGTTATTATTACGATCAGCATCTGTATAAGTTCTGCGCTGATTGATGAAGTCTGCCACATTAGGGAATGTTGCTTGAATAGATGGCGTTTGTTCCCAGTAACGTTGCATTTGCTTATCCATAAAGGAGATCAGCTCGGTGGTATTCATGAAACGGATATCGCGGACCGGTTGCACACTGCCATATTGCATGGTAAGGTTTACCCCCAGCTTTCCTCTTTTACCCCGTTTGGTGGTTACTACAATTACGCCCTGTGCAGCACGGGAGCCATAAATAGCAGTAGAGGACGCATCTTTGAGGATGGTGATATCTTCTACGTCAGCAGGGTTCACGGCATCCTGCAATGATTGATAGTTAGTGATCACACCATCTACAACATAGAGCGGGCCGTAGTAACTATTAGTAGCGGTAGCCATGGAAGACTGGCCACGTTCTATTACTTGTCCTTTTGCACCGGCTTCGCCGCTGGTTTCTGTGATATATAAACCGGTGGTTTTACCCTTCAGCATAGATAGTGCATTTGGGGTGGTAACGCTGCTTCTTAGCTGATCTCCTGTAACTTTCTGAACAGAGCCGGTTAGTTCTTTGGCGCTTTTGGCAGTATAACCGGTGATCACCAGTTCATCCAGTTTCGCAGGAACTATTTCCAGCACTACATTGTAGCGGCCACCGGCTTTTACGGTGATGTTTTTTGACTGGTAACCAATAAAGCTGAATTCAAGATTGGTGTTATCTGCTACATTGATCTTGTAATCACCGTTCTGATCGGTATTCACGATCTTTATTGCGTTGGTGGCTTTGTATGCCGTTCTTACAGTAACACCTTCCAGCGGCTGGTCTTTATCATCTGTGACACGGCCTGTAACTTCAGTTGTCCGGATAGGTGTGGTTGTAGTTATATTTCCTCTGTCGCTGATATAGCGTTCTCTTTTGATCACCACTATATACTTTTCATCTCTTATATAGTACCGGAGTTCCTGGTCCATGAAGCAATAATCAAGTGCTATTTTCAGCGGCACTTTTTCCACAGTGATGTCTACTGTTTTTGCATTGTCCAGTTGTGTTTTTCCATAGATAAAGGTGAATCCGGTCTGCTTTTCTATTTCTTTGAAAACTTTGGCCAGTGGTTCATTGTGAAGCTTCAATGTTACCACTTGCGCATGAACGCCTAACCCGGAAAAAACAAGCAGTAATAACAGACCTAATTTTTTGACTTTGGTTGGCAGGCATAAGGTACCTGGCTTCGTTTGGCACCAAGCGTTTAAAATCATACAGTTGATTTTGGGTGATTAAAAATTGATATCCCGATCCGGTTTTTCTAAATGGCCGATTTGCTCCCGTAATGGGATGTCTACAGTCTAATGTTTATAATGGTTGATCTTTGCCTGATAGTTTATTTATCAGGATGTGACTATTATTCTTTTCCCCTCGATTTTAAAATGTACAAGACCGGTAAGTTCCAGCAGTTCCAATACTTTTGAGACAGGAACATTCCTTGGAATAGTGCCGTTGAAATATTCTTTTACAGGACTACCCTCGTATACGATCTCTATATCATACCAGCGTGAAAGCTGTTTCATCACGGTTTCAATATCCGCATCATTAAATTTGAACACGCCCTCTTTCCAGGCCGTCACGGCAGCTATATCTGCATTTTTCACCAGTTTCAGGCTGTTATTATTTTGACCGGCTAAGCTTTGCTGACCTGGCTGTAATACGTTGGCTATTTCATTATTCTTTATCAACACCGCGCCTTCCACAAGGGTGGTGGCAATATTCTTTTCATCGCTATAGGCATTTACATTGAATTGTGTGCCTAATACCTTTACTTCCACACCATTGTTCAGTGTTACATAAAATGGCATGGCCGCGTTTTTCGCTACATCAAAATAACCTTCCCCTTTCAGTTCCACTTTTCGCTCCTTTCCTGAAAAAGCAGTAGGATAACGCAGGGAGCTGCCGGCATTGAGCCAAACGCTGGTGCCATCCGGTAAAGTGATCCGGTATTGACCGCCGAGCGGTGTGGTCAGTGTATTATATTGTATCTCTTCACCCTGCAGCCCGTTTTTATTATAAGCCAGTTCTCCATCTGCTGATTTGATCACCTGCGAACCTCCCTGTTGTGCAAGGGAGCCTTGTTGGGCATCTTCCAGGCTGATGGTGCTGCCATCACCTAAAGTCAGCATGGCTTTATTTCCTCCGGGCAATACATCATTTTTATACCGTTTTACCTGCACCTGCCTTTCAGCGGAGGGTATACCGCTGAACATGAAATATCCTCCTATGCCCAGCATTAACAGCACTGCTGCTGCAATCCGGGTAAATGACAGCCTTTTGATATTAGCCCGATCGCCGGAAACCTCTTTCACATTACGGATCAAACGCTGCATATCAGCCATATCCACATCTGCCGGAGCAACTTCTGCAGACAGACCTGTTAAGATCTGCCGGATGGCATCGTTGTTCCGGTCATCCTTCAGATAAAAGGATAACTCTTCTGCATCGGCTTCTGCCATGTTACCTTTATAATAACGGGTAAGCAGGTCGGAAAGCCTTTCCTGTTGCTGTATGCTCATAGTGGTGGAATAATTGCGCTGTACATATATAACTATCGAACCAGTCTATCGTACTAGTCCGGTTAAAAAAAAATTAAGGTGGCCCGCCGGATAAAGACGCGGATGGACTGAATAGCCTTTACCAGGTGGTTTTTCACGGTATTGGGGGATAGTTTCAGTCTTTCGGCTATTTCCGGATTGCTCAATCCTTCCTGGCGGCTGAGTTGGTAGATGAGTTGTTGTTGGGGTGGGAGGCGTTTAACAGCCTCGTAGATCAGCAGGCCGCTTTCTTTCCAGTTGAGCCTTTCTTCTGCATCCAATGTACTGTCTGCCTGGCTGCTCTGTATCAGTTTGAGCAGTTTGCCTTCCATGGCGGCTCTTTTAATATAGGTAAGGGAAAGATTGGAAGCGATGGTGAATAACCAGGAGCTGAGGTTATAAATACGCTCATGCTCATGGCGGTGTTGCCAGAGGCGCAGAAATACCTCCTGTACTATTTCTTCGGCTGCGTATTTTGTTTTTGTTATGTTAATAACAAAGGGGAGCAGCCGGGGATAATAATGATGAACGATCTTTTCGAAAGCTCTCTCATCTGCCCGTGCTACACTGGCCAGCAGCTCCCTTTCATTGTTTATCTTTTCGCTCATTCTCCCTCAGGCAGTTGGATTGGTTGATTTTAGGCTAAAAGTAGTAAAAAGATCAATTGGTTATGTCTGCCGGAGGGAGGGAAATGTTACTTTATGGTGGAGTAGCCACCATCTACGATCAATTCTGTTGCGTGTAAATAGGACGCATCGTCAGAAGCCAGAAAACTAACAGCTTTGGCAATTTCCATGGCTTTTCCAAAACGCTTAAAGGGTAATGTGGGAATAACGGATTGTTTAACGCCTTCAATCTGTTCTGCAGACATGCCGGTTTTTTCAAAACCTTTCGATTCTGTATAACCGGGGCTTACGCCATTGACGCGTATTCCCTTTGCTGTACATTCTGCAGCGAAGGTTTTGATGAAAGATGCTACTGCTGATTTAGCTGCTGAATAAACGGAGGCGTAAGGTGAACCATATAGTGTAACAACCGAGGTGTTAAAGATGATGGAACCACCTTCTTTCATTAACGGGAGTACAGCCTGCGTAGTAAAGAAAACGCCTTTCACCAGTATATCAAACAGTTCATCAAACTGTTCAACTGTTACGGCTTCAATAGGAGCGAATTTACCGTAACCGGCATTGCAGAAAAGAATATCAATGGATGTTAGTTTCACTGGTAACGCAAGGATGTCGTGGATATTTCCTGCATCGCAAACTATCCCGGATGCGTTTTCTCCGAGTTGCTGAACGACCTCATGCAATGTAATTTCATCACGACCGGTAATGATCACTTTTGCGCCTTCGCGGATAAAGTCCTGTGCTGTTGCTAAACCGATGCCACTGGTTCCACCAGTGATCAGGGCTGTTTTGTTTTGTAGTTTCATACAGCAAAGGTTGCTGATCTGAGGGGGATTTAAAACCCGAAACTTGCTATATTGTCTTAGTAAAGCCTTTGAATAGTTCTACAAACTCCGGTAAGATATCACTACTGCTGCCTTTAAGCGCATAGCCATACATTTTATCGCTGGCCATATCTGAAAAATGGTTAGGGTGTTTATTAATATCAATAATAAACCCACCGCTGTTTAAAACCTGGGTGGCAATCCTTACAGGAAGATTGGTAGAACCTGATGTGCCTACAACAAGCAATAACCCTGTTTGTTTGGCCGCACGCAGAGAGCTATCCAGCTTATAGTACATTTCATTATAGTATTCATCGAACCACAACACATGCGGTCTTAAATAAGAGCGGCATACAGGGCATTTTAATGTCTCTATTTGTTCCGGTGTGAGCTCATCTCCTTTTTCCATCGGAAGGTTGGGATAGGGGTAAAGATCATCGGAGCACCCTTCTCCGCAACGGGAATATTCAAGCGTGCCATGTATCAGGTAGGCAGCATCTCTTGCGCTTCCGGCTTTAAAATGAAGTCCGTCCACATTCTGTGTGATCAGCTGGAACCTGCTGCCGAAAAGATCTTCCAGTTCTTTTATGGCATAATGCCCAACATTGGGGTTCGCTTTGGAACAAATACCCAGTCTGTACAGGAACCATTTCCATACATCGAGCGGTTGTTTAAGGAACATTTTGTAGGTGCCCATTTCTTCAGGCATGTAGTTGACGGAGCCAACGGTCCAGAATCCATCTTTATCCCGGAAGGTTGGAATACCACTGTCGGCAGAAAGCCCTGCCCCTGTAAGTACGGTTAATTTGCCTTGGCCTTTGTAAAAATTAAGGAGTCTTTCCTGCAGTTCGTTGTCGATAAATTTCATGTTCAAATATACGAAAAAAAACTCCTTATGTCATGAATTGACAGCAATAAAAAACCCGCTGTGGTAGCGGGTTTTAATGTTATAAGCCGATCCTTATTCCGGCCATAAAATTGAAGCCGGCCATGGGGAAATAGGTGTTCGAAGATTTTACGGTCCCACCTTCCAGGTAACCATAAGTATACCCGTTCGGCTCGTACATTTCATTGAACACGTTGTTCAACATCAGTTGCAAACCTAACTCCTTAAATAATTGCTGCGGAACGATATAATTGATGCGGATATCGTTCACCAGGAAAGCATCCAGTGTACGTGCTTTATCAGAAGAATTATCCAGGAACTGGCGGCTCACGTATTTACCAACCCAGTCAACCGACAAGCCTGCAACAGGTTTGACGCTGACTGTATAGCCGGCCACCAGGTTAGGAGAGAAGGAAATATCAGATTCTTTATGCGTAACAGGTTTCTGACCACCATTATCCCAATCATCCAGGAACTCTGTGTAATCAAATACGCGGTTGCGGCTCAAAGCAATGTTCCCGGCCAGCGTGAGCTGGGGGAATAGATTGTAATGGCCATCCAGCTCAAGCCCAAGGCGATAGCTTTTCGGGATATTGGTTCTGGCGTATGCGCCTACATCATTGATCTGGCCGGTGAGCACCAGTTGATTACGGTAGTTCATGTAATACACGTTTGCCTGCACACCACCTTTCTGGCTGCGAAGTACGTAGCCCGCTTCCAGGTTACGCAGGGTTTCGTGCTTAGGAGCTTGTAATAAACCCACTTCAAAATCATCCCTGTTAGGTTCTTTATTGCCGATGGCGTAGGAAGCATAGAGATGTTGTTTGTTGTTCAGCTGGAAAGTAAAACCTCCTTTGGGATTGAAGAAATCATACCGTTTCTTCTGGCGGATCTCCGGGTTCTTGCGGAAGCCGTTCAGTTCATAAACTACATGCCTGTACTGCACATCTGCAAATGCTTTCAGTTTTTCAGTGATGGCGTATTCACCTTTCCAGTAGAAGTTGAGATCTGTTTTAAAAGAATTCAGGTTGTACCAGCGGTAATCTTTTTCAATAGCCTGCTCTGCCCAGATGATCTTGCCGTAATGTTTACCATCATAACGGTTCCAGCCGCCACCTGCACTCCAGCTGAATTTGCCGGCATTGTGATTAACGGAGAATATACCGCCATAGAAATGATTGTCCAGCCATAGCTGACGGATCAGGTCTGTTTCGGTAACAGGTGCGCCGTTGATGATGGGTGCTGACAGGCCATAATCTGTATAGAGCTGATCCGCAAGATAATTCTCATAATAACCGCGGCCACGTGTGTAATGCAGCGCTACGTTGAAGTTCAGGTTATTGTGAATAGCGTGATTAAAGAACAGCTGATAATGATCCTGCTGGTAGTTGTCCGTTTCATTATCATAAGGAGCGCCTGGTTTTTGGGTGCCACTTGAGTTGTATGTTCTGTTAGTATCAAGATCGCCTTTTGAAATACCATTCCATGCCTGGTATGTTTTTTCCTTTCCGGAGAATACATTCAGGCGGATAGCCGTTTTTTCAGAGATGTATGCAGCGGAGGTATAGAAGGAACGTAAGTCTGATGCAGCTCTGTCAACATACCCGTTCGAAGAGATCTTTGATAAACGTGCATCTACTGTGAAATGCCCGTTAATAAGGCCGCTACCGGCTTTTACCGTGTGTTTCCAGGTATCAAAAGAGCCGTAGCTATTATCAATTTCAGCATATGCTTTATCATTGAACTGATTGGTGCTGAGGTTCAGTGAAGCTCCGAAAGCCCCGGCGCCATTGGTAGAAGTGCCTACACCACGTTGCAGCTGGATGCTGTTCACGGAAGAAGCAAAGTCCGGCATATTCACAAAGAAGGTACCCTGGGATTCTGCATCGTTCACGGGAATACCATTGATGGTAACATTGATGCGGGTAATGTCACTGCCACGTACCCTCAGCCCCGTATATCCTACACCGGCACCTGCATCCGAATTGGTTACTACGGAAGGCAGCTGGTTGAGCAGTAGTGGCAGGTCCTGCCCGAGGTTCTGTTTGGCAATATCTTCTTTACTCAGTTCTGATTTGGTGAAAGGAGCGTTCCTGCCTGCACGCAGACTGGAGATCTCCACAGGTTTTACAAAGAGGCCAGTTTCCTGTAATGCAATATTTAATTCAGTTGTTTTCTGTTGCACTTTGATGGTTTCCTGTATAGTAATGAAGCCCAGAAAGCTTGCCTGCAGCGTATAGGAACCATGCCCGGGAACAGTGATGCGGTATTGTCCTTTAGTATCTGTATGTGTACCGGAGCCGTTGTAAATAGAGATGCTGGCGCCTTCCAGCGGTTTACCGGATGTTTTATCTGTTACTACACCGGTGATAACTACCTGCGCCTGTGTAAATACAGATACGCACAGCAGCGCTAAGAGCATGAATTTTTTCATGGTAGATCCTGTTTGTTCAAATGATTCAAAATGATGCATAGCCATAGTAGCACGGTGTGCTGCAATGGTCAAACTATCGTAAACAGGTAAGGAAACGTCACTTACCTTTCCTAAACAGCATTACCTGGTCAGGTTCAACGGGTGTGATCTCAGCCTGATAGTAAGGCACCCCGAGGTGAAAAGGATAAGCTGTGCTTATCCGGTTTCTATTGCAAAGGTAGACACACAGCAGGAATTCTGCACAAATTTTTTTCAGGATGTATTTTTTCCATTATCTTCATCCCGTTAATCCAGGAACAGTACTCCCCACTTTTTTCCAGCAGAGATCATTTTGAGAAACAATTATTGTTAACCGAAACAATCATTTATCAAATGATCAAACTTCAAATCATCGGCCACCTTGGCAAAAACGCTGTGCAGAACACAGTGAACGGAAAACAAGTCCTGAATTTTAATGTTGCACACAACGAAAGGTACAGGAACGCGCAGGGCGTTCAAACAGACCGGACGGTCTGGGTAGATTGCGCCATGTGGTATCCAAATGCCGTGGGGCCTTACATGTTACAGGGTACCTATGTATTTGTGGAAGGCGTTCCTGTAGTGGACACTTATAACAACAATGCAGGAGGAGTAACTGCGGTGCTGAAATTAAGGGTTACAGACCTGAAATTACTGCCGGGTGGTCAACGGACAAATGGAAGCAGAACAGCAGAACCGGAGATAGAAAATCCGGCGGATGACCTGCCATTTTAAGCAGGGCCCCGACTGTGATCTCTTTACATATTATACTTACTCATTATTACATGTCATAAAAGACTTCCTTTGTAAGACCCGGCTGGCAAGCTTCTTCACGGATAAGGCTGAATTATTTTTCGCCAAAGGATGAAAAATATTTGGTGAGTATTAAAATTCGTTTACCTTTGCACCCACATTGCGAGGTAGAGCAGAGGTAGCTCGTCGGGCTCATAACCCGAAGGTCAGAGGTTCGAATCCTCTCCTCGCTACAAAAGAAAGTAAAGAGGAAGGCTGAAACGCCAACGGCGAAAAAGTTAAATCCTTACAAAAAAGTAAAAGAGATCACAGTCTCCAAACTTCTAAAAAGTTAAAAAGCCGAAGCAATTCGGCTTTTTTTATTTGTACTAAATTGCACCCACAGCTTAGTTCACACGTAAAAATCAGATAGTATGCATCGTGCTGGATTTGTAAACATCTTTGGTAAACCTAATGCCGGAAAAAGTACCTTGCTCAACGCATTGTTGGGTGAGAAACTGGCAATTGTAACCCCCAAGGTGCAAACCACCCGGCACAGGATCATGGCTGTAGTAACGGAACCCGGTTACCAGATCGTGTTCTCCGATACCCCCGGTATCATTGATCCCAAATACAAGATGCATGAGAAAATGATGGGCGCCGTACGTTCCGCACTGGAAGATGCAGATGTAGCCCTGCTGATGATGGAGGCAAAAGATAATGTGGAAGAATGCCTGGCGATGTTTGATTCCCTCAAGCTGAAAGCCACCTGCCTGCTGGTGATCAATAAAATGGATGTGCTGGAAAAGGCTGAACTGGATGCATTGACCGAACGCTGCAAAGTATGGGGCAAAGCCAAAGCAGTGATCACCATTTCTGCTTTGCAGAAAAAGGGCCTGGATGTACTCTTAAAACAGATCCTCGAATTCCTGCCGGAAAGCGAGGCATTTTACCCGGAAGACACGCTCACAGACCGTTCTACACGTTTCTTCGTGGGAGAGATCATCCGTGAAAAGATATTTTTACTCTTCGAAGAAGAGATACCATATCATACGGCGGTGTTGGTTACACAGTTTGAAGAAAAGACCACGCTGACCAAGATCTCCGCAGAGATCATCGTTACCCGCGAAACACAAAAGGGTATCATCCTTGGCGAAAAAGGAAAGTCTATTAAAGAAATAGGTTCCAGGGCAAGGGTGGATATAGAAAAGTTCCTGGACCGTAAAGTGTTCCTGGAATTACATGTAAAAGTGCGTCCTAAATGGCGCGACAACGATCTGTATCTGAAAGAATACGGATTGATTTAAGTACAATTTAAATAGTATAATATGCCTGGTTTTACAGTAGCAATTGTAGGCCGCCCGAACGTAGGGAAATCAACTTTATTTAACCGTTTGCTGGAGCAGCGGAAGGCTATCGTTGATGACTCAAGTGGGGTAACCCGCGACCGGCAGTACGGGATCGCTGAATGGAACGGTAAGTCCTTCAACGTGATAGATACTGGCGGTTTTGTTGCCAAAAGCGAAGATGTATTTGAACGTGAGATACGCAAACAAGTGAAGATTGCCATGGAAGAAGCCAACCTGGTGCTTTTCATGTGTGATGTTACTACAGGTATTACAGACCTGGATGCTGACGTGGCAGATCTGCTGCGCCGCTCCAATAAACCTGTTTTCCTGGCAGTAAATAAAGTAGATAATCATGAGCGCCAGCTGGAAGCATCTGAGTTCTATGGCCTCGGCTTTGAACATGTGCATTTCCTTTCTTCCATGAGCGGAAGCGGCACCGGTGAGCTACTGGATGAAATAACAGCGCTGATCAAAGAAGATGATGAACAGGCGGAAGGCCCGGACAGCGGTATTCCTAAGATTGCCATCATCGGCCAGCCGAATGTAGGTAAATCATCCCTGCTGAATGCACTCATAGGAGAGGAGCGGAATATCGTTTCAGATATTGCCGGTACCACCCGTGATACCATTCACACCAGGTATAATCTCTACCAGAAAGAATTTATCCTGATAGATACCGCCGGTATCCGCCGTAAGAATAAAGTGCATGAGGACCTGGAGTTCTATTCCGTGATCCGGGCCGTAAGGGCTTTGGATGAAGCAGATATCTGTATGCTGCTGCTGGATGCTGAAAAAGGCATCACCGCACAGGATATCAGCATCTTCAGCCTGGCTGCCCGTAAAGGGAAAGGCATCGTGATCCTGGTAAATAAATGGGACCTGGTGGAAAAACACACCAACTCCGCCCGCGATTACGAAAAGGAACTCAAAGAGCGCATAGCACCCTTTAATGATGTACCGATCGTTTTCACTTCCGTACCTGACAAACAACGGATTTTCAAAGCGATAGAAGTAGCGCTGGATGTGTATGAGAACAGGAAACGTAAGATCCAGACCTCCAAACTGAACGAGATCATGCTTAAAGCCATAGATGCGTTCAAACCACCCGTGGTAAGAGGTACACCTATCAAGATCAAATATGTAACGCAATTGCCTACGCATACCCCCGCCTTTGCTTTCTTTGCCAATTTGCCGGACGATATAAAAACGCCCTACAGGAACTACCTGGAGAACAAATTGCGCGAAAACTTTAATTTTCAGGGGGTCCCACTGAAAATTTTCTTTAGAAAGAAGTAGTTCAGTGCATATTATATAAAATTATATTTTGTATAATAAGATTTTTGCATAACTTTGCGGCGATTTAAAACACAAAATCAACATGAAAAAATTATTTGTATTAGCTATCGCTACCGGTATGTTTGTTGCTTGTAACAATGCTTCAACTTCAACTACTGATTCAACTACAACAACACCTGCTGATTCTCAAGCGCTGAACGCAGCTCCTGCTGTTGATTCTGCTGCAACTGTTGATTCTGCTGCTCTGGCTCCGGTTGATTCTGCTGCTGCTCACGCTGATAGCACCCACAAGCACTAAGCTAAGCTTACAGAAAGTATATGGTCCTCCCGGTGCAAACCGGGAGGATTTTTTTGGCATACCTCTTGTTTTATGGGAGCAAATTTTACCGTTTGCATGAAAAAGCTCCTGATTACCTTTTTACTGCTGGCTGGTTTCCAGTCTTTTACAACAGCACAGGAAACAGCCCCCGGCCACCCCGACAAAGATTTCAAGTTTCAGTTCCCGGGCACTAACCTGCATGGGCTGGCAAAACTTCCCCAGCCGCGCAGGGATAGTATGCTCCTGGCTTTTACTAAATTCGACCCCGCCCAGATCTCCTTTTCCGGTACTGGTATTTCGGAATCCCTGCAAAAACAATTCAGGTCCGTGTTACTGGACATGATGGAAGTGGTGAAGAATGTGATCAAAGAGCCGGCAACCGTGTCAGATATGGAAAAGAAAATGAATACCCTGAGCCGGAAGATGGAGGGCCTGCAGGAGGATATGGAGTACGAAATGGAACTGGTTGAATTGAAGAAAGAGTATGAGGAAGATGTAAAACAAAGAACGAAAGAATACGAGGACGGAAAATATGAAACGAAGAAAGAGAAAAAGGTAGCAAAAAGGGAACTGGACCAGGAGCTGCGGGACAGGAAACATGAATTTGAGGAAGACAGGATAAGGCTACGCAAAGAGCGATAAAAAAAAGCGGGTGCATCATTTGATACACCCGCTTTTTTTATTTCAATTTCTTTACTTCTTCCACTGCTTTTAATATCACCGGATCGTCTGTATTACTTACCATATAGAATCCCTCACTTCGCCATAACTGCCTTGCCAGCAGGGCTTTGATCCTTACCCTTATTTCCGCCTCATCCTTTGCATTCATTTTGGCGGTGCTCACCTTTGCAGCTTCAGCATGTGCCCTGAAGGCATTGATCAGGCTATTATCTACCTGGAACTGCCGGTTGAAAGTGGCGGCATCTTTGTATTGTGAAAAGGATGCTGCATTGGCCGTATAATACTCATAGATAAAATCACCGAAGATGTTACGTGTGTACAGTTCCGTTAGGAAAGCAGAGTAACGCGTAGTATCAAAAGGCAGGAATACATCCGGCATGATCCCGCCGCCTGCATACACTGTTTTACCACCCGCTGTTTCATATTTGATGGTATCAACCGGGCGGATGCTGTCGCGGTTCAGGAACTCACCATGATTAAAGCGGTTGGCGATATCTTCGTCATAAGCCTCGCGGCCGTTCTGGTAGCTCTTTTGGATACTTCTGCCGGAGGGGAGATAATAACGGGCAATGGTCAGACGTAAAGTGCCGCCATTACTGAGGTCGAAAGGTTCCTGCACCAGGCCTTTACCAAAAGTACGGCGTCCGATGATCTCTCCGCGGTCCCAGTCCTGTATAGCACCGGAGAGCACTTCACTTGCAGAGGCAGAACCTTCATCCACCAGGATGGTGAGGCCGCCTTTCTCGAACAGACCGGGTTTGCTGCATTTGTAATCCTGCCTGGGAGAGCTTTTGCCCTGGGTATAAACAATCAGTTTATTGCCGTCCAGCAACTCATCTGCTATGCGGGTAGCCGCATCCAGCAAACCGCCGCCATTCTGGCGAAGGTCTATGATCAGTTTATCCATGCCTTCTTTCTGCAACTTGCGCACAGCCTGTACAAACTCTGTGTAAGTGGTAGCGGAGAATTTGTTTATCTTGATGTAACCGGTGCCGGGAGCAGTAATATAAGCTGCGTCCACACTGTATAAAGGAATAACGCCTCTCTTGATATTCACGTCCACCTTTTTGCTTCCACGCAGCATGGTCGCTTTCACGATGGAATTGCGGGGGCCGCGTAACAGTTTCCGGATCTTGTCGTTCGTAATGTTTTTACCTGCAACCTGAACAGTATCGTTCACCACCAGTATTTTATCTCCTGTGAGCACGCCTGCCAGATCTGAAGGCCCGCCGCTGATCACATTCATAATATTTACCGTGTCACGGATGATATTGAATTCAACGCCTATCCCTTCAAAGTTACCATCCAGGTCTTCATTCACAGCCTGCACTTTGGCGGGCGGGATGTAAATAGAGTGAGGGTCCAGGTGGCTGAGCAATCCTTCAATGGCTTCTTCCTGTGCGTCACCGAGGTCCAGCGTATCCACATATTTATACTTCAAAAGATCCATGACCTCCTGTAATGACCCCCGTTTATTGCTGAAAAAGATAGCGGAATCGCTGTTGCGCGCGGCCGGCATCTTATGCCCCAGATACATGCCCAGCGCTAATACCAGGGCAAATAACAACGGCAGGAACACTTTTAACTTTCTATTGTCCGACATATGATTTTTTAAATCGTTGACAGGGAAACCCCTTTTGCTTAACTTGTGACAAAAATAGCACATTCATAAGCAAAACATCTACATCTATTCTTTAATTTCATAAACGATCGGATATGGCTTCTAAAGTTAAGCTGGTAGCGGATAGCGGTTCAACAAAAACGGAATGGTGCCTGATGGACGGTAAGGAACGCCGCACGTTCTTTACACAGGGTATGAGCCCTTATTTCCTGACGAGTTTGCAGATTGAGGAACTCGTACGGGCGGAACTGTTACCTCAGCTGGGTGATACCATGCCTGATCTCGTTTTCTATTATGGAACAGGATGTGGTACAGAACAGAACCGTAACCTGGTACATAAAAGTCTTCACGGCATATGGCCTCATGCCAAAATAGAAGTGAATCACGACCTGATGGCAGCAGCCCGTGCGCTTTGCGGCCGTAGCAGCGGAATAGTCAGCATCCTGGGAACGGGTTCCAATTCCGGTTATTACGATGGAAAGGAGATTGTAAAGAACAATCCCGGTCTGGGTTATATCCTGGGAGATGAAGGCAGCGGCGCATTCCTGGGTAAAAAAGTAGTACAGTACTACCTCTATCAAACCTTTGATGACGAAATGCGTTTCCGCTTTGAGCAGAAATTCAATGTCTCCCAGGCAGATATACTGGAAAGTGTGTACCGCCAGCCACTTCCAAACCGTTACCTGGCTTCATTTACCCCTTTTCTCGCAGAGAACCGCGGGCATTATATGATTGAAAATATACTGGAAGACGGATTGAATGAATTCTTCTTCACACATCTTTATAAATACAGTGAAAGCTGGACAAGCCCTTTACATTTCACCGGAAGCATTGCATGGCACTTCCGCGATATCCTGGAAGAACTGTGCCAGTTGTACGAATTACAGCTGGGCCGGATCCTTAAAAATCCTATGGATGGGTTGGCCGTTTATCACGAGGAATAAAATCAGATATGGCATTTACTAAAGTAACCGAACAGGCAAGCAATTATCATCACCTGGAAACTATGAGCATCCAGGAAGTATTGACCAACATTAATAGCGAAGACAAAACCGTTCCCCTGGCTGTTGAAAAAGCCATTCCACAGATCACTGCACTCACTTCCGCCATTGCAGATAAAATGCTGGCAGGAGGCCGTTTGTTCTATATGGGCGCTGGGACCAGTGGCCGCCTTGGCATCCTGGATGCTTCTGAATGCCCTCCCACTTATGGTGTGCCGCAGGGGCTGGTAGTAGGATTGATAGCAGGAGGGGATTCTGCCATCCGCAGAGCAGTGGAAAATGCGGAAGACGACAGGGAACAGGGCTGGAGGGATCTGCAGCAATGGGCCATCAGCGATAAAGATGTAGTGGTAGGCATTGCCGCCAGCGGAAGCACTCCTTATGTATTGGGTGCGCTGGAAGCCTGTCAGAAACATGGTATCATTACAGGCAGCATCAGTTGTAACCCCGGATCACCCGTATCCCAATTTGCAGATTTTCCCATAGAAGTGGTAGTAGGCCCTGAATTTGTAACCGGCAGCACCCGTATGAAAAGCGGTACCGCGCAAAAGCTGGTATTGAATATGATCTCAACAACTGTAATGATCCAGCTGGGCAGGGTAGAAGACAATAAAATGGTGAACATGCAGCTCAGCAATGAAAAGCTGGTGGACAGAGGGGTGAAAATGGTGATGGAAGAGCTGGAACTGGCTGACTACGATACCGCCAAAACCTTACTGCTGGAGTTTGGCAGCGTAAAAAGGGCAGTCGATAGCAGACAATAAAAAAATTCCTAAATTGCCCTCCGGTAAACAGCTTTTGAACGATCATGCAGGACATAGAACCATTCTATAACTGGCGGCATTTATATACGGCCGAAGAGGATGAACTCTCTCCATTTTATGGACGGGAGTATAGCGAATTTGAATATTCCAATACCATATATAATTACTACATCCATCCCCAATGGGATGATTTTGGTGCCCCTAACCTATACATGAAGATCCTGTTTGTGGATTACCAGTTTAACTATGCCATTATAGAATTGCTGGGGGAATGGAATGATGCGGTGGAAAATAATGTCATGACCCTGAAACGGGATATTATTGACCTGATGACGGCCCAGGGGATCTATAAATTCATTTTCATAGGAGAGAACGTACTCAATTTCTATTCCTCCGATGATTGTTATTATGAGGAATGGTGGGAAGATATCCGTGATGAAGGTGGCTGGATAGTACTCCTCAATACCCCTCAGCAAACCCGGGATGAGTTCGAGAGCGCCCGGTTGTACAATTACGTCCACCTGCTGGATGAGCCTAAGTGGCGAACTTTTTTACCACAGCACTTGTTTAATCTGGTAGATAATAGCATGATGAAGCTACTAGAATAAGCCTTTTTAGTGATAAATATCATTTTGTTTTAATTTTTCATCTATTAAATTTGCCCGACATTTCACTTATTTATTCATACTAAAGGAAGCTTAGAACGTATCTTATGAAATGGTCGCAATTCTTCAATACCTCTATTGGTAAAAAATTGCTGGTAGGTGCTACCGGTTTGTTCCTGTGCTCGTTTGTGATCGTGCACCTGGCCGGAAACATCGCATTGCTCAAAGAAGACGGAGGTGAAGCCTTCAACACGTATGCGGCCTTCATGGGTCATAATCCCTTAATCCAGTTCATCGCATGGGGGTTAAAGATCATCATCATCGTGCACGCATTCCTGGCTATTCAGCTCACTATTCGTAACAGAGCCGCACGCCCCGTTAAATACGCGGTGAAGCCCGGTAACAAAACATCTTCCTGGTATAGCCGTCAGATGGCTGTCATGGGCAGTATCCTCTTCATCTTCATTGTAGTTCACCTTGCACAGTTCTGGTGGAGGATGCACTATGGGGAAATGAATGTTGCGCTCTATGAAGGCAAAGAGTACGGCAACCTCTACGAGGTAGTATGGTTCGCTTTTAAAGAATCCTGGATCGTGGCGCTGTATGTGATCGGTATGTTCGCACTGGCTTTCCACCTGATCCATGGGTTTAAAAGTTCCTGCCAGACCTTTGGCCTGAATCACAAAAAGTACAATGGTATCATCAACTTCATCGGGGTTTGGTTATTTGGTGTATTGATCCCGCTTGGTTTTGCTGTTATCCCTGTAGTTATTTACATTAAACAAATCTGATAAAGCTAGGATATATGTTAAACGCAAAGATTCCTGCAGGCCCAATGGAAGCTAAGTGGGCAGACTATAAAAGCCACGTGAAACTGGTGAATCCGGCTAACAAACGTAAGCTGGAGGTAATTATAGTAGGAACCGGTCTTGCCGGAGCCTCTGCTGCTGCTGCTTTGGCTGAACTGGGGTATAAAGTAAAAGCGTTTTGTTTTCAGGATAGCGCCCGCCGCGCGCACAGTATTGCTGCGCAGGGAGGTATCAATGCTGCAAAGAATTACCAGAACGATGGAGACTCTGTTTTCCGTTTGTTTTATGATACAGTAAAAGGCGGTGACTATCGTGCCCGTGAAGGAAATGTTTACCGCCTGGCGGAAGTAAGTGCTGCCATCATTGACCAATGCGTGGCGCAGGGTGTTCCCTTTGCCCGTGAATATGGTGGATTGTTGAGCAACCGTTCTTTTGGTGGTACACAGGTACAACGTACCTTCTACGCCGCCGGCCAAACAGGTCAGCAATTATTACTGGGTGCCTATTCTGCGCTGCAACGTCAGGTAGCATTAGGTAATGTGAAATTATACAGCCGCCACGAAATGCTGGATGTGGTAACGATAGACGGCAAAGCCCGTGGTATTATTGCCCGCGATCTGATCAGTGGTAAACTGGAAAGGCATTTCGGCCATGCCGTATTGCTTTGCACAGGTGGTTATGGTAACGTGTTCTACCTGTCTACCAATGCCATGGGCTCAAACGTAACAGCAGCCTGGAAAGCACACAAACGTGGTGCTTACTTTGGCAACCCCTGCTTTACACAGATCCACCCAACCTGCATCCCCGTTTCAGGAGATCATCAGAGTAAACTCACCCTGATGTCTGAATCCCTGCGGAACGATGGACGCATCTGGGTTCCCAAGAAAAAAGACGACAATCGCAAAGCTGTTGATATTCCCGAAGAAGAAAGGGATTACTACCTGGAAAGAAGGTATCCTGCCTTCGGTAACCTCGTTCCCCGCGATGTGGCCTCCCGTGCTGCAAAGGAAAGATGCGATGCCGGTTATGGTGTAGGCACTTCCAAAATGGCGGTATACCTGGATTATGCAGATGCTATCGTACGTTATGGCCAGATCGAAGCCAGCAAGAAAGGCCAGGATCATGCCAGCAAAGAAGATATCATCACATGGGGTAAAGCAGTAGTAGCCGAGAAATACGGCAACCTGTTCGACATGTACGCCAAGATCACTGGCGAAAACCCATATGAAATGCCCATGCGTATCTACCCTGCGGTACACTATACCATGGGAGGTCTCTGGGTGGATTATGAACTGATGACCACTGTACCTGGTTTGTATGCACTGGGAGAAGCTAACTTCTCAGACCACGGTGCTAACCGCCTTGGTGCTTCTGCACTGATGCAGGGGCTCGCAGATGGTTACTTCGTAATTCCTTATACTATTGGTAACTACCTGGCTGATGAAATTCATACCAAACCTATTCCGCTGGATCACCCTGCTTTCGTTGAAACAGAGAAAGCCGTACAGGATCAGCTGAATACCCTGATGAATATCAAAGGAGAACATTCCGTAGACCATTTCCACAAAGCCCTGGGCAAGATCATGTGGGATAAATGCGGTATGGCCAGGAATGAAGAAGGACTGAAAGAAGCTATCAAAGAAATACAGGCGCTGAAAGCGGAATTCTGGAGGAACGTAAGGATTCCCGGCAGTCAGAATGAATTCAACCCTGAGTTGGAAAAAGCTGGCCGTGTGGCAGATTTCATTGAACTGGGTGAGCTGATGTGCATGGATGCCCTGCAAAGAAGGGAGTCCTGCGGTGGTCACTTCCGTGAAGAATCACAGGAAGACGGCGGAGAAGCTTTAAGGGACGATAAGAACTTCCAGTTCGTAGCTGCATGGGAGTATAAAGGCCCGAGCAGCTTTGAATTGCATAAAGAAGCCCTGGAGTTTGAGATCGTGAAACCAACCCAGCGTAATTACAAATAAGGTTTGATAAGGAAAACATAAATCATTTCATTATGAAGCTCACATTAAAGATTTGGCGTCAGCAAAACACCCAGGCGAAAGGGAAGTTCGAATCCTACGAGGTTCCGGACGTTTCCAAAGACATGTCTTTCCTGGAAGTGTTTGATGTGCTGAATGAGCGTTTGATCAACGAAGGAAAGGACCCGGTTGCATTTGACCACGATTGCCGTGAAGGTATCTGTGGCGCATGCTCTATGTATATTAATGGCCGTGCACACGGTCCCTGGAATGAAACAACTACCTGTCAGCTGCACATGCGTGCATACAACGATGGCGATACCATTGTTGTAGAACCCTGGCGTGCAGCTGCTTTCCCTGTGATCAAAGACCTGACGGTAGACCGTTCAGCATTTGACCGCATCATCCAGGCAGGTGGTTACATCTCTGTAAACACAGGTAACGCCGTAGATGCCAACGCTATTCCCATTGATAAATTTGATGCGGACAATGCATTTGCAGCAGCAGCCTGTATCGGTTGCGGTGCTTGCGTCGCAGCTTGTAAGAACTCTTCTGCCATGCTGTTCACTTCCGCTAAAGTATCTCAACTGGCTTTATTACCACAAGGGCATCCTGAACGTAAACAACGTGCTATGGACATGGTAGCCCAGATGGATAAAGAAGGTTTCGGTAGTTGTACAAACACCGGCGCCTGTGAAGCAGAATGCCCTAAAGGTATTTCGCTCACGAACATTGCCCGCCTGAACCGTGAATTCATTGGAGCCGGTTTGAGCTCAGAAAAATAATTTGTATCACAAATTCAATATGGTTAAGCAAAAAAAGGAACCGTCTCAAATTAACTGGGACGGTTTTTTTCTTACCTTTAAGTACATCTTCCCATAGTTCTGATACTTTCTTACCCCTTCTTCACATAGGCTTCTCCTTGTCTTCTCCTTGTGTTCAGGTTGTCTTCTCCTTGCTCCGGGCATATTGTTAATTTAATATCATTATTTATTATCTTGGTACTGGACCCAATAACTTGAACAGATTATGTCAGATAATTCCCGCCGTAAGTTTATCAAGCAACTAGGCAGCACAGCAGCATTAATAGGAGCAGGTTCCCTCAGTGGCCTGGCCGCTGACCCTGCAAAGCAATATATCATTCAGCCCGCTAAACACAATATCAGCCCGAATGATAAGATCCGCATAGCAGGTATTGGTATGGGCATCATGGGCTTTGGGGATGTGAGCACAGCCCTGAAAGTACCGGGTGTGGAATTGGTAGCCGTGGCCGATCTGTATGATGGCCACCTGGAAAAAGCTAAAACCGTGTATGGTAACCATATTTTCACCACCCGTGATTACAGGGAGATCCTGGAACGGAAAGATGTGGATGCCGTGATCATTGCCACACCAGACCATTGGCATGATACCCAGGCTATTGCCGCCATGGAAAAAGGCAAAGCAGTATACTGCGAAAAACCCATGGTGCAACAGATAGAGGAAGGCCATAAAGTGATTGCCACACAAAAACGCACCAAAATGGTACTCCAGGTAGGCAGCCAGCGGGTAAGCAGCATAGCCCTGGCAGAAGCCCGGAAACGTTACCTGGCAGGGGATATCGGGCAACTGAACATGGTGGAGGCTAAAATGGACAGGCATAGCGCATTAGGCGCATGGCAGTATTCCATTCCACCGGATGCCTCTCCCAAAACAATTGATTTTGACACCTTCCTGAAAGATACAGCCAAGCTGCCTTTTGATCCCGTACGCTTTTTCCGCTGGCGGAATTACAAGGCCTATGGCACCGGGGTTCCGGGAGACCTCTTTGTACACCTCATCACAGGTTTGCATTTCATAACAGGCTCCAAAGGCCCTGAACGCATTTTTGCCAGCGGCAACCTGGTACAGTGGAAAGATGGCAGGGATGTACCGGATGTGATGGTAGCGGTATTTGATTACCCCGCTACTAAAGAACATCCGGCCTTCCAGATGACGTTGCGGGTGAATTTTGCCGATGGCAGCGGGGGAGGGGAATATACCCGCCTGATAGGAACGGAAGGTGTTCTGGAAATGGGATGGAACGATTTTAAGCTCAAACAGCATAAAGTACCCAAGGCTCCGGGTTATGGTGGCTGGGATACCTATAATACTTTCACAAAGGCCCAGCAGGAGGAATTTGCGAAACAATACAATGCCAAATACAGCGCAGCAGACCAGGCTGAACACAAGCCGGAAGAGTCTGTTTATAAGGCCCCTGCGGGTTATGACGACCGTTACGACCATTTCGTGAACTTCTTTGAGTCCATCCGCAACGGTAAACCCGTTGTAGAAGATGCCACCTTTGGTTTACGCGCTGCCGGCCCGGCTTTGGCAGTTAACGAAAGCTACTTTAAGAAGAAGGTGATCAACTGGGACCCGGAGAATATGCGAATTATCTGATTTATCGTTAAATTCAGTGATCCTAAACCTGTATCATTATGAAGCATTATGTTTTCCCACTACTTGCCATTACCACTATGATGGCTTGCAACACTACAGAAAAAAAGATTGAGCAAATGAATGTGACGCCGCCGACAGTTGAAAAGATCAAAAAAGAATTAACGGCCAACGGAGATACCCGTATCGATTATTATTACTGGCTGAATGAACGCGAGAACCCAAAAGTGATCGCATATCTTACAGCAGAGAATAAGTACCTGGACACGATGCTGTCTCCCGTAAAAGGATTCAGGGAAAAACTGTATGAAGAAATGAAAGGCCGCATCAAAGAAAAAGATGAAAGCGTGCCCTATTTCGAAAACGGTTACCTGTATTACACCCGCTTTGAAGAAGGACAGGATTATCCGATTCACTGCCGCAAAAAAGGCAGCGGCAGCGCTCCTGAAGAAGTAATGCTGAATGTGAATGATATGGCAAAAGGCCATGAATTCTTCAACGTGGCAGGGCTGAATGTGAGTCCTGATAACAAGCTGCTCGCTTATGGCGTGGATACAGTCAGCCGCAGAAAATACACCCTGTATGTAAAGAACCTGGAAACAGGCGAATTACTGAAAGACGTGATCTCCGAAACAACCGGTGGTTCCACCTGGGCGAACGATAACAAAACATTGTTCTATACCCGTAAGAACCCCACCACGCTTCGTTCTGAAAGGATTGTAAAACACCTGTTAGGAACAGCAGCTGCTGCTGATATGGAAGTATACTTTGAAAAGGATGAAACGTACAATACCTACGTGTATAAGACCAAATCAAAGAAGTACATCGTGATCGGCAGTGGCAGTACGCTTTCTTCCGAATACCGTATCCTGGATGCGGATAAACCCGGGGGAGCATTCAATGTATTTCATCCCCGTGAAAAAGATATGTTGTACGACATTGATCACAGGGGTGATAAATTCTTTATCGTTACCAACTGGGAAGCAAAGAATTTCCGTTTGATGGAATCCCCGCTGGATAAGACTTCTAAAGAAAACTGGAAAGAAGTGATCCCTCACCGCAGCGATGTATTACTGCAGGGGCTGGACCTCTTTACAGATCATATGGTACTGAGCGAACGCAGGAATGGATTATCCCAGCTGCGGATCATCAACACTACCACCAAACAGGAACACTATCTTGATTTTGGCGAACCGGCATATGTAGCCTACAGTGGTACCAATCCTGAAATGGATTCTAAAATACTGCGTTACGGATACACTTCCCTCACTACGCCCAGCTCTACTTTTGATTACAACATGGATACAAAAGAAAAAGAGCTGAAGAAACAACAGGAAGTGATCGGTGGATATGATCCGAAGAATTACGTAACGGAAAGACTGATGGCGAAAGCCACAGATGGTACAATGGTACCCATCTCCCTGGTGTATAAAAAAGGGTTTGAGAAGAACGGCCAGAAACCCTTGCTGCTATATGGTTACGGCTCTTACGGCAACTCTATTGAACCAACATTTTCTTCCAACCGCATCAGCCTGCTGGACCGCGGATTCTGTTATGCGATTGCGCACATCAGAGGCGGACAGGAAATGGGAAGGTATTGGTATGAAGATGGAAAGATGTTTAAAAAGAAGAACACTTTTACGGACTTCATTGATTGTGCAGAATACCTGATCGCACAGAAGTTCACCAGCAAAGAACATCTCTATGCAATGGGCGGAAGCGCAGGCGGATTACTGATGGGTGCTGTGGTAAATATGCGTCCTGATCTCTGGCATGGTATCGTAGCTGCAGTACCTTTCGTAGATGTGGTGACCACTATGCTGGATGAAAGCATTCCTTTAACAACCGGTGAATTTGATGAATGGGGTAATCCAAAGAACAAAGCTTCTTATGATTACATGAAATCTTATTCTCCTTATGATAACGTGGAGAAGAAAGCATATCCTAATATGCTGGTAACAACTGGTCTGCATGATTCCCAGGTGCAATATTTTGAACCTGCGAAATGGGTAGCCAAGTTGCGTGAACTGAAAACAGATAATAACCTGTTACTGATGGAAACCAATATGGAAGCCGGCCACGGCGGTGCTTCCGGAAGGTTTAAAGCCATTAAGGACGTTGCATTACAATACGCCTTCCTGCTGCACCTGGAGGGAATCGACAAATAGATCTGAGTTTGCGTAGGGATGTGCATCATTCCTACGCAAATTTCTTTAACCGCGCACCAACCGTGATCATAAAGATCCCAAAGAACAATGCGTAGATGCCCAGCCACCAGGAAATAACAACTACACCGGCCAGCGGTTGCATAAAGAGTAACACCCCAAAGATGATAGAGAAAACCCCTGCTACCACGAGCATCCATTCATTCTGAATTTCTTTTCGCAGGCGTACGGCCAGTATAATTTCAAGGATGCCGGTCACTACAGACCAGAGTGCTATCAGCCCAACCATAAAAACAACGGTAATACCAGGCATAGATAAACAAACAATGCCGGCTACTATACCCAGCAGGCCTTCCAGCACCAAAACCCACCAATGTGTATCCGTTTTCCGGATCCTGAATCCATGAGCGAGGGAGAAGATCCCATCCACTAAAAAATATGCGCCCAGGAACACCACGAGAATGGAAAGGGTAATAGATGGCCAGACAAAAGCCATGACGGCAAAAAGTATAGCCAGTACACCCCGCAGGACCACCAGCCACCAGTATTTAGCAAGTTCACGGATCATAAGAACATTTTTGATTAAACAGTTCATAATGAAAAATTGTTCAATATGGCTCCGCGGTATTAAGCGTTCCTTTGACCATTAACTGAATGTTCTTTATATTTGTTTAGGCATCATCCGGATTCACTTTTTATCTATTTCATAAATGGAACTTAGCGATATAGAACTGATCCTTTTATGGCAAAAGGGGGAAGAACTGGCATTTGAGGCGATCTATAAAAGATACGCAGTTCAGTTATTGTCCATTGCTTATCAGAAGGTAGGGGAGCGCGATATTGCTGAGGATATTGTGCAGGAAGTTTTCATTACACTGTTCAGGAATAAGGAAGCCGCGGATAGTATTTCTTCCTTGTTCGCTTACTTATATGTTACCCTCAAGAATAAGATCCTCGATGCCTATCGCAGAGATGTACTGCAAAGAAAATATCTTCATCATGTGAATACCAGTTTTGTTGATGAAAGGGATAACTCTCCTTATTTTCAGATAGAAACGAGAGACCTGGAGAAAAAGCTGGAATTTGAAATTGAAAGGCTGCCGCCGCAATGCGGAAAGGTATTCAAACTAAGCCGTCAGAAACATTTATCTAATAAAGAGATAGCGCTGCAACTGGGGATCTCTGAAAATACGGTAGAGCAGCATATGCGCAAAGCACTGCGGATACTAAGAGGTAACCTGCTCTACTACGATAAGAGCATGATGTTACTGCTCGTTATGCTGCATACACATCTTAATTAAAAAGTCCCGGTAGTATCGCCGGGACTTTTAATTTAATTACCGTTTGAAAGGTCTAAGGTTAGTACATTGGACCGGGGAGATATTCTGAAAGCAGTTCCTTCTAATGTAGAAAAATTCCCACTCACCGCTTTCACCACATATGGCATGCCTTCTGACTCACATTCAATACGGTCTGGTTTAATGTTTTTGTACGGCAGTGCCATATTACCTGCTGTCGTCATTTCGAGGAACCAGCTCACTTTTCCTTTCAGCTGTATCTTCATCGTTTTTTCACTGATCACCATCTCCAGTTTTCCGGGAATGCTCTGCAAAGGCCAGGACACACGCAGCTTATCTGCACCTGCTGAAGTGACAACAGGATCACCACCCTGAATGATCTCTTCTTTTCCATTCACCAGCGCCTTAAACCGTATACCTGCAAAAAGATCGCTTTTACTCCATAGATAACCATCCACAAAAGGGAGCGTGAAAAAGGTGCACTCATTGGAAGTGGCTTTCTGCGTGGTATAAACAGACGGGAATTTTTCATCGAAGAGATGTATATCCCTGATGCGTAATTGCCCGTTTTCCCAAAGGAGGTTCAGCCTGTAGAAACGGCTGTTGTACCACACCGTTTTTTTATCGCTGCCAGGCAGATCGTTATTCACCGTAAATGCAGTGGCAGGTGTTACCTTGAATTGCTTTTTAAACCAGGTACCGGAGGCCTCCAGTGTTTCCACTTTGATCTTTCCTTCATTCCGTAAACGTGCGATCAATGGCATTTGTATAAGGAATCCTTTTTCCATGGCTTCCCATGTGAATGAATTTTCCTGTCCTGCCTGTGTATAATTGAAGGCAAGAGACGCGCCTTCCACTAACTCCCTCATGAACCAGTATACCCAGGTGGAATCTCCTCCTGCTTTTGGATAAACCGGCTCCAGTGAGATCACGCCCTGCCTTTTTGAACCCAGGTTGGCATCATACTGCCGCACGGGATCGCTGCCCAGCATCCTGAATACAGGTACGGGTAACTGCTGTGCTGCATGTTGTGCAGGCATGTAGGAATTGAGCCTGCTGGGATAGTAAGCCTGGTTCCAGTAACCGCCCCATAAAGTATAACCATCAGTTCCATATTGGTCCTTGCAGTTGGCAGATGCCACGATGCCGTATTTATCATACATGTAATTCAATGTATGCGCATCAATGAACCAGGAAGCTACAGAACGGGGATAGTATCCAAATATCGCTTTGAAATCAGCCATGTACACATCCACGATCTTTTCGCGTTCCTCAGGTGTATAGCCTGTTGAAAAACCAACATCCGCATGCCAGTCCCAGGGATAACGGCCCCGCCATTTCAAACCGGCCTTTTCAATTAAAGGTTGCGGAAGTTCCCACCAGGCGCCTATTTCATATTCACCGCGTGGCAGTTTTTTTAATAAACTTTGGTACCGCTGGTCCATCAGCGCATCGTACTGCAACAGGAATGAACCACCAAGTTTATACTGCTGCATAATCTCCACCTGTTTTACCACCGTTTGATATAGTACATCCTGCGTGATCTTTGCATCACGTGGTTCCAGCAGGCGGATGAAATTAACGATGTTCACGATCTTTGGGCCATCGGCTTTCCCTATAAGCGGGAGAAACATGATCAGGCAAATCCAGATTTTCCTCATATTACCATTGTGGGTTTTGTGGCAGCGAATAACCGCTGGCCTGATAAAATGCTACTTCTTTTGTAGGCAGTGGCTGCCAGTAATGTTTAAGTGGATCGAATTTTCTATTGGACTCTGAGATCAGGAAACCATTGGCATCTGTTCTGTTCTGATACACGGGGTCACTGTAAGGCGCTCTCGTTTGCCAGTCTGTTCCTTTGATCCTGATGCCTTTTACATCTTGCGGTAATTCTGTTTCCGCTGTTTTCCAACGGCGCAGATCATCATACCGGAAACCTTCCAGCGCCAGTTCAATAGTTCTTTCCCGCCTGATCTCTTCCCGCATATTCAAACCGTTGCCGCTTACAAATGCATTGGTGAGCCGGGGCATGTTTACCCTGTTGCGGATGATGTTGATGGACTTGTCCAGATCATCATCTGAAATAGCCGCATTCTTTTCATACATCGCCTCTGCATAAGTAAGCAGGATCTCTGCATAACGGATCAGGTGCCGGTCAAATTCAAAGAGGCTCGCATCTCCGTTACGGCCGGAGTTATTGGCAGTAGCGTCTTCAGACATGTATTTGTAAAGGATGTACCCCGTATTGAAATTACGCTGTGGTTTATCCGGCCAGTTGGCCACTTTTACAATAGGATTGAATACACGGTTAGTTAAAGTGCCGGGGATGATCATGGTCATGGTCATACGCGGGTCCCTGTCATCGAATTCGGAAGAGAAGGTTGCATAGCCTTTGAACACAGTAGCGGGGTTAGTAATGGGAAGGCCGGTAGTATCCAGGTACATGTCTGCCAGTTTGCGGGTTGGGTTGTAACCAGACTGATCATATCCATAAGGAATATCCTGCCCCAGGATATTCCTGGCATAACGGCGGTCCAGGATAGATTCAGGAGAATCATCACCAGCTTCAATAAACAGGTAACGATAGCTTTGTGCACCGCTGCCTGTGTATAATCCATATTGCGTGCTGTTCATCACAGCAGTGGAGGCGGCAATGGCAGCATCAAGGTATTTATTGGCATTGGCTTCTCCATGGAACTTCTGCCAGGTACCTTCAAATAATGCCACCCTTGCAGCAAGCGCTGCTGCAGTACCACGGGTGATACGGCCAATGTCACCAGCTGCCAGTTCACTTCTCAGTTGAAGATCAGGTCCCGCATCCGCCAGGTCTTTCAAAATGAAGTCTACTGTTTCCGTACGGGTAGACCTTGCTGTGAAAAGTTCCTTATCGCCGGTGTTCAAAACTTTGGTGATAAGAGGTACACCACCGAACACGCGCAGCAGTTTGTAATAATACCAGGCCCTGAAGAACCGTGCTTCTGCTACATATCGTTTGATCAATGGATCTGTTGTGGCTGCACCTTTTTCGATCACATTATTAGCTGCGCGGATGTTATTATAGCTGCCCGTCCACTGACCGTTGTTTTCAGTTGGCTGATAGTTACCGTTGCTCACGGAGTTGGGATCATTGAAAGCAATATCGGATTCTGTATCCTCAAATCCGAACCTGTCCAGACCGTTGTACAGATTGTTGGCACCCAGCTTAAAGTCATTGGGTGTTTTCCAGAAGATGCCGTCTGTGATGGTGTCCTGCGAAACCAGGTCCAATTCTTTATTGCAACCCAGTATTAAGAATAGTATGATGAGATATTTTGATTTCATGTGTGCGTGGATTAAAATTTAACATTCAGACCTACTGCGTATATTTTGCTGAAAGGATAAGTTCCCTCATTCCGGAAACCATCTTCCGGATCGAAGTTATTCCCCAGCGTTCCTTTGGATATGGTGAACAGGTCCTGCCCGCTGAAATATACCCTTGCGCTCTTCATCCTGATTCTGGAAGTAACTGTTTGAGGCAGATCGTATCCCAGTGTGATCACCTTGAAACGCAGGTAAGCAACATTCTGCATCACAAGAGAAGAGGTACGGTAATTGTAATTCTTCAGGTCATCATACCCCATGTTTCCCGGAATGTAACGGGGATACTGTGCATCAGGTCTTTCAGGACTCCATGTTTTACCATAGTAGTATGCCAGTGAAGGCCAGAAGAAGGTGTTGGGTGTACTGATAGCACCGCTGTATTGAATGTTGCGTTTACCAACTCCCTGCAGGAAAACAGTCAGGTCAAACTGTTTCCAGCCAACATTGATGTTAGAAGAGAAAGTATAACGGGGCAATAAGTTACCTAGGTATTTCATATCACCTGCCAGTCCTTTTGTTTTATCACCAAATGCAGTGAGCTTACCATCACCATCCAGGTCTTTGTACATCACATCACCAATTGCGATCCTGGAGGGGACCCCCTGAAGGGTTTTGTATTTATCCAGTTCTGCCTGTGTGCGGATGATGCCTGCATATTCATATCCGAAATAAGAATAGATAGAATAACCCTGCCTTACGAAGTTCAATCCTTCCTGGTAGTTGTCACTGTTCTTCAACTCTACTAATTTGTTTTTGCTATCGCTCAGTTGCAGGTTAATGCTATAACGGAAATCGTTGATCTTATCCTTCCATGTCAGTGATGTTTCAAAACCTTTGGTAATAAGCCGGCCCTGGTTGGAAGAAGGAGCAGTACCACCATAGGTAGCAGGCACCGCAATGCCCACCAGCATATCATCATTTACCTTGGTAAAATAATCAAAAGTGAAGGAGAGGCGGGATTGTAAGAGTGATACATCTACACCGATGTTCCTGTTCTCGATAGTCTCCCATGTTCTGTCTGCGGAAGCAGGGCTGGAAGAAGCTCCGGTAAGACCAGCATTAGGTGAACCAATTGGATAGTTGCCACCAATGGATACCAGCGGGATGTAATCATACAAACCCAATGAACCTATTTCCTGGTTACCCATTTTACCCCATGTTGCTCTTACTTTCAGCAGATCGAACATTTGCAGGGATTCAATGAAACGTTCATTAGTGAGGTTATATGCCAGTGCCACAGAAGGGAACACAGCACTCCATCTTTTATCCGGTGCAAATTTGGAACTGCCATCTGCCCGTGCTGTAACGTCTAAAATGATCTTTTCTTTATAGGAATAACTTAAGCGTCCGAAGTAAGAGGCCAGTGCTGAATTGGTGAGACTGCCTGTGAAATTAGCATAGGCTGTTTTAGTACGGTCTGCCAGGTTCAGTGTAAAGATGTCGTTACTCAGGAAGTTGTAACCCCAGGTAGTTTGGCCGTTGGCATTATTCTGTTCAAGGGAAGTTCCGCCGGTGAGGTTAATTCCATGATGCCTTGCAAAAGTTTTATTGTAATCAAAATAGAATTGGTATAATTTATTCAGTGTTTTTCGATTGCTGAAATAAGCAGAGTTAGGATTCTGTCTTACATCCTGTACATCGCCGGCATAATTCCAGCGGGTGAAGGTGCGGTAGTTTGCATTGTCATTGTAGTAATCCATTTTCACAGATGCCTGACCGGTAAGTTTGAGCCCTTCTATGATTTGGTAATCGATCTTCAGGTTAGTGGTGAACCTGGAGTAATTGATATCCCGTTTACCGGTTTCTGTTAATGTCTGCGCAGGGTTTTCATATCCCTGGTAGCCATAGAACTGGCCTTTGGGATTGAATACCGGCTGATAGGGGAACTGGCGTGGTACATTGGTTAATGCATTACCGAGATTGCTCGGTTCGCGGGTCACCTGGTTTTCAAAACTTGTCCTTGTTTCTACCGTTACATTTTTCAATAACCTGAAATCATAGTTGAGGCGCATGTTATAACGGTCCAGGTTATTTACGCCGTAACGCAGATTACCATTATCCCGGTTATAACCAAGGGATAACAGGTAGCTGTTATTTTCACCACCGCCGGATACAGAGATGTTGTGAATGTGTTGTGTACCATTCTTGTAGATCTCTTTATTCCAGTCAGTATAACCGTAGAACCCGGGATAGTTTGTTACGCCATAGTTCCATCCTCCGGTAAGGTCTGGTGGGGCACCGGCTTTGATCTTATCAAACACAGTTTGATTAAAACCTGCCTGGCCTACTGTGCGTAATCCTTCATCCATCATTTCCGCGAACTGCAAAGTGTTGGTGATCTTGCGAAGGTAAGTAGGTGTCTTTATCCCGAAGTTGAGTGTGTACAATATTTCAGGTGGTCCTTTCTTTCCTTTTTTAGTGGTTACAAGAATAACCCCGTCTGCAGCTCTGGCTCCATAAATGGAAGCTGCTGCATCCTTCAGTACAGTGATCTCAGCAATGTCATTTGGATTGATCACACTCAGATCTCCCGGAATTCCATCTATCATTACCAGCGGTACATTACCATTGATGGAAGAATAACCGCGCGTTTGCAATGTGTAGCCCTGGTTGCCGGGTTGCCCGCTTGCTCTTGTGATCGTAACACCGGGAATGGTTCCCTGTAAGGCATCGAAGCTGTTATTCAAAGGACGGTTTTCAAACACTTCAGATTTTACAGTTGAAATAGCGCCGGTTACGGCTCCTTTTGTACGGGTACCATAACCTACCACAATCACTTCATCCAGTTTGTTATTTCCTTTCTTCAGCAGGATATTGATAGTGGTCTGCCCATTGATGGGGATCCTTTTCGTTTCATATCCGATATACGATACGATCAGCACAGCAGAGGTTCCCGGGAGGTTCAGGGTGAATGCGCCGTTTTCATCTGTATTGGCACCAAGGCTGGTTCCTTCCACGCCAACAGATACACCTATCAAGGCCTCTCCCGTGATCGTATCTTTCACAACACCTGTGAGTTTCTGAAACTGCACACTGGCAGTAGCAGGTACTGGTAGCGGCGCAGCAAACTTCGTAACGATCAGGATGGTCTTGTTCTTTACTTTGTATTCAAATGGCTGATCCCTGAAACAACTGTCCAGGAAATGAAGGATGTCCATATCCTTTGCCTCGATCGTGATCGGTTTGGCATGTTTAATGGTGGCGTTGTTATATAGAAAATCGAGACGGGTCTGCTTACGGAGTTTGGCGATCACTTCCGTTATGGGCGCATCTTTAACCGTAACAGTTACTTTCTGCGCAAAGCTTTCGGCCCTGGCCTGCAAAAACGTGGCAGTTAGGAAAATGAAGATCAGTTTCATGGTTAGCAATAATCTGGGAAACACATAGGAATCCCACCTGAAAAACAATTCAGTGAATTTTTTGTACATTTGAATGTGATTAATGTTAATAGATAATTTAGTCCATAAATTATTTATTACCCTTGTTAGCAATCGCTAATAGAACCAGGGGCGCTCCAACGTCCCTGGTTTTGGTAATTTTGGTTGTTACTGTACTTCTCCTGATTAGGTACCTCCTTTTTATAGTTAGTGTTATTCAATTTCAAACGTGGCTATTTAGTTACGATGATCTTTCTGTCAGCGATGTTGAAATGTACGGCCCCAAGTTCCTGCAGGTTATTCAGGATGTCCTGGAGGTCAGATGAGCGGGAAAAGGTGCCGCCGAATTTTTCATATTTACCGGTGTACTGATATTCTATTTCTACATCGTACCACCGGCTGATAGCCCTTAAAATACTGGGCAGGTCCTGATCATCGAACAGGAAGTACCCGTTCTTCCAGGCCATCACTTCCTCTGTATTGGCTTTTCTTATTGCTATATCTCCTTTGCTCCTGCTAAAGCTGGATTGCTGGCCGGGCACCAGTAATTGTTCCTGTTGTGTAAGGATGTTGCGCACTTTTACGCTGCCTTCCAGTAAGGTGGTATGGATCGCCTGTTCATCTTCATAACCATTCACATTGAAATGAGTACCCAATACTTCTATGGTCTGGTTACCGGTGGTGATGATAAAAGGGATGTCTTTCAAATGCCGTACTTCAAAATAAGCTTCCCCTGTCAGCGAGATCTTTCTTTCCTTTCCGGAAAACACTACAGGGAACTTAAGCCTGGAATCTGAGTTCAGCCAGGCTTTTGTACCATCCGGTAATATCACGGCATATTGACCGCCTTTGGGCGTATACAGGGTATTAAATACTGTTTCGTTTCCCTGCTGATCACCTGAAAAATCATAGGTCAGCTGTCCGTTGGCAGACTTGGTTACATTAATGCCCCGCTGGCTGGCAATTTTGCCATCTGTTGCATCATCCAGTGTGATCTGTGAGCCATCGGCTAAAGTGAGGATAGCTTTATTGGTCCCCGGTTTTATAGCCGATTGAACAGCAAGCCCTGTTGACTGATCAACTTTAGTTTTATAAAGCAGTGCCGAACCTGCCAGGATCACAATAATTGCAGCAGCGGTTATTTGCCAGATAAGTCTCTTTTTCCGGGGAGCTGTTCTGCTGCTGAAATTACTATACAGCTGTTCCGCCAGTACTTTCTCTCCACTGGCTTCTGCCAGCCATTGATGAAAATCTGCGGGGCTGTATTTCAGGGAATGGTACCATTCATTGAGTTCGGCCAGTTCCTCCTCATCACATTGTTCACTGCGGTAACGGTCTAAGAGGTATTGTAGTCTTTCTTGGTTCATGGAATTGATGGCTTATTTAAGAAAGACGTACGGTAGAAACTTAACCGTTACCCGGGCAGGATGGGGCAGGATGCCAATAGGTAGTTATTAGTAAAAAAACACATGCGAACAGCCCTTCAGGATTCTAAAAAGATATCCCCGATATTTCGTAACTTTGCGGCTTCAAAATTTCAATCAGTCAGCACAATGATCAGTGTAAAAAACGTCACGCTCTCTTTCGGTAAAAGGGTATTGTTCGATGAAGTGAACCTCAACTTTACGAAGGGGAACTGTTATGGTGTTATCGGCGCCAACGGAGCGGGGAAATCTACTTTCCTCAAGATACTTTCCGGAGAGATAGAGCCTAATAAAGGTACCGTAGAGATTACGCCGGGTGAACGTATGTCCGTGCTCAAGCAGAACCACTATGAGTTTGATGAAGTTACCGTATTGAATGCGGTGCTTATGGGAAATAAAAAGCTTTGGGAAATTGCCCACGAGCGTGATACCATTTACGCTAAGGAGGACTTTACCGAAGAAGATGGCATGCGTGCAGGGGAACTGGAAGCAGAATATGGCGAAATGGGCGGTTATACCGCAGAAAGTGATGCCGGCGTGCTGTTGGGTGACCTGGGTGTGAAAGAAGATATGCACGGTATTCTCATGAAGGAACTGAGTGGGGCCCTGAAAGTTAGGGTGTTGCTGGCGCAGGCCCTGTTCGGTAATCCGGACATTCTGCTGCTGGATGAGCCTACCAACCACCTGGACGTTGAAACGATCGGCTGGTTGGAGAACTTCCTCGCTGATTATGAGAACATTGTGATTGTTGTGAGCCACGACCGGCACTTCCTCGATGCGGTTTGTACTCATGTGGCAGACGTTGACCGTGCTAAGATCAAGATCTTCACCGGTAACTATACTTTCTGGTACGAATCCAGCCAGTTGATTGCCCGTCAGGTGAATGATAAGAACAAGAAGATGGAAGAGAAGCGGAAAGACCTCCTGGACTTTATCGCCCGGTTCAGTGCTAACGCCTCTAAATCCAAACAGGCTACTTCCCGTAAGAAAGCTTTGGAAAAACTGGTGATAGAAGATATCGAACCATCCAGCCGTAAATATCCGGGTATCATCTTCAAGCAACAGCGGGAAGTGGGTAACCAGATCCTGAATGTAGAGAAACTGGAGAAAACCATCGATGGCCGTAAGATCTTCAGCGATGTAAGCTTCTCTGTAAATAAAGGGGATAAGATTGCCTTCCTGTCTAAAGACCACCTGGCCCTCACTACTTTCTTTGATATCATCAACGGAGAGCAGCAGGCAGACAGTGGTAAGCTGGAATGGGGTACTACCGTTACCAAAGCATACCTGCCTGATGATAACGCCAAGTTCTTTACAGGTGATTATAACCTGATGGACTGGCTGCGCCAATTCGTTCCACCACACATTACAACAGATGTGGATGAACCATTCCTGCGCGGTTTCCTGGGTAAAATGCTCTTCAGTGGCGATGAGGTGATGAAGAAAACTTCCGTATTGAGCGGAGGGGAGAAAGTGCGTTGCATGGTTTCCCGTATGATGCTGCAGGACCCTAACGTGGTGATCCTGGACGAACCTACGAACCACCTGGACCTGGAATCTATCCAGTCCTTCAACGAAAGCATGAAAGACTTCAAGGGTATTGTGCTCTTCACCACCCATGACCATACTTTCATGCAGTCCGTGGCCACCCGTATTATTGAGATCACACCGGCTGGTATTATCGACCGCCTGACCACCTTTGATGAATACCTGGCGGATGAACGCATCAAAGCCCTGCGTGCTGAGATGTACGGAGAAGCAGTAACAGCGTAAATAGAAATGAGAAATAATATAAAATGCAAAAGAGCGGAGGTTTACTTCCGCTCTTTTTTTATTGGGTTACTTTTTTGGGTATTAGCTCTCTGTTCAGAGATATTCTTCAATTACTTTCATCTTTGATTTGTCCAGTGGCTTAGTGATATAAGCCATCAGCTCAGGTGTTTTCTTCACTTTTTCCATATCCTGGATGTTCATGGAAGAAGAACACATAATAATAGGTACATGCTGCCGGAGGCGTGTTTTTAACTCCCGGAAAGCCTCAATGAAATCCCACCCGTTCATTCTTTGCATATTCATATCAAGGATGATCAGGCAGGGCAGGTTCTTGGCTGCAAATGAATTCAGGTTCTCAATGGCATCCTCGGCAGACAAAAAAGAATTCACAGCCACATCCCAACCCTGTAAACCGAACATCTTCTTTACAATAAAGTGGAAAATCTCATCGTCGTCGATCACATAAACTACCTTATTCGTATTTGCCATGTCATAAATATTATCGAATAGCTCCATAATTTAGTCTGGTTTCAAAAGGCTAACCTGCAATTCAGGTTCACAAGCAACTTGGTTTCAGCATATTTTGAACATGCACCCCCGGGAAAACGCTGTATAAATGTTCCGCAAAGAAAGTTAAATTTATTATATTATTATATATATTTTTTATTCAATAACCAATCTTTAACAACCACATAGGTGCCAAATGGCCGCCCCGGGCAAAAAGAAAAGGTGCGACTACAGCCGCACCTTTCTCAGATGAATGTTGGATATATCTATCTAAAGTTTCCTAGTTAAATAAGCCACCTTTTTTCAGGTGAACTTTTCCAGCCCCGATCTTGAAGCCATCGTGGTAGATTTCCACTGTATAATCTCCGGCTTTAAAATCAGAGTTTTGTTTCCAGTCCATGCTAACCGGTTGATTGGTACCCGTGCTGTAAGCAACAGTTTTCTTCACGGTGTAAAGCTTTTCAGTACCATCTTCCAAAGTGAAGCGGCCACTGCCTAAAGCTTCTACAGCCAGCGGAGAACCATCCGGAGCGGTAATGGCTACATAGATCTCTTTATCACCTGCCTGTGCAATACGGTTATCCAGGTCAAAAGACACCCGCATCATATCAGCACGTTTAGCTTTGGAAGTCACTTCTTCTTTGCCATTACGCTTAACATTGATAGGGGAGAGCTGAATGTTGGATGCGTGCAGTACAGAACCGAGGTCTACTTTCTTACCCAGGCTGTCTTTCACCACTACTACGGAATCACGCTCTTTACGGGCATAATCACGTTCGCCGGTGATCACCAGTTTTTCTCCTTCCAGTCTTTCAATTGTTTGTACATACCCTTCGGTAGTGGATTTCAATTGTTCGATCAGGCGTTTTGCTTCTGCCAGCTCAGCTGCAGTTGCGTTCTTATTGCTCAGGATACCTTTGATCCGGCCCTTCATGTCTGCAATTTCCTTGTCTTTAGTCTTCACGAGGCTGTCCATCCGGCTGTTCTGAGAGATCAGATCATCCAGGCGGGCTTGTGCCGCATCATATTCAGATTGCAGTTCATTACGGGATGTAGTGAGTGTATCTAATTGATTTTCTTTAGTTACCAGTTCTTTACTGGTTTGACTTTTGTCGTAGAACATATACCCCCAGGTTCCCACCAGGGCGGCAATGAGAACGCCGTAAATCACTCCGTTTTTGTTGCTTTTTGGTTTTTCAGGTCCGGAATTACTGGGCGTACCAGTCGTAAATGTGTTTTCCGCCATAATAGTGATGTTTTATTTTTGATTGTTTATATGGGTAAAATTTTCTAAAAATCCGAAACGTTAAAATTTGTTTAAATTACACGTTTTAAAACTTTTGCCGTGCTCAATAACGTTGCCCTCGATCAATTATTACTCCTCGATATAGAAACCACTCCGCTCACTGCATCCTTTGATCACCTGCCAGACGAGCTTCAGGCTCTCTGGTTGGAGAAAAACGCAAAAACTGCGCCAGAATCTGAAAACGCTTTTGAAAATTTCAGTGAGAAAGCTGGTTTAATGGCAGAATTCGGAAGGATCGTTTGTATCTCCGCTGGTTTCTTCTTTACAGAAAATGGTCATTATCAACTTCGTATCAAATCTTTTTATGGAAATGACGAAAAAGAGCTGCTCTCCGGATTTTTGGAACTAACACATAAGTTTTTTACCCGCCACCCCCGTTTTCAATTTGCAGGGCATAACATCCGCGAATTTGATATTCCCTATATTTGCCGCCGCGCACTTATCAATGGTCTTTCTTTACCCGTTTCCCTGCAATTGTATAACTTCAAACCCTGGGAACAACCCTTGCTGGATACCATGCAGTTATGGCGTTTTGGAGAGTTCCGGAATTATACTTCCCTCAAACTCCTGGCGGCTGTGATGGGTATTCCCACACCAAAAGATGATATCGATGGCAGTATGGTGGGCAAAGTATACTGGGAAACCGGAGACGTAAAAAGGATCGCAGATTACTGCCAGAAAGATGTGCTGACTGTAGCACAATTGTTATTGAAATTCAAAGGTTTGCCTTTGATCGAAAAAGATGGAATTTCTATCGTAGCTTAAATATAAAATGGACTACCAGGATATTATAAAAGATTGGAAGAGTAATAAGTTCCGGCCGCTTTACTGGCTGGAAGGAGAGGAGGATTTCTTCATTGACCAGGTGGTGGACTATGCAGAACATCATTTGCTCAGCGAAGCAGAACAGGGTTTTAACCTCACCGTATTATATGGAAAGGATACAGACTGGGCCACGGTAGTGAATGCCTGCCGCCGTTATCCCATGTTCGCTGAACGCCAGGTGGTGATCCTCAAAGAAGCACAGGCTATGAAAGACCTGTTGAAACTGGAAGCTTACATTGAGCAGCCTCTGGGTTCCACCATTTTTGTAGTGGCGCATAAACAAGGTAAAATAGATGGGCGCAGTAAAACGGCCAAGCTGATCAAGGATAAAGGAGTGGTGTTGTCTACCAAAAAAATGTACGATAACCAGATCCCTGCCTGGGCGGAAGCTTATGTAAGAAGCCAGGGGCTGGGTATTTCGGAAAAAGCCTGTGTGCTGCTGGCAGACCATATCGGTAATGACCTGTCCCGCATTGCCAATGAAATAGATAAATTAAAAGTGAACCTGCCTGCCGGCAAGAAGATAGATGAGGCGGACATTGAGAAATATGTAGGCATCAGCAAGGAATACAATGTATTTGAATTGCAGAATGCACTGGGTATGCAGGATATGGGGAAAGTGATGCGCATCATTAAATACTTCTCTGCCAATCCCAAAGCAGCGCCCATTCAAATGGTGATCCCCGCATTGTATAATTATTTCGCCAAGATCAGCTTACTGTTTGGTGTAAAAGGAGGGGAGAAGGAAATGGCATCCGCTATAGGCGTGCATCCTTTCTTCGTGAAAGATTATATGGCAGCGGCAAGGAAATTTGGTCCTGATGGCACGGAAAGAGCGTTGCTGTTATTGCATCAGTACAACCTGCGCAGTATTGGTATCAATGATAGCGGAACGGAAGATGGGGAGTTGATGAAGGAAATGGCGTACAGGATGTTAAGACCTTAATATCTCACGCGCCTTCACCACATCATCTGTGATCTGCACCACCAGCGCATCCACAGCATCAAACTTTTTATCTGCACGGATAAATTCTATGAAGGAAACATGGATCTCTGCTCCATAGATCTCTTCATTAAAATCAAGGATGTAAACTTCTATCCTCAGCTCACTACCATTAAAAGTAGGGCGGGTACCTATATTCAGCGCACCTTTCCATTCTTTGCCGGCTACTGTAACCTTCACAGCATATACTCCCTGGGCAGGAATCAATTTGCGGCTGTCGTGCAAAGCGATATTGGCCGTGGGGAAACCCAGCTGGCGGCCCATTTTATCTCCATGTACCACTTTTCCGTTAATGAAATAAGGGTATCCCAGCAATTCATTGGCCAGCAGAATAGCTCCTTCCTGCAGGCTATTCCTGATCTTGGTGGAACTTACCGTGAGGTCATGTACCACTTGTTGCGGGATCTCCAGCAACTGGAAACCGAATTTCTGCTGTTCCGCCTCCAGTAATTCCAATCCCCCTTCCCGGTTGTGCCCGAAACGGTGATCGTATCCTATAATAATAGTATGTGGGCGGAAAGTGCTGATGAGGAAGTCTTCCAGATATGCAGTGGCAGAGAGTTCTGAGAAAGCTTTGGTGAATGGTACCACCACCAGGTGGTGAATGCCCCATTTTTCCAGCAGCTGGATCTTTTCATCCAGCGTGGTCAGCAGGTGTACCGTTTTATTCTGGGGAGCCAGTACTTCCCGCGGGTGAGGATCAAAGGTAATGATCACCGTTTCTCCATGGCAGGCCTCCGCAGCCTCTTGCAATTGCTGCAAAATGTACTGATGGCCTGTATGCACTCCGTCGAAAGTACCGATGGTGATCACGGCATTCCTGAAATCGGGCAATTGTTGTAAATCTCTGTGAACCTGCATCGTTAGATGATCATATTTTCAAAAACGCCGGTGCAAATCTAAATGTTTTGAACGGATTCCAATACTTTTGCAATTCATTCAGTTAATACATAGGAACATCGTGGATCAAAACCTTTACGCCCAAAGAGGCGTTTCTGCCGGCAAAGAGGATGTGCATAACGCCATCCGGCATATAGATAAGGGATTATTCCCCCAGGCTTTTTGCAAGATCATCCCGGATATACTGGGCGGAGATGCAGACTGGTGCAATATTATGCATGCAGACGGGGCCGGCACCAAATCTTCCCTCGCTTACGCCTATTGGAAAGAAACAGGCGATATCAGTGTTTGGCGGGGTATTGCCCAGGATGCCATTATCATGAATACAGACGATCTGCTGTGTGTAGGCGCTACAGATAACATCCTGCTGTCTTCCACCATAGGCCGGAATAAGAACCTGGTTCCCGGAGAAGTGATTGCCGCCATCATCAATGGTACGGAAGAAATACTGGAAGAATTGAGAAGTTATGGCATGGGCATTTACTCCACCGGCGGGGAAACTGCTGATGTGGGAGACCTGGTACGCACCATTATTGTGGATTCTACCGTTACCTGCCGCATGAAAAGGTCCGATGTTATTTCTAACGATCGTATCAAAGCAGGCGATGTGGTAGTAGGTTTGTCCTCTTCAGGCCAGGCCACTTATGAACGGGAATACAATGGAGGTATGGGCAGCAATGGCCTTACTTCTGCAAGGCACGATGTTTTCAATAAAACAGTTGCACAGAAATTCCCCGAAAGCTATGATCCTTCCATTCCTCAGGAATTGGTGTTCAGCGGTAAAAAAGCACTGACTGATATGGTCAATGTGCCGGGAGTGGGTAACGTTACTGCCGGAAAACTGGTATTATCACCTACCCGTACATATGCCCCTGTGATCAAACAGATCCTGGAACAATACCGTTCCCAGGTGAATGGCATGGTACATTGCAGTGGTGGCGCACAAACCAAAGTGCTGCACTTCATCAATAACCTGCATGTGATCAAGGATAACTTATTCCCCATACCCCCTTTATTCTCCCTGATCCAGGAACAGTCCGGCACCAGCTGGAAGGAAATGTACCAGGTGTTTAATATGGGCCACCGCATGGAGTTGTACGTGCCGGAGCAGATTGCAGAAGATATCATCCGCATCAGCCAGACTTACAACATTGATGCACAGATTGTAGGAAGGGTTACAGATAGTCCTGCTAAGAAAGTAACGGTGAAGAGTGAATTCGGAACTTTTGAATATGCATAATAAAAAAGGCCTCAGTAATTACTGAGGCCTTTTCGTTTTATTTAGCACTTAATCTGAATGCAACCGGTAATACAAACCTTACCCGCACTGGTTGGCCCTTTTCCCTGCCGGGATTCCAGTTAGGCATTTTCTTCACTACCCTGATCGCTTCTTCTTCCAGGCCACCACCAATCGCTTTATTCACTGACTGTACATTGCTGATAGCACCATCTGTATCAATGTCAAACCTCACATATACCGTACCCGCCAGGTTCTTGTCTACAGCGGATTTGGGATAGCGTACATTGGAAGAAAGGTATTGCATCATAGCATTCTGACCACCCGGATAAGTTGGCATTTCTTCTACCATTAAGTAAGCGCCGTCATCCGCTATTTTCTTTTTAGGCCCGCCACTCTCCTGCAAGGTAAAGCGGATAGGCAGGTTGAACTGTACACTTACCAGCCGGCCATTCTGCTTGCCTGGTACCCACTTCGGCATTTTTTCCACCACACGTTTAGCTTCTTCTTCCAGCCCGCCGCCTTTTGGCGCACCAACTGTTTTTACATCCATTACATTACCAGCATCATCTACAATAAAAGAAACGAAAACGGTCCCCTGGATATTATTCTCTGTAGCAGCATGCGGATACCTGATATTGGAGGCCAGGAACTTATTTAGTGCTACATCCCCGCCGGCAAAAGAAGGCGGCTGTTCCACGAAAGTGAATACCTCTTTTCCGTTTACCTTTATGGGTTTGTAAGGTGCTTTCGGATTCTTGGGAGGAGCAGGTGGCGGCGGTGGTTTGATACTATCCTTCTTTTGCTGAATGGGAATGTCCAGCGGCGCAGAAACAAGTTTATCAATGTTCTCTTCCGTGATAACAAAAGCAAGTGAGGAAAATATCATGATGGCTATGGGCAGGATCATTAACCTGCGCAGATAGCTGAATCTCAGTTTACGTGATTGCGTGAGCATAAGGATGCGTCGTTTAATAGGTTGATGAGAGAAATTGTTAGTCATGCTGAAGCTGCGGTTCGTTTGCAAAGCCATCTGCAGTATGGTTTGTGCATAGTCCGCCACATTACCGTTCACAACCGATTTTTTATCAGCAATAAATTCGTGGATAAGCGAAAGTTCCCGTTTGATAAGATGAAAGAATGGATTGATCCAGCAAACAGCCGTGATGATCTCCATAAAAAGTTTATCAGTACTGTGTTTTTCCTGCATGTGCACCATTTCATGCCGCAACATCTGCCGCCCTTCAGGTGTGGTGGCATTCACCCGCTTGTTCCAGAAAATGTATTTAAAGAAAGAGAAGGGTGCAGTGATCTGCTCTGAAAGCACCAGCCAGTAGGGTTTTACAAATTCCACACGGCTCATATGGATCAACCTTACAATCTTCCAGTAACCATATAATAACCTGCCTGTTAAACCTGCTATCACAACTGAATATAAAAACAACACCCAGTTGAAATGTGTGACCGGTAAAGGTCCCGCAGGCGTGAACACCTGCTCGCGAAGGGTAACTACCTGGCTGGTATATACGAAGATGGTATCAGCATCCTCCGGAGTAAAGGAGATCGGAATGCGCAGCAAAGGCACCACCAGGCTAAGCAGGGTGCAAAGCAACAGGTAAAACCTGTTCCACTGGTGAAAACGGTTATTACGTAAAGCAATGTGATAATAAGCATACAGGATCCCTGAGCAGATGATCACTTTAGCGAGATAGGCCAGGAGCGGTGTCATTTTTCAGTGTTTTTGGCGTTCTTGATCTGTTGCAGTAATTTTTCGAGATCGGCTACACTCATATCTTTCTCCTTCACAAAGAATGAAACCATGTTACTGAAAGACCCCTCAAAATAACCGGATACCAAATGTTTCACTGTTTTATGACTGTATTCGTCCTTAGTGATCAGCGCATAGTACTGATGACTTTTCCCGTATGCTTTAAAGCTGACAAAACCTTTATCCACCAGTATCTTCACCAATGTGGAAATGGTGTTGTAATGAGGCCGCGGCTCCGGCATCTCATCTATCATATCTTTTACGAATGAAGGACCCAGCTTCCATAATACCTGCATGATCTGCTCTTCAGCTTTTGTCAGTGTTTTCATAATCGGGAGCATATTTTCGCGCTCAATTCAAATGTAAAACTATTTATTTAGTTTTCAAACTATTTTTTTAGTTAATAACCTTAGCGGATCAATAACAGGGAATTAGTTATTTTTGAATTTCTAAAAGGAAATAAATGGTGGATCAACCCATAGTTCAACTGACGAATGTTAATATATACCAGGGCCATTCATTGATCTTATCAGATGTGAATATTACGGTCAACAGGGGTGAATTTGTTTACCTGATCGGCAAAACGGGTACAGGTAAATCAAGCCTGCTGAAGACTTTGTATGGGGACCTCACCCTGAAAGAGGGGAACGGCCAGGTTGTAGGGTTTGATCTGAAAAAGATGGACTGGAAGAAAGTACCCTATCTGCGCAGGAACCTGGGCGTAGTGTTCCAGGATTTTCAACTGCTCACTGATCGTAATGTGCACGATAACCTCAAGTTTGCCCTCAAAGCCACCGGCTGGCAGGAACCCAAGCAGATCGAGGACAAGATCCACGATGTACTGGAAAAGGTAGGCCTGGGCACCAAGGGTTTCAAAATGCCTTATGAACTATCTGGCGGAGAGCAGCAAAGGGTAGACATTGCCCGTGCCCTGCTCAATTCCCCCAAACTGATCCTGGCTGATGAACCTACCGGTAACCTGGACCCCGAAACCTCAGACGGCATTATGCAGCTGCTGTTCAGGATTTGCCGGGAAGATGGTACTGCCCTTATCATGGCTACCCACGACTACATTGTACTCCAGAAGTTCCCTTCCCGTGTTTTACGGACAGAAAACGGACAGGTAACGGACAATGCAGCCGTAAGTTTTGTTTAAAATTTTATATTGGTATAAAGCTGATCCTCAAGGCAAAGGGGAGAAAGTATGTACATTTTGATTTGTATTTGCTAATACAAACGTAACTTCATACCTTTGCACCGGAAAAATAGCGAGTTAAAAAAATTATTTTTATTCAAGATGCCTTACTTAACAGTAGAAAAGAAAGCTAACATTTTCAAAGAATTTGGTGGTAGCGAAAAGAACACCGGTTCCGTGGAAGCGCAAATCGCTTTAGTAACTGAGCGGATCAACAGTATCTCTGCTCACCTGAAACAAAACAAAAAAGATTTCTCTACGCACCGTGGTCTGATGAAAATGGTAGGACAAAGAAAGCGTTTGCTGTCTTATCTCTCCAAAACCAACCTCTCTGGCTACCGCGCCCTCATTGAGAAGTTAGGAATCAGAAAGTAATCTGAAACTTATTATAGCGCTATTCCCAACTATATTAGTTGGGAATAGTTTTTTTGTATGTGTACCTTATTAATCCTCACACAAGTATGAATCTTACACCTGCTTCGGTTAAATTTGATATAGGCGGTGGTCGCGAGGTAACGATAGAAACCGGCAAAATGGCCCGTCAGGCCGATGGTTCGGTTACTGTGCGCTTGGGAAATTGCATCCTTCTGGCTACCGTTGTTGCCAGCCAAAAACCCAAACCCGGCCAATCTTTCTTTCCCCTTACTGTTGATTACCAGGAAAAATTTGCTTCTGCCGGTCGTATCCCCGGTTCTTTCTTCAAAAGAGAAGGTAAACTGAGCGACTACGAAGTTTTGATCTCCCGTTTGATTGACCGCGCTTTGCGCCCTTTATTCCCTGACGATTATTTATGTGATGTGCAGGTTCTCGTAACCCTCATCTCTTCAGATAAAGAAGTTATGCCCGATGCATTGGCTGCTCTCGCTGCCTCTGCTGCACTGGCCGTTTCTGATGTTCCCATCCAGGAGATCATTTCAGAAGTACGCGTTGCCCGTGTTGAAGGTGAATTTGTTATAAACCCTACCCGCACACAGTTAGCTGTAGCGGATATGGACTTCATCGTTGCAGCTACCGCCAAAAACATCATGATGGTGGAAGGCGAAAGCAAGGAGTGCAGTGAAGAAGACCTGGTGAAAGTAATTGAACTCGGCCACGAAGCCATTAAAGTTCAAGTGAAAGCCCAGGAAGATCTCCGCGCCCTGGTAGGTAACCCTGCTAAACGCGAATACGAAAAGCCTCATCAGAACGAAGAACTGAAAGCGAAAGTAGTTGCATTTGCGCAGGCTAAGATCCTCGAAGTTTCTAAAGGTGCCCTCGGTAAACACGCCCGTACAGATGCTTTCAAAAAGATCGCAGAAGAACTCGTGGAATCCCTGGGAGAATTACCGGAAGAAGATGCACCATTAGTAGGTGAATACTTCCACGACCTGGAAAAAGAAACCGTACGTAACATGATCCTGGACGAGAAGATCCGTCTGGATGGCCGCGTACTGGACCAGGTTCGTCCCCTGGCGATGGAAGTAGACCTGCTGCCATCTCCTCACGGTTCTGCATTATTCACCCGTGGTGAAACGCAATCCCTCACAACTGTTACACTGGGCACACCGGATGACGAGTTGCTGATTGAAAGCGCTGCAAACTCTGCTTATACTAAATTTATCCTGCACTATAATTTCCCTCCCTTCTCAACCGGTGAGGTGAAAATGATGCGCGGCCCCGGCCGTCGTGAAGTTGGGCATGGTAACCTTGCCCTCCGTTCCCTGAAACAAATGATGCCCGGTAGCGATTACGCTTACACGGTGCGCGTTGTGTCAGACATCCTGGAATCTAACGGTTCCTCTTCCATGGCTACCGTTTGCGCGGGTTCATTAGCTCTCATGGATGCAGGCGTTCCTTTACCTAAACACGTTTCCGGTATCGCTATGGGATTGATCTCCCGTGCAAGCGATGGAAAATGGGCGGTATTGAGCGACATCCTTGGTGATGAAGATCACCTGGGTGATATGGACTTTAAAGTAACCGGTACCCGCGATGGTATCTGTGGTGTTCAAATGGACATTAAAGTAGATGGCCTGAGCATGGATGTAATGCGCGCTGCGCTTGCACAAGCCCGTCAGGGTCGTTTACATATCCTGGAAGCCATGTACACAGCAATGCCCGCTTACCGTCCTGAACCTAAACCACATGCACCACGCATGGAAAAACTGATCATCGACCGTGAATTTATCGGCGCTGTGATTGGGCCAGGTGGTAAAGTAATTCAGGAGATCCAACGTGAAACAGGTACTACTATCAATATCGAAGAAGTTGGCCAGACCGGTGAAGTAAGCATCTTCTCTGCACAGAAAGAAAACCTGGACAAGGCAATGGCCTGGGTGAAAGGTATCGTTTCTGTTCCTGAAGTAGGTGAAGTATATGAATCTACCGTGAAGAGCGTAATGCCTTATGGTGCTTTCGTAGAATTCATGCCTGGTAAACAAGGTTTGCTGCACATCTCCGAAGTTTCCTGGAAACGCCTGGAAACAATGGATGGTGTACTCGCTGAAGGTGACAAAGTGAAAGTGAAACTGGTAGGTACAGATCCTAAAACCGGTAAATTCAAACTCAGCCGCAAAGTGCTGATGGATAAACCAGAAGGATATGTAGAAAGGCCAGAACGTGAAGATCGTGGAGAACGCGGTGATCGCGGAGACCGTGGTGGAGATCGTGGAGATCGCAGAGGTGGTGGAGACCGTCCTCGCGGAGACCGTGATCGTGGCGGAGACCGTGGTGGTGACCGTCCTCGTTTTGACCGTGGTGGTGACAGAGGTGATCGTGGAGACCGTGGTGGTTACAACCGCCCTCCGCAACAAACCGAAGGTCCTATTGAAGGTCCGGTGTTCGATGAACAATAGAAATTATCAGTATAAAAAAAGGGCAGTTCATTTTGAACTGCCCTTTTTCTTTTTTAAGAAGAAATTCAATATAAAAAGAACTCATCGTCTTACTAAAAAACTCCACCAAAAAAGCTTCTTCCTTCAAAATAAAAAACTCCCGCCCTCTGCAGCGCGGCAGGCTTCCAGCATCTTAATTCCCTACAGTAGACATCTGCTCCACAAATACCTCACTTTCCCGCCACATAATTCTTCCTTTAATGAACTTGAAGATCTTGTAAGACTTCACACCCACCTCCTCAAAATTCATTTCATACTTCTGCACGCGTTTGTTCGTAGAACGGTCCACCACCTGTATCTTACCACCTTCCAGCAGGTCGGGCAATATTTCATCCAGGTAAGGCATTAATACAGTTTCATTATCATTCCAGAAAAGCGTGATCCGATCTGTACTATAATTCATCGGATTGCTCTTGTTGGCCGCCCAGAATTTGGATACCATTTTGTAATGCCTTTGCACTTCCTCCGGATTCAAATGCAGGAACTGGATATTCCGGAAAACATCTTTAGAATATTTACGTTGTGGAAGGATCGTATCAAGCCCTTTAAAATAGTCTTCCACATCCTGTTTGTCAATAATGAAAACAGCTGTTTGTACCTGGTAAAAAATAGAATCCTTCAGTTCGATCTCATATGGTTTGATAATGGTTTGGGCGGAACCACACAGATAAAAGGCCATTGCGGCCAGGAGGGTGAATAGATTTTTCATAGGATAAGGTTATATTATTATAATCCAAATATAAGGCTTGGGGCTGAATCTGGCAAAGGATTTTGAAAAATGCGTTTTCCGTATTGGCACTGAGGAATTTGTAACTATCTTGCGGATATGTCACATATCGCGATCACGGTATCCGCTCCATCAGCTTTGAAAGACATTTTAGTGGCTCAACTGGCAGATGCGGGTTATGAAGGGTTTGAAGAAACGGCAGACACACTCGTTGCTTATATCCCTGCTACACAATTTGAAGAGAATATATTACTCGGTATTTTAGGAAGTCACGGGTTAGACTACACGAAAGAAACCATTGCACAGGCTAACTGGAATGCCGTATGGGAAAGCAACTTTCAGCCAGTATTGGTAGATAATTTTTGCGGTATCCGCGCCGGCTTTCATGAATCATTGCAGGGGCAGGTGTTACATGAGATCATCATCACACCAAAAATGTCCTTCGGCACAGGGCACCATGCCACAACATACTCTGTGATCAGGTTGATGGAAAACATCAACATCAAAGGAAAAAAGGTATTTGATTTTGGCACCGGCACCGGCATCCTGGCAATCCTTGCAGATCAACTGGGTGCAGCGCAGGCTGATGCCATCGACAATGATTCCTGGGCGGTGGATAATGCCATTGAGAATGTAGTAGCCAATGGTGCCAGGAATGTACGCATCTGGCGGGCAGATAACCTGGAGGCCATTGCAGACGGCACGTACGACATCCTCCTGGCCAATATCAACCGTAACATACTGCTGGCCAATATGGCCCACATGAAAAGAATTATGAAATCGGACGGATTATTGATTTTGAGTGGTATATTGCAAGAGGATGAAACAGTGATCGTTACAGCTGCCGAAGGCCAGAATCTGCGCCTGGAAAGGAAAGCATCGAGAGACAATTGGTTGGCCATATCCTTTTTAGCGGTGTAAAACCGGCCATATGGAAAAAATCATATATTTTAATTGCTGATTGACGAGTATTTGTCTTATTATTGCAGTCAATTTTGTAATTTTATTAACACGAGATTTACTATCTTAGCACTCTAACTTATTGTGATGACTGAATTATTGCTACTAATAGGTGCCTATCTTATTGGCTCTTTTGCCACCGCTGTATGGGTGAGTAAGGGAGTTTATGGAATGGATATTCGCGAACACGGTTCCGGTAATGCCGGTGCCACCAACACATTCCGTGTACTCGGCCCTAAAGCCGGTACTTTCGTAATGCTCGTGGATATGTTTAAAGGTGTATTAGCCGTAAGATTATCTTATTTATTACCTATTTACAACGAACCGGATCAGATTACGCAATTAGTGAACCTCCAGGTAGGTTTAGGCCTTGCCGCCGTAGTGGGTCATATCTTCCCCATCTGGGCAGGTTTCCGTGGCGGTAAAGGTATTGCCACCCTCTTTGGTATGGTGCTCGCCATTCAGCCCTTAGTGGCCTTGTGTTGCGTAGGCGTATTCCTCATGATCCTTTTCCTCACCAGGTACGTTTCTTTAAGTTCTATTATTGCCAGTATCGCATTCCCAGTGCTGATACTTTTCATATTCCGTGAAAAAGAGGTATTCTATCGCATCTTCGCCATAGCTGTTGCTTTGATGGTGGTATTAACCCACCAGAAGAACATTGCCAGGTTACTCACCGGCAGTGAAAGCAAAGTACCCCTGTTCAAGAATCGCAAAAACAAGCACGACAGAGCGTAGTGCCTAAATCCGGCACAGCGATTGCTCTATGTGAAGAAAGCGGTATTTTCGGATATCCATCTTCAAAATATTAACCGATGAAAAAAATTGCATTGTTATTTGTAGCCGGTACAGGTCTGCTATATGCATGTACCCGTGTACCGATTACCGGCCGTAGCCAGTTAAACCTCATCCCTGAAAGCACCATACAATCCATGGCTTTGCAGGAGTATCAGACCTTTCTTTCTCAGAATAAAACTATTTCTCCTACCGGCAGCAAGGATGCTGAAATGGTAAGGAGGGTAGGAGGCCGCATTGCTCAGGCCGTAACCACTTATATGGCGCAGAACAACCTGGGTAATGAAGTGGCTAACTACAAATGGGAATTCAATCTCGTGAACGATAAACAGGTGAACGCCTGGTGTATGCCCGGCGGCAAGGTGGTTGTATATACCGGCCTCTTACCCGTAACGCAGAACGAAACCGCGCTCGCTTGCGTAATGGGCCACGAAATAGCCCATGCCATTGCCCGCCATGGTAATGAACGCATGAGCCAGGGACTCGTAGCCCAGGGGATCCAGGTAGCAGGTGCCGTAGCCTTGAACAAAAACCCCCAGGCCCAGAACATCTTCATGCAGGCATTTAACGTAGGGGGCCCCCTCGGCCTCATGGCCTATGGCCGCCAAAATGAGCTGGAAGCAGACCATCTCGGCCTGATCTTCATGGCCATGGCAGGTTACAATCCGCAGGAAGCCGTTCCCTTCTGGACGCGTATGGCCAGTACAGGCGGTCAAAAACCACCCGAACTGCTCAGCACGCACCCCAGCGATGATCGCCGTATCGCCCAATTACAAAAACTGATGCCCGAAGCCATGAAGTACTACCGTACCCAGCGCTAAAGGACCTATCATAACTTACCCAAGAGGGTGCCTCCACAAAGGCACCCTCTTTCTTTTTGTATAACATTCCAATACCTGAGATAGGCTTGACATAGGCTCAAGATAGGGGTATTCTTCTTCTATCCTATACCCAGGGTAGTACCATAGTAGTATGTAGTAGCCAGCTTTCACCTTCCTATCAGCCGCCGTTGTGTCACTCCCTTCAGCGGAGGTATATAATTGAACAAAGGGTTTTATTTTATAGAATAAAATATGGCCAAAGCCCACGAAAAACCATCATAAAACCATCATAAACCATCGCAGGCCCGTAGTAACCCGGGGGTGGCCCATGGCAGGCCCATGGTAGAGCCATAGATGACCTCCGTTTACCGGCCAAAACGGACACCCCAAAGACATCCCCCGGCCCAATCCCCCTTCAAACAAAAACCTCCCTCAAAACACCCCCCTTTCCACCTAAAAAGCCCACCAGCGGAAATAAGCATAAAAAAAATTCGTCCGAAAACTGTTCCCTCTTGCCTCTTATAACCACTGGGCTAGTTTTTTCGGTCGAATTTTTTTTATGCTTATTGGGAGCGGAGCAGGAATAAAAAAAGGCCATCCCCCAGGACAGCCTTCAAACGTTATACAAAGAAGAATTTATTCCAGTATCTGCGAAAGATTATTCAGCTCATCAAACTTATACTGCTCCTTATCATTCCTGAAACACTTAGCCAGCTCAGACATGAGAAACTGAATGATCCGCTGATTGCTCATCGGTTTATAGTACTCCGGCAACTGCGGCACGTTCACCCGTTTAAAGTAAGTCTCCACATCCTGCTGTGTATAGATCTGCCCCTGAATAGGGTCAATAAAGAAGAGTATCCTGTAATCCCCCGGATCAGTAGGCTCCGTAAAATCGTAGAAAGTATCGAAATAAGCGAGGATAAACTGCCGCGGAATATTCACTGCATATACAGGAAGGTCCAGCATGGAACAAAGGCTCTGATAGATAATGCCATTCGTGATAGGATTCCCTTTCTTCGCCTCCATTACCTGGTTAAGGAAGAACTGGTTCTTACGCTGATAGGACACCTCTTCGCCCTTTAATCCAAAATAATTATAGATCATGCTGTTCAGCACGTTGATCTGCTCCAGCGGAGTGAGGTAGTTATTTAATTCAAGCCAGATATTACGTTTGATACGCTCTATTTCAGTATTCACCTGCTGTGCAGCAAGGTCCGGATACTGATAACGCGCCGCAAGGATAGCCCCCTGCACCAGGTCCTGTGTACCGGTATTCCCCCAGATACGTACAGCCTCCTGCAGGTCCTGGTAATGAACACGGTGAATGAGCAGTTCTATTCTTTCCTGGATAGACTCATCGTAGGTAGTTTCCCAGAGATGCTCCAGGTTCGGAATGATCTCTTTTCCGAACAGAAGGATCTTGTTGGCCACCGTATCAAATACTTCCTGATCCGGATCATCCAGCAGATGGAACAATGCGTTTATTTCCCTGGTCTCGTTCAATGCAGCTAAGTTAGATTCTGGTAAACAATTTACGAATTGTCATCTGAATTGGTACCATTGTATTTCTACAATTAAATCAGTATCTTCTATCAAACGATCATTCTGCTTTCTTCTTGCGTGCAGGCGCTTTCTTTTTCGGAGGATTGGCTTTGATCTCTTCAATGATCGCTTTCGCCTCTTCCACCGTAAGGTCTGCCGCTGTATCTATCTTCTCCTTTGGTATCTTAAAATTCCTCAGTCCTACTTTGAGATAAGGACCATAAGGTCCTTTCAGCACCTGGATCTTTTCTTTCTCAAATACCTTGATGGTCCGTTCATCCTTGGCCGTACGTTTCTCAGCGATCAGTGGCGCTACTTCTTCCAGCTCTACAGAATAAGGGTCCATTTCCTTTTTCAGGGAATAGAATTTCTTGTCATGTTGGGCATAAGGACCAAAACGGCCAATATTCACCAGCACATCTGTTCCTTCAAAGAGGCCCAGGTTACGCGGAAGGCGGAACAGGTCCATGGCTTCCTCCATGCTAATGGTTTCAATGCTTTGTGTTTGTTTTAATTTGGCGAAGCGTGGTTTCTCTTCATCTTCCACTTTACCGATCTGCACCATGGGGCCAAAACGTCCCATACGGGCTACAACCGGTTTGCCGGTGGCAGGATCTTCTCCCAGCAGCCTTTCTCCTTTCACCCTTTCCGCTTTCTCCAGTGTTTCTTCCACCGTGTGGTGGAAAGGATTATAGAACTCATCCAGCATGATGTTCCATACCTTCTTGCCATGGGCTATTTCATCAAACTGCTGCTCAATGTTGGCTGTGAAGCTATAGTCCATTACCTTTTCGAAGTATTGTTTCAGGAAGTCCGTTACCAGCATTCCAAGGTCTGTAGGGAACAGCTTGGATTTCTCAGCACCGGTATTCTCCTGGTCCGTTTGTTTGGTGATCTGGTCCTTTTTCAGGAACAGGATGCGCACATCCCTTTTCACCCCTTCCTTATCACGCTTTTCTACATAACCACGTTTCTGAACAGTAGTAATGGTGGGTGCGTAAGTAGACGGGCGGCCGATTCCCAGCTCTTCCAGTTTCTTTACCAGGCTGGCCTCCGTATAACGGGGAGCAGGACGGGTAAAACGTTCTGTAGCTTTCATTTCCTTCAGTTCCAGCGCCTGTTTAACCGTGAGCGGTGGTAATACACCCTCCTGATCTTCATCCGCTTCATCCTCATCATCCTGGCCTTCCATGTATATTTTCAGGAACCCATCGAACTTCAACACTTCACCGCTGGCAGTGAGTTCTTCCTTATTAGTGGAAATCTCAATTTTAGCGATAGTTTTTTCCAGTTCGGCATCACTCATCTGGCTGGCGATGGTCCGTTTCCAGATCAGTTCATATAATCTTTTGAGGTCGGAATCGTCCACGGTAGCGTTCTCCATGTAAGTAGGACGGATGGCTTCGTGGGCTTCCTGTGCATTCTCGTTTTTGTTCTTGTATTTGCGGGACTGATAGTAACGTTCTCCATAATTTTTATGAATGGCGTTACTGATATCCGTCATGGCGGTTTCCGAGAGGTTCACGGAATCCGTTCTCATGTAGGTGATCTGCCCGCTTTCATAAAGCTTCTGAGCCAGGAGCATGGTTTTGGAAACGCTGTAACCCAGTTTCCGGCTGGCTTCCTGTTGAAGGGTAGAAGTGGTAAAAGGAGCTGAAGGGCTCTTCTTACCCGGTTTTACCTGTATGTCTTTCACGGTATACGCAGCACCTACACATTGTTGCAGGAACTTTTCCGCGTCATCCGCAGTTTTGAACTTGGTAGGTCCTTCCGCTTTAAAAGTGATCGTTTTCCCGGTAATGTCCTTCGCCAGGAAGAAAGCTTCCACTTTAAAGGTGCTGGTAGTAGTAAAGCTATTGATCTCCCTTTCCCTTTCCACGATCAGGCGTACGGCAACAGATTGAACACGGCCGGCGGAAAGAGAATTGCGCATGCTCATCTTTCTCCATAATACAGGCGATAGCTCAAAACCAACAATACGGTCAAGAATCCGGCGGGCTTGCTGTGCGTTCACGAGATCCATGTTCAGCAGGCGGGGATTCAGAACGGCTTTTTCAATGGCAGGCTTCGTAATCTCATGAAATACAATGCGTTTGGTAGTGGCAGGGTCTAGTTTGAGTACTTCGCAAAGGTGCCAGGATATGGCTTCCCCTTCACGGTCCTCATCCGTTGCCAACCAAACCTCATCGGAGTCCTTAGCTATTTTTTTTAAGTCCTTTACAACCTTTTCCTTATCTTCTGGTATTATATACTTGGGTTTGAAGCTGTTCTGAATATCAATACCCATGTCATCCTTTTCAAGATCCCGGATATGACCGAAACAAGATTTAACCTCAAAGTCTTTACCTAAAATTTTTTCTATCGTTTTTGCCTTTGCCGGGGACTCAACAATTACAAGATTTTTAGCCATGAACGCCTGCTTTATTTACTATAATTACGCCAAAATTTGCACAAAAGGTGCGAATCCGCATTCTGCAAGTATATAAAAGTAGGTTGATATAAAAAATATTATCCGGTAAATAGTTGATTTCGAGCCGGCAACGGCAGAACGCAATCCTACATATCATATATTTAATCTCCTATTAGCTGTAAAGGCAGTAATATTACATGTTAAAATATAACCATGTATCTGGGGCTTGGCATAGAATTGGGGGCCAGGTTACCGTTAACCGAATTTTAAATAAGTATCATGGACATAGTTATTATAGGAGCTGGTAATGTGGCACACTGTTTTGGTCACCTGATGAAGTTACATGGTCACCACGTAACCCAGGTGATCAGCAGGCGGAAAGAAAATGCCCGGGAACTGGCTGAATTGCTGGGAGGAGAATACGCCACTGATCTGTTAGATATTAATATGGAGGCAGACGTTTACCTGCTGGCTGTAACTGATAGCGTTATTCCTGAATTGAACGACCTCCTGAGGCTTGGAAGAAGGATTGTGGTCCATACCGCCGGAGCAGTTCCCATGGAAGCCATTGCCCGCATTTCCACCAATGTGGGGGTCATGTATCCCCTGCAAAGTATCCGGAAGGAGATCAAAAGCTATCCCGCCATCCCCCTGATCCTGGAAGGCCGGAACGAGGAAGTATTAAAAAGGCTCCATGCCCTCGCGCAAAGCATTTCTCCCGTTACAGCGACCATGGACTCAGCCCAACGCCTCCAGATGCACCTGGCGGCTGTATTCTGTAATAACTTCACCAACCACCTCATTGCCCTCGCTAAATTCTATTGTGAACAGGAAGGAAGGGATTTTTCACTGCTGGCTCCCATTATCCGGGAAACTTTCCAGCGGCTGGATAAATATCCGCCGGAATCTGTACAGACCGGGCCGGCTTTAAGGCATGATGAACAGACCATGGCCCTTCATGAATCCATCCTGGCACAGTATCCTGCCATGCAGCAGATCTATCCCATGTTATCTGAAAGTATTTACCAGTTCCACCACGCAGAAAAATAGCCTATTTTTGCCCATTCATGGAAAAACAGATGAATGTATTGGAACAATTCAGGCACATCCGCACCTTCGTATTCGATGTGGATGGTGTACTGACAGACGGAACGGTACAACTGCTCCCTAATGGGGAACAAAGCCGCAGAATGAATATCCGGGATGGTTATGCCCTGCAGCTTGCGGTTAAAAAAGGCTATCGCATAGCCGTTATTTCCGGCGGACGTTCTGAAAGTGTAATAACACGCCTTAACGGCTTAGGCATCACAGACATTTTCACCGGCGTGAACAATAAACAGGAGAAACTGGAAGATTATGCCCTTGAGCATGACCTGCGCTGGGAAGAAGTACTGTTCATGGGAGACGATATTCCGGATTACAGGGCCATGCAGTTATGTGGTTTGCCGGTTTGCCCCGGAGATGCTGCACCGGAGATCAAAAGTATCAGTAAATATATTTCCCCTGTTGCCGGCGGCCAGGGTTGTGTGCGGGATGTGATTGAAAAAGTACTGAAACTCAACGATCACTGGACAATGGATGAAGGGGTACCATCAAGATAGTAGCTCATTACAATAATTCTACATAGAAACTAAATATGACTCTCCTCGCGGCTTTTTTCAGAATGATACGTTACCCGAACCTGATCTATATTGCACTGACGCAACTGTTACTGCAATATTGCGTGGTGCGGCCCGTATTATTAAATAGTGGTGCGGAGCCTTCCCTCACTCTCCCGCATTTCCTGATGTTAACCCTGTCTACCATACTGGTAGCAGCCGCCGGATATATCATCAATGATTATTTCGACATCAATATAGACCTCGTTAATAAACCGGATAAAATGGTGGTGGACAGGATCATCAACCGCCGCTGGGCCATGGCATGGCATACCATATTAAATATGGCCGGCGTATCGCTTGGTTTCCTGGTTGCTTTCCAGATCGGGCAGTTCTACCTTGGTTTTGTTCAGGTGATCTGTACCCTGCTCCTCTGGTTCTATTCCACTTCTTTCAAACGCCAGGTACTGATCGGCAACGTAGTGATCTCCATCCTCACTGCACTGAGTGTAGTAGTGGTAGGCTTTTATGAAAAGCAGATCTATTCCAGCTTTGAAGCCATCATGTCCTTCGAGGGCAGAAAGCTTATTAAGATCATTGGCGTATACGCCACCTTTGCTTTCGTATTATCCATGATCCGCGAGATCGTGAAAGATATGGAAGACATGATAGGGGACAGTAAAGATGGTTGCCGCACATTACCCATTGTATGGGGATTGAAGAAAACAAAACGTTTTACCATTCTCCTCATGGTGATCCTGCAGGCCCTGCTGATCACTATCATGATCGTCACAGGCCTGAAGGAATGGTATGCAGCTGTTGCCTACATCTTCGTTTTCGTACTCGTACCCTTTACGTTTTTTGTGCAGAAACCATTTCTCACGGCCTATTCGCCGGAACAATATCATAAGATCAGTACCTGGATCAAGATCGTTATGCTCACAGGTATCCTTTCCATGATCTTCTTTAAAATCATGTTATAATGTACGCTGGTAAACGTGTGATCCTGGCATCGCAATCTCCGCGCCGCAGGCAGTTACTGGAACAGGCCGGTATTCCTTTTGAAGTGATGGTAAGCGATGCGGAAGAAACCTTCCCGCCGGAAATGACACTCGCTGAAGTGCCTATTCATATTGCCCGCCTGAAAGCCAATGCCGTCAGCGCATCTTTTGGGGAAGAAGATGTGGTTATTGCCGCAGATACTATTGTACTCCTGGATAAAAAGATCATCGGCAAACCAGTGGACAGAACGGATGCCATCAAGATCCTTTCCAGCTTAAGCGGACGTATACACGAAGTGATCACCGGGGTAGTGATCCGTTTCAATGGTTCGGAAGATGCCTTCTCCCAAACAACGGAAGTGCATTTCAAACCCCTCAGCCGGGAGCAGATCGAGTACTATGTGGATCATTATCAACCTTTTGATAAAGCCGGGGCCTATGCCATCCAGGAATGGATAGGGGCTGTGGGCATCGACCGCATCAATGGCTGCTTCTATAACGTAATGGGCCTCCCCATCAGCCAGGTGGCGGAACGGTTATCCAGATTATAATTATCTATACATTATAAAAATAATATTTATATTTGTCCCCGAAATGCAAAAAATTATAATGTAAGGATGCGCTATGCTGAAAACCATTGGATGCTTAACAGTGTTGACAATAGCCCTGTCCGCCTGTAGGAAAAAAGATACTCCGCCTGCTCCTCCAGTGGACTACTGGTTGGTTTCCAGCATAATAAGAGAAACAGATACCATCCGCCTTACATACCATTCCAACAGAACAGTGAAACAAGTAAATGAAGCCAATGATTCATGCCGGATCGTGTATGAAAATGGCCGCATCAAACAGTTCGTGTACCTGATGGAATACGTTAAGAACCTGCCTTTTAAGTCGTTCAATTATAACGGAGACAATATCGTGCGCATCAACCAGTACGGCTGGAACCTGCAGAATCAATGGGTGATACTGGATTATGATTCCCTGGTTTACAAGAGTGGCCGCCTGGCAGAATATCACCAGATCAGCGGAGGGGTACGCAGCAGGGTGAATAAATTCACCTGGGAAGGGAAGAACATTATAAAAGAGGAAGGTTTTGATGTTAACCAGGAAACAGATATACCGGCTTATGTGAATACCTATACGTATGCGGAGGAAGCTGGTGTGCAGCACCGCATCAATGGCCAGTTCCTCTTCCTTTACCTGTTCCGGGACTTTACCCTCCTGAGTGATAAGATGCTGGCCAAAGCAGAGCGTACAAGGTTACCCGGTGGTGTGCTTTTCTCCCGTACGGTGAAAGAGTTTGTGCTGGAAGATAAGAACGTTGTAAAAACAATGGAAACAATAGAAGATATCGATAACAACCAAACATCAACATTGAATACCGTGTTCGAATACACGAAGTTTAACTAGTAAAACCTTACAGATCCTATCCTATGAAAAAGACACTATTAAGTATCACGGTTGTGATGCTGCTCTTTGCGGGCTGCAACGACAAAGATGATACAACACCCAAAGCTGAAAAATGGTACATCAGCAAATCCATCGAGAAAAGAGGAAGCGGAAACGCAGATGATACAACCACAGTAACTTACAATGCGGATAACACCGTTAAAGAATTCTCCAGCGGTTCCGGTGATGACTACCAGGCTTCAGGTCCCGTATATGAAGGAGGGAAGATCATCCGTATCCAGGAAAAAAGATCTGAACAGGGTACTGCCGGTACCCGGGCATCATTTGTTTACACCGGCGATCAGCTGACCAGGATCAATAATTTTGGGTACGATGGCGAACGCAATGAATGGTACGATCAGAGCTACGATTCTTTGGTGTACAAAAACGGTAAATTGTCCGAATTCTACGAATTCGAAAAAACCGGGTATGTATTATTCTTCAAACTCACCTGGGAGGGCAGCAATGTTAAAACAGTGGAGCGTTCTTCCAAAACACCGGAAGATGCCGGTTATACTTTGCATAGCATAGCCACCAACACCTATGATAACAAGGACGCCCTCCATCTCCTGCTGAACAATAATTACATCTGGCTGGTGAATATGACGAACTTCGAAAACCTGAGTGCCAATAACCTCATTAAACAGGAAGTTCACTATCAACCATCGGGCATACTCAATGACCGCACTACCATTACTTTAACGTACAACAACGCAGGCCTTCCGGAAGGAATAGATACCAAATGGGAATACCTGCAGGCAGATCCACCACTGGTAGAGAACAGCCAGACATTATTTATATATAGCAAACGCTAAATCAATCCTATCCTATGAAAAAAATATTGCTGGCATTTACTGCCATCACACTCCTTTTTACTGCCTGTAAAAAAGAGGATGATCCGGCCGCAGAAAAATGGTATTTAACCAAATTGATAGATGTGTACGGAGAAAGGAAGGATACCACTTTTGTCTCCTGGCATCCGGATAATACTTTGAAGGAATTTAATTATTCATTTTTATACAATGGTGCCCCGGCATTTAACGCTTTTTTACCGGTTTACGAAGGCGGTAAAATTACAGGCATTCAAATGAGAACACAAAACCGCCCGGTAGCACATACTATTACCTCTTTTGTTTATACGGGCAACCTGGTGACCAGTGCTGAGAATCAGGCGTATGATCAGGACCTGGCAGATTGGGTGATCAATAGTCGTGATTCACTGGTATATGCAGGAGGAAAACTGGCAGAGTTATATGTGAAATACAGGAACGGCTCCACTACCTTTTATAAACTTACCTGGGAAGGAGATAATGTGAAGCGTTGCGATATTTCTTCAAAACAACAGGATACAGAGTTTATACCCTACCAGACCATCAATTATACCTATGATACAAAACCGGCATTTCACCGGTTAGTGAATAATAATTACCAATGGCTGGCCGATGTGTCAAATTTCAAATATCTCAGTGCCAATAATCTCCTGAAATCTCAGATGATAAGGCAGCCGGAAGGAACACTGGAACTCACTACCACCAATGTATTCACGTATGATGATGATAATCTGCTAAAGGCGGTTGATACAAAAGTAGAAATGGTATACCCGGAAGCACGTGTGGAAGATTACAAAACTATAATGGAATACACAAAACGATAAATCAGATAAACCAATACCCTATGAAAAAAACACTGTTGGGCTTAACAGCCATGACCCTCTTTTTTGCGGCCTGTAAAAAAGATGATGCCACACCCGGAACGTATTACCTGAGCAAACTGATCCAGGTAGGAGAAGATGGTAATGATACCACATTGATCTCCTGGAATGCAGATAACACTTTCAAAGAAACCTACAGTTCCGCCATGAACAACGGCCAACTGGAATTCTTTGCGGAAGGGCCGGTATATGAAGGAGGGAAAATAGTGGGTATCAAGGAAAGAAGCAGTTTTAATCCTAATTCACACTATACTAAATCCTTTGTTTATACAGGTACCCAGGTAACCAAAGTGCATTACTATTGGGACAATGATCAGGATGGGGAATATATTGTGTCTCCCAGGTATGATTCCCTGGTATATACCTCCGGAAAACTGGCTGAAGTATGGGGACTGCATGCAGAGCAACCAGAAAATGTAACCAAATACATCCTTACCTGGGAAGGTAATAATGTGAAGACCTGCAGTCTTTATTTAAAAAACGTGGCTGTTGTGGAGTTTACACTACATAGCGTAAACAAATACACCTATGATAACAGGCCAGGGTTTCAATACCTCCTGGGAGATTACAACTGGTTAAGTGATATGAACTCCTTTGAACTCCTGAGTGCTAATAACCTGGTAAAAGAAGAAGTGTACAGCGATGATGTGCTGCGTTCTACTTATACCAATGTATACACATACGAAGGTAACCTGCTGAAAGCAATTGATGCAGAGGATAAATACATCGATCCGCCAAGCACAGAAACCTACAAAGTAAAATTTGAATACATCACCAAGTAAAAACCCCTATGAAAAAAACACTGTTAGGCTTAACTGCCATTACCTTTCTTTTTGGAGCATGTAAAAAAGACGATGCTTCACCTGAAACCTGGTACCTGAGTAAAATGATCGAAATAGGAGAAGATAGCAACGATACTACCCTCATCTCCTATAATACAGATAATACTTTCAAAGAATTATCCTATGCCTACACCAGTAACGGGCAATATGTATCCTATTCGGAAGGTGCGGTTTATGAAGGAGGAAAAATAGTATCCATTTACGAAAAAAGTAACGGCACTTCTAAAACTACCAGGACCATTGTTTATACAGGCGATGCTGTAACCAGGGTAGTATACAATGGAGATATTAACGGAGATGGTATTGAAGATAATCGTTATGATTCCCTCGTATACACTTCAGGAAAGCTCTCTGAAATTTATTCGATAGACGGATCTAACCCTGGTTATATTTACAAATATCTCCTTACCTGGGAAGGTAATAATGTGAAGACGCGCAGTACTTTCTATAAGTTTACTGGTACTGATTACACAGCAGATGTTGTATCTAAATATACCTATGATAATAAGCCGGGTTTCCAGAAACTCTTTGGCAACTATCAGTGGTTAAATGACCTGGGCAGCGTTGAAAACCTGAGCGCCAATAACATCACAAAAGAAGAATCCTACAGGGATGGTGTGCTGCATGCGACTTATACCAATGTATATACTTATGAAGGTAACCTGTTGAAAGAGGTAAATTCTGAGAATACATACCCGGATCCTGCGTATAATGAAACCTACAAAGTGAAACTTGAATATACCAGGAAATAAGAAAGATAAATATCCTTATTTACAAGGAGGCTTGCTGAGAAAAAAGGCTGTATCATATTTGATACAGCCTTTTCTAATTTTATGAAGAGCTACTAATGTTCCAACACCAGCAAATTCACTTCTTTATTCTTCAACCACGCAGCATCTTTTAATTTATCAAGATTGATAGTCCCCACCACATAACGATAGGTAGGCGACTCATACTTCTCCGAAATATTGTAGAACTCTGTAAGATCAACCTGGTCTGGCCTGCTGTACCGCACATAAACCTGCAATTGAAGATCATTGGTAAAAGCAGGCTGGTTGGATTGTTTGATCTTCTTATACTCATAACGGTAGTTATACAGCAATGCAGAAATATCGCTCAGTACAGCACTACCGGTAGCAGTACCACCTGCACCTTTACCCACGAAGAACTGTTTATCCGTAAAAGCACTTTCCAGCAGAATGCCATTGTATTCATTATACACATCATAAAGCAGGTTATGCTCTTTAATGAGATGCGGTAATACATAAGCATTCACATGCCCGTTCTGCCTGCGGCAGGTACCGATCAGTTTGATGGTACAGTTACGCTGACGCGCAAACTGAATATCGAAATCATTCAGGTGGCTGATACCGAAGTTGTATACATTCTCCGGTTTCACAAACGTACCAAATGCATGCAGCAGCAGGATCACGATCTTAAATTTAGGATCATATCCTTCAATATCCAGTGTAGGATCTGTTTCTGCGAAACCCAGGTCCTGTGCCTGTTGTAAGGCAGTTTCAAAACTCAGGTTCTCTTCAAATATCTTGGTGAGAATGAAGTTGGTGGAACCGTTGCAGATACCTTCCACTGCATTCAGCAGGTCGTTATCATAATATTCTTCCAGGTTACGGATGATGGGAATACTCGCGCAGCTGGATGCTTCGTAGAGGAACGGAACTTTGTTCTCAACCTGCAGCTGATACAGCGCAGGCAGGTTCTCTGCGATCATACGTTTGCTGGCACTTACCACCGCTTTACCATTTTTCAGGGCAGTGCTTACAATATTAAATGCAGCATCTGTTTCGTTGATCAATTCCACTACCACATCGATAGTAGGATCGTTAAGGATATCGTTAGGGTCCGTCGTGAAATAGCTCATGTCTATCGGACGGGGTTTACTGGGGTCTTTAATACAGATCTTTTTGATCCTTGCGTTGATACCTTTTGTTCGGTTCAGTACTTCATAGAGGCCCTGGCCTACACAGCCAAATCCGAAAATGCCAAGATTAATGTTCTTCTTTTCCATAGTTTATTGCAGTACAGTAATTTGTTTGCCTATCGGCTGATTAAGTTTATCCAAAGCTTGTTTAAGGTCATTGATGAGATCTTCCGCATCTTCGATACCTACAGACAAACGGATGCAGGAATCCTGCAGCCCGGCCTTGCGGCGGAATTCTTCAGGTATATTGCGGTGCGTCATTGTCACCGGGTGATTGAGCATGCTTTTTACACCGCCAAAACTTTCCGCCAGCTTAAACAGCTTAGTGGCGTTTACAATGCGGATCGCATTTTTGATCTGATCTTCCTTCAGCGAAAAGCTCACCATACCGCCATATCCTTTTTGCTGCTTGCGCGCAATATGATGGTTCTTATGCGTAGGCAGTCCGGGATAGAACACTTTATCCACCGCAGGATGATCCGCCAGGAAAGTGGCCACCGCTGTAGCATTGGCACATTGTTTCTCCAACCGGAGAGACATTGTTTCAATTCCTCTTATGGTAAGCCATGCTTCAAAAGGACTGAGGATGCTACCGGAGATATTCTGGTTGAACCTGATCTGATCAGCCAGCGCTTTATTATTCACCACAACCAGTCCTGCTATTACATCAGAATGGCCGGAGAGATATTTGGATGCACTGTGGATCACAATATCAGCGCCCAGGGGAATAGGTTTCAGCAACAGGGGAGTGGAGAAAGTATTGTCCACCACCAGCAGGATGTTATGCTGTTTGGCGATCTTGCTGATAGATTTGATATCAGAGATCTTTAAAGTGGGATTAGTAGGAGATTCCAGCCAAATGATCTTCGTTTTCGGTGTGATCTTTTCCAACACTTTATCAATATCGCTGGTATCAACAAAATTCACTTTGATGCCAAAGCGTTCGAACATGGCGTTAAAGATCTGGAAGATGCCGCCATAGGTATCTTCCACAGCCATGATCTCATCACCGCTCTTTAATAATTTCAATACGGCATCTATGGCAGACATTCCACTGGCAAAGGCGAATCCTGCAAAGCCCTCTTCCAGGCTGCAGATAAGGTCTTCCAGCACTTTCCGTGTGGGATTGTTGGCCCGCGAAAATTCGAATCCTTTATTAATGCCCGGGCTTTCCTGCACAAACGTTGAAGTTTGGTAGATCGGCACCGAAATGGCTCCCGTCAGTTCATCTATCGGGATGCTGTGGATCAGTTGCGTAGATGGTTTCATGGTCGATCAATGTTTTTACGAAACGAACAAGCCGTTGCGGTTGCGATTCACTGTAAACGTGTAAGTTCTGAATTTTCGACTTAATGTGCAGAAAGGAGCAGGCATAAAAAAAGCCCTTCCGGGGTTGGAAGAGCCTAAGCAATATAGTGATGCTGTAGTAATATCTCTGCCAACTTATCTTTCCCCTAATATAGGGGCCGGAATTAGCACCTTTTTTCCGTGTAACCGGAATTGGTTGCTAAGGCTTCGCAGGGCCAGTACCCTCTGCCTTTCTGGATAAGTGATGTTTAAGAACTGTGCGCAAAGGTAATGGTAGAAGAGCCAAATTTCCAAATACGGTCTCAGAATTTCGATTTTTAATAATTTTTGTAGTAATTTATTGACGGTTTGTAATAGTATTTTATGTTTGTTGACCCATTATTCTCAGAAGAATTGCTGCAGCATATCTGGCAATTCGGTTTGTTCGACCAGCGCCACCTTTCCACCATTAAGGGAGAGCCTATCAGCATTATCAAAGCCGGAACCCTCAACCGGGATGCCGGACCAGACTTTACAGCCGCCAGGGTTCGTATTGGCGGAGTAGAGTGGGCCGGGAATGTAGAATTGCATTACCGCAGCTCGGATTGGCGCAAACATGGCCACCATCGCAATCAGCGTTATGATAATGTGATCCTGCATGTTGTTTTTGAACATGATACAGATGCCCTGAACATTCCCTGCCTGGAATTACAGCAGCGGATCCCCAAAATGCTGCTGAAGCGCTACCAGCAACTGAAAGAGGAGGCTGCCTTTGTTCCCTGCACCCCTTTATTACACCGGATCACGGAAGAGGATTGGCAAACCTGGAAGGGCAAACTCATACGGGAAAGGTTTGAACGTAAAACCAGCCTTTTTATGAACTGGCTGCAGCAGAATCATTTTAATTGGGAGGAAGTTTGTTTTCGGGCAATGGCACAGGGTTTTGGCATGCCGGTGAATACGGAGGCCTTTCTGCAACTGGCCCAATCCATGCCCTTTGTATTACTGGCCCGTCAGCGGCCGCATTTACAAAGACTGGAATCTTTATTGTTCGGACAAGCGGGTATGCTGGCAGGAAGTTTTAAAGATGCTTATCCGCGACAGTTACAGGAAGAATATCGTTTCCTGCAGCATAAACATCAACTGGAACCTTTACCGTCCCATGGCTGGCGTTGGCTGAGGATGCGGCCCTCCGCTTTCCCAACTATGCGGATCGCCTGTTTTTCCATGCTGCTGCATCATACACCACATCTCTTTTCCCGCATCCTTGAAACAGAAGACCTGCCATCATTGGAAAAACTCTTTTTCGTAGCACCTTCCCCGTATTGGGAAGATCATTACCGTTTTGATATTCCCGCTGTGCGTACTGCCGGCATTGGAAAAGGTACAGTACATCATATCCTTATTAACACCGTCATCCCCTTATTGCATTTATACGGCAAACACATGGGCCTGCCCCAATACCAGCAAAGGGCCGCGAGGTTCCTTCAGCAATTGCCTGCTGAAAATAACCGTATCATCCGCGGCTGGGCGGCAGAAAATACCATAGCGGCTTCCGCCTGGGATTCCCAGTCCTTGCTGCAATTGAAACAATATTACTGTGAGGAGAAAAAGTGCCTGGATTGTATGGTCGGCCGGCGTTTGATCAGAGGGGCTGATGTAAATGAATGCCGGGAAGATGAATTGGGTTGGACGGGAGAGGAGGAATGGGAGCTGGCGTGAATCAACCTGCCTAAGCATAATAAAAATGCCCGCCGCAGGCATAGAACCGGAATGAATTCCTTCCGGCAAAAAGCATAAAAGCCGGCCGCAGGCACGAAGTCAGAATGAATTCCTTTCGTCAAAAACAAAAATACCCACCACGGGCATAGAACCGGAATGAATTCCTTCCGGCAAGGAACATCAAAAGCCCTCCGCAGGCACGAAGTCAGAATGAATTCCTTTCGTCAAAAAACAAAAAATGCCCACCACTGGCACGAAACCGGAATGAATTCCTTCCTTCAAAAAACATCAAAAGCCCGCCGCAGGCGTAAACCCGGCATAAACAGAACGCAGTTCTGTTTATGCCGCCTGAAAAATATTACCAGTTAAAGGTCACATCCTGCTTAATATCCGGATGCACACTCTCCGCCACAGGGCAGGTATAAGCCACATTCTCCAGGATCTTCTGATCTTTCTCCTCCAATCCATGCCCCGCCGGAAAATCAAACTGGATCTTCACCCCAACAATCCTCCGCGGCTCCGTTCCCATGATCTTTTCCACACTCACCGCCGTACCATCAATATTCCATCCCTTATCCCTTGCCTTAATCCCCATGATCGTAAGCATACAGGAACCAAGGGCCGCTGCCACCAGGTCACTCGGCGAAAACCGCTCTCCTTTTCCGTTATTATCCACCGGTGCATCTGTTTCTATAACCGTACCTGACCGGAGATGCTTTGCCGTAGTTCTGAGTTCGCCATTGTAAAGGATCGCTGCTGTTTGCATGATATATGAATTTGTCTGTAAAATAAGTGTATTTTTAGTAAATCCGCCTATACGAAGGTACGTCTGAACTACTGCCAACTCTCAACAAATTTGTCTATGTTTGTATAGGAATAAAACATAAAACGTATTCAGGCGTTTAATTAAAATATAATCGCGCTCACGGTGAAAAAAATAAATGTACTCTTACTATTATTGCTGACTTCCACCATGCTCTATGCCCAAAGTAGCCGGCAATCCAAAAAGGAGGAAAAGGAAGAGAAAAGGCTCAGGAAGATCTCACTTTTCAGGGAGATCGAAGAAGGGGATAACCTCTTTAACAGGGAATTTTCCGGTGGCGCCCGCCTTAATACAGACGGATGGACAGGTTTCCTGGAAATGGGCTTCCGTAAGAACGCCTCTTTCGTGAACTACTTCCAGTTCGAATTTTCAGAAAAAAGAGATCCCAAACAGGACCGTGCTTCCAGGGTATTGAATTCCCAGATGGGTTACACCATCAGCACCACCCCCTTTGTATATGGGAAAAAGAATAATTTCTACCAGGCCAAACTGGGCGTGGGACAGAAATACCTTATTGGAGGAAAAGGGAATAAGAACGGCGTGGAAGTGAATGCCATCTACTATGGTGGCCTGGCTTTCGGCCTCATGAAGCCTTATTACCTGGACCTTATGAACGATTCCGGTGATCCCAATAACCGCCGGACAGTAAAATATTCCGAAGACATACGGGAAGATTTCCTGAACCGTGACCTGATATATGGCGCCGGCGGCTTTACCAAAGGCTGGAGCGAATTGAAACTGAACCCCGGGCTGCATGCCAAAGTAGGGTTCCGCTTCGATTGGGCCAAGTTCAACGAAGTGGTCTCCGCCCTGGAAGTAGGTATAAATGCCGAATATTACACCAAAAAGGTGGAAATCATGGTGGATGACGCTGGTAAGTCCTTCTTTTTCAATGCTTATGTAGGAATACAACTGGGGAAACGTTGGAATAAGTAACTTTGTATCTTATTAAAGAAAGGATTTGCGATGCAAGAATTACCCGTAATCGCAGCTGAACCAGCTGCGCCGAGAGTGAAAAAGCCCGACTGGCTGCGTGTGAAACTGCCGATCGGAGAGAATTACAGGCAGGTAAGGAACCTGGTAGACACACATAAACTACACACCATCTGCGAAAGCGGAAATTGTCCAAATATGGGCGAGTGCTGGGGAGCCGGTACTGCCACTTTCATGATCCTGGGCAATGTCTGTACCCGAAGCTGCGGATTTTGTGCCGTAGCAACCGGCCGACCTGAACCTGTTGATTGGGATGAACCCCAAAGGGTGGCAGAAGCCATCTACCTGATGAAGGTAAAACACGCCGTTATCACTTCAGTAGACCGCGACGAATTAAAAGATGGGGGTTCCATCATCTGGGCCAATACCATCAAAGCTGTTCGCGCCCTCAATCCTGATACCACCATGGAAACCCTGATCCCTGACTTCAGAGGCATCTGGGAAAACCTGGAACGTGTGATCGAAGCTGCGCCGGAAGTGGTATCCCACAACCTGGAAACAGTGGAACGCATGACCAAACAGGTACGTATCCAGGCTAAATATCACCGCAGCCTTGAAGTGATCCGCCGTTTGAAAGAAGGTGGCATGCGTACCAAAAGCGGTATCATGTTAGGCCTTGGCGAAACCAAGGAAGAAGTGGTACAGGCTATGCAGGACCTGGCAGACAATGGTTGTGATGTAGTGACCCTGGGCCAATACCTTCAACCTACTCCCAAACATCTCCCGGTGATCCGCTTTGTACATCCTGATGAATTTGCAGAACTGAGAGAGATCGGTTACAACATGGGGCTGGATTATGTAGAAGCCGGACCGTTGGTTCGTTCTTCCTACCATGCTGAAAAACACATTTTCAGCGGCAGAAAATAACAACACTATTACCATGATATTAAAAGGCTAAAGAGGTATACTCTTTGGCCTTTTATTTTTCTATTTTGCGGCATGAAACGGATACTAATACTGCTATTGACACTGCCCGCCTTCGCATCTGCTCAACTGCGCTGGCACCTCTCCGAAACACATAACCAGGGCCTGCCAAACGGCGTGAAGGTATATGAAACAACGGATTCATTAGACGGTAAAGCATTCAGGGCTTTTTACCTGGAAGCAGACCTGAAAGATCCGCAACTGGAAATCAGTGTAAGAGAAGGGAAAGGAAAACGTTATACACCTGCACAGTATGATAGCATCGAAGGGCCTAATGTGGTAGCTGTAATGAATACTACCTTTTTCTCTTTTACCACCAACAGAAGTCTCAACCTGGTAGTGCATGAAGGGAAAGTAGTGGATGTGAACCCAAAATCCGTAAAGAACAAATACTTCACCCGCTCTGCTTTTGGCCTCGACCGTAAAGGCCGCCCGGATATTGCCTGGGTATATAATGTCGGTAAAAAAGAAGTGCCTTATGTATATGAAGTACCCAATACCGATACTACTAATCAACCCGGAAAAAAGGGTGCACATAAATGGAAGATGAGAGAAGCCGTAGGCGGAGGCCCCATCCTCGTGCAAAACGGACAACCTTATATAACCGCTGCAGAAGAAGGTATGGGAGGAACATTATTGGCTTTCCATCCCAGAACAGCGATCGGTTATACCGCAGATCACAAACTGATCATGATGGTGATTGAAGGAAGAAATAAAGGAGTAGCAGAAGGCGCAATTTTTCCGCAAATGGCAAAGATCTTTACAGACCTGCATTGTGTGGAAGCCATGAATATGGACGGCGGTGGTTCTTCCGCTTTGTTTGTAAACGGAAAGAATACCATCAAAACATCTGATGGATCACAAAGACCGGTACCTGCTGTGTTAATGATCAAACGTAAAACACCTTAACCAACATCCACACCATTTCTCTTATCTCCCTTTCGTTCCCCGTCTTCATCAAAGACCTGTAACAGGTGCCACTCGGTCATACCCGTCATCAGCAACGCGCAGAAAATAACCGGGCAGATGGTGAGGTACAGAAAGGCATCCGTTTGCGTTTTGAACAACAAGGCCATTAACAGGCCGAAAGGGATCAGCACGTAAGCCATACACCGGGAAAGATAGGCGGCATACTGATTGGCTTCATGCCAGGTTTTTTCATTAATCGTAGAGGAGAAGGTGCGGTAGCCATACCAGGCTTTCATACTGCGAGGGGGGTACTTCCGGATCATGAAACCCATGAAAAGGAAGAGCAGTCCTGCTAACAAACTGGCATTACAGAAGGGGCTGTAGATGATGCTTTGCATAAAAAACGTGGTATAACGTATTTACACCGCTATACCACGTATTTAAAACACAAAAAATTACTGTTTTGTTGAGTTGGCTGATGCTTTTTTATAATTCACCAGTCGTTCTATTGTTTTGGTGATTGGGCTGATGCATTTTAGCGGTTCACCAAACCTTATTGTTTTGTTGAGTCTGCCGGCGCTTTTTTACGGTTCAGCAGTCCTTTTAATGTATTATTCAGTGTTTTCTCTGCAGCTTTCCCCGCATCCTGCAACGGTTTGCCTGATTGGGTACTATCCTTACCACCCAGCAGTTGTTTTTTCAACTCATCTTTCACGGCAGATGCCACTTCTTTCTTCACCGATTGTAAAGAATCTTTTACAGTGTTCTTAATGGTATCCACTTTATTCTTTACCAATGCCGTAGCCTGATCTTTCAGGTTATTGGCCGCATTACCGGCAACCTCTTTCAGATCAGTTTTCAGGGCTGGTTTCAATAGACTTCCACCCATCAATACATTGAGATAAACCGTATCGCTGATGGTAACAGGAATGCCTTTATTGTTAGCCTGTGTAACCAGGTTATTTACCAGGCTGTTTCCCTGCTGCCCTAGCAATGCACGGGGCAATGCCAATTGCATGGTATAGTCCATAGACTGATCAAAACCATGCGATCCGCCAATTAACATGTTCATGTTAGAGAGCTTCACACGGAATGGATTCACCTTCATGCGCCCGTTCTCAAATGCGAAATAGTTCTTGATATCTCTTACAGAAATATCCTTCAGGGAATTTACATTCAATTGTGTAGCCAGTTGGTCCAGTGGCGCAAATTTCTTCAGAAAGCCCTGTATCAGCAAGAGGTTACCATCTCCTGTAAGCGTACTGAGGTCTGGCGACATATCCTTACCCAGTTTACCTTTCATCGTCAGTTGTGAACTCAGTTTACCACTCAGGAATTGAGCGATAGGCATGAGTTTCTGTACCGTGTTGAAAGCTTTAAAGGTTTGCTGGATATCCAGTTCCTTTACATCGTAGGTAAGACTGATATCAGGATGCAGTTTGTCTGTTTTTGTAGAGTAAGTACCATCTACTTTCATGCTTCCCTGCAGTGCATTCCCTTTGATATCTTTCATTGTTACCGTCTGATCACTGATCAGTAAAGTACCGGATAAGCCGGTGAGGTCTACTTTATCATAATGCACTTTATCTGCCTGGGCCTGGATTGTGAAATCGAGGTTATTGGGAACAGCAAAAGGAATTGCAGCTGCAGTGTCCGCAGTTTTGGCAGGAGTAGCTTCCGTATTGCCGGTAGCCATCCATTTATCCAGGTTAATGTTATCAGCTTTCAGAGCCAGCCGGCCATTCAGCGCATCATTGCGGAGTACATAAGCCAGCAGGTTATTTACTTCACCGGTTGCGGAGAAATTAGTTCCCAGGTATTGCCCCATGAATTCCTGCACTGTTACATTCTTTGGATTGAACTGCATCAGCAGGCTGGATACTTTCACCCCATCAGGATAATCCTTGCTGCTATATGCCAGGTTATTCACCGCCAGTTTACCGGAGGCATCGAAGTTTTCATATTGCTGCTTTTCAATCGCACTCATATAACCCCGTGCTTTCAGGTCCGCATCCAGCAAGCCGCTGAGTTTGGTACCTGCTTCCAGTTTCACGAACTGCATCACTTTGCTGAGGTCCAGTTTACCCTTGGCGGCTGCATCCAGGTAAAGATCAGATACCGGTGTTTTTACCATCAGGCGGAGGTCTACAGGGCTGTCATCCATTTCAAGATGCGCCTGTGGTACATCCACTATCGTATGATCAGGTACGCCATCCGGGTTACTAACGTTCACGGCTAACTGAATGTTCTTCACTGGCTTAGGCAGGTCAGGATATTGGAAGAAGCCATTCTTGATAGTGAGGTGTAAACCGTATGCCGGTAATTGCTGCGGTGTATAAGTGCCTTTTACGAAGCCTTTAAAAGTGGTGCTGCCACTGGTTTTGATGCTTGCAAAATCCTGCGAATAAATCACCGGGATCAGGGAGAGGATTTCTTTGAAGTCCGTAGAAGGCGCATCAAATTTGATATCCATTTTATAGGTGCTGTCCGTCAGCAATTGGATAAATCCTTCTGTGGCAATCTTCAGGTTATTCACAGAGATCTTATCCGTTTTGAAAGCATAGGTGCTTGTTTTATTAGCGATATTGATATCCGCGAGTATTTCTGCCTTTGCATTGACCAAGTAAGGAATGGACCCTTGTGCATAACCCACTGATTCCGCAGTAGTAGTGGTTTGCAGGGTGAATTCATCCTGGGAGAAATCTCCTTTCCCTTTATGGTTTAGTTGCTCAATGTTCAGTGCCATATGTCCCTGGCGGTCAGTGTATTTGATAGTGGCATCCTCAATACTGTATTGTTGCAGGCTGAGGGCAAATTCACTCTGGGCAGTATCTGCAGGTGCTGCAGTAGAAGTGGTGGTATCAGGTTTGGTGATATCCCAGTTGGCACGGCCTTGTTCATCCACGGTAGCGTAGATGTGAGGCTGTTGCAAAACCACGTTATAGATCTCAATATTATCCCCTTTAATGGCGCTCATGAGGTTCATGGCCAGGTCCAGGCGGCGTACAGCCAGCAGCGTATCACCTTCAAAATGATTCACGCCGGTGATGGATAATTCTTCCAAGGCTACCGCCAGGCGGGGAAATCTGCGGAAGAGACTGATATCCACATCTTTAAAATCTACTTTGGCATTCAGGTTTTTGTTCAGCTCAGTCTTCAGTTTCGCCATGATCTGTCCCTTAAAGAAATAGGGAATGGCGATCAGTAATCCAATTAATACGAGCAATGTGATCCCGATACCTTTCAGTACCTTTTTTAACTTCATAGGATGCTTTTTATTAAACAATATCTAAAGATAGCAAATCACCCCACCTAAACTTAATTTCTGTTAATTTTGCCATTAAATTAACAACATGACGCCGGAAAGGAAAGAAAGGCTTTTATCAGTATTAAACAAACGGCAGGCCAATCTGACAGTGGTATTGGAAAACGTGGAAGACCCGCATAATATTTCAGCCGCCATGCGAACCTGCGATGCCGTTGGTATCCAGGATATGTATGTACTCACCAACAAAACACCCCGCCGCCATTGGGGCAGAAGAAGTTCTTCCAGTGCAGACAAATGGCTGACCATCCATCAATACACAGATGTGAACGAACTCTTTGCCGTATTGCGCCAGCGCTTCGACAAAATATACACCACCCATCTTTCTTCAGATGCTGTAAGCCTCTATGAACTGGATTTTACCGGTTCCGTAGCTTTAATATTCGGCAGCGAGCATTATGGCATCAGTGAAGAAACCCGTGCCCTGGCAGACGGGAATTTTATTATTCCCATGCAGGGGATCATCCGTTCCCTGAATATCTCTGTGGCCTGCGCTATCAGCATCTATGAGGCCATGCGCCAGAAAATGGCCGCCGGTCATTATAAACAACCCAGCCTGCCTGCAGCACAAAGAGAAACACTCCTGAATGAATGGGGATTTAAAGAAGAAGACCTTGCAACATGAAAAAGTTACTGCCCATCCTGCTATTGTCTTGCCTTCCTGCCTTTTCGTTTTCGCAGGAAGTGACCCGTATCAAAGTATCGGAATTGGATCAGTTAATGCAGCATAAGGACAGCCCTGTGGTGGTCAACCTCTGGGCCACCTGGTGCGGGCCTTGTATTAAAGAAATGCCCCATTTCGTAAAACAGGCGGCTAAATTCCCCCAGGTGAAATTCGTTTTTTTAAGTCTTGATATGAAGGATGCCTATCCTGCGCAGATCACTAAGTTTGCCCGCAGGCATAAGATCCGTTCCTCAGTAGTTTGGCTGGATGAACCCAATGCCAATAAATACGCCGCTAAGATTGACCCGCGTTGGGAAGGGAGTATACCTGCTACTATTTTTATTAATAAAGGGGGGTATAGGAAGTTTGTGGAAGGAGAAATGAAAGAAGAAGAATTGATCAAAGAACTGCGTTCTCTATGAAAATGCGTGATTACCTTCAGCAGAAGAAGTCTGAGAATTACCAGGATGCAGAGGTCAAAGGTTTGCTGAAAGCCGGTGCCGTAGCCAGCCTGCTGTCCAAAAAATTCAATACAAAGATCTCTGCGAAAGAGTTGATACCCTTTGCCAGGGAATGGCACCATGCCGGTATTTTCAAAGTGGGAGAACGGTTGAAAGGGAAGAGAGTGTATTTCTTTCATACAGACGATGTGGACAAGGTACCATTAGAAAAAATACTACAGAACAGGGCCCCGGTTGTAAAAGAGATCGTACAAGGCTGGTACCCACAATTCTTCAAAATGACAGACCCGGCTACCAGGAGAACATCTTCCAAGCCCTTCCTGGGCATTTATAAAGGCCCAGCGAATAAAGCTCCGAAGGGATTCAAATCATTGAATGAAGAACAGTTCGCAAGTGCGGAGAAACAGCGGGGGAGGGCTTTGAAGCCTTTTGAGGACTGTAAGTTTTAATAGCAGGGAAGGAAATTACCTTAGCCATGAAAAATTATCTGGTCTTATGAATAAAACAATAGATCAATTAACAGCACATTTCAGTAGGAATGAATTATTGAATAATTCGCGGTACGCTGAATGGCTGGCAAAGATCGATCTGAATTTTGAAGCAGATTATCTGGAGTTCATGAAGGTAAGAAATGGAGGTGAAGGTACCATAGGGAAAGATGGATATGTATGTTTCTGGCCACTGGAAGAACTCATCCAGATAAATGAAGATTATGCAGTTAATGAGTTTGCTCCTGAACTTTTCTTTATAGGCACAAATCTCGGGGGGACCGCATACGGTATCAGGAAAAGATCAGGCGCTTTTATTGAAACCGAATTCGTTGGCATGTCTGACGAAGCTGCAATTGTTCATGGGCAGAGTTTTGCAGAATTCTTATTGGCTTTATCGGAATAAATAGCAGTATTATGAGAAGAATAATAATGATTGCCATGTTGATCCTAAACTATCTTCTACTGTCCGGCCAAAGCCTGAAAAGAAAAAGCCTGACAAAAAGTGATAAGGAGAATGACGTCAGATGGCGTTGTTCTTTATGAAAAACTTTCAATACCCTCGTCAGCAGGAGTCCGTTCAAGGCCGTGTTAACCTGGTATTTATAGTAATGGAAGATGGCAGGATAAAAGGAGAACGTATTCCTCACAAAAAAGAGGATGAGCTTACACCCATCGATAGAGAAGCCTTGAGAGTCCTGAGAAAAATGCCTGCCTGGAAAGCGGGGAGATGCGGGGGAAAGAAGGTGCCGGTTAAATTTAGTTTACCTATCGGTTGTATAATGCCCCAAGAGGAATAACATTTGTTTTGTTCATAGTTATTTAATTATGCCATGATAACACTTGAGAAATTGGACATTTATAAACGCTATGATGGAAGTGTAGACGGTTGGAGCCATTCGGGATCTTCCCGGCAGAAACAAGCAATGACGGATAAAGATTGGTTTGTGATTGAAAGTTTCATTCAAGACCTTACACTTGTGAAACGGGGGCTTGCTTCAGAAAGCTTTCAGGAGAGCCTGAATAATAGATTAAAGGGTGAATGTGATAATGAAGGCGCTCTTGAGGAGATTAAAAGAATGATAAAATAAACCAACAAAAAAGCCCTGGAAGCACAAACTCCCAGGGCTTTCTAATATCTAAAGTCAGCAATTATGCACTGCAGGTAACACAACCTTCTTCCATCGTGCACACAGCCCCCTCAGGAACTTCCAGCTCCATCACATCTCCGGAATTAACCACAGGCACCATATTCTGGCCACCTTGTTTTTCCACCGTGAACTGAACCGCTTGCGTTGCAGCTTGCGTACGCAGGTAGTACATACCGGTTTTGAGACCTTTCTTCCAGGCGTAGAAGTGCATGGAAGTAAGTTTAGATGCAGATGGTGTATCTACGAACAGGTTGAGACTTTGTGACTGGCAGATGAATGCGCCACGGTCTGCTGCCATATCAATGATCGTACGCTGTTTGATCTCCCATACTGTTTTGTACAGTTCCTTGATATTGGAAGGGATCTCTGCAATATTCTGTACAGAACCATTCGCTGCGATGATCTTGTTCTTCATATCATTATCCCACAGGCCCAGTTCCACCAGGTCTTTCAGCAGGTGTTTGTTCACTACCACAAACTCACCGCTCAATACACGGCGGGTGTAGATGTTGGAAGTGTAGGGCTCAAAGCACTCGTTGTTACCCAGGATCTGAGAAGTAGAGGCAGTTGGCATGGGTGCCAGCAACAGGGAGTTACGCACACCATGTTTTTTGATCTCTGCTTTCAGGCCAGCCCAATCCCAGCGTGGAGATGGCGTAACGCCCCACATATCATACTGCAGGATGCCTTTGGAAACAGGAGAACCTTCATATGTTTCATATGCACCATCTTTCGCAGCGAGGTCTTTAGAAGCAGTCAATGCAGCGAAGTAGATGGTTTCAAAGATCTCTTTATTCAGTTGTTGTGCCTGTGCGCTTTCAAATGGATAACGCAGCAGGAAGAACGCATCGGCCAAACCTTGTACGCCCAATCCGATAGGACGGTGACGCATGTTACTGCGGCGTGCTTCTTCAACAGGGTAGTAGTTGGTATCGATGATAACGTTCAGGTTCAATGCAGCCTGGTAAGTTACTTCATACAATTTCTGATGATCGAACTTGCCATCGATCACAAAGCGTGGTAATGCCAGTGATGCGAGGTTACATACGGCTACTTCATCAGGAGAAGTGTATTCGATGATCTCTGTGCAGAGGTTGGAACTCTTGATAGTACCCAGGTTCTGCTGGTTGGATTTGCGGTTGGCAGAATCTTTATACAGCAGGTAAGGTGTACCGGTTTCGATCTGTGCATCGAGGATGGCGAACCAGAGGTCCTGTGCTTTCACGGTTTTGCGTGCACGGCCTTCCTGTTCGTATTGTGCGTACAGTTTTTCGAATTCTTCACCCCATGTATCTGCTAAGCCTGGTGCTTCGTGAGGGCAGAACAGGCTCCAGTCTCCACCAGCTTCAACACGTTGCATGAAGAGGTCCGGCATCCAGAGGGCATAGAACAAGTCGCGTGCGCGCATTTCTTCTTTACCGTGATTTTTACGGAGGTCCAGGAATTCAAATACATCAGCATGCCATGGCTCCAGGTAGATAGCGAAAGCGCCTTTGCGTTTTCCACCACCCTGGTCTACATAACGTGCAGTATCATTGAATACACGCAGCATAGGGATGATACCATTAGAAGTACCATTGGTGCCGCTGATGTAAGAACCTGTTGCACGGATATTGTGAATGCTCAAACCGATACCGCCGGCGCTCTGAGAGATCTTGGCAGTTTGTTTCAGCGTATCATAGATACCTTCAATGCTATCTCCCTGCATCGTCAGCAGGAAGCAGCTGCTCATTTGTGGTTTAGGAGTTCCTGCGTTGAAGAGGGTAGGCGTGGCATGTGTGAACCAGCGCTCGCTCATCAGGTTATATGTTTTGATGGCAGCATCGATATCGTTTCTGTGGATGCCAACAGATACACGCATGAACATATGCTGAGGACGCTCAGCGATCTTACCGTCTATTTTCAGCAGGTAAGAACGTTCCAGTGTTTTGAAACCGAAGTAGTCAAAAGCAAAGTCGCGGTCGTAAATGATCGTTGAATCCAGGATGTCTGCATTATCCCTGATAATTTCCCATACATCATCGCTCAGCATACCGGCTGGTTTGCCGGTTTTAGGATCGATGTAATCGTACAGTTTCTTCATCGTTTTGGAAAACGACTTCTCAGTATTCTTATGCAGGTTGCTCACCGCAATACGGGAAGCAAGCTGTGCGTAATCAGGATGTTTGGTGGTAAGTGAAGCAGCGGTTTCTGCAGCCAGGTTATCTAATTCAGTGGTTGTAACACCATCGTACAGACCCTGAATTACCTTTTTAGCCACATCAATAGAATCAACATATTCCGGCGCGAGTCCATAGCACAATTTCTCTACTCTTGCGGTGATCTTGTCAAATTTGACAGACTCTTTTCTGCCGTCTCTTTTTATAACGAACATGGTGTAATGGATTTAATGGGTGATGAATATATGGAGGTTAGTAGTATTTTCTTAAAAGTCTTCATCAAGGCTGAACGTATTTGCTTCTTTGCCGCCGATCACGCCTGATTTTTGATAGTCACCTACCCGTTTTTCGAAGAAATTGGTTTTTCCCTGTAAGGATATCATTTCCATAAAGTCGAAAGGATTGGTTGCATTGTAGATCTTCTTGCAGCCGAGCTCGCTGATCCAGCGGTCTGCCACAAATTCAATGTATTGTTTCATCAGCTCGCTGTTCATGCCGATCAATGCAGCAGGTAAAGCGTCTGTAATGAATTCTTTTTCTATCTCTACGGCATCGCGGATGATCTCGTGTACTTCTTTTTCATCCAGTTTGCCATTGAGCATGCTGTAAAGCAGGCAGGCAAATTCGCAGTGTAATCCTTCATCACGGCTGATCAGTTCATTAGAGAAGGTCAGGCCGGGCATGAGGCCGCGTTTTTTCAGCCAGAAGATGGAGCAGAAACTTCCACTGAAGAAAATACCTTCCACGGCAGCAAAAGCTACCAGGCGCTGTGCGAATGTACCGTTGTTGATCCAGCGTAAAGCCCATTCTGCCTTTTTGGTAACAGCAGGGATGGTATCAATCGCATGGAAGAGGCGGTTCTTCTCCACAGGATCGCTGATATAAGTATCGATCAGCAATGCATATGTTTCAGAGTGGATGTTTTCCATCATGATCTGGAAACCATAGAAACAACGCGCTTCAGGGATCTGAACTTCACTCATGAAGTTCACGGCCAGGTTCTCATTCACAATCCCGTCAGACGCAGCAAAAAATGCCAGTACATGCGAAATGAAATGACGTTCTCCGTCATTCATATTGGCCCAGTCTTTCAGATCACTGGAAAGATCAATTTCTTCAGCAGTCCAGAAACTGGCTTCGTGGCGTTTATAGTGTTCCCAGATGGCGGGGTAGTTTATCGGGAGGATTACAAACCGGTCTTTGTTTTCCTTCAGTAATATCTCATTCTCGTTACTCATAAAAAATTTATAATATGGTTATGACTGTCCAGTGTTTTTCGAATAAAGACGCGGGTCCGACGGTAGATAATCAATCCGTAAAATTGGAAGGGTCACTCACACCATAACCTTAACTCGCGAAATACTTTGAAAATTAAGTCCTAAAGGTTGTTTTTCTAACGATAGAAAGCCCCGAAAACTTAATAAGACTGTTTGCAAATCTAACGATCAAAGGGCTGCGGAAAAGGTAAAAGTTCCTAACAGGTGTGGATAAAGAATGAGGCTTTTTTCAAGAGTTAGCAGGGGTGTACAATACGGACTTTTGCACATGTAAAAGCAGGTCTTTGGTATAATATATTTGTAAAATGTGTCGAAAATCTGGCACGAAAAATATAAATAAAGATTACAGAAAATATGCATTTCTGAAATGCTGATCAACAATGTTTTGATTGATTCTGGAACAGCAGTGATGTGTTTCGGCCACGATTTAATCTTCTATGGAATATTAATTTAATATTACCAATTGGGAATGGCATAAAACAGGGCTGTGGATAACTCAGATCCGGGGTACTTTCGCTATGAATTTCTTCCTGATCACCGTCTGCACCGGAATGCCCTCAATCTTGCTTTCCAGCCAGGAAACAATATCCAGGTACAGGTAACTCCTGCGCTCAAAAGGATTCTTCGCGATCTGTTCCAGTTTCCCTTTCAGGTCCTTAAACGCCGTACGCAGCGCTTTGGGATTGGCATACATGTTCTTCCGGAGGAATTTCAATATTTCCTCCAATACAAGACTAAGGTCTTTATGTTTCGCAATGAAGTGGTATACAGACTTGATCAGGTATTCCACCAGGCTGTAATTCTCCAGTTCATAGTGTGCTATCAGATGAAGGATCCGCGCAAAACATTGGATATCTGCACGCAGATTACCAATGCGCAGCTGAATGATCTTATTCAGGTACACAATGGCATTGTCGTTATCCCCGCTGCCAAAATACAAACACGCGATCTTGTAATAGAAGACCAATACCCGGTGCTGATCTACTGTTAGCTGGTGCTCTGATATTTTCTCTTCCACTTCGGCCACTAACGAAAGCCCCTCTGTGAAGGTGCCATCCAGGAAGTGGCTGTTGATTTTGCCGGTATAGAGGTATACGAATGCAGAAGTACGGGTGTTTTCGTTGAGGCTTTCCTCTTTTTCAATGATGAACTTCTCCATCACCCCCAGCACCTCTATGAACCTGTCGTGGTTCATGGTGTGGAAATGTGCCGTGAGCAGATTATGCAATGCCTTGATGTACAGGTCTACATCCGTATCCTTCAAAGCAGGGTATTCCGTAAAGAGGTCCACCCACTTCTGCGTATAACGGTAATACATCAGAAAATCCTGGAGGATGTAGTAATACCAGCAATAGGCCTGGTACAGGTATACTCTTTCGTAGAAGCTCATGCCCTGGGATGGTACCACCGGCAGGTTGGAGTCGAAAAAGCTTTTCAGCATGTGTACGTCCTTCATATCCCTGGCATGCCCCAGTTTAAGGTACATCCCATACATGCGGAGAGCAAGTGTGGACAACTTACTAACGTTATTGAGCTGCTCGTTGATAATGCGGGATTCGTCACTGAGTTCATCTGCGCGGTTATCCAGGCTGCGGGTGATATGCCGGGTTTCGATCAGTTTTTCAAACTCCACGATCTCAAAATACAGCATCACCTCTTCCTGCTCCCGGGCACTCACTTTGGCTTTGGCCAGGATCTTCAGGCTTTGGTTATATAAGCCTTTATTGTAAAGCACCCTGGCATAATCCAACTGTTCCCGCAGCTCGATCAGTGGGTCCTTGGTTTTATACAGGAGCCGTAAGGTAGTGAGTAAATGTTTATATAAATGGGCCTTTACATTGCTTAACTGTTGTTTCTTCAGGTCCGGAATACGCTTCAATACCTCTGCTTCGTCATACTCCTTCAACTTGTCCAATGTCTGGAACAACTGAATGAACAGTACGTCCTCTTTAGTGTTATCCCGGTTAAAAGCCAGTTGGAAATTCCTTTTTTCGGCCTTCGTAAGCGTTTTAATCAATATAAATAGCGCATCATTCTGCGAGTTGGACATCGTTGATACTGGATTATAAATAATTGATCCTTAATAGGTTAATGGCAATACCTAGCGGTTGCGAATCGTAATAATGACAAATTTAACGAACTGTGGTTTAAATGTGTCAATTAGATTTGAATGAGTAAAACTGATAAGAAAAGCAAATATAGGGTGTAAACCTAAACTACACATGGGTAAAACATTATTTGACAAGATTTGGGATAGTCACATTGTGGCTGCTAAGCCGGGTTTCCCGGATGCCGTGTACATCAATACACATTTTATACATGAAGTAACCAGCCCGCAGGCTTTTGACGGATTAAGGAAAAGGAATATACCTGTTTTCAGACCTGCCAAAACCAGGGCTACTGCAGATCATAACGTACCTACCCTGGAACAGCATCTTCCCATCAAGGAAGCGCTGAGCAGGAAACAGGTAGAAATGCTGACAAAGAACACCGCAGAGTTTGGGGTAGAGTTATACGGACTGGGCCATCCTTACCAGGGGATTGTGCACGTGATAGGCCCGGAACTGGGTATTACCCTTCCCGGCATGACGATAGTTTGCGGGGACAGTCATACTTCCACACATGGGGCCTTTGGTACCGTTGCCTTCGGGATCGGTACTTCCGAAGTGGAGCAGGTACTGGCCACCCAGTGCATCCTGCAATACAAGCCCAAAAGGATGAAGATTGAGGTGAACGGGCAATTGAAAAAAGGTGTGGTGTCCAAGGACATTATCCTCTATATTATTGCACAGATCTCTGCTTCCGGCGCTACAGGTTACTTTGTGGAATATGCCGGAGAGGCCATCCGCAACCTGAGCATGGAAGCCAGGATGACCATCTGTAATATGAGTATCGAAATGGGTGCACGCGGTGGATTGATTGCACCGGATGCTACCACTTTTGAATATATCAAAGGCCGTGAGTTTGCACCAAAGGGGGCAGACTGGGATAAAGCCCTTGCTTACTGGGAAACACTGAAAACGGATGAAGATGCTGTGTTTGATGCAGTGCTTACCTTTGACGCAGCGGATATTGAACCCCAGATCACTTATGGTACTAACCCGGGAATGGGCATAGGGGTTACCCAACACATTCCTGCCCTGGGAGAGATTGATGACAAGGAAAAACCATCTTTCTCCAAATCCCTGCAGTACATGGATCTGGAGCCAGGCAGCCGGCTGCTGGGGAAAAAAGTGGATTATGTGTTCATCGGCAGCTGTACAAATTCCCGGATCGAAGACCTCCGCATGGTGGCAGACTTCGTAAAAGGAAAACGCAAAGCAGATGATGTAATCGTATGGATCGTGCCGGGTTCCAAACAAGTGGAAGCACAGGCCATTGCAGAGGGGATAGACAAAGTGTTTGAAGCCGCCGGATTCCAGCTGCGCCAGCCGGGTTGTTCTGCCTGCCTGGCTATGAATGAGGACAAAATACCGGCAGGGAAGTATTGCATTGCCACTTCCAACCGTAATTTTGAAGGCCGCCAGGGTCCCAATGCCCGTACTTTCCTGGCAAGTCCGCTAACTGCAGCAGCTGCCGCTATTACCGGAAATGTAACGGACGTGAGAGACCTGATCTAATTAAAACACCATGGACAAGAAATTTTCAAACCTGGTATCCACAGTGGTACCTTTACCGATAGAAAACATAGACACAGACCAGATCATCCCGGCCCGGTTCCTGAAAGCTACTACCCGTGAGGGTTTTGGCGAAAACCTGTTCCGCGACTGGCGTTTTGATGATCAACAGGTGCCGAAAAAGGATTTCGTACTCAACAACCCCCTCTACAAAGGGCGCGTACTGGTAGCCGGCAAAAATTTCGGTTGTGGCTCTTCCAGGGAACATGCTGCCTGGGCATTGGGCGATTACGGATTCAAAGTAGTGGTCAGCAGTTTCTTTGCAGATATCTTTAAGAACAATGCATTGAATAACTTCATCCTGCCCATCCAGGTAAGTGATGATTTCCTGCAAAAGATCTTTGCCGCTGTTGAAAAAGATCCTGCCGCCGAACTTGAAATTAACCTGGAAGAGCAGTATATTAAAATATTGGCTTCCGGCGAAAAGGCATCTTTCGATATCAACGCATACAAAAAAACGTGCCTCCTGAACGGTTATGACGACATCGATTACCTGCTCAGCCTCAGCAATGAAGTAGCAGCTTATGAAAAAACAAGACCATTTAATTTCTAAATAACATATGGGAGTCACAAAGAAAATTCTGGTAATACCCGGAGACGGGATCGGGCAGGAAGTAACAGCCTGGGGAAAGAAAGTATTGGAAACAATTGCGGAGAACTACAAACACACGTTTACATTCCACGAAGGCATCATGGGCCATGTAGCCATTGAGGCCACCGGTAATCCGCTGCCGGATGAAACACTGGAAAAAGCACGCCAGAGCGATGCCATCCTGTTTGGTGCCATCGGCCATGCTAAATACGATAATGACCCTACCCTGAAAGTACGCCCTGAACAGGGATTGCTGAAGATCAGGAAAGAACTGGGCCTTTATGCCAACCTTCGCCCCATCAAATTATTCGATGACCTGCTGCATGCCTCCAGCATTAAACCGGAGATCCTGCAGGGCGCAGATATCCTTTTCTTCCGTGAACTCACAGGTGATGTATATTTTGGAGAGAAACAAAGAAGTGAAGACCGCAGTTCTGCATCTGACCTGATGATCTATCATAAGTACGAAGTAGAACGCATTGCCCGCAAAGCATATGATGCTGCCCGTACCCGCCGCAAAAAACTCTGCTCTGTAGATAAAGCCAACGTGCTGGAAGCATCCCGCCTCTGGAGAGAAGTAGTACAGGAAATTGCGAAAGAATATCCTGATGTGGAAACAGAACATATGTTCATTGATAATGCTGCCATGCAATTGATCAAGGACCCTAAGCGTTTTGATGTGGTGGTGACCGGCAACCTGTTTGGAGACATCCTCACAGATGAAGCCTCTCAGATCGCAGGATCTATGGGTATGCTGGCATCTGCATCCGTAGGAGATTCCATTGGTTTCTATGAACCTATTCACGGCTCTGCGCACGACATCACCGGAAAAGGTATTGCCAACCCGCTGGCTTCTATCTTATCTGCTGCGCTGCTGCTGGATATCTCATTCGGATTAAAAGAAGAATCACAACGTGTGATCCGTGCAGTAGATGCCACCCTGCGCCAGGGTTACCGTACAATGGATATTGCCAACAAACATACACCCAACGAATTTTTACTGGGCACAGACGCCATGGGCGCCAAAGTGCTGGAAAACCTGAATTAATTATTATTAGCTCATTTGAAATAGTATAAAACCATGGATAAAAATCGTGTTTACGTTTTTGATACAACCCTGCGTGATGGAGAACAAGTGCCGGGTTGCCAGCTAACGACCGTGGAAAAGATCATTGTAGCGAAAGAACTGGAAGCCCTGGGTGTGGACGTGATAGAAGCAGGCTTTCCCATCTCCAGTCCCGGCGATTTTCAAAGCGTTGTTGAAATCTCCAAAGCAGTAAGCGAACCGGTGATCTGTGCACTCACACGTGCCAATACAGCAGATATTGATGCCGCCGCCGCAGCACTTAAATATGCTAAACGCAAACGCATCCATACCGGTATCGGTGCTTCAGATATGCACATCAAATACAAATTCAACAGCACCCGCGAGAATATCCTGGAACGTGCAGTAGAAGCAGTGAAGTATTCCCGCAAGTTTGTAGATGATGTGGAATTCTACGCAGAAGATGCCGGCCGTGCAGATAATGCTTACCTCGCACAAATGATCGAAGCGGTGATCGCTGCAGGCGCTACCGTAGTGAACATCCCTGATACCAACGGTTACTGCCTGCCGGAACAATACGGTGCCAAGATCAAATACCTGATGGATCATGTCTCCAATATCGATAAAGCCATTATTTCCGTACACTGCCACAACGATCTCGGGCTGGCTACTGCCAACACCATCGCCGGTGTATTCAATGGCGCGCGCCAGGTAGAATGTACCATTAACGGTATTGGTGAACGTGCAGGCAACACTTCCCTGGAAGAAGTAGCCATGATCCTCAAAACCCACCACGCACTGGGTTATACCACAGGTATCAACAGCAAACGTATCTATGAGTTGAGCAATTTAGTGTCCAACATGATGCGTATGCCGGTACAGCCGAATAAAGCCATCGTTGGCCGTAATGCATTTGCACACAGCTCCGGTATTCACCAGGATGGTGTGCTGAAGCATCGTGAAAACTACGAGATCCTTGATCCGGAAGATATCGGGCTGCAATCCAACTCCATTATCCTCACTGCACGCAGTGGCCGCCATGCATTGAAACACCACCTGGAAAGGCTGGGTTACAAACTGGAAAAGATCAATATTGATGATGTATATGCCCGTTTCCTGGAAATGGCAGATACCCGCAAAGAGATCACAGATCACGATCTGCTCACACTCATGGGCGATGGTGCGGATAGCAATTATGATGATAAGGCCATCAAAGTAACCCTGTTACAGGTAGTATGTGGTGATCCTTTACGTCCGATGGCTACGGTAAAACTGCGGATCAACGGGGAAGAGAAAGAAGGTAGTGCAGCTGGTAACGGTCCTGTGAATGCAACCATCAATGCCATCCATACCATCATACAGGATGATATTGAGCTGGATGAATTCAGTATTCAGGCAATGCGCGGTGGTAGTGAAGATGTAAGTAAAGTGAATATGCGCGTGAACCACAATGGTAAATCCTATTATGGATTTGGTTATTCAACAGACATTGTGAATGCCAGTGTGCATGCTTATGTAGATGCTTTGAATAAGATTTTCTAAGAAGTTTTTTCGATGTATGTAATAGCTAAACTGCTCCGGGAGACCGGAGCAGTTTTTTTTGCTTTTTTCTGCTTATATTGTCTCCACAATAGCCCATATAAAAATCCTTAATACCTTGAAACAAGACATCAAAATGAAAAAGTTAACCGGTATCATGCTTTTGCTGTTTGCAGCGTTAAGCACCCATGCGCAATTTACACAGGAAGTAAGTGTTGTAAACAATGGCAGATATTATTACATAAACAAAACAATAGCTGGCCAAACACGTGATGGCATTGGGCCTGATTATATTTTGTTGCACAAATCCTATGCGGGTGTAGCCATGAGTGACCACTTTGTAATGGGAAAGATCACAGCAATCCGTGGAACTACAGGGTCTTATAATCGTAAATGGACCGTGGAAGTGAATACTGCTTCTGCTTATCATGAAGATAGAGGTACATTGATCGCGTATAATGAAGCTGCGCGTTTGGTGTTACTTACTTATAATGGAGAAAAGTACATGGCAGCCGAGATTAGTACCGCGGCCCTTGTTCATAACTTATCCTTCACGGGGTACACGAGTGCTGAAACACTTCTTCTTGTTACAGGAGATCAGGTAAGTAATGTACAAGAGTTCAGTAACGGATCTGATAATATGGTATTGCAGGGGCAGACCACTATCAAAAATGAAGGCATAAACTCAACCCTAACGGTAATTGCTCCTGCAGCAAGCGTAAATGTGGGAAATGAAAAGATACATGCAGGAGGAGTGGCCATCAGGGCTGATCAAACCGGGCGCAATATGAGTACAGGTGCTACACTGGAGTTTGTTTTGCCTGCAGAGCACAATGGTGGTAATCTTTGGGGGCAGGGCCGTATCATGACTGTACCTGGTAATACATTAAACGGTCATGCCTCCGGAAAGATGATCATCGGTACCAGAAGGTTCTTCAATAAAATAAATGCCGGACATCAATGGTACTACGGAGATGATATTGTTATAGATGCCATCGGCAACGTAGGCATTGGTACCTTATACCCAGACCCCGAGGCAAAACTCGCCGTGAAAGGAAATATTTTCGCGCAAAAGGTAAAAGTAACCCTCACCGGCTGGTCTGATTTTGTATTTGAACCGGATTATAAATTGCCTTCCATCTATGAAATGGAACAATACATTAAAGAAAACAAACATCTGCCTGGCATTCCCAGTGAAACAGAAGTGAAAGAGAAAGGTATTGACGTGGGAGAGATGAATAAGTTATTGCTGCAAAAGGTAGAAGAGCAAATGCTGTATATAATTGAGATGAAGAAGCAGATGGATGAAATGAGGAAGGAGATGGATACTTACAAGAAGAAATAGTTCAAACAACAGCAGGGATACTGGAAAGTATCCCTGCTGTATTAAGTTATAATTTAGGTTCCCAGCCCGGCTGATAATCCCGTTTCCAGAACTTCATAGCCGCAGCATCGTTTTTGATATGTCCGTTGGAAGGATCAATACGCAGCGCATTACCCGTAAGCAGGGCAATATTGCCTAACTGGCAAAGCAGAGTGCTTTGATGTCCGCTGAGAATATCTGAATTAAGCGCAGTACCATTTTTAATGCCGTCAAAGAAGTTCTGGAAATGCAGTGCATCCAGGTCAGCCGCAGGATTGGTCACATTCCGGGCATCAATGGATTTAGTATTCTTCACTTCCTTCACCACTTTACTTTTCAGATCATACACGGTATAAGCATTTCCATCGATCACCAGTGATCCTGTTTCTCCGTAGAAAATAACACCTACAGAACTGCCTTCCACATACTGTCCGTTACAGCTGCGGCCTTCCCATACCATGCTGGTATTATTGGCAAATTCGAGGGAGATCACTTGCGTGTCCGGTGTTTCCCAATCATCTTTATAACGGTATCGTCCACCGGAGGAGGTAACGCGTGTAGGATAATCCACCTGCAGGCCCCATCGCATGAGGTCTACCATATGTGTTCCGTTATTACAGGCTTCACCGGTACCCCAGTTCCAGAACCAATGCCAGTTATAGTGAATAAGATTATCCTGGAATGCACGGCGTGGTGCAGGGCCTTGCCAGAGATCATAATTCAACCAGGCAGGAACGTCTGTTTTTTTACCAATGCCAATGGATTCACGGTTATTGGTATACCAGCCTTTGGCAAAATAAGCACGGCCGATAGTACCGCTGTGTATCTCTTTGATAGCTGCTATCACATTGGGCCAGGAGCGACGCTGATTACCCATCTGGATAACCTTGTTGTATTTCTTCTGCACCTGTATCAGCAGTTCCCCCTCATGTGGATTATGGCTGCAGGGCTTTTCCAGGTATACGTGTTTACCGGCTTTGGCAGCCAGTATAGCAGCAGGGGCATGCCAATGGTCCGGTGCAGCTACTACCAGCGCATCCAGGTTTTTATTCTCCAGCGCTTTCCTGAAGTCAGGAATAGCAGCGGGCGCTTTTTGCTGCACTTCCTTTACTTTCTCTATACACTTCTCCGCAGCGCGGGTATCCACGTCAGAAACAGAGATCACTTCGCAGTTGGGCTGGCGTGCATAGTTGGTAGCCAGGGCAAGGCCTCTGGCATTTACGCCCATCATGCCAACCCGGATACGGTCGTTGGCACCCAGGATGCTGGCATAACTTTTTGCACTCATGCCGGGGAGTATGCTGCCGATCATCAAGGCTGCTGAGCCTTTTACGGTATTCTTGAGGAAAGTTCTGCGGGACTTTTTCATATTTTAAGGTAGTTTAAGTAAAAACGGGTACGTACCTCAAAATAGCAAAAGATTTTGTTCTTTCATAAGTAAAAAAGCCCCCGATCACATCGGAGGCTTTTTAATTATTTCCTGTTTTGTAATTCTTTCAGCTTCGCTGCGAGTTTCCTGGGGTCCTTCATATAAGGCTTCAGATCAAACAACTCCACCTTCCTGTATTGTATGGGATGGCTTTCGCTCTGTAAAGCAATGTATCCTTCAGATAAAAGCTGTCCGTCTTTTTTCAAAGCAGGATCGTAATTGGAAACATTCCCGCCGCCGATCTGTGGTTTTTCATACATCAGTACCGTATCCTTCTCCACAATATGTTTAACGATGGAATCTCCCAGCACCAATACTTCCGCTCTCACCCAGATATCATTATCATACGTTTTGGAATTTGAATTCACGCAATGTGCAGTGATCAGCTGATTCTTCATTACCACATTCGTGCCTGGGGTACAGAGGTTAGAGGTGGTACGTTTCCCTTTCCCGTCACCACCCAGTAACTGCACTTCAATGGAAATAGGAAAATCCTGCTTTACACCCATGCTCTTGGCAGATTGGGAATGGATCATAGCCCCGCTGTTGCGATAAGCCCATCCGGGGCCACCTTTCACCTGTTCACCTACAAAGCGGTATTCCATCACCAGTAAGTAAGCAGAGAATTTTTGCTTGTGGAAGATGTGGCCGTACTGTTCATCAAATGCTTTGTATCCATCATAGGATACGGTGAGTTTGCCGTCTTTCACGCTGAAAGTATTGCCATTGTTGTCGTTCAGCTGATGCCCGGTGATTTTGATGTCCCAGTTTTTCAGGTCTTTCCCGTTAAAAAGTTGCTGCCATCCCTTTTGAGATTTCTGTGCGGTGCTTATCCCTGATGTTAACGCAAGAGCAAGCGTCATCAGTAATTTTATTTTTTGCATAGACGTGTATTAGGCTGTTAAGCTATGAAATTACTTTAACTCATCAAACCAGATATCCATCAACGGATATTTTTCGGGGTCTTTCAGGTAATAATGCCACCATTCCGTTTCCAGTGCCATAAAGCCATGCGCTTCCATCATCGTGCGCAGGAGCACCCGGTTCTCTTTTTCTTCATCTGTTATCTGCGCATAGGCATGATGGGCTTTTTCCGAAAGATCATCGTAATCTGTTCCCATAGGAAATTCCTTGCCGGTTTTAAGATAAATGAGGGTAAGATCTACTGCTATACCCCTGTTGTGGCCGGACCCTTTTTTAGGATCTGCGGCATAACGTTCGTCCGGCATCACTTTCCACATTTTCTCTGTCACCCGGTAAGGCCGGTACCCGTCAAATATTTTGAGGCCCACACCCATAGGTTCCAGTACCATTTGCAAAGCCTGTAATGCCTGGTAGGCGGGAAGCCTTAACCATACTACAGGGTAGGGGTACAGTTGCTCACGGGTGAAATTATTAGCAGTAGCATAACGTACATCCTGCGCAATATCATCGATCTTTATTAAGCGAAGATCTTTGTTCTGTTTTACCAGTTCTTTGTATAATTGAAGGGAATTCACAACAGGCAGGCCGTGTTTGTTCAATGGAATTTCCTGAGCCCAAAGATTTAAGGGTAGCAGGAATAAGTATAAAATGTATATATTTTTCACAGCATTGGGTTTAATTACACATGAAAATAGTCAAGAAAGTACAAAATCAGGGTAAAAAAGGATTGCAATAACGCTTATAATTACGGTATTTTAGAACCCTTAAAATAAGTAAAAGATGAGTTTGTTCCGTTTAGATGGGAAAATTGCTGTGGTAACTGGTGCCGGAAGCGGCATCGGACAGGCAATTGCGCGGTGTTTTGCCGGCAGTGGGGCTATTGTTCACGTGCTGGAATTAAATGAGGATGCCGGGAAGGGTACAGTAGATGAAATTGCTGCCACAGGGGGTAAAGGATTTGTACATGCCGTGAATGTGGCAGACCAGGCTGCAGTGGTAGCCGTTATGCAAAAGATCATACAAACATCCGGTAAACTGGATATACTGGTGAACTGCGCCGGTATTGCACACGTGGGAAAACTGGAAACTACTGCTGAGCAGGATTTCGACCGCGTATTCTCCGTGAATGTAAAAGGCACTTATAACTGCATGTACGCAGTAATTGAACAAATGAAAAAACAAGGTGGCGGTGTGATCCTCAATATCGCTTCCATTGCTTCCAGCGTGGGGATCCCTGACAGGTTTGCCTACTCTATGAGCAAAGGCGCCGTATATACTATGACGCTCTCTGTAGCAAAAGATTACCTCGCTGATAAGATCCGCGTGAACAGTATTTCTCCTGCCCGTGTGCATACACCATTTGTGGATGGTTTCATTGCCAAGAACTATCCCGGCAAAGAAGCAGAAATGTTTGAGAAACTGTCCAAAACACAACCTATCGGCCGCATGGCTAAACCGGATGAAGTGGGCTATCTCGCTTTGTATCTCTGCTCTGATGAAGCAGGTTTTATCACCGGTTGCGATTATCCACTAGACGGAGGCTTTATAAAACTGAATAACTAATGAAACAATTCCTCGCCGCATGTGCGCTGGCAACAGGTATCATGGCCTGTAACAATTCCACGGACCAGAAAGAAACAAGTGCCACTTCCACTGTAACAGACGATGCAGTGAAAGAAGCCACTCCCGCCGGAACCATCAATGTAGCTTTTAGCCAAAAAGACAAAGACACTTCCACCGTTACTTTCAATTTCACGGTAGACACACTTAAATATGAAAAATCATTTGATGATCTGCCCCTGATGAAAGGATTCGCAGATACTGCCATATACCGCGTCCTCTGGGATAAACCCAACAGCGTATGGATAGGCATTGTCAAAGCTAACAGGGATAACCGTTATTATCACGGCACACAGGATGGTGCATCATTAAGGATCCTATGGGTACCCTCCCCGCCGGCACGTATCTATGAATACATCGATAAAAAACTGGGATTGGGTGATGTGATCCGCCAGCAGCCACTGGTAGAAAAATATAAAGAGAACTTCCAGTCAGGCCTGATCATCTCTGATTTCATTGTAGAACTAAGACCTTCCACCACGCCTAACTCTATCGATGTCTATATCAAATTCGGCGGTGCGGAACGTACACTGAATATGCCGGTATACAGCAAGGGCAAACCTTACATCCAGGCTTATAAAAAGGATGATGTGTTTGTTGGTTTGCAGATAGATGGAGAACTGGAAGAATATTATGAAATAAAGGTAGTAGAAGGCCGCATTGGCGCTAAACAATTAAAATCAGTCGTAAAATAATATAGCATATGAAACTTATCAGGTTCGGATTGTTGGGAGAGGAAAAACCAGGCATTATAACAGATGCCGGTATGTTTGATGTATCTGCTTTTGGAGAGGATTACGGAGAGCGCTTTTTTGAAACAAATGGTTTGGTACGCTTAACTGAATGGTGGGCAGCCAATAGCAATAACTGTCCAAAAGTAGCAGAAGGCACCAGGCTGGGTTCCTGCGTAGCGCGCCCATCCAAGATCATTTGTATTGGATTGAACTATGCAGACCATGCAAGAGAAACCAACGCTGCCATCCCCAAAGAGCCGATCGTGTTCTTCAAATCCACCTCCTCTCTCGTAGGACCAAATGATAATCTCGTGATCCCGCGCAATAGTGTGAAAACTGACTGGGAAGTGGAACTGGCAGTAGTGATAGGAAAGAAAGCCAGTTATGTGGAAGAAAAAGATGCTTTGCAATATGTTGCCGGTTACAGCCTGCATAACGATTACAGCGAACGTGAATTCCAGATAGAAAGAGGTGGTCAGTGGGTGAAAGGAAAGAGCTGCGATACTTTTGCTCCCCTTGGCCCATGGATGGCTACACAGGATGAAATAGAAAATATCGACAACCTGCGCCTCTGGTTAACCGTGAATGGTAAAAAGATGCAGGATGGTAATACAGCTAATTTCATCTTCAAAATACCTTTCGTTATTTCTTACCTGAGCCAGTTCATGACCCTGCTCCCGGGTGATGTGATCTCTACCGGAACACCTGCAGGTGTGGGTCTTGGATTCAATCCCCCGGTATATCTGAAAGCAGGAGATGTGGTAGAATTAGGTATTGATGGATTGGGTACTTCCTCACAAACAGCAGTTGCATGGAAACAATAAGAAGATATTGCCTGGCGCTTGACCTGAGAGATGATCCGCAACTGATCGCGGAATATGAAACATACCACCGTGCTGTATGGCCGGAGATCCTGGAAAGTATCACCAGCAGCGGCATCACTACCCTGGAGATCTACAGGGCCGGTAACCGTATGTTCATGATCATGGAAGTAGACAATACTTTTTCTTTTGAAAGGAAAGGCGCCATGGATGCTGCCAATCCTAAAGTACAGGAGTGGGAGGAACTGATGTGGAAATATCAGCAAGCCATCCCCGTAGCAAAGCCCGGAGAAAAATGGGTATTGATGGATAAGATCTTTACGTTATGATAGATGCGCATCAGCATTTCTGGAATTTTGACCCCATCCGTGACGCATGGATCACGGAGGACATGGGCGTAATCCGCAAGGATTTTTTACCCGCTGATCTCGCACCCGTATTACAGGCAAATGGTATAACAGGTTGTGTAGCCGTACAGGCTGATCAAAGCGAAGCAGAAACAGACTTCCTGTTACAGCTTGCCACAGAAAACCCTTTCGTTAAAGGAGTGGTAGGCTGGGTAGATCTGAAAGCAGCCAATGTACAGGAACGCCTGGCACATTATGCACAGTTCCCGCTGCTCAAAGGTATCCGGCACATTGTGCAGGGAGAGCCTGACCGTAATTTCCTGTTAAGGGAAGATTTCGGCCGTGGCATTGCAGCACTGGCTGAATTTGGCTTAACGTATGATATCCTCATTTATCCGCATCAGCTACCCGCTGCTGTGGAATTTGTGAAGAAGTTCCCGAACCAGCCAATGGTACTGGACCATCTCGCTAAACCGGATTTCGAAACAGGTGAACTGAAAGGATGGGAACAACATATCCGTACCCTCGGAAAGCAACAACACGTTTACTGCAAACTAAGCGGTATGGTAACGGAAGCGGATCTGCAGCACTGGAAGAAAGAAGATTTTACACCTTTCCTCGATGTGGCACTGGAAGCATTCGGCCCACAGCGTTTGATGTTTGGATCAGATTGGCCGGTATGTTTACTGGCAGCAGATTATGCACAGGTAAAGGATATTGTGACGGATTACATCAGCCGTTTATCTGCTGCTGAACAGGCACAGATCATGGGCGGTAATGCCATTGAATTTTATAAACTAGCTTAAATTTCACAAATGGATCTCGGATTACAGGATAAAGTAGTGATTGTTACAGGTGGTGCTAAGGGTATTGGAGAAGCAATAGCACGGCTCATTGTAGCAGAGGGCGGCATTGCCGTGATTGCAGGCCGCAAGGAAGCGGATAATGAAAAAACAGTAGCAGAACTACGCAAAGGTGGTGGTAAAGCTTTTGGCATTACTGCTGAATTAGGTAAAGTAGACGATTGCAAAAAAGTAATAGATCAAACCATCAAAGAATTTGGCCGTATAGACGGATTGATCAATAACGCAGGTGCAAACGACGGGGTAGGACTGGAAAGCGGTAACCCCGAGAAGTTCATGCAATCCTTACAGAACAATCTATCGCACTACTACAATCTCGCGCATTACGCATTGCCTTACCTGAAAGCAACAAAAGGTAATATTGTGAACATTGGTTCTAAAGTGGCTACAACAGGGCAAGGGAATACTTCAGGTTACGCTGCATCTAAAGGAGCTATCAATGCACTTACAAGAGAATGGGCGGTAGAACTGCTGCCATTTTCCGTACGCGTGAACACCGTGATCCCTGCAGAAGTATGGACACCGCTGTATGAAACCTGGATCAAATCATTACCAAATCCGGAAGAGAAATTGCAATCCATCGTTTCTAAAATTCCATTGGAAAAAAGGATGACCACTTCAGAAGAGATTGCCGGTATGACGGTATTCCTTTTGTCAGGATTATCATCCCACACTACCGGACAGATCATTTATGTGGATGGAGGGTATACGCACCTGGACCGTTCTGTCAGTTAAAACGCTTGCACACAAATTCCACTTATAATCATTTCACCTTAAACGCAATTGCATATGGCAGGCGGCGCAGCTAGCACAACCAATTATACATCCACGGGCACTACAACTGGTCAGAAGTTTCTCTTTCCTTTTATCCTGGTGACGAGCCTTTTCTTTATGTGGGGCCTGGCTTACGGCTTACTGGATGTACTCAATAAACATTTCCAGGAAGCATTATCCATCAATAAAGCACGTTCCACGCTCCTGCAGGCAGCCTATTTCGGGGCTTACTTCCTGATGGCCTTACCCGCAGGCCTGCTCATGAAACGCTTTAGTTATAAATCAGGGATCATCCTGGGTTTATTGTTGTATGCAGCAGGCGCGGCATTGTTCTATCCTGCGGCACACTATGCGAATTTCAATTTCTTCCTGGGTGCATTATTTGTGCTGGCTTCCGGTTTAACATTCCTGGAAACTGCTGCTAACCCTTATGTAACGGTGTTAGGAGATAGAGCCACTTCTGAACAACGCCTGAATTTATCACAGTGCTTTAATGGACTGGGATCATTCCTGGGCCCTATCATTGGCGGTGCATTATTCTTTGGCGGTGAAAAAGAAGCTGGCGCTGGATCAGATCTTTCTTCCGTACAGCTCGTATACATTGTAATGGCTGTAGTGGTACTGCTGATCGCTTTCCTCTTCTATCGTACAAGACTGCCTGAGATCGCTTCTGCTGAAGGTGAAACGGGAAAAGCTGCAGGAACAGGTAAGAAATTGTTCGCACACCGTCACTTTACATTGGGTATAACTGCACAGTTCTTTTACGTAGCAGCACAGGTAGGCGTAGGCGCGCTCTTCATTAATTATGTAACAGAATACTGGGAAGGCGCAACAAGTGAAAAAGCATCTTACTTACTGGCAGTATCACTGGCATTATTCACTATAGGCCGTTTTGTGGGTACAGCACTGATGCGTAAGATTGCACCGAATGTATTGCTTACCTGGTACGCACTGATCAATATTGCACTTTGTGCTGTAGTGATCATGGGTAAAGGTGCTATATCTGTATATGCATTGATCGGTATCTTCTTCTTTATGTCTATCATGTTCCCTACCATCTTTGCATTAGGTGTGAAAGACCTTGGTGAACATACAAAAGAAGGTTCTTCTTTCATCATTATGTCTATCGTAGGTGGTGCTTTGGTGCCTTATGTGATGGGTGCTATTGCAGAATCCCAGTCAACGGCAATTTCCTTTATCGTGCCGCTGCTCTGTTTTGTGGTAGTGTTACTCTATGGATGGAAAGGATACAAGACTAAATAGTAATTAGTTACATATTAAAAACGCTGTAAGGCCACTTAGGTTTTACAGCGTTTTTTTATGTAACTTCAGCATAAGAAACCACTTATATGAAGCTGCACCGCCTCCTGACCGCATTGTTAGTTTTATGCATGGCCTGTAAAAAGGATGTTCAGGATCAAAAAGGCACCCTGCAGATCACCTTCAAAAATGTAGTGAACGGCGCACCACTCAAACTGAACACTTCTAATTATACCAATGCCGCCGGTGAAACCTTCACCATTTCCACCTTCAAATATTACATCAGCAATATCACGCTCATTAAACTTGATAACAGCGAATTGAAATTACCCGCTGCTTATTATCTCGTCAACGAAACAGACTCTGCCTCCAAAGTGATCAGTATCCCTGCTCCCGGAGGAGAATACAGGGCTATTTCCTTTATGCTGGGGGTAGACAGCACACGGAATGTAAGCGGCGCACAAACAGATGCACTGGATCCTGTAAACGGGATGTTCTGGAGTTGGAACAGCGGTTATATTATGGCTAAACTGGAAGGAACTTCTCCTGCATCTACAGCAGCCAGCAATGCACTGACCTTTCATATTGGCGGATTCAGCGGGCGTTACAATGCACTGCAAACGATCCAGCTGGTCAGCCCGATCAGTTTATCCGTTTCTGAAATACGCAAACCGCAGATTACGATTAATGCAGACGCTTATACCTGGTTCAATCAACCAAACCTGATCCGTTTTCAGACAACTTCCACCATCCACGTACCGGGAGAAGATGCCTTGAAAGTAGCCACAAATTATCGTAACATGTTCCGCATTACAGATGTAACTGACCTGTGACAAGATACCTGATATATACAGCCTGTCTGTTCCTGCTCATATGGAGCTGCAGACGTGGAACGGATGTAAAACCGGGCCCGCAGCCGTATACCCTCAACTTACCTTCCAACTTCCCGCAGCCGGTATATGATATGTCACAAAACCCGCTCACTGTACAGGGGGTGGCATTGGGAAGAAGGTTATTCTACGATCCCCGTTTATCCCGTGACAGTACCATCTCCTGTGGTTTTTGCCATCAGCAGTTTGCTGCCTTTGCGCACTTTGATCATCCTTTAAGTCATGGTATTGATAATAACACCGGCTTCCGATCTGTGCCTGGTCTCTTTAACCTGATCTGGCAGAGAGAATTTATGTGGGATGGTGGCGTCAATCACCTGGAAATACAACCACTCACGCCCATCACCGATCCCAATGAAATGGGAGAGGACCTTGCCAGGCTGATAGCAAAACTGAATGGAGATGCGAAATACAGAAGCCTGTTCAATGGAGCCTTTGGTGCAGGAGAAATTAACAGCCAGAAAGTCTTTAAAGCTTTAGCGCAATTCATGGCCACCATGAATTCCTTCGATTCAAAATACGACAGCGTAATGCGGAATGCCCCCGGTGCGAAGTTCACAACGGAAGAGGAAAACGGGTACAAGATCTTCCAGAACAAATGTGCTTCCTGCCATAAAGAACCATTATTCACAGATGGTTCTTACAGGAATAACGGCCTGCCCATCAATGCTTCCTTACATGATGCCGGCCGCATGCGCATCACCAATAACACCAACGACTATCTGAAATTCAAAGTGCCCTCTTTGCGAAATATCATCAAGAGCCCTCCTTACATGCACGATGGCCGTTTTTATGATATTTTCAATGTGTTCGACCACTATTCGGAAGGTGTAATTCAAACCCCTACCATTGATCCGCTCCTGCGGAATGGCCTGCCGCTTACAGAGAGTGAAAAGCGTGAATTGTACTTTTTCCTTAATACATTAACAGATCCCGGCTTTATCAGCAGTAAGGCCCTGAGTGAGATAGTGATTACTGACTAATTGATAATCAATTCGTTCGTTCATTTTAACATTATCTGGCAGGAAATTTGCCAAAAGGGGGTGTCATGAAAAATATTATATTATTACTATGGGTCATATTAATGGGAGCAGGGCCTGCTGTAGCACAATTGAAGGCTAAATCTTCACCCAATACCGGAATAGCGAGTTATTACGCACAGAAATTCCATGGCAGAAAGACTGCGAGCGGTGAGATCTTTGATAACACTGCGATGACCGCCGCACATAATACATTACCACTGGGAACATTTATAAAGGTTACAAATATCAGGAATAACCGTTGGGTGGTTGTGAAAGTAACGGACCGTTTGCATGCAGCTAACCGCAGGGTGGTTGATCTTACGCAGGCAGCAGCGAAGAAGTTGGGTTTTATTCACTGGGGACTGACTCGGGTGAGAGTGGAAGTAGTGTCCAGGGAGTTTGTGAATAGTATACCGTTGTGGGATGTGGCGGTGAACTAAATCTTTTTATATTTTGTCAAAAGTCAACTTCTTCTACTTTGAACCCTAATTCTCTTGTTGCAATCTCTTTAATCTCTTTAACCCAGGTTGCCCATTCTTCTGCATCCATAAGTCCCGAAAAATGAAGTCCTGAAGGTTCTACAGAGGCCAGAATGTGTTTTTCATCCTCGTTAAAACCAAACCAATATGGGATGCCTTCTTCGCCAAGCTCACCACCGGTGCCAAATCCTAACCAACCATTCAATTGCTCATAGATCAGAGGTATCTTATCCCAAATTTCATCCGGGACATCATACCTGATATTTAAGTTCATTTCCTGAAGAGTTATCATAGTTTTTATGTTCTAATATTCGTCAGATTTTCAACTGTGCTATTTGTTTGTCATTTGATTGCATCTTGTCAATTTAGCATAAATTCCTTGAACTTGAATAGGGCTTTAATACCTTCATTTTTGGCCGGATCGCCCACTTTAATGTCTAATTACCCCCCTGTTTAAATAGCTTTCAGGTAATAACTTTATAGGGCATATGAAACCACACATGAAAATGAAAGCCGCTGAGTTCATTGCCCTGTCTGCCTGCACCATGATGCTCACAGCTTTAGGGATTGACATCATGCTTCCTGTATTAGGCGAACTTCGAAAGCACTTTGGCCTCGAACCTGCATCTACCGCAGCTGCGCAGGTGATCGGCTTCTTCTTTATGGGGCAGGTGGCACAGATCATATTTGGTGTGCTTTCGGACCGCTTTGGACGATTACCGATCTTACGTGTAGGCTTCCCCTTATACATCATTGGTGGGATAGCTGCGGCTTTTGCACCAAGCCTGCAGCTTATGTGTGCGGCACGCTTTTTAGCAGGTATGGGAGCATCGGCCGTATTTATGATCACTATTGCCGGTGTTCGTGATCGCTTCGTTGGAGATGAGATGGCCCGCATTATGTCGCTGATCTTTACTATATTCCTTTTTACGCCTGTAGTGGCGCCTTTTCTGGGGATCGCCATTCTGAATGTTTCATCCTGGAAAATGGTATTCCTCACACCTCCCATTTTTGCAGTTATTATCTTTCTCTGGTCACTCAGGCTGGAGGAATCCCTTCTTCCCGGGCAACGCGTTGCACTTAACTGGAAGAGCATCCGCAGATCCATCCGGACAGTTATCAGTAATCCCGTTTTTCTGAGGTATGCTGGCGTTAGTACATTACTTTTCATGGCATTGAGCGCATATGTTTCCAGCTCTGAACACATTGTGGGAGAGATCTACGGCAAGCCGGAATTATTTGCCTGGATTTTTGGAAGCATGGGATTGGTAATGGCACTTTTCACACTGCTGAATTCCCGCCTTTCTTCCCGGTATGGGGCAAGGCGTACGATAAAATGGCTGGTTGTACTATACACTATCATAGCAGGTATACTGCTGCTTTTGACCGCTGTTTTGGGTGATCCGCCAACAATGCCGGTTTTCTTTATTGCTATCACGCTTTTGATGGCCCTCAATTTAGCCATAGAACCTAATAGCAGTGCTTTGGGCTTAGAGCCAATGGGAGAAATGGCTGGTATGGCATCATCTGTTTATGGAACTGCTTTCTTTTTCATCGGGGCTTCGCTGGGGTCTGTGATAAGTTACTTAATGGTGAAAGGCATTTTCCCGCTTGCGATAAGTTATTTTATTATCGGGGTTATTTCAGTGATCCTGGTATTTAGCGATCGCCGGCCGTTCAGCAAAGAAATTTAATTTAAATTACTATCAGTTATGAGTAAGATCAAAGTAGCAGCATTCTCCATTTCCCTGGATGGGTTTGGAGCAGGATCACATCAAAGCTTAAAAGATCCACTTGGCATAAGAGGTGAAGAACTTCATGCATGGATGTTTGACAAAACAACCAGTGATGGAGTGGATAACGACATTGTTAAGAGATCAATGGAGAATATAGGCGCCTGGATCATGGGGCGTAATATGTTCGGACCGGTTCGCGGGCCCTGGCCGGATAATGAATGGAAAGGCTGGTGGGGCGAACAACCTCCCTATCATGTTCCCGTATTTGTTTTAACCCATCATGCAAGGGAATCTGTTACGATGAAAGGAGGAACAACCTTTCACTTTGTCACAGGAGGTATTGAAGCTGCGCTTGCCGAAGCTAAAAAGGTTGCAAACGGAAAAGATATCCGTATCGGAGGTGGTGTGTCCACAATTCATCAATTCTTAAAGGCAGGTTATATTGACGAAATACAATTGACATTCTCACCCATTTTTCTTGGCGCAGGAGAGAACTTGTTTTCCGGCATTGATCTACCCGCCCTGGGTTTTAATCAAGTCGAAAAAATAAACGGAGAAAATGCAACGCATATTATTCTGAGGAAATAACATGGGCAATTACATCGGCAGATCAGTCCAGGCAACTGTTACCCCAAGCTCCTGCAAGTCATCAGTATATTTTTGCAGGTGGAGTATAAAGCCAGTTGCTACCAGAACATCCTGTTGAGTCAGCCTGGCTAATGCTTCCTGCGGACTAATATTCCAGACCTTCATGAGGTATTTGGCCACTTTTACTTTGTTGGTGCCAGGGTCTGTAATCTCCAGTTTTCCGTACCTCAGCAATGCAGGGTCTATGGTTGTACCTTCCGCTTCCTCATCCTCCCATTCCTGTATAGTCTCGCGAAGTTCCTGCCAGAAGGGATAACTCTGCTCCACCAGTTGAAGGCAGGCTGCTTTATCTCTACCAGCCTTTTTCATTTGTTCCAAAAAGTTGCCGAAGGCAACAATGTTGAAACCAAGAGCAATAACATCCCATCGCCCTGCTCCATGCGGCGCATAATAAACCGGAAAGCCTAAAGCCTCTTCATTTAAGTCAATAAAAAAGGGATCATCCATTTCGTTCAGGGCTAAAACCTGCCAGCCCGGCTGCCATTTCCCTTCCTTGGTTGAAGTCAGGTCTTCCCCTGAAATACTGTGATACCTGAAACCGCTTTGAAATGTTGCCCATTCATTCTTTTTTGGATAATGAAAGGGCAATAACATGACGCTGGTCACTGTTTTGGTTTCGATAAACTGCAGAACAAGTTGTGGGATATTCAATGTCATAATAAATATCTTAAAACTGTTTTTACCCGCTCTTGACGGGTACCTGTAACTTCCATGACATTCAAATCAAGACTAAAGCAATCATCAATCAGCATTTCTCTTAACCTTTCATCCACATCGAACCTCAATTGGTTATTCTCTGATTTAGGTACTGAGATAGAATTGTCAATGGGAACGAATAGGATTAATTCCAGTTTTGCCAGCGCATTCATGGCCTGGTTTAGCCAGGAATTCAGATCGAAAGAAAAAGCTTTCTCTATGCTTAAAGCATAAGCGATGAAGTCCAGTGGGCTTCGATCAAGAAATACATTTTCACCACTGCCTTTAATTGATTGGAGAGAAAATAGGAACTGGCGCTCAAAATCCTCCAGTGAAGGAGGATATGCAAACTGGTATCCTCTTTCTTCCAGCTGGTAATATGGTTCTTCTATTATTTCATAATTGGGCAATTCCCTGATCAGATCTTCAATCAGTGTTGTTTTGCCAGTATAATGTGTTCCGGAAACAGCAATACGCATATGTGGGAATTATTTCCTTCTGGCATAGTCCAGTAACATAGCCTGTTCTTCTTCTGTCACTTCCCCGCAGATGGTAATCCCTATACCGGGGCGTAACCTGTCCACGATCTGTTTGAAGTCCTGTATGCTCAACGTGAGGTAAGCCAGTTTATTCATTTGCAATAGGAAAGAGAAGTCTGTTACCGGCGTTCCGCATAATTCCAGGTCAGACAATTTTGCCAGGCTACTGAGAAAAGTAGTATCCGTTACATTGGTATCACTGAGGTTCAGCTTCACCAGGTGTTTCAGCTGGCTCAGTCCCGCGAATGAAGGGAATTGTTTCCCTTTGAGATCCAGTTCGGTCAGCTGGCGGAGCGCAATAACCTGCGCCAGATCTGAGACTTCTGTTTTTTCTATATTCAGTGATTTGAGTTTTGGTAGTTGCTGCAGTACTTCCAGCGAAGCAACAGGAGTATCGGAGATCGACAGCTTTTTAAGTTCTTTGAGCGGAGCAAGCGGTGAAATATCTCGCACATTAGTTTTGCTGATATAAAGTGTATTCAAAGACAACAATCCGGCAAGTGGTGAAATATCCTCCAGCGGGTTGGCACTAAGCAATAATTCCCGCAAGCCTGTGAAACGCACCAGCGGCTGCAGATCCACGATGTTCTTCCTGATCAGGTTAAGGTTTTTTATACCGGCCAATGCAGCGAAGCTTTTACCAGTACCAATAACGCCCTGCCAGGTAGCATCAAGTGAAGAGAACCATGTATCATAATCTTCTTCATTCGCACTTGCAGCAGGCGATTTACTGCCGAAAGGAAGTTGAAGGCTCTTTAAGGTATCAAGGAAATGGCTATTGGCAGGTTCCTTCATCAGGAAGCTACGAGGTTCTTCATCTCCGTTTGTTTCAAATGTAAAATTGTTGTTTTTAACATGGTGCAGGATGAATTCCATGAACCCGCCAAGGCTGGGTGCAATCACATACCGCGTATCTTCATCCCTTCCAAAATTGATCACCTGCCCGCTTATACCATCCGGGCCGGGATCAAGGTCTATCCCGATGTTATTTCCTCCGTAATCTTTACTAATGGGAAGGTAACGGGTGTTGACATATTGCTCCTTAATATGATTGGAAGGAACGGAGATGATGCTGCTATCAAGCGTTGCTGTGGAGTCGGCGAGACTTTCCCAGACCTTCCATTCCGCCAGCGCCTCCTCAATGCTGATGAAAGGCAATCCGAAAAACAGGCCTGCATCGCCGGACTCTCCATTGTGCAGGCGGTACAACTGTTTTAACTCATCGGGTAAGGTAAGACCGGTTGTGGTTTCAAGCCGGCTGATATCTGCCTCCGTAGCGGGAGGGTTCAGAGATGCATTCAGTTCCGGGTATTCATTTGCAAGCAGGGTCTTTATTGCAGTAAGGGTGTTTCCGATCATGGGTCCGTGGGTTTTGAATTCTAAATATAAGAAAATCATCCCTTCATCCTTGCTTCATCCAAGCTTTAACCTTGCTTTATCCATGCTTCAAACTCCCTCAAACCCTTGCCAGCACACAATACTGCACAAGGATGAAGCTAGGATGAAGCTAGGATTACACAATGATTAAGCAAAGATCAGATACAAATTGCACGTATTTGAGCAGTTATTTATGATACTTCCAACACCCCTGCACATGATCATTCACCATCCCCGTAGCCTGCATATAAGCATAACAGATCGTAGACCCAACAAACTTAAAACCCCGCTTCAACAGGTCCTTACTCATAGCATCAGACTCCGCAGTTTTAGCAGGTACCTGCGATAAAGATTTAAACTTATGAAGGATAGGCTTGCCCCCCACAAACTGCCAGATGTATTTATCAAAACTCCCGAATTCCTTCTGCACGGCAAGGAAAGCTTTTGCATTACCAACCGTGGCACGGATCTTTAGCTGGTTTCGGATGATCCCTGGGTTCTCCAGTAAAGAAGAGATCTTCTTCTCCGTATAACGAGCTATTTTAGCTGCATCCCACTGATCAAAAGCAGCACGGTAGTTCTCTCTTTTAGTAAGTACCGTATACCAGCTTAGCCCCGCCTGTGCACCTTCAAGATTGAGCATCTCAAATAAATGCGTATCATCATGATTGGGCACACCCCATTCATTGTCGTGATAGTCTTTGTATAACTGGTCTTTGAGGCTCCAGCTGCAACGGTTCTTTTCCATCAGAGTTCCCATTTTTTGATCAGGTCTTTAACCTGTTTCTTATAGGCTTTCAGATCCGTGATCGTTTGCTGAATAAAACTGTTCTCATCCAGTTTGCCTACTACTGCTTCCATTTCTTCCTGGTTCTCGTAGGTCATCTGGCGGAAAGGATTGACATAGTCTTTTTCCCGGCTGCGATAGATCCCTTCCGTTAAAGCCCCGAACGTATGCACGGATTGCTCCAGGCATTTCCTTAGCTGAGCGGCCGTGAATTCTTTGGGTGTGAGCTGTAACAACTCAAACAGGCTGGCCAGGGCATGTTGCAGTTTATCCTGTTCATAACGGGCCCCCAGCTGCCGGTATACATCATGCAACTGATGCCAGCTGCTGATCTTACCTTTCCGGATCCGCATTTTGATATCCTCCAGGTCCTCTGCTTTAATCAGCTGCCCGCCGGCATTATGCCATGCTGTGCGTTTGCTGTTCCTGCAAAGGGCCTGCAAAGCATTGAAAGAAGTAAGCGTCGCTGTATTCTTCAGCAGGTTGCGCATAGCGTATAATACGATTAGCTCCCGGAAAAGCGGGTAGGACCTGTGTACCTTCAGCAGTTGTACTTTACGGGAAGAATTTTCGATACCCTCTGCATAGATCGTCATCCGCTTAACGGATTCGTTTTCTTTCAGCAGTAACTGCCGGCCATCCTGCCGCAGCACTTTCTCACTTACTTTTTTATTGCCATGGTGAGCCTTTCCTACAGCCAGTTCCAACAGTTCCAGTGTAGTGAATAATTCTTCCACGGAATCCGGTGCCAGGTAATCAAATTCCAGCACCTGTGTTTTATCTGTGCGTTTGTCCCGGTCTATATATTTCCAGGAGTTGCGGGCCAGTGCATACATATTATGCATGAGCCAATATCCCGGCATTACTTTCAGGCTGTTCTCATGTTCATCGTTCACAACAAGACTGAAAGGATAAGGTACCTGTAATTCATGCAGGTAGTTACCTTTAGAGATGAGGGTGAAGCTGGCAAATTTGGAATTATGTTTCAGGGTCACTGAGAGACCCGGCCAGAATCCTCTGCCTGCAATGATCTCACCATCTGCTCCCCGGGAATTATGATTGGAACCAATGGTAGCACCAGCTGCCATATTACTCTGGCCCATGATCAATGCGGCACAGAGGAAGGAGTTGTTATGATGTTGTTCATGTGCCGGGAAGATCAGTGAATTCAATACTTCACAGCAGGAGATCGTAGCATTGTTGCCCAGGTATGAGTTGATCAGCCGTGCACCATATTTTAACTGCGAATGTGAGGCCATGATAAAACGAACAGCTTTCACGCCATAGAAAGCGCGGCAGCCAAGACCAATGATCCCGTTCACCATTTCACATCCTTCTCCTATCTGTGTAGGAGCGCCGGCTTCACTGTTGACAGTGAGGTTCTTTAATTTATTGGCACCTTTCAGATAAGCATCCGTACCGATGGTTACATCTTTGATGATCTTGCAGTTCTTGATCACGGTGCGGTCTCCCACCATGCCGTAGTATCCTCTTTTTTTGTCGAACTCTTTTTCGGTGAAGGCTTTGAACTGCTCCTGCAGTACGGCATCATGCCGGTTGCGTGTCCATAGCCAGGCATCTCCCGGCAGCATGCCATCGAAGGGCATTACACTCCTGCCACCGTTTTCGTTGCAAAGTTCCAGCCAGATGCGTACGCTTTCCGGTTCACCTTCCTTCACAATACCATTCCCGAATTTAGCGTGGTCTGTAGTAGCCATTTCATTTACATTGGCAATGATCACTTCGTTGCCGATGATGTAATGGGAGAGGAAGTTCACATTCTGTACCACCACATTGTCCCCGAAATCACAGGAGGCAATGGTGCTGTTATACAGCCCTACCGGCAGGCGGAGGTTATGGAATTCCAGGAAGTAAGGCTCCAGTTTGCCGATGCGCACCATGCCGTAAAAGTGGCAGTGCTGCACCAGGTTGGGGTCAAAGTCGTTGTCTACAAATATATTGTTCCAGTCGTCCGAGGTATTGTCATTCCGAACCAGTGTTTCAATTTCCCTTGCATTCAGTTTGCGGTGTACGGTTTCCTTACCGCGTTGTTTATCGCGGAGGTAGTATTCATTTTTTCCTTCCGGCAGATAAGGACCGTCAATGAACTGATACCCCAGCTGGTGGAGTGGTTTCTTTTCTATATGGTTCATAAGGATACTATTCTACGGTTACAGACTTGGCCAGATTCCTTGGTTTGTCTACATCCAGGCCTTTCAATACACCAATGTGATAAGCCAGTAATTGGAGGGGGATCACGGAGATAATAGGTGCTACCAGTTCATCTGCTTCCGGAACAACAATCACATCATCTGCCATACCGGAAATGATCTGATCACCTTCCGTGATAACGGCAATCACTTTTCCTTTACGTGCTTTGATCTCCTGTATATTGGATACTACTTTATCGTAGTAACGGTCTTTGGTAGCTACAAATACTACAGGCAGGTTCTCATCCACCAGTGCAATGGGCCCGTGTTTCATTTCAGCGGCAGGATAACCTTCTGCATGGATATAAGAGATCTCCTTCAGTTTGAGCGCACCTTCCAGTGCAATGGGGAAGTTGTATCCACGGCCCAGGTAAAGGAAGTCGCGTGCATCTTTATATTTATTGGCAATAGCTTTGGTCTGATCGTTCAGTTTAAGTGCAATGGCCACTTTATCCGGTACACCTTCCAGTTCATCCAGCAGGTGCTGGAAACGTTGAGCGGTGATGGTACCTTTTGCTTCTGCTATCTTAAGACCGATGAGGCATAATACCGCGAGTTGGGCTGTGAATGCTTTTGTACTGGCCACACCTATTTCAGGCCCTGCGTGCGTATATACGCCGCCGTTGGACAAGCGGGCAATAGAAGAACCTACTACATTACATACGCCCAGGATGATAGCACCTTTTTCTTTAGCGCTTTCCATGGCCACGAGGGTATCTGCTGTTTCTCCGGATTGTGAAACGGCAATGATCACATCACCTTTTCCTACAACGGGGTTACGGTAACGGAATTCAGAAGCGTATTCCACCTCTACCGGTATGCGGCATAATTCTTCTATCATGTATTCTGCCACCAGCCCTGCATGCCAGGAGGTGCCGCAGGCTACAATAATAATGCGGTTGGCATCCTTCAGCAGGTCCATATGCTCGCGCAGCCCGCCCAGTGTAAGCTGGCCCGCTTTTGCATCCAGGCGTCCGCGTAAACTGTCGAAAATGGTTTGTGGTTGTTCAAACACTTCTTTCAGCATGAAGTGGTCATAACCGCCTTTTTCAATGGCGGCCAGTTCCATGTCCAGCTTCTGTATATAGGGTGTTTGGATCTCGTTGGAAATATTTTTGAGGATGAGTTCGTCTGCTTTAAGGATCGCTATTTCATAGTCGTTCACATACACCACTTCCTTGGTGTATTCAATAATGGGGGAAGCATCTGATGCCAGGAAGTGTTCTCCTTTACCAACACCTATCACCAGCGGGCTGCCTTTCCGGGCCGCGATGAGGGTATCCGGATTGTCTTCATCCACAATGAGGATCACATAAGCGCCTACTACTCTTTTCAGGGCTATCCTGAGGGCTTCTTCTGTGCTGCATTGATTGCTTTTTTTAATCTCCTGGATAAAGTGGATCAGTACTTCCGTATCTGTATCACTGGAAAACTGATGCCCTTTGTTCAGCAGTTCCTGTTTCAGTTGCGCATAGTTTTCTATGATCCCGTTATGCACCATGGCTAATTTGCCATCGCCGGACATTTGGGGGTGTGCATTCCTGTCACTTGGTTCTCCATGCGTGGCCCAGCGGGTGTGGCCGATCGCAATATGGCTTTTGAGGTCTTTACCGGTAACATAATCTTCCAGTTCGGCTACTTTTCCTTTCTTCTTATATACTTTCAAACTTCCACCGTTCAATAAAGCAACGCCTGTACTATCGTATCCACGGTATTCAAGACGTTTCAGGCCTTTGATCACTACCGGATACGCTTCCCGGTGACCTATGTATGCAACAATTCCACACATAAAATTCAGTATGTTTTAATAAGGTTATCTATGCAATATGCACAAAAAAAGCGGCCGCGCAAAGGTGTTTAAACATCTTTACCCGGCCGCCGTCATAAAATGAAGGATTAATTCGCATTGAGCATTGCTCCCAGGTTCATGTCATTGTCCCACCGGTAACGGTTCTTGTATTTCACCTGGCGGATCACTTTGATGAATTGTTCCGGTACAGACCTGTACGCATCATAGCGGATATCCGTGAGCTGTGTGAGGGATTCGTTGCTGGAAGACTGCTTTTCATCTTCCGGCTGAAGACCACTGATACCGAGGTACCAGGCATCTTCTTCCTTCTGTTTGTATTTATACAGGTAAACAGTACCCTTTTTGAAACGATGCGTGGTATGTTGTTTGCCGAGCAATACTACAGAATCAATTTTGGTGTTGTAGTCCACCATGCCGTATAACACGCTCCTGGCAATAGATTCCTGTTTTTTATACGCTTTGGGGAATTTATCAAGCTGTTGTATTTCCTCCAAAGCTTCCCATAAGGCAACCCGGTATTTCTCCTGCGCGGCGATCTGTTGCAGCAGGCTGTCTGCTACCGGCAGCTTGTGCCGGAGGTATAACTGTGCCAGCAGGATCTGTTGTAAAGGATTTTTTGTGGTTTCGTACCGGGTAAAGAACCGTTCCGCATTCTTGTTTGTGTTGCGGTAGGGCAACAACAGCACTGCGAATTCGTGCAGTACATTATTGGGGTGGAAGCGGCTTTCTATATCATTATCGTCATCTTCACCTATTTGCTCCTGTTCATCTGCTATTTCTTTTTGCAGGGCTATGCGGGCATCAAAAGCAATCTGGCTGATATGATGTTCATACAGGGATGGCTGGATCACGTTACTGTCCAACATAGTGGCCAGCAGGCTGTACACCGGTTCTTTATAGTCCGTGAGCGCAGTGAGCTGCAGCAGATCAGGGAAAAGGGATTTGCTGAGCTGCAGGGAATCCCGGAGGGGAGACAGCATGGAATAGATGTTATCCTCATTACTGAAGATGGGGATCTCTTTCAATACCAGGTTGCTGAACACTTTATCCGCTTCTGTAGTTTGCTGTTTCAATAAACTTTCCAGGATGTTGCGCTGCAGGCTGGCCGTATCGTTGGCGGCGAGGTATGCGCTTTCAAGGAAAGGAAGTATCTCCGGATGGCTGATATATCCCAGTTCTGCAATAAGGTCGTTCTTCACTTCCAGGTAATTCTTTTCACTGGCTCCCCAGCTCTTTATAAGCCTGATCAGTTCGGGTGCATGTTCATCTTTATAATGAACAGTACTGATGGAACTCTTTGCCTGCTGGCGGGTAGTACTGTCTTTACTGTTAAAATCAGCAAAGAACTCAGGAGCTTTGCTCAGGTAAATGGATTTACCGAATACCGTATCCCCGGGCGTAAAAGTATCAAAGAAGGAAGTGATGAAAGAGGAAGGCCCCTTGATGTTATCGGTAATGGCAGAGAGCGTGTATTGCGCGCCATTGCGCACAAATACTTTGCAGTAGAAGTTCCTGGTGCTGTTGGTATCCCGCATTTGCAGCAGGGTACTTTCCCAGCCGGGCAAACGTTCATACTTTCTACTATGGATCACCAGGTCTCCCTTGTCGGTCATATTATCGATCTCTCTTCCCCAGAATTGCGCACTGTCCCTGGTGCTGTAATAACGGTTGAATTTCTGGAACACTACTTTTACTTCTTCCCCCGTACTGTCTGACCGGAAGGTTTTGTTCTTCACCTTATAAGCGTGATCCGTATTTTCTTCCGTACTGCCGCCTCCGGAAAAAGCTTCCATCAGGGCATCATCGTCTTTAGGGATCACCGGTGTTTTTACGGAGAAGTAAAGGCTTGTATCTGTATAGGCCTGTGCCGCGTTGTAAACGGGATTTGTGGGCGTGAACGACTGAAAGAATTCCCCCAGCGCTTTTTTGTCATTCCTGTAATGGGCAGACAGGATGAAGTAATGCGGCCCCTGCAGCAGGATGCGTGTTTGAGAGAAGCTGTTATCTGTATGCTGGTTCACTACTTCAAGACAGGTATAACCCTGCCAGGTGATGAATTTCCTGCTCTTTTGCTGTTTAATGAATTGTGATTGCTGAAAACTTTCTTCTGCAAAACCAAGCTCTACGGTATCTTCTTCCAGCACGGAATAATCAGGGATTGTTTTGCGCATCACCAGGTAACTGTTGCCGGTTTGTTTATCCAGGGCTTCGTACTCCTGCCGTTTGCTGAGGGAACGAAGGGTGATGTTATTGGCGAATACAGGTGTATGGGGCATTTTTACGGAAAAGGTATTACCGGGTGATTGGTAATTGACCCATGCGCCGCCCTGTAATGATTTTAATTTAACAGAGGCAAAGAAACGATCTCCTTCTTCTCCTTCCACATATTCCCCGTTACCACTGATCTTGAAGATGAACACTTCAAAAGGTGTAACAAAGATATTGTACCGCTGCATATCACCACGCCTGGTGCGGTTGCGGATATCAAAACCTTTATAACCGTTATTGCTGATCGCTTTTTTACTGATGATCTTGCCGGGGATGTTCTCGTATAAAAGACTGTCTATTTTCAGCGATACATCTGCTTCACTTTGCCCAAGGCTCAATGCGTTGGTTTTGATGCGGCTCACCAGGTAATAGGCACCATTGGCAAGGTCTGCATACTGCAATTGGTTCAGCATGGTTAAGCCGCTGAAGTTGAAAAGTTTGCCGGGCACATCTACCTGTATCCATCCGTCTTCTGAAGTATAAGTTTGAAATACTACCGGGGCTTTCACTTTCTCCAGCTGATCTTTTTGTTCACTGTCGCGATTATTGAACACAACCGGGCGTACGGTATAACCGGCCTTGCGTAACATATAGATCAGCCCGCGGTCTCCGGGAAGGTGTGCTGCGCCTACACCGGCAAACAGGCTATTGATACGGATGATAGAATCGATCACCCGGAACATATTTTCGTTCCGTTTGTACAGGAATTTTTCCATGAAAGCGGGAGAGGTATATTGATTGCTGGAAATGGAATCCAGCATATCAAGGTCTCCGCGGCGGTAAGCATCATTCAGTTTATTCCTTGAATCCAGGGGATTTTCTGCATCCCTGTTCACCTTCTTTTGTTTCTTATCTTTTGCCGCATCCCTGTATGCTTCCAGCATCAGGCGTTCGGACTCTTCAAAACTTTCCACACCGGTTGCCCGTTTCCCCATTTTTTTGCCTACCTGGTAGATGTACATATCCAGGAAAGTATCTTCCTCAAAATCTTCCTGTGCTGCAAAAGAACGGTAGAGCAGGTGATTGATCATCTCAGGCCGGTAAGTAAGGCCGGTCCTGATCAGATCCCCATAGGCACCAATAGTGAAGGCATCTTTACTCATGCTGCCGTTCCCGGCAAGTTCATTCATATAGCGGGAACTGAGGCGTAACATATTGCTTTTGGAAAAGTCTTCCTGCAATTGCTGCGGATCTGTTTCCAAAGAAACAATATCGGCATTCTTGATACAGTGATAGAAGGAATCGCTGAGATGGAATGCCAGCTTATTGCTTACGTGCATGGTACCAAAGAGGTAGGAAGGCTTCGGCATGTTTTTGCCGGTGATCTCCCATAATAAACCCTGGTATTTCTTATTGTTCGCCTGTTTATGCTGAGCAGCTGCAACAGAGCCTGACACTAACAGCACACATACCAGTACACTTCTTTTCAAATGGTTCATATGAGGACGGTAGGGAATTAGATGTATTCAAATATACTGAAAATACCGCGGTGGAAGGCATTAGCGCTTCTGTAATACCTTCTCGAACAGGCCCAGTATGCGTTTGTACTCATCCGTCCAGCTGGCAGGCTCTGTAAAACCGTGATCTTCAATCGGGTATACGGCCAGTTCCCAGTTGTTTTTGCCGAGTTCTATGAGGCGCTGGCTGAGGCGTACAATATCCTGGAAATGCACATTGGTATCCACCATGCCATGGCACATCAGCAAATGGCCCTTCAACCCTTCTGCATAATAGATGGGAGAGGATTTGCGGTAAGCAATGCTATCTGTAAAAGGCTCGTTGAGTATATTGGAAGTATAACCGTGATTATAATGCGCCCAGTCTGTAACAGAACGGAGTGCGGCTCCGGCGGCAAAATCATCCGGTGTGGTGAACATGGCCATGAGGGTAATAAATCCGCCATAACTGCCACCATAGATCCCTACGCGTTTAGGGTCCACGCCATAGTTCTGTGCCAGGAATTTAGCGCCATCCACCTGGTCCGTAAGGTCCTTTCCACCCATATAGCGGTAAATACCTGTACGCCAGTTACGGCCATAACCAGCACTGCCGCGGTAATCGATATCCAGTACAGTATAACCAAGGTCTGTTAAAAGATTATGGAACATATACTCCCTGAAATACTGGCTCCACCATTTATGTGCATTCTGCAGGTAACCTGCGCCATGTACAAATATCACGGCCGCGCCATTGCGTTTGGCAGTTTCTGGTGTATACAGCCGGGCATGCACCATTTCATTGTCACGTGCTTTGAAAGTGATCACATTCGCTTCCCGCCAGGGATAAGCTTTAAATTCTTCTGATTGCGCCAGTGTTGTGATCTGCAAAGGTTTGGCACCTGCTTTATTTTCCTGGATGTACATTTCCCAGGGTTTGTTGGAAGTGGAATAACGGAAAGCGATCCATTTTTCATCCGGGGAAAGTGTAACGGTATGTGCGCCGGCCATGCTGGTAATGCGTTCTGCTTTACCGCCGGTTACCGGCAAACGGTAGTATTGTTTTTCACCGGGATGCACTTCATTGGTGAGCAGGTAGAAGTGTTGTTTGTTACGAGATAATGTTACATCCTGTACTTCATAGTTCCCGCTGGTTAAAGCCTGCTTTTTATTGCTGGCCACATTCATGGTGTAAAGATGGGAATAGCCGGTAGCCTCACTCTGGAACCAGATAGTTTGTTCATCTACCCAGCCGATATTTCCCCAACCTACGCCAGGGCCGCCTATCCATGCTTCATCCCGCTGGCGGTCCAGCAAACGGAGTGTACCGTTAGCGGCATCCAGTAACATGATCCAGCGGTCTTTGTTATCCTGGGAATTGATGTCTACTACAGCATGGGTTCCTTTCTCTGACCAGTAAGGGCCGCTGATGATCACACCGCGGTTTTTGGTTTTGGCTGTATCCTGTTTAGCATAATCAGGTTTATCCTTAATGCCTGGGATATCAGACGTTTTAATAGCGATCACGGTATCCTTTTCCCTGTCGTACACAAAGGATTCAAAACTGCCCCATGGAGCACCCACTTTACTGCGGCTTCTGATATCAGTGGTATAACCTGTTTCTGTTACGTAGTTGGGAACAATGGTGGTTTTCTCTCCCGGCGGTTCATCATTTAAACGGTATACTACAAAACGGCCATCAGGACTTAATACTACTTCACCCAGCGATTTGTCTTCCATGTAGAGGGTGCGCATCTGTGGTACTTTAGGAAGACTTTTGGTATAAGCGGATGCAGCATCTGCTTTTGCTTTTTTGTCTTTCAACACCTGCATTAATTCCAGTTGCTGGTTCTTCAGGAACTGGTCCTGCGCACTCAGCTTCTCTTTTCTCTCCACCGGTTTGGCTCCCTGCACAAAATCAGTGAACTGTTCAATCAAACCCGTTTTAATATCCCAGGTGAAAAGGTTACGGTTACGGCGGAAGAGGATGCGGGTATCCTGCATGGCAAAGTCCACCTGTGTTTCTGTTTCAGCAGTATGGGTGATGCGTGTTTCTTTTCCGGTAGCTACCTCCTGAAGGTAGATGTCTCCGTAATAGGTATACACCAGTTGCGTATGAGCTTTGTTATACTGCCCGGAACTCCTGGCATTGATCAGTATCCTGTCTGCCGCGTTGGTCTTTACCGGTGTATGTTTGCTAAGGGTGATGGCATAAAGCGAATCCCCCATTGCTTTCTCCGGGTTCCAGTTAAAGTAAACGGTTTTACCATCCACACTCCATTTTAAATTATCCGGAGAAGTACCGATCCATTTGGGATCGCGCATGATCTTCTCTACAGTAAGGGTTTGTGCGTAAGTAAGGGTTGATAAAAACAGGCCAGCGAAAGGGAGCAGTATTTTTTTCATATTGTATAATAGTGAAGAATTCTATAATTTGTTGCAATATAATAAACTACCCAGCATGATCTCACGCAAAATGATGTACGGCATGGCATTGGCAATCACCTTGTTAGCAGCCTGCGGACCGGCGCCGGTGAAGCAGGAACGGGTACAGGTACCTGTTATGGAAGATAGCACTTTTCTCACGGGTACTTTCTTTGTGGTACGTCATGCGGAAAAGAATCCGGGAGCAGACTCCACATTAACCGAGGCTGGTTTGAAACGGGCGGGGAAGTTATACCGGATGCTGAAAGATTCCGGCATAACCCGCATCTATTCCACACCATTCAAACGCGCACTGCAAACAGGGGATTCTTTGCGCATCTTAGGTAAGATAGATACTGCCTTATATAAACCGGACAGTACAGGAGAATCCCTGTTGTATGAAATCAGCCGTAATAACGACTGGGGCAAAAAGATCCTCGTGATCGGTCATAGCAACACCATTATTCCCATCCTGAAAAGCCTGAACACTTTTCCGAGGGATACCATCCGGGATGAAGATTATGACCGCCTGTTCATGGTGTATAAAGGAAGGAAGCTGACAAAGATGTTTAGGGCGCGATACTAAAGCAGGATACCTTTCAGGAAAATATACGCTACAGAGAAATAGATCAGCAAACCGGTAACATCCACCAGCGTGGCCACAAAGGGCGCAGAAGAACTGGCAGGGTCAGCCCCTGCTTTCTTCAAGATCAATGGCAGCATGGAACCGGATAAAGTACCCCATAACACTACACCTATCAATGATACGCCCAGTGTAAGGCCAATAAGCACTGTATGATCGCCGTAAGTATGGAAGAAGGAATTCCAGATCAGGATCCTGATGAAACCAATAATGCCAAGGGCAGAACCCAGTAATACACCGGAAATGATTTCCCTTCGCATTACCCGCCACCAGTCTTTAATGGTTAATTCACCCAGGGCCATGGCCTGAATGATCAGTGTGGAAGCCTGAGAACCGCTGTTACCACCACTGGAAATAATGAGCGGAATGAACATGGCCAGCACTACCGCCTTGGCGATCTCATCTTCAAAATAAGCCATCACCGAAGCAGTGAGCATTTCACCGATGAACAGGATGATCAGCCAGCCTACCCGTTTTTTTACCAACCGTAGTAAAGGCATATCCAGATAGGGTTCATCCAAAGCCTCGGTACCCCCGATCTTCTGGATGTCTTCCGTATGTTCTTCATTTAAGATCCATAACATATCATCAATGGTAACGATCCCCAGCATCACGCCGGCATCGTCCAGTACCGGAAGGGCTACACGATTTTCTAACCTGAATATCTGTACGGCTTCTTCCTGTTCATCGTTTACATGGAGGGAAACAAAGCGGTGGTCCATCAGGTTTTCCACCAGTGTATCAGGAGATACCAGCAGGAATTCGCGGATCCGGAAATCGTCCAGCAGTTTGCCCTGGTTGTCTATGATATAAATAACATCAATGGTTTCAGAGTCCCGGCCATACATCCGGATGTGGTTGAGCACCTTGGCTACCGTCCAGTGTGATTTGGCGGCTATATAGTCCGGCGTCATGATCCGGCCTACACTGTTCTCCGGGTAACCCAGGAGGGCGAGGGTGATCTTCCGTTCTTCCGGATTCAGCAGTTTAATGAGTTCTGTTACTGCCTGGCTGGGGAGTTCTTCCAGGAAGGCAGTTCTGTCATCCGGTGGCAGTTCATTCAGCAGTTCTGCTATCTTATGGGCCGGCAGGTCACGGATAATATCTTCCTGTGTGGGGAATTCAAGGATCCTGAATGCAGCGGCAGCACGCCCAAGTGTAAGTTGATTAACGATCAGGGTTGCCTGCTCCGGTACCTCGTAAATAAGTTCAGCAATATCTGTAATGAGCTGATCGTCCAGGAAGTCTTTTAACTCCCGGAAGTTCTGTTCATGAGCTAATTGCTCAAACCTTTCCAGTAATACTTCATTTTCCATAAGATCAGACGCTTGGGCGAAAATAGGCAATTACAATATCTCCTGCACATGCTTGCGGATATTGCCCGCAATAGTTTCTGTGGGCAGGTCGTTGGCATCTTTGCCAAAAGGGTCTTCAATTTCTTCTGCGATCAGCTCTAAACTCGCCAGTACATAGAAAATGAATACAACCATGGGGATCACCAGGTAACCTAATCCGAATACATATCCCATGGGAAGGGTCATCACATAAAAGAAAATGAACTTTTTCAGGAACACACTATAGGAAAAGGGGATAGGGGTGTTCTTGATCCTTTCACAGGCACCACAGATATCCGTAAAGGATTCCAGCTGGTTGTTCAGTATGATCAGCTGATCCCCGGTGATCACCTGCTGGCGGTACAGTTCATTCACCTTAGCCAGGATCATGGTAGCAATCTGGTTAGGGATATGTTCTCCCGAATGCAGGTGGCTTAACTCTTCGGGCGTTAAACCTTCCAGTTTGTGTGGATGGAATTCCCCGCGCAGATGATCTTTCATAGCCATGGCATAGTTAGGGATCATATGGCTGAAATACTTTTTGGCTATATGGCCGGAGGGTAGCATGGTATGCAGTTTAATAGCCAGGTTGCGGCTGGAGTTCACCAGTGCACCCCATTGCCTGCGGCCTTCCCACCAACGGTCATATGCTGTATTGGTACGGAACACCAATAACAGTGAGATAACAAAGCCCAGCAAGCCATGCATGGCTGTTATGTTCTTGATGTGATCCTTTTCCGATAATTTGAAGACCTCCAGTTCCAGCCATGCTATGCCGGCTGAGTATATGGAAAGGGCTATGAACATAGGCACCAGCTTCTTAACCGTGTCTGCCTGATGGATGCGGAAGATGAAAGTGAACCACTCCCGGGGATTATAATTGATCATAATTGCAAAAATAATGTCTATATGGATCACTTGTTATTTTGATAACTGATGGGTTTGTCTTTACTTTACGGCTTCTATATTATAAGTGAGTTATGATCAAGCCGTATTTATACGTTAATAAGACCAAAGAGAAAGGCCGTGGTGTTTTCACCAAAGAAGCCATTCCCGCCGGAACACAAATAGAGGTTTCTCCTGTACTTGTACTCTCTGGTAACGATACATCGATAGTGGACAAAACTAAACTGCACAATTACATCTTCCTCTGGGGAGTAAGAGAAACACGCTCATGTATTGCTTTGGGTTTCTGTTCTATCTACAACCACGCCTACGATCCTAATTGCGAATACGAGATGGATTTTGATGCCGAAACCATGGCCATCAAAACCCGCCGTGATATCAAAAAGGGCGAGGAACTCTCCATTAACTACAATGGAGATATCGAAGACAAATCACCTGTTTGGTTCGATGTAAAACGTAAATAATTTCCCTAAAAGAAATTCGGATGAAATGATCCGGATTTCTTAATATTGTAAAATATATAAGCACTTATATATTTTATGAGCTTCTATCCAAAACTCGGTTACCTGATCTTCGGCAGCCGCCTGCGGCGGTTGAGTGAATACTTCCTCGCGGAGGTCAATAAGGTGTATGATCAGGCAGGCATTGCCTTTGATGCCAGCTGGTTTCCTCTCTTCTATCTGTTGTCAGACAAAGAGCGTTTAACGCTCATGGATATTTCTCAGGAACTGGAAGTATCCCATTCCGCTGTGAGTCAGCTGATCACCAATCTTAAAAAGAAGGGCCTGGTAGATACCAGCCGTTGCGAAGAAGACGGGCGGCGGCAGTGGGTGGAGTTCACGAAAGAAGGCGCTGCATTGCTGGCACAGGTATTACCTATCTGGAAAGGTATTGAAACGGCCATGACGGAACTGGCCATGGAACATAAACAAAGCAGCAAAATACTGGAAGCTATCAGTGCATTGGAGCAGTCTGTGGAAAACAAACCACTGGCACAACGCATACAGGTGGCTATGGATAATAACACCAAAACAATCCATCAATGAATGAGGTTTTTAAATACGGTCAGGACTCCCTGACCGTTGCTATTGCGATGAACATAGCATCCGGCAAAACCCGCGGTATCCTTACACCGGAGGTGATGCAAAGGGTGAATACCAGCCATGGGCATGTACAGGCGATTGTAAAGGAGCATACCACGGTATATGGCATCAATACAGGCTTTGGGCCTTTATGTGATACCAAGATCTCTGAAGAAGATACCAGGGCTTTGCAATACAACATCCTGCAAAGCCATAGTGTGGGAGTAGGTGCACCTATTCCGGAAGAGATTGCCAGGTTAATGCTGATCACAAAAGTACAGGCACTGGCACAGGGATATTCGGGTGTAAACCCTGTTACGCTGGAAAGGATCGTGTGGTTCATTGATAACAACATCACACCTTTAGTGCCGGAGAAAGGTTCTGTAGGTGCTTCCGGGGATCTGGCCCCTTTATCTCATCTCTTTCTGCCACTGATAGGTTTGGGGGAAGTATGGTATAAAGGAAACAAAGTATCCGCTGGCCATGTTTTACAACAGGAGGGACTGAATCCTATTGTATTGGGACCCAAAGAAGGACTGGCATTGATCAATGGTACACAGTTCATTCTTTCATTTGCCGTGAAAGCAGTAGCACGTTTGCATAATGCATTGGAAGCGGCGGATCTTATCGGTGCTATGTCTCTCGAAGGATTGATGGGCACTGCCAAACCTTTCGATCCCCGTTTACATGCCATCCGTCCTTATCCTGGCAACCAGTTAGTGGCAAACCGCCTGAGCGCTTTGCTGGCGGGTTCTGAGATCATGGCTTCTCATAAGGATTGCGACCGTGTGCAGGATCCTTACTCCTTAAGATGTATGCCACAGGTACATGGTGCTTCCCGCACGGCCTGGAAACATCTGCAGGAACTTACTTCCATTGAACTGAATGCAGTAACAGATAATCCCATCATCTTCTCTGCTGAAGATACCATCAGTGGCGGCAACTTTCACGGGCAGCCTTTGGCCATTCCGCTGGATTACGCTACTGTAGCAGCTGCAGAGCTGGGCAATATTTCAGATCGCAGGTGTTATATGATGATAGAAGGGCGGTATGGATTACCCAAACTATTGATCCAGGATGCAGGCCTGAACTCCGGGTTTATGATCCCGCAATACACCACCGCTGCGTTGGTAACAGAAAATAAAACATTGTGTTTCCCGGCCAGTGCGGATAGTGTACCTACTTCCCTTGGGCAGGAAGATCATGTATCCATGGGATCTATCAGTGGCCGTAAGCTTTTGCAGGTGATCGGTAACCTGGAATACATCCTGGCCATAGAACTGCTCTATGCCGCGCAGGCCATAGATTTCAGGCGGCCCTTCAAATCTGCCCCGGTACTGGAAGCCTGCCATGATTACGCAAGGTCTAAGGTTAGCTTTGCTGCTAAGGACCGCATCTTCGCAACGGATATAGCTGCCCTGCATGAGATCATTGCTGACGAGTCTTTTGTTCGTGTTGCAAATAATGCAGCCATTCTTAACAACATCCATCTAAACGGTTCGTATGAAAAACAATTCCAACTTTCTTAATACTTATGCGGCACACCCGCGTTATAAAGCTCCCCGTGGTACTGAACTGAATGCATTATCATGGCAAACGGAAGCACCCTTGCGCATGCTGCTGAATAACCTCGATGCGGAAGTAGCAGAAAACCCGGATGAATTAGTGGTGTATGGCGGAATAGGCCAGGCAGCCCGCAACCGCGAAGCTTTACAAAAGATCATACAAATATTACTGACGCTGGACGAAGAGCATTCCTTACTCGTGCAATCCGGTAAACCAGTAGGTATTGTAAGAACGCATCCGCAGGCGCCGCGTGTATTATTAGCAAATAGCAACCTCGTGCCTAAATGGGCTACCTGGGAACACTTTAATGAACTGCGTGCCAAAGGCCTGATGATGTATGGGCAGATGACAGCAGGCAGCTGGATCTATATTGGTACACAGGGCATCCTGCAGGGCACTTACGAAACCTTTGTGGAATGCGGCCGCCAGCACTTTAACGGGGATCTGAAAGGGAAGCTGCTGGTAACTGCAGGGCTTGGAGGAATGGGTGGCGCTCAGCCGCTGGCTGCAACCATGGCTGGCGCTGTATTCCTTGGTGCAGATGTGGATGCTACCCGTATTCAAAAACGCCTGGATACAAAGTATATCGACAGGATGACGGATTCTTATGATGAAGCCATCCAATGGGTGCGCGAAGCGCAAAGCAAAGGTGAAGCAGTATCTATTGGCCTGGTAAGTGATGCAGGTGATCTGCTGGAACGTTTGCTCAAAGACAATATCACACCGGATATTCTCACCGACCAGACTTCCGCACACGATCCCGTGAATGGTTATGTACCCAACGACCTGACTTTAACAGAAGCTGCTGCTATGCGCGTCAGCCATCCTGCCATCTATAAACAAAGGGCATTGCGCAGTATGGCCCGTCATGTGGGATATATGCTGCAGCTGCAAAGTCGTGGTGCCATTACATTCGATTATGGCAATAACATCCGTGAATTTGCGAAAGAAGGCGGTGAAGCCAATGCATTTAACTTCCCCGGTTTTACACCTGCCTATATCCGGCCCTTATTTTGTGAAGGTAAAGGACCATTCCGCTGGGTAGCGCTCTCCGGTGATCCGGAAGATATCTATACTACAGATCGTGCATTGATGGAAGCATTTCCTGAAAACACGGCGCTGATCAACTGGCTGAAAAAAGCACAGGAGCGTGTGGCCTTCCAGGGATTACCGGCACGCATCTGCTGGCTGGGCATGGGCGAAAGGGAAAAGGCAGGATTGATCTTTAATGAACTGGTGAGAACAGGCAAAGTGAAAGCGCCTATTGTAATTGGCCGTGATCACCTGGATTGTGGCTCCGTGGCTTCGCCCAACCGTGAAACGGAATCCATGAAAGATGGCTCCGATGCGGTATCTGACTGGACCCTGTTAAACCTGATGTCTAACACCGCAGGTGGTGCCACCTGGGTTTCTTTCCATCATGGCGGTGGTGTAGGCATGGGTTATTCACAACATGCAGGCATGGTAGTACTGGCAGATGGAACAGACCGTGCAGCTACTTGTCTCAAACGGGTATTATACAATGATCCCGCATTAGGTATTTACCGCCATGCAGATGCAGGATATGAACGGGCACAGGAGTGGCAGGATAAACATGGATTAGGATTCTAAATTAAAAATCATCTTGTATGAAACTGACCGGACCATTTTCACAGATACTGCCGCTGAAAGGCTTGCCATTAAAAGGCCCGCTGAAAGATGAGCAACTGGAGATCATTGAACAGGGCGGCGTGATCATGCAGGAAGGGAAAGCCCCTGAATTAGGTGTGTTCAAGGAACTGCAAAAGCAGTATCCAGGTATATCCACTCATTTCATTGAGGAACCGGCAGTATTACTTCCCGGCTTTATTGATGCACACACGCACATCTGTTTTGCCGGCAGCAGGAACCGTGACTATGCTATGCGCATCGCCGGAAAGTCTTACCTGGACATAGCACGCGCTGGTGGCGGCATCTGGGATTCCGTCATGAAAACAAGGGAAGCAGGCGAAGCAGCATTGATAGCAAATACGGTTGCCCGTGCAGACCGTCATTTAAAAGATGGCGTAACTACCATAGAAGTAAAAAGCGGATACGGCCTGAACCTCGAAGCAGAACTTACCATGCTCCGGGCTATCCGTTCCGCAGGATTATACACCAAAGCAACCCTTATTCCTACCTGCCTGGCAGCACATATGCGGCCACGCGATTTTGACGGAGATGAAAAAGCTTACCTCCGCTGGATACTCAGTGAGCTGCTGCCTGTATTAAAAGAAGAACAACTCACTAACAGGGTAGACATCTTCATTGAAGAAACAGCCTTCTCCACAAAAGATGCACTATCATTTTTAGAGCAGGCCGCAAAAGCAGGATTCAAATTAACCGTACATGCTGATCAGTTCAGCAGCGGGGGATCACAAGTGGCCGTGAAAGCAAAAGCACTATCTGCGGACCACCTGGAAGCTTCCACGGAAACGGATATACGGCAACTGGCATCCTCTGAAACAGTAGCGGTAGTATTACCCGGTGCTTCATTGGGACTAGGCATGCATTATGCACCTGCCCGGAAACTCCTGGATGCAGGAGCGTCCGTAGCCATTGCCAGTGACTGGAATCCAGGCTCCGCACCCATGGGAGATCTGTTAACACAGGCCGCTGTAATGAGTGCAGCAGAAAGATTATCCACCGCCGAAGTGCTGGCCGGCTTAACTTCCCGCGCAGCGAAAGCATTGGATATAACTGTGCCTGGCGCAGATTTTCAGGCTTATCCCTGCAAAGACTACCGGGACATCCTTTATTACCAGGGGCGTATGAAACCTTTTATGGTGTGGAAGAACGGAGAACTCATTCAAACCACTATCGCATGACCTTAGTTTGTTATCAACCTACAGCTACACCATGGGAAGGCCGCAGGGATGGAGATGATGTTGCTTCCTTACGCTGGCACCAGTACATCAAACCAGTAGATATCAGCCGGGAAGGTCTACCCATCTTAAAAGCTGGCCAGAAAGGCATTGCCCTATTAGGTTTCACTTCTGATGAAGGTGTACGGCGCAATAAAGGAAGAACCGGTGCCGCTGCAGGACCAGCCGCGATCCGGAAAATGTGCGCCAACTTCCCCTTACATTTTGATGAGCATATATTAGTAGATGCCGGTAATATTATTTGCGAGGGTAACCAACTGGAAATGGCGCAGGAAGCGCTTTCCGCCACGGTGAACTATATCCTGAAAGAAGGGTACCTGCCTGTACTGGCTGGTGGCGGTCACGAAATAGCTTATGCGCATGAACGCGGTATCAGGCGTTTTACGGACACAACGCAGCAATTAGGCATCATCAATTTTGATGCGCATTTTGATCTGCGGGAGCCGGATGAAAACGGCCCAAGCTCCGGCACCGGCTTCTTCCAGATAGCACAGGACAGGGCCGCGGAAAATATACCCTTCCATTACCTGGCCCTGGGCATTCAGCAAAACAGTAATACCCGTAAACTTTTTCAAACGGCAGACGCCCTTGGTGTTGAATACCTCCAGGCCTCCCTCTTCCAGGAAAAGTACCGTGATCAGTTGCTGGGAGCCATCCAGGCATTCATCAAACGTACAGATAAGATCTACCTCACTGCCTGCATGGATGTATTTGCATCCCCTTATGCACCCGGCGTAAGTGCCACCGCTTATAATGGCCTGGTGCCGGATGCTTTGTTCCTGGATTGTTACCGTACGGTATTAAGGAGCGGAAAGCTCGCCGGAACGGACATTGCAGAAGTAAACCCCACGCTTGACCAGGATAATCGTACCGCTAAACTGGCAGCATCACTTGTCTATGAGATAGTGATGAATTACTTTGCAGTATGAAGATTGGATTGATGTCTGATACGCATGGTTACCTGCATCCCAAAGTATTCCATCATTTTGAGAAAGTGGACCAGATCTGGCATGCCGGTGATATCGGGAATGTAGCCCTGGCAGATCAACTGGAAGCTTTCAAGCCGCTCAGGGCAGTTTATGGGAATGTGGACGGGCAGGATCTGCGTGTTCGTTATCCTGAACATAACCTGTTCATGTGCGAAGGCATGAAGGTATGGATGACACACATTGGGGGATATCCTCCCAAATATACAACAGCCATAAAACCATATATTGTAAAGAAGCGCCCGCAACTCTTTATCAGCGGGCATTCACATATACTCAAGATCATGCCGGATCCGGCACTACAATTGTTACATATAAACCCGGGAGCCTGTGGCAAGCAGGGCTGGCATAAAGTAAAAACGCTGGTGCGCTTTGATGTGGAGAACGGGGGAATTAAAAATGTGGAAGTGATAGAATTGCCGGATTGATCTTATCTTATAAGCCTACTGACTGTTATGAATATACGCTGTGTTGTACCTGTATTAGTGCTCTTTTTGTCTGCTTCGGCAGCATCTGGGCAACAGCGCCTGAAAAGATTGCTGCAAACGGAAAATGATTCTGCCTACATAGAAGATCATACGGAAGATCTGACGGTACGCATCTTTGGTTCCCGGAAATACACCTATTATGATATAGTGGACAAACGCCTCAAAGAAGAAGTGTTATACCGCCCCAATACCAGCAATAACCTGGGTATTGGTGTCAACTACAAGTTCATTGGTATCAATATCGGTTTCAAAATTCCTTTCATCAATAATGATGACGACAAGTATGGTAAAACCAAATACCTCGATCTGCAATCGCATTTATACCTGCGCAAACTGGTCATAGATTTCTACGGGCAGTATTACAAAGGATATTACCTGGCCAACCGCCGGTTCAATTCGCAGGCTTTAACACTCAGGCCGGATATGTATAATACGGACCTTGGTTTGAATGTGCAATATATCTTCAACGATAAAAGATTTTCTTACCGGGCTGCTTATCTGCAGAATGAATACCAGAAAAAGAGCGCTGGTTCTTTCATTGTGGGAGGAGAGGTTTTTGCCTGGAAGATGAAAGGCGATTCCGCCCTGATCCCTGCTAATCTGGGAGTAGAGGGCTTTTTCGATAATGAACCTTTCCATAAAACAAGTAGTGTGAGCATCGCTGCCAATGTGGGCTATGCACATACCTTTGTTATCAAAAAATACTTCTTTATTACAGCTTCACTAACGGGCAGTGCAGGTGTGAATCAAACCGTACTGAATTACCTGGACGGGCGTAATAAGCGCCGCGAATTTGGGTGGCAGCTGAATAACACGGTGCGTTTCTCTGCAGGGTATAATTCCAGTAAATACTTTGCAGGTATTCATTACGTGGATATGGTAACCCGGAGTGAATCTCCTGTGAACCGTACCTATCAGACCTTTGGTACGGGTAACTTCAGGGTGAGTGTAGCGAAGCGTTTTGCTTTGAAGAAACCTTTGTTCTAAAGCTGTTCTAATTCCCGCTCCATATTCTCTCTTGCTTTCTTCTCATATTTCTCCCTGAAAACAGCTGTTTTATAAATACTGGGCTGACTTAAAAAGTGCTGTAATACTTTCTTCCGGCCTCTTTTATACATAAAGGAAGGGTAAAGGCCGTATTCTTTCCTGACCTGCTTTGTATATGCCTCATATTGGGCAGGTGTGGAACCAAGGATGTGCAGGTCAAAGTCCAGCAGGTAATCCAGGTCAGGATCTCCCAGGGGGTTGACATGTTTTTGTGTGGCAGCAATGAATGTGAACACTTTCTGCTGTTTATCATCCGGGTAACCTATCCTGTTCAAAAAGGCCACGGCTTCCTGCGCACTTTTCTCTTCATTATCACTGCGGGTCACTTTGTACACAATATCATGGAAATAGATGGCATACAGCAGGCTGTCGTTATCCACAATAAGCGGCGCATACTGCTGTTGCAGGCAGATCAGGTCGCTGAGATGCACCGTGTTATGATAATGCCTTCCCGGAGCGCTGTACCTTTTAATGATCTTGTCAATGGTCTGCGAGGCTAGGTTTGGGTTACGGGCAGACGTTTTATTGGTTAACAGCAGCCAGTAGTTTTTGATACTTTCTCTGTGCATATAAGCGAATTTGCAAATAATGGGCCATTTCCGGCTGGTTGTTCCCGATAATATACCACCATAATTAGTGAAATATCTGGAAATAATTGCTGAAAATGTGTTTTAGCTTTAGTATACAGCCATATATGAGCATAGAACCATCATTTTACAGCACGTTTTGGAAAACAGGGGACATGAGGTCATTCAAATGCATGATGAATGAATTTGGGTCCTCGCTTCACTATTTTGCCGATAGCATAGTGGGCAACCTGCAGGAAGCTGAGGAGATCGTGTCTGATGTGTTCATTAAAATATGGCAGCAAAGGGAAAACCTGCCCCCTCCGGATAATATCAGATTCTACCTCTTCAAAGCAGTTAAAAACACAGCCCTTAATTACCTGAAAAGCAAAGGCCGCCGCGCCGCTAATCTTGCAGCCTGGGAATTGCAGGTGAACCTGCGTGAACAAAATCCGGAAGAGATCATGATCAGTAAAGAAGATGTTACCTCTATAAGGTCCGTGATCGGTCAGCTGCCGCCAAGATGCCGGCAGATCTTCATCCTTGTAAAAGAAGACGGGCTTACATACGAGCAGGTGGCACATCTGCTGGATATTTCAAAAGCTACGGTGAATGTTCAAATGACCCTCGCCCTGAAAAAGATATGGGGTGCCCTGAATACAGCGCTCAAAGTTTCCCATTCCTGATTTTTTTTCTTCCTCCCTTAATTGTTTTACTTTTTACGGTTGTCTTATTATTACTTAAATCGCATATGCTCATATAAATGACCAATCGACTATGGGAATTATTGGCCCTTTACTGGCGCAATGATATTACAAACGAGGAAAAAGCCGAGTTGGAGCAATTGCTGCTGGAGCATCCGGATGTATGGCTGAAATCTGGTTTAATAGACCAGCTTTCCTTTTCCAGGAAACCCCTGATGGATGAAGGGGCTGTGGAAGCATGGGCAGATAAGGTTGCCCGGGAAATTGAAAAGATGGAAAGTGCTCCGGTAATGTTTGAACAGGAACAGGTTGTCAAAAAACGGCCGCCGCTCCGCATCGCATTATTCACGCTGCTTTCCCTTGTGATCGCCACCTGCCTGTTTGTTATATACAGGCAATGGGGAGGCATGCCGGATGGCTATAAGCTTGTAACAACAGATGCTGGCATGAAAACGAAGATCCGCTTTTCCGATGGTTCCACCGTATGGCTTAACGCGGGCAGCACTTTAAAATATCCGCCGAAATTTGATAAGCAGGTAAGGGAAGTGTTCCTGAGTGGTGAAGGATATTTTGATGTACAGCAACATGCCGGTAAACCTTTTATTATTCATACGGAAAAGATGGATATCAGGGTGTTGGGTACGGCATTTAATGTTCGTTCTTATAAGGATGAAGGGTTTACGGAAACTGCATTGATCTCCGGGGCAGTGGAAGTATTGGTGAAAGAGGCCAACAGGGCCGGGAGGATCATATTGAAACCCAATCAGAAAATAGTAGTCAGTGACAGTAAACATATAAAAACAAAAAACGAAGAGGCCACCATCATTGAACAGTCCGGTGATATGATCATTGAGCGGAAAGCGCTCTCCGCCATAGGTACACCGGATAGTGGCCAGGTAGCTGAAACCGCCTGGGTAAGGAACAGGTTCCTCTTTGAAAATGAAACACTGGAGTTTATCTCCCGGAGGCTGGAACGCTGGTACGGCATTAAGATCATTATAGAAGACCCGCAACTTTCCACGTTGAGATTTACCGGGCGCGCAGATAATTTATCACTTGAAAAACTATTAACGATCCTACAGGAAATTCAACCGTTTAATTATTCCATAGAAGATGATACCGTAATCATAAAATAACCTTTACTATGTGTTCTATAACCAAAATAAGGGGCGCTCCCCTATAGGGAATGGCATGTCTATACAGTTCCGACACTTCTACAGAAATCACCCAAATCTTAATTCCGCTGGAGTATGAAAAAATCAATTACGCAATTGTATCAGTTGCCTGCATGTGCAGGAAAGATCCTGCAACTGATCAAATTCACCGCAGTGCTTTTGTTGCTTTTCTTTAAAGTATCTGCTGCGGGATATTCTCAAAACACAATATCCGTTTCATTTGAAAAAACCGAAGTAGAAAAGGCCTTCCGTTTCCTGGAAAAGAAAACCGGCTATATTTTTTATTACAGCAATACCGAGGTGGAGAAACTGCCCAGGCTGAGCCTTCAGCTGACGGATGTTCCTTTCCGTCAGGTATTGGATTCCATTTCCGGGATCACCGGCCTGCATTATGCCATCATTGATAATAAAATGGTAGTGTTTAAAAAAAACGCTACGCAGGTCCAGGTACAAAAAGTAAATGGTAAAGTATCCGATGAAAAAGGGAATCCATTACCCAATATTACCGTGCAGGTAAAAGGAACCGGTACAGGAACACTCACAAATACAGATGGCACCTTTTCGCTGGAAGTTCCTGCAGGTGCTACCTTGGTGATCTCCGGCATCGGTTACATAAAACAGGAGATCAGTGTGGAGGGCCGCACGGCATTTGATATTGTGCTGAAAGAAGATGTTGCCGGGTTGAATGAAGTAGTGGTAGTAGGTTACGGCACACAGGAAAAACATAAACTCACCAGTGCCGTAGCCACTGTAAGTGGTGCAGAACTGAACAAACGTACTGCTACCAATCCTGTGAGCCTGCTGCAGGGGCAACTGCCCGGCCTGCAGGTAACGCAGGGATCAGGAGAACCCGGTAATGAAAACATTGTATTACGGATCAGGGGTATCAGTACTTTCAGTGGTGCAGGTAATGATCCATTAGTGATTGTAGACGGGTTACCCGGTAGCCTGAGCGTTTTGAACCCCAATGATATTGAATCTGTTTCTGTGCTGAAAGATGCCGCTTCTGCTGCTATCTATGGATCCAGGGGGGCAAATGGTGTGATTGTGGTTAAAACCAAAAAAGGAAAAGGAACCGGCTTTACCGTGCAATACGGATATAACCTGGGCATTTCAAAAGCTACCAAGCTCCCGGATGTGATCACCAATTCCGCGGAATATATGCAACTGTCCAACGAAGCACGTACCAATTCCGGCCTGGCTCCTTTGTACACACAGCAACAGATAGATCTGTATCAGAATGCTACAGACCGGGTAAAATATCCTAACCATAACTGGCTGAATGACCTGTTCCGCACCGCATACACACAGAACCATTACCTGAATATGAGCGGGGGAAGAGAGAATGTCAATTACAGCCTGGGCCTTGGTATTAACCTGCAACCAGGCGTGATGATAGGATTCGACTATAAAAAATATACGCTGGACCTGGGGCTTAGCTCAAGAGTGAATAAAAGGGTTACACTGGGAACAAATATCCAGATGCGGTATGGCGACAGGAAATTCCCCCCGCAGGGTGCCGGGGATATGTTCCTTTCCACACTGGCCCAGTCTCCGCTTTATCCCCCACGCGCGCCTGACGGCAGATGGATTAAGAGAGCATACTCTAATGAATTGGGCAATAAGAACACGGTGGCCATAGTAGGTGAAAATGTGATCACACGCTCAGCAGATTATTATGCACAGGGTAACCTTTCCCTCGATGTGGATATCATAGACGGCTTAAAATGGGAGAACAGGGCAGGTATGAATTACAATGCCGTAAAGAACAACGATTTCAGGCCCGTAGTGCCTACGTTTTTTTATAACGATATGAGCCCCGCAGGGCTGCTGGATGTTGGAACGCCGGGCCTTTCGTTAGCTAATACAGGCAATGTTTATACTGTTTTCTACAGCCAGTTCACTTACAGGAAAAAGCTGGGTGTACACAACCTATCCGCATTAGCCGGTTATCAGCAGGAGCATAATAAAGGCGATCAGCTGAATGCAAGCCGCACACAGTTCCCTACCAACCTGCTGCGGGAATTAAATGCAGGTCCTGCTGAAGGACAGGCCAATAGCGGTACTTCCAGCGAATGGGGCATCCGTTCTTTTTATGGCAATGTGAACTACGATTACAAGGATAAATACCTGCTCGGTGCAAGCCTTCGTTATGATGGTACATCCCGCCTCCCGGCAGACAATCGTTGGGGTTTGTTCTATTCATTTTCCGGAGCATGGCGTATTTCGGAAGAAGCATTCCTGAAAGATGTTTCCTGGTTAAATGATCTGAAGATCAGGGGATCGTTCGGTGAATTAGGTAATCAGAATATTGGCACCTATCCTTATCAGCCTACATTGGATAACCGCCCTTATGTATTTGGCGGAACTGTTACCAACGGCTTTGCTGCCAGCTCACTGGTAGACCCTAACCTTACATGGGAAAGTACCCGGGTACTTGACTTCGGCATTAACCTCACCGCTCTCAATAACCGCATCAATATCACGGCAGACTGGTTCAACAAATATACTTTCGACATTCTCAGAAGTTCACAGGTGCCGGTATGGCTGGGATTAAATGCACCCGTGATCAATAACGGTGCCGTGAGGAATAAAGGATTTGAATTCACTGTTCAGTATAATGATAACATTGGAAAAGATTTTAGTTATAACCTGAATGCAAATTTCCAGACGTATAAAAATAAACTGGAGAAGTTCGGAAAGAAAGAGATCGGCGGCACAACAATAAGGGAAGAAGGGCATGAGCTGGATGGATATTATATCTATGTATGGGATGGGATCTTCCAGACTGCTGATGAGATCCTGAAATCGCCCAAACAACCTGTTACGCCAACACCTGGTGATCTGAAAATAAAGGATGTAAAAGCAGATGGTAAAGTAGATGATCAGGACCGTACGTACGTGAAAGGGAAATACCCCACCTTTCAATATTCTTTCAACCTTGGCCTTAACTGGAAAGCGTTTGACCTGAGTGCACAATTCTATGGCTCCCGCGGACAGAAAATATATGTGAACGGATGGGGGATTGAACCATTCAGGCAGGGATCTGTTCCCACCACAGACTGGCGGAACCGCTGGACGCCCACCAATCCCACCAACACAATGCCTAAGATCTACGTTGCAGATGGTTATGCGCCGGTGCAGAACTATGCATCTACTTATTTCCTGAAAGAGGCATCTTTCCTGCGGCTGCGTAACCTCCAGCTGGGTTATACAATGCCTGTTCAGCTCATTAGCCGGATCAGCATGAAATCGCTCCGGATCTATGCCAGCGCGGATAATGTGTTTACCGTCAGCAAATTCCCCGGGCTGGACCCTGAGCGCGCCGGTGATGGTAACTATGTGACCTACCCGCAAACAAGAACGTTTACGCTGGGTGCGATGGTTCAGTTTTGATTATAACTCTATTCAGATAAATGATATGCATATGAAACAGTATCAGAAATATATCTTAATGCTCCTGTGTGTTACTGCCACCATGCTGGGTGCCTGTAAAAAAGGATTCCTGGATGTAACACCGCCAGACAAATTATCTTCTGACCTTTTCTGGAAAACAGAAGCAGATGCAGACCTTGCCTTAAGTGGTTTGTACAATTACCTCTATCAGAGTGGTGGTGGCTATGCCACATCCATGTATGAAATATTTGCATGGGATAACTTCAGTGATGATTCTTACGGGCAGTATAACTATGGCGGCGGGCAAACCGCACTTTCTTCGGGGATCACGCCACAATCCGGCGATTTCGTTTATAATTACTACGCCAATTCTTATAAAGCAATTGCAGCCGCTAATTCATTTATTGTAAATGTTGATAAGGTGCTGACCGGCGACAAACTAACCAGGTATAAAGCAGAAGCCCATTTCATCAGGGCTTTCAATTATTTCTGGCTGGCACAGCTTTACGGCAATACCATCATCACCAAAGAAGATCCTTTCACAATAGATTTCTCCGCCACCAGGGCCAAGTCTGATAAGGCAGATGTGTTGAAACTGGTGGAAGAAGACCTGGATGTGGCTATTGCAGGTTTACCGGATGTAACTTATGGAGATGGCCATGCTACAAAAAGCACTGCACAGGCATATAAAGTAAGGGCCTTGCTCTTTCAGAAAAAATACGGGCCTGCTGCCACGCTGGCTAAAGAGATCATGTCAGGTAATAAGTACAGCCTGTATGCTAATTATGCAGGTAACTTTTATAAACCTGATCAAAACAGCAGCAAGGAGATCATGTTCTCCGTAAAATACCAACGCCCGAATGTTTTACACCAGGATGTGGCAGTGGCAGTACAACTGCAACGCTGGAAAGGAGAACTGGGTACACAGAACCTGATTGATGAATATGAAGCTGCAGATGGAAAGGACACGGCTTCTTCTGCAGTATACGTAAAAGGGAAACCATTTGAAAACAGGGATCCCAGGATGCGGATGACCTTTTTCTTTCCGGGAGATACAAAGGCACAGGGTTGGCCTTTTACAGGGGTTTTGTCTGTTGCCACACCGGGTAAAGACAGTTGGATAGTTGGTTATTATGCCGTGAAAAAATGGCTGGACCCTTCCCTGGTAGATCCGGATTATGGCACCATCGATGATAATGATTTTGTATTACTGCGTTATGCGGATGTATTGCTCATGTTTGCGGAAGCACAAAATGAATTGGCTGGTCCGGATGCAGATGTATATGCTGCTATAAAGCTGGTGAGGAACAGGGTTAATATGCCGGATCTTCCTGCAGGCTTAACAAAGGACGAGATGCGCAACCGTATCAGGCATGAAAGAAGGGTAGAGTTTGCATTGGAAGGATTGCGTTATTTTGATCTGAGAAGATGGGGTATAGCCCGTGAGAAATTGAATGGTTTTGTACAGAATCCCCTGACACCAACGATCAAAACAAAATACGAAGCCCATTATGATCTGTGGCCGCTTCCACAAACGGAAATAGACCGCAATGCGCCGGTACTGATCCAGAATCCGAGTTACTGATTATTTGTTTATGGTTGATAGAAAAAGCCCTGCTCCTTTTGGAGTGGGGTTTTGTTTGCTGAAAAAAAAGCCGCCGCTTTTATTGCTGATTAAAAAGCCTCGCGCCGTAAGGAACAAGGTTTGTTTTTCTTTTAAAAATTCCTCGCTTTTATTGCTGATTAAAAAGACCTGCTCTATAAGGAACGAGGTTTGTTTTTCTTTTAAAAATTCCTCGCTTTTATTGCTGATTAAAAAAGCCCTGCTCTGTAAGGAAGAAGGTTTGTTTTCTATTAAAAATTCCTCGCTTTTATTGCTGATTAAAAGACCTGCTCTATAAGGAACGAGGTTTGTTTTTCTTTTAAAAATTCCTCGCTTTTATTGCTGATTAAAAAAGCCCTGCTCTATAAGGAACGAGGTTTGTTTTCTATTAAAAATTCTCGCTTTTATTGCCAAAAAAAGCCCCGCTCCAAATGGAACGGGGCTTCGTATCAGTGTATGATGTTCTCTTATTTCTTAGCGGCTGCTGCAAACTGCGCCCTGATCACATTCAATGCACCACCTGCTTTGAACCACTCAATTTGTTGTTCATTGTAGGTATGGTTCACTACGATCTCATCCTTAGAACCATCTTTGTGGTTTAAAACAACCGTCAGTGGTTTGCCAGGCGTGAACTCAGTAAGACCAACAATATCAATGCTGTCATCTTCCTGGATCTTTTCGTAATCATCCTTGTCATTGAAAGTCAACCCGAGCATACCTTGTTTTTTCAGGTTGGTTTCGTGGATCCTTGCGAAAGATTTCACGAGGATGGCGCGAACACCCAGGTGACGTGGTTCCATTGCAGCGTGCTCGCGGCTGGATCCTTCACCATAGTTTTCATCACCCACCACAATGGAGCCAATGCCCGCAGCTTTGTAAGCACGTGCAGTAGCAGGTACAGCGCCGTATTCACCAGTCAGCTGGTTCTTAACAGTATCCGTTTTATCGTTGAAGCCATTCACGGCACCAATGAGCATGTTATTGGAAATGTTATCCAGGTGGCCACGGAACTTCAACCATGGACCTGCCATGGAGATGTGGTCTGTAGTACATTTACCTTTTGCCTTGATGAGCAGTTTCAGTCCTTTCAGATCAGTACCTTCCCATGCAGTGAAGGGTGCCAGCAACTGTAAACGGTCTGAAGTGGGGGAAACGATCACCTGTACGCCGCTGCCGTCTTCAGCAGGAGCCTGGTAACCGGCGTCTTCCACATCAAAACCTCTTGGAGGCAGTTCAAAACCTGCAGGTTCATCCAGTTTCACATCTTCACCTTTCCTGTTCTTCAGGGTATCTGTGAGCGGGTTGAAAGTAAGGTCTCCGGCAATAGCCAGTGCAGTAACAATCTCAGGAGAAGCTACGAATGCATGGGTAGAAGCCAGACCATCGTTCCTCTTCGCGAAGTTACGGTTGAAGGAAGTGATGATGGAGTTCTTACGGGTAGGATCGTCTATATGACGGGCCCATTGACCAATACAGGGACCGCAGGCGTTAGCCAGTACTACACCGCCAAAGTCAGCAAAGGTTTTCAGCAGGCCATCTCTTTCAATGGTGAAGCGAACCAGTTCAGAACCCGGGGTGATGGTGAATTCGGAATGTACGGGAAGGTCTTTATCGATAGCCTGTTTTGCCAGGGAGGCAGAACGGCTGATATCTTCGTAGGAAGAGTTGGTGCAGGAGCCTATCAGGGCTACTTCCAGTTTCTCAGGCCAGTTGTTTTCCTTTACTGCCTGTGCAAATTTGGAGATAGGCCATGCCAGGTCCGGCGTGAATGGTCCGTTTACATAAGGTTCCAGTTCATCCAGGTTGATTTCGATCACCTGGTCGTAGAACTTAGCAGGATCGTTGTATACAGCTTCATCCGGGCGGAGGTGTTCCCTGACGCCATCTGCCAGTTCAGCTACTTCTTTGCGGGAAGTGCCTTTCAGGTAGTCGGACATTTTAGTGTCGTATGCAAAAACGGAGCAGGTAGCGCCGATTTCAGCACCCATGTTACAGATGGTACCTTTACCGGTAGCGCTCATGCTGTCCGCACCTTCGCCAAAGTACTCCACGATGCAGCCTGTACCACCTTTTACGGTAAGGATACCAGCCACACGCAGGATCACGTCTTTAGGAGAAGCCCAGCCGCTCAGCTTACCTGTCAGTTTCACACCGATCAGTTTAGGCATTTTCAGTTCCCAGGCGAGGCCTGCCATTACGTCTACAGCATCTGCACCACCAACACCGATGGCCAGCATGCCCAGACCGCCAGCATTGGGGGTATGAGAGTCCGTACCGATCATCAGACCACCAGGGAAGGCATAATTCTCCAGTACAACCTGGTGAATGATACCAGCACCCGGTTTCCAGAAACCGATACCGTATTTATCAGAAATAGAGGCAAGGAAATCGTAAACTTCTTTATTGGTGTCTATAGCAGTAGCCAGATCCGCTACTGCACCGGTTTTAGCCTGGATCAGGTGATCACAGTGTACCGTGGAAGGTACGGCAACCGATGCACGGCCACAGGTCATGAACTGCAGCAAAGCCATCTGGGCAGTAGCATCCTGCATGGCAACACGGTCCGGCGCAAATTCCACATAAGATTTACCTCTTTCAAAAGGGGTAGTGGTTGGCGCGTACAGGTGGGCATAAAGGATCTTCTCAGCCAATGTAAGCGGGCGACCTAACATCTTACGGGTAGCTTCCACTTTACCCGGTAGTGCCGCATACAATTTTTTAATCATGTCAATATCAAACACCATGGAAATAAATAATTTATGAGCGAATACATTAAAAATTGCACCGCGAAGTTAAACAATTTCATAGAGTTTTTAAAGTAAACAGGCCTCGTTCTAATGTATAAATCCCCTAATTACATTTGTTATTTATGCTAGATTGTAATAAATTTGATATATGAATAAGATCAAAGACTTTGTTGAATGGAAGGCCTTTGGTGTTTGTACTGCGCTGGGTGAGAAATTGGGCATTGCCACATCACGCATCCGGATATTCTTTATTTATGCCACTTTTTTAGCCATGGGGTCTCCCCTGATCGTTTATATGATCCTGGCTTTCTGGATGAATATCAAGAATTATATCGCCAAGGCACGCCGGAATCCCTTACGCTACCTTTGAACAGGTAGACAAAATTTACTGGAAGCATATTAACTGATTTATCAAACGATATCAGCTGTTCTTATAAGAGCAGCTTTTTTTATGCCCCCAAGCTGCTCTCGTAAGAACAATTATAAAAACGAGAACCATGCCCAACACACTCCAAAAGCCGGCGATGCTGTTATGCACGCTGATGCTCTTTTTTGCAGCCTGTAAAAAGCCTGCCAGAATTACCCCCGGCCCCAATGAACCGGTTAAGCCTGAATTAACTTCTTTCCTGCCCGTTAAAGGGATGTCCCAGACAGAGGTAAAGATCAAAGGCAAAAACTTCAACCCCGCCAAAGCCATGAACGAAGTGCGTTTTGGAGGAACACTCACACAGGTACTGGAGGCTACTTCCACAGAACTGACGGTAACAGTGCCTGCCGGTGCCGCTACAGGAAAGATCACCGTGAAAGTGGGCGATCAAACGGTGACTTCTGCCACAGATTTCACGGTGGAGCCGGAAACACTCAGTATCATTGACTTCACGCCCAAACAAGGGCCTTTTGGTACCACCGTTACTATCACCGGCAGGCAGTTTGGGAATGATATCACGGTGAAGATCAATGGCGTAATAGCACAACTAAAACAAAGAAGTGCTACTTCCATTGTTTTCCTGATCCCTGCCAACACTTCCCTCACCTCGCATAAGATCCAGGTGACCTCTGATGGCGGCACAGTAGAAACGGCTACGAACTTTACCGTTACAGCCCCCGGCGCTTATGCAGAATGGGTAGACCTTCAGAAGGAATTCATTCCGGCGGCAGTATTTCCTTTCGGGGTATCTTTTGTGCATAAAAATAAGATCTACTGGGGGTTCACTAACCTGACCTTTGCAGAACCGCAGGCGGACTATGTTGTATACGACCCTGCTGATCATGCTAAAGGATGGGTATTACAGAACCATCCACCTGCAGATATGGTGCCGTCAAAACTTATCCATGCCACCGCAGTGGTGCATCAGGACAGAGTATTTTTCGGAACAGGTTTTCTGCAGGATGTTACCAGTGATTGGTGGGAGTTTAAACCCGAAACCAATACAGCCACCAGGTTAACAGACTATCCGGAAAAAACAGCCAACGGTATTTCCTTTGTTTTGAATGGAAATATCTATGCAGGTTTTGGTGGTGTCAATAAGCAGTTGTATAAATTCAACCCGGCAGGAACCGGAACATGGCAACCTGCCGTAACTGGTACTTTCAGAGAAATGAATGGTGCTGCTGTAGCAGTGTTGGGAAATAATGCTTACATCGGAGGAGCTATTATGGTAGCAGGAGAAGCCAGGAATGCCCTGTTCAAATTTACGGCCCCGAACCAATTGGTAAGGGTGAATGATCTGCCGGATGAACTGGCGCCATCCGTTATTTCTTTTGTTAAGGATAACAAGGTCTATTACATCGCACAACGGAATGTGTGGGAATATACCCCGGATGCTGCAGGCGGTGCTTACAGAGCCGTGATCGGAACAACAACGGGCCCTGTGATCATACACGTAGCGGAAGTGATGGTGAATGGGGTGAAGGAGATCTATGGATGGACGGGTTCCGGAAGACTACACAAGTTCAGGTTTAGATAAAAATACAAAAGGGCGGAAATCATTTCCGCCCTTTTATATTTATTCTAAATGAAATAAGGTCATACCCGCATAATGATTCTGCAACTGATGCACCATAATACTGCCTGGAATGTTACGCGTTTCATCCCGGTAATGCAAAGTGGTATGTGGCGCAGATCCATCGGAAAGTACCACGGTAAAAGGCCCGCGTACATAAGCCCGCCCATCGCTGTTCTCTTCTGATTTCGAGAACTTTAATTTAACCAGTTGCTCTTCCGTGAGTGGGATGGGGAAGAGGTCTTCCGCGCTGTACCAGCTTTCCTGTTCTTCATGCGTTAAAACACAAACCTGCTTTAATTCATGGTCTACCTGCAGGATCTTTCCTTCCATTATCTGCTCTTCATATTTCGCCAGCACAATATCACCTGCTTTTAATTCTGAAAAATTAATCATGGTGCTATTTTTAGTTTGTTATGAATTTAACGTAAAAAAGGAAAAGTAAAAAGTAAAAACTGCTTCATTTTCAATAACAAATAGCTGTTTTTTTGTTTTGATCGAAAATATATACCTTGTTATACTATGAGTTCGACCCATCTCTTTAAATAAATACACGTTATGGATACAAAAGGGGCGGTGCCATTGTTGGTGCTGCCCTATTTTTTTGCTTGCTGAGAAAAATAATTTACTAACTTGTTCCCGAATAACACCAAAATCCTCCCGCTCCACCGAGGAGGTACCGGAACCAGCAGGCATTGCTGAGATTCCTTGTGCCTTACATTCAACATACAGTTTAAATTATTTTTAACATGAGAACAGGGCTATTCTTTGCGCTCCTCTTATTGATGGCTTTCCGTTTGCCGGAAGGGGTGGAACTTACAACAGATTATATCCGTCTTCGTTTGGACGGATCAGGGAACATGATCAGCTTAACGGATAAAGCTACCGCCAGGGAATTGATCCCACAGGGCCAGCCGGCTCCTTTGCTTTCCCTCTACAAGGATTCCGTATATACTTATCCGGCTTCCCTCTCTTACAACACTGCAAAAAAACAGATCACGCTAAAGTATAAGAATGGGGCTGTTGCTCTTGTTGCCGTTGCCAGTAAAGGAAAATACATCCGCTTCGAACTATTGTCATTAGCCCCGCGTAAAGGTGTGCAGGCGGTAGTGTGGGGGCCTTATCCCACTACCATCAGTAAACTGATCGGAGAAACAGTAGGGGTAGTAAGAGATGACACATTTGCCGTAGGTGTGCAGGCACTGAAGATCAATACCACAGAAGGTATTCCCGATGATGGGGATAACGCAGGCGGCGGTTCCTTTTATGATCCGTTACCAGGGCAAACATTACCCGCTGCCTTACAGGATAAGATAGGCCAGCCCGTGCAAACGGATGTGAACACAGATGGGGATATGCCTGCGTATGTAAGGATGTACAGGGGAAGCCTTGCCGTTAAAAAACCTTATGGCAGTGACCTGCGGCTCTTTTCCAGGGACCGGCGCATACCGCGTGTCATTGGCAGCGGCGCCACATTGCAACAGGTTCAACCGGTGAATGCAGACCTGGCAGGCAGTGCTATTGCATTATTCGGATGCCCTGCTAACGCGGCACTGGATGTAATAGAACAGATTGAAACGGGAGAAGGATTGCCGCATCCCATGCTGGATGGTGTATGGATCAAACGTTCTCCCCGGATGTCTGAAGCCTATCTCATGTACGAAGGAAAAAGTATAGAGAATGCTTTGCAATATGCCAAAGAAGGTAATTTCAGATTGGTGCACATCGGTGATATCTTCAAAAGCTGGGGGCATTTCAGATTGGAAACAGGCCGGTTCCCCAATGGCGCAGCAGATGTGAAACAGTACACAGCCAAAGCAAAGGCAGCAGGCATTTCCGTAGGTGTGCATACCCTCACTACTTTCACCGGCACCAATGATCCTTATGTAACACCTGTACCTTCAGACAGCCTGATGAAATCCGGCAGTTCCATATTGGCCAAAGACCTGGGTGAAAATGATGAAGTGGTATATGTGAAAGATCCATCCTGGTTCCGCAACATGGGGCTTACACGCACTATTAAGATCGGTAATGAACTGATCGGTTATAAAGGCATCGCTGATAATGCTTTAACAGGCTGTATAAGAGGGCAATTCAAAACAACCAAAAGCACACATAAAACTGGCGCTGTTGTAGAGAAATTAGTGAACAGCGGTTACAGTGGTTTTCTGCCGGATATTCATTTACAGGATACCTATGCCCGCAGGCTGGCGGAAGTATGTAATGAAACTGGTGTAGACCTTATGGACTTTGATGGTTTTGAAGCATTGGGTTACACCGGCCATGGTACTTATGCGGAGAACAGGTTTGTAGATCTCTGGTATCGCAACCTTGACCGTTACCGCATGACCTGTGGTGCCAGTACATCTCATTATTACTGGCATATCTATTCCTTCATGAACTGGGGAGAGCCCTGGTACAGTGCATTACGGAAAAGCCAGGTGAATTACCGCATAGAAAACCAGCGTTACTTTGAACGCAATCTTATGCCGGGTATGCTGGGCTGGTTTAAAATGGAGCCCACTTACCGTCCTGAAGAAATAGAATGGATCCAGGCAAGGAGTGCTGCATTCAATGCCGGATATTTATTAAGAGTTGATGAGAATATAGAAAAGAACGGTTACAAAGCAGCCTTGTTCGAAGCCGTGCGCGAATGGCAGAAAGCACGTAATACAAAAGCGTTCACACCGGAACAGATCGAAAAGTTCAAAGACCCAACGAATGAATTTCATCTTGAAAAAAAAGGCGAAGGTAACTGGAACCTGTATCCTGTAAAACTGATCACTGACCTGGCGCACAAATACAAAATGATGCAGACGGGTGAACCGGTGACCTCAAAGTTCAAAGTGAATAATCCCTACGATGCACAACCCGTAAAGTTCTACATCATAGCAGAAGCAGTGGAAGGAAATAAAACAGAAACGGTAACGGGTATACGGATCATCATCAACGGTCTTCCCCCCATTGAAATAGACGGGCCGGTAAAAGCAGGCGATAAATTCATTTGCGATGGGCAAGCCATTTATCAATGCGATGGTTTTTGGAATAACAGGAAGGAAATAAAAGTAGGCAGTTTACCACAATGGCAGGCCGGGGAAAATGAAATAACAGTGAAGAGTGATTTCTCCGGGGAGCAGGGACCATCACTGAAATTTGATATTAAGTTCTCTGGAGCTGCGGAAAAAGTGGGGAAGTTGTTTTAGGAGGAGGTATCAGGAAAGTAATGAATCTTAGAGCAACTAAAAAGGGCCGTATCAGTTTTGATAACGGCCCTTTGTTTTGAATATGGTTGCAGAACTTCAGCGTTTGATACTGCGATATGTTTTGCATATAGTGGCAGATCTTCAGCATTTGATACTGCCTGGGCTGCATTATGTTTTACATTCGGTATTACTTACAGCAGCGCAGGTGTTCAGTTCCTACGCTTTCACATACACCGCTTCCCTGATCCGGACCAGCTCTTCCAGCAATGGTTCCAGCAGATCAAGCCGGAGTACATTGGCACCGTCTGATTTAGCTTTTGCCGGCTCAGGATGTGTTTCAATGAACAAACCATTTGCACCGGTAGCAATTGCCGCTTTGGCAATAGTGCCGATCATTTTGGGATTACCGCCGGTAACACCGGATGTTTGGTTAGGTTGCTGCAATGAGTGTGTGCAATCCATGATCACCGGAACGCCCAGTTCTTTCATGATGGGAATATTACGATAATCCACCACAAGATCCTGGTACCCGAAAGTAGTGCCCCTTTCTGTAAGCATCACATGTTTATTACCTGCCTGCTCAATCTTCTCTACCGCAAACTTCATGGCTTCCCCACTGGCGAACTGCCCTTTCTTCACATTCACAAACTTGCCGGTATCCGCAGCAGCCAGTAAAATATCCGTCTGGCGGCAAAGGAAGGCAGGGATCTGTAATACATCCACATAAGCAGCAGCCATAGCAGCTTCTGCAGCGGAGTGAATATCTGAAGTAACAGGGAGGTTAAAGGTTTGTCCTACTTTCTGCAAAAGGTCCAGCCCCTCCACATCACCAATACCGGTAAAGGAATTGATACTTGTTCTGTTGGCTTTACGGTAAGATGCTTTAAACACGTAAGGAATATTCAGCCTTTTGCAGATAGCAGATACTTTTTCAGCGATGCCCATCACCAGGTCTTCGTCTTCGATCACACAGGGACCAGCAATAAGAAAGAAGTTTTCAGGATTGTATTGTTCTTTAAATAGTGCTTTTAACGTTTTCATGGCGCAAAATTAAGGTTAATTACAGAGAATAGGTTGGATTGTTATCGTATTGTCATTGTTTGCATCCCCCATTCATTTAATATTGTGTCAGGAACATAAATTTGGGCACAAAATCTACAACCACCAATATGAAGAAAGATAAGATACTGGTAATTGGCGCATGCGGCCAGATCGGCGTGGAATTAACGCTGGCCCTGCGCAAAATGTATGGCGATAATAACGTAGTGGCATCCGACCTCCGCGAAGAGCACGACCTGCTGAAAGGTACCGGCCCTTATGTGTCGCTGGACGTGATGAACAAAGAAATGCTGCATGTACTGGTTATCCGTCACAACATTACCCAGGTCTATCTGCTGGCTGCCATCCTTTCCGCTACCGGGGAAAAGAACCCCCTGCTGGCCTGGCACATCAATATGCAAAGCCTGCTCAACGTGCTGGACATTGCCAAGGAAGAGGGGCTGGACAAGATCTACTGGCCCAGTTCCATCGCCGTATTCGGCCCCAATTCACCTAAAGAAGATACACCACAGCATACCATCATTGAGCCGACCACCATTTACGGTATCAGTAAGTTTGCCGGCGAGCGCTGGTGCGAATATTACAACCACCGCTATGGTATAGACGTACGCAGCCTGCGTTATCCCGGCCTGATCAGCTATAAATCTGCCCCGGGTGGCGGTACTACGGATTATGCTGTAGAGATCTACCACGAAGCCCTGGAAGAAGGCAGCTACAAATGTTTCCTTTCAGAAGATACCTATCTGCCGATGATGTATATGCCGGATGCCATCCGTGCCACAATTGAACTGATGGAGGCCGATAGTGCAAAGATCAAGGTACGTTCTGCATATAACCTGTCTGGCATGAGCTTCTCCCCTAAAGAGATCGCCGCTGCCATCAAACAACATATTCCGGCTTTCAGTATCAGCTACGAACCCGACTACCGCCAGCAGATTGCCAACGGCTGGCCCCAAAGTATCGATGACGGCCTGGCCGGACAGGATTGGGGCTGGAAACCGGAGTTCAACCTCGAAAAGATGACCGAGGATATGCTCAGGAACCTCAGACAGCAGAAAGGAATAAAATAAATTAAAAAGCAGGACCAGAAATCCTGCTTTTTTTAATGCCTTATATATTATATAATATTGTATATTGGCGCCCGAACCTATACACTTATATGAAAAAGCTTTTATCCCTGTATGTGTTGTTAACCATACACCTGGCAGTAACTGCCCAGTTTAAAACAATCGCAGAAAGCCCGGAATTCAATGAAGATGAAGAAGGATATGCCAAAGTATTGCAGTTAACAAACGGTAATACCATCTACTTACACTTCAGCATCAGGCACGGCATTAATGTACAAATGTATGATGCGGCCTACAAGCAGATCTCAAAAAAGGATATTGAACCATCATATGGCAAACTGAGAGGTGGGGATTTTGACGGCATCTTTGAAACAAAAGGAGATGTAACCGTATTGCTTAGTGAACGTACAGACAGGCATCCTATTTTACGCCGGCTCACCTTTGACGGTAAGAACGGCGGGCTTAAAAAGGAAGAAGTACTGGTAGACCTGGATGAGCGGAAATTCAGAGGCAAACGTTACAGCAATGGCTCCAGTTCAGATTTCTTTTTAGTAAAGGATCCCAGCAGTGCATGTTTTGCCGTGATCACCGAGAAGAATGACCCCGGATTGGAGATCATACATTACGGGGAGGACAACAATATTGTCAGCCGGGCAGATCTGCCGGACTTTCAGGGCGATGAGATCTATTTCTCCCCTAAAGATTTTGTTGTAATGGGTGATCAGCGGATCTATTTATTGGGTTATCAAGCTGCAACCAGTACCAAAGACAAAGACCGGAAAACGGAGATGCTGCTGGCCACACTGGAAAAAGGCAGTAACAGCTTCCAGATCACGCGATTGAAATTCCCGAAAGATGAAATTATCGAAGGCGGCCTGATCAAATACAATAGCGTCAAAAACGAATTGATCATGCTGCAGGCTGTGGAAAGAAAAGTAGAAAAAAGATACCACACCGTCACTTTCCAGTCTACCTATGATCTGGCTAAAAAGGAGGTTTCAGCAGCAAAGGAGATTTCCCTTGCAAAAGCAGACGAGAAAAGCAGGGAATTGTTCGGCAAGAAGAATAATTATGAGGGTATACCACAAAATGTATACTTCAAACCAGACGGATCTTATTACATCCTGTTTGAAGAAAATGAAGTGGAGTGGTTAACAGATTCAAAAGGCCGTACAAGAGGAACCCTTACTACCCTGGGGGATCTCGCTGCCATCCATTATGACCCGCAGGGGAAAGAAACAGGCTGCTGGATGATGCCTAAAAGAGTTATCATTCCGGAAGTGAAATTTGGTCTTTTCTATCATAAACTCCGGGAGCATACTGCCGAGTGGATGGAAAATGCCAATCAGTTTAAGTTCTTTAATTTCCTGAGCAGTCCTGCACAGGATTATATCCTGATCAATGACAGAGGAGAGAATGGGGATCCAGAAAACAGGAAGGTAAGTGCGATGAGGTCTGTGAGCGGCTGTTCAGCCTATTTTTACAAACTGGGTGGCAAAGCCACCATCCCGGAACGTGATCTCTTTTTCAATGCGGCCGGTGATGATAAAGAGAAAAATCTGGGCATTTTCATTATTGCAGATTACCAGGCTGCAAAGAACAGTTATGTTACCATTAAAACTACAAAAGGTAAGTCCAGATTAGTGTGGATGAAGCCGGAATAATATTATACGACATAAAAGCAAGGGCCGGAAACCGTCGTTTCCGGCCCTTGCTGTTTAAAACCCTCAGGATCAACCTAGCAGGATAAGCCTTTTTTTAAACATAGATAACCCGTATATAAGCCGTATCTATAAGGGACGGCTTATATACGGCTTATATACGGGTTATATACGACTTATATACGGCTTATCTTGTCTTAGCATACAGGATAATAATACCTATATGTATTATTTATTATTAGTATATTACATCGTATTATCCTATGAAAAAATGAGAAGAGCCTTATCCCTCTGCCTTTTGGCAGTATTTCCCTTTGCGCTGCATGCCCAGATCAGGACAATTGCAGAGAGCCCTTCCTTTGAGGAGCCTTCCGGAGGCCTTGCCCGCATCCTGCAGTTGAAGAATGGCAACACCCTGTATGTACATTTTCCCTCCAGAGGGGTCAATATCCAGCTATATGATTCCAGCCACCGGCGGGTGGACACCATCGCCGGGGAATCCACTTTTGCCCATATCAGGAATGGTAACCTGGACGCTATTTTTGAATCGCAGGGGAATGCCACGGTGCTGTATAGTGTGAAGGAAAGCAAACGTCCCCTTCTGGTGAGGCTGACTATTGATGCCGGAACAGGACAATTACTTCGGGAGGATACGGTGGCTAATTTGGATAAAGTGAACCGCCGCAAAAAGAAAATGAGCAGTTCGGACTTCCTGGTGATCAAAGACCCCTACAGCGAAAACTATGCGGTATGGATGTATGCCAACATGGAAGAGGCGGACGCAGGATATGAGATCGTGCATTACGCAGCAGACCATCATGAGATCAGCCGTGCACGTTTTACCGGCCCTGATAACGAAACAAGGTTCCAGTACTGGGATATGGTGGTAATAGGCGATAAAAAGCTCTGTATCCTCGGTATGGCACAGAATGCTGCCTATGAGGTGGCCAGCAGCGAAATGAAGCTGGCAACGCTGGAAAAAGGGCATATCTTCTTCCGTTTCTCTTCCCTTTCTTTCCCTAAAGGCGTAGCGGTACAGGGAGGATTTGTAAAATACAATCCATACACGGACCAGCTGATCCTTTTAGAGGCGCATCAGAAAGAAGATAAAAAAATGACCACCTGGCTCACCACGGTACAATTGAGTACAATGGAAGCAGCAGCAGCCAAAGAGATCTTCCCGGATAAAGCTAACCTGAAAAGCCTGGAAGTATTTGGCCCTAAAGCACCTTATGAAGGGGTGCCGCAGAATGTATTCATTAAAAAGGACGGTGGCTACTCCGTGGTGTTTGAAGAGCTGGACAATTTTGTGCGGTTGGTGAATAGTGTACCGGTGGTGATCAGCACCATCCTTTCCAACGTAGCAGTGATAGATATGGATGCGGAAGGGAAGGAGGTCAATACCTGGATGGTGCCTAAAAGGCAATTGAATCCCGGCCTGATCATGAAAGCCTTTTATCAGAAGAACCGCGAGAATGCCACAGATAAAATTGATCTTTCAGATCAGTATAAATTCTTCTCTTACGTTCCCGGCGCTAAACATGATTACATCCTGATGAATGACCTGGAAGAGAATAAAGAGAAACTGGAGAAAGGAAAATTGACGGTGATGCGCGATGCCCGTGAAGGCAATGGTTTCTATTATGCGTTGGAAGGAAAGGAGATCATTCCTGCAAGGAATGTGGTGTTCCCCGTTGATGTGGAAAAGAAACAAAGACATATTGCATTGTTCTCTATGGCGGACTACGACATAGACAGAAATACGCTCGTAACGCTTAAACGCTCACAGGAAAGCAGGAGAGATGTGAAGTTGGTTTGGTTGAATGTGCATTAATTGCAAAAGCCGGAAGTAATACCTCCGGCTTTTTTTATTTTAGTTGACATATGGCTTAATCCACAAAACCCACCGCAACGGTTGCATTGCTGAATTCATCCACCAGGATGAAGGTGCCGTTTGCGGGGTTGGCCTGGTAGGCATCTGCAAATACAGGCTGGGCTGTTTTTAAAGTGATCTTACCGATATCATTCAATCCCATTTCCGTTTTCTCCTCTACACGGTTAGTGGTCACTTCTACCACGTTATGCAGTTGCTGCACTTTTGCTTTGATGCGGTTGGCACCATGCTGCAACAGGTAGGTTTTACCTGCACTGAGTTTTTGCTGGTCCATCCAGCAGATGTGTGCAACAATCTCCTTGCGGCCTTCCGGAATGTTATCCGGTGTTACCAGCAGGTTACCACGACTGATATCTATTTCATCTTCCAGCGTGATCACCACACTTTCTGTAGCATGTGCCGCATCCAGTTGCTGTTCAAACTTTTCAATTGATTTGATCTTACTGCGCTGACCATTGGGCAGGGAAACAATTTCCGCACCTACATGAAAACTGCCGCTGGCCACCTTTCCGGCGAAACCGCGGAAGTCGTGATGCAGCTCTGTTTTAGGGCGGATCACATACTGTACGGGGAAACGCGCAGGATGCTGACGATCTGTTGCATCCAGTTCAATTTCTTCCAGGTATTCCAGCAGGGGCAGGCTTTTGTACCAGCTGATCTTTTCTGTTCTTGTTACCACATTTTCTCCGTAGAGAGAAGAGATGGGGATGAACTTCACTTCTTTATCTTCATAGAAAGAGCCTTTCAGCAATTGCTGAAAATCTTCCGTGATCTGGTTAAAGCGGGCCTCATCATATTCCACGAGGTCCATTTTATTGATACATACTACCAGGTGCGGAATGCGCAGCATGCAGGCAATGAAGAAGTGGCGGTAAGTTTGTTCAACAATACCTTTCCTTGCATCGATCAGGATGAGTGATACCTGTGCAGTGGACGCGCCGGTAACCATGTTACGGGTGTATTCAAAGTGGCCGGGCGTATCTGCAATAATGTATTTGCGGTTAGGCGTAGAGAAGTAAATGTGTGCCACATCAATGGTGATGCCCTGTTCACGTTCAGCGATAAGGCCATCTGTGAGGAGGGAGAGGTCTGTAAAATCCAGGCCCTTGCGTTTGCTTGCAGCTGTGAGGGCTTCCATTTTATCCTGGGTGATGGATTTAGTGTCAAACAGCAAACGGCCGATGAGCGTACTCTTTCCATCATCCACACTACCTGAAGTGGTTATACGTAAAACATCCATTGTTAGTCAATTCGTAGTTTAAAAATACCCCGCGTTCTTGCGTTTTTCCATGGCGGCTTCTGAGCGCTTATCATCAATACGGGCACCTCTTTCGGAGATCTTGGCGGCCAGTATTTCCGTGATGATGTCTTCCAGTTTATCTGCTTCGGACATCACTGCTGCGGTACAGGTCATATCCCCTACTGTACGGAAACGTACTTTAGCCGGGAAGGGCTTTTCATCTTCCGTGGTGTTGAGGAAATCAGAGTAGGGCCAGTACATACCATCTCTTTCAATGATCTCTCTTTCATGAGAGAAGTAGATGGAAGGGATAGCGAGGCCTTCTTCACGGATATAATTCCAAACGTCCAGTTCCGTCCAGTTGGAGATGGGGAACACCCGAACGTTTTCACCTATGTTGATCTTACCGTTGAGATGGTCAAACAATTCAGGGCGCTGGATCTTGGAGTTCCATTGGCCGAATTCATCGCGTACGGAGAAGATCCTTTCTTTGGCGCGTGCTTTTTCCTCATCTCTGCGGGCGCCGCCAATGCAGGCATCAAACTTCAGTTCTTCAATGGCATCCAGGAGGGTAACCGTTTGTAAGGCATTCCTGCTGGCATATTTGCCGGTTTCTTCCTTTACTTTACCCTGGTTGATACTATCCTGTACATTCCGTACAATCAGTTCAAGGCCCAGTGATTCCACCAGCCAGTCGCGGAACTCGATGGTTTCGGGAAAGTTGTGGCCGGTGTCCACATGTAATAAAGGGAAGGGGATCTTACCCGGGTAAAAAGCTTTTTGTGCTAAACGTACAAGTGTGATAGAATCCTTTCCACCTGAAAAGAGGATGGCAGGCCGTTCAAACTGCGCAGCGGTTTCCCGCAGGATGTAAATTGCTTCATCCTCCAGAGCCCGCGGAAATTGCCATTGAATACTACTCATATAACGATGTTAAACTTGATCAACTAGTGTGTAAACCGCATTCTTTCTTGGATTCCTCCCACCACCACCTTCCGGCGCGGGGATGTTCTCCTGGTTCAATAGCGCGGGTACAAGGAGCGCAGCCAATGCTGATGAAACCTTTGTCGTGCAGTTTGTTATAAGGCACGTTGTGTTTATCCAGGTAGGCTGTCATTTCTTCAAACGTCCAATGGATGAGCGGATTGTATTTATAGAGCTGGCGGCCTTCGTCCCATTCCAATACCGGCATATCATGCCGGTTTTCACTTTGCTCTGCGCGGAGGCCGGTGATCCATACTTTTGTTCCCTGTAAAGCGCGGTTCAAAGGAACCACTTTACGGATGTAACAGCATTCTTTGCGGTTCTCAACAGAATCATAAAAGCTGTTCATGCCTTTTTCTTTCACCAAGGCCTCTACAGCTGCCGTTTCCGGGAAATAGATCTCGAAAGGCTGTTTATAGCGGGCCCGGGTAAGGTCCATCAGGTCATATGTTTCCTGGAAAAGCCTGCCGGTATCTAATGTAAATACCCGTACAGGCAAGTTGTTCTTCCAGATGATGTCTGCCAACACCTGGTCTTCCTGGCCAAACGACGTGGAAAAGGCAACAGCGCCGGGAAATTCCTCTGTTAAAATGCGTATTCCTGCTGCGATATCTTTCTGCTGGGCTAAAAGCCCGGGTAAATCTTTCATGTGTAGCTTCCTTCTACAATACAGCAAAAATACATAAAACCTATAAAAAAGATAGACTAAATTTAAGGAGTCCCCAAAATATAGACATCTTCTAAAAGCAGGGGAAGTACTAAAAAGCTTAAAGAAAGGGGCGGTGCCGGTTCAGGGGCTTGTAAAGCCTGGTCGGGTAACTCAAGGGCCCTGTAATGCTCAGTTCCTTTAAAAGCCTAGGGCCAGCCCCAAAGCGTTCTTCACTTTGTAGCCGGCCCTTTAACTTTCCTGGGGAACGTCAATGCTTATGATCAAAAGGTCAATTAATTCCATCCGGGATTAGCCATTGCTGAATATCTCTGCTTTAAATCGCAAACCCGTTCTCAGGGGTGGTTGTGGGGCTACCACTTCCATTTCCACTGGAACAGGCATACGTTTTTACTTTTTTTTGACGATTCTCTGCTGTATAGGGATTAGGATAATATTTAACAAGTTGTTGTTTTTCAGCCTATTAAGAGGGCAAAGATAATTTGGAGGAAAATGACCGGCAATACCTATAAATAGGTATTTTTCAGTCTTCCCGCCCCAGGATCTTAAGCATATCGGCATGTTTAGCCAGCGCCCGGCGGAAAGTAGGCTGAATATGATAGGGTAGTCCAAATGCCGCAGCCGCTGATTGTACAATGGGAGCAAGTTTTTTGTAATGCACATGGCAAATGCCGGTGAACAGATGATGTTCTATCTGAAAGTTCAATCCTCCAATGAACCATGAAAGGATCCGGTTATGCGGGGCAAAATTAGTGGTATTGGCCAGTTCATGCACAGCCCAGGAGTCCTCCATTCTTTTTGTGCCATCAACAGTTACCGGTAATGCGAATGCAGAATCTTCCATAATATGAGAAGGTTGAAAAACGCAGGAGAGATAAAGGCCTGCTGTAAAATGCATTAACAGGAACCCTGCCACAACAAAATACCAGGGCTGGCCGGAAAACAGGAGGGGCAGCACCATTATATAGGCGTAATAGAACAGTTTGTACATGGTAATGCGAAAAAGGGCCTGGGGTAAAGAGACTTTTTCTTTGATCAGCAGATCGTGGCGTTTATACCGCATTACCTGCAAATAATCTTTTGCCGTCATCCAGAATAAGGTCATTACCATATAAAAGAACCAGGCATAGATATACTGATAGCGGTGGAACCAGTACCGCGGTTGCCTGGGAGATAAACGCAGCAGCACAATACTGTCAATATCATCATCCAGGCCTGTTATATTGGTGTAGGTATGATGCAGCACATTATGCTGGATCCTCCAGTTAACCGTATATCCACCTATTATTTCGAGTATGTACCCGATGAAATTATTGATCTTTTTGTGAGGAGAATAAGTTCCGTGATTGGCATCATGCATAACGGATGTGCCTATACCCACCATTCCCCATCCCATGAGGAACCAAAGGCCAAAGAAGATCCACAGATTGCCGGCCCCGTATCCGGTAACCATTAACACATAGGGTATAAAATATAGCATCAGCATAATAGCTGTTTTTACCCACATAGCTGTGTTGGCATATGGAGAAATATTATTCACCTCAAAGTATGTTTGTACCCTGGCTGCTACTGCTTCCATGAAACTATCTTCTCCACGGGGCGCAAATCTGACGAGTTCTTTTCTTTGCGTTTTCATATAATATGGTTTTACCGGTCCTCGTAACTATCCTCAAAAACCTTGCAGAAAGAACAACCGTTGAAGGGAGCCTATTCTATGTCAAAAACAAATATTTGAACAGAGAAAAATGTGAAGTAGTGTAAAACGAAAAATGTAAGGATAAAAAAAGCCTGAAGACCGCGAAGACCTTCAGACTCAATGAAGTAAATTATGTATTAGTGATTAAAAGGCCGCCTCAGCAACCACCTTTGCGAGGGGCACGTTTATAAATTATTTTACTATCTCGTTCTACATAGTCGCCCGATACTATTGGATATGAATACTTGGGGGCGTACGATACACCACGGCTTTTTATAATTATTTTGTCGTTAACTTTCAGGTTATGCAATTGCTGAAATTCATTAGACTCTTCCAGCCCAAAACTAAGAATATAATCGTCGCCATTAATCCTGGCCATCACTCCGAAACCTAATCGTGAGCCCGGCGGAAGAGAAAGAGATGTTACAACAGCCTCCATATTGGTAAAAGCACTTATAGGCTTCCTTATTTTAGCAGCACCGGCAAGCACTTTTTTACCTTCGGGAGACGCTTCCCATTTTTTGAACTTTATACCCTCAGGGGTAGCCTCCCATTTTCTCAATCCGGCTTCCCTTTCAGCAGCAGAGAGTGGCTTTGGGATTGATTTTTCAGAATTTTCATTTTTGATTTCGTGATTAGCAAATACTAGTCCGCTTACAACAACCAGCGGCAAGATCAGTGCATAAATAACTTTTTTCATGTGTTTTGTAGTTTTAATTAACATAGATCTATCTCCTGATAGATCAGATCCGCTTAAGGCATTCATTTTATTTTTCATGTCTTAAAGTTTGATACATAGCGAAACTACCTTAATCCTTTCAGCCTGAAGGGTTAGGATTGTAAATTAAAAATGTAAACTTTGTAAATTATTGTAAATAGTGCCCTGGATTAAGGTCGCGATGGCTGCTGAATAAAGGAGGGAGGCTGGCTACATCATCTCTTTAAAAAGAAAAAGGGAAAGACCCGTGGCCTTTCCCTGCTTATATAACCCATGTAAATATGTTAGTCCCTTGTGAGGATATCTTTTAAAGACTTGTTTTCCAATAGTTTAAGTGTGGCGTCCCTTACTTTGCCCATCACTTCGTTCAGGCCACATACCGCTTCATCTTTACAGTTGTCGCAGCGTTCGTAATAGTTCAGGCTCACGCAGGGCAGGAGGGCAATAGGGCCGTCCAGCAAGCGGATGATGCGGGCCAGCGGAATTTCTTTTGGCGTACGCATGAGGTAATATCCCCCGCCTTTACCTTTTTTACTCCCTAAAATTCCGGCATTTTTCAATTCCAACAGTATATTTTCCAAAAATTTAATGGAAATATTCTTTTCGGACGCTATCTCTGATATCAGGATAGGCCCTTTGTCAACATTTTCAGCCAGATATATCAATGCGTGGAACGCATATTGTGTTTTTTTAGACAGCATGTTTAGTAATGGATCTGTAGTTTTTGCACTCCCAAAGCACAAATATAACAAAAACCGGCGTCATTTGGGGGCTATGCCCGATAGCTAGAGGCTTAGCACATCCTTCATGGTAAAGATGCCTTTCTTGCCCTTCAGCCATTCCGCTGCGGTCACAGCGCCGGCGGCAAAACCTTCGCGGGAATGTGCGGTATGGGTGATGGTGATATCGTCTATGGGAGAGCTGTAAGTGATCGTATGGGTACCGGGAGCGGGATTGATCCTTTTGGAAATGATCGCCAGCTGGGCCGGGTCTGTTGTTTCCTCATTCACCCAGCCTTTTTTACCGGGTACTTTTTCCAGGATCTGTTCTGCCAGGGTGATAGCTGTACCGCTGGGCGCATCTTTTTTCTGGGTATGGTGGATCTCTTCCATGCTCACGCCGTATGCGCTCTGCGGAGCCATCAGCTCAGCCAGGCGGCGGTTGAGTTCAAAGAAGATGTTCACGCCTATGCTGAAATTGCTGGCGTACAGGAAAGCCTGGTGTTTTTCAAGGCACTGGGATTTTACCTGCGGAAGTTTGTCCAGCCAGCCTGTTGTACCGCAAACAACGGGTACATTGGCATCAAAGCAACGAATAATATTTTCATACGCAGTTTCAGGCGTGGTAAATTCAATGGCTACATCTGCCTGTTGCAGGTGTTCTTTTTCCAGCAGGTGGCTGCTGTTAATGTCTATCCTGTGAATGATCTCGTGTCCACGGCCGAGTGCAATGGCTTCTATGGCCTGGCCCATCTTGCCGTATCCTATTAATGCTATCTTCATATCTAAAAAATGCAATGTGTTATCTGAAAGCCAGTCCCGTTTTTGCTTTACGGGGACTAAGAGAAATATTGAGCTGAATACCCAGCGCACGGTTGTTGATGATGGTGGGTGCTACGCGCAGGCTCAGATCATCACTGATATCAAACTGCCGTAAGTGCGCAAACACCGTGGCATCTACAATCTGCAGCGCATACGCTGCCACAAAGACCAATACGGAGTAATCCACATATTGCCGGTAGGCATCCCGCAGGTATTTAAGATCTTCTCCACTATACCGGGGATAGGGATCTACATATTCCGGATTGTTTAAATTGGCCACCCTTGAACGGTAAGCATTCCGGAATTCTGTGTACTTATCCATGTTAAAGATAAATACACCGGTGCTGATACCAATAGCGGCATATACGAGGGGTAATTTCCAGTATTGACGGTTGTATATCTGGCCCAGGCCCGGAAGTACGGCTGAATAGAATGCAGCTCTGCGGGGGCTGTGCAATGCTTTGTAATTGGCGAGGAGGGTATCTGTAACGGTAGGGGGCACAGTGATGGTATCCCGCATTGCAGCTTTCTCACGTTTGAGTGAGTCCATTACCAGCCGGTGTACCATTGTTGTGTCCTGCGCATGGCTTGAGAATGCAGAGAATAAAAACAGGCACAACAAGGCACGCAACATGTACCCTGCCTTATTTTTCACCGTATAATGATAATTTTTCCAGGATGCTATCCAGTTCTTCATCTGAGTAAAACTCGATATTGATACTTCCTTTTCCGTTCTTACTTCTGTCCAGGTTCACTTTGGTGGAAAAATGGGAGGCCAGGTTGTCCTGTATTTTCTGATAAGCAGGAGGGAGGGAGCTTTTAGCCGGTTTCTTCGCACTATTCTTGTCGCTGTTCTGATTCAGTTTCCGCACCAGTTCTTCCGTCTGGCGTACGGAAAGGCCATTTTTCATGATCTCACCGAAGATGAACAATTGCTTTTCCACGTTCTCCACACCAATAAGCGTACGGGCATGGCCCATGCTTAATTTGCCGTTCCTTACTGCTACCTGGATGTCCGGCGGCAGTTTCAGCAGGCGTATATAGTTGGTAACGGTGCTTCTTTCTTTACCCATCCGGTCTGCCACCTGCTCCTGGGTGAGGGATACCTCTTCCATGAGCCTTTTATAGCTGAGGGCTATTTCTATGGCATTCAGATTTTCGCGTTGGAGGTTTTCCAGCAGGGCCAGTTCCAGAAGTTCCTGGTCGTTAGCCTGGCGAACATAAGCGGGGATATCCTTGAGTCCGGCCATTTTACTGGCACGGAAACGGCGTTCACCGGCTATCAGCTGGTATTTCTTTCCAACTTTGGAAACCGTAACAGGCTGAATGATGTCGTGTAACTTGATAGACTGACTCAGCTCCTGTAAAGCCTGCTCATCGAAATCCCTTCTCGGTTGTTTGGGATTCACTTCAATCTGGTCCAAAGGAATGCGCTCTATGCCGGTAGCCTGAGCCACAACAGTATCGCCCAAAGCACTGGTAGTTTGCTTCAGGTCTGTATCTATATTCTGCAGCAGCGAGCGGATACCTTTCCCCAACGCTTCTTTCTTACTCGGATTGGTCATCGTTAATTGCTAAGATTTTATCTTCTGTTCTGATCTTTGTGAAGTTATGTTTTTGCAGGATCTCTTTGGCCAGGTTCAGGTAATTGATAGCACCTGTACTCATAGCATCATACATGATCACTGATTTACCAAAGCTGGGCGCTTCTCCCAGTTTGGTGTTCCGGTGAATGATAGTATTGAACACGCTTTCTTCAAAGTGTTGTTTTACTTCGTCCACTACCTGGTTGCTGAGGCGCAAACGGCCATCGTACATGGTCATGAGAATGCCTTCAATCTCCAGGTCTGTATTGAGCCTGCTTTGAACAATCTTGATAGTATTGAGCAATTTACCCAAACCTTCCAGTGCAAAGAACTCGCACTGAACGGGAATGATCACGGAATTGGATGCTACGAGGGCATTCACGGTGATCAGGCCCAGGGAAGGAGAACAATCTACGATCACGAAATCATAATCGCCCTGAACGGAATCAATCACTGATTTCATCACTCTTTCCCGGTTAGGGTGATTGATGAGTTCCAGTTCAGCACCTACGAGGTCAATATGAGAGGGCAGCACTTTCAGGTTGGGGGTATCTGATTCCAGTACCACATCCTTTGCCTGTACATCATTCACCATGCAGTCGTACAGGCTCTGCTGTACATTGCGCAGGTCAAAGCCCAGCCCTGTGGTGCTGTTAGCTTGCGGATCTGCATCAACGAGCAGTGTTTTGTACTCCAATACTGCCAGGCTGCTGGCCAGGTTAATAGCGCTGGTGGTTTTCCCCACGCCCCCTTTCTGATTGGCGATTGCGATAATTCTTGCCATTGTTCTGTCTTAAATTCTAAGGTTGAAATAGGATAATCAGGAACCTAAATATTGATCGTTTCCCCTATCGCCGGCAGCAGTAAAGTTAATCCTGCTGCTTCAAACTGCTGGGTTGCTTCCTTATGATCTATTTTAATATATCCGAATGTGTCGTAATGTACGCCAACGATCCGGCTGCATTCAATAAACTCTGCTGCAATGATGGCATCCTCTACCCCCATGGTGAAGTTATCTCCTATTGGCAGGATGGCAAAATCCAGTTTGGCGAAACGGGGGATCAGTTCCATGTCGAACGTCAGCGCCGTATCTCCGCTATAATAAAAATTGCCTTCTGAAGTGGTGAAAACAAAGCCCAGGGGATTTCCGCCATAACTGCCATCCGGCAACCCGCTGGAATGATGTGCAACTACGCATTTAACAGTGCCAAAGTCAAAAGCCCATTTACCACCCGTATTCATGGGGTGTACATTGGAGATGCCTTGTTTGGAGATCCATTCCGTCAACTCAAATGCTCCTACCACCTTTGCACCCGTTCTCTCTGCCACGCCTTTCAGGTCTGCCACATGATCCGCATGCCCGTGGGACACAAATATGTAATCTGCCTCAATACGATTTACATCTATTGAACTGGCCAGATCGTTAGGGGTAATAAAGGGATCGAAAAGGATCTTTTTACCCTTTACCTCCACTGCAAAGCTAGAATGGCCGTAATAGGTGAACTTCATATTGTATTTTATAAATTATTAATGCCTAATCCGACAAAAATACAACGAATCGCTAAAATATGGGGCAGGCCCCTCATTTATTTATTCACACCCGCCGCTGGGGAAAAGTAAGGATTTTTCCCGGGGGATTGCAATTTTTCGGTCACATGATCGTCTACTTAACCAAACAACCATTCCTAACCGGGTGGTTTATGGTAAATTTGTCGTTTCGGCTTTAAGAAAATAATTGATTTATACATATTTATGAGAACGGGACCTTCTGCCTTGTCTACCTTATTTATTGTACTCCTCTTTCTGGCGATGGACGCATATGTGTTTGTAGCGATCCGCTCCATTGTGGCAAACTTTTCTCCTAAATGGAAAATGGTGATTTTCACCCTCTACTGGTTAGTTTCCGCCATTATCCTGGCCTCGGTCCTTTTTTATTCGAAGATCCCCTGGGAAAAGTTCATGCTGGCGCGTTCCTATTACATTACGGTAGCGGTGGGTGTGTTCTTTGCCAAATTACTGGTGATCGTTTTCCTGCTGATCGATGATGGCCGAAGGGGCGTGCTCTGGGTGATAGAAAAAGTACGTTCAGCTCCTGCTGTGGCTTTGGTGGAAGAGGGCAAGGAGGAAGCTTCCGGCATTTCCCGCTCCCAGTTCCTGATGAAAACAGGCCTTTTGCTGGGTGGTACCATGCTGGGCACACTTTTGTACGGGCTCAGTAATAAATATAATTATCATGTACGCAAGATCCGCCTCACATTTAAGAACCTGCCAGCCGCCTTCAAAGGCATGACCATTGTGCAGATCTCCGATGTGCATTCCGGTAGTTTCACTGATAAAGAGGCAGTTATGAAAGGTGTGGAACTGATCAAAGCCCAGAAACCTGACCTCGTGGTGTTCACCGGGGACCTGGTGAATGATAAATCTGACGAAATGGACAATTACATCTCCGTTTTTAACCAGATCAAAGCGCCCATGGGCGTATATTCCACACTTGGAAACCACGATTACGGAGATTACTTCCCCTGGCCGGATTATGACGAGAAACGCCAGAGTATACTGAAAACGAAGAACTTAGAACGCCTTAAATCCATCCATGGAGAAATGGGCTGGCGCCTGCTGATGAATGAACACGTGATACTGGAAAAGGATGGGGAAAAAATGGCCCTGCTGGGTATTGAGAACTGGAGCGCCAACCCGCGTTTTCCCCGCAAAGGTGATATGAAGGCAGCTTACGAAGGCACGGCAGACATTCCCTTTAAGATCCTGCTTTCCCATGACCCCACCCACTGGGATGCCCAGGTGAGGAGTGATTATAAAGACATAGACCTTATGCTGGCAGGGCATACCCATGGTATGCAGTTTGGCGTGGAGATACCCTTTTTCAAATGGAGCCCGGCCCAGTATATCTATAAACAATGGGCTGGTCTTTACCAGGACGGCAAACAAAGCCTGTATGTGAACCGCGGCTTTGGATTCCTCGGCTATCCCGGCAGGGTAGGCATTATGCCGGAGATTACGGTGATTGAATTAGTATAGGATTTTTCCTATATCTTGCATATCCAAGGCCTGGCTATGCAATTCCGTATCATCTTTTCACTATTGCTCCTTTCTGCTTTGCAGGCAGCAGGCCAGTCTTTGGCTGACCTCGAAAGACAATTGGATTCACTGCTTAATAAACAAAAGAAAAGTGAAGTGGTGATAGGCCTGGGATTTGGCAACAACCCGGCATATGGCGGAAAGGCTACAGACCCTTTCAGGCCGGTTACCATGAAACCTTTCCTCTCTCCCAATATTTCGTATAACCATAAGAGTGGCCTGTATGCATCTGTATACAGTTACTATCTCCTGAATGCCACGCGCAACCCATGGTTTGAGCTGGACCTTAATGCAGGTTACGATTATACGAAGAACAAAGATTTCATCTCCGGCATTTCCTACACGCGTTACTTTTATAAAGATTCTTCAGACATACCGGCCACGCCCATTACCAATGAAGTATTTGCTTATTTCTTTTACCGCAAATGGTGGCTGGAACCCGGTATCAGTGTGGATTTTGGCTGGGGCAAATTCAAAGAGCAGCTTAACCGCAGGCAGGAACGTACTATCACCGGCAGTGATTTCAATATCATTGCAGACGTACGGCACTCTTTTATTTTCCTGGATGTACTCAAGAAAGATGCAGCCATCCTCCTGATGCCTGTAGCCTCTTTTACCGCAGGTACCGCACATTACTACAGCAACCTCAAAAGTTTTCAATACGTATCCCGCTCTAAACTGATCAAGCGCCGCAACAGGGAAGCTACGATCAGCGACAAAACAGGTTTTCAACCAAGAGCAGTGGACCTTGGTGTGAGATTGTCCTACATCATCGGAAGGGTCACTGTTTCCCCATCTTACACCGCCTTCAAACTCCTGCAGGGAGAGGATAACGCCATTACCGGATACTTTACAGCCAGCGTCAGCGTTACTTTATAGAATTCTAGCATGCCTTTTGTATGTGTAATAGGGGTCAGGAATATTTCCTGCGTCTATTATAGGAGTCATTTTATTAGGACATTAAACAAACCAATATGAAAAAACTGTTTTTCGCCCTGGCAGTCATTACATGTGTAACCGTATCCACCGCCAACGCCCAAAAATTATTACGCTTCGGTATTAAAGGAGGAGCTAACCTCGGAAAGATTGACGGAACCGGTTATGACGAAGCCTTCAAACTTGGTTATCACCTGGGTGCTTTTGCGCAAATTAATCTTGTAAAAGGATTTGGTATCCAACCGGAATTGGTTTTCTCTTCCACCAAAGCAGAAGTAAAGAACACTTCTGAATTTGAACTGGATAATGAATACGATAACCTGAAAGAAACCAAACCCAAATTGAACTATCTCAGCATTCCCATCCTGGCAAACATTGATCTGGGGTCTCCCCGTTTCAAATTGCAGGTAGGTCCGCAATTCAGCATCCTCACCAGCAAAAAGAAAAATGTGTTCCAGGAAGGTAAAGAGGCATTTAAAAGCGGTGACTTTTCCGCAGTTGGTGGTCTCTGGCTGCAATTACCCATCGTAAATATCAGTGCCCGTTACGTGATCGGTCTTTCAAATGTGAACGATGTTACGGTAGCTGGTGCCACTGATCCCAGTAAATGGAAAAACCAGGCCATTCAGCTGGGTGTTGGTATCACCTTATAGTTTTCAACCTACATCTGACATATAGAGGATATCCTGCAAGGGTATCCTCTTTTTTTATATCCCGGATCATGGCATTAAAGTTGACTATATAGCTATACTATCTAATTGGGGGTGATTTGAGCCAACGTACTGACATATTGTCCCCGGACTTAAAACTGACAGATGAACACATTTTTCTTAGGCAATTCGGAAGAAGAGATGGAATTTATGCCTATCATCCCCCTCAACGAAGATGGCGAGGGGATGGAGGATGACAAGATCCCTGAAGAACTTTCCCTGTTACCACTACGCAATACCGTACTTTTTCCCGGAGTAGTTTTACCAATTACCGTTGGGAGAGATAAATCCATAAAGGCTGTAAATGACGCTTACAAGACTGACAAAATGATTGGTGTTGTAGCGCAAAAAGACAGTAACATAGAAGAGCCCGGTGTAACCGATCTCAGTGATGTGGGTACCGTGGCCAAGATCGTGAAACTGATCAAAATGCCGGACGGAGGCACTACTATCATTATCCAGGGGCGTAAACGCTTTAAGATCAAGGATATAGTGACGGAAGATCCTTACTTCAAAGCGCGTTACGAACTGCTAAGCGATGAAGTGGATGAAAATGATTCTGAATTTGATGCCTACGTTTCTTCCATTAAAGACCTGGCAGCGCAGATCATCCAGTTATCACCCAATATTCCTTCAGAGGCCAGCATGATCCTGAAGAATATCGAGAACGCCCCTTTCCTGATCCACTTTGTTTCTTCCAACCTCAACAGCGATGTAAAGGAAAAGCAACAACTCCTGGAGATCAATAACCTGCGCGTTCGTGCAGAGCTGCTGATGAAATTGCTGCAGGTAGAACTGCAACTGGCAGAACTGAAGAACAAGATCAATAATAAAACCAAGGCAGACCTGGATAAACAGCAAAGGGAATACTTCCTGCAACAGCAGCTGAAATCCATTAAAGATGAACTGGGCGGAGACTCTAACGACCGCGAAGTGAAAGAGATGCAACGCAAGGCCGAACTCAAAAAATGGCCGGAAGCTGCAAAAGAACTTTTCACCAAAGGCATTGAGAAACTGGAAAGGATGCATCCAAGCACACCGGATTATTCCGTGGTGTACAATCACCTGGACCTGATGCTGGACCTGCCCTGGGCAGAATACACCAAAGACAGTTACGATCTGAAGAAAGCCAAAAAAGTACTGGATAACGATCACTATGGCATGGATCGCATCAAGGAACGTATCCTTGAATACCTGGCCGTACTGAAACTGAAAGGGGACATGAAATCACCCATCCTTTGTTTTGTAGGCCCTCCCGGTATCGGTAAAACATCCCTGGGGCGTTCTATTGCCAATGCCATTGGCCGTAAATATGCCCGTTTAAGTCTTGGTGGCCTGCATGACGAAAGTGAGATCAGGGGGCACCGGAAAACTTACATTGGCGCTATGGCGGGCAGGATCCTGCAAACCATCCGCAAGGTAAAATCTTCTAACCCGGTGATGATCCTGGACGAAATAGATAAAGTAGGGAACGATTTCAGAGGAGACCCGGCTTCCGCACTGCTGGAAGTACTGGACCCTGAACAGAACGGTACCTTCTACGATAACTACCTGGAGCTGGAATATGACCTCAGCAAGGTATTATTCATCGCCACCGCCAACAATATCAATGCAATACCATTGGCCCTGCGCGACAGGCTGGAGATCATTGACCTGAGCGGTTATTCCATTGAAGAGAAAGTGGAGATCGCCAAACGTCACCTGATCCCTAAACAGAAAGAAGCACATGGCCTCAAGGATTATAAATTCACTTTTGCCAATAAGGTGATCGAAAAGATCATTGCTGATTACACCCGGGAAAGCGGTGTGCGGGAACTGGACCGCCAGTTTGCTGCTATCATGCGCTCCCTGGCTAAAGATGTGGCCCTGGGCACAAAGCTGAAAGATACCATTTCGGAGGAAAGGGCGGATAAAGCACTGGGGAAACCCAAATACAGCAATGAGATCTATAAAACCGGTAATCCTGCAGGGGTAGCGGTAGGTTTAGCCTGGACGTATGTGGGAGGAGATATCCTCTTCATTGAAACCAGTCTTAGTGATGGCAAGGGAGAACTGAAACTTACCGGTAACCTGGGAAATGTGATGAAAGAATCAGCTGTTACCGCGCTCAGTTATGTACAATCCAACGCTACTGCCTTAAAGATCGATCCGAAAGTACTGCAGCATAAAAATGTGCATGTACACGTGCCGGAAGGTGCCGTTCCGAAAGATGGCCCCAGCGCAGGTATTACCATGCTTACGGCACTTGTTTCCAGCTTTACCGGCCGCAGGGTGAAACCTTACCTGGCAATGACCGGTGAGATCACTTTACGTGGACAGGTATTGCCGGTTGGCGGGATCAAGGAAAAGATCCTTGCTGCCAAACGTGCCGGTATCAAAGAGATCGTGCTCTGCTGGCAGAACGAGAAGGATATTACGGACATTAATCCTGAGTATATCAAAGGATTGAAGTTCCATTATGTAAAAGAAATGAACCAAGTGCTGGAAACAGCGTTATTAAAGAGATAGAAACAAGGTTATTCATTCCTGGCATACCTTGTTACCACAAGTTCACTTTTAGCGAAGTGAGCGCATGTTGATTGTTTAAGGGTTTAAAATAAAGCCATCCGCAAGGGTGGCTTTATTGTTGTTATTTGTATCTTCATTTTCGTGCTCCGCAACCTGTTTATATTACTGTTATTATCCTCCTCCGCTCATGCACAGGTGCTGGGTGGAAAAAACGTCTATTCCTTCCTGGACCTGCCGGCTGCTCCGCAGATCACCGCATTGGGAGGTGTGAACGTCAGCCAGCAGAATAATGATCTTTCCCTGGCATTACTGAATCCCGCACTGTTGAGGCCTTCTATGCATACACAGCTGCAGGTGAATTATGCCGGTTATTTCGCCGGCGTGAAATACCTGCATGTAGCGGCTGCTTTTCATGTGCCTTCTGTGGCTACAACCTTTGCCACCAGTTTGCAGTATGTAGGTTACGGAGATATCACGCATACAGATGCAGCAGGGAATGTAATGGGTACCTTTCGCCCGAATGATCTTGCCTGGCAGATCAGCGCTTCGCGCAAATACCTGGAAAAATGGTATTACGGGCTGAGTATAAAATATATTCATTCCCGTTACCTGCAGTATCAATCTTCCGGTATCAGTACAGATGTGGGGATTGCCTACCAGGATACCGCCAGGGGATGGCAGGCCGGGCTGATGGCAAAGAATATGGGTACACAGCTGAGTGCCTATGGTGGCGGTGAAAAAGAACCTTTACCTTTTGATCTGCAGGTGGGTATTTCAAAAAAACTGGAACATGTGCCTTTGCAGTTATCCGCTACCCTGCATCATATTTATCAGTTCGATATCCGGTATGCAGATCCGGGTTTTGAAGAAGGAACAATCATAGAGAACGGGGATACCACTAACAGAAGCAGCGGTACGGTAGATAAGATCTCCCGCCACTTTGTGCTGGCGGCACAGTTTGAAGTAGGGAAGTATGTGGAATTAACAGCAGCTTATAATCACCTGCGGCGAAAGGAACTGGCCATGGTATCCCAACAGGGATTAAGCGGTTTCTCTTTAGGCGTTGGCGTGATCGTGAATAAATTACAATTACGCTTTGCACGATCCTGGTATCAGCGGACCGTTGCATTTAATCATCTTGGTATCAGCCTGCCATTGAATCAGTGGATGGGACTGGGGAAATTCGGCGACCGCATTGGCTGGAAGCCGGATTGACCATTTAAAAATCATACATATGCAGCCTATTATCTCTATCAGGGATCTCAGAAAAAGTTATGGTGAAAAGCAGGTGCTGAAAGGCATCAACCTGGAAGTTTATCCCGGCCAGATCATTGGTTACATTGGTCCGAATGGTGCAGGTAAATCCACTACGGTAAAAGTACTGATTGGTTTGCTCAGCGACTTTGAAGGAGAAGTGACCGTACTGGGGCAGGACCTTCGCAAAGATACACTCGCAATTAAAGGCCTCATTGGTTACGTACCGGAGAATGCAGAAATATATGATGTGCTCACACCCATGGAATACCTGTCCTTCGTAGGGAAATTGTATAAACTGGATGAAACGGTTATAACCGAACGGGCTACCCGCATGCTGGATGCTTTTGGCTTGCTGGGAAACAGAGATCAGCGGATGGACACTTTTTCAAAAGGGATGAAACAGAAGGTACTGATCACTTCAGGCCTGTTGCATAACCCGCAGATCGTAGTGCTGGATGAACCGCTTTCCGGGCTGGATGCCAATGCGGTGATCATTGTTAAAGAGATACTCTCCCTGCTGAAAAAAGAAGGTAAAACTATTTTCTATTGCTCTCATATGATGGATGTGGTAGAAAAAGTATCTGACAGGATTGTACTGATCAACGAAGGAAGTATTGTGGCAGACGGTACGTTTGAACAATTGAAACAATCTGAAGGGGATACACTGGAAAAAGTATTTGCAAACCTTACCGGCAAGGAAGGTTTTTCCGGTGCGGCAGATGCATTTATTCATGCATTAGGGAATCAAAACAGTTAATCATGAACAAATTCTTCTTATACCTGGTTTCCCTGCTGAATCCCGTATGGAGGCGTTTAGGCGTTGATGTGGAACAATTGAGGGCCATCCTGGAAGTAAAGCTCAAAATGGATGACCGCCGGCCTTCTGCTTATACGCAGGCCCGTCAGCAAAAGAAAAAAGAGATCAAGAACGGTTCCTGGAGTGTGATCATTATGTCCTTTGTGATGGGCATATTTTACCTCTATGCTTTCTTTATTGCAAAGGACCATTTCCTGCAGATGCTGATATGGTTCTCGTTGTTTATGATGATGATGTCTACCACATTGATCGCAGACTTTACCAGTGTACTCATAGATGTGAAAGATAATTTCGTGATCCTGCCCAAGCCGGTGAATGATAAAACCGTAGTGGTATCCCGCATGATGCACATTGTGATCCATATCTCCAAGATAGTGGTACCCATGATGCTGCCGGTGCTTATATACCTCTTCTTCGAAACAGGCGCCATCTCTGCACTTTGGTTTGTGATACTGGCATTGTTATTATGCATCTTCAGTATTTTTCTCATCAACGCTGTATACCTGATCGCTTTACAATTAACCACCCCGGAGAGGTTTAAAGAGATCCTGAACTGGATCCAGATGATCCTGTCTGTATTACTCTTTGGTATTGTTTACCTGGCTCCGCGTGTGATGAAGAATGTGAACCTGGCAGAGGTGAAACTTTCCGATCATACCTGGCTGAACCTGGTACCGCTTACCTGGTTTGCCGGTGCCTGGCAGGCTGTAACAGATGGCATCTATACCCCACAGTTTTTAATTTTCATCGCCTTATCCTTCATCGTTCCTTTTGCGAGCCTGTGGCTGGTGATCAAAATATTTGCACCCAGCTTTAACAGGAAACTGGCTATGTTGGGAGGGAGTGGAACAGATAATGGCAGGCCGGAGAAAGCACAGGCTGTTTCTTCGGGGATACCATGGTACAAACGCCTGGCCCGCCTGCTCACCAGTAGCAGCCAGGAGCGCTTGTCTTTTGAACTGGTATGGCTGATCACAGGCCGCAGCCGGGAGTTTAAGCTAAAGGTGTACCCTTCCCTGGCTTATGTGGTGATCTATTTCATCTACTTCTTTTTTACCGGTGAACATACTTCAGCAGGGGAGAAGTGGAAACACTTACCGGAAACAAAGATGTTCATCTTCCTGATCTACAGCAGCAGCTTTGCGTTCATCACTGCTATCAGCAACCTGGTGTATTCTGATAAATACAAAAGCGCCTGGGTATATTTTGCGGCGCCGGTTGAATCTCCGGGGCTCTTACTGATGGGGGCTTTCAAAGCCTCGCTGGCGAAGTTTTTCGTGCCTTTTTATTTATTGCTCTCTGCTTTTTCATTGTGGGTATGGGGCTTAAAGATCATGCCTGATCTGATACTGGGCTTTTTTAATGTGATTGTGATCAATCTGGCCTTTGCATTCATCTACCTGCGGAGATTACCTTTTTCTGCGGAATTAAATATTAAACAAAGCGCAGGTACCTTCATTAAAGGAATGCTTATTCTGATTGTACCGGGCGTGATAGGTGTGGGGCATTATTTTATTGCAGGATATATCTGGCTTGTGCTTATTTTCGGACTGATGTCCTTTGCGGCATTGTACCTCCTGTATGCGAAGTACAGGGAAACAGGCTGGGCTAAGCTGGAAGCATAAAAAAGGCGGGAATATTTCCCGCCTTTTTTATTTAGTCAACTAAAAGCCGCTTATATAGCTGAATGGTATTTTCCAATCCAAAATAAATGGCGTCTGCCACCAGGGCATGGCCAATAGATACTTCTTTCAGCTGTGGGATATGCAGCTTGAAGAACCGGAGGTTATCCAGGTTCAGATCATGGCCGGCATTTAATTCCAGCCCGATAGCAGAAGCTTCTTTAGCAGTGTTCTTATAATCGTTGAATAAACGAAAGTTCTGCGGTTGTGTGCGGGCCTTCGTGTATTCCTCTGCGTAAGGGCCCGTATACAACTCAATCCGGTCCGCTCCTGCGGATTTGGCACCTTCTACTTTACTGATATCCGGGTTGAGGAAAACAGACACCCTGATGCCTGCTTTTTTCAGTGTGCTGATCACGTCTTTCAGAAAAGACTGGTATTGCACGGTATCCCAGCCGGTGTTGGAAGTGATAGCGCCCGGAGGGTCAGGAACGAGGGTGCATTGGTGCGGTTTTACGGCCAATACCAGGTCCATAAATTCCTTCGAAGGATATCCTTCAATATTGAATTCAGTTGTAACCAGCGGCTTCAGATCCCTTACATCCTGGAAACGGATATGGCGTTCATCCGGCCGGGGATGTACCGTAATACCGTCAGCACCGAACCGTTCACAGTCTTTAGCTACCTGTAAAATATCCGGCAGGTTGCCACCGCGTGCATTACGCAGTGTGGCGAACTTATTGATGTTAACACTCAGCTTCGTCATGCAGCAAAATTACGCCAATAAAAACTTTACTACAAGTCCTGCGAAAATAGAGGCAGAGAAACTCATCAGCGTACCAATGAGGATGTATTCCGTTTCTCTGCGGTTCTCATTATCCTTCAGATCATTGAAGCGAAGGATAGATTTCGCTGCGATCAGGAAGCCAATGCCTTCATAATGATCTGTGACAATAAAAGTAAGCACCAGTATCCTTTCAAAGATACCGATCCATCTTCCGGCTTCACTCAGGGAAGCCCTGCTGTTGGTGAACCTTGCATCTGCCACCTGGTCCCGCCAGCGTTTGGTGGTAAAACCCAGGAGGAATGAAATAGGCCATATCACGGCCACATAACCCAACAGGATGGCCCATACGGTTTTGTCTTCCAGGATGCCAGACAGGAAAGGTAGTACCCTGGCCCATCCTGAGGATACCTGGATCCACAATACCAGTATCACCAGTACATGCAAAGCCTGGTCGATGAGAAAGTTGCGGGCATTGTCTTTCCGGTATACTTTCCACCAGTCTATCAGAAAATGGGAGACGGCAACGATTGCCGGAATGATCCATTCCTGCCACCAGCCGGTGAAAACATAGATCAGCACACCATGCATGATGGAGTGAATGTAAAGAAAGGGCGATGCAGCTTTATGGCGCCGTTTGTGTTGAACAAAACCGGTGGTTTGCAGCGCGAAGTCACCTATAAGGTGGGCGCAGAGCCATTTAATCAATAAAAGCATAAGATATGGTTTTAAAACATGGATGAATTTTGCAAATCGAAATTCACTAAAACATAGATGAAATCTGTAGCTCAAACCTGCTGATGATCATGGTGATCACCTGCCACCCTGCTGCCTGTAATCTTTGATTGACAGCCGGCTGGCGGATCTTCAGCTTCTCAGCGGTTTGCGCCTGGGTAAGTCCGTTCAGTTGTTCCAGTATGGCTTCTGCCTGTGGAGCGCTCCAGCGTTCGATCAGGAAAGAAAGCACCTGGCTGTGAATAGCCCATTCCTGGTTAACAGCGGAATGGGGGCTAACAATAGAGATGAGCCCGTTCTTTTTCTTCAGCTCATCCAGGTAGGGGCCCGAATGTTGAAAGGCCGTACCATCTGATGTAACAACGTTTTTTGAGGTAAAAGTAATATCGCCTGTACCAATGGATATGCGTACCTGGAAATTTTCTTTTCGGAGCCATGCCTGTAATAGCAGGCCGCTGTATAGCGCCAGTTCTGGATTTTGAATGAATACCGCCTGGAAACTGTCTCCCCGGTACTGTTCTGCCCTGAAAGTAGCATCCTTTTCCTTTATGGCCGCGAAAACCCTTTCCAGTATTTTCTGGAAATGCTTACGCTGCGTGGCTTTCAGCAGGGAGGATTGAATAATATCGCCGGTTATTACGGCTGCTTGTTTTTTCATGGCTTATACAAATATAAGCCTATAACCTTATAATACCCCATTATAAGTCTATAGCCTTATATTATACCATTATAAGCCTATAGCCTTATAATCAGAAAAGCAGCCCGCTGGGGCTGCTTTTCCTATGATCAGATCTTTAAGATCTACTAGTAACGGTAGTATTCAGGTTTGAACGGACCTTCAACCGGAATGCCCAGGTAAGTGGATTGTGTGTTAGTCAGCACATCCAGCTCAACGCCGATCTTTTTCAGATGGAGGCGGGCTACTTTTTCATCCAGGTGTTTAGGCAGTACATATACCTTGTTCTCGTACTTGTCTGTGTTCAACCACAGTTCAAGCTGAGCGAGTGTTTGGTTAGTGAAGGAGTTACTCATCACAAAAGAAGGGTGACCGGTAGCACAACCCAGGTTCACCAGGCGGCCTTCAGCCAGCAGGATGATATCTTTACCATCAATGGTATATTTATCTACCTGAGGTTTGATCTCCACTTTAGTGTGACCGTAGTTGGTGTTCAACCAGGAAACATCAATTTCGATATCGAAGTGACCGATGTTACAAACGATGGCTTTATCTTTCATCGCTTTGAAGTGTTCGCCGGTGATGATATCACGGCAACCGGTGGTTGTTACGATGATGTCTGCTTCTTTTACAGCATCCGCCATCTTTTTCACTTCGTAACCTTCCATAGCAGCCTGCAGCGCACAGATCGGGTCAATTTCAGTTACAATAACACGGGCACCGGCACCTGCGAGAGACTCGGCAGAACCTTTACCCACATCACCAAAACCAGCAACTACAGCAACCTTACCTGCAATCATTACATCCGTAGCACGACGGATAGCATCTACGCAGGATTCGCGGCAACCATATTTATTATCAAATTTGGATTTGGTAACGGAGTCATTGATATTGATAGCTGGCATAGGTAAAGTGCCGGCTTTCATTCTTTCATACAGACGGTGAACGCCGGTAGTAGTTTCTTCGCTAAGACCTTTAATATGCTGGATCAGTTCAGGATAAACGTCAAAAACCATATTGGTGAGGTCACCACCATCATCCAGGATCATGTTCAGAGGACGATCAGTGCTGCCAAAGAACAGAGTTTGTTCAATACACCAGTTGAAATCTTCTTCACTAAGACCTTTCCATGCATAAACAGGGATACCTGCAGCAGCAATAGCAGCAGCAGCGTGGTCTTGGGTAGAGAAAATATTGCAGGAGCTCCATTGTACTTCTGCACCCAGGGCTACCAGGGTTTCGATCAGCACAGCTGTTTGAATGGTCATGTGTAAGCAACCGGCAATACGCGCACCTTTCAGGGGCTGAGATTTACCATACTCTTCACGCAGGGCCATCAAACCCGGCATTTCGGCTTCCGCCAGTTCTATTTCTTTGCGACCCCACTCTGCCAAAGACATGTCTTTAACTTTGTATTTGAGGCTCAAATCAATCTTGGATTTAGCAATTGTGGACATTCCAGTAAATTTTTGGCAAATCTACCTTTATTTCTACTTTCTACATAATGCTTTCTATTAAACCTCTCTTAAAAAAAGATCCCTGCCCTGAGAGTAACTGCTTAATATACATATAAAATATCCTAAATTAATATTTGCATTAATATTATAAATAATATACATTTGCTATCTGGTGCAGTTAATACCAGTTTGTTACATATTACTATTTGGAGTCATTGACGTAGAATAAACGTTTGGAATAGAAGGAGTTAAGAATCTAAAGAAGGGAAAAGGGCCATCTTGCCTGTGCAGATTACCCACTACAGTGAAGTTCCACTACCGGAAAATGTATTAGCCGGGATATAACGTCAGCCTCGAGATATCTAGTATGGATGTAAAGAAATTTAAAGTTTTATGTTAGTCCTATCCTTACCTATGAAAAAACCGCGGTATGCGGGTGCAAACCATCTGCGTTTCGCTATTGTAGCCATTATGGCTTTCTTTTTCCTTTGCGGAGAAGTACATGCCCAGGCGCAGACGGCCGTTATCAACCCTACGGGAGGTACCGCCCTTGATAATAACCTGCGTATTGAAGTAAGGGATAGCTGTATACTGGTCAGGCGGAAAGGAGTGGACCAGTATAACCTGGATAATAGCCTGCCGAAGGAAGATATCGGTTTAAGGACCTATTTCACCCTGGAACAACGGTTTGGGCCATTTCAGGAGAAGACGCCCAAGTATGTGAAAGCCTGCGAGATATCAGATGTATATGGGGATGGTTCGCTGGGAAATCCCTACAAGATTGTGACCTTATCTTCTTTCCAGAACCTCAACAGCGCCACTTATAATGTTACCACCGTATATACTTATGTAAACGGAACCTCTTATTATAATATTGATTTTTTTATCAGTTCAGATGAAGAAGCGCTGAATGGTCCTGTTGGTGCAGAAAGGGGAGGGCAATATTACATTCATATTTATTTATCCCAACGAAACTGGATGGGTACTGAGGATTGTAGCACAGGTTTCTTCTCCGGTGAAACATCCGTTGTTTTTGATCCATATCTTAATCAGGGTATGCCTGACCCTGCTCAGACGATCAAGAGCATAGTAGGGTATAAAAGAGACAACGCATCCTGCCCCTCCGGACCGGAAGGTGTAAATGTATTCAAAACAAATGCCGGCTTCACCTCCTGGTTTGCAGGCCCTACAAATAGCAGGGACACAAAAGTGAATCCCGGGTTCCTGTTAAGCAATAATATCAATATAGTACCACAGGCCCAGGGAGTGGCAGTGCACAAAGCCGTTTTTATGGACGCCACAGCCATGGAGATCAATCACGCGATCAAACGTTTTGCCGTTGGTTTTGATTCTACTGAATTGAAGAATGTTTTTGTGCAGGACCCGAACCCGCCTCCCGGATTTACCCATTTCCCCTTCGGTAAAGCTACTATTGAATTATCTGATGCTAACCCTTCCGGACCGGAAGGAGATAATACACATGTGATCAGCAACCTTACCTTAAAGGTAAGCGGCGCCAGGTTTAACCTTCCCCAGCTGGCTACTGTGAAAGTATACCCTACCACCAGCGGAACAAATGATGCGGTGGCAGGTACGGATTATGAAGTGTTATATGCCAAAATACTGATCCCCGCGGGTGATTACACTTTTGTACCGGGTAACTTTCCTTTGAACAATATCCTGATCAAAGGAGATGATGACCTGGACCCGAACAAAACTTTGCGGGTGGAATTAACGAATGATTGTTCTCCGCATCTGCAGTTAGGCACTGTTACCGATGTTATTTATACGATTGAAGATGATGATGCGAATGACCTGTTCATAGAGCCGGCGCAGACTACACTGGAAGAAGGAAAGAGCATGAAAGTGAAAGTAAGGATGTCCGGCACTCCCTTATTAACGGATGTGGTGGTTACCCTGGCTAAAGGAACGGCGGATGCGGAAGCAACAGACCACAGTGTTATTCCTGCTACGGTTACTATTCCTGCCGGCAGTCTTTTTTATGAATTTGATTTTGATGCAACAGCAGACCGGATATTGGAGCCGGCAACGGAAAGTCTTGATATCACAGCTACCGCAACCATATCAGGCATTAACAGAACACATACTACCACTATCAGTATCATTGATACAACAGGATTAAACCCTGCTAACAAGATCATCACTTTCACTTCTCCGGCTACTACAGAAGGGAATAACGCTACCATCACTGCCAGCCTGCCAATAGGCGTGACAACAGAGTTGCCTGTTGTGATTGCCATGACGGAGGATTTTTCAAGTACTACAGACCCTACCGATTTTGGTGTTGCATTTCCATCCGGCATGACCATTCCGGCTGCTGGAAATAATATCTCTTTTACCTTGCCTGTTGCTTCCGATGCTAAACTGGAGTTACAGGAATCGTTGGTGTATAATGGCTCCAGTACAGGTTTTGCGGTGAACAGTGGCCAGCTGGATGTTATCCAGGAAGCGGTGAACCTTACACTTGAATTCGGAGATCCTGCAATTACTCAGATGACGGAAGGAGATGCTAATCCAGGTATAATTGTCCGGTTGCCTTATGCAACGGATTTCGCATTTGATGTGGAATTGGAAATTGATCCAACTTCTACAGTGAACATAGATGATTATTACTATCCTGACCCGGCGGATTTTAAGATCCATTTTTACCCGGGAATGGATTATGCAGCGTTCAATCTTTTTGAAATTTTACCGGACAACTGGTTGGAACTTCAGGAGAAGCTTGTCATAAAGGCAAGCTCACCGGGTTTTACGGCTACTACGGCTACCCTGCTGATCAATGACGGGAATGTTGTGACCCCTGGCAGATTTGAATATTTCCTTGAAACCGTGGATGGTTTGACTGATTATACGGAAGGGGAGACAGTTCAGTTGAAAATCACAGCAGTAGGTGACTTGTCTTCCGAACCTATCACCTTTACGATCGGCACTGCCAGTACAGATATTAATATTACAGCGGCAGATTATGAATTACCGCTTACCGTTACGCTTCCGCCGTTTCAGGATGTAGTCACCTTTGATCTGAAACTCAAAACGGATGCATTAGCAGAAACGGACGAACAGTTGATTATTACAGCAGATGGTGATATAGTGGGTACTCCTTATAGCCTATCTCCTTTAATCGTTAATATCAAGGATGGAATAAACCCTGTTATCGAATTCACTGCATCAGATGTTACAGAAGGAGGGACTGCAACAGTAACGGCAACCCTGCAATCCGGCGTAGCGTTAACAGATATTGTGATCACCCCACAAAGGATTTCCGGTAGTGCCATTGATGATGATATTGTTTTGCCGGCTACTGTAACCATCCTGGCCGGTTCCTCCAGTTCCCTGCCCTTTACTATCAGTGCAGTTCCTGATGATATCCTGGAAAGACAGGAGACACTGGAACTTGGCGGTACAGCTACCGGATACATTATTGCTCCGGTAACCTTAAATGTTAATGACGCTACAAGCGCTGTTTCAGCTAATAAGAATATTACTTTAACGCCTGTTACCACTGATATTACAGAAGGTAATACCGTGAAAGTATGGATTCGCTTACCGGGTAGTATCACTACTTCGGAAGAACTGAGTATTGACCTTACTGCCAGTTCTGTAACCTTGCTGGGTACAGAATACACGATATTACCTGTTAATGTTAAGATACCGGCAGGCGGACATGAAATTTCATTCGACCTGACGGCCAATACGGATAATGTACTGGAGCCAGATGAGTTATTAGATATCACTGCGAGTTCGAGGATCTTCGATGAAGATAAAACGGCTACTACGCAGATAACTATTAAAGATGCTACAGGTACAGCGGCAAATAAAACGATTACCGTTGGTAATGCTGTATCTATAGCAGAAGGACTTACGGCTAACTATGCATTCAGTTTGCCTTTGGGCATCACAACCCAGGACCCTCTGGTGATCCAATTAACACCGGGGCTGGGAACCGATGCTGCTGCCGGGGACTTTGTGGGGAATGTATATCCTTTATCGGTGACCATTCCTGCAAATGGTAATACCTCAACACTATCTGTTCAACCAAAAGCAGATGGCATTATTGAGAACCAGGAGAAACTGATACTGGTGCCATCTTCACTGGGTTATACATTTACCAGAAATGTTGATCTGGATATTATAGATGCTGATCTGGCAGGTGCTACCATTGTACTCAGCGCTGCTGCTGCAAATGTGGCGGAAGGTAGTTCAGTTCGCATCACCGCTACATTGCAGGGATCACTTACAGCTTCAACTCCCATCAATGTGGTGTTATCTAAAGATGGCGCATCTGTTGCGGGTGCTACTGACCATGGTGCTTTAGGTACAATCACCATTGCGGCTGGTGATGCCGATGGATTTGTAGACATCACAGCCAATACAGACCTGATCCTGGAGAACACAGAATCCCTGATCCTGAACGGCACAGCCACCGGCATTACTGTAACTGGTACCACGGTGAACATCACAGATGCTACAGGTACCTCAGCCAACAAACAGCTGACCCTAACCCCTGATGCCTCCACAGTGGCAGAAGGCGGCAGTATCCAGGTGAAAGTAAGTCTGCCCGCTAGTATTATTACTTCAGCAGCACAAACTATCAGCTTAACGAGCGGTACAGGAACCGTAGCTACTTTGCTGGGCACAGAATACACCCTGCCCGCAACAGTTACCATCCCTGCAGGAGGTAGTGAAGCCACCTTCACCCTTACTGCGAATACCGATCAAATTATAGAACCAAACGAGACGTTAGAGATCAGGGCTACTGCTACCATATTCGGTGAAGCAGTAACCATATCTTCCAACGTAGCTATTACAGATGTAACAGCCAGTAAGCTGATCACGATCACGGGTGCTACTACTGTAACAGAAGGCAGCAATGTCACCATCACTTTCAGCCTTCCGGGAGGTACCACTACTGCTGAGGCACTGGATATTGATCTGGCAGTAGCCGGAACTTCCACAGCTTTGCCTGCAGACTTTAATGGTGTATTCCCGGCTAAGGTAACCATCCCTGCCAACGGTGATCACATTGATCTAACCTTATCTGCTAAGACAGATGGTGTTATTGAAGCCTTAGAGAAACTGGAATTAATCCCGAGTGCAACAGGTGGCTTCACATTTAGTAAAAATGTAGAACTGGATGTTGTAGATAATGATCTTTCCGGTGCATCTATATTGCTGACCACTTCTTCTGCTAATTTGCTGGAAGGCGGTACAGCAACAATAACAGCCACTTTGCAAGGTGGGCTGATTGCAGGAAGTGATATTGTTATCACATTATCAAAAGCAGGTACTTCTGCAGTGGCTAATGATGAACACAATGCATTAACTACGATCACTATTCCTGCAACCCAAAGTGCGGGAACATTCACCTTAACAGCTAATACAGATGATCTGCTGGAGCCTTCTGAAAACCTGGATATAGCAGGTATGGCTTCGGGCTTTACGGTTATCCCTGTTACTGTGAATATTGCAGACCTGAATGGCCAGAATAGTAATAATAAGATATTCACCATTACACCTGTTGCCGCATCTGTTCCAGAAGGTAGTTCAACGGTTGTGAAGATCAGTCTTCCTTCTCCGCATAGAACACAGGATGCGCTGACTATTACTTTAAGCAGAGGTGCTTTATCGAGTGCTTCCCTCCAGACTTCAGAATATAATGACTTTACCGGATCGGTAGTAATACCGGCTGGCGGAAATGAGGTTACATTTAACCTGGATGCACTTACTGATAATAGCATTGAACCAACAGAGCAATTGCAGCTGGAAGCGACTGCAATGGTATACGGTACATCCATTACGGCTAAGACCACTGTATCGATCACAGATGTAACAGCCAGCAAGCTGATCACAATCTCTGGTGCTGCTACGGTAACAGAAGGCGGTAATGCCACTATTACATTCAGCCTGCCCGGAGGTATCACCACTGCTGAGGCACTGGATATTGATCTGGCAGTAGCCGGAACTTCCTCTGCTTTGCCTGCAGACTTTAATGGTGTATTCCCAACTAAGGTAACCATCCCTGCCAACGGTGATCACATTGATCTAACCTTATCGGCTAAGACAGATGGTATTATTGAAGCTTTAGAGAAACTGGAATTAATCCCGGGTGCAACAGGCGGCTTCACGTTTAATAAGAATGTAGAACTGGATGTTGTGGATAATGATGCCACAGGAGCCACCATTGTACTCAGCGCCGCTGCTACAAACGTGGCGGAAGGTAGTTCAGTTCGTATCACTGCTACTATACAAGGATCACTCACCTCTGCCACTTCCATCACTGTAGTGTTGTCTAAAGATGGTGCATCTGTTGCGGATGCTGCTGACCATGGTGCTTTAGGAACAATCACTATCACAGCTGGTGTAGCCGATGGATTTGTAGATATCACCGCCAATACAGACCTGATCCTGGAGAACACAGAATCCCTGATCCTGAACGGCACGGCTACCGGCTTTACTGTAACTGGTACTACGGTGAATATCACAGATGCTACAGGTACCTCAGCCAACAAACAACTGACCCTGACCCCTGATGCCTCCACAGTGGCAGAAGGTGGCAGTATCCAGGTGAAAGTAAGTCTACCCGCTAACATTATTACTTCAGCAGCACAAACTATCAGCTTAACGAGCGGTACAGGAACCGTAGCTACTTTGCTGGGCACAGAATACACCCTGCCCGCAACAGTTACCATCCCTGCAGGAGGTAGTGAAGCCACCTTCACCCTTACTGCGAATACTGATCAAATTATAGAACCCAACGAAACGTTAGAGATCAGGGCCACTGCTACGATATTCGGTGAAGCAGTAACCATATCTTCCAATGTAGCGATTACAGATGTTACAGCCAGCAAGCTGATCACGATCACTAGTGTTACTACGGTAACAGAAGGCAGCAATGTCACCATCACTTTCAGTCTGCCAGGAGGTACTACCACTGCCGGGGCACTGGATATTGATCTGGCAGTAGCCGGAACTTCCACAGCCTTGCCTGCAGACTTCAATGGTATATTCCCGACTAAGGTAACCATCCCTGCCAACGGTGATCACATTGATCTGACCTTATCTGCTAAGACAGATGGTGTTATTGAAGCCTTAGAGAAACTGGAATTAATTCCGAGTGCAACAGGCGGTTTCACGTTTAATAAAAATGTAGAACTGGATGTTGTAGATAACGATGCAGCTGGTGCTACCATTGTACTCACTACCGCTGCTGCAAACGTAGCTGAAGGAAACACAGTAAGGATCACAGCCACCATTCAAGGAAGCCTGATCTCTTCAACAAACATTACCATTGCGCTCACAAAAGACGGCGCTTCTGTTGCGGATGCTACTGATCATGGTGCTTTAGGAACAATCACTATTGCAGCTGGTGCAGCCGATGGATTTGTAGATATCACCGCCAATACAGACCTGATCCTGGAGAACACAGAATCCCTGATCCTGAATGGCACAGCTACCGGCTTTACTGTAACTGGTACTACGGTGAATATCACAGATGCTACAGGTACCTCAGCCAACAAACAACTGACCCTGACCCCTGATGCCTCCACAGTGGCAGAAGGTGGCAGTATCCAGGTGAAAGTAAGTCTGCCCGCTAACATTATTACTTCAGCAGCACAAACTATCAGCTTAACGAGCGGTACAGGAACCGTAGCTACTTTGCTGGGCACAGAATACACCCTGCCCGCAACAGTTACCATCCCTGCAGGAGGTAGTGAAGCCACCTTCACCCTTACTGCGAATACCGATCAAATTATAGAACCAAACGAAACGTTAGAGATCAAGGCCACTGCTACGATATTCGGTGAAGCAGTAACCACATCTTCCAACGTAGCTATTACAGATGTAACAGCCAGCAAGCTGATCACGATCTCTGGTGCCACTACCGTAACAGAAGGTAACAGCACAACGATCATCTTCAGCCTGCCAGGAGGTATCACCACTGCAGAAGCCATAGAAATTAACCTGGCACCGGGAATAAATACCCCGGCTGTAGTCGCAGCCGACCTCAATGGCGGCATCCCTGACAAAGTGATCATCCCTGCCGGCGGCAACGATGCCACTTTAACCATCCAGGCAAATACAGATGGTGTAATAGAAACTGTAGAGAAACTGCACCTGATCCCATCCGCTGCCGGAGGATTTACCTTCAGCCAGGATGTATCATTAGATGTACTGGATGAAAACCATAGTGGTACCATTACTTTCACCAGCAACACGGCCGCTGTCCTTGAAGCAAAAGGTGTTGCCACTATAACAGTCAGTCTCCCCGGTGTACTGACTGCAGGCAGTGATATCCAGGTGAACATCACCAAAGGATCTTCCACAGCAAGCCTCTCAGATCACAGTGCTTTACCGGCATCTGTAACTATTGTTACAGGCCAGCATGAAACAACTTTCACTGTTTCTGCTCCGATGGACCTCATCCTGGAAGGCACAGAAAACCTTGTACTTGAAGGTTCTGCCTTAGGGTATGGGGTGAGCGGCACAACCATACAGATCGAGGATTCTACACACAGGGATCCGCTGAATACAGTCATATCACTGCATCCAAATGGAAGTAGTATTGCAGAAGGCACAACAGGCCATTTCTATGTCAGCCTTCCGCCAAATGTTGAATCCAGTACACCTGTAACTGTGCAACTGGCTAAAGCAGGTGCATCCTCTACAGCTGCAGATACAGATCATACAAATATTCCGGCAAGCATTACTATTCCCGCGAATAATAATACCAGCGCTAATTTTGATATCTCTGCAGTGATAGATGGTATTATTGAACCAATAGAAACAGTACAGGTGGATGGAGTTGTTCCTGCAGGATTCACCTTTGCAAGTGCCGGCATTGATATCACAGATGCTACCGGTCTTACCCTGGCAAACAGGCAGATCAGGATCACAATAGATTCAACTATCCTACACGAAGGCAATACCAGCAAAGTAATATTTGCATTACCAACCGGTATCACCTCTGCTACAGATATAGCTATCACTGTGAGTGCCTATAGCAGCTTCTCTGCTAATGCTGCCGATTTCACACTCACACCTAATACCGTGATCCTGCCAAAAGATGTGAATGAGGTAACCGTGGTGTTGGAAGCAATTGAGGACAATACAGATGAACCGGATGAACAGTTAAGACTGACAGGTACTGCTGCCAGCTTTACAGTATTGCATAGCAATACAGTCAGCATCCCTGGCTCAGGTGCTCCGGCTGTTACAGTCACCGCCGTTAAAACAACAGATGCATCAGAACCTTCCACACCAGGCGTGTTCACTATCAAACTGCCTGGCAGTACTGCTGCGCCTGCTGATATCACCGTGAATTATACGGTAACAGGATCGGCGGTATCTAATGAAGATTACGAACCACTTTCCGGTGTGGCTATTATCAAAGCAGGAGACAACGGGGCCACTGTTCCGGTTGTCGTAAAAGATGATCAGATCATTGAGGGAGATGAAACCCTGCAATTGACAATTCAATCTGCCAGCTTTGTTCATTTCGGTAATACCATTGCTGCAAACGTTGATAATACCGGCGGAGCAGGCATGCTGATCCTGGATGACGAAAACATTGCAGAGGGACGTAAGATCTTAATCGAAAAAATAAGCGATGCTTCCGAACCATCCGGCAATGGAAGTGTAAGGGTGCGTTTTGCACATGCTCAATTTACCGCTACTGTTCCTGTAACAGTCACTTACACGGTATCGGGCACAGCAGCCGCTGATGTTGATTATAATGCTTTATCCGGTACGGTAACAATTCCTGCCGGTGACAATGATGCGATTATTCATATTGTACCAAAAGATGATACAGACCTGGAAGGAACAGAAACCATCATCATTCAGTTAACAGGTGCCAGTGCAGGACTTCCGCTTGCAACGCAACAGCAGGCCACAGTGAACCTGGCTGATAATGATATGATGACGGTAGAAGTATCTGCACCGGCCAGTGTTACAGAAGGTACTGCCATCCCGGTAAAAGTACGCGCTTCACAAATCACTCCGGTAGATATGCCGGTAATCATCAGCCTGCAGCATGATGCCTTCAGGACGGTAACTACCAGCGCAACGTTTACCATTACAATACCGGCTAACCAGCAGGAAGCCACCTTAAATGTAGTACCGGATGATAATGATATCAATGATGACAATGGTTTTGTGAACCTGACCATTCAGCCATTTGCCGGTGCAGGGCAGCCATATGGAATAGGTACAAAGGCAACAGCTGCCACAATAGTAACAGACAACGATCCATTGGAGATCTCATTCAAAGTGGATACAGCCAGGGTGAAAGAAGGAAATGCCGCGATCACGCCATTAGGCTTCACCGTTAAACTGAACCGTATGAGCAGCCGTGTGATCAATCTGAACTACCAGTTTGCAGATGCGTTTGAAGGAGCAGGAGCAGATAAAGATCCTATGAGGGCCAGGGCAGGAGAGGACTTCCAGTCGCACATTACCAGTCTGGCAATTGCACCTATGCAACTGGAGGCTGAGATTGTAGTGCCGGTGATCGGGGATGTGGATTCAGAAATAGATCAGCTCTTCGCCATACGCTTGCTTACAGCTACAGTAGCATCTTCAGAAAATGCACCATCGGTGGTAAATCCGCTCGTAGCCGTAGGTATTATACAGAATGATGATCAGCCGATTGAAATGGAGATCAAAGTGAATAAAGGTTTGTCGCCGAATGGTGATGGTAAGAATGATGTGCTCTTCATTGAGAACCTGGAGAAATATGTACAGAATGAGATCGTGATCGTGAACCGTTGGGGAGGAACAATCTTTAAAACAAGTAATTACAATAACCAGTCAAACAATTTCAGCGGTCGCGCTAATACTGGTGGTGGTTCCGGAAGTAATCTGCCGGATGGCTCTTATTTCTATGTTCTGCATGTGTGGGACAGCAGTGGAAATATGACACGCCACACAGGATATATAGTATTGAAACGATAAACCTATCACTATGAAAAAGAGCCTCAGAAAGCTGTTCGTAGTCGGGATGTTCTGCACCTGCGCTTGTGCCCAACAGGCAGTTGCACAGCAGCAACCCGTATTTGCCCAATACCTTTTCAATGGTATGGTCGTAAACCCCGCCTATCCGTCTATGGACGAATTCAGCAGCGCAACCGTTGTTGCCCGTAATCAATGGGTAGGAATGGAAGGTGCCCCCAAAACAGCTGCATTTTCCTTTTACACGCCTGTTAATGCTACCGGTACAAGTATTGGTTTTATGGCCATGAAAGATCAGATCACCATCTATTCCCAAACGGGTTTTCGTTTCAACATTTCCCAGAAAGTGAAAATGAATGAGAAGTTATTCCTGTCACTGGGATTAAATGGAGGAATGGAGCAGTTTTCTGACGACAACACACACCTGGGAACAGACGATCCTGTGTTTGCCACTAACCAGAAATACTGGAAGTCTGATGTAGGGTTTGGTATGATATTATTCTCAGAGAAGTTCTTTGTTGGAATAGGCGCCCCGGTCTTTAAAAGTTTTAACCTGGGAAGTCCTGCTAATAAAGTAGAGTTCAAAAGACATCTGTATTTGCAGGCAGGTATTATAAAAGATGTAAGCAAGGATATCAAATTCAGGCCCGGACTTTTATTAAGGCAGGTTACGGGAGCAGGGTTGCAACTGGATGTGAGTGCAGCATTCCTCATTAAGGATATTGTTTGGGCAGGCGCAACCTGGCGTACAGAAAAAACGGCCAGTGCAATGGTGCAGATACAGGTACTGAAAAATTTCATGCTGGGGTATTCCTATGATTTTGCATCTGCCACGCACCTCAAAGGAATGCAGTCCGGCTCACACGATCTGATGCTGAATTACCGCTTTTCTTTTAAGAAAGGGAAGACCCTGACTCCACGCTTCTTTTAGATTATCAATAAAAAACATATTGTATAAATAAATATCCGGATTTATAGATCCGGATGTTTATTTTGTACGTATATATCCCCTTCAAGTACATACTTCAAAAAAGATTGAACATTTGTACCGTATATGTGTTAAGTTTAGAGATGCGGTGAACATGAATTTGATGCGTGATCTTTGAAAGAAATGGGATAGCGATTAACCGGGCTGCTTGTAAGCACTAATGGCAAAAGATTTCAGACTAACAGCCATGTGTTTTAGTTAATAGTTAGTTATCCTAACATAGAAATGTTTGTTTCTTCATTTTTTTCATATAGATTTGATTAAACGAATTTGAGAAGCAACCTTGCCAATCAATAAGTTCTTTCTAAACAAATTGAGAATACACCACTGTAAGATATTCAGTAAACTGAGGGGTTTACACAAACTTTTTGTCTTAAGCTAAATTGGAGAAAAAACCGAGCCTGATGTTCGTGTCGGGCTCTTCTTTTTTTTAGTAGGTCTCAAACTCCATTTAGCGCACAAGAAATTTAGGGAATAAGGGATTTTTGTCTAAAGCTAAATTGGATAAAAACGAGCCTGATGGTCGAATCGGGCTCTTTCTATAAAAGGAATGAATATAATGACGTTACATATATTAAAAGCCCGGGTAGATCCCGGGCTTTTTCGTTTACAGCTGTAAAAAATAGTAGTATTCCTAACAGAGTAAATATTTTTTTGTAGATTTAAAGCGTGAATGCTGGCCTTTGTGCGAATAATTAATCATTATCTCCCTGATATATAACTCTTTTATCCACTTTGCATTACTAGTTAATTTGGAGGATGGGCCTGATTGTCAAGTCGGGCTCTTTTTTTGCTTATAAAAAAGAGGACAATTACCTACTTATACGGAAAATTCGTAAATTTCAGTAAAGCATTATTGGATGGATTTACTAATGAAAGAGGCTTTTATTACCTTATTTGCCATGCTGCATCTCTGGCTGGTAGTGAGGTTTTGTGTGCAGCATACCTTTAAGCAGTCCGACAATCCACGTCCTTACCACCTGAAATGGCTGATCCTCGTATTTTTCCTCCCTTTTGCGGGATACGGCCTCTACCTCTGGTTAACGAGAAGTTATGTAACAGAAGAGAACTAAGGTTCCTTATTCCAGCGCCGTGATATTTCCCTTTGGTGTTTTATAGCCCGGATAGACAGGCGTACTGCAATATAGAAGCAGAGGAGGGAAGCCAGCATCAGGTAAACACTGTCCCCTATAAAAAGAAAGAAATCATAGGCGCCATGAAACAATACAGCCCAGAAAAGCCCTGTTATTAACAAGGTGCCGCGGTGTTGCGGAATGAATTTAGCCAGGCCCGTATAGTATCCCATTAACACCGCAAAAGCTGCATGTGCAGGTACAGAAGTGAACATGCGCACCAGGCCGGTTCCTATGCCATATTGCGCTACATAGGTGATATTCTCTGCCGTGGCAAATCCCATCCCTATCATCACGGAATAAACAATTCCGTCAAAAGGTTCATCAAATTCAGCCTTGGGATAAGCGTAGAAACGTAATACAAGGAATTTACCCAGTTCTTCACTCAGCCCTACAACACCAAATGCATAGATGGCTGTATTGAGCAATCCTGGCATAGAAGCAGTCCAGCCACGGGAAGCAGCAAAGATCTGGACCGCCAGGGGAAAAGCTACACTCAGTACGCCTAAAAGGAAAGCACGGATCAATAACCGCGCCGGCTCACGGTCACGATTATCCAGGAAATAGATAAGCAGGGAAATAGCAACACCAGGTGCTACCGCGATGGCCAGAATGTGTAAGATCATCAGATCCCTTTTTGTTGTTTACGTTGTATTAAGAAAGATTCCAGCTCATCCCGTGTTAAACTGCTAAGGTTCTTTTCTTTGGTCAAACCCCCTTTTTGAGCAGCCAGTGTGCCATATCTAATATCATGATATCCGCTAATGGTATGGGCATCAGGATCTATAGAAAGCAGCGCGCCTTTTTTAATAGCAGAAGGGATCCATTCCCAATCTATATCCAGCCGGCGGGGGTGTGCATTTAATTCTATCACCACATGATTAGCCACGCAGGCATCGATAATCTCTTCATGATTAAGTGGATAACCATTTCTGCTCAGCAAGAGCCTGCCCGTCATATGCCCCAGGATGGTAGTGTAAGGATTCGAGATCGCTTTCAACACACGTGCCATCGCTTTTTCTTCCGTCATTTTAAGATTCGAATGCACAGAAGCGATCACCAGGTCAAAACTGGCGAGGATCTCATCCGGATAATCCAGGCTGCCATCATTGAGGATATCTGCTTCTATGCTTTTAAATATCTTAAAGGGAGCCAGCTGGCGGTTTAATTCTTCTATCTGTTGATGCTGGGCAACGATCCTTTCGGGATGCAGGCCGTTTGCATAAAAAGCAGAGCGGGAGTGATCACTGATCACCAGGTATTCAAATCCCTGCTCTTTGGCTGCTTTGGCCATTTCCTCCAGGCTTTGCAGACCATCACTCCATTGGCTATGGGAGTGAATAATACCTTTAATATCAGTGGTTTCAATGAGTTTCGGTAAGGCGTTAGCGGCTGCCAGTGCTACTTCTCCTTTTCCTTCACGCAGGCAGGGTGGTATATAGGGAAGCCCGGCTTTTTCAAAGATGGCTTCCTCTGTAGCTTCGTTTCCACCTGAAGCCTGGCCGGCATGCGCAAAAAACTGATCCAGGAAGGCTTCCGAACCTGTGGTAACAAAAAGTTTGGTGGCAAAATGTTCCGGTTGTACCCCGTATATTTTTAGCTTGATGTGTTCTTTATATTGCATGATAACCGCGTCATCCGTATTGTCCAGCCGCGTGAATCCTTCCACTGTTTTAAGCTTTTCTGCCACCTGGTCTATGGGCACCGCTATTACGAACTCCAATTCATCGATAATGGGTTGCTGGCGGCGGAAATTACCTGAAACAGACGCTTTTGCAGGAGAGAAGAGCTGCTGCAGCATGCCTTCCATTTCTCCGGCGAATGCCTCTGCTTCTGCAAAGAGATAACGTTCACGGTTAGACAAAAAGAATTCAATACTTTGTTTGATGCTGTCCTGCGTTTTTTGTCCGAACCCCTTGAACAGGAGCAGGCGGTTTTCATTGCAGGCATAGAGTAATTCCCCCAGGCTTTCTATTTCCAGTTCTTTCCAGATGGTAGCGATCTTTTTTGGGCCGAGACCTTTGATCTTCATCATTTCCAGGATGCCCGCAGGCGTTTTCTGAATATAATCTTCCAATACCCCAAATCTGCCGGTCTGGAGCATTTCTATCACACTTTTGCCCGTGGACTCACCAATCCCTTTGATCTTGAAAATAGCATCGTGTGGTGTTTCCGCGAGGGGAACAGTTAATTTTTCTATCTGGAAAGCTGCATTTGCGAAAGATTTGGCTTTAAAGGAGTTATCGCCATGAATATCCATCAGTTTTGCGAGCAGGGAGAAGTTATCTGCAATGATATAGTTGTCCATAGATGGCGTAAGTTAGGGGATTCGGCCGGAATGAGCAAAGGGGAGGAGGGGTATTACACAAAAAAAGAACCCCGATTTGCATCGGGGTTCTTATGCTACAGTTAGTAAATTCGAAATTACATGGCCGGAGCTGATGGTGCAGAAGGAGCAGCTTTTTTAGCGGCTTTCTTCTTTGGAGCTGCTTTCTTTTTAGGAGCGGCTTTTTTAGCAGCAGCTTTCTTTTTAGGAGCAGCTTTCTTAGCAGCAGCTTTCTTTTTAGGAGCAGCTTTCTTAGCAGCAGCTTTCTTTTTAGGAGCGGCTTTCTTAGCAGCAGCTTTCTTTTTAGGAGCGGCTTTCTTAGCAGCAGCTTTCTTTTTAGGAGCGGCTTTCTTAGCAGCAGCTTTCTTTTTAGGAGCAGCTTTCTTAGCAGCAGCTTTCTTCTTAGGAGCCGCTTTTTTAGCAGCTTTCTTAATTGTTGCCATTGTTTTTTGAATTTTGGGTTAGTAAAAAAAATTGGGTATCAAAAAAAACTTTATGGCTAACACTGCATTAAGCTTCCGCCTGTGCAGTGGTATCAAATGACTTTACGGAAACGAAGGTTCTGTCTTTCTGACCTTTTCTAAATTCCACCAGACCATCTGTAAGAGCGTAGATGGTAAAATCCTTACCAATACCTACGTTAGAACCTGCATGATAAACTGTGCCTCTTTGACGGATAATAACATTACCTGCTACCGCCACCTGGCCACCGAAGATTTTAACTCCCAGCCTTTTGCTATGGGAATCACGACCGTTCTTAACACTACCTTCACCTTTTTTATGTGCCATTGTATTAGTACTTTATAACTTTTATCAATATAAAATTAAGCAATTTCGTTGATCTTGAGACGGGTAAAATGAGTACGGTGACCCACTTTCTTTCTGAAGCCTTTTCTTCTCTTCATCTTGAAAGCGATCACTTTATCACCTTGAACGTGAGCCAGGATCTCTGCTTTTACTACTGATTTTACATCAGTGCCAACGGTTATCTTGCCGTCGTTGTCGGTCAGCAGAACTTCTGCGAATTCTACTTTATCTCCGATATTACCAGTCAATTGCTGTACAAAGATCTCTTGACCTTTAGCTACCTTGAATTGCTGACCTGCGATTGTTACAACTGCGAACATAATATTCCAAAAATAATTTCCTGCAAAGGTATTACTTTGTTTTTTAATCAACAAAGAAATTAATACTTATTGCAGTACATCGCCCCAGCGAACCGGGGCAGTACATTGAAAAATAGCTTTTTACATATCAAAGATACGGAGTTTTTAGTATTTTAGTTTTTTTTAACAATTGTTTAGCATCCCTGCTCCCCCGCGCTCTACCCTGTTATACCCCAATTTCCGCTACAATGCCCGGCTGTAGCCACTCCGAAAAACTGCTATCTTGCGTACAATTTTTATACTTTTGTTCTTTATGTTGATCATTAAATTAAAAATATCGGGGCATGAAGTTTAAATCACTGCTGGCCAAACCATTTGCTTCCATTATCGCAAATAAGGTAAAGAAGGAAATGCAAAGGGCGGTGGAAGATCAGGAATCAATCTGGCAAGAACTGATAAAAACCGGCAGGAAAACGGAATTTGGCAAAGATCACCAGTTTGAGAATATACAGTCCTATGAAGCCTATAAGCAGGCTGTTCCTGTCAGGGACTATGAACAATTCAAACCTTATATTGAGAAGATAAAGGAAGGAAAGCATAATATATTATGGAAAGGGCAGCCGATCTACTTTGCCAAAACCTCCGGAACTACCAGCGGGGTGAAATATATCCCCATCACAAAGGAATCAGTAGACCACCATTTTAATACTTCCCGCAATGCAGTTTTTTGTAATGTGGTGGAAACCGGCGATACCAGCGTGTTTGACGGAAAACTTATTTTCCTTTCCGGCTCTCCTGAACTGGAACGTGTGGGTGGCATCCCCACCGGCCGGCTGAGTGGTATTGCCAATCACCAGATCCCCCGTTATCTCCGCACCAACCAGTTACCTACCTACGAAACCAATTGTATTGAAGACTGGGAAACAAAGCTGGGCAAGATCGTAGAGGAAACCATTAATGCAGATATGCGCCTGATCAGTGGTATTCCACCATGGATGCAGATGTATTTCGACAGGTTGATGGCACAGAGCGGCAAAACAGTTGGTGAACTGTTCCCGAATTTCAAATTACTGGTACACGGCGGTGTGAACTTTGAACCATACAGGGCCAAACTGATGGATTCTGTAGGCCGGAAAGTGACCACCATTGAAACTTTCCCTGCCTCTGAAGGTTTCTTTGCCTTCCAGGATTCGCAGGAACAGGAAGGATTGCTGCTGAACACAAACAGCGGTATCTTTTTCGAATTTATACCCGCCACTGAAATATTTAATGAGAATCCTACCCGCATTCCGCTGAAAGAAGTGAAAACCGGTGTGAATTATGCCATGATAGTGAGTACCAACGCGGGTTTATGGGCTTATAACATAGGAGATACCGTTAAGTTCGTATCCACCAGCCCTTACCGGATAGTGGTGACCGGCCGTACGAAACATTTTATTTCCGCATTCGGGGAACATGTGATCGGAGAGGAGGTAGAACAAAGTCTGATGGGCGTTGCCGATACCAGGGGTATAAGGATCACCGAGTTTACGGTAGCTCCGCGTATCCAGGTAAATGGAGAATTGCCCTACCATGAATGGTTTGTGGAGTTTGAGCAGATCCCGGATAACCTGGAAGCATTTGCGCTTCAGGTAGACCGGCAGTTGCGGAACAAGAACATTTATTACGAAGATTTGTTAACCGGTAATATATTACAACCTTTAAAGATCAGGCCCATACGTAAAAATGGGTTTATTGACTACATGAAATCCATCGGTAAGCTGGGAGGGCAGAACAAAGTGCCTCGGCTCAGTAATGACAGGCGAATTGCTGACGAACTGGGCAACTACCTGGCAGGACGCTAATCACATTATAACGCATGGACCGGCTTCTTCAATAACAAATGCAGAAGCCGGTTTCCGCACGCATATTGAAAAAACTGTTTAAATTTAACCATAGGAGTCATTCTTGTCTGATCATGAGTAAAAAACGTATTGCAATATTTGGTTCAACCGGGTCTATAGGTCGCCAGGCTTTAGAAGTGATTGCGGCGCATCCGGATAAGTTTGAGGTGGAAGTATTAACTGCTCAGCAGAACGCTGAACTCCTGATAGAACAGGCTTTGCTGTTTTCTCCCAATGCCGTTGTGATCGGTGATGAGAGTAAATATGCTGCTGTTAAAGAAGTGCTCTTTGATAAAGGGATTAAAGTATTTGCAGGCCCTGCCGCCATGGTGGAGGTAGCTGCCTGGGATTCCATAGATTTTATGCTGGCAGCCATTATGGGCTTTGCCGGTCTGGCGCCTACCTTGTCTGCATTGGAGCAGGGAACACCTGTTGGGTTAGCCAATAAGGAAACACTGGTGGTAGCCGGAGATATTGTGATAGCCACTGCCCGTAAGAAGAATGTACCCATTATCCCTGTTGATTCTGAGCATTCTGCCATCTTTCAGTGTTTACAGGGAGAACCTCTGGCTAAGGTGGAGAAAGTGATCCTCACCGCTTCCGGCGGGCCTTTCCTGGGGAAAAAGACCAATTTCCTGTTTAATGTTAAGAAAGATCATGCCCTGCAGCATCCCAACTGGAGTATGGGGGCAAAGATCAGCATAGATTCTGCAACCCTCATGAATAAGGGCCTGGAAATGATCGAAGCCAAATGGTTATTTGGTCTAACCGCTGATCAGATCGAAGTGATCGTACACCCGCAATCCATCATTCATTCCATGGTGCAATTCGCAGATGGCTCCATGAAAGCGCAGATGGGCCTGCCGGACATGAAATTACCCATTCAGTATGCCTTGGGATATCCTGACCGTTTGTCCAATGATTTTCCCCGGTTTTCTTTTAAGAATTACCCCTCACTTACTTTTGAGCAACCAGATACCAAAACTTTCCGTAACCTTGCTATTGCCACAGAGGTATTGAAAAAAGGTGGAAATGCCGCCTGTATCATGAACGCAGCCAACGAAGAGGTAGTGAACGCTTTTTTAAAGAACCGCATAGGCTTCCTGCAAATGACGGAGGTGATCGAAGAAACGCTGGTAAAGATTCCTTTTGTTGAAAAGCCGTCCTTACAGCATTATTATCAGGCTGATGCAGCTGCCCGCGAGCATGCCGCCGAGTTAATCCACAGCCTGACCTGATACTTGTCGCCTTTATTATCTACATTAGCTTAAAAGTATATATTCAATAATACATGACAACACAGGAAATATTTGTAAAAGCAGGACAGTTGATCTTGTCGCTGTCGATTTTGGTGGTCCTGCATGAATTAGGGCATTTTATCCCGGCCAAGTTATTTAAGACCAAAGTAGAGAAGTTCTACCTTTTCTTCGATCCCTGGTTCTCTCTTTTTAAATTCAGGAAAGGTGATACCGAGTATGGCGTGGGCTGGTTACCATTGGGTGGTTACGTGAAGATCTCCGGGATGATAGACGAGAGTATGGACAAGGAGCAGATGAGCAAACCGCCCCAGCCATGGGAATTCCGTTCCAAACCAGCCTGGCAAAGGCTGATCATTATGATCGGCGGAGTAACCGTGAACCTGATCCTCGGATTCCTCATCTTTACCATGCTGCTTTGGTATTATGGAGAGCAATACCTGCCTAATACCGCTGTGAAATATGGTATCGTAACAGATTCCCTCACAAGAAGCATCGGCCTGAGAGATGGGGACAAGATCCTTACAGTAGCCAATAAACCCGTGGAGAATTTTGAAGGCCTTGCAGGTGAAATGATCCTGAGAGAAGCGCAAAGTATAGAAGTGGAAAGAGATGGACAAAAGATGGAGATCAAACTGCCGGAAGGGTTTGTAAGACAATTGATCAAACGGAAAGGACAGTTTGCGGAACCCCGCATCCTGGCCGTTTTTGATACGGTTTACAAAGAAAGGGAAGGATATAAAGCCGGTTTCCGCCAGGGAGACAAAGTGTTGAAGTTTAATGACACCGCTATCACTTATTTCCATGAGTATTACAAAGCCCTGCGCAGAGATACAGGTAAAGTGGCAACCATTACCGTATTAAGAGGAGCTGATACTATTCCCATCACAGCTAAGATCCCTGCCGAAGGGTTTGGAATGAATGTAAGGCTCAGCAAGCAATTTGACATCGTAACAAAGCATTATACCTTTGGCCAGGCAATCCCTGCAGGTTTCAACAGAGCCGTAAGCACACTGGTGAAATATGTACAGCAGCTGCGCCTGATCTTTGTTTCCAAAGAAGTGAAAGTAACGGAATCCCTGGGTGGATTTATGAGCATTGGCAACCTCTTCCCATCAGAATGGGATTGGCAGAGCTTCTGGACGTTCACTGCATTATTGAGCATTATCCTCGCCTTCATGAATATTCTGCCCATTCCGGCATTGGATGGCGGACACGTAGTATTCCTGACGTATGAGATGATCACCGGCCGCAAGCCAAGTGAGAAATTCATGGAATATGCACAGATCGTAGGGATGGTTATCCTGTTCAGTTTGTTGCTGTTTGCGAATGGATTAGATGTGTGGCGTTGGATCACTTCGAAATTTTAGTGTATCTTTGCATTCTGTAAAACATGGGGCCGACCGGTTTTGACAGCATAGGTCTTTGAAAGTGTAAGCATGTCGTGCGTTGGATAATTAGCACGTAAATCTGAATACCCAAACATCAAAAGGCGAATCTAACTACGCCATGGCTGCCTAATTAAATTAGCGCACCCATTATGGCCGCTGTGAGTTGCTGTCTGCTGTGACTTCAGCCGCTGAATCAAACCAATAGCGGAATAGGTACTCATGGTTTCTGTGAGTGGGTACCGAAACTCAAACGGATAAGGACGAGGTTGGTTTGTTTTGCCCCTGCCGAGTTCCGACAAACCAATGCAAAAATAAACATGTAGAAAGCTTTCGGTGAATATGTTTGGACCCGGGTTCGACTCCCGGCGGTTCCACCAGGAAATATTATTTCTTTAAAATATCTATCTCATTTCGGGGTAGATATTTTTTTTGCTTAAAACTATATAATATTGGTCTTTATAGATCTAAATAACTTTAATAACCTGCCCAAGGGTTCGATTAGGCTCCCTCGCCTCCACCAGGAAATATTATTTCCTTTAAATATCTACCTCATTTCGAGGTAGATATTTTTTTGTAATAGAATGAAAAGAGGAAGCCTGATGCGCTGATTTTATTTATACTTATAAAACTGCTATTACTCCAAACTAAAATCAGTAGTGTTTCTGTCCATTTTCTGATTGAAAGCTATAATTCACCGGGGCTTTTTTTAACACCAATGTTTTAATGTCTACGCATGAACATTAACTCATTTTTTAAAAACAATATGTCCACAAGGAATCAATGAATCAAGCATGTTCATTCTATAAAAAAGATTTTGTTCTTTTGAAACAAGTTCCGCTCGTGAGGTGCCATTATAACCGTCAGAGATCACTATAGTATAAAAAAGACACTCCTCTTTAGGATTAATTGTTCTGTGCAACATCGTCGGTTTATTAAAGCTAGTGTCTAAAAAAGATTTTAAACCTGTTAAGCCATAGTCATCCAATGACTCTTTTTCAAGTGTCATTGTGTCCGGAGGCAGAAATAATTTTATGTAAGAGTGAGGAGAACGGGGAATTGCGAATGAATCAGCAGGAAAATTAATTGTTAGTTCTAACGGAGTAGCAGCTTCGTTGATTACACGAGTCCAGAATATTACATATGCAAAGTTTTTTCCACCAGGATCATTGTATCCATTCGCTCCGGTAGAATCCAGGCGTCCATTACCTTTTTTTTCGCCATTTTGTATTATTACGCCTTTAGTTGTGTCTATATGCGTAGTTGAGGGAATGGAAGAGTCCTTGTTTATCAGAATATGGCGCGATCCCAAGGTAAGAAAACTTGTCAGGATGAAGAAGGCTAGGAAGAATAACCGCATGTTGCCGGCATTTAAAGTGTTTGCTAACTAAATATACGCACTATTACATATATTTCATATCGCCATAATTCATCTTTCCTCTATTCATGCCATAAGATTTCATAAACCTATTCTTCGCAATGGCAGGAGCAGATAAACGGCATGAAAAGGACACACTATCGACATTTTATTAATCTAAATAATTTTAATAACCTACATAGGGGTTCGATTAGGCCCCCACCGCCTCCACAAATTGATTATAAGCCGCCTTCGGGCGGCTTTTTCGTTTTTGCTAACTTTTGTACCCTCTTTTACCCAATTCTAAATCTAACTTCAGGATCGCTGTCTTGGCAACAATACTGATTGGTTTTATTGTACTACTAATCTTCGTTTATTTCTTTTCGGTAGTCTTTAACAACTCATTGAAATCAACTTGAGTCATTCTTAAAGAACTTTACGTATTTATTTCTGAGCCGTTCCCTTATGCCTGAGCTGTCCCCAATTTTAAAAACCTGGAAAACCCGCTTAAACTGCTTAACGAATATAGATATGATTCGGGCTCAGGCTGATTACATTCTATTTTGAATAGTGCCCAGTCCCTGGTTTTCGATAACAGCGTAAAATTCGATTCCTTGAATTCTTTCTTCGTTGTAGTTACAAATCTTTCAATTCTTTTTTCAATGCTTTCCTCTGATAAGATTTTATATGACATGTTAAAAACCGCACATGACCATTTTTCCACTGTTTCGCCAGGCGGGACTATCTGAGTGACATGCATAAGGCTCCGCTTGCAGGTATACAGCAACTCCTGGCTGAAACGCTCAGTTGATAATGTAATAATGAAAATGCGTTGTATATTTAGGGCCAGAATACAAACGATCAATGGGAACTGTTAACCTGGAGAAAATAAAAGCCAATAAACAGCAGATCATAGCACAGATGTATACAGACCTGGAGAACACTGCCGAGGCGGACAGGTTCTATACAGCCCGCAATATCGAAGACTGCTCCGCTGACCTGAACGCCTACATAAAAAAGCTGTCGCAAAACCCGGACAGCAAAAGCATCGCAAAAAATATCCAATGGATATTCCAGTCGCTATCTACCTTTAAGCAGGAAAACGAGAGCCCTGAATTCCTGTGGGGCTTTATCTACAACGGATATACGAAGGAACTGACCAGTCTTATCCTGGATACCGCTTTTGCATTCGGCCTGAAGAAAGGAAAGCCGGCAACGATCAAATCGAACGTTATCTACCTTAAACATAATCCGCATTCGGCAGACAGGTTCAGGATCTACATCGGCTCCACGTCTAAAAGCGGCGTTGTCCTGGATTATAATAAGGGCACCTCGCTGTTCGAATACCTCGAAAACCCATACGGGGAAAGCTATCTCCTCCCGGTTTTCGACCTCGTTATCAATGAGGATCATACAGCACTTTCATTCAGCGTACTGGCTTCCGGCGCTTACAAGACCATTACGCTGAAGGCCCGGCAGCCGGTCGATAGCATCCTGTTCAATGCCATCCACGCGCTGCATCAAGGTGATCAGCTGAAAAGCGATCCCCGGCCGGATTATTGCAGCCTCGAGCTGGAGCTGACCAAAGGGGTGCTGACGAGGCTCACCACCACGAACTATGACGCTGATAACCGCATCATCAATATGTTTACGGAAGGCACGGGAATAAAGGTATTTGTGCAGGAGCTTGACGCGAATGGCTGCTTCCAGAACAGCGATAATATGGCTTCCCATCCGGAGATCGTGGATGAGAGGTTCGTGATCGTAGATGCCGTACCGCGCTGGAAATATTATGAGATCGAGGGCCTGGATATACAGCAGGATGTGATCTCCGTGCGCACAAAGCCTCAGCAATTCGAATATGAAAATGATGAACGAAAGAAAGTCATCGCCCGTGAAACAGCCGCCAGAACGATCAATTACCCCATCAAATCGTACGATCTGATAAGAAAGCTACTCCAGGAACTGCTGGATTCAAGAAAAACTTTTAAATCCCGTTTTAGTCATGAACAAATTTGAAAATTTAGCGATCGAAGATGACATATTAAAAGGTACCTACGATTCCCCGGTAACCGGCAAGATTATAGTGGAGTTCGACCTGGAAGAAGAAGATCCTGTAATGAAAAATTTCTCCGGCTTGATCTCCGCATCGGAAAGCTGGATCGGGAAATTAACGCAAGAAAAACTGAATGAGCTAAAACGGAAAATGAGCCTGGAACTGACCGATTCCGCCTATGCGGGCTCCGGTTACAAACCGGGTCAACAGGATTATGACGGGCTGGCAGCGGAACTTACGCTGGTAAGCATATGTTTTTTCCAGGATGCTGCTTTTTCCCTGGTCTTCCAGGCAAAAAAAGAATACCCTGACATGCTGATCTGGTGCCAAATCGATGAAGACCTGGAAATTGAGGATCTTGTGGCAGACAATCCCTGACTATCCACTCGTATTTCTATTTTTTTATTACGGATATTTTATGGAAACACATTTTCCGTTCTTATAGGTCCTGATCATCTCTACCGGGCCTTCAGCGGCATAGTTCCACTCGCCATCCCTTACGCCGTTTATGTAATGCCCGTCCTCTGTCATACACTTACCGTGTGCGATGGAATATCTTTTTTCTATCCAATAACCATTTTTCAGGTGGTTATTTGTCTTTCCCTTTAGTTGATAATCGAACCTTGCCGGGGTACTCCATTTACGGTCAACAGCAGCAGGGCCCAGGTAATCCAGGAACATTCCATCTTTAACCAGGTATTCTGAATTTTTAACATTGCCTGTTTCTTTGAACATGACCCTTATCCTGTCATGTTCTACCCGGGTGTAACGCCGGTACTTTTCTTCCCCCCTCAGGTCTTCGTATACCACCATGCTATTGTATTCCGTGCCGGAAGCCGGGTTTACCAGCATGAGGGCTTCATACCTGGCATCCTCGTAATTAACCTGCAGGTAATAAGATTTAAAACGTATACCTGCAACCAGGAAATCCCTGTAATCAAAGATCTTCAGCAAAGTGTCGTTAGATGATACAAACAGGTCCCACATGTACGGCCTTTCTACTTCCCTTTCTAAAGCGGCTAGGAGTGTGCTTTTCAGGAGGCTGATGGTTTCCGCTGATGCGATCTTCTCCCCGATAGCTGTATGGTCAATAGAGTCGATAGGATAATGACCGTTTCCGGGAACAGACGCTGCCGGTACGGTGGCAGGCAGGGGTATTTCATCCGGGTGTGGGTTAGTGTTTGGGGACAAACCCTGGTAACGGTAGGACTTTTCGGATCCTTTGCCACAAGTGGTAAAGAAGATCGTGCTGCCGCTGATCGCTTTTGCGGGATTGCTGGTTTTGTTTTTAGCTTCCGGCTGCAGTTTAATATAACGCTGCAGAAACCGGTCATCGCTGTAAGGGTTAGCCTGGTAATATTCCTGGTTGTCCCCCGCCTTTTTGCTGACGTACAGGTTTTTTGCCGGGTCGTAATTGTAATCTTCTGTTTCCCTTAAAAAAATGTTATAATGTTTGTTGGCCAATACGCCTTTTTCGGACATACTTTTGGATTGCTCATAGCGTTTCTTCATTTCCAGTATCTCCTGCCACTGCTGCTCATCCGGCCGTTTTTTATAGAAACCTTTGTCAGATCCGTAATTGGACAATTTCAGGACCGTCCGCTCCTCACCTTCAGGCTGCAGCAACGCGCTAAAGTCGTTGTATACAGGATGGGGTTTGTTGTAAAGGAAAATAAAATCGTTATAGGCTTTGTCGTTGCTGTATTGATACGTACTGTACCCTTCCTGTCCAGGCCCGGCTGCTTCCAGGTTTGCGGCAAGACTGAAATCCGGTAATGCTTCCGGCAGCGTGTACACAAAAGGTCCGTCAAAACAATTAGCATCGTCATTGAACACCTGGTGTGTACTTCCCTTTCCAAATTTCACAAAGGTTTTCCCGGCGCCATCGAACTGTGCAAAGTTGATACGCGTACTGCCTGACAGGCCTTTGTTTTGCGTGCCATACACTTCAAAGAGTTCGGGCTTGTCCGGGTAAAAAAGCAGGTGATCGCCCTGGAAATTAAAATGACCAAACACTGCTGTGGCATAACCATATAGCATAAACTTTCCGTCGTCGAAAAGACAGATACCTTCGTTGCTGCCATACTTACCACTGATCTGCTTATATCGTGCAGATACTGCTTCCTGGGCTTTCATATGACCGGAGATTAATATGAATAGAAATATGGCGATCTTAAATTTCATTCTCTTTATTTATTTTGCAGGCGCCCAAAGCGGCTTTATCTTCGCCTGATTAAACTTACAATTCTTTCGTAATTAGAATAGTGGTAGCGAATGTCTTTTCTGCCATAATAATCCGTAAATGAATATATTTATCCAAATGTGTATAATTTAAGTCAATCCAGCAATAAGTCAGATTTATATGACTATATCCAATACCGCCGCCAGCCTGGAACCCTGCCCGGAGGTTTAAAGGGCTAAAGCCTGCCATTTTTGGGCAAACAGTTTCCGTTTTTATGCCATATTTTCTAACGTTTTGAACAGATATGAATACCTATCGCTTTCGTTTTAATAACAGCAGGAAAACCTCAACCATTCTGTTTTGGTTTTTTACCACGTTGCTGACTATTACACTAACAACCACCGTTTTACTGGCACATTCGCATCCGCTTTTCCCGGCCTGGCTATTGCTGATCTCCTTACCATTAATGTTAATGGCCATTTACAGACTGTTTAAAGCGACCTCCGAAAGGCAGTCGGCAGAAATTGTTTCACTAAGTAAAGAAGGCCTTACCAGTTCCTGTTTCGGTTCTGTTTTGTTTTCGGAAATACACTCCATTCGGGTTCCTGTAAGGCAAATAGGGCTATTGGGGGGACTACAGCACGACTATTACAAAGAAACAGATGCTGATACTCCTTACCTGGAATTTTCGATCATCACCCGGGATGGAAAAATGTTAAATTGGATATTGAATGAGTGGGGCGGGCTTTATAACACAAAAGAAGAGTTTTCAATTTTCTTTAATTTTCTCACAGCGCTAACCGATCAGCTGTATCAACTTTATCACGCTAATGAACCATATAACAGCTATTTGAAAATTCTTGACGAAAAAGGTTCCTGGGAAAAGCGGGATTAAGCTACAGAATATGATAGGTTTTCTAGGGTTGAGTTGAAACGGATTCAGGAGCTCAATCCACTATAGACTTTTTATCTGCGGCCATGTTTCCCACCTATAACTTTACTAATCAGTTCCATACTTCTTTAAGTTTTTTAATCCCCATACAGCAAGCAGCAACTCTGCTATAAACCCAATTAAAAAATAAATACCAGGAACTCCATCTATAGCCATGCTTACTAACCTGCCGAGCGCCAACCCTCCCATAAAAGCAATATTGGTAATAGTGGCGGTGATCCAGAATCTGGATTTAATAACGCCCATGGTCCAAATCGCAGACATACCCAGATATAGACCCATCATAGCCCTGAAAATATTTACCAGGTTGATAGCGTCTACATTAAAATCAAACAGCAAAGGCAGGATCATTTGCGGAAATAAACCATAGGCCAGCGCAACGGGGATGATAATAAGCAGGGATACCGTCAAATGCAGGTTCCTGGAAGATGGACGTATCAATGATTGTTCTTTTTGATGGTTAAATATAACTTTATTGAGTTTATTTGATAGGGGCTTTTTATGCCCTTACGAAGCTAAAAAGACTATCGCGGATACAACAAACTTTCCCGCCCTGCAAACAGGTGTTTGATAAATACCAGCAATGCTTCGCCGGCAAAGGTCACTGTCGACTCATGCGATACATATACCAGCCATTGATAATTACAGTCGCAAAAAACCGTTTCATCACTGTCCAGGTGAAAATCACCGGAGCTTATCTCTGTAATAATCCCTTCTTCCGTTGCTTCCAGCAAATGCGCCGCCGCATGCTCCCTGATAAAACCGGAGATAGCCTGAAAGTCGGCGGACGTAATCTCAGCTTTAGCGAGATAGATAATTTCCACAGGAGACAGGTTATCGATCGGGTCCCAATACCCTCCATCATAATTCCACCGCTCCAGCAGCACCTGGTAAACGGCACTTTTTTCCGCATCCTCCAGCCTTCTGCGATAGGGAAGCGGCAACGTTTGCTCCAGCATGGCAGGTGTGACCGTGTCTATAAATTGAATGAATTTATCGCGCTCCTGTTGAATAGCAGCGCTTTCAATGGGATTATCTTTACGGTCAGTCAGTGAGGAATTCGCAGACCGGCCGGTTTGTATTAACGATGCGCGGCAGTCAGATAACGAAGGGAATGGTTTACCCACCAGTATTTCTATCTCTCCTAATATGGCGGCCAGAATATTATACCGCGGAAACAGGTCATAATCATTGTCAGAGTAAGAGTACACCGGGTAGTCCTGGCCGGTACGCTCCTTTGAATACCGGGTCACCCAGTAATGATAATGTTCCATGCAATACCGCCGTGCTGCGGTGATAAGTGCTTCTGTTGACGTCATCCTGCAATGATAATAAATTAATAGCCATTCCCAATTTCCCTGTACCCCACACATTTCTCCGCATTGCGCAACTTCTTTTCCCGATCCGATTAACGGGTGTATAGCTCCCGCCGTACCTTCGCCGCCAGAATTTAACATTTCCATATGCGTATTCAACTTAAAAGTCTGATAGCCATTTTCTTCGCTATCGTTTGCTCCCTGCCTGTTTTGGCTGGTGTAGAACCTCTTTCCGCTATCAAAGGAAAGGTGGTTACCAATGACGGATCCCCCGCAGCCTACGTAACTATACAGTTAAAAGAGAAGAACAGGGGCGGAATGACCAACGAGAAAGGCGAATTTGTATTCAGAAAACTGAATGCAGGCCGTTACACAGTACAGGTTTACCTGATCGGGTATAAAAAAGTTGAGAAAGAAGTAGAACTGAAAGAAGATGAGATCGTCAGCGTAAGCATTCAGCTGGAAGCTACCCATGCAGAACTACAGGAAGTAGTTGTCAATGGTGAAAGGAATAAGTATAAAGTAGACAAAGTATCGGGCTCCCTGCGTTTGCAAACACCTATCCTGGAAGTGCCGCAGAACATCCAGGTAGTATCCTCTACTGTGCTGGCCGACCAGCAGGTGTTTGATGTGGTAGATGGAATTACCCGCAACGTGAGTGGTGTTACCCGTACCGGGCATTGGGATAATCAATATGCCAATATTCGTATGCGTGGTTCCAAGATCCCTGCTTTCCGTAACGGCATGAACATTGAACAAAGCTGGGGACCTACTGCCGAAGACGCTTCCATGATCGATCGTATTGAGTTTGTAAAAGGGCCTGCAGGTTTTATGCTGGCTGCCGGCGAACCAGGTGGATTCTATAACGTAGTAACCAAAAAACCTACCGGTATGACCCGCAGTTCCGTAAACCTGAGCATGGGCAGCTTCAGCACCTATCGTGCAGCCCTGGACTTTGATGGTAAACTGAGCAAAGATGGTAAATTGCTTTACAGGCTCAACCTGGCCGGTCAGCAAAAAGACTTCTTCACCAAATACAACTACAACAACCGGTATGTAATTGCGCCGGTACTGAAATACCTGTTTGATGAGAAAACATCGGTTACACTGGAATATACCTACCAGGCATCTAAGTATCTTGGTAATGGTAACTATACTTTCTCGCGCAAAAAACTGCTGGATGAAGGGATCAAAAACGACTTCTTCTACCAGGATCCCTCCCTGGAACCCAGCACACTGAAAGATCATAGTGCATACCTATATTTTGACCATGAGTTTAATGACAAATGGAAAGCGCATGCACAGGTGGCATACTTCAATTTTGCAATGGAGGGTAGCAGCATGTGGTTGTCGAGCATTGAACTGAATGGTGATATGAGGCGTTATGTGAGTCAGGGTGATGAAGCCGGCGAAAACAGATTCGGTCAGTTTTCTGTTAGCGGAGAGGAATATACTGGTAGTGTGCGTCACCGCATCCTTGCTGGTGTAGATATGGGTAATAAAAAATTCTGGGGCGACTTCCGTACACTGAAGAATGATATCAGACTGGCTAATAATGAGATCTTTAATGTCTACAATCCCAAGTATGGTATTCCTTTTGATTCCATGCCCAGGCTGGATCGCAGCAGAAGTGTAAGGCAACGTGCAGCCAACTCCGCTTACATCAGTTCTGTAAACTATGCTTCTGCATATGTTCAGGATGAACTGGGCTTCTTCAACAATACACTGCGTCTGTCACTGGCAGGCCGCTTTACACATGCTACGATGACTGGCCGCGACCGCGCTACTGATAAAGTGGATGATGTATTCTCTCCCCGTGTAGGTTTAAGTTATTCTATCGATAAAAATACCAGCGCTTATGCCCTGTATGACCAGTCATTTGTACCTGTTACCGGTGTAGACTCTTCAGGCAATGCGTTTGATCCTGTTAGAGGTAACGACATAGAGTTTGGTATTAAAAGAGATTGGTTCAATGGCCGCCTGAGTACCTCAGCTACCGTTTACCAGATCAAAAGGGTGAACGACAAAGTGAACACTGGTCTGTTCGACAGCCGTGGTCAGGCCGTGATGATCCAGTTAGGTGAAACTACCACTAAAGGTATCGAGATTGATGTCACTGGTGAGATCACTCCCGGTTTGAACGTAACGCTGAACTATGCGCTCACCGATTCTAAGATCTCCAGAGAATCACCTACCATTGTTGACGAAACTAAAAAGACTGTTGGTAATATTACACCTAACACTGCTAAACACATCACCAACGCATGGCTGAATTACCGCCTGATTAATGGTAAGCTGAAAGGTTTTGGGGTATCAGGAGGTATTCAATGGCAGGCTGAACGTGCAGTAGGCACTACCAAAACAGCTAACATTCCTAACTACTTCAGGGTAGATGGTGGTCTGAATTATCAGTTGGGTAAATACAACGTTGGTTTTGTTGTAAATAACCTGCTGGACGACCGCAAACTGCTGACACAGGCAACACTGGCTGCAAACGCTTCCGGTTATTACACTTACATCGTAGAAGCACGCCGCAACTTCCGTATGAGTATCGGTTACCGTTTCTAAGAGATATACTGTTTAATGAAAAGGCGGCCTGCAACAGCGGGCCGCCTTTTTTATCCCTCCACATTGATGAAATCCTGCCTTCTTATATTCAACCTGGCCATCTTTGATTCGAGGGTAGTAGGTTTAATATGCAATAATTCCGCAGCGCCATTAGCTCCCCGTATCCGGCCTTTTGTTTTTTTGAGAATGGAAATGATATAGTCTCTTTCTGTTTCCCGCTGTATGTGCTTTATCCCTTCAAGGGTATGAATACCAGGGTTTGCAGACTGGTTAGAAGCTGCTAACGAAAGCCTTCGCACTAATTGCAATTTTGATTTGCCATCGTTGAGAACAACGGCCTGTTCCAGGATATTTTCGAGTTCACGAATATTCCCCGGCCAGTTGTAGGTGTACAATTCTTCTATCATTGATGGAGCAATGCCATTGAATGGCTTATTGAACGATCGGCAAAACCTGTTTGCGAAAAATACTGCCAGTGCCTCAAGATCCGTTTTTCGTTCCCGCAACGGGGGCAGGGTGATGGGGAAAACGTTTAGTCGGTAATACAGATCAAGCCGGAAATTTCCGTTTGCTACTTCCTTTTCGAGGTTCCGGTTTGTAGCAGCTACAACACGGATGTCAACTTTTACAGGTGATCTGCCTCCTACATATTCAATCTCTCTTTCCTGTAAAACGCGCAACAACTTCACCTGCATGCCAAGTGGCAGTTCTCCGATCTCATCCAGAAAAATAGTTCCACCATCAGCCTGTTCAAACCTTCCTTTCCTTTTTTCAATAGCGCCGGTAAATGCACCTTTTTCATGGCCGAAGAGTTCGGATTCCACCAATGTTGGAGGAATTGCTGCACAGTTTACCTTTATGAAAGGCCCGTTCCTTCTTGGTGAAGATAAGTGAATGGACTGGGCCACTTTTTCCTTTCCGGTACCACTCTCACCCAGTATTAAAACAGAAGTGCTATATGGTGCCACCTGTGCTGCAAGATCTAATGCAGACAACAAGAGATGATGAGTTCCAATAATGCTTTTGAATCCTATCGCTTCGTCCTGCATCTTATTGGCAGAAACAGGCCGTTTCTTAACCACAGCTGATGGAGCTTTATAATAAATTGTTTTTTCAGCCAACTCCTCCAGGTTCATTTTCAAACGACCCAATAAGGCCATGTGTTCTTTGGTATAAATACCAGGCTGCCGGCTATATAAAAAATAGTGAACAGACAGTCCGTAGCCTAAAGTCACCGGAAATACGAGATAGGTCTTCAATTGGAAATGATCCAGCATTAATCTTTGCAGCGAAGAGACTACTGCATCGTTATAGATACCCGTGTGACTGTCTCCAATGATTGCAGAAAGCTGGGTTTTATTCATGCCTGTAATCGTCATTAATTCATTTCCACCAATAAACTGGTATTCATCAAACCCGATACGTAAATATCCCGTATCGCCAAACTGCTCAGCATCCATTGGCCTGATCCCCGATGTAATGAGATCAAATGGTATAAAAGGCTGTATGGCCCGGGCCACCTTCAGTAATTTTTCCGGAGCATCTGAGCTTTCATTGCTTATTGCGATTAACTGTTTTTGTAAATGTTCTTCCTGCCGCAGTTTTGATTCAAGACTATTGGTATGACGATACCATGCAATATCCAGCGTAACCAGCAGGTCCTGTTCCCTGAATGGTTTAACAAGAAAACCATATGGCTCGGTTGTTCTTGCTTCTTCCAGTATTTGTTGGTTTGCATAAGCTGACAGGTAAATAAAAGCAATATTTTCAGCTCTTAGCTTCCGGGCAAAGTCAATACCTGATAGTTTTCCTTCTAACCGGATATCCAGGATTACAAGATCTGGTTTATACTTTTGCAGAAGTTCATTGGCCTCCTCAACTGAAGCGGCAATACCTGTTACACCGTAGCCTGCGCGTATTAGTATTAACCGCAGATCATTGGCTACTATAAATTCATCTTCTACAATAAGCACTTTTTTACGCATAAGATCTATTGCTTAAAGATTGTCTGAAGCTTCCTCCGAAATTTGTTTGTTGATAACTGCAAATCGGATCGTTACATGCAGGCCATTATCGCTTGTAATATTGAAGCGGCCTTTTAATTGTTTTGCAAGCCCTCTTACCAGGTCAAGTCCCAGTGAGTTATGCTCCATAATATCAAGGTCCGCTGGTAAACCAATGCCATTGTCCGATATATTCAGCAATAACTGATCAGTCCCTTCATGCCGCAGGCTGATACTCACCATGCCTTTCCTGTCATGCGGGAATGCATACTTAATGGCATTAACAACGCTCTCATTGATGATCAGTCCCAGGGGGATTGCCTGCGATACATCAAGGTCCAGGGATTCGATGTTTTGTGTAAAAACTATCCGGTTCCTGGTATCAAGACTGTCCTGAACATGGTTCACCAATTCGTTGATATATTCAGACATGGCAATGGTGGCAATATTTTCAGACTGGTAAAGCTTTTGATGGATGAGGGACATCGCATACACCCTGCGTTTACTATCCTGGATGGCAGTAAAAGCGGCATCATTATTTATATACACTGCCTGCGAATTGAGCAGACTCATTACTATCTGGAGGTTATTTTTTACACGATGGTGTATTTCTTTCAATAGCCATTCTCTATCGGTCAGCAACTGCTGCAATTGTTCATTTTTGTGCGTGATCACTATGGCGTTTTTTTGCTTCAAGCGGTTCTGCCAGTACAATAAGCCCGCGATGATTATTACAGCAGCAATGCCTGCAAGCGTTAGGTCTTTTACCAGTTTGGCCTGTTTGAAATTGGCTTTTTGGAGGGTTGCCTGTTCATTTAATAGTGTGATCTGGTTTTCCTTTTCCTGTGTTTCGTACATCACCTGTAGCTCCTCTGCCTGTCTTATTTTGGTTATCCTGAAATTGGAGTCGAGCAGTTGTGTGTATTTTTCGTAGTGGGATACTGCAGCAGCTTTGTCGCCCAGTGCAGAATCAATACTGATCAGCCAACGGTATGCAACCAGATCAGATGATAGGTCCCTGCCTGCAATGAAGATAGTTGCAAAACGTTTTTTCAGTAATTCTCTTGATTTCCGGTACTGCCCCCGCTTAAAATGAATGTACGCGAACTGATCGTTGATCAAAGTTCTCCGAAGCGGCCCCCTGATGCCTTCAGCTATAGTTTCCAGTGAGTCCATTTCCCGGGCGTACATCTCTGCCAGATCGAGGTTGCCCATGAATAGATGGCAGCTGGAAAGTGTATGGCAATAAAATATTTTTTCGGAAATATTCTGAGGTATGCCTACTTTTTTTACCGCATCCAGCGCGAGGTTGTAGGCTTCTTTTGCACGCCCTTGTTCACTGAGATAGATTACTATCGGATGTAACGCATTGTATACTGTGGGGTTACGGTCTGCGATAAATCTTTTAACTGCCAGTTGTGCCATATCAGCGCTCTCTTTCCATCTCCCCTCCATTTCGTAAAGATGCGACATGCGGCTATAAAAATAGCCCCAGCCGATACTATCACGGCAGCTTTCTGCAACTCTGATTGTTTGAAGTGCATATCGTAATGGTTCCCCAAATTTGCTTTGATACACATTAACCATGGCAAGCGCCTCCGTATTATAGTGGATATAAGGATAGTTTATCGCTTCAGCAAGTGTAAGCGCTTTTAAGAACACTTCATTTGCAGTTTTCAATTGCCCGGTTACAACGAGCATATAACCCAGATCGGTTAATATATTTATCTCGGCTTCTGTATTGCCAAGTTGATGATACAGATCCGCTGCTTTCTGCTGGTCAGCAGCTTTTGTTAGCAGGGTAGCCCGTGTGGGAGAGGTATATATACCCCGGTAAGCATATGCCCTTGCTTCTGTTTCTTTATCACCGGCTTTTCGGCATTGATTGATCAGGACATTATAAATAGAATCACCCTTGCTGTCGTTTTTCTCCACATATATTTTTCCGAGCAGGCAAAGTGCTATCCTGCCAAGTCTTTCCTCCTTCAAAGATCTGCTTTCTGCTATCGCCTTGTGCAGAAAATATCCAACGCTATCTTTATTATGACCAGGTTGAAATGCATAGTAGGAGCCCAGCAGTATTAGCAACTGCAGGTGTTTCCTACCTGTTGCCTTTGAAAGCAAACGAATACCAACACCTGGTTCATGCCGGTCAACCCATTGCGATTGTTCAAATAATTCCTGATCACCGATCCCTTCTGCCAGTACAGGGAGCGTGCTCAAACCCAGGGAGCGGCTGGCTGCATGCAAACAACTGTCCGGGCTGCCCTGGCCTTCCTTTGCAACAAGGAGATAAGTAGAGCTGAGCAACAAATTCAGCCGTTGCCATGATTCTTTGTCTTTAGACGGGTGATAATAGGAATAGCCTGAAGGTCCTTTTTTAGCGGAGCTTTGGGATTGTCCGTTAAAAGACATCAGTACACCGAAAAGTATGTACATAAGCGTCAGCCTGAGCATAGTTTTGTTTTTTAAGGCTATAACATCACAAAACCTTCGAAGAGCATTTTATACAATATAGAGAATTTTATTCGCAGTAGGTAAACTCCGATGTTTCCGGAGTTTTGCTATTAAACTCCAATGTTTCGGAGTAACCAACCTTTGATATGGGGATCTAAAAAATTGTTTTTCAGTGCATTAATGATCTGGACTTTTATGGCACATAAGTAGTCATACAACACCAAAACCAATTGTATGACACAATCAACTCAATGGGGCACCACCACGCCTATCGATCCTAAAAAGGGCTTCAGGATCCACTTAATTGTATTCCTGCTTGTCGCCCCGGCTATCTGGCTTGTATGGTATCTGACGGACCGGACCTACCCCTGGCCATTATGGTCTACACCAGCATGGGCAATAGGCGTATTCTTCCACTACCTCGGCGTATTTGTTTTCAAAAAACCCAAGAACAATTAAAATGGATCAGCAACAGAAAACATTCAGACGCATTGTAACAGGGCATGATGCAGATGGAAAGGCCATCATTATTTCAGATGCCCCTCCTGTGCATACACAACTTGTTGGCGGCGTTGGTGGTCCTACTTTCTTTGAAGTATGGCATACGTTAGAAACACCTGCATTAATTCGGGCTCAGCCGAACGAGCCGGATGAACCAGGTTTGGTTTTACCGCCTCCTAAAAGTGGTACCCGCATCCGGGTGATCGAATTTCCGCCGGAAGGAGAAGAAATAAGGAAACTTACTTCAGCAGACGCAGTAGCTAAATTCAGGTCTATGGGAGATGCAAAGGCCTCCACATCAGATGAAGCCGCTCCTCATCCTTTAATGCACCGGACAAAAACGGTGGATTATGGGATAGTACTTGAAGGTGAGATAACATTGGTCCTTGACCGGGCAGAGACAACTATTCAGGCGGGTGATATTGTTATTCAGAACGGTACAAATCATGCCTGGGCGAACCGCTCCGGCAAGATCTGCCGCATGATCTTTATGCTGATCGATGGTCAGTTTACCAATGAAATCATCTAGCCATGCGTATAAAACCATTACCACCGGATACCCTTAGCCCTGAGATCCGCCATGTACATGATGAGATAGCCAGTCTTGTTGGCAGGAGCCAAAGCCAGGTAACCATGCTTGATGCGCAGGGGGCATTGTTAGGTCCTTTCCCGCCGATGCTGCATTATCCGCAGTTCGGCATACCAGCGCTGAGCTTTTTGCGGGCTATTGATATGCACGCAACACTTAACAAGCGGGTGCGTGAAGTGGTTATACTTACTGTAGGTGCTGCTTTTGGCGCCCGCTTTGAACTGTATGCGCATGAGATCACAGCAGCAGCTTTGGGCCTTCCGGATGATATTATAGCATCGCTGGCAGCAGGTGGTCATCCTTATGGTTTAAATGAGCAGGAAACCATTGCTCATAATATTGCTGATGTATTGGTGAAAGGTCATGTTGTTCCCGCTTCAACTTATAAACAGGCAGTAAAGTTGCTGGGGCTGGCAGGAGTGGCAGAACTCTTCTTCCTGGTAAGTGGCTACAGCCTCATCGCCATGATCTTAAATGGATTTGATATGCCTGCACCAGATGTTCAATAACCAAAACTTTAAAAGATGGAAAAAACAACTTCACAAACGTATGTGCTGGTACACGGCGCATGGCAGGCTCCCTATGTTTGGGATACGGTTTGCACCAATCTGCAGAAAGAAGGCAACAAAGTGATTGTGGTAGAATTACCGGGCCATGGCGCAGACAAAACGCCTGCGCAAAACCTGGGGTTGGATGTCTACACTGATAAGGTTGTAGCAGCAATTTCGGAACAAGGAGGGAAGATCATCCTGGTAGGACATAGCTTGGGCGGGATGGTGATAACCCAGGTGGCCGAAGAAATTCCTCATAAGATCAGTAAGCTGGTTTACATCGGGGCTTTTCTTCCTGCATCCGGAGAAGCACTTACCGATCTTGCTTACTCAGATCCGCACTCCCAATTAGGCCCTGCATTAGTTCCTTCACACGATCAACTGACGCTTGATGTGAAACCGGACAGTCTCACTTATCTCTTTATCAACGACGGTTCAGAGCTTGCTAAAGACATGGTACTTGCCAACTATCGTGCAGAGCCGGCTATTCCTTTTTCCAACAAGGTGACGTTGACCCATGAAAACTTTGGTACGGTGGAAAAAGTGTATATCAAAACACTCCAGGATATAGTGATCTCACAGCACCTGCAGGATCGTATGATAGCAACAGCTGGCATCACATCAGTTTACTCGGTCAATACAAGCCACTCTCCATTCCTGTCTCAGCCGCAGGCAGTTTCGGACCTGTTGCGGGAAATAGGACAGCAAATAGCCTCCTGAAATTTTTTGACGCATTTGCGTCAGGCAGGCCTTTCTTTTTCCTTTCAACTTTGCATTAAAAATAAAAAGTAATGAAGGCTTTTGTATTTGTAATAATGTGCCTTTTGTTAAGCAGCACATATGTAGCGGCACAGGAAGTAGCCGTATTAACCCGGTACGAAGTAAAAAAGGGTTATGAGAAAAAGGTCTGCAAAGTGCTTGGTAAGTATGTGAGGTATGCTATTGGTCTTGAAAGTAACATTATGGCAGAAGCATATTATGAGCAGGAGAACCCCTCCATACTATGGCTTATAGAAAGATGGAGCAGCAAAGGCGCACTGGAAAATGGGTGGAAATTAAACCAGATACGGCTGATACAACCTGCAGAAAAGATCTACATAAAAGACCTGGAGCCGATTTCAAAAAATGAATGGCGAAAGGCGCCCAAAAAAGATGATAAGCCGGTCACCATCATGTTATTTGTGGATAGCAGGGAGGGCACCGAAGGCAATTTTAAAGCAGTGTATCACACTGCCATGCCACAGTTCCGAAGTGAACCGGGTGTTATTAATTACCAACTTTCACAACTTGAAGAGGACAGTACCCGGTTTGTTACTTATGAAAAATTCAGGAGCGAAGATGCCTTTCAGTATCACCTGAATTTTCCTCCCATACAACCTGTGATTGATTATCTGAATACCAGTATCAAAAAACAACCTTTTCAAACCGGCCTTCACAGGCTTATACCGTTTTCACCTAAAAAACCATAATAAAATGAGATCTATTAAACTAATCATCATGACAGGCACAATAGGAATAATTACTGCATTTAATGCAACGGCTCAGGATAGAGTAAGAGCCGCACAGATCAGTGACCATGAACTGTCTGTATTGAATCAGCTGGCCTCTCCTTCAGTTGTTGTTAACATGCCTGTATCGCAATTGCTGAATGCTCCCGGAAACGAGGCATTACGGGCATTCTTTTTTACCCCGGTAAAGGATGCAACAGTATTAAAGGATAAAAGAATAGCCGTGCTTGCCGCCGATGGTTTTGAGGAAATTGAATTATTAGGCCCCGTATGGTATTTCAAACAACTGGGTGCTAAAGTAGACATCGTGGCGCCAAAATACAGTCCAGCCCCCGAGAGATATGGCCTTATGTATCCTGAAATGGCAAAAACACATATCATGGCCATACAATACCTGCAGCCTGTGGGCTGGGTGAAATTTGACCGTACTGCAGATCAGGTCAAAGTAGGGGATTACGATGCTGTGTTCATTCCTGGTGGTGCATGGAATCCGGATAACCTGCGATACGATAAGGACGTGATAAAATTCATACAGGACTTCAACAAGTCCGGAAAACTGATCGCGGCTATCTGTCACGCACCTGTTGTATTAGCTTCCGCTGATATTTTGAAAGGCAGAAAGTTGACAGGTTATTGGAACATACAGGTTGATCTGAAGAATGCGGGAGGAATTGTATCGGATCAACCAGTGGTAACAGAGGGGAACCTGGTTACCAGCAGGCATCCTATTGATGTGGCTGATTTTTCAAGAGCAGTGGAAAGTTGGCTGATTAAAAAGTGATCAGAGATATGAAAGCATTGATCATAGGAGCAACAGGCGCCACGGGCAAAGATCTTGTTCAGGTATTGTTGCAGGACCCTGACTATACAGCGGTTGTAATATTTGTGCGCCGTTCCGCCGGAATCGTTCATCCAAAACTGGTAGAGATCACGATTGACTTTGATAAATTGGAAAATGAATCGAACCTCATCAAAGGGGATGTGTGGTTTTCCTGCCTGGGAACTACGATGAAAACAGCTGGCTCCAGAGAAAAACAGTGGCATATAGATTATGATATCCCTGCAAAATTTGCTGAGATCGCCAAACGGAACGGCGTTTCCAAAGTAGTGCTGCTATCCGCCTATGGTGCTTCCGCCAAAAGCAATGTATTTTATTCCAAAGTAAAGGGTAACCTGGAAGACAGGATCACCAGCCTGGCATTTGAACAATTCATTATTTTCAGGCCGGGATTATTGCAGCGAAAGGATACGGACCGCCTGGGTGAACGAATAACCGCTGGTATATTAGAGCTGCTGAATTGTTTTGGATTGATCAGGAAGTTCCGCCCATTACCCACATTTACACTCGCTGAGAAATTAGCCAAAGCGCCGAAAGTACTCACACCCGGATTGCACCTGATAGAGTTGGAAAAGATATTCAGTTTTTAGAGCAAGCTATGGATCATCGATCCATAGCTGCTTATAATTCAAGTTACCTCGCCCGCAAAGCCTCTCTCTCAAAAACAATCCCAGACCAGCCATGCTTCATAAACTGCCTGATATTCTGGTGATCTGTCCCTTCCGGATTACCTAACACGGATTGATAGTGTTCTGCAAACAGGTATAATGTATCGGCTGCACTTAAGCCATTTAATTGAGCGAATGCAAAAACCTTGGCACTCCCCTGGTTTTGAGTTGCTTCATTATATGTTTCCCCATTTTTAAAAGCTGTCGGTTGATGTTGATATTGCGTTTCAATGAATTCAATCACCTCCTTGAACGGCAGGGAATTATCCTTTAATTTTTTAATCAGTTGCTCTTTCATACAGGCAAAAATAGGAATCCTGAGAAAATTATTTGCGTAACTTGAAAGTTACCTATATATTTGTGTAACTTAAAAGTTACTTATTATGGCCAGAAGTATTAAACACCAGTTTTCCTTCCCCCATCCACCTGCAATAGTTTGGGAATACCTGACAAGATCAGAATTGATGGAGTTATGGCTGATGAAGAACAATTTTCAGCCAATTGTGGGAGCCGACTTTCAATTCAGAACAAATCCCATCCCCGGTCTTGATTTCGATGGTATCTTCTACTGCAGGGTATTAGAGATCGTTCCCTTTAAAAAACTTTCTTATTCCTGGCAAAGCGGCCCGGGTAATGGCGAGATCACACTTGATTCCGTTGTTGTATGGAAGTTGGAGGCAACTGATAAAGGCACGGAACTTTTCCTGGAGCACAGTGGCTTCGCGAAAGAAGAAAACCTCAATTTCTACAACGGTTTAACAAATGGATGGCTGGAGAAATTCCCCAGGATCGCAGACCTTTTAAATGCAGCGCAACATGTCAACCCCAACGCTTGATGTATTCCAGGTCATAGGAGACCCCAGCAGAAGAAAGATGCTGATGTTGCTCTCGTCAGATAGCCTCACCATCAACACCCTGGCAGATCATTTCGACATGAGCCGCCCTGCTGTTTCAAAGCATATTAAAATACTATATAACGCAGGATTTATCTCCATCCAGGACATTGGCCGGGAGCGCTATTGCACGTTGAAGAAAGATGGCTTTGAAGAACTGCAGGCCTGGATCTCTTACTTCGATGAGTTCTGGAAATTTAAACTGAAAAAGCTGGAAACCTTATTAAATAAAAAACTATCCAATTAAGCATGAACATAGCCATTATCGGTTCAGGCGAAATGGGAGGTTGCCTGGCAGCAATGCTTATTAAGCTGGGGCATACTGTTTCGGTGGCTAACTCCAGGGGGCCTGCCATAGAAGAAGTTGTGGAAAATAAAGAGGTCATCATTGTTTCCATTCCACAAAAGAATATACCCACTCTTTCTAAACGCTTTCCAAAGGATGCGGTGGTTATTGATACAGGAAATTATTACCCCAATCTCCGCGATGGAAATATACCAGCTCTTGACCAAAGTGGTATTGATAGCCTGTGGGTGCAGGAGCAATTAGGCGTTCCTGTTGTTAAAGTATTTAACTCCATTCTTGCCACCAGCCTGAAAGACAAGAGCACACACAAGAGAATCGCTTTAGCCGTATCCGGGGATGATGCAAAAGCAAAGGAAGTGGTATTTAAGATGGTGGAAGATCTGGGCTTTGATCACTTTGATATTGGTACTATTGCCCAATCATGGAAGCAACAACCTGGCTCTGTTATTTATTGCAGGGATATTAATCTTGAAGAACTTAAAAGGAGAGTTGATACAATGGGCAATGATATGCAGGCCGTGATCACAAAACGAAAAGCAGACGAAGTGCTAATGAAGAATGATTACCCGGCTTATCTGGAGTATTTGCAGCGCGGCCTGCAGTAACCAGCATTTTGGAGACCTGATGTCGCACTGGGGGTAGGTTTCACACGTTATCCTTGCTTCATCCTAGCTTCAAAGTAGCTTAAACCCGCTCCGGACTGCAACATGAAGCAAGGATGAAGCAAGGATGGTGCTACCATAGCGGATTTAAAAAGGGGCCCCGCGGGGCCCCTTTTAGTTTATTCCTGTGTTTTAACATAATAGTCCGTGGCCTCTTTCAGAAAGAGTGCCAGCTCCTTACTGGGCATGCCATTCACTGTCGCATAGCGATTATCTGCTACGTATAACTCCCCCAGCTTCCTGAAATACTCCAGTTTGCCCATTTCTATTTTTCCACCGCTCAGCCGGAGGATAATCTGATATCGCCGGGCAATATGCTGTTGTACCTCCGGGCTTTTGGGATCGCCGGACATGAGGGCCGTTAACTTGCCGGAGATCTCATTCAGCTCAGTTTTCAGGGCATCCATTTCATCTTTGCTAAATCCACGCAAGGTATCTTCAGCATTTAAAATGGTATCCTTGCCCCATTTAGCCATGGCTTCCGTACGGTAGGCCTCCATTTTATCCCGGGGAATGCCTTCATATAGATCTTCTACCTGTAACATAGTGTTGTTTTTAATTGTTACCAATGTTTTGTCTATGGTACCAACCAATGTGTTTATCCTTTCCTTCTTTGCCAGCAGCGCTTTCCTGTGCCCTTCCAAAGCCTGCACCAGATCAAATGCAGGATCGTCCAGAATGGCGCAGATATCTTTCAGCGGAAAATCCAGTTCCCGGTAAAAGAGTATCTGCTGCAACCGCAACAGTTCTTTTTCGCCATACAGCCGGTACCTGGCCTCGGTACGGACGGAAGGTTTTAATAAGCCCATCTTATCATACAGATGTAAGGTGCGCACACTCACACCCGCCAGTTTAGAGAGCTTTTTTACAGAATACTTGTCCATCGTTTGGATTTATACCTTGTTGGGAGCAAATATAGGGTATGACGTAAGGGGAGAGTCAAGAGAAAAGTCAAATTTTTTCTGAATAAATAAAAATCATCAAACAGTTTGGTGTGAAAGGATGGAATGGTATTTGAGCGATTGAGGTAAATAAGCAAATTAAGATGTTAACAGCGCAACACAGCAAAGCCACTGCCCTCAAAGCCCTCCACGAACGGGAAGGTATTTTTGCTATACCCAATCCATGGGACGCCGGCTCTGCAAAACTACTGGCCCATCTTGGATTTGAAGCCCTGGCCACTACAAGTGCCGGCCTGGCCTTTATGCTCGGAAAACCCGATGGAGAAGGAGCTGTAACCCGGGAAGAAACACTGAAGAATGTACAGGATATTGTAGCAGCCACTACACTGCCTGTTTCTGCAGATCTGGAAAACGGTTATGGAGATGAACCGGAAGCATGTGCCGCTACAATTCTGCAGGCCGCAAAAGCAGGCCTTGTCGGAGGTTCTATTGAAGATGCCACCGGCCGTCCGGATGATCCCATCTATCCTTTTGAGCTTTCGGTAGAGCGTGTACGCGCAGCTATAAAAGCCGCACGCAGTCTGTCATTCCCTTTTACATTCACTGCAAGGGCAGAAAATCTTATATATGGACGCATAGATCTGAAGGATACCATAAAACGTTTAGTAGCTTATGCTGAAGCAGGCGCGGATGTACTCTTTGCTCCCGGGTTGAAAACACGGGAAGAAATTGAAAGCGTTGTAAAAGCTGTTGCACCTAAACCGGTGAGTGTAGTAATGGGATTAGGCAGTGTTGTTTTCTCATTGGAAGAACTGCAGCAAATGGGTGTAAAAAGAGTAAGCCTGGGCTCTTCTCTTTCACGTGCAGCATATGGTAGTTTCTACCAGGCTGCACAGGAGATTAGAGAAAAGGGCACTTTTTCTTTTGCGAAAGATGCTATCGCCTATGCAGAATTAAATAGGATCTATCACATGTAGTATTACTGACCTATATAACATTTCCGGTAGTTACGTTTAATTAAGCTTACCTTTTGATGTTGCCGGCTATACTGCCGGCAGGTAAATCAACAAAATGTCAAATATTACGCAGGTTGTTAACACAGACAAATACCTGAAAACTTTAAAGAAAGGTGTACATGCTTCAGACCTGGACCAGTTACTGAGCAGCAGAGGCCCTTTCACTTTTTTTGCACCGAATGACGTTGCTTTTGAGAAATTGGAAAGTGGACTGATGGAAGGCCTTCTTGCAAAAGAAAAAAAGCAGCAACTTACTGATCTGATGAATAATCATATCGTGAATGGAAAGATCCTTTTCAAAGACCTGAAAAACGGAGATAAATTAAATACATTGGGCGGCACTGTGCTGGCGGTAGAAGTGCAGAATGGAAAAGTGAGCATCGGCGGCGCTGTTATCCTTGAACGTGAAGCCAGAATAACAAACGGTACAATACATTCCACTGATACAGTCTTTGTGAAAAGCTGATAATTCAAAAGAAGGTCGTACAGACCTTCTTTTTTTAATTAATTCTTTCCGCCCCGCTCCACACTTTTAATATCTTCCTCTCTGTTCTTTTTAAAGTCAAAATGTTCAAAGTCTTTCGTTGACGGAACCTGTACCGTATAACTATCCAGTACATCTATTTCAATGACAATATCCGATGCTTTCAGATCTATGATATGCCCACCAGCATTCTTCTGCTGAGAGAGGTAATGAAAGTGATAACCTGAAATATTGGTATTGTCCATAAAAGGAGGCAGGCGGTATCCAATAAGGTCTCCCTGGCAATCCTTAAATTCAAAGAATTGCTGCAGGGGCAGCATATCTGCTAATGGTGTATGCTGATGTGCTTTAACGGGAGGGAAAGCCCTCGTTTTGAGGTAACTGAATTTCCCACTTATATGGATCGCATACATACCATTGACATTGCTCAACACACTATCCAGGTACTGAAAGAGTATGGCTTTATCCATAGGCTGAGGGGGAGTGATCTTTTTGTCCGGATGAAAGAAGTTCACCATGGCGAAAGGTGTGAGCGCCTTATCATCCACGATAAAAGTTTTACCGCTATGTTGCGTCTGATAGATCTTTCCTTTGAATACAACAATCTCTCCATCCAGTTTATCCGGTGCCCCCAGCCCAAAATCACCATGTGCCTTCAGTGACTTATAAGGATAGATGCCATCATAAAGACCACCGATCAGCCCTGCGCCGATGCCAACAGTAAACAGGGAATTGTGGCCTTTGGAAGGAGTGAGGCCGGCAGATAGGGTAATGATCATCACTGCCGGGAAAAAGATATGGATAAGTCGCATGTTATTGATATGTTTCGGGAAGTAAATATAAATCATTAATTTTCAGCATTGAACTGGAAACTGCTCATATGGCTTATGTTGTTAACCGGCACTGTAAAGGCACAGGCTGATAAATGGACTGGTACCTGGCAGATGAGCAGTAAGCCCTGGCCCCATATCCCCGCCATCATCCTTGATTTCCAGATAGGCGTTCCGGAACAGGGTGTGCTCTATCCTGCAAAGATCAAATTGCAATACGGATCATTCACTGGTATTTACGAAGTACTGCTGGCAAAGAAAAATGATCATCAGCTGGGCATCGGCCGTGCTAAATATCCTTTGCAGCAATCCCCTTTCAAGCTGGGGATCTGGATGTGGTACCTGAATGGCACCCTGGATTTCCATAATACAAAGCTCACGCTGAACAGGATGTGGATAGATGGTTTTGGCATCTGGATGCGCGGATTATATGATGATGATGAGATCTTCGTGAACACCAAAGTGATGTTGCGGAATTTCCTGTATCATGATTCCATTACTCTCAAAAAGATCAATAACCAACCCCTGGCTGATTCTTCCGTACGGAGGATACTGGGTATACAAACTTCCGAGATCTACTACGGCATCTATGACCGTATCTTCTCTTCAGATAGTGTTATCACCATGCAGGTGGAGGACCAGGAGAAATATGATAAGGATACCGTTACCCTGTTGCATAACAACAGAACGATCTTTAGCCGGCAGGAAATAAATGACCAGAACCGGCGTCAGCAGATACAACTGGATACCGGCCGGAACCTCTTTGTATTCTTTGCCGATAATTATGGCCGCCTTCCACCCAATACCGGAAACCTGTACACGAAGATCGGGGAGAAGGAATACAGTTTTGACTTCAGCCACCGTTCCAATGCCTTTGCTACTTTTGTGGTAGCGGATATCTATTATAAACAAAGCGCCCAAAGAGAATCCATTCCCCTCGCCAATATAAAAGTAGATACCGCGAATATTATACTGGAGCTGTGGGATAGTGCAAAAGAAGATGGCGATAGTATTTCCCTGCGCCTGAACGGGCAATGGATCATGACTGGTTTTCCTGTAAAGAATACCCTGCAAAAGATCCCCATTAAACTACAACCGGGAGAAAATACGCTTTTATTTACAGCAGATAATCTCGGGTCTATCCCTCCAAATACAGCAGAGCTGCGCATCCGGTATGGAACTAAAAGCAAGACCCTGCGCCTTAGTACGGACATGAAAAAGAATAATGAGATCAGGCTGATCCTGGAATAAGATAACCCGGGCCGCTGTACTTTTGAAGAAAGTGGTGATCACATCTGATGCACCCTGTTATATTTACTCCGGTATTCTTTGGGCAGCAGTCCGGTTACCATTTTGAAAGAAGTTCTGAAAGTTTTGGTATCTGAGTAACCCACTTCATACATAATATCATTGATCTTTTTGCTGCTCATTTCCAGGTGTTTCTTAGCAGCTTCAATTTTCACCCTTTGCGTGTATTCATTAAGCGTATTAGCGGTTGCTTTTTTAAATCTCCTTTCAAGGCTTCTCTTTCCAACAGCCAGCATACCCGCTAACTGGTCCACTGTTATTTTCTGCTGGAAATTATTCTCTATATAGTTCTGTGCCTGTTTCACGGGTTCATCGTTATGATCTTTCTGGCCCTGGAAAATACTGAATACGGATTGGGTATGCCGGTCTGCATCCACCTGGAAGAATTTTGCACAATAGATGGCGGTATCTTTTCCTGCATATTTTTCAACCAGGTATACGATCAGGTTCAGGAATGAAATACCGCCGCTGCTGGAATAGATGCCCGCTTCATCTGTAATGATCTTATCTACTACCAGGTTTACATCCGGGTACATGCTCCTGAATTTGTTGGCAGCCTTCCAGTGTGTTACGCATTTCTTTCCGTTCAATAGTCCTGTAGCCGCTAATAAAAAGGCGCCTACACAGAGGCTGGCCAGCTCAGCTCCTTTGTTATATTGATCCTTCATCCATTCGATCAGTTCAAGATTATTTTTCACTGATTCAGACATATCGCCATGCACCGCCGGGATAATGATCAGATCGCTTTTCTTTGCTTCTTTGATGGTAAAGTGTGTTTGGATGGTGAAGAGCCCATCATTTAACTGAATGGACTTTGCCGTACCTACAAACTGGATCTTAAATATGGGAGCCTTTCCCTGGCTGGCCAGGTGATCATTGATCTCCGTAAATACCTGGCGGGGAAATTCTATGTTGGATAATGCCCCGCCGGCCGGAACAATTATGGATATTAGCTTCATGTATTAAAAATACAAAATTGCCTGATACCCTATGTTGTTGTTGGTAGGTTGGAAACGGTTATTCACCGGCATGAACGGCCACTTTGTTCCACCCAGGGTTACCATAAGTCTGATTAATACCTTAAATTGGCATAGTCACTAATAATATTCCATGTTGAAAAAGGTCATTCTGCTGGTAAGTATCCTCTGCAGCCCGCTTATCCTTCCGGCTCAGTCGTTTGATGCCATTGATAGCAGGAACGGCCTGTCTAATAACCAGGTGAACACCATCGCGAAAGACGAAAAGGGCTTTGTATGGTTCGGTACCATGTCTGGTCTCAACAGGTACGATGGTTACAGCTTTAAGGTATTCAAACACAAAGCAGGAGACTCTACTACCATCAATGACGACTTCATCAGCCAGATCGTACCCGGCCCGCATCATGCACTGTGGGTACAAACCCCTAACGGCTGGAATGTTTTCAACCCCCGCACGGAAAAATTCACCGCACGCCTGCAGGACTACCTGAACATTAAAGAAGAAAACTTCACAGCCATCGTGCCGGATGGAAGAGGGCATTTCTGGTTTGTATTGCCGGGCACCGGGCTTTACAAATATGATAACCAGCATAACAGCACTTTTTACAGGAACCCTGGTAATATCACTGCCTTAACACCGGACCATGCAGGTTTCATCTGGATCGCTTATGCGGAAGGTATCCTGGAGAAGCGGGATACGGCTTACAGGCTGATCAGCCAAACAAAGGTATTACAGCAGTACGAACCCAATACGGATTACAAACTTTTCGCGGATGCAGACAATGACCTCTGGATCTATTCAAATGGTAAGATCAAAGGTGTTTATTATTATAATACAAGAACAGGCAGCTTGCTGCCAATAAGAAAGGATGGAGCGAAGCTGCGCCTGAATAATGATATCATTAATGGCATTACGCAGGACGATAAAGGGAATATCTGGGTGGCCACGGATCACGGCGGTATTAACCTGATCGATAAAAAGAATTTCACGGCCAGGTATATCTTGAATAACGAAAATGATCCAAAAAGCCTGCGCCAGAACAGCGTGAACACCATCTATAAAGATAATAGCGGTATTATATGGCTGGGCACGTTTAAAAAAGGGGTCAACTATTTCCATGAAAGCAATCTGAAGTTCCCGCTATATCAGCATCCCGGTAATTTTGTATACAATGATGTGAACCGTTTTGTGGAAGATAAAAAAGGCAATCTCTGGATCGGTACCAACGGCGGTGGGCTTATTTACTACGACCGGGCAAAAGGTACTTCCAGGCAATATCTCCACGGCGGGCCCAACACTCTTTCTAATAATGTGATCGTTAGTTTATGCATCGATAAAGAAGATAAGCTTTGGATCGGTACATACTATGGCGGGCTGGACTGCTTCGATGGAAAGAAATTCATCAATTATAAACACGATGAAAAAAATCCCTACAGCCTGGCGGACGACAGGGTATGGGAGATCTTTGAAGATAGTCAGCAACGTTTATGGATCGGTACATTATCTGAAGGACTGACACTGTTTGACAGGAAAGAAAATAAGTTCATCCGCTACAAACCCCCGGCCAGCCAGTCGAATTACATCTCTTCCATTATGGAAGATAAAAGCGGTAATATCTGGGTAGGCACAGCTGTAGGGATTGACATCCTCGATAAACGTACAGGCCTTTTCCGCCATTATGAACATATAGACAACAACCCCCAAAGCCTGAGCCATAATATTGTGATCGATATTTTGCAGGACAGCAGGGGATTGATCTGGATCGCTACCAGGGATGGCCTCAATGTATTTGATCCGGCTAAACGTACATTCAAAACCTACCGTGTGGAAGATGGCCTGCCGGATAATACCATCCTTACCCTGCTGGAAGATAACGATCATCACCTCTGGCTGAGCACGCCGAATGGGTTATCCAATATTATCGTTACAGCTTCGGGTATCCAATGCAAAAACTATGATGAGGCAGACGGATTACAAGGCAGCCAGTTCAATGAAAATGCCGCCCTGAAAACAAAGGGTGGAGAATTATTCTTTGGTGGCGCCAATGGCTTTAACGGTTTTCAGCCTTCAGGGCTTAAAGAGAACAAAGCGGTGCCGCAACTGGTGTTAACAGGTTTGCAGATCTTTAATACACCCGTTAAAATAGGAGAGAAGTATAATGGCAGAACGGTACTCAGGCAATCTGTTACAGAAGCAAAGGAGCTTAGCCTGAAATACAACCAGCATGTATTCTCCATAGAATTCGCCGCGCTGGAATATCTCAATGCCAGTAAAATAAAATATGCGTATCAGCTGAAAGGCTTTAGTGACGAATGGCTAACTACAGATGCAAAAGACCGCAAAGCCACTTTTACCAACCTCAATCCCGGTGAGTATACCCTGTTCGTAAAAGCCAGTAATGAAGACGGTAAATGGGGTGATAAGCCCCTGGCTTTAACCATCCACATCCTGCCGCCTTTCTGGTTAACCCCCTTTGCATGGGGGGCTTATATATTGATCATTATTGCCGCGCTGATCTTCGGCAGGAAAATGATCCTGCGCCGGGCAAAGATGAAGTTCCAGATGGAACAGGAACGGCAGGAAGCCCATCGGCTGCATGAACTGGATATGATGAAGATAAAGTTCTTTACCAATGTAAGCCATGAGTTCAGAACCCCTTTATCCCTGATCATTACCCCCGTAGAAAAACTGATCGGGCAAACCGGCCAGCCGGAGGAAAAGAAACAGTTCCAGCTGATCCACCGGAATGCCAGGCGCTTACTGAATATGGTGAACCAGTTGCTGGACTTCCGGAAGCTGGAAGAGCAGGAACTGCGCCTGAACAGAACAACCGCGGATATTATCCGCTTCCTGAAAGAACTGTCCTGGTCTTTCACAGACATTGCGGAGAACAAACGGATCAGTTTCTCTTTTGAAACCAGCCTGGAACTACTGTTCACCAGCTTCGACCAGGAGAAGCTGGAACGGATCATGTTCAATCTCCTGAGCAATGCATTTAAGTTTACGCCCCTTGGAGGCGCTGTAACGGTAATGGTATCTGCTGAAGAGAAGGTATTAAGGATAAAGGTGAAAGATACCGGCATTGGTATTCCCCGGGATAAACAGGAAAAGATCTTTGAAAGGTTCTTTCAGAACGAAGTACCAGGTTCCATGGTAAATCAGGGAAGCGGCATCGGTTTATCCATTACCAAAGAATTTGTGCGCCTTCATGGTGGAGAGTTGACCGTGGAAAGTAAAGTGAACGAAGGAAGTGTTTTTACCGTATTGCTCCCTCTTACCCCTGTGGAAGAAGAGGGTTTAACGGTAAGAGAAGAAAAGGAAGTACAGCCTGCCCGGAATAAAAGAAAGAAAACCC